>NZ_JBYEZL010000002.1:0-1614102 GCF_057624735.1 Bacillus sp. LQ01 | reverse complement strand
TAAAGATAATTCTTGTTTTTGATTCATATTCATAAAAAACACGTCACCCTTTCTCATTAACATAAGAAAATAGTAACGTGCTTTTAACTTCAAAAATAGTCTAAATCCTTAAGTTGATGGATGTGGGGTCGCGCCCCATCTCTATCAAGCTAAGCTTATATAAAATAAATTTCAGGTGAGATTGTTTCTTATTTCTAAAGGACAAGTGTAGGTAATTGAAAGATTTGCATACAAAATAAACCTTAAAAAGTTTCACATTTAAGCTAAACTAAGCTAAGAAAGTCAATTTTAACAATCTATGTTTTTCTTTTACATATTAGCAGAATAAGAAGGTTATCAAAGGCTGGATGAAACCCCCAGCGAATGATAACCTTTTGAAATAGCATATCAATGATTTAAATAAATACCCTCATGAATATATTATTGAGCCACTCCAAATACATTGATTTCTGCCGCACTTGTCCATGGATTATTGTTTACCTCGCTTAATGCACGTAGTCTAATATAACGACCTGTCTTGTTTGCAAAGTTGACTTCTTTCAAATTAGTATTATTTGCAAAAGCACCTATGGATACAGCTGTTCCCCAATTCACTCCATCACTACTTACGTAAAACTCATAATCCTTAATCGTTCCGTTTATTTGGCCGTCTTGCCTTGGCAGGTAGCTGAATTTGGAGAGGTTATAGGTCGCACCTAAATCAATTTGAATCTCATGTGGCATTGGAGCAACAGGACTCCAATTTGTATGCCAAAATGTGTCTTTATTTCCGTCAAAGGCATACGTACCTAAATTGTACCAATTATAGCTATCTACATATTTTAGTGTCCAGTTTGTTTGCGGAATTAAGCTAGCTTCTTTTGTTGTGACCGCTACATTCATAGTCGAATTACTTGTGCTTGTCGTTGTAATCGTTACACCTGATTTTTCTCCCGTGTAGGTATTACTATTCGGATTGGTGTCTGGACTAAAGGAAGCAGCATGATTTTGATTCGTGTAATAGAAAGGGTCTTGGTATTCACTGACGGATTGTTCTATATCAATGAAAGGATGAGGATCACTGGAATTATTATTCATGGATTCATCAATATGCCAAACCGCAATACCACCAGAATTAGTTGGTAAGCTCGCATCATACCCAACCTTTGCGCGATTCTCAACTAAAAAATACGTATTATCCTTTAAAGGAATCTTTAACACATTATAGTTATTTGGGATCGCATTTAGAGTAAAATTGTTGCTGGTATTTACTACATTTGGCGTTACAAAACCTAGTTTTACCTTGGACCAAGCATCCATATGATCTGGCGTAGTTCCATACTCTTCTCCTGGAAGACTATTCCAAGCTCCATTCCCCATTATACTTAGACTACCCACACGGTTATTGTCGCCATATAGATCTGGAAGACCAAAAGAATGACCTAACTCATGAGCAGGTATACCAATTGTCGCCATATGACCATATTGCTTTTCCCCCTGCGCTGTATACATGCCTGATACTGTAACACCATCGTGATTTGTATTAGGAGCATATGACTGATGTGCCCAAATATTTGGAAGTGGACCACCACTAGCCTGTTCATTACCAGCAAGAAAACTTACAATGTAGAAGCCATCTTTAGAGTCAATGACTTGATCATTATTAGTATCAAGACTAGCAAAATTCACTTGAGAATCAGCTTTAGCCAGTGCATCTGTTATAACCGTACCCATACTTTTTCCCGATGTACTCGGATGAGCGTAATCTAATTTCACTTTAACCACTCCATCATTTTGAGTACCATATGTTTCAGGAGCTGGAGTTATCTGTACTTTTCCGTTACTTACTTCATTATAGTAATTCTTAACTGACTTTTGATTTGTAGAAAAGAATTTGTTACTCCAATCGTTATCGTTATATGCAATATCAACATCTGTAAACCCAATTAACAAAACAAGTAATTTTTTGTTTCCTAAAACTGGAGTGACAGTTCCATCAATATTTTTTGGTGATTCTTTTTGTAATTTATTCATGTGCTCCTGTTTTTTCTTTGCTTGAGGGTTGTAATTCTTTATCCATTTGTTCAAATTGTTCTCATTTACTGCCATTGAAGGCTTCTTATCAATTTTATATTTTTTCCCCGTCGATTTCAGTTCATCTAATGTAAGCTCCGCGTAATTCCAATACCCCTTCTGATCTTGTAAAAGTACATCTCCATCCTTTGTACTTACCCAATGGAACCATTCATCTCCATGTAACGTGCCCTCAAAAGATTCGCCTGAAGGCTGCTTCATTTTGACAACTCCCTCGTATGCTGGTGCGGCAAAAGAGTCCGTTTGAACATACAAAACACAAATCAAAGAAAAAACGGACATGAACAGGAATTTTAAAATTCTTTGCATAAACTTTCCCCCTTTTTCAATTGTGTGTGGAATATTCTGTTGATAGCCAGACTAGATTCATACATGGAATAAATCGACAGATACATTTGTATAACACTAACAGAATACCTTTAATTATAATTACAGGAAATTGAAAAAATGTTATTTTTTTAATTCTGTTAATATTTTCTCAAGATTATCCAGTTAAGCAGAATCGATGAAAGTTACATGTAGAGTTCCGGAAAAAATTATACTTTTAGTATGTATATAATGCCACATGTTGACTAATCCAAATTAAATAAAGTTTATGAGCAAAAGAGAGTGTAATTTGACATTGTGTAATAAAGATAAGGCCCACCTACTAAAATAGGTGGGCTTTTTGTTGGGTATTACTATCTCATTGCACAAAAGGGAATTTGTATTAAAATATTAACACATTTTTAGAGTTCTTATATTGAGAAAAAAGATACTATAAGGACTCTAAGAATGGCAAAATAATATACATTATAAAAATATAAAATCCGGTCATACAGATAGTTTAATTAAATATTATAACGCATTAACTCTAGCAGAAAAGAGGAATTAGTTTGTTTTAAAGTAATAAGTGGACAATACTTCTTAGGTGTAGAAGGTATCGAGATTCCTGTACCAATTCCAGCGTTGGCTGCAGCTCTATTAATTAGTTTAGGAATAATTCCACTTTGTTCTTAATTTAAGGAATTCCAAATACCCATACTTTTTAATGGATAAGCCCTTAAGTACATAAATGCTTTTGGGTTTTTATAATGAAAAAAGACACCTAAGGTGCCTTCCTCCGACTTGAGAATTACATCTATGTATTGAAGAAATTTATAAAAGATAAATACAAAAAGGACAGCTTCTAACAATAATTTATAGATGTTTATTATTCTCCAGATGAAGTTACTGGATTTTTTGTGATGATGAATAACAGTTGTTAGATAATAACTTATTTATCCCAAAAGTGCAGTTTGTAAATGATTCTGATTAAATCTTCTCATTAATTCAATTTTGTAATCTGTATAGAAATAAATTTTCAAATCAAATAAATTAGGGGTCACCATACATGCTCATTAAGTTAAACTATCATAATAGTTCCAGAACTAATTTTTTACATGTTAATCATTTTTATCGTTTTTGGTGAAGAATGTGTTTCTTAGCTTGATAGCGATGGGGTGCTCCCCCATATAAAGAAATTTTAAACCTCTTAATCTACATTTCCTTTATGTAAATATGGAAATAACGAAATTACCCCAAGGATAGCTAAACAAGCTCCAATCCATAGAGGAGATACAAAACCATATCCTTTACTGATCCCAAGACCACCTAGTGACGAACCAATAACAATACCTAGCGTAATAAAAGAACTATGAACGGTATTTATCATTATTCCATTACTAGCTGTCTTCATCACCCTTGCAACCATAGCTGGATTCAATGCTACACCAGTTAAACCAATAAAAATCGTAGAAATAACTGCAATGTATTTATTCTCTGCACTTAAAGCAAATAAAGACAACGCTATGATTAATATAATTAATCCACCCATAAGTATTTTCATTGTAAATTTATCAGCGAACTTGCCAATTATTATATTCCCAATTACCGTCGCACTACCATAGAGAGCAAGTAAATATGGAATACTTGCACTTGAAAACCCTGTAACATTTGTAAAGATAGGAGTGAAATAACTAAATGCTGCAAACGTACCACCAATAATGAACATACTTGTTACGTACGCTGCCCAAAGATGAATATTCTTAAATCGCAGAAGTTCATCTTTCCAATTTAATTGCTCTTTATTTGAAGAAGATGGTAATAACCGTTGAATCATAATTGCTGATACTAGCACAAGAACAGAAACAGCTCCAAAACTAATACGCCAGCCAAAATATTGCGAAATAACGGTTGTTATAGGTAAACCTAATACAGTTGCGAACATTAAACCTGCAAGTACAATTGATGCAGCTTTTCCCCTTGAATCAGAGTGAACCAATGCCGCAGAAAAGGAAATCGCAACTCCAAAAGCTGAAGCTGAAGCAATACCAGTTATAATACGTGAAATCATCATAATATCATAGTTCCAAGCAATAGCTCCGAGCGATTGACCAATTAAAAATACGAACATTAAAAACAATAATGCTTGTTTGCTGCGCATTCGTAAGAGGATTGCAGTTAAAATGGGGCCTCCTATTACCATTGCTCCTGCATAAGCTGAAATTAAATACCCAATGGATGATACAGAAACCTGGAATGCAAGAGCAAGTTCATTCATCATACCTGCAACCATAAATTCTGATGTAGTCATACAAAAGATTGCTAAAGCTAATAAATAAATAATCGATGGCATAAAAACACTCCTTATTCATTATTGTAATGATCGGTACAAAAATAGTGCGAAAAAAGGGCGCACTAAGCGCCACAAATAGACTCTACTGCTCCTTTGATAACTTGTTCAGACAACATCCGATTTTGCATCGATACATTAAGAACACGGAATCCGTAATAACTGCTTAAAAGCAGACTAGCTAATTCCTCAGCGGATTGCTTCTTTGAAATTTCACCTGTTTGCAATCCTTCCTCCATCACTGTTTCAATAGCTTGTTTAAGAAGTTCAACATGCTTCGAGAAAATTTCTTGTACCATTAAATCGTTTTTAGCACGTTCTATACTGGCATTAATCAATAAGCATCCTTTTTGATCCATATTCTCAAAGTCTTCTTTCAATGCCCATTCAAAAAAATTACTTAATCGTTCTTTAACTGGAATTGGAGTATGTAACAATTTCTTTTGTTCCCTAATCCCAATTTCATGGTAGCGTTCTAATACTTGTTTATACAGTTCATGTTTACTACCGAAAGTATTGTATAAACTTCCTTTTCCAAGTCCTGTATCACTGCATAAATCTTGTGTAGAACATCCTTCATATCCTCTTAACCAAAATGTTTTCATTGCAACATCTACAATTGAGGAATAATCAAACTCTCGAGGTCTGCCGCGTTTATTCAATCGTATCCTCCTCTCATTTTAAAGATAACATGAATAGAATACTCCTTTTTGTACCACGCGGTCAATAATTTTGTTTTAATGTTACTGTAAAATAAAATTGGATTATTTTAGATTATGAATAATTAAAAATAGCCCCCTTATTCAAATTGCCTAGCGAAAAAATCACGTTTTAATAGATTTCTTTATCATCTCTACCTTTCTATAGATTACTAGTTATGAAACGAGGATCGTTTCATAACTAGTAATTTACTTAATTAGCTTGCTGGTTATGGAGTAGTGCCCCTATAAACAAAACCCTCCAGAGACATCTATAATCTGCCCTGTTACCCAGCGGCTATCAGAAGAAGCAAGGAATGCTACTACATCTGCAATATCTTCAACTTGCCCTATTCGTCCGAACACAGATGAATCCGTAGCAAAATTCCGTATTTCTGAATCATCTAGCAATTTCGCATTGATATCTGTCTTCGTATATCCAGGCATAATTGTATTCACTGTTATACCTCGTTCTCCAAGATGTTTAGCTAGAGGAAGTGTCATCGTATTTAGTGCACCTTTACTTAAACCGTATGCAATGGACCCTGTAAAACCAAGTCTTACTTCCGCTGATGAAATGTTAATAACGCGCCCTTCTACTCGTAGTAACGGTAATGTTTGCTGAATTAAAAAGAATGGCGCCTTAATATTTACGGCCATAATTTCATCAAAAACTTCTTCTGTCGTATTTTCAATCGTCCCTTGTGTACCTATCCCTGCATTGTTTACTAAAATATCAATCTCTGATGTACCAACTCTTATTTGTAATTCATTCTTCAATTGTTCTACTATTTTTTTGACACCATCCATTAAATTGAGATCAGCTTCAATTAAGAATGCCTTTCCTCCATTAGATTCAATCTCACTAATTGTTTCATCTGCAGCTATTTTATTTCGGCCGTAGTGAATCGCAACTAATGCACCGTCGTTTGCCAATCTCATCGCAATCGCACGACCAATGCCGCGACTTGCCCCTGTTACTAATGCTACTTTCCCATCAAGATTCTTCATTTTTTCCATCCTTCCTAAATTCCCTTTTGATAAACCCTATACTTATATTTTCATGCAAATACTAATCATTTTAAATATAGATTTATAGGTAATTTAGTTCGTTCACTTATGATATTATAGTTATAATTCGCAATTCACTTTAGAAAACACAACAAGGAGGCTACACAATGCAAAACGCTGTAAAATTGGATGAAATCGATCATAAAATTATGAACCTGTTATATGAAAATGCGAGAATTTCTGTTTCAGAAATAGGACGAATTATATCCATGACGCAACCTGCTGTAAAAGAACGTATTAACAAGCTTGAAGATCAAGGAGTTATAGCGGCTTATCGAACGAAATTTGAGCCTGCAAAAATTAATAAAAACATTCAAGCATTCATCATGTTTAAAACGAGCCAATGCTCTGATTTTATTCAATTTTGTAATGCCGCTCCTGAAGTAACAGATTTATACCGAATTAGCGGGGAATTTAATTATATGATGAAGGTCATGAGCGATTCGATGGATTCTCTCGCTACATTTTTAGACTCTTTAATGCAATTTGGATTATCGTCTCCTTTAATTGTTTTAAAGAGTGAGTTTGAGGAGAAATTGTCGTTCTAATAAAGGGATACGTATTATCCCCGGCTAACAGTAAAAGTTTTTCCTTTATGAGAAAAGCCAATGAAATCAATGATTAGTAAACAAAAAAAGAACATTGATATTTCAATGTTCTTTTTTATATCTCTACTTATGAATTAGATCTCTATTCGAAAAAAGCACCTTAATCCCCTTACCCCTGATTCCTCTGCGCCTCTCTAAACTCCTCCTTCACCTTCTCTAACAACCCTTCTTCCGTAATTAATCGATACGCTGTATTTGCTAATGCTTTTGCCGATGTAATTAATGCTTTATCTCCAAGTTCTGAACGTGCTGCTTCTCTAAATTCATTCGTATGTGCAATTAAATCATCTGGTCCGATTTTAATGTACGGATGAATTGTCGGTACGACTTGACTTACGTTTCCTGCGTCGGTTGAACCAATCCCTACTCTTTCTTTACGATTTACATCTTCACCTAATAGTTCTAGTTCTTCCGCTACGATATCGTTATATGTTTTTGTTACGAGTAATTCATCGATTTCATTTTGAAATTGATGGATTTTTACTTTTGCACCTGTTGCTAATGCTGCTCCCTGTGCAATGTTTCTTACTTTTTCTGTTACTTCCGCGCATCTTTTTCTCGTTGCTGCACGGATGAAGAATCTTGCTGCGGCATAGTCAGGAATAATATTAGGTGCTTTTCCGCCCTCTGTAATGACACCATGAATTCTCACGTCTGACGGGAGTTGTTGGCGAAGTGCGTTAATACCGTTATAGAGCTGAATAACCGCATCTAATGCGTTAATCCCTTCTTCTGGCGAAGCTGCAGCGTGAGCTGTTTTTCCGTAAAAATGAAAATCAAGTGGATCGACTGCTAGTGAAGGACTCGTTGTCGCTGTCTTTCCGCTCGGATGAATCATAAGCGCCGCATCAATGTCTTTAAATAAACCTGCCTTTACATAACTTGATTTCGCGCTACCATTTGGCCCGCCTTCTTCTGCTGGCGTACCAAACACGACAACTTCCCCGCCAATTTCTTCAAGCGTTTCTGATAATGCGATTGCTGCTACAACGCTAATTGTGCCAATTAAATTGTGACCACACGCATGACCTAGTCCTGGTAAAGCGTCGTACTCCGCTAAAAATGCGATTGCAGGTCCTTGTTTTCCAGAGCTTTTTCGCGCGATAAATCCCGTTTCATGTCCAGCTATATTGTGCTGCAACTGAAATCCTGCACTGCCTAGCAATAAACTTAACGTTCTAGAGGCATAAAACTCTTGGTTACCAATTTCCGGATTCGCATGAATATCATGACTTGTTTCTATGTACTTTTCCTTATTTCTTTCGATACTCTCTTCAATTGTTTTTCTTTGTGACGCTACTCCTGTCGCTCCCATTTTTCTTCCTCCTTTTATTTTCACATAAAAAAGCCTCTTTCTAAAAGATAGAAAGAGGCTTCTGTATATACAGTCAAAATGAGCTTCTTTCTTATCTTTCAAGTTACCTTGCTGGAATTGGCACAGTATTCATAACGAATCCGCTGCCGAGGTATCATAGGGCCAGTCCCTCCACCTCTCGTGATAAGAATTTTCATAAAATTATATTAAATTATTTTTTATTCTAAGTTCATTCCAAGTAAAAGTCAAGGAATTCCTATCCGAATTTACCGAATATCTAAAAATCCTTTTAATACACCAATTGTCTCAGGTGCTTGCAGTCTTGCACATACGTACGGAAATTCCGTACTACCTTCAAACATCATTTGAGATGTAAGCGGTGCGCCTGCCCAGAAGATTTCATCATCAATTACGATAAACGGGAATGCTTTATTTTGTCTTTGTAACTTTACATTTTTCAGTGGAACTGGTCCATCACTATAAACTGTTATTTGCGCATTTGTACGCATTAACGCTTGCCATACTCGCTTATCCACTTGTTTTGTACTTGGAAGTGAAATAATAATTTTTCGTTTTGAGGCTAAAATATCTTTTAATACCCCTTTCGTTTCCTCAAGATTCATTTCCATAAACCAGCGTAAACGTTTCGAAATTTTCCGTTCCCACAATTGTCTTGATGTCGTACGATCATACACATCTCCGTGACGTTCTATATGAGCTGTTAATTGTGATAACGCTTGTTTTCTCGAAAGGTTTTTACGCATATAATGGCAATCAGATAATTGAATGAACTTCCCTCTCGCCCTTGTCACTGCTACATTGACGAGGCGATGGTTTTTGTGATCAAAGAATAATATGCCAGGTCGTTCTTGCGGATAACTGTCAACCGTATCAAAGATCATCATATCTCTTTCAGAACCTTGGAACTTATGAACTGTCGCCGCTAAAACTGGTATGTTTTGATATTTCGTTCTCTGCAACATTTCTCTAATACACGTTGATAAAAAGCGTGACTGCGCCCTGTAAGGTGTCACAATACCAATTGATTGCACACCATCTAACAATCCGATTAACATCATTTGCATTGCTACTACACCAGACATAATGTTAAAACGTGAACCAGAAGCAGCATCTTTTAACGAAAAAGCTCCCATTTGGCTCGTATCAAATAAAACACTCGCTTCATTTGCGAACGGCTGCAATTGCGCAAGTTCTTTACGCTCTGAAACAGACGGATGATCGTGTACTCTATTTTTATAAATAAACGAATTCGTAAACTTCGATATATCCGCATGCATACGTCTTTGTTCCTGCAACATAAATAGGTTTGGGTGTGCTTCTGATTTATTAACAGACTCAACAATCCCAGCATGGTAAAACATATCTTCCCCAAGCCATTTACGAACGAGTTCATGATTTGCCATCGCAATTGGAGGTAACTGTAAAAAGTCACCGCAAACGACGATACGTTTTCCAAGTGAAGCAGCTAATGCAATTTGCGGAACATATGCCATACTTACTTCATCTACAACAACTAAATCAAATGTACGCTCATAAATAAGTGAATCAATGGCACATTTTGATAAAGTTGCGCCGATTACTTTTGCATTTTCAATATATTCTTTTTCTACTTCTTTAATTTTAGCCTTTTGCTTTCGAAGATCACTTTCAATCTCTTGTATACGCTTCTTATCAGCAGATGTTGCTTTATACGATAAGATTTTTTCACGAAGATCTTGTCGTGTCTCTTCTAAATAGAGTCTTTCCTCCCCCCAAGATCCGTTCGTCGTTTCAACTAACTTCGACGCAAGTAACGTTTCATGATTTCGTATATGTTCATGTTGACTATAACCGTAACGAACAATTTCACCAGGCGTCCATTTCTTTTTCTTCTCAATTTGCTTCGTTACTTCACTCATTAATACGTCTACTGCCGCATTACTATGAGCCAACACAAGTACCGATTTTCCTTTTTGATAATGAGCCGAAATAATACGTGATAAATTGTAAGACTTCCCTGTTCCCGGCGGTCCCCATACGTACGTTGTCGGATTATAAAACGAACGATATGCCAGTTCATTTTTTGGATTTTTCATCTTCTCAATATGTTTCGGACTGCTCGTCCCATCAACAAGACGCTTTATACGATTACGTTTCAGCTTATCTTTACGTGCTTCTTTCAATCGCTCTTGTAGTTGCTCTAACAATTGCCACGGTTCACTATATAAAACCGCTTCTCTTATTTCACCTTGTATATAATCATTTAATTTCAGCTCTATTTCTAATCCATGTATAGATAATACTTCCCCTGTCGCTTCCTCACCATCGAACTCAATTCGAATGGGTGAACCTTCAGGTAAGCTTACTTCCGAAATAAGCTGAAATACGTATACTGTACTTTCATAATCTGTATATAAAAAACGACCGTTCATGATAGAAATTTTACTACCACCTATCGTTTTCCAATGTTTAATTTCATACGCTAATGCATAATGCCACTCTTTCATCGTTTCCGATAATGAAGGAGTTTGAGTAGTTGTATTCATCGTATAATCTCCTTCCTTCTCCCCAAACATACTTTCTCACTATACCATATAACACGCTAAAATTTGTAAGGTTTTTATCTTGCTTATTTTCTTAATTTTCAATAATATATTGTATATAATTTTCAGAAAGAAGGAATCTACATGCCAGTTAGAAGAATTGAACACGTTGGACTTATGGTTGCAAACTTAGAAACATCTATTTCATTTTATGAAGAAGTAGTCGGCTTACAGCTCATGAAACGTATGGGTCATCCGAATCCAGACTTAAAACTCGCTTTTTTAGGTGTAGAAGAATCAAAAGAAACGATACTAGAACTCATTGAAGGCTACAACTCTTCTCTTCCGGCAGAAGGAAAAGTACATCACATTTGCTTTAAAGTGGATTCATTAGAGGATGAGATCGAAAGACTAAAGAAACAAAAAGTAACCTTTTTACTAGGAGAAGAAATTGAAACATTACCAGATGGAACACGTTACATATTCTTCGCTGGCCCTGATGGAGAATGGATTGAGTTTTTTGAGACGGAGAGATAAAGTAAGACTTTATTTTGCGGGATAGAAAAGGAGCCGGAATTCCGGCCCTTGTTTTTAACGAAACATATTTTATTATAGGAATAAAAATCTTTCTAATAGCTCTAACTTGCACAATGCTTCCCGTTAATATAATAGGCTGATTCTGTGAAAACTGTAAATACAACCTCTACTTCTGGAAGTCCAAAATCCATTACATATGTAGTAATGGCCTTGGCAAATCGATCACGAATTTCCTGTCCACGCTCGAACCATTTCACTTCAATAAGAGGAAACGCTTCTATTTCTTCTCCATTGAATACAAACGTAGAACTTGGTAATTCCAAGGTGAAATTATCCGTACCACACTCACAGATATCTGCGAGTTCTTCTACTAATGGCTTGCTTATGCTTTTTAATTGTTCAGTAGTAATTCCACGAAACACAACATGCGGCATGTTATTCCCTCCGTTACATAGCTTTATATTTCCTCATATCATAACACAATTTATTTTGCTGCACTAACATCTATTCGTACATTTCAATGACATTCTTAAGAATGATCATATGTTATTGAAGCTAATATAATCAGGAGTTAAGGAAAAGCAGACTGATAGAATTAAAGGTGAAGAGGTAATACTTGACCTCAATTCTGATCGTCATATAATCAATGCCATGCACAAAATGACTCATCAAAAAGTATTATCTCATGAAAAGCAAGGATTTATTAAAATGACTCCAGAAAACATCGAAGCAGTACGTTGAGTAATTGATGAAAATAATAGTGGAACCTTACAACATAAAGAATAGTACCTCAAGATTTTGATTGGTTGGTATGAAGGCGATTTCTCCCTTATCGTTTTATGATATGCTAACAACATTTGATAAAATACGGTATCTATAGACAGTCAAACACCTTTAAAGATACCTCGTCCAGTTCTTGCTGTTGCAAGATAAACAGCATATAACCAGTTAACCACCCACATTAGTAACGAACACATAAAGAAAAGGCATTCCAAATATGAAACGCCTTCTTTCGTTTTATAAAACCATCCAACACGCTGAACTTTTCAATTTAATATAATCACTCGTTTAACTAAAGAAATTGATTACGTGCATAACGCTCTTCTCACTTTTCTTGCAAAATTTAGTGGATCATCAACGTCTTCGATATTAACGTAAATTAAATTTGGATCATCACATAACCACTCATTGTGTATAGACGAAACGATTATTCCTTGTTTAATAATTGTCGCCACAAATTCAGTGACTTCTTTTTGTAAGAGTGCTACTCGGCCTAGGCATAATGCCCGTCCAGTTTTATTGTCTCGTGATTCGAATGAAAAGGAAGTTGTTACTCTAAAACGTTTTCCCAAGATTGTTGCTCGTATTTCATCTCGGTTTATTGTTGCCACGCATTTCCCACCAGCGAATCCTTCTTGACCGCCAATGATTCTTGCAAACTGTTGACAAATTGATTCCTCATTAACCGCCATACCTTTAATCATTCCTCCTTTTACTATTAGATTATGAATTCATACATAGGTCTGAAACGGTAATGAATCTAATCTATTATAAAAAAATGATGGCGATCTACCGAAAGCTATTAACTCAATTATTCTTGATCGTATGAATTGTTATCAGAGTTTAAATGGTGCAGAATTTTTATTTTATGCTTAATGGACATCGGAGACTGAAAGCAAAACTCAGCTATTATAATGATAAGACATTTTTAAAGAGCATAAAAAAGACACCCTAAGGTGCCATCCTCCGACTTGAGAATTATATCTATGTATGGAGAAATTTAGAAAAGACAAATACAAAAGAGAAGATTCTAACTATAATTTATAGAACTCTTATGCCATGACTTACTTACATATTTCCTTATTTACCAGAAGAAGAATCTCAGTTACATTATTTTCTGAACAGTCTCGTTAAAGCCATACCAAGAAATCCAGCGCCCATTCCTATTAGCCATCCAGTTTGGGCATTACCTAACATAGATCCCACTCCTCCACCAAGAAACATACAGCCAACGAATACTAATCCTCCAATTCCCCAATTCGGCCGTTCCATAATTCAATCACATCCTTTCAATAAAATATATGCGATTAACTAGCCTAACTTTCTTGCATAGGATTGGTAATTATTTTGCTTATGTTTTATTGAAGGGCATTCAAAAGATGCGGAGATTGAGTCATTTATATAGATTGTAGAAATACGGGTATCAATCGTTATTAAAAATAACTGACGCATTTTAAACATCATCGATTTTATCATTTTGGACAACCTATTCTGTTAAATTGATATACATGCGAAAAAACTATCAAAATAAAACCCCAGAAATCCAAAGGTCTCTGGGGCTCCATTATATATTTAGCTCTTTTTGCTTTTTGTTTTGTTTATGTCTATACAGCAATTTTCGGCTTATTAGAGAAATCACTAATAAGGTCAGAATTAATAAGATAAGTTGCATAAATGATAAATCAAAATATTTAGCACCTGTAACGATTAAAAGTGTAGAAATCGTGCCTTTTACAACGAAAAAAATAATAACCCATAATCCGCCTTTTTTCCAGTTCATTTTATATTACCCTTTCCTACGTTTAAATTCTTAAAATATTTAATGATAGTTCTTAAATGTGACAACTTAATAGAAATCTATTATATTAACAAAAAATTCATGTCTAATTAAATGCAATGATTCTATATTAAGTGAAAATGATATTCATTGTCAATTTTATTGACTATTTGAATACTTATTATTTCTTTCTACTTTGTTTCTTATAAGCAATACGCTCTTGTATTCAAACAAAAACACCTCCATTGCATTTGCACACTTAGTATGCGAATGCAAGAGGTGTTTTTTCATATACCATCAGATAAGATTTCCTGCTTTGTTTATTTCTTGATACGTAGCTATTTTTTAATACACAATAACTGGATCATACGTGTTCAAACTATCATATACAGTTTTTGCAACATTAGGAAGAAGGTTCACACACCCACCTGATCCTCCTGTTAAATAAGCATTATTTCCCCAGTCTTTGCGCCAGCCGGCATCGTGGAATCCTTGACCACTATTTGTGAATGGAACCCAGTAATCTACTTTAACCGCATAATCAGCTTTTCCTACTGCGTTACCTCTTAGCGTATATGGTGTTCGTTTATATAGGACGTACCACACACCTGGTGATGTATCTTCACCAGTACTATGTTTACCAGTTACTACATTTGTTGTAACAACTAATTTTCCATCTTTGTAAATCCAAATTTGTTGCTCTGCAATTGAAACTTCTGCATACGTGTCTCCGATGCCATTATTCGATGTTGTTTTATAACCGATACCTTCCTTCTCCCAACCATTCCCGTGAATATTAGAAGCAGAAAGCGATTTTTCGCCTTTCTCAAAGGCTTGTTGAACTTGTTTAGTTTCTTTTTCAACATCTAGTGCCCAGCCGTATCCTTCTCCTTTTACTGATATGACTGAACCGGAATGAGTTTTAAATGAGAAATCTTTATTTAATGTTGATTTGGCATTATTAATTTCAGTAATTTTCTTCTTAATGTCACTCGCATCAATTGTAACTTTCATATCCTTTGACATAGAGGCATTTTGAATTAAATCTTTCGCTTTTAAAGGATAAACTTCATCCTGCACTTTATACTCAACAGACTGCCCAAGAAGATTCTGTAGTGCTTTCTCCTCTTTTTTGACAATCGGATCGTCTTCTTTAATAGGTTTTATGTATGCAGACTTCAGATGAATTTCGCTTTTATATTTTTGCTTATCATAATCTTTCAGTAGACTAGTAACATCATACTGTTTTCCTTCAACACTTTTCGAAATAACAATTTTCCCTTGTTCTAGCTTCGCCATAGCATCTTGAGGCGCTTTTAATTTCTCATTCATAGAGATGAGCTTTTCTTCTACAAGTTTTTTCATCGTTTCACTACGATACTGATCTGCCTTCTCTGGTAGCAATGAATAATTTTCTCCCTTTGAGGAAGGGAAAAATGTCCACTGGTTTTTTAATAGTTTCTTAACTTGAGGCAAATCTTTTTCCGTAAGTTCTGTTTTTGTATCTTTTTCATCTAAAATTTGTTGTTGATCAACATAGACTTTGTTTGCTAGTCCAGATGTCTTTAATTTCTGTATTGCCTGATCAGCGCTCAGACCACCAACTTTTGTGTCATTAATTGTAACATTCGAATTGAAGTGAGTTGCCTGATAATAACTCATTCCCCCAATAAGAAGTGCAATTACACCAATACCCGCTGCAATAAACTTCCAATTTGTATAACGTTTTTTTGATCTTACTCGTTTTTGATCAATTTCTTCAACTGATTCATTTGTTGTATTGTTGTTCATCAATCTTTCCCCCGTATGCATTAACGTCAAACGATTTTCAACTAAAATCATAAACTAGTGTACCTTATTTTTCCTAAAATTTCATTATTTCCGACCACATTTTATCGCAATTTAATGATTAAATTTAGATTTTTCAATAGTACGATGCATTGCACAGCCCTTTACAAGTTATAAAATGAAATTTCAATCAACCGTTATACCAAGGAAATTAACTACATCTTCTTTGGAAAACTTTTTCTCTTTACGCAAATACGAATTATATTATCCATTTTATGAACATCACCTCCTAATTTTGTCAAAAAAATAAACGATAGTCCTTCTATCTAAAATGTAGAAGGACTATCGTTTTTTCAGTTAGAGTATTTGTATAATCGTTTAAGTTTTTATTTCCTGAAGGTCAAACTTGATGAAGATGATGAAATTTCATCTCATAGCCTTTAAATGAAAACATTATGTTTTTTATGGCAACCAAGTTTATTTTCTTAGCTTGATGTCCCCCACATATCCAGCAGCCTAAGATGAAGTAAGAGTCTGTTCAACTAGATTTTTTCTAATATTTTTAGGAGCATCTTATTTCGCCTCGTCATATTTCACTAATTGAATTTAAAACACATCCGTATGCTATTTAGTAAAATTTACGATTCGAGACGTAATTATTGCAGTAATCAAGATAATACTAGCGGTTATCAAGCCAGATTCTCCAATCCAAATCTCAGTTTGATACCCTGTACTTGCACGTGTGAAAGGTCCTTGAATAATGGCATTCCAAGTAGCATGGATGATAACCGAAGGCCAAATGCTACCTGTGATAAGTCGTAAATAAGCTATAATATAACCGAATGGTACAATACAAAGATAGATACCAAGTACTGAAAGAACGACAGATGGTCCCGCTACATATAGACCAGCAATAACTATTGGAACATGCCACGTTGCCCAAATCAATCCACTAATAAGGATGGGCCGTGAAAACTCTGCATCGACTAGCCTTGTGAGCATATAACCTCGCCAACCCATTTCTTCTCCCAAAGCTGGGATTAAGCCAAGCAAACTTCCGAAAATGCCGCTCAATACTACTAGATAAATGAAGCTGAATGGTGCCGTTACATACTGAAGCCCAAGCATATTGTAGATCGGTTCTAAAATAAACATACCAACTTCGGGATACTGAAACCCCGCAATTCCGCTCGACCAGGCGATAGAATAAGTAATTCCACAAATAATCATAGGGATTAGCAGAGCAAAACCAATCCCTTTCCATATCTTTAAGTTACCGAGACTAAAAGATACATCTTTAAACCCTTCTTTCAGTATTATGCGAGTCAAAATAGAAGATAATGCTGGGGTAAACATATATACCACAATAAGTGGCATACTTTTCGTAATTATTACTACTACATTTAGGATAATTGAAGTAATGATTAAGATACTCAGAAAAAGTTGAAGTCCTATTTTAGCACGTTGGATTTTATCTTTATTGTGGAACGATTTTGCGTGTAATATCATTTTAATCCGCCCTTCCCCTATAATTCACTTGTTTATCGAATATACTTCTTGTCATTTCCACAGACACAACTTAGAATAAAAATATTTTTGTATACAAATTCATTCATCTTTAAAATCCCTCCCCAATTTATAATCTAGTCTTACTTACGACTCATCAATGTAATTATTATTTATAAGTTGTCATAGCGGATAGTACAAAAGTGTAATGATTAGTCTATGACCTGTGTCAATTAACCTTATGACAATATGTAACTAGAAAATATGATATGGGATAGATAACAATTGAATTAAGGCAATTGATTCGTGCAAGTACAATGAATCAATCTTGCTTTTACAAATAATTTAATTGAGGTGAAAAAAATGAATAAGAAAAGAATAATTGCAATGGTTAGTACAGCTTTATTAGTCACAGGATATGTAGAAGTAGGAAAGGCTCAAACAGTAGCAGTCGAAAATTCAGATCAATCAATACAAAAAAATATAGTTAAATCAATACAATCACAGGCTTACCCATTAAAAACGATAGAGCCGTCAAAATCATTTGAGGATTTAAAACCACTTAAGAAAATGATTGGGAGCGCACAATATGTAGGATTAGGAGAGACTACTCATGGAAGCTCTGAAATTTTCACTATGAAGTTTCGGCTTGTGAAATATTTGGTTACTGAGATGGGTTTTACAAATTTCACAATAGAAGAAGATTGGGGTAACGGCTTAAAACTAAATGAATATATCCAAACAGGAAAAGGAAACCCTAGAGAATTTTTAAACTTGTTATATCCTACTGATGAAATTATAGCCATGATTGAGTGGATGAAAGATTATAATGCTAATCCATCCCATAAAAAAAAGATCCAATTTATTGGGCTCGACTTAAAGGAGTTGGACCAAGGCTGCTTTAATAAAGTAATTGATTATGTATGGCTGCATCGACCAGATTTGCTGGCAGAAGTAGAAGAAAATTATAAAGAATTGTCGGCTTTTAATGGAGGTTTACAGGAATATATGGACCTTGCTCCTGAAATAAAGGAAAAGTTCAAAGCAAACGCTGAGAGAGTAGCCCAATTACTAAAAGATGAGAATGGGCAAACCAACACAGAAATAGCTTCACCCGAATACATCTGGGCCAAAGCAACGGCAAGTGCAATAGAGAAATATACAACAATGCTAATTCCTAACGACTATCCAAGTATGTTAAAGCTACATGAGCAATACTTGGCCGATCATGTAATGTGGGCACAAGAGACATTGGGTGGTAAAACGATGGTATGGGGACACAATGTTCATATAGCTAAAGGAATTTTCGATGAGGAATTATACCCTTATGTTGCCGGGCATAATTTGAAGGAACGTTTAGACAATAATTATGTCACAATTGGCAGTACAACTACGGAGGGGAATTTCACCTTATACAACGACACCGGAGATAAGATTATAACAGATCCGATTCCACAAAATGTAAATAGTTTCAATTATACCCTTGGAAAAGTACCATATAAAATGTTTTTATTGGATAACCGTCACCTTAAAGGACCGGCAGAAAAATGGGTTAAAACAAAAAGACCATTACTAAGTATAGGGGCACGACTCTTACCGAACCAATTGGCATACTTTGATACGTCATTGCTTGAGCAATTTGATATTATTTTTCATATTCGAAAAACAAGTCCATCTCATATTAAATAAAAGTACAAAACAATCCCGTTCTTGCAGATGCAAGAACGGGATTGTTTTGTGGTGATTCATATAAGCATCTTTTTTAACCAGAAGTAGGTTACTCTCCCCTTTTTATCATCATTTAAAAATGTCATATGACACTTTTACACTAGTGAGAATGACAAAAAAAGCAGTACAATTCGGTTATTACATAGATAGGAGCGAGAACTTTATGAAATCAAGATTCATCCAGAATGGTTATTTTTTATTACTAACTTTCGTTACAGGGTTGTTTTATTTTTGTTTTTATCTAATAGCTCTGCTATTCAGTTTCACCCTTTCATTTACGGTAATTGGGATTCCACTAGTTATACGCGTACTACAGACTACGACACCTTTTATCCAATTCGAGCGCATACAGACGAAAATTTATACAGATATTTCGACCGACACTTATGATAGAAGTATAAAAATGGATACATCAAACTGGGCTCAGGTGAAATTAGTGCTTACAGATTGTCGTACTTGGTCTGCTGTCTTTTGGTTAATGCAGAAATTTGTGATTGGCATTTTTAGTATCATTTGTGCAACCATTTTTTATGTAATGCCACTTATGTTCCTGTTGGCACCACTACTGTATCGCTACATTGAAATGAATATTATTTTCATACAGATAGATACTTTTGCCAAGTCACTCTTTGTAATGTTTATGGGTATAGTATTTACCGCCATAAGTAGTAGAATAGTAGAACGTTTGACAAAGAAAATTGGGGGCTATACCCGTAGCATGATTCGGCAACTAAATCGATAGAAGTTTGCCTTCTATGAGAGAATTACAGCGTAAAATTAAAAAGTACAACAATGTATGAAGGATTAATTTATAATATAGGAAGTAAAAAGGTTGGCTATTTAGGGGGTAAATGACTTGTTAGATATAGTTAAGTATTGGTTTTGGTACGATTGGATTATGTTAGGAGTCCGTATACTTATTAGTGTCTCTATCGCCATAACCACATTCGATTTTCAGGATAGTATAACATTGCCGCTTTGGATTATTATTCTTTGGGAAATTATTGCCTTCTCTATTCCATGGGTAGCCTTACTATTCAATTATAAATATTATTTGTTCACAGACATACTGCTATATGGTGGACTATGTATATATTTAACCTCATTATTCCCGGAAGCTTACAACACATTTCTTATATCAGTGTTTCTAATTGCTGCGAATAGTAAGCATTTATCCTATTATTGGACAGCTCCAATAACAGTTTTTATAACAACTGGAATTTTCTATGCGCTTGCGCCAAGTAATAACTATTGGATTATGGTTACCTACTATGGACTTGCTTATGTAATGGGCTTCGCTTTCCATTTATTAATCGTCAATCATAAGCAAAATGAAGCAATTCGTAAACAAAACGCAGTACTTGAGCAATATATGTCTCAGATTGAACGTATTACACTGGCAGAAGAACGGAACAGGCTGTCGAGCGAGCTTCATGATACAGTTGGTCACGCTTATACTTCTATTATTATGGGGATGGAAACGTTGCGCACCGAACTTGCTACTGAAATGGGTATACAGAGGCTAGATTCTCTGCTTGAAATGGGACGGAAAAGCATCGAGGACGTGAGAGGTTACCTACATCAAATGGATTCTCCATGTCAATCTCCTTCCTTGATTCAATCTCTACAAAATCTTGGAGCCGAATTTCAGGAGCACGCTCAGGTAAATGTAAGTTTTAGGACATTCGGAGAGGAATATCAACTATCTCGGCAAGCGAAGATCACATTCGTTCGTTGCTTACAGGAGTCCCTTACGAATGCAGTACGTCATGGTCAAGGGACTGAAATTATAGTTTCATTGCAGTTTGAACAACAATATACGAGGTTAGAAGTTCAAGATAATGGAAAAGGAAATGTAGAATGGCAGGAAGGCTTCGGTATGAATGCGATGAAAGAACGGGCAATGAACTTGCAAGGTCATTTGTCTGTATATACAAAGCCAGAGGAAGGAATGCTTGTTACATGCACCATACCGCGACAAACTGAAATAAAAAATGGACTTATTCGTTTGTTAATTGTAGACGATCAGCCATTTGTTCGGGAAAGTTTGAGGACACTACTCGATAGATATGAAGATTTAAATGTAGTCGGTTTAGCTGAAGATGGCAATGAAGCCATCGATTTGTGTGGGCGCCTTCAACCCCATGTTATACTTATGGATTTAGATATGCAGCACATGGATGGAGTCGAAGCAACAAAAAAAATCAAACAACAATGGCCACATATCCGCGTATTAATTTTCACAACGTTTCAGGATACCGAACAGGCGTTGGAATCACTTCGCAACGGTGCGGATGGCTTTTTACTTAAATCTATTGAAACGTTGGAGCTAGCTAATACGATCCGACTTATTCACAAAGGTGGAACACTGATTGATCAGGGAATGTCTCACAAAATATTTGAGAAGTTCGATGAGCAAAAAGAGACACCACAATCAAAAGCAGCCGCTTATGAGCTAACAGCTAGGGAGATAGAAATATTGCAGCTAGTAGCAAAGGGACTTCGATACACTACCATAGCATCAAGGTTATATTTATCGAATGGTACGGTCAGAAATTATGCTTCCACAGCTTATACAAAGCTAGGAGTCCGTAACAAAGAAGAAGCTGTTCAAAGGGCTCTAGAAATTGGAATTATTGAATAAAAAAGTGTTTTTTTGTTTCTTTACAGCAAGATGAAATGTAGTTACAAAATACATAGAGGATAAACTTATGAATTTAATTGGATATCATTTTTTATAGGTAAATTTCTTGAAAAATTTAACCCTGTTTAAAAAATTTAAATAGCGTTGCTACATATTGAATGTAGCAACGCTGTTATTTTCTATATTAGAAATTAGACATCTTTATTATTGCTATAGGGAAGGCTGTTTCAGGTCTTTTCACATGAAGATTCCTCTAAGCCAAATGCCCCCTCCCTAATACACTTGTTGCCTCTGAAAATAACTATTTAAAAATATGGTTGCTAATTTCATTTCAATCTTCCTTGCACCCAAGTGGCAATATTATTTATAACATACTCTGGGATATTAGCAGGCTATAATATTCATTCGATTGACTTAATTCTCCATCTCCTTCTGTAAAGAAGTGATTTCACTTTCGATACAGTCGATAATTAATGTTATCTCTCTCTTAATTGTTCTTTCCAAAAAGGATTATCTATCATTCTTTATGAATAACATCATTACATTGATCTTTTTTTCGAGAGTACAATTCCTTTATATAATTGAACTGTAATCAAGTAATAAATCGAGTAAATTACTACAAAAATAACAAGTGGTAACCAAATACGAGAGTACAGATTGAGTAAAATAGGACTAAACATGTTCATACCAAATAATATATGAGTAATCCCGACAATTGCTGGGAATAAAAATATGAAGTATAACTCTTTATAGATTGAGTTTGTTAATAATTCTCGGCGGACAACAATTTTACGAAACGTTTGATAACGTGCCACATCTTTTGATGCTCCCGACAGAACTTTAAACATTAAGCAACTTGCCATCGTTGCTAAAAATGCAACTCCAACGAAGAACCCCATAAACATTAGTCCGCTAGCAAAATCATGACTCACAATATTGTGACGAAAAACCGGGAAAATAATAATAACTAGTTACTATTATTATTTATTTGTCACTTTTAAAGCATCTAACACTATCTTGGTTGCTTCTGCAATAAGCTTATCATCGTATTTAGCATCCTCTTTATCATGATTAGAAAGTATCGCAAGAACAATTGGTTTTTTATTTGGTGGCCAAATAATTGCGATATCATTTCTGGTTCCATAAGATCCCGAGCCAGTCTTATCAGCTACTTCCCATCCTCCTGGAACTCCGGCACGAATTAAGTTGTCTCCGGTAGTATTCCTTTTCATCCAATCTATTAATAAATCCCGTTTCTCAGTTGAAAGTACATCTCCTAGCGTAAAAGCCTGAAGACTAGTAGCTAATGCCTTTGGGGTACTAGTATCACGTACGTCTCCTGGAGGCACTTCGTTTAATTCTGGTTCAAAACGTTCAGGATTTGTAACGGTGTCTCCTACTTCTCTTAGTGATTTTTTGAATTCACTAGGTCCACCTAATTGTTTAAGAATAAGATTTTGTGCAGTATTATCACTATATCGAAGAGAAGCATCTGCAAGCTCTTTCAGGGTCATACCACTATCAACATACTTTTCTGTAATTGGATTGTAATTAACAAGATCTTCACGGGTATACAAAACTCTTTGATTTAGATCTTCTATTGATTTCTTTTGTAAAAGTACTCCCACAGCTAAAGCTTTGTGGGTAGATGCGTATGCAAACCGTTCATCTGATTGATAAGTAACGGTTTGATTCGTATCAGTGTCCAATGCATAAATACCGAGTTTAGCATCAAATTCTTTTTCAAGTTTAACAAAAGAATCATTACCAGTAATTTCTTGTTTGATTTGATTTGTTTGTTTCGTTTGTTTAGGTAATTCAGATTGAGTATTACCATCGGAACAGCCTATAAGCGTTGCACATGAAAGAAATACTACAGGTACCATCTTTTTGTAATGTAAAATGTTAAAAAACTTGTTTAAGACTATCATACATTTTCAACCTCTTTCAAGAATATATGTTTTTTTAGGTGTTATACATATCGATACAATTAAAGAGTGTATCGGATATCACTCTCTTGCATCTCACTTTTCATAAAATGAGTGAACTATCATGAACCCCTGTTTTATACGTATACTTAATAGACAACCTAAATAACAAGTTTGTTCCATTTTTATCAGTAGTCGTATCTAGAAACCTAAAAAAGTCCATTTAGAAAATCTAAATGGACTTTTTCACTCATATAATCCTATCTATAGTTAAACGAATAAGATTAAATAAATTTAATTTTTCTTATTTTATCTAATAAACTGTTTAGGCATTTCTTTAACGTGCTTATCGTCATCACGCCAATCATAGGTTTCTTTCTGTGAAACATCTAAAGTTTGATCTCCAATTCTAACAATATTCTTATTTACCCATTCAATATATGGATCTGTATCTGGATAGTTCCAATATATATTTTTCTCTGAATCTGTATCAAGGTTAACTAATTCACCCCTAACAGCATCCGCACTTAATGATCCTGCATTATGAAAATAAGTCTTGATGAGATATTTTCCATCTGGAGATTTCACTGTTCGAATTAATTCCCCTTTTGGAACACCTTGCAAACTAAAAAGTTTCCAATATCCAAATCCAATTATAATTACTAACATAGTAAGTATAGTTAGTAATACTTTTCTTTTCGTTTTTTTAATTTCACCTTTTGTATTTATAATACTCATTCACCTCCATTCCACAGAACGCATACCATATTATACCATTAAATAAATGGTATAATATATCAAAAATAAAAATCCTCCCGTAATAGTATTATAAAAAGGGCATGTGATGGTCTCCCTATTTATAAAGTGAAACTTTAACCACCCTCACCAATCTGGCTGCCCGTTAATGCGGGATAATCATGAAAATTCCCCTTTAAGAAAAATATAAAAAATCAGACAGTATACTTGAATTGCTCTTCGCAAGAGAATATACTAATAAAGCAGGCTATGACGTTCCTTCCTTCTAACTTCTTTGGCGAAATAGGGATGTTACTTTCCTGCTAAACACATAGGCTATGACAATTCTTCCTTCTTTGTAGAAATTTCAAATTGTTTTAGAGTTGTCAATTCCCTATGAAAAATAATTAGACTATAAAACCTCTTTCTTCTTTAGGATTGAATAAACTTTAGTTTATCAACCATTGATGTAGAGGTTTTCTTTTCTTAATTAACAAATTACCACTTAACAACTAAATGTTATACCCCTAATTTTTCACTAAAAAATAGCTATGTACCCTCTGTGCATTTTTCTACAATTAGTGTGTTTATACATATAAAAATAAAAATCTACCACTGAAAGGAGGACAGTCAGACTATTCCCCTCTTTTATAAGGCGTGAATAGCTGGCGTTCTCATGAAAAATTCTATTTACATAAGAAGAAGTTTGAAAGTAATTATAAAAAGAGAAGAAAATAAACTACCGAACATTTATTTAGCCACTGTTTTAAAAAACTTGGAAAGTTTAGGATTTACTTTTTCCGAGCCTTTAATAGAAGAGTTGCAAACCCTTTCGGTTGATGCATTCACATCGTTTTACAAAGAGTTGGTAAAACATTTAAAAGAAATGGTTGGAGCACATATTCAGTTTACTCCTATGTATCCAAACTTTCCGCAACAAATGATGGATTTAAGTGACGCTGATTTATACATTAATGCCATTATTCATTATGTGACGTTGCGTCTACCTGTATCAAAAGTAGAAGAACGACTCCCTCTTTTAGATAGAGTTGATTTGAAAGTTATTGACTTAGGAAGTGAAGAAGATTTCAATCAAATGATTTCTCAATTGATTAGTGCAAACAGCTCTATTTCCTCAACTGATAAGACGGATGTAGAATGGGCTATTACACACACTGAAGATGTTTCCTGTTTTCTACCTAATGTAATTCCTCATAAGGAAAATATGTCTTTTATAATTGGGGTTTTATTAATAAACAGAAAAATATCAGCCGATGCTGCTGCAAAGTATTTTAAAACAGCAACTGATGTTCTTCGCCTTGCAGTTGCTTTATCTGAAGGCGATGTGAGTTTAGCATCCTCCGTCCGATTCAAGAAGTTTAACCGAGCAGAAAGACGCTTCCTTTTAGGTTTGTTAGAGCAATGCGGAAACATTACCGAAGATATGCTTCGATACAAAAAACGTTGGATTCGTTTAGGTGAAATTCTTCATCCAGCAGAATATCATACTCGTTTCCCAAAAACCCACCGAGCATTTGAGATTCTTCGCAACAACATTAAAGTTGAAACATTTAATGGGAAAATAGAAGCAGCTTTGTTGAATCGTGATATCATGACAGCGAAAAATCTTTTAAAAACTCGCCCAGGGGAATTTGCCAGACGCTTGGATCATTTAATCCGTTTATGTAGTGATAAGTCAACAGATGTTTTCAATATTCTCGAAGATTTTCTAAGTATAATAGGAAACGTTTCTACTCCTGTATTACTTCAACTCACGGCTCATTTTAAGCATCGAAATGATAAAAATGAATTTCGTACCTTTTTTCCAAAGGGAAATGTAGCAAAAGCTATAGGTATTGAAAATACACTTCCATTTATCTCAGAGGATATTTGTTTAATGATTGTAAAAATGTGTGAAGATACTTTAAAAAATCGCTTCGCAGAACTTCCAAGTCTCGGAAAAGTATTTTTGGATGAACAGTTAAAAAATCACTTAGTTCCCTTCTCTCAACGTTCAGCCAGCAAAGCGCTTCGCACATTATCTCGAGGAAGTAAAGTAGATTTGCCAGAAGGAGATACGATTCGTTTTTTCCTATGGTGGAAAGAAGGCTATGTGAATGGACAACATACAGGACGTGTTGACATTGATTTATCTGCTGCAATGTACGACGAAGATTGGCAATACAAAGAACATGTATCCTTCACGAACTTACGTTCAAAAAATTTCAAAGCCTACCATAGCGGAGATATTACTTCTGCACCAAAGGGGGCATCTGAATTCATTGATTTCGATATTCCGTCTGTGCTGAAATATGGTGCACGCTATGTAGTAATGACTTTGCTTTCTTACACAGACCAACCGTATAAAGATTTACCAGAATGCTTTACTGGTTGGATGGTTCGTCAATATCCTGGTTCAGGTGAAATATTTGAACCTTCTACTGTTCAAGATAAAGTGGATATTACTGCCGACACCCAAATCTCTATTCCAGTTATTTTAGACTTAAAGGAACGAAAATTGATTTGGACAGATTTGTCTCTTACGAGAGATCTAACTTATGATAATACCATCGAGGCTAATCAAAAAGGTATGATACTAGTTGGGAAGGCTTTAACTAATTTAGTTAAACCGAATTTATATGACTTGTTCCGATTACATATTGAAGCTAGAGGTGAACTCGTTCAAGACATCGAAGAAGCAGAAAGCATTTTTTCTTTGGATAAAGGGATTACTCCTTTCGATATTGAAAAAATAATATCTGATTTTATAGCTGACTCAAAAGGCTAACTACATTACAAACATTGATAATGCGTGGAAAATATCGATGTATAATGTCTATGTGAAACAGGACCTGATAGATGCATATCAGGTCCTGTTTTTTATTTAGTAGATACTAAATAGTCCGGTTAATCACTATTCATCTAAATACACTATACTAATAAAGTGAAATTTATTCGAAAGAAGTTCATTAGTTAATATGTATCTAATTAAGAAACAGTCATATACCAGCCCAAACATCTTTTCCATATCGCCCTTCATCTTGCACACGATCCAACCAATTTCTTGCTTCTTGTTCACTGACTTCATGAATTTCTTGATACGCTTGACAAAGGGTATCTTCTACATCCGGAGCCATTTTACTTCCATCACCACATATATAAAGATGAGCTCCATTATCTAATAACGAAATTAAATTGATTCTATCTTGTTTTATTAAATGCTGCACATATGTTTTTGGATGTCCCTCTAGACGAGAAAAAGCTGTGTGTAAAGAGATTAATCCATCTCTTTCATCATTTTCTAGTTCTGTACGATAAAGATAATCTTTTTCAGGATGACGACAACCAAAATATAGATGTGCTTCTCCTAAGTTAATACCTTTTTGCTTTTGAACACGACGCGCTTGCAAGAATCCACGGAATGGTGCAATTCCAGTACCTGGCCCAACCATAATAATTGGTGTTTCTGGATCTTTAGGTAATTCAAAGTTTGATTGTGGCGTTCGAATGAAACAGATAATCTCATCTTTATTATGACGCTGAGCTAAGTAATTAGAAGCGACTCCTTCATATGTCCCTTCCCCACTCCATGCAGGCGCATTAACAACACCGACCGTAATGCTCAGACGATTCTGTGCAACGAGTGGAGAGCTTGAAATAGAATAGTAACGCGGTTTGAGCGCAGGAAGAAGTTCTAAAAAGCGTTCAAATCGGATTTCACAAGCCTCATACTTTTCAAGAAGGTCCAACATTGAAATCCGTTTCTTTAGTATTTGTTCATGGTAAACTCCTTCTTCTAATAATGCTTCCAATTCTTTTTTATGAGGAGGACATGCTGTGAATGTTACCATTTCTCGTATTTGTGCTCGAGTGGCTGCTTCTTGAACTTCAACACTATAACTAAGAAGGTCCAATAAACTAACAGGACTGTCTAAAGGTATGTGATTTATACTTCGTCCACTTGCACTCAGTATAACTTGATCCTTCCCATTTAATCCAAAACGTTTTAAAATTCGGTTGATATTTTTCTCGCTATTAACTGGCAACACTCCAAGGTGGTCTCCTTCTTTATATGTAGCGCCTTCTGGCAAGGATACCTCGATATGTCGTGTACTTCTATCACTACTGGATGATTGGAGTTCACGATTTTCTAGTATAGATGCATAAACTGCTTCATATGTTCGTGCAAGAGGAGATCCTCCAAGACGACTGACAAATTGCAAACTCAAAGTACTGCGCTCTTTTTCCATATTTTTGTTGAGCTCCAATCCAAATGCCTTCATTGCATCAGACCACATACTTTGTTTCCATTGCTCAAGCTGTTCCTCGAAATCACCACTTGCATCTGCTTCTCCGCGTTTAGAAAATCTTGTTGCTCCTTTTTGAGCCATCTGCTCATCAATGTACCTTGGAATCCGTTGATAGGTACTAGCCCAATTATGATCTCCACAACCAAAAACTGCGTATTGAACACCTTTTAGCTCATCCGGTTTTAGTTCCTCCAACCATTGCACAAACTGCCCTGCATTACTTGGTGGTTTTCCATTATAAGAAGAAGTCACAATAAGTACCGCTCCTTCTTTTGGCAAACTTCCAATTCGATCGTTAAGAGCTACCACTTCCGTTTGAACCCCTTCTAAACTAGCTGTATCCGCTAATTCTCTTGCAATACCTTCTGCTACCCCTGTATCCGAGCCATACAGAACAAGAAGCGAAAGATTATCGGCCCCAATAATAGAAGGTGTCTTCTGGACGTGTTGCTTAATTTCATGGTTTTTCAGCTTGTCCTCTGTAGGTGGAAGAGCAGTAGGATGGCTAATAGTTTGTTTTCGGGGTAGAATCCTAATCTTAAAATCACCGGGCTTTAGCGTTAATGTTTGTTTTACGTCCAGCTGATAGTTTTGATAATCGATTAATTCAAAATGTTGAAGAAGCATTCCCATTACAAGAGTGGCTTCATGAAGTGCAAATTGCATACCGATACATGCTCTCTGGCCATTTCCAAATGGCTTATAAGCATGATGAGGAACCTTATCCAGCTCTTCAAATCGTTCAGGTTGGAATTCTTCCACATTGTCTCCCCATGCATCTTTATCCCTATGTAGCTGTGGAATAAGAACAGAAATACGATCTTCTCCTTTCTTAATTGGGTATTTCCCGCCAATCACTGTATCTTCTTTTGCATAGAGACTGAATGCTGGAGCGGTAGGCCATAGACGCAGTGATTCATTTAAAATCATCCGTATATACTTCAGTTTCATAACTTGTTGGTATGTTGGAGTAGGATCTGTCAAAACACGGTCTACTTCTTCATAGGCTTTTTTCAATTTATCCGGATTCTTTAATAAAAAGTAAATTGCAAAAGATAACAATCCACTTGTTGTCTCATGCCCAGCTATTAAAAAAGTGATAATTTGGAAACGAATGTTTTCATCATCTAATTTTTCACCAGTTTCCGGATCTGACACATTTAACATACGGGAAAGTAAATCATTTTCTTCCTGATCTCCACTACTTTTACGTTCAGCAATAATATTATCTACTAAAGAAAACATAGATTGGATATCATGCTGAAATTGACGTTTCGTTCTCCACATAAGTTTGTCTTCTATATCCAACCGCTGCAATTGGTGCATCGCCTCATCTAGAGCACGGGTCATGCTAGTAATAAAAGGATGAGGTGTCTCACGATAAAAGCTATTGAATCGGTAATTAAAACCACATAGACCAATTGTATCTAACGTAAGACGAGTCATATCCTCCGGAACATCTACGTTTTCATTCGGATTAAGCCGTGCCCATTTTTGAACGAGTTGTACAGCAATATCGACCATCATGGCATGGTAATCTTTCATTGCCCGTTGGCTAAATGTAGGCATCAAAATATTATGGGCTTTTTTCCAGTTAGGCTCGTGAGTCTCGCTAGTAAATAATCCGTCCCCAGCAAAGGCGCGAACTTTTGCTAAAGCACCCTCTATACTTTTATCGAACCGTGTTTCGTCACAGACTTCTGCTACCAGTTCATGTCCGGAAACGACAATTATGGTATCACTTAAAGTTTGAATTTGAAAAATGGGACCATACTCTTCCGCTATCTTGATAAAGGATAGGGTCGGTTTATCTTTATCGATTAATGGGAGATTACCCAGCGGTCCATATGTTTTCGGCTGAGGAATGGCAGATACTTTTTTTTCCATTTAAAACACCCTTTCAAAAAAGCATGAAATAACATATCCCATTTAATAAAGAGGAAATAGCAACTAATCGCCTGGGATAAAGATATGTAATTGATTACCTTATTTTATCTTTTCCCTAACTATTCATGATTATGATATTACGTATAAGCTTGGCAATTAGATTTATAACTTGTAGAAAAATACTAAATTAAAATGAAGCGAATAAATATAGTTGGAGCCTTTTAATGTTGGTGTTAAAAGATAATCTAAACTTGTAATGTTTATGAGAAATTGCAAACGGATCTCATCTCTTGTATTTGTTTATAAAAACGATTATTTTGATTCATTTTCTTCTAAAACACCCCAAAAATAGAGAAGTTGACGAGCTTAAGATTGTAGTATTCGAAAAATCAGTAGTTTAGTTAAACCAATACGATAAGCAAGTATACCGTGTTACTAATGAAAGAGGACCTGATATGAACATCAGGTCCTCTTTTACTATATAATTATTTCCCTGCTTCTTTTAGTTCTTTTCCAGCTTTAAATACCGGCGCCTTAGCAGCAAAAAACTTGTAGGAATCATTATCAAGCGTTTTATTTTTCTCTACCGATTTAGCTTCTCGACAGCTTCCGCACTTGTATCTACACGTTTAACGAAAAAAACTAATAGTAGTGCAACAACATTCATGCCAAGCGCTACATAAAACGAATATTGAATTCCAGATAATAAAGCCTTCTGAGTTACTATTGCCTTCGTAGTTTCTGTAAAGGTTGTTGGATCTATATGAGACATTAAACTTTCAGCTTTTGTTTTTGTTACAGAGTTCATAATCGTAACAAGAATAGCAGTACCAATCGAACCGGACACTTGTTGAGCCGTATTATTAACAGCTGTACCGTGCGGGTTTAAGCGAGTTGGCAATTGATTAAGACCATTTGTCATAAGTGGCATCATAACCATCGCCATCCCAAACATCCGCAGTGTGTAGATAAGAATAATATGTGTGTGACTAGAGTCAATTTGCAGACTTGCCAACATATAAGTTGAAACAGCTGTAATGGAAAGCCCTACTATGCCAAGAATCCGAGGACCATATTTATCAAATAGTTTACCTGTAATTGGTGACATAATCCCCATTATAACCGCACCTGGAAGCATCATCAGCCCAGAGCTCAGCGGCGAAATACCACGGACGTTTTGTACATAAGCTGGTGTTAAAATCATACCCGAAAACATGGCCACCGCGTTAACAATTGCAATTACAGACGCAAGTGCAAACATTGGGTACTTGTAAACACGTAAATCCAATAACGGCTCATCCATTTTTAATTGACGAATAATGAAAGCAATTAGGGCAATAGCGCCTATGATTAAAGTTGTTAAGACAACTTTATTTGTCCAACCATCGGAGCTTGCAGAACTGAATCCATATAACAAACCGCCAAAACCGACAGAAGATAATAGTAATGAGAGATAATCAAGTTTTGCATTTTTGTTTTGTTTCATGACATTCTCAGATTTCCAAATCCCTAACAGTAAGCTAATGATTGCTAACGGTAAAATCATTTCAAAAAGCAAACGCCAGTCATAATACTCTACAATATAACCTGATAGTGTCGGCCCAATTGCTGGAGCTGTAATCATAACTAGTCCAAAAATCCCCATTGCTGTTCCCCTTTTTTCTCTTGGAAAGCTTACTAGCATAATATTCATTAACAAAGGTCCCATAACTGAAGAGCCTGCCGCTTGAACCATCCGACCAGTAAGTAATAAACCAAAGTTAGGTGCTACAGCCGCTAAGGCAGTACCAAGAATAAAAATCACCATAGATGTAATAAATAGGCTCCTATTCGAGAAACGCGTTATTAAAAATGCTGAGGCCGGAATTAATATACCACTTACAAGCATATACCCTGTAGAAAGCCACTGGATCGTTGAATAATCTTGAATGTTTAAATCTTTCATTATTGATGGCAAGGCTACATTTAAAAGGGAGTTATTTAGAAATGAAACAAATGCCCCAATAAAAAGGATTACAAGCATTACATATGGTGGTTTTCTTTTATGTAATGTTTCACTCATATATTTAATTGCCCCTTCATTATAAATTTCATTGATTCGTTTAAATCGTTTACATATTTGCACAAGAAAACATTACCCTTACAGTATTTTGCCAAACTCTTCGAATGGATATTCTCTTTTTAGCAATTCCACTTGCTCAACATACCATTTTAAAATCTTTTTGTTGATTAAACCTTTATAAAAATGTTTGTTAACGGAATTTAAATTAGGCTGAAATACAAAAAAGAAGCAACTGAAAATCCCCTTCTAAAATAAAGTGAAACTTTACATCAATGGGAATTTTACAGGCAGCGAGAAAAATCAAAAAGACTACGCACCCATTCCTTTAAATACAGGCTTGTAGATCTAGTTATGTAACCATCCATAAAAAGGAATATTACATAGGCTAAGTCTAACATTACATTTTTAAAGTGAGGAGAATAAGCGTATGGACCAATATTGGTATTTGAATTCAAAGGGAAACGGGGAACAATATACTAACCAAATTTCATTATATTCACAGCCCGAAATAACTACATCTGAGGTAATGAATGATTTGAAGATTCCTGAGAATTGGAGTTACCGAGTCTATCCAGTTAGTTGGGATTCATCAGCCAATTATACGGGGTTCAATCCCCATCCCCCTCTCTTCTCTTGGGGGCAGCCAATTAATTATGCAGGGATAATGCCCCAAGGTCATCCTGCTAATTGGACTCCATTACCAAGTCATGCAGGTTTTAATTTTCAAAAACCTCCCTTCCCCTGGGCGCAACCATTCAATCATACAGGGATGTTCGCACAAGGTCATCTTGCAGCTTTACTATCGCCGCCAGCCAAGCCTTTTCATTTCAATACCAATAACTCGGGTGTTTTGGGAAACCCTCCAGGATGGGGTGGTCCGTGGGCCCCAATGGGATGGGGAAATAACGGAGGTAACGGTCAGCTAGGAATGCTTGGAAACTTACTTACAGCAGGAAAAGGTACCATGAGTGGAATAGGAATGATCAGTAGTCTAATCGGGATGGGGAAGTTCTTCTTTTAGTTAATTAGAACAGGAGAATGTGGCTGTAGCTTTAATCAGCCACATTTAAGGACAGTAATCTCCCACCTAACTTCCTAGCATAGCATTCGCGGAAATTTTAGATGGATATGTATTGTTACAAGTTACTGTTTTACTTTGAGTGCTCCTTTACTTTCTTATCAAGTGCCTTACTATAAGCATCTTTGTTTTCCTGTGATAACTCATAAATTGCTTTTTTCCAATGCTCTCCGTCTACACCTGATAAAAATTCAGTACCTTTCATTGTAGCTTCTTGAATCTTCTGTTTATCTTCTTTACCAGCATCCTTAATTAACTTCGTTGCTTTTCTTGCCTCTGTTACCCCTTCTTGTATGGATTTGTGAATGTCTTTGTATGTATCAGGTACTTTTATGTGTTCCATATTGTCTAAAATTTTATCTATCTCGTTTGATGTTTTTAAAACAGCTTTTGCTTTTTCTTTGTCCTTTAAGGATTCTCCTAAGTTTAGTAACAGTTCATCCTTCTTAAATTGGAACTCTACCACTTGCTCACATATGTAGTACGGATACTGTTGTTCAGAAATTACTGTTTTCGTTATTGCTTTACTAGTTTGCTCAGTCTTATGAGTAGAATCTTTATCTCCTACCTCGCATCCGACTAACAGCATAAATGGAACTGCTAACGTTACTAGTTTCTTTGCTCTCATTATGTATTCTCCTTGTAGAAAGTATTGTAAGTAATTAACATATCAAACTATAACATACATTACATTATGGTTCACTTCCATTACGCTTTTAAAATATAAAATACGAATACACCCCATAAGCCACAAATAAGATTAATAGAATAGAAATGCCGAGTACCGTATATATAATCCATTTTAAATTTGAGTTCATATAATCCTCCCACCTCTCGACAATTCCAGTATATAACAAAAAAGCATTGGATACCCAATGCTTTTTACACTTACGCAAATAAAGAAGTATTCGCATATAAAGCTGGTGAACCACCTGAATGTACGAATAAAATATTGTCTTCCTTATTAAATTTATCTTTTCTAATTAAGTCGATTAATCCCGCTACTGCCTTACCTGTATACACTGGATCAAGTAAAATACCTTCTGTTTTCGCAAGTAACTGAACTGCCTCTACCATTTCCGGCGTTGGTAACGCATAGCCTGGTCCTACATATTCATCAAAGCACGTAACAGCGTCGCGCGAGATAAAGTTTGGAATACCAACATGTGCTGAAGTTTCATCTACAAGTTTTGCTACTTTCTCTTCTTGCTCAGCTTTTCCTCTACTTACGTTAATCCCGATTACAGGAATATGGCTTTGTGTTCCAGAAAAACCAGTAACTAAACCAGCATGCATACCGCCGCTACCACTTACACAAACAACTGAACTGAAATCAATTCCTTGCTCAAATGATTGCGCCATAATTTCTTGCGCACAAGCAACGTATCCCATAGCACCCGTAGGGTTTGATCCACCAACTGGAATTACATATGGTGTATTACCTTTTTCACTTACTTCTTGTGCTACTTTATGCATTTCTTCCATAAGATCTGCTCCGTTCGGTACAACAATGACATTTTCAGCACCTAATAAGTGATATAAGAAATAGTTTCCGTTAAAGTCTCTCTTCTCTTCTGGCTCAAGCCCTTCCTCTAATACAAGGATACATTTCATTTTTTCTTTTACCGCAGCTGCCAGTGTCAGGCGGCAATGATTTGACTGAATACCACCAGCTGTAATTAACGTATCTGCACCATTTTCCTGTGCATCTGCAACTAAAAATTCTAATTTTCTCGTCTTATTGCCACCAGCTGTTAAACCAAGTAAATCATCTCGTTTAAAATAAATAGTCGGGCCACCAAGTGCTTCAGAAAAGTTGTTTAACTTTTCAATTGGTGTATATGATTCTGTATATTTTTTTCTCGGGAATTTAGCTAAATTCATTGTAACGCTCCTTTTGTACTTCTTTCACAATATATGTAACGTTACTATTATTACACGTAAAAATGGTGAAGTCATCTTTCTCGGTTAAAAATGTATTAGAATTTCATTTTGATAAGTAAAACCGTATTAATGATTTTAACTTAATTACGGTACATGAAATTTATATCAACGATTTTTTAAATATATCGTTCATTCCTTTCAATATATCAACGATTTTTCAAATATATCTATCGTAACTTGCAATATATCAACGATTTTCTTAATATATCGATCTATCGACAAAAAACGACAGACAGGCAACCCCTTTCTCATCAACAAAAAAAGAGCCTACACATTCAAATGCAGACTCCCTCCAATCACTTATTTACCGAAAAACGAAGTAACTGTGTTAATCCCGGCTCTAAATTCATTTCACCTTTATGGCGTACGTATACGACTTTATCCCCATCAAATTTCGGAGGGTTTGCTTTACTATACGTATGCCACTCATTCGTTCCTTCTATAGAATACTCCATATATTCAGTTGCACCGACAATTATATTTTCACTATCATCTGCCGTTACATTTGGTGCCATCTGCGCAATTTTTGAATCACTAATTAATAACTTCTTTATATCCTTATCACGTTTGTAATCGTAAGCTGTCACAATTACATCGTTACCATATGCTTTCACTTGTAACCCTTGTTTAAATGAATAGCCATCTGGAGCAGTTTTCTCTCCTCCATTTGGTCCTGCTGACATCCAGCCCGTTTCAATCCCGCCCGTATTTACAACAGTAAATCCTTTTTTATCTCCGCCTGCAATTTTCTTTTTACCAGCCCAGTCCGGTAAGTTTAAATCCCAATGCGTATGACTCGTAAAGAAAACGACCTGCGGATAGTCTTTTAATATATCGTACAATTTATCCACGTTTAAATAATCTTGTAAATATGGTGATTGTCTTGATCCAGATACTGTATCAGGTAAAACGTGATGAGAGAAAATAAAGATTGGTTTATTTTTATCTTTTTGACTATACTCTTCTAAATTTTGTTTTAACCAACCTAATTGCTCATCACTCATATATACTTCATCCCACATTTTTGAATCGTGGTATTTCATATATTTTTCAGTTCCTAAAAATAAAAGTGGATAGCCATCTAATTCTTTTTTATGATATACCTTTTCTTGTCCACTAAATTTCAGATAGCGGTTAAATAAAGTTTCCTCAGTTACACCATTTGGCCATGTACTTTGAGAGAGTTTCCCATCTGCTGTCCATTTACCAGCATAAAACTCATGATTTCCAACAGTAGACCATACATTTTCTGGATGCTTATTTTTATTTAACACACGCTTTATATCATCATATTGTGACTGTTGTCCAGTCGGCGTTATATCCCCATTCATAATAAGCGCTCTAGAAAGTGGCGTTACTTTATTCATATCTTTTAATACGTGATCAAAATCTCCTAAATCACCTTGAATGTCACTAATAACATTAAAAGTTGTAGCTGATTTTCGAACTTGCTCTTTCCCTTCCGCATGTGCTGAAAATGTCGGTAATAATGCCGCCATAACTGCTAACGAAGCAACTGTCTTTTTCATACAAATTCTCCCCCTAATAATAGAATGTACAAACTGACATATTCTGCTTTCTCTTAGGTGCTTGTCCAATTCACATTATAAGGGGAGATTGTAAAGATTAATGGAATAAAAAATTAAGTGTTTTTTAAGAGATTTTGTCTTTTCTACACACTCCACAATTAGCAATTCGCGCCAATCTAGCTTTCTAGTCTTTAACATTACATAAATGTAAATGAATATGATGAATCTCTTAGTTTAATATGTTGTCTTTTTAATCTCTGTTATATAACCGCCACAAAATATGCTATCTTTTCAAGTTCTCTTTCTTTAATAAACGTTACTCCTCTTTTAATTAGCCTTAAAATTGTAAAGTGGCTTAATAATATGTTTAATATCAATTGTTTCTTTTGTATTCTCAATAATTTCATCCATTGGCTTATATACCATTGGTGCTTCATCTAAAGTACTTTCTGCAACAGATGTAGTCCAAACCTCTGTCATTGTATTTTGAAAATCCTCTAAGTTAAGTACTTCTTTCGCCTTCTTGCGACTCATAATACGCCCTGCTCCATGAGGGCCAGAAAAGTTCCAATCTGGATTTCCTTTACCAAATGCAATGATTGAACCATCTCTCATATTGATTGGAATGATTACTCGTTCATCTTTCTGAGCTGAAATAGCACCTTTTCTTAGAATCATATTGTCCATATCGATGTAGTTATGGATTGTAGTGAATTGATCTGTTACTTTCCAATCCATTGTAGTGACGATTTCATCAATCATTGCTTTACGATTTAACTCCGCATATTTTTGTGCAATTTTCATATCATTCATGTAATCTTTAAATCCTTGTCCTTCTAAATAAGCTAATTCTTTACGAATCACCGGTTTCTTAATTTCACGTAAAGCTTCATGTATTTCTTGTTGTCTGCCTTCTTTCGTTAAACGCTCAATAATTTCTTCTTTAATAGATTTAACGTTTATAAGTTGCTCGTAAGCAAAGTTTTGATAATACTCTGCTACTTGTTTCCCTAAATTACGCGAACCACTATGAATAACAATGTATACATTTCCTTCATCATCCTCATTCAGTTCGACAAAATGATTGCCCCCGCCAAGTGTACCAATACTTTTTTGAGCACGTTGCAATGTAAACGGGGCTCTTACACTATCAAAATCAATCATTTTTGAAAATCTATGTTCCTTATCTCGAATACGAAAACCACTTGGGACAAATTTACGTATCGTTTCGTCTAAGTAATCGAAGTTGATTTCCTCTTTTTTCTTATTAATTATAACAACCTCCATGCCACAACCAATATCGTACTTACCTCCCAGTTTCCTGAAAGTGTGGACTATACCTTCTCTACAGTCATCGAGATATGCAGTCTCTACTGTAGGCTCACCGTATTAATTATTCCTCTTCAACTCAAAATGGATGAGGAATAATTCTGTACCTTAGTCTGCTAACATGGTGCAAGTCTCTGAACCATTCGATTATGTCACCATAACCACTGGCTGCTGATTGCCCTCGTCTTTTATCGTTAGGGTTTCCAGTCAATTGAGTGAGTAGTTTAAAGTCTGAGCCGATTAGTTAACCCCGACTAAATTAGGAACAATCTTATCTTGAACTGTCATTGTTGTCCCAATCGTACAACCTGCGCCCGCATGTGTATCTGGCATAATACGGATCTTGCTATCCTTTACGAATTCTTGGTTACAAAGATCAATAATTTGACCTGCTGCCATTTTTTCTACATTCGTAGTATATACTTTCGCTTCATTGTATTTTCCTCGTAATTTCAACATCTTCTATTTCCCCTTTCCTTTAGTTTCTACAAAACATTAATTTATATATATTTATAATTATATTTTCCACCACTACAGCTCATTTCCTTTTTTATAAAAAAAGACACAGAGATTCCTCCCCATGCCTACTAATTTCCTACCTTTTCACCGCATGCACATAATGCACTGTCTCAAAAGCTTTCAAATAATCGTTTCGTCCTTCAAAATATAATTTATTTATGTCTTCTGGCGATAAATGTTCATAAATGAGTAAGCCCGCCTTCTCTAACAGTGCTTCCATTTCGGCATAAGAAAAACATGATTTCATCGGTTCTCCGCCTACCGCAGCCATTTTTACCATATTTTCAACTCGATTGGACAGTCCCTTTTCCGTAAACAAGTTTTCATCGGGATAATCGAAAACGATAGAACTTCCTGCCGGAACCACCTCAAATAAACATTCTATTAAACTAGAAAGTTCCTCTTTCGTTAAATAGTACGTTACACCTAATAGACTAAAGAACGTCTTTTTATTTTCAAATCCTTCATTCCGTAACTGCTCATAGAAAAATCCTTTCGTAAAATCCATTGAAACAAAATGAAGGTTATTTGGAACTTCAATTTCTACTTCTTTTATTCTTTCCTTCTTAAACGCCTGCGTAGAAGGATGATCCACTTCAAATATTTCTATTTTATTTTCTAATTCTCGGTGTCTAAAACTGAACGTATCTAAGCCTGCACCGAGTATGACGTATTGTTTCGCTCCTAATGTAATTTCATGTAGTAATACTCTTTCACAATATGCGGCACGTGCTAAAGGTGTTGGTGATAACTGAACTTGCGTAATCCATTTTAATATTTCTTTTGGATTGTCTTGAAACTGCTCTGCAATTTCTTTATTGAAAAAGTGAATCCCTTGAACCATATTCGTTTCAATATTAATTCGTTCTTTTGGCGAAATGAACTCTTTAGCTACATAATCATCAAAGATTTTCGGATTATCAAATTCACTATGATATGCCCTGCTGAAAGCTGATACTAACGACGTTACACTTGCTTCACCTTGTTTCACGCACATACACTCTCCTTCATTTTCACAACAAAAATAGGGTTCCCCTGGCCAGGAGAACCCTATTATACACCTTATTTTTATATTGGTAAATTATAGCATAAATAAGTTTTTTTGTCAAGTTTTCAGCCTACTAACGCTCCAACAATTTGTGTAATCTCTAGCAGGAAGATTTCGATCTACACCGAATATTCCAGTTCATAACAATACAAATGGAGGCCAATATGAAACGATTCGTCATTATTACTGTAGGAAAAACACACAGCGGTAAAACTACATTTGCAAAAGCTTTAGAAAAAGAGTTACCCCACTCTTTCGTTATGGATCAAGATAACCAAGCTGAATTTATTAACACGCATTATGAAAAATTACAGCCGGCTGAAGGTGCTAATACATTTAAGCACGGCCTTTCAAAATTCATTGTTGATTATGCGAAAGAACATACAAATTTACACCTTATTATTTGTAATTCCAATCGCAGTAAAAGCGGAAGATTCTATTTACTAAACGAATTATTTCCACAGAATGAATATGTACGCATATTAGTTCATTTTGACATTCCAGATGATGTACTTTACGAAAGAGTGGCTCGAAGCACGCGAAGTACGAATATTTTTAGAGGTGGATATTCTAGTTTCAAAGAAGTACTTGATCGACAACAAACTGAATCACTTCACGATGATGTGGTAGATCCTGTAGAAAACGAGGCTGATTATTTGTTTGTTATTCGCAATAATAAAGATGTAAGCTTTACTATAGAAGAAATTGTTCATCTAGCTAAAGGTTTATCCCCTACCCCAAATAAGAGATTATAAAAATTACATAATCATAGATTATTATGCAAATCCTTCCTCTAAGCGCCTAACATAGTATATAATAATAAGATAATCTACTTCTATATGCTCATTTTTACACAAAACAGTTCATGCATATGAAAGAAAAGAGGTACAAAAATATGAAAACAAAACAAACAATTGCTGCGTCTACACTAGCTTTAGCAATGATTGCTGGCGCGAACTCTGCTCATGCGGAAGTAAATGATGCTACTCCTCAGCAAAGTACGGGAGATCGATTAGCTGAAATTAAGCAACATAAACAAGAGTTAGATGCAAAATTGCAGCAACACAAAGAAAACGTGGATCAAACATTAAATGAACTTAACAAGGTTAAGGAAAATGTTGATACGAAGGTGAATGAACTACATGAACGTAAACAAGTTGCTGATGAAAAAATTAACGAAGTTAAACAGCATAAACAAGAACTAGATGCAAAACTGCAGCAAGACAAACAAATCGCCGAAGATAAAATCGCTGAAATTAAAGAGCATAAAAAACAAGTAGAAGATAAAGTTGCTGAAGTAAAAGAACATAAGCAAAATATCGATAACAAAGTGAATGAGATTAAAGAACATAAACAAACTGTCGATGAAAAAGTGAATGAAATGAAGCAACATAAAGAGAACATTGATCAAAAGGTTAATGAACTTAAGGAAGTTAAAAAACAAGTAGATGAAAAATTAGCTGAGTTAAAGAAAGCGAAACAAACTGCTGAGGACAAACTCGCTGAACTAAAAGAAAACAAGCCGAATACCGGTAACACGTTAGAGGAACTTAAGAAAATTAAAGGCAATTTAGACAGTCTTTCCGCTAACTTAGAATTAGCTAAACAAGATGTAAAAAACAAACTAGCTGTTTTACAAGAAGCTAGACAAGATTTAATTAATAAAATTAACGAAATTAAACAATCGAAACAAACTGTTTCAGATGATTTATCAAAGAAAAAACAAGACTTAGATATTAAAATCAACGACTTTAAGCATACTGAGAAAAAAATTGACGACAAATTAGCTGAGTTACATACAACGAAGCAAAATGTTGATAACAAGATTAATGAAGTATCACAGTCTAAACAAATGCAAGCAGATAATGGTACTAAAAACAATAACGCTAAAGAACTTCCTAACGCTGGTAGCGAGCAATCAAACAATATGGCTCTAGGAATGCTATCTGTATTAGGCGGTGTTTTATTACTTACTCGTAATAAAATTAAAACGTTATTCTCTAAATAAGTCCATAAAAAAAGGAAAACCGCACATACATGTACGGTTTTCCTTTTTTATATTAACTGTCCATCTCGAAGCGTCAATATACGATCACATACATCAAGCATTCTTTCATCATGTGTAATCATAATTGCTGCTTTTTGGCTCTCTTTCACTTCGCGTTTCATCATTTCAACAACTTCACGTGCGCGTTTTGAGTCTAAGCTTGCCGTTGGCTCATCCGCTAATATTAAATCTGGGTTGTTCATGAACGCACGAGCGATTGCTACCCTTTGTTTTTCCCCGCCAGATAGTTGATTTGGATAATGATTCTTTCTTTCTCCTAATCCAAATGCCGCTAATAAATGATCTGCACGCTTTTCGGATTCTTGTTTACTTTCTTTTTTTAGCTTTGCAATGTAAAGTAACTGTTCTTTCACATTTAAATATGGAACAAGGTTTGCAAACTGGAAAATGAAGCCGATTTTTTTCAAACGAATGTCTGTCATTTCCTTTTCTGATAACTGTGTAATATTTTGCTCACGAATGTAAATATCCCCTTTTGACGGTGATAATAATGCACCCGCGATTGATAATAACGTACTTTTCCCTGATCCAGAAGGACCGACGATTCCGATAAATTCTCCGGCTTTCACATCAAGCGATATCGGATGAAGGGCTGTTACTTCCGTATTCCCTTCTCCGTACACTTTACTTACTTTGTCTAATTTTAATAATGAAGTCATTACATCCCGCCTCCAATTGCTTCTAATGCATCAACTTTTAATACTTGGTATAACGAAATAAGTGTTCCTAAAATACTAATTACGATAAAGATTGCTGCATATTGCGCAATCATCGGTGTTGTTAATAAGAACGGCATACCTGCTGGTAAAATTTGTTCTAACCCTTGTACAAGAACGATACTGATTACCATCGCAACGACTGATAAGAATAACGCCTGCACGACTAAGCTATTTGCTAAATACGAGTTCTTTGTACCGATTGCTTTTAATACACCTAATTGCTGTGTTTTTTGCAGTGTAATAACGTAGAAGAATACACCGATTAGTAATGCAGCGATAACAAGTAAGAACGCAATGATCATCGTTAATGTTCCTTGTTCTTCTTTAAATCCTGGAATACTTTGTAGCACTTCTTTTTTGTCAATTACGTGTGCATTTTTAATCTCTTTATCTGTGTTAAGTGCAATTGCACTATAATCTTTTTGGTTTGGTTGTGAAATAGCACCCCATACGTCTTCATTTACATAAACGACTGGTGTATGGCTAAACATTTGATCTTTCGTAAATCCAACGATTGTAAATTCTTTCTTTGAAACAGGATCAATAATTGTATCTCCAATATCAATTCCTTTTTCTTTAATTGATTCGTCAGCAACCATCTCGTTGTTTGCTGTACCTAATTTCTCCCCTTTTACAATTTTCGGTTCTAAAAATGAATCCCGTTCACTTGAGAAAATAGCGATATCAACCTTTTTCGAACTATCTTTCTTTTCATATGTTGAAACTTTCACACGAAACGGAACGGCTTCTTTCTCGCCTACTTGATTTACTACGTTATCTACATCGTCTTTCTTAATTTGTGAACGAAGTAATTTATTTTCCGCATCATCTGCTAAAACGAACTTATTTGCCTCCATATTTTGAATCGATGAAGCATTATCATATGATAGTCCATTTGCTAATCCTGAAATAACAAGAACTAAAAATGATAATAACACCATAATCAGTCCGATTAATCCGTATCTTAATTTTGATTGTTTCAATTCACGCAGAGCTAAAAACATTTCGCTCGCTCCTTCCTCTTTCTTTCTATGCACTTATCATAAAAAAGAAATATGAACGGAATATGAACAGAAGATTACAGAGGGGAAATTAAATTACATCTGATATTTTTTAAGCGCGGGAAAGGTGCGGCTTTATAGCAGAAATGGGAGTACGTGAAATTTATATCAGCGATTTTTCAAATATATCAGCGCAAATAGAATTATATCGGCGATTTTCAAAATATATCGGCGCAACTCAAATTATATCAGCGATTTTCCGATTATATCGACTTGCCGACATAAAACGACAAAAAAGAGGCCGTTCCGAAACAGCCTCTTTCTTTCCATCTATTTCGGAAGCTCCACCCGAACGGTCGTTCCTTCCCCCTTCGTACTATACACCGAAACGTTTCCATGATGCAGTTCAACAATCTTCTGCACAATCGACAATCCTAAACCGCTACCTTCTACGTTTCTCGTCCTTGCTGTATCTACTTTGTAAAAACGGTCAAAAATACGATCCATTTCTTCTTTTTCCATACCGATTCCGTTGTCTGATATAGAAATAATGACACTAGACTCTAACTCTTCGACGAAAAACTCAATCGTTCCACCATCGTTTGAAAACTTAATGCTATTCGTGAAAATGTTACTCCAAACTTGATGAAGTAAGTTTTCATCACCTTTTATAGTGATATCTGGCACATTAAATTCAACGGCGATATCTTTTTCCCGCCATTTCCACTCAAGCATAAAAATGACGTCTTTAATTTGCTTCTGCAGATTGAATTCTCTTATTTGTAGAACCTTTTCCTCTTTATCTAATGAAGCGAGCGTAAGTAACTGTTTACATAAACTAGACATTCGCTTACTTTCACCCTCAATAATTTGTAAGTAATGATTTCTTTCTTCCTCACTCATCTTTTCTGTTTGCAACGTCTTTGAAAAACCTTGTATGGAAGAAAGTGGCGACTGAAATTCATGTGAAACGTTCGAAACGAATTCTTGTCTCATTTCATCTAGTTCTTTAATACTCTTCGTCATCTTTTGGAAGCTTGTAGATAACGTTCCTATTTCATCTTTTCGTTTTACATCTAATTCAATTTCATATTCCCCACTCGCAATTTTTTGCGTAGCCTTCGTAAATTTACGGATTGGGCGAACGATGTAACCTGCTGCAATCGCTATAAAAATAATACTTAATAGTACGATAAACCCTAATAATACCGCTAGAAAAATTCTCATCTCGCCGAATTGTTGTTGAACGTCAGGGCGAATGAATAAAGCGTACTGTTTATCACCGTGTTGTACTGGGACACCGACGCTATTAATTAATTCATTATCGAAAAAACCTGTAATAAAGAGGCGCGTTGGATAAGTAGAAACACCATTAAATGTCTCCCCCTGCAATACTTTATGAACGGTATCATCACTTATTGTCGTCTTACGAAACGCATTACCGATACGCTTTCCATTCTTTTGATCATCAACAATGTAAATCTCATACCCTAATTTTGCAATAGAATGCAAATACGTCTCTTGATTTTCTTCACTTTGCTTTTCATATAACGATTTAACTTCTTCCGCATACTTTAAAATCTTTTCACTGTTATATGGTTTTAACTTCACTTGATAATATACGTTCGTTAATAAAAAGCCGATAATACTACTAAGTAGCATAATGCCGACCGTCATAAATACAAATCTAGAATATAGTGATTTCATCTTATTTCAACTCCAACTTATACCCGAGGCCGCGCACTGTTGTAATTTGAAAATCATCCGTTCGTTTTGAGAAACGATCTCGCAGCCTTTTCACATGAACATCAACTGTTCGTTCATCTCCTTCAAAATCCATTCCCCATACTAATTCAATTAGCTCTTCTCTTGAAAATGTTCTTCCAGGATAACTAGCAAGTTGTGATAATAACTCAAATTCCTTTAAAGGAAGCAAAATCGTTTGACCGTTACACTTTACTTCTACACCTTTTCGATCAATTGTCGTTCCGTGCAACGTAATAATATCTGCACTCAGCATTTGATAACGTCGTAATAAAGCTTTCATACGGAAAATCACTTCAGCTGGTTCAAATGGTTTTACGATATAATCGTCCGTACCAGAAATGAATCCTTTTTCTTTATCAACTAACTGATCTTTCGCCGTTAATAAAATAACTGGTATATCATGATACTTCCGGATTTCTTCACATAACGTATAGCCATCAACGAACGGCATCATAATGTCTACGATCGCAAGATGAATATTTTCCTTCTCTAAAACGTCTTGCGCTACCTTTCCATCTTCTGCTTCAAAAACTTTAAACCCCTCTTTTTGTAAATGGTAATGCAACAACTCTCTAATATGCTTATCATCATCAGCTAATAAAATATGTATCATCTTCATTAAACCCTCTCTCGTTCATCCTTCTACATCACTACATTAAGAAACAATTGGATTTTTTGCAAGAAAAAGAAAAAGAATCTATTTTGAAAAAAGATTATTCAAAATAGATTCTTACGTTTTAGTATTAAGATTATTTTAATCAAAAACAATTTCTAAGCCTTCGAAATATCAACAAATCCTTCTCCGAACACATCACGAACATCGTGTATAGCGATGAACGCCGCCGGATCCGTAGTTTGAACAATCCGCTTTAGCTTCACTACTTCTTGCTTATTAATAACAACATAAAGAATTTCCTTCGGAGTTTTCGTGTAATAGCCATGCCCTGAATATACAGTAACCCCTCTCCCCATTAAGGTTGTCACCTTCCCGGCAATTTCATCTGGATTATCAGAAATAATCGTAATAGCCTTCTTCGGATTTAACCCTTCAATTACAAATTCCATCACTTTCGTTGCTACATATAGCATAATAATTGTTATCATCAGTTTTTCTGCACCAATGATGAAATAAGATGAAAATGCAACGATTAAATCGAAGAACAGTAGACCGTAGCTAATGCTCCAGCCTAAATATTTATGTGTCATCCTTGCTAAGATCGTAGTACCTGCTGTCGTTCCACCAACGCGAATGATAAGACCAATACCACACCCGATAAATATTCCTCCGAAAATGGCATTTACAAGCATTTCATCCGAAGCAATCGTCCAGCCTTCTGTTAAATGAAGAAATAGCGAGTTAGTCACTACAGCGATAATCGTATAAATTGTTGTGATTTTATTTAAAAATTTATAACCGACTATTAACAAAATCGCATTTAAAATTAAGTTAACTAAACCTGGTGACCATTCAAATAAATAGTACGTAATAATCGTGATACCTGTTACCCCACCCTCACCAAACTCGTTCGGGATAACAAATAAATTGACACCTAAAGCAAAAAGAAATGCACCAATAATAATAAAAATAATGTCTGTCGTTCTTTTTTTCATACAGTACCTCACTTCTTATGTAAATATTTATTCTGTCATAAACTCTCACCATTATATCGTGGAATATTCAAATCGAACAGTGGTTTGTTTTTTATTTTAATATAGGATGATAAATCAACTTTATCCTATATCCACTTGTAATTAAGAAAGTAAAATAACTGTATTTATTATGTACTACAACTAAAGTTTTGATTTCACATGCAATTCATGCTAAAAATGAATAGGAACACGTACTCGCATTAACTTCGAGTACAAAACAAATAGGCGAAGCTATAGAATAGGCTTCGCATCAAACGTGTGCTCACAGAGATTTATATTCATAAATCTCTGATTTTTTCACTTATCTTTCTCCATATACTCTTTAATTTTTCGTTCTTCCCATTCTTTTCCGAATATCCCAAATGGAAAAGTTGTTAAACCGTGTATAACGATACCAATCCCCCAACCTCCAAGTGGATATAAAAACCATAATTTACTTGAATCAGAGCTTATATTTATGAAAAAAAGCATTAAGTTAACTAATATATAGACCGTTAAATGAATGTAAAACGCTTTTAAATTCTCCACTCTTTTTTTAGCTCGTAAATAATTCTCATCTCGCTCCATATATAAACACCTCTTTCATTATTGTATTTTTTAACTCGCTCCGATTTAAACATCATATTCTAGTCGGATATCCCTTATTCTCAAAAAATACAAAGCAAAAAAGTATCCAGCAAATGGTCATACACATCACCATTTGCTGGATACTACATGATACATTTGTTATTTACAGGATTTTAATTAAGACCAAATCCATACACCATCATTATTTTCAGCGTTCGTCTTTGCTTCATGAACTTTTTCAATATGGTCAACTGTGTTCCAGTTAATAGAACTTCCGCCCCACCCTACATACTTCATATCAATTTTCACTTTCTCACCCGCATTAAATACTTGTCCCTTTGTTAAGAAAACATCAATAATAGCTTTCTTCCCATTTAGCGATGGATACTCAACTACAACATATTTAGTAGCACCGTCTCCCTCATCTTCCATCGTTCCTACTTTTGATACTTCTCCAATTACATAATTAGGTGAGCCATCTTCTTTCATGTGCATACCTAACTTGTTTGTTGTATTTTCAACTGCAGTTGCAACCATATATTCTGTAAAATTACGCATCATAGATCCAGTAGCTTTTACTTCATCTCCTACTTTCACATTTGAAAGTGAATCAATATATACACTAACCGGTTCCTCATATTGCTTAGATTTTACAACAATTACACCGTTATCTACTTCTACTACTCGTCCTTCTAACGTCGAGAAATTCGATTCAATAGAAGCTGCACTCGCTTTTGTTACTTCTAGTCCTGGTAAATTTGTTCCTGATAATGCTGCGATCCCTAAAGCACCTGCTAAAATTAATTTTTTCATACCCATTATGAAACATCTCCATTCATGATGATTTTATAATGGGTATCGACCAACCTGTAATCATTATAGTTACAGGTAGTAAAAATAACAACCGTTTTCCTCATGCAATGTTGCATACTTTGATTTTCAAATATAAATCGGTTATTCCTATATTCAACACTAAGACTGAATTCTTGAATCCCAGCAGGTAAACGGATTGATGATGAAGAAACTAATGTCATACATCATGTATTTCAATGATACAGTTTGTATAATCGTAGTCCATTACATTCTGTAGCAGCGGAGTTAACATGTTAATAAAACCAAAGAGGTTACAAGCAGGAGACACCGTGACAACAGTAAGTCCTTCATGGGGAGGCGCAGGTGATTCTGAGATAAGATAACGATATGACAGGGCTCAAATAAATAAAAACACTCCTATAAGATATGACTGTGAATTAGTACTTTTTAAATGATATGGAGATTACTTATCTAATGATAAAGGGGGATTTACGTGTATGGAAGTAACATTTACAGTAAGTAAATGGGATGAAAAACTAATTGATGATACTAGAAAAGATTTCCCTATTAATATTGCCCATGTTGAATATGATATTGATGGAGAATTAAAAGGAAAAGCTTTTGTTGAATACTTATTATATTATCTAGACTCAAATATAAATGATGGTCACTTGGCTACGGCTAAAATTTCTGGATTTTTACACTTTGAAGGAATTTATAAGGGGCAACAAGGGACATTCACAGCTATAGAGCAAGGAATATTTGATAAAGGAAATTTAGATTCCCCAGGAACAATTATTAAAGCTACCAGTAACTTAGAAAATCTGAGAGGGTCCTATAATTATCAGTTTACAGGTCAAACTAGTAAACTAATTTTAGAGTTTGAATTTTAGCAAAATACCTTACATTTTAGCAGAAAGGACATTTCTTGTAATACTCGGAATGTCCTTTTTGTTGACGAGCTGATTCAACTATTTTCTAATAGTTAAGAAAAGAACAGAATATACGTTATGGGGGAATTAAAACGCTAAGCCTGAGAGGCATGGAGAACCCACTTATTCATTACTTCTCCTATTAAAGAATAATCCCCGAAAAACTTCCCTTTATAACTTCTTTTCCAACTTGATTCACACATGTAAACATCGCAATTATCTTTGTACGTTTTTTTCATCAGGTTCTAATTGTTCAATTGTTACGTCACAACGAATAGTTACTATTAATTGGTGACTTTCGATCAAATGAAAATCGCCTCTTATAGAGAGCAGTTTTACTTATATTTATTCTTATGCAAATTCTGAAGCATATTCTTCGTATGTCTTTAATGTATTAAGCAATCGAGCTGATTCAATCATGATTTCGTTCGAAGAATCAGTTACACAAATGACAATAAATCGATTATCATCTCTATCTCCAAACAATCCTTCTGATTCAAGTTCCATTAACACATTTAACGTTTCTTTCAACAGTGTATTTACTCGTATGTTAAAGTCATCTTCGACGATATTATGATATTTCTTAATAATTTTTTTCACTTCATCAAACATTCCAAAATCGTCCCATTCGCTCCACTCAACAGATCCGTATCTATAATAATTGTATAAAGGATCCGATTTATTAACTTTGATTAGTCTTTCTTCATTAGCCACTGGTCCAATGCTATTGACACAATCGTCTGTTAATATGGAGTACCCATATATTGTGTCAACACCGCACCTAGTTAAAAGTTCGTTATAATGACAACGAATTGCATTTTTCAATTCAACATAAAAACTTTTTTGAAGATGCATTTTCATCGTATTTCCTCCATTTTTTTGTAGCGACCTGCTGTTACATATTTCAATCTTAACATGAAAATCAACATTAAACGTTAACTGAGCCAAAATAAGAAAAACCGAAACTCAAATCATTTCGGTTTTTCAAAACTATAGAAGTCAATATTTACTTTAAAGAATGAACAAACAACCCACTACGCAGTTTCGGTTCAAACCACGTTGATTTCGGCGGCATGACTTCTCCGGCATCTGCGATTGCTAATAAATCTTCCATAGATGTCGGATATAATGCGAATGCTGCTTTGTATTCGCCGCTGTTCACAAGGCGTTCTAGTTCTTCTAGCCCCCGTATTCCGCCAACAAAATCAATGCGTGAATCAGAACGCGGATCATGTATTTCAAGTACTTGGCTTAATAAATGATCTTGCAGGATAGATACATCTAAACCTCTAACAAGATCATTCGCATCAAATGTTTCTTCTTTCACAGTAAGCTTATACCACTTCTCATTTACATACATACCAAATGTTTTTGGCTCATTTGGTTTATACGGAGAAACAGGTGCTCCTTCTACATAAAAGTACTGCGTAATTTGATTTAAAAACTGTTCCTCTGATAAGCCATTTAAATCTTTCACAACTCGGTTATAGTCCCAAATAGATAACTCATCATGAGGGAATAAAACAGATAGGAAGAAATTAAACTCTTCTTCTCCTGTGTAATTTGGATATTGTTCTCTTCGCATAAGTCCTACTTTTGCAGCTGATGCAGAACGGTGATGCCCATCTGCAATATAAAGATTAGGAATATCTTCAAATGCGTTTACTAAAGTCGTAATTACATCTTCATCTGCAATCTTCCACGCAACATGCTTAACACCGTCTTCTGCTGTAAATGTATAAATTGGCGCATGCTCTTCTTTCCAGCTTCTAATTAAATGCTTTACTTCATCTTTTGTACGGTACGTTAAAAAGATCGGACCTGTATTTGCGTCACACACATCTACGTGGCGAATACGATCTAACTCTTTTTCATGACGTGTTCTTTCATGTTTTTTAATTGTATCATCTTCATACTCATCAATAGATGTACAAACGACAAGGCCTGACTGCGTTCTTCCTTGCATCGTCAGTTCATAAATATATAGCGCTGGCTCTTCATCTTGTATGAACACTTCTTCTCGTATAAATTGCTTTAAATTGTCGCCCGCTTTTTCATACACGCGATCATCATACGGTGACAGTTCAGGGTCTAAATCAATTTCTGCTTTATCAACATGCAAGAAAGAATATGGATTCCCTTTTACAACTTCCCTTGCCTCTTCACTATTTAATACGTCATACGGTAAAGCTGCAACTTGTGCTGCTTTTTCCTCTACTGGACGAATGGCCCGAAACGGTCGGATTTTTGCCACATTCCTCTCTCCTTTACACAATCATTCGAACGGCTACAACACCTGTAATTTTGCTTATATTTTCCACAATATTCTCTTTTATTATATCATCAATTCCGTTATCGATATCAATCATTGTGTATGCCCAAGAATGTTTACTACGATTAATCATATCGGCAATATTAATATGATGTTCCGCTAAGCATCCTGTAATTTGCCCTACCATATTCGGGACGTTTTGATGCATAATTGTAATTCGTTTCTTTCCGATATACGGCAATTCTACGTTTGGATAGTTTACTGAATTACGAATATTTCCTGTCTCTAAATATTCACGTAATTGACGCGCCGCCATTACTGCACAATTTTCTTCCGATTCAGACGTTGATGCGCCAAGGTGAGGCGTCGCTGTTACATTTTTCATCTTTATTACATTTTCATTCGGGAAATCCGTTACGTAATGTGTAATAATATCTTCTTCTAATGCTGTTTGAAGAACCTTTTCATCTACAAGTTCTCCTCTAGAGAAATTAAATAGACGCATCCCTCTTTTCATCTTCTCTACAGCGTGTTCCCCAATGATCCCCTTCGTTTGATTCGTAAGAGGAATATGCAGTGTAATATAATCACACGTTGCAAAAATTTCATCAAGGCTAAATGCTCTTTGCACATGTGTAGAAAGACGCCAAGCTGTTTCAACTGAAATATAAGGATCATATCCGATAACATCCATGCCTAACGCTAACGCATCGTTCGCAACTAAAGCACCGATTGCGCCAAGTCCGATAACACCTAGACGTTTCCCTGCAATTTCTGATCCAACAAATTGTTTTTTTCCTGATTCAACAAGCTGTGGTACTTCTTCACCCTCTAAGTTTTTCGTCCAACTTACACCATTAATAATGTTGCGTGAAGACATAATAAGACTGGCAATAATGAGTTCCTTTACAGCGTTTGCATTTGCCCCCGGCGTGTTAAATACTACAATTCCTTTTTCTGTACATCTCTCGACAGGAATATTATTTACACCAGCGCCAGCTCTTGCAATCGCCTTTAAGTCTTTTGAAAACTCTTCTTGATGTAAAGAGTAGCTACGAAGCAAAATTCCATCTGGATGATTGATTCTATCTCCTACTTCATAACGTTCTTCAGTAAAAACTTGCAAGCCTTTTTCTGCAATTTGATTTAACGTTTGAACACGAAACATATCCCCATCTCCCTATCTATTCTCAAGCTCAAATTCCTTCATATAATCTACTAATCGTTTTACGCCGTGTGCTGGCATCGCATTGTAAATACTGGCACGCATACCGCCAACTGAGCGATGTCCTTTTAACGTAACAAGGCCGCGTTCCTTCGCTTTTTGTAAAAACTCATTGTTAAGTTCTTCTGACGGTGTTGTAAATGGAATGTTCATAAGTGATCGATAAGCAGGATCAACTGGTGAAGTAAACAATTTAGATTCATCTAAAAAATGATAAATAAGTGAAGATTTCATTCTATTTTGTTCTTCAATCGCAGATACTCCGCCTTGCTCTTTCAACCACTCTAGTACAAGTTTTGTTACGTAAATACTAAAGGATGGCGGTGTATTATATAAGGAGTTATTTTTACTGTAAGTTTCATAATTTAACATTGTCGGACAAGAGCGATCTGCTCCCCCAATTAAATCTCTTTTTATAATAGCAATCGTTAAGCCCGCTGGTCCTAAATTTTTTTGTGCTCCCGCGTATATAAGACCAAACTTCGAAACATCATATTGTTCTGACAAAATATTTGAAGACATATCCGCAACGAGCGGCACTCTTTCTATATGTGGAATATCCACATATTTTGTCCCCTCAATTGTATTATTCGTTGTAATATGTACATAATCTAGTTTTTCATCGCTTAGTAAACCGTCCAGTTTAGGAATCGTAGTAAACTTCTCTTGCTCGGAAGAAGCAATCACTTGTACTTCCCCAACTTTTTCGGCTTCTTGCAGTGCCTTTTTAGACCATGAGCCAGTTAGTACGTATCCAGCTTTTTTATACGTATTCATTAAGTTCAGTGGTATCATAGAAAATTGTAATGACGCACCGCCTTGTAAAAATAAAACTTCATACTCATCAGGGATGCTCATTAATTCACGAAGTAAGTTACTCGCTTCCTCTATAATACTTTGAAAATAAGAAGATCGATGACTCATTTCCATAATAGACATGCCTGTCCTGTTATAATTTACAAGCTCCTTTTGCACTTTCTCTAAAACTGGCAAAGGGAGTATTGATGGTCCTGCTGAAAAATTATAGACTCTCTCCATTACCCTCATAACCTCCCTATTTCTCATTTTTATTAATTTTTAAACTTTCTGAATTATACCCCAAAATATAATACGTGGTCAATTTGTTTTCTATTATTACGGCGCAAGACGCAATGGAATCGCTTGCATGTGCAAACTATTTTTATAAACATACAAAAAAGTGTTAAGTACATAATCGTACTTAACACTCTAGTAATAAAGTATAATTGCTAATTATCCGTGAAGAACCGATCAAAAATTTGATAAATAGCAGAAAGACCAATGAGCCAATAAATAGTGTCCACAAGCGCCGGCATAGAACCAAACCATTTCTCAACTACATTGTAATCTAACGCTACAAACAACCAATTCAAACCGCCGAGAATCACCAAAATTACTGTAAGGTAAGACAAAAATTTCATTATGATTGCCCCCTAGGTGATAAGATGGTGAAAGGCCTTTCACTAGAAATATATGTAGTAAACTTCAAAACTTACCTATTTTGTAAAAATTATTTTCGGTACCAGCCGTTAATAACTGCCTCCGCTTCTTTACTATGTATTTGATACGGATGTGTACTATCATTAGAGCCAATAAACCAAATTGAAAAACCTTTAAAATATGGTTTCGGTTCTAATACATCGCGGTAAGCACGCCATCCATTTAATTGTACATCTTTCGAAAACACATTAGAAACATCTGGATTCCACGGATTTTGCAGTCCAAGTTCACGCGCTGGAACGTTAAATCCACCAAAATAAACGGGCTTTCCTGTTGCATTATGTAATTGTTCCAATTGCTGAACAACATTTTGTCCACGGTTATATACTGTCGTCGCAAATAAACTTTGCTTCACTTCTTCATATGACGGATTTCTTTTTCCAGAAACTTCAAACCAACTATCGATACTAACAATATCTACCTTCTTTAAATACGGACGGTTTATTTTCTCTATAAACTTCGCTTCATAAGAAGGATCCCAGCTTGCTGTTAACCACCAGTTCATTTGATACAAAACATTTCCTTTATACTGATTACGAACAAAATCAATTGTATCGCTCCAGTATCCTTCTGCATACTCCATATTCACGAAATTAGAAGCAATCTTTAGTCCATACACATTGTATTTACTTGTAATGGAATTAAAAATATCTTGCAGAATAACCGTCTTCCAATTCCAGAAGAAATCATTAATGTTACTTGGGTTCCATTCTGTCTCTCCAACATTCCCCTGCTGAATATATGGGAACGGTTCCACTATAACTTGAATATTACGCTTTAATAACTCTTGAATTAAAATAATAGCTTGTTGCTTTTGCGCTTGATTAATTACCATGTTAGTAGAAGTCACATTTGGGATATCTACTTGAATCGGTACATTTACTGTATTTAAATTTAAGCGCTCCACATCCGCTAATACTTTCGCTACATTTCCAACTTCCCATACTGTTACGTTTCCTGATTTGATTTTTCCAGATTGAACAGTATTTACATCCGCCTGTACATTTCCTTGAAAACAAAAAGAAAACAACATAATAAACACTCCTAAAAAACTTATTAAACTCTTATTTTTCTTCACAACTTTCCCCCTATAATTTTTGCCTTTCTTGATTATTTTATACAACGTTTCACATTTATTCCAGAAAAAAATGAAGTGCCGTTCAACTATATTCATATAAATCTTCTAAAAATAGTAGGAAAAATAAAAAAGGAGCAGATTTCCGCTCCTTTTTATCCTTTTACGATTGAAATTATTGAATCCCTTCTGGTAACTTAATTGAATCAAATTTTTCATATGAATCAATCTTTATACTCACAACTGCATCCAATTTTTCCTTATCTGTACTAGCTTTTTTATCTGAGTTACTTTCACTCACTTTTATAGTTGTTCGCATCTCTTCAAATTTATAATCTTTTGTTATTATATATTCAATATTAAACGCATCCATATTAAATCCTTCCGTTAATTTTTTCATATCTCCATTAATTTTTTGTAATGTATCTACCGCTTCTTTTCCCTTTAAATCAAGTGTAAGTTTATATGTGTCTCCATCTTTCTTTGCTTTCATTTTCTTAGCCAAAGCTTCCGGTAAATCTAACTCATTAAGTAAATTTTTACTGACCATTACATCATTTACATTAAATTGATCATTAGGTATCGTAACTAACTCTCCTGTATCAGGGTTTTTCACTTGAGCAGCGACCTTTCCATCTACTTCATACGTTACAATATCTGTACCACTTATTTTCATTTCAGCTCTAGAATTCTTCAGTTTCGGCTCCATTTGTATTTTCATTTTAATTTCTTCTGATTGGCCGCTCCCCTTCATTGACATAAGAGATGTCAATGTAAGATATTCCTCTTGTTTTAATCCGTCAGCTGCTTTTTTAAAAATATCTTTCGCTACTAACTCTTTTTCTTTTTTTACAGATACTGTTTTAGGTCCACTTGTTTTTTCACTGCTACAACCAGTTGTTAAACCTACTATTAGCGCCAAACTAGATATTACAACCATTTTCTTCATACTGATTCTCCCCATTTCCCACTTAAAAATATTTTCATCCCATGTATAGTAAATCAACTGAAATAAATATATATACAATAATTATTTAACCTCTAAACGAAACCAGTTATTCAATCCGTATACTAATGTAACTAAAGCTCCTATCATACCAAAAACAACAATATTTATACCAATTGACGAACCAAATAAAACAGCCATCATTGACACCATCAGTAATAGCATAGCAATACTATTTATCTTAATTTCTACTACATCGCCATCCTTTACTTTCTTTTCTTTACTTCCAAAAAAGAATTGTTTTACTTTAATATTCGCTTCATCTAATTCAAAAGGAAGCGTATATTCTTCGTTATTCTCAAGTTTCATTACTACTTCGTTATCTACCTTTACAGCAACTCTTGCTGCTCCTCCCATTACCCCTGTTGCTCTTATTACTTTAATACTCATGCTAAATCTCCTCTCCCCCTATGACTTCTCCATATCATTCATTTTTGTAATTCTTCTCTTATGAAATCCTTGAATGTAAAACAAAAAATGTATTTGTATGACACCGAAATCTTTTACGCTATACACCCATTTCTCGTTAAACAAAATATTCCAACAGAAATTATAACAAGTTCCTGCAAATTTTTTTGTCAAATTTTGTCGCGTTTACAAAAAAAGAGACTCTTACATATAGTAAAAGTCTTTTCTATCATTACCGTGGCTGTAACGTTAACATTTTCCCTTCTATTCCCGCTGTATTCAGTGTAGTCGTATGATAAATCATCTATTTGATCATGATACCAATCCCTTCTAAAAGGATAAAAATCCTCTTCCCCCTAATTCGCTTCTATTATGAAAGAACCTTTTGAAACATTGAAAAACCCCCTTCATTTCCCTACCAATGAAGGGGGTTTTTCTTATCGTTCGCTACGCCAACTTTCATTATGCCCAAGATTTGAATCTGTCGCTACTTGCACATCATATAACATTTCACTAAAGAAGCGTTTATCTACTTCTTTTGGTACAATGCGTCTTTCATCATCAATCTCATCGTATTCATATGAACCACGATTCACTGTACCTGCTTTATAAAATTGAATGTCAAATACACATACATCTTCTTCATCTTCATAACCAATCGGTGCTCCGCTAAATGACAATTGCACGCCTAATCCGGTACGAGTATCTTCTTTGTAAAATGTATAATATACACCGCCATCTTGAACAGACCCACGGATCCATCCAAGCTTCGTCATCTTACCGAATAACGAACGACCATTTAGTAAAATACCGCCAAATCTCTCAATAGCACTCTCATCATTCTCTTCTACTACAAACACTGGACGCTCAATTTGTAGGAACGGCTGAACAATTTCCGCACTTTCTAATTGCTCTTTCCATAATTCCTTCTCCGCCTCAGGCAATTCTAACGGATGAACGAAACCAATAACAGTGCCAGATGAAAGTTCATAACTCTTCCCGTCAATTGTACAGAACACGCCACCTTCTGCATAACGGAATGCCTTCAGCAACTTCCCCTCCTTATACTCACCCCAAATGAGTGAAATAGAAAATTGCTTCATAATTGGATTATCCATAAATACAGACTTCCATGCATTATGTGACCAATAACGCTTTAATGAAAGTGCCGTTTCCAATCGTTGTTTTTGCATGAAAAGAGTATTTCGGAGTTCCTTCTTTAAAGAGGCTAATTCTTTTTTAGCCTCTTCAGCCTTTTCTACATTATCTTTTGCATTCGGCTTTGGAAGTGACTTCATACGTTTTCCTTCTTCTGTCTCTAACTCAATTTTTGACTCTGTAGTTAAAATGGCAGTAAAACTTCGATTCCCGAAATCCATTATTTTTTCACCATGTATAGTAAAGACAAGGTCCGGCACCAATTGATCTTCCAGCTCTTCCTCTGTTATACCACGTGTTTTCGCAGCAAGACTTAGCGCTTCTTTTGCTGCATTACGTACTTGCTTATGTTTATATTTAAATGCTATTGCATGAATAGACATAAGTGCAAGCTTAGATGAAGACAAACCTAAAGCACGAACGGCATCCGCTGCTATCTTTCCTCTCATTTGAAGCACCCATTCATCAATTTGCTTTATAAGTATGTCGACCATTTTGTCGTCACTATACATTCCGTATAACGAAAGAATTCCACGTTTCTTCACATCTGCGTCTTGAGAAATCCATATTTGATATATTGTTTGCACATATTCTTTTAAGTCCTCTTCATTTAAAGCTCTACCAATTACTTCTGCTGTTTCTTTCTTCTCAATAACAGCATCTGAAATATACTGTTGTAAATAGGCTAACGGAATTGCAGCATCAGCAATTTCATCAGAGTCACGTAAACGGATTTGTGGCTCATCCCCAATCAATTGCAGAAGTGAATTTCTTGTTTGTTCAGTTAAAATACGTGCACATAGTTCTTCTATCTTTTCTTCCTCCGTTTGAAATAAAAACGAGAATTTTCCTGCGAAAGATTCATTTTTACTTTCTTGCAAAGCTTCCTGTACAAGTTTCGTATATTTTTCAAGCTTATACTCTATAAGTATTTTCATCACATTTTCACGAACAATTTTCTTTTTATTATGAAGTTCAACTGCTACATCTGCTGCAGCTTCTACATCTTTTGAAAGCAGTTTAACTACAGACTCACGCATTTTTTTAGATGAATCTCCTAAGCTTTTAATTAAAATTGGACGCATTTTAATCATGTTATCCTTTGCTAACTCTTCTAAAATATATGCTTTGGCCACAGCAGAATACTCATCAAATCGTTCAATGATGTACGCTTGTTCTTTTACAATTACACAAACAAGCGCTTCCTTCGCCTTATTTCGCTCTTCACTGTAGCATGCAGCTTCTTCAACTGCATAAGCGATAAGCTTTTCCTTACTTAATCCATACGAAAGCAGATCTTCTAATACTTGTTTCGGTTCTACTCCTCTGACAGAACATTCGTAAAGAAGTTCGTATAAATTAACACTATCTTCATTTCCAAACTGTAGTGTAAGTACAGCTTCCCTCTTCGCTACATCATCTATATCCCAAAGAAGCGCAACCTCTAACACCGGCATACCCCAATACATACTTCTATATTTCGGATTTTTAAGTATTTGCTCCATATCCTCAAGTGACAATTTCCCTAGTAAATAATCACGATATGTATCCCGCACTGTAGACAATTTTATTTGCAAAGCAGCAACAAAAAATTCTTCTCGCATTTTCCCTATATTTAGCTCATATCCTTTTTCAGCTAACGTTCGTGCGATGATGAGATAATTCATTTTACTTACATATTGCAAAGTACATTGAATAAATTCAGGATCTTCCTCCAACATAAAGCATAGCAATTCATATTCATACGTCTTACAAAAATCCTCACTATTTAAATCATGTTGCCTTAGACGATGCGCAAAAAATCTTTCCTTAGAAATCCAAAACTGTGTACAAAAACTTTGAATTTCTTCATATGTTTCTCTATTTACACTACCAGTTTTTTTGTAGTTTTGAGACTGACCGAGAGTGTGACACATATAACGTGTTGCATAGTTTATAAAACCCCAAACATTTTTCTTCGCCAATATTTCAATATATCGCCTCGCAACATTCGAATATTTATGAACACAAAATAATAGCCGCCAAATATGTTCCGGTAAATTCCCACCTATAAATACTTCACTATCATCTTTACCTTTTAAATACCGTTTAACTGCTTCAACCTTTTCCTTTTCCCCTAGCAGTTTCAATATAAATTCTGTATGTTCTTCTAACCTCTCATTCAATAAAGAACTATATGTACGAAACTTTTCATAATCTACATCAAACATTACAAGAAGTAATGTTACTTGCTGGTTAGTTGGTAAAGTATGTAATTGTCCCTCTATATAGTTCGGATTCTCTCTTGTTAACTCTCTAAGAAAAACATCTGCTTCATTCACATAACTTGAAATACTGGATAAATATTTACATGCGATTGCTACAAGTTTGTCCAAAGGAAGTGCACTTTTTTCTAAATAAATCTTCATTTTAGAAAAACTGACATGCGCAAAACGGACTACAAGAACATTTAATAATTGCTCCTCGAGTATATGGTAAAATAATCGAAAAAAATCCGGATCTTGTTTATGCACTTTCCTAAAATCGTTTATAAATCGCTCCGCAAAATCGCTTCTTTTTTGATCACGAATTGTCGTTAGTTGAATATCTTTTAAAATCTCTTCTTCTTTTGTCTGTAAATATCGTTGTGATAATTGTTTCTGTTCTTCTGTCATATTAATATATTGAAACAACTCAGATGTACTAGTAGTCAAACTTTGTACCCCCCGCATCTTTTTATCTATTATAAAATACCCTTATTTAATGGTAGTATAGCATAAATCCCACAAAAACGAACATACATTCTATGTTATGTTAATGTAAATTAAAATACACTACTCAAAATACATTTCCTTCTCTCTAAACTTCCCATTACGCACTTCTCCCCACTAAAATCCTTTAATTTTTCACTACACCAATTCCTCAAAATCCCCTTCACATAAGCTAACGTTTTCTTATTATTTTCAAACGCAATTTTAAGTGCCTCTAACACTTTCTCTCCAGAAAGTCTTTGTATCCAATTCTTCAATTCCTTCACAATATATGGGGATAAACTACTAATATTTTGTTCATAAAACTTATAAACTTCACTATTTGGAACGTCCTCTTCTATGGTTTCCACCTCTATCTCTTCCGCTTCTTCTTTCTCTTCAATAACTACTTGTGAACTACTATTATCCTCTTCTTTTGGCATACCAAAATGCTGCAATAATAATGGAATCTTGTATTCTTCTTCAAGGCATTTACGTAAAAATATATGTATGAACTTATTACTTTTTATAGTCTTTAACTCACGTAATACGCACTTCTCCACATTCGTATTTGAAATAGGGTTATAGTGTAACCAATTTATTATGAATACCTCTTTCGTTTCCGTATCATATAAAATCTTTCCATACTCAACAAACCTGTTTAGCAACTTCTCAACAGTCTCCATACTGTAGCCTGTTTCAAGCTCTGCCACACGCTTCGGTAATACGTAAATTCCACATTGCTTTGTTTTCGTACCAGTTAACAAATATATGTAAAAATAACGCTCCTCTGGCGTTAAATCTAATATGAATTCATCTTGCCAAAAGTTCACCTGCACATTACGGTATACCGCCATATGTTTCCCTCCACTCTTTGCTAGTAAATAGGAAAATTTTAATCCTTCATTATAAAGATAGGCATACGGGAATGGTTTTGGCATTCGAATTACAATTTTTTTACTACTACAACGCCGGTTTCATTTTTTCGCGCTTGTTTTGTTCTTGTAGTTGTTTTTGTTTTTGTTTTTGTTTTTTCTTAGTGATTTATTACTTGGTAGGGGCTTATGAGGGGCTTGGAAGGGCATTCTACATTACATACAATTTGTTCTTCCTACTAAATAGGAGCTATTCCAAATTATTATTTTGGATAGCTCCTTTCAAATTCTTCTTATTTTTTACTTCTACCAATGTCAGCTTCTACATACAATTTATTCTGCTATTTGCGGACAGTAAAACTCTCATTTCAAAATTCGGTGAATAAACTGCTCGATTGCAGTGCGAGTGGCCCTCACTGATTAAAGTTTCATTTTATTTTTGCATTGAATCTAACATCTTCACAATAAAGGCAGCTGCCTGGCCACGAGTTGCTGTACCTCGGGGATCAAACTCATTATTTCCAATACCATTAACTACCTTTAGACTGTATAATCGTTGAACCGATTCTTTGTATGTTATTAAATGCTTATCTGTAAATGGTAATGCTACTAACTCACCTGTAATTCCTTTATATCGTAATGCTTTGTCAATCATAATAGATACTTCTTCACGAGTAATTGGTGAGTTAGGATCAAAAATCCCTTCACCACGACCATTAATAATTCCTGCACTTGCACAACGTTTAATACCGTCATGAAGTGATGGATGTGCCTCATTAATATCTACAAATGACTTATTTCCCTCTGGTAGTTTAAGAGCATTCGAGATTAATTTCGCAAACTCCGCTCTCGTTACATTTCGATATGGCGCAAATACACCATTACCTTCGCCTTGCATAATACCTAGACTGTTTAATTTACGAATATGCTCTTCAAACCAGCCACCTGTAATATCATCTTTTGGTTTTTGTACTTCTTCCTTAGGCTTTTGTACTTCTTCCTTTGGTACATTGTAGTTAATTTTAATCCAGCTTGGGTCATAGAAAATCCATTCTCCATTACCTACTTTATACCAACCATTTTTAACCGCTAATACTTTGTAACGATCTCCGGTTGAAGCTTTACGTACAACACGATGTTCAATACCCGCATCACTACGTACATTGATGCCACTACCATTTACCACTAGTTCCATGCTAGGTTCAGCTGGATTATTTTCATTTGGATTAAATGAGTCATTTTTATCTTGTAAAGGCGTATCAATCTGCGCATTTATATTTGCATACCACTGAATTCCTTGTACGAAACCAGCCCAATTACCACGTGAAATTAAAATGTCAGGACATTTTTTCCCGCTCCATTGTTGATGCTTGTAAATATGATCTGCACCAATTCCTTCTTTGTTCATTAAATAACCTGCAAGTCGTTTTGCATTTTCTAAAGCTTTATTGTAATCACCATCTTGGTTAACCGCGATCTCGATACCGATAGACTCCCTGTTTCCTGATCCATCTCCATCTCCTGCATGCCAACCATTTTCGTTTGTTGGTAAGTGTTGATAAATTTGTTTATCGTCTACAGTAAAATGCCATGAAGCTGTTCGGAAAGTGCCTTCAGTTGCTTGCTTGTATAAATATTTCGCATGATTTTCAGCATTAGCACCAGCGGCTGTATTTGCGGTCTCATGAATTGTAATGTAACGTGCTTTCATCGGATTTGCAGGACGAATATCAGGATTTCCTGCTGGAACAATCCACTCCACAAATGGAACTCCTGCAAGTGTTCCATATTTCTTCGTACTCTGTGCACTATATTGAATACCTCTTGGCTTTGCAACAGGTTTCATTTGACGATCAGATCCATCATTTCGACCATCTACAGATTCAAATGCCTTTTCAATGTTTGAAATAGCTTCCTTTTCTGCTACTTGTCCCTTCTTAGCATTTTGCATTTTGTTTAATTCTTCTGTTTCATCATGTTTATGCTTATATTCTTCTAAAAGCATTTTTTCATTTTCAGATACTTCTGCTTCGTTAATTTGTACATGATTAGGAACTTCCAACTTGAAATTAGAATAATTTAATCCGCTCATTCCGTGTTCTCCTTGGGCAATATTAAGTTGATCAGTTTGAGAGTTGTTTATCTCTTCTGCTGATGCTGATAAAGGTACGCTCCCTAAAATCACTAGACTTGTTGATAGTGCGATTACTTGTTGTTTGATTGTCTTATTCATTATTATAATAAATACATACACACTCCCACCGTGTATGTATCTCAACCTCCCTTTATTGTCACATTAATTTTTAAAAATATGAATCTACTATGTACTTCTATTATATTTTCTTTTTATTTATATATTTTAATTATTTTATACCCATTAAGAAAATATTTATATGTCATCCCTACAGATGAATTTCATCTAATATACTTTTTATAAAATTCGTCAACAAACATTATTTTACAACTAATTACAAATACCGTCAAAATAATCAATTTAAACTTAGACAAATAACTGGCATACAATTTCATAATAAGAGATCCTATACTATCGAAATACATCTATTACAAATTCCCTTTAACGTTTTCAACAATCTCATTTATCGTATTCCGATCAAACTTATCACTAATTTCATATGACTCACGATCTCCTACGAATTGCACGCCTACGATATCATTGCGATCCTTACCGTATTGCACTTCAATAATAGATCCACGCTCTATTTGTTTCCAAATGAGACCTGCTTCATCTTTATTATCTAAAATAATGCAGTCTTCAATATTTTCGTCAATCCCAATTAACTTATTATCATCCATATATCCAATCTCGTATTGTTGCCGTTCTTTCGCTTTGCCACTTACTAATATACCTTTGCTACCATATGAGTAATCCATATAGTCCTTTTTCTCCGTTTGTACCGCTTTCGGCTTTTGTGCTTCAGTTTTTTCAGCAGCCCCACAACCTGTAATAAGACTGATTGGGATAACCACTATTAATACTAATCTAGTAAATTTTTTTATCATTTGTAACCAACCTCATATATTTAATGCAAAACTCCATTTATTACTCTATTAAAGAATAACATGATACTAAGTAAACAGAACGAAAGATAACATATTATTTACATACTCGCACTTTAATGAAGGACCAGGCCATTTAAACCTAGTCCTACATAACTTTAACTTTGCTTCACATACTTAATTGTATTAAATGACGTCTCATTAAATAATTGCAAGTTTTCCCCATCATAATCTTGAACTTTATATGCTATTTTCTTTTTTTGAATTGTATCTTCTACACCGTCTACTAAACGTTTATTGAGATGTAAATAGATTGTAAAAGCTTCCTTATCATATTCCCAAGTTCCTTCAATATAATTCTTTTTATTTGGATACTCACCTTTACCATATGTTTCAAATGTCTTATCACCTTTTAAAATGAGTGACATATTGAAACCGTCTGTTCCTTGGAATCCCCAATTACCGATTAATTCCGTACCATCTTTCACATTCTTCATAACATTATCTGTATTAATTCCAGCTTTCTTATCTAACTCTTTCAAATCTTTAATTGATACTGTACCATCACCGATTTTAATATCCCCTTCAAGATCTTTGAATGCCTTAAGCCAGTAAATATCTCCTTCTTTCACTAGCTTTTCAGATTTCTCTATTAACTCTTTATCAGTCTTATCACCTTTTTCTCTTTTTTCTTTTCTGGTGAATACTTCATTTATTAAAGAAAAAGACTCTCTAAAATAACTAATTGCTTTTTCAAAATCTTTTTGTTGGTTTACATACTCTGTAGGGGGATCTATTGACTCAAATTTATCTAACACTTTATTTAATTCTTTCACACTATCTACTATATCTGATTTCTTTTTCTTACCGTCAAAAACCTCTCTTGTAATATTGTTATGCTCCGCAAACAACTTATCAAACTCTACTCCTAATTTATACACTTTATTAGGATAGTCTTCCTTTGAAACTTTTTCTTTCTTACTATTAGACTTCGATTCTTTTACTTTAGACTCTTCCGTTTTCTCCTGTTTAGAAGTGTTCGTTTTCTCAGAAACTCCACAACCAAATAACAACATGACCGGAACTGCTACCCCTAGTAGTTTCTTTGCATTCATGACTGATTTCTCCTTCTACTTGAATAGATTACTCTTGCTATACCCATCCTCTTTTTTTATCTTGTAATTAAAGTTACAATCGCAATAACTCCTAGAATCGGTCCCCAATATTCCATTTTTATAAAAAATAATGAGTGCTTTTTGTTAAACATAACTTTTTCACCAGTTTCGGCATCTATATAAACTTTCCCATCTGGCTTATTAATATATTTACCTAAATACCAAGACATAACCCCTGATATAATAAACATTACCGCCATTGGCCAACTATGGTCTTGAAAATATGTAGCGTCCCCCGTTATAGATCCAAAGATAGCCTTACCCAAAAGAGTATTAATAATTACAATAATTGCGACTAAAAAACCCCAACCAGACCAAATAATCATCTATTTCTCCTCCTAAAGCGTACAACTTTGTACTTTATGTTAATTTGAACTGCAAACGAAAATGTTTAAAAACCGAATATTCAGACGTTAATAATTATATTTAGCTTACATTCGATTCTAACTTTAATGTCCTAAATGCAAATGAACCAGATATAATTTGTAAAATTGTCGGAATAAGTAAAAAGAATAATGACATAAATAACATAACTATAGGAATCACAATCATACAAACTCCATAAACTTTATTATTAACCTTGTTTACTAAACACGATAAAATGAACAATCCTATTTGAACCGTTAAAATAATAGAGTAATAAGCTAAAAGTTCGTAATCAACACCTTCCATAATATTAAACGCTACAACTATTAATATTATGGAAATAATAATTCCCAAAATGCCACCAATTAAACCTAATACGAATTCAGGTGTTCTTTTCAATTCAATCCCCCTTTTATGAACCACTAACAACTTGTATATTTTTCCCATTCACCATCATACCAAATATTCACTGGAAAAACTATACATACTTTTCATTCTTCCTTACCTTACAGTGACCTTCTTACCATTATAGATAGCTTGTAGCAGTCACAAAATCAAAACCTTCAAAATTACTAACCGGTTTCGATACTTTTAGAAAGTAGACATACCTCTTGAATACAATTAGTATTAACATATGAAATATGAAAAGCTTAAAAAGGCTTTTACATGAAGAAAGGAAGTTGCACAACTATGGATTTTAAAACAGTTATGCAAGAACTTGAAGCTCTAGGTAAGGAACGAACGAAAAAAATATACATATCTAACGGTGCGCATGAGCCAGTATTCGGAGTAGCTACAGGTGCTATGAAACCAATCGCTAAAAAAATAAAATTAAATCAAGAATTAGCTGAAGAACTTTATGCCACAGGCAACTACGATGCTATGTACTTTGCAGGTATTATTGCCGATCCAAAAGCTATGAGTGAGTCTGATTTTGATCGCTGGATAGACGGGGCATATTTTTATATGCTATCCGATTATGTGGTGGCAGTAACTTTATCAGAGTCAAATATCGCACAAGATGTTGCTGATAAATGGATTGCAAGTGGGGACGAGCTTAAAATGTCTGCCGGATGGAGTTGCTACTGTTGGCTTTTAGGAAATCGCAAAGACAATGAGTTTTCCGAAAGTAAAATTTCCGATATGCTTGAAATGGTGAAAGATACAATTCATCATTCTCCAGAACGAACAAAATCCGCTATGAATAATTTCCTAAACACCGTGGCAATTTCATATGTACCACTACACGAAAAAGCAGTCGAGATTGCAAAAGAAGTTGGTATAGTTGAAGTCAAACGTGATAATAAAGAAAGCAGTTTGTTAAATGCTTCTGAAAGTATTCAGAAAGAACTTGATAGAGGAAGACTTGGTTTTAAGCGTAAGTATGTAAGGTGTTAAAAGTATGAAGGTGTCAATCTAGGAGAGATTGACACCTTTTTTGTGGACATTACTAGACTAACGGAGCTGCAAGTTAAAGGGAACCAATCATTCATCTCCCACTATACATCTCAAACTTCTTCTTTCAATTTATATACCCTATCTCTTTTCTCATCATCTTTGATAAAAATAAGTTTTCCTTCTGTAACAAAACCTTCTAATAGTAAACATACTTGTCCATATGCTTTAGGCTTATTCGTAGTGAATCTTTCATCGGGTATTTTACCAGATCGTATTAATCGTTCACATAGCTCAAGCGCACTTATTTCTTCAGAATCAATTAATTCTAAAATATCTTTTTGTAATGGTGATAAAGGGGCTGGTACCTTACATACCTCAGCTACCTCCACCTTTTCTTTTTCTTCTTCAAATAAATCTTCAAATGAAATTTGATTCATTACATCTGTTCCTTTCTAACGATTGATTTGTATAATATGAACTGAATCCTATAGCGTATTTATTATTATGTATTACTTACCTTTTTTCATAAATCTCAAACTCATGTACATCGTTTCATATAGTATGTTTTGATTATACCAAATATACGTTCTGTTTTCTATTGTAGAATTTTCATAACAGAAATGAAAGTAATAGTAAACATTTCTCTTCTCGTTAGTTATATAGAAAACTATGTAAAAAGTTTACATAATAAAATTATAGTGATCTGTTAAATTTCTACGCTAATACGCAAAAAAACACTCGTTGCCTTTAATCGACAATCGAGTGCTTTAAGTTCATCTATTTTTAAGTAGCATAAATTTATAAATTTTGTAGTAACAGTATGACACCATTTATATGTCGTGACAACGACTATGTTAACACTTACGAGTTTGTATGAGTTCGTTAGTTTAATATACATTCCATATGTTTATATTCATCGCCAAATAAAATGCTATCTCACCTAAGATTTTACTTTATTTTCTATTCTATCATTGCACACAGTACTCCATGATGGTACAACCATCATGGAGTACATACTTTCAAAAAACCTTTTATTTTTTCTATCTACTTCACATAAACTTTGTTTTTCATTGATTTATATATGTGTTAATGTGTTTCGTTATCATATTCGCTTGTAGAATATAAATTAAGTAGTAAGTCTAAGTCATTTGAACGAATCCTATATCTCTATTTACCTAGTAATAAAATATCTATTTATTCTATTATTGTACTGGTCCCATAAAACTAGTAATAATAAGAATATGTTCCTTTAATTTGACCTTTTTTAAGTTCTCTACTTTTTCTGCTCCACCTAAACCTAATAGAGGTGTATAACCAAAACACTCCTCGTAATCTAACTCATTATATTGTTTAAGCGCTTCAGGATAAGGTTGCCAAGATAAATCTTCATCTCTAAATTCTAAATCAGTAATATTTTGAAAGAAAAATTCAAATGTAAACATAATGGTCTTTACTATACCATACCTGTAATTAAGTAATCTAACATATCCATCTGACCAAATAACCAAGTCTCCCATACCCGTAGCAAACAATACTATTGAATCCTTATATCTTTGACTACTCTCCTCCAAAATCTCTTTAAATTCCTCTGGATTTACACTTTTAAAATACCCTTGCATAAATGTACCAAATCCATAATTACTCCATAAATTTATTATTTCATTAGGTACTACATGTTTATACTTTTCAATGATTTCACTCGGAACTTTATTATGCAACTTAAAATCTTTTAAATATTGTTCCATCTAAACTCCTCCTCTAATGTGTTAATTTTACATTCAAATAAGTACTTTTTAGTTGTTCTGGTGTCATGTTTTTGGCTAATTCCTTAATTTGTTCATCAACAATATCAATTCTATACCGCCATTGACTACCTATAGAAGAATTAATCCTTTTATCTCCCATACCTCCTATTATTTCTACCTTTCCACCTGCTATCTGGTCAGGGTTGTGAAGTGCAGCTTGAGTATCTAGCCATTCCTTGGCTTTTTTCTTGGCATTTGATAACGTTAATCCTTCTCTTTGTAGTTCATTTACCTTTTGTACATAAGCTTCTTCTCTAGCAGCTTGTTGAGCAGCATTCCCTTCAATAGCTCGCCCCTGTGCTATGTATCTTTCACTATTTTTTAAATACTCATCCACTGTAAGCTCATTCATACCTTTTTCTTGGTCTTTTAATTGTCTCGCAAACTCTTCTGAATCATGTTTTACATTTCTATTAAAGTTCACTTCAATTTCTTTTATTTTAGGTACATCATTTAAATGCTTACCATTACCCGTACCCTTAGCAAGTTGATAAGCGTCATCTTTAGCTACCGTACTTGCCTTTGAAAACTTTCCAACTACTTCTCCAACAGTTGAAGATTCTATATAAGAAAGCTTCATTCCTATTCCAGTATCCTCCGTCCTAATTGCTGCTGGAATAGGAGTATTTTTCATAGCATCTAGTGCATTTTTTTAAGTCTTATTTTCCTTAAGCGATTGTACCACATTATTTCTACGCTAAAACGCAAAAAAGCACTTGTTGCCTTTAATTGACAATCAAGTGCTCTAAGTTCATCTGTTTTATAAGTAACATTAATCCGTCACTATTCTTTTTTCAATAGCCCAACTAAAGTTAGTTGATTTGGATATTTTACATATTTACTCGCTAATAATGCATTCCTTAATTTAACAGAGAATATTTTAAGATTTATTTTGCTCTTCATATTCTTTCATCTCTTCGAATTTTCTTCGCTCATTTTCATTACTCGGTTTCTTCCCTAAATATTTATATTCAAAATAATCCACTCGGTCATTCGGTCCAAAAGTAGATTGATACCATTTAGTATACCCATAATAAATTTTTAATTTCCCCTCAGATGTCACAATCACGTCAAAAGGTTTATAGACTTTGTATCAAAATTTTAAAAACCTTTTATTCAAAACCGATAACAATCCATTCATCTACAAAATCCCAAAAGTGAACATTATATTTAGGCTGACTCTTAGCTGACCAAAAAGTAGCATTGTTATTCTTACAATTTTCATAATCTATAGCTATGTAGCTCCCCATACCATTACTAAAGAATCCAAAAGATGTTTTTAAATTAATCTTTATAGGTTCTTCCAATTCATCTATAATCCCCCACTCTAAGTCATCATCCCCAAAGTAAGTTATAGCTTCTAATGGCATCAATCCCATCGATTCACTTGTGTAATCATAAAATCCATTATGAACATTTTCATAAAAGTCCCTAATAGATTCAGGAATTTCTCTCCATGAAGATTCTAATTCCTCATTATTAAAACTATCTTTAGGATTTCTTCCTTCATAATATAAATCTTCTCCACCTTGATTTTTTATTGTATACAAGATTGAATAGGTGTCCTCACTTATCATCAGTTCAATATCCTCAAGGTATTCTGATAAGTAAGCAATAGTATTAGATAAATTATTATCTACATATTTTTTCCATATACTTAAAATTTTCTTGATTCTCTTTTCTCTATTATGTTCACTAAATACTTCCACCCATAAATCAGGAATTAAAGATGCATTTATATTCTTAAATTCATTTGCATTAATCAATTGAATATCTTCATTATACTCTCTTAATATATCTAACTTAGAACTCATTTTTCCCCATCCTTTTTAATATTATTTTATATTATTCTTTTTTAAAATCATCAATTTGTTTTTGCAATATTCTTTCAAGCTGTTTTTCTCTTGTAATCATCTTGCTCCTAAAGTCAAGACTAACTTCTATCTCATCTGGTGTTCCCTTTTTATAATGTGTCCATTCTTCATACGATTTAGATTGCTTTGAAGTGTTTGCAGATTTACTTAATCCTGTAAAGTTTTCTGGGTTATTTAATACTTCTAACTGTTGTTTTTCTGTTAAATTACCAAAACCATCCATACTTGCAATTCTGTCCATAGACACAATATGATCTGCTTCTAGTGAACCTATAAAAGTTTTTCCAGGAAGAGCCTGATCCTCCGTTTCTATCTTTTTATTGTGGCCTTTATTTACTTGTTTTCTTATTTTTGCTGTCGGTGTTTTTTTTCTTAATGCTTCATATTCTTCATCTGTAATCTTTCTCTCACCGTACCTAGGAGGAATTCCACTATCCCCCGTACCCTTAACCCCACCACTCTCCAAATTCGAGATCCTACTCTGAATACTCGCTTTTGAGGCATCATGGGCTTCTTGGAATTTCCCGCTATAGTTCGTTCCAGATCTAACGACACTTCCATCTGGCAGTATTTCTACACCTTTAACGAATGGAGTTACGGAGTCCACACCTTTTGCTACTAGACCTTTAATGAAATAGTCCGCATCATTAATCTTATCTACGGTTTTCCAGCCTTGTATTTTTAAATTTTTTAATAGATTATTTTCCTTAAGCGATTGTACCACATTTCCACCCAAATTTGGATTAAAACCAGGCATTCCTTCTTTGAATTTTAATAATTTGGCTAAATCAGCTAATTCACTCGTGCCTTTGAATGCTTTTACTCCTTTTCCTACTGCTCCAACAACTGGGATTGCATCTAATCCGCCAAAAATGATGTTTCCTACCCGCTCTTCTTGGCTCAATTTCCTATGTGTTCCCCAGTCTTCTCCGTCGATACCGCTTTTTATTTGTACACCTCCGTATACTACTGCGGCAGCGGCCCCGAGTGGTGGACAAAGGATTGTTGTGATGATGATTCCTACTCCTATTCCTATGTCTCGCACCATTTCTAGTTTTTTCTGTTCATCTTCTATCGATTTGTATTCAAATCCTCGTGTGGATGGGACTACTTTCTTGTATTCTTCATAATTTAATTTTGCATCTGGATTTTGTTTTTTTAGTTCTTTGTATTCTGCCCTAAGTACGTTATCAAATGCAGGAGAATCTCTAAAAATATCTTCTACTGTTATTTTATCTTTCTTCTTCTGTATTGTTTGTGGTACACTTCCGTAGCCTGCATGCGCACCTGGTAATACTGTCGTTGTTGTAGAGCCAATTCGGTTATTTGTTTCAAAACTGAGAATAGATGTATCTCTCATTTTTTGAGCGAATTTATCCATTTCTACTAAAAAAGGTTTATCTATATGTTCAGAGACTAATCGCCCTGCTTCTCCGCAATATTTTTGTAATGTCGAATAGCTATCAAGTAATTCCCCGATTTTTTGCGATTGATCTTTAGGATTAAAATGTATACTACCATCCGAGTCTAAATCTCGTATTCTTCCATCAATTCTTTTTAATGATTCATTTGCTTCCCGTAATTTTATGAGTGCATCTTTTGTAATTCGATTCATACCATCCCCCATGTTTTGCCATGGTTCAGGTCTATATTTCACATCCATCTCGTTTTCATCCCCCCAGCCGTATGGTGATTTCTACAACTTACTTAATATTTCACGTAATTGTTCGTCCTTTTCAAGCATTTCTACACATACATTTCCTACAACTGTCGCTGACCTAGAATAGTGTTCAGCCAATTCTAGTGTTTTGTGTAATATATCAGGATATTTTTCAATTACTCTCATCGCTTCACCTTTTTGATAAAAATTACAGCTTAATAAACTCTCAATATTCGTTCCAATGACGTCTACATGGATTTTATATATATTTTCTAACTTCATTACTATATCAAGTAGTTCTTGAAAATTAACTAATACTTCTTCTCCACCACCAGAACCACTATCTCCCATTGATACTTGCATTATTGAATACCTCCTAACGAGAATTGTCTCGGGTCAATTAACTTTTTATATGGCATTTTTAACACGTCATACAATTTCTTATTAACCGCATAGAGGCTTACCCAGTCATATCGATTACGATCTACATCTATTTGAACGAAATCTTCTCCTTCAGTAAAATATAAGAAACATTCCCATTTTCCTCCTCTATTACTTCGAGGCCTCGTATACGTTTCTATCGCTATAACGTCTTTATTTGATAAATCTTTTTCCTCAAATGTTTGTTGTTCTGCCTCTGTCATTCTCTTTGAGAAAAATGTATCTTCTATTTCCCTCGGTTCTCTCAATAAGAAAGGAATGCGTGTTAATAATGAAAAATATACGTCCGGTTTTGGTATGTAGTCGATCTCGTATTTTTTATTTGGTTCTATTTCTGTTAATACAGCCACTCGGTCTTTATCCTCTTTTAAAAAGCCAATTAATACATTATTCATTCTCGTGTATTCATGACAATTTTCATATTCCTTTAATAGTTCAATTATTTGAAAAGCTGCAGGGGTAATTCCATTTTCACTTGTAAGTAGGCCTTTTTCTTTTAAACTCGTAGTTGCTTTCGTGACACATTCTGCATCAAGTAAAATAATTGCGTCACGGTTTGGCAATCCAAATATATCGGTAACCCCAGCTGCACCTGCGAGAACATATAATTCAGCAGGTGCAAAACTCATTTCTTTCCCCATTCTTTTATCCCTCGTTTCTCCATCACAGTTGTTTTATCTCCCTTACTTCCGATTTATCTCCGTACGTTTGAATGCTTTTATCTAACTCTTTCAAAGCTTTCGTATGTCCTTCAAATGCCTCTACCATTTCTGAATTATATTGAATGATCAAATCAAGATAACTTAAAAATGCATCTCTCGTTTTTCCATTCCATTTCGCACCTGTGACATATGCTTTTAAGTCTTTCGCTTGGTTTAAAGAATCCTTCATACCATTTTCAATGTTTTGTGCGTAAGAAATGGCACTTGCAGTGTTACTTCCTATAATTTCAACCTCTTTACCACTCATGTTGGTTCCCTCCATTCTTTGTATGGTTAATGGATAAGTTTTTCAAATTCCTTTTTCTTTTCTTCAAAAGCCTTGGTCGCTGCAGCGTATGCTGACGCTTTCTCCGATTCTGCTTTCGCTTTATATTCCAAATACTTTGCATAAGCTGTACTTTTTGCAGATCCAACATCGCTTAATGCACTTTTAAAATAGGATACTAATGTATGTAATTCTTCATCCTTTTCATGACGTTTTTGTTCAAATTCAACTGCCGGAATTTTATTAGCTTCTAAACCATTACTTTTACTCTCATAATCTCTCTTCGCTGATTCAGCATCTTGAATGAATTGCTTTAACTCTCTTTCTTTATCTTTTAAATAATCATGTAAATCATCATACCGATCTCGTTTCCTCGCACTTTCTGTAAAACCAGACGCATTTAAAAAAGCATTGTACAATTCATCTAACATCTTTCTCCCCCTTTAGCACAATAACTATGTAGTTAAATTCGTATATTTAAACATGAATATTCATTACATTAAGAATTAACAAATAATTATTTTTACATATTGCTATTTTATCAAAGGGATTTTAACATTTCCATATTTTATGAATGGCTTTCGCATTTTTCTTCAATAAAGTGAAACTTTAATCAATATGACTATGTATTTATGTGCAGAAATAATAAAAAACACTGCCAAGCGCAGTGTTTTTTATTATTACCTTTTATCCAATTCATTCGTATTAAATCCTTGCTTGAGAGTAAGACCAGTTCTTTCTTATTTCATAAACAACTATTTCTGGATAATCCCAATGAAGCGTACGAGTAGGCTCCCGGACTCGTTTTACTATTCCTTGGGCTGTTTTATTTCTATATTCATTCCAATATTTTGGCTCAGTCGCTCTTAAAAGAACAATAGAAAAAGGATCTGATATGAATATCAGATCCTTAACTTTAATTTCTTAATACATACATCTTTTTACACGATAACTGGTTCATACGTGCTCAAATTATCATACTCAGTTTTTACAATACTAGGCGGAAGGTTAACACATCCTCAGATTCACCTTTTCTTGTAGCAGTGCATAATGTTTAATAAAATTAAAGCATATTTTTACTTACCAGACTTAATTTTTTCGTTATATTCTTCTAAAGTTAACCCTTTTTCTTTTAGATAAACAGCAACTTCTTTCCCTACATAACGATAGTGCCATGGCTCATACTTAATGCCAGTAATATTCTCTTTATCTTTTGGATAGCGGAGAGTAAATCCATATTCTGCAGCGTTCTTATCTAACCATTTGAATGCATCGGTAGTTTCAAATTTTGCATTTAAATCTTCTACAGTATTTTGCCATTCAACTGAAATAATGTCTAACGCTAATCCAGTATGATGTTCACTTGCACCAGGATACTGAAGATATTCCAATGCCTTAGCACTAGCCTCTTTATCCGACAAGCCTTGAGATTTATAGCTTTTAACTGAAGCATCATAATAAGTTTGTTGTAATTTTATAGCTCGATAACCTGATCTTAAATAAAGATTGATTCCCTCTTTTTTTGCAGCTGCTACCATATCCTGATAGGAAGTTGCAATTCTACTATCTATTTTCATATTTGGCTTCGCATTTTGAGTGATACTTGTTAATTCAATTCCTAGTTCCTTTGATAACATATGCTCTCTATTTACAAGGATAATTCTCCAATCATTAACATCAGAGATAGGTAAAACATCTTTTTTCTTCGCATGTATTTCATTTTTATTTTTATCGTTATTATTAGTAGTTGCCTGAGATGTTTGCTTTCCACTACAAGCAGCAAGACTCCATCCCATTGCTAATACCAATGCTAAAATTATAAATTTTTTAATTGTATCTCATTCCCTTTTTGTTTATTAGTCTTTATACCAATTTCCCAACACGTCTCTAGGAATCTCCTTGAAATCCTTCAAAGAAACGGGGCCGACAAATTTTTTAATTCCATGTTTTTTAGAATTTTCATCCGAATAATCTTTTAAAAATTGAATTTTAAATTGTTTCTTACCATCGGCATAGTCGGTTACTGTCGGTACGATTGCCGCTTGTCGTATACCAAAAGTTTTATCTTCATACTTAACAAATTGTACATAAGATAATCCTCCAACTAATGTTTCTAATTTTTCTTGCGCAGAAATAAGATTTCCAAGAGAATAATAGATTAGCGTTTCATGTCCATCTTTATTTTGTTTCCACTCAATTGGTTGAATTACATGTGGATGATTTCCAATTACTACATCTACACCTAAATCTGTTAAATATTGAGCAACTTCTTTTTGTTGCTTTGAAGGTGTTGAGGTATATTCTACTCCCCAATGCACCATAACAATCACCATATCAGAGCTACTCTTTGCCTTTTCCACATCATTTTGTATCGCTTTTTTATCAATTAAATTTAAAGCCCAAGACTTATCAGCTGGAATTTTAATTCCATTCGTACCATATGTATAATTTAGTAACGCAAAACGAATACCATTTTTTGTAATCGTTTTTATTTCATTACGCTCGTTTTTACTCTCATTAATACCTACCGGGATAACATCCGGATATTTCTTCCAGTATTCTCTTGTATTCGCAACACCTTTAATACCCATATCCATAGCGTGATTTGTCGCTTGCGTCACTATATTGAATCCAGTGTCCACTAAAGATTGGCCTACTTCTTCAGGTGTATTGAAAGTCGGATATCCCTGTACTTTTAAATTATTTCCGGCAATCGGAGTCTCCTGGTTCACTATAGCAAGATCACTTGATTTAACAGCTTTTTTGATATTTTCATAAATATAATTATAATCATATGAACCGTCTTTTTGTTTGCCATCTTTAATTACTGCGTCATGATATAAATTATCACCCGTAGCTATTAAATTCACAACCGATTGTACTTTTTTATCTTCCGTAAAATTAGGAGACTGTTGGATAGGACTTTTCTCTACCCAATTTGGTGCTTTTAATGATGTATCTATATTGGATTCAGCCGGTGGTAATGAAGCTTTAGACGTCTTAACATCTGTATTACCACAAGCGGTTAAAAGCACTAAAAAAATAAGACATACTAAAAAAAACTTTTTACTTCTCTGTAAAGTATCTAACATGTGATCCTCTTTTCTGTTTTATTCCTTATAACCAGTTCTAACAAATCATTCTTTAAAACAACGTATTTTGGTTTTACCCTTAATTATGGAAGGACACTCTGTTACACCTGCTTCGGAATATACTAATAATTGTTTTCCGCTTTCTAGCAATCTATCGATTCCATCAGAAGTGATAGGTTACTAGAAAAAGATGATCCATCAGGATGTCGACTAGTTTGATATACCTATTCCAATTGCAATAACTCGTTTAATATTTAAACAAGATAGGAGAATCGTTCATATAGCCTCTTCTCTCGCTTTATGTTTAAAGTGCCTCCAAAAAAGGGATCGTTGCTGTACCCCTTTACATAGTGCGAAATTTTTGTAACTAATTTCTTTCATTCAAGCGACAAACATTATACCGATAACAATAAGTAAGACCCAAGAACTTATTTTACCAATATACGAAAAAAGTAGCAATCTTTTGTCCCATATAAAGAAGCCCATTAGGAGAAATGAACGAGAGATTCATTCTATTCAATTCCTGCATTGATTAATAAAAAAACAAGCCACCCAACTATTGGATGGCTCTATACTATAAAGAGAATTTGTTATTGGATTACTTCAATTTCCCTTCAAAAACAATCTTCCTACCGCACGGTTCAACTACTGTTTTGCCGTCTTTTTTTACTTCATGAAAGATTGGCTCTTCCATACGACGAGACGGAGCGTAGCCTTCTTGTTCCATACGTGCTAAGCAGTCTGTAATTGTTTCATTTTCAAGTACTTCAAATTTCTTTTTATTAGGTTGTTTTGTCATGCCCTAACCTACTTTCTATTTTTCTTGATGCAAATTGATTTTTCATGTAGACCATATATAACATTGCGAGAATTCCCATTATAATCATAACCGCAATAAAAAAGCTTGTATACTGTATTTTTTCTATAAATACGCCGCCTAATACAGGTCCCATAATACTTCCTAAACTAAAAGCGATTCCGGATAATATATTACCTGCCGGTAGTAAATGTCTCGGTAATAAATCAGTCATAAATCCAAGCCCTAAAGAGAAGCACGATCCAATAACCATACCCGCTAAAAGCATGCAGGCAAAGACGATCCAGTAATATTGATCAAATACGGCGGCAAGTAGAAAAATGCCCGTACTTATGCTAAACGTCCACGTTAATATACGGTCCCTTCCGTATTTATCACTCAATATACCAAGCGGAATTTGTGTAATAATACCCCCAACTGCAAATGCTGGTAATAAGAAGGATACATCTGAAACAGACCACCCTTTACGAAGTGCGTATACTGGTAAGTTACTGTTTAGCATTGCTTCAAGTACGCCATATGCAAGTGGTCCTAGCAGTGCAATCCATCCTAATCCAACAACTTGTTTATAACGAGAAAATGATGATTCACTCTTCGCTTCTCTTTCATCTTGCGCTGGGAATGCATTTTTTGTTGGAAGTAGTAAAAGCCAACCTATTAGACAAAGTATAGTAGATATAATAAATGGCGTTGCAAGACCGTACTGCACAGTGCTTGCTAAATACGGGCCAACGGCAAAACCAATTCCGAAGAATACACCGTATATCGATACTTGTCTCCCTATTTTACTTGGGTCTGATGTTGTCGTGATCCACGTTTGTGTTCCGACATGAAGCATATGATCTCCGACTCCAACTAGAAATCTAAGGATAAACCATACCCAAAACGAAAATGTTTGTGTAAAAAAGAATAATGAAATAATAACGAGAAACCCACCTATAACAATAATCGGCTTCATTCCAAACCTTTGCATCGGTTTTTCAAGAAACGGCGAAATGACTAATATCCCAATGTACAATGCCGTCGCATGAATACCATTAATACTTGAACTAACCCCTTCTTGTTCAAAAATCATTGCAATGGCAGGTAAGAGCATTCCTTGTGATAAACCCGAGATTGCTACAATCCCAACCATAATCCAAAAAGTAAAACGCATTGACATCCCTTTCCCTCTCCTTCTCACGCTTCCACTTTTCATTATAAACTGTTTCTGCAAATGCGTGTACGAATATTCGCAATAAAAAACAAGCTAAAAGAATGAATCTTTTAGCTTGTTACCTTATCCTTCCCAAACTTGTGCTTTCACATTGTTATGAAATTGCTTAAAGTATGGATGTTTATAAAAAGCAGTTTCATATAAGTATTGCTGTGCGTTAGCGATTGGTGGCTGCGGATATTGCATTTGTAAAGGAACTACAGCTGGCGAAACTTGCATATACAGCGGTTTTATCATCATTTTTGTATATGCGTAATGATTATATGGCGAATAAGCGATGAAAAATGGTTGATGCATTGATAATCTCCCCTTTAACATACAAATGTTATAGTATATGCAATACTGTTCATTTCGGGGATTATTTCTGTTCTAACCAATTCTCTACATGTTTTATAAATACATCTAAACAATCAATAAACGGCGAGTGTCCGCAATCTTCTAATACCTTCAACTCTGCATTTGGCAAATGTTTCGCTAATTCCTCACCGACTACTTGCGGAACGACATAATCTCTATCGCCTTGTATGACGAGTGTTGGCGCTTTAATACGATGAATTTGTTTACTTCCCTCTACAACCCCATTATGTTCATCTGAAATATTAAATGTAATGAGCGCATAATTCACATCTACGAAATTACGTTGCGTTAACATATCATCTAAATACTTTTCATAACGGTCCGGTTCAGGTTGATTATGTGTATATATTAATAGATTCCATACTGTACGGTAATATAGTTTGTTCATATTTTTTATCGCGTCTAATACTGGAGCAATTTGTACTGGATCTTGCGCAATTTCTTCTTTCGTCTTTACTAAACTTGATACAATTGGCTGCCCATTCGTATCTTTTTTAAAGATTGGGTAACCTTTCATTCCTACTGATTCTACTAAAATTAACTTTTCTACAAAAGTTGGGTGATTCGCTGTAAATTGCATCGCAACGCCACCGCCCATTGACCAGCCCATTAATGAGAATTTCTCTAGTTTTAACTCGTCGATAAATAATTTTACATCGTCTGCAAAGTCTTGTAATGAATCTATCGATTGATTATACGTTGATTGTCCAAACCCTCTTAAATCAAGAGCGTAAATATGGTATTGATCTTGCAACTTTTCAATAACTAAATCCCAATGTTGTGACGATGTCATGTTCCCGTGAATGAGTACAAGAATATCTGTATTTCGCCTTCCAACTTCCTGATATGCAATCGTTTCTCCGTTCGATAGTGAAACAAACTCCATTGTTGCAGGCTTAATCATCACAAGTTCCTCCATTCTATTTAATAGAAAGAAAATTCTTTACTTAATTAAAGAATAGCACGTAGAATGTACGTTCGCAACATAAAAGCTATAAGAATTTTTTACATAAATCAACATGTCTATTACTAGACAATTATTATAAAAAAGTATATAGTTAGCTAGGTAACTAATTTGAAAGGATCAAAATACATGGACGAAAAACAACATTTTTTTCACATCGTCAGCCAGACTTCTCGAAAGTTTACGAAGAAATTTAATGAACGTGTATCTCCAACAGGGTTATTTAGTGCGCAATGGGCTGTTATTTTCCGCATTAATCAAACTGGTTCTTGTACGCAAACAGAATTGTGCCAGTATTTAAATGTTGAATCACCAACGATGACTCGTACGTTAACACGTATGGAAACGATGGGATGGATTATTCGTACAGAAGGTAAAGATCGCCGTGAGAAGCTCATTTCTTTATCCGAAACAGCGATAAAGATGATTCCAATATGGCAAGAAGAAGTTGATACTTTCGAAGAAAAAACGCTAGAAGGTATTAACGAAGATGATTTACATCAAGCATTTCAAGTGTTACAACAAATTATTAAAAATTTAGATTAAATTGGAGGGATGACGATGCAAAGTGAGAAACTTTGGACGAAGGATTTCCTCGGAACTTGTTTTAGTAGTCTATTTCTCTTCTTAACATTTTACATGCTTATGACTACTCTACCTGTCTATGTAATAGACGGCCTAAAAGGAAAACCTGAGGAAATTGGTTTAGTTGCAACTGTGTTTCTTATTTCTTCTGTTTTATGTAGACCATTCACAGGAAAATGGCTCGATGATTTAGGAAGAAAGAAAATATTATTTATTTCACTTTCATTATTTTTAGCCGCTACTGTTATGTATTTCGGTGCGCAAAGTTTATTCTTATTACTTGCCCTTCGCTTCTTACACGGTATTGGGTTCGGGATGGCAACGACAGCTACTGGTACGATCGTAACTGATGTTGCGCCAGCTCATCGACGAGGCGAAGCACTTGCATATTTCGGCGTATTTATGAGTCTGCCGATGGTAATTGGTCCTTTTTTAGGTTTAACAATTATTTCTCATTTTTCGTTTACTGTGTTATTTATCGTTTGTTCCGTATTTTCATTACTTGCATTTTTATTAGGACTACTTGTAGATATTCCACACGAAGCACCTGTTAGCAAACAAAAACGTGAAAAAATGAAATGGAAAGACTTAATCGAACCATCTTCTATTCCAATTGCACTTACAGGATTTGTTTTAGCCTTTTCTTATAGTGGTATTTTATCCTTTATTCCTATTTATGCGAAAGAACTCGGTTTAAGTGAAATTGCAAGTTACTTCTTTATTTTATACGCACTTGTTGTTGTCATTTCTCGTCCATTTACAGGAAAGATTTTTGATCGCTTCGGTGAAAATGTACTCGTTTACCCTGCTATCATTATTTTCACAATCGGAATGTTCATATTAAGCCAAGCACAAACTTCATTTTGGTTCCTTGGCGCAGGTATGCTAATCGGTTTAGGTTACGGAACATTAATTCCGAGTTTCCAAACGATTGCGATTTCTGCCGCTCCAAACCATAGACGTGGTTCTGCGACAGCTACGTATTTCTCATTCTTTGATAGTGGTATTGGCTTTGGTTCTTTCATTTTAGGTATTGTCGCAGCGAAATCCAGTTATCATAATATGTATTTTATCGCAGCTATTATCGTTGCGTTCACTTTACTTTTATATTATGGATTACACGGACGAAAACAAAAATTCAAGAAACAACCTACAGACGGAAAAATTTCCGCTTAACGTTAATAAGGAAAGTAAACTTCCCCGTTTACTTTCCTTATTTTGTATTTCTTTCAAGACGAGCGTATACTTATAGTAGAAATAAAAAGGAGGACCATATATGAAACTAAAAAAATCTCCCCTACTCTTACTTATACTAACATTCATATTTGTAATTACAGGGCTTGGGTTTACTTACTTCAAACAAAATAAAACGACCCCATCAAAACATAATGTGACAAAAGAAAACTGGTTAAATGACCCTTACTTACGTTGGTCATATACCCATATGAAAGAATTCACTTTAGTTAATAACGTAAAAAACAATCCTGACCAAATTGCTCACTTCCCTTCCGCATTGCAAAACTTAGACGATTTTGCTGTGGAGCGTAGATTCGGAAATACAACTCCTCTAAAAAAACTTTTAGACGATAACAAAACGGATGCTTTTGTCGTTGTACATAATGGACAACTTGTTTACGAACGATATTTCAATGGGTATAAACAGAATGAACCTCATGGTATGGCATCATTAGCAAAAGTCTTTACCGGGGCAATTATACAATCTCTCGCTGAAGAGAATCGTATCGATTTAGAGAAAACAGCTGACACTTACATAAAAGAATTAAAAAACACACCGTTCGGTAATGCCACACTTCAGCAATTAATGGACATGCAAGTGTCAGCAGAATACCCGACCCACGGATATGAGCAACCTGGGCTAGAAAATCAAGATGCACAATTATATTTAGCTAGCAATATTTTACCCCGCGGCAAAAATTACGACGGTCCGATGAAAATTTATGATATGTTACGAGAAGCCGAAGAAACTGCACCACCTGGTTCTTCCTTTTCTTACAATAACGGATCAACAGAAACGCTCGCTTGGATTATTAGAACTATTACTGGTAAATCACTAGCTGAAAATGTAAGTGAACGAATTTGGTCTCAAATTGGTATGGAAGAAAACGCGTATTACGTTACAGATGAAACAAAAGTAGAACAAGCTAGTGCTGGATTAAATGCAACTGCTAGAGATATGGCGAGATTCGGGCAATTACTATTAAACAACGTGGAATATAACGGAAAACAAATTCTCCCTTCTTCTATTACAGAAAGTGTAAAAAATGTACAAGAAGGTGAACTTGAAATTAGTAGTGGCGCTTCTATTTCTTATCATAATCAATGGTGGATTCCCCACAATGAACAAGGTGCTTTCGAAGTGTTAGGTAGTTACGGACAAACACTTTACATCGATCCGAAAGCAAATATGGTAATCGTTCATTTCTCTTCTAACGCAACGCCAAGTAATGAAATACATTCGGTTTATTCAAATATGTATATTGATATTGCACATTATTTAGAAAAGCTTCCACAGTAGTGGAAGCTTTTTCTTATTTCGGTGTTTTATTTGAATCCATTATATTATTCCAGGTTTAAAAGCATTCGTAAATCTACTATCCTCATCATAGTTATTCATAATTAAACTTTTTATTAACAATCCAATAAAAAGTTACGAAGAGTGTCAATAAAATCCAAATAATCGTTAGTAACACATTGGCTATTGTGTTTGAATTTACTAATCACGTAATGAATGTTTCCATCATAAAAGAGTTTGATTATTTTTGTGACCTCTCCTCCATTAAAGCGCTCATTTGCTACAGTTTAATTTTCATTATGCTGTTTTGCCGAGTCCAATGCTTTTTTTAGTTCGTCCGGTTTTTGAGTACCTATTACAACTGAATTATATATCAACTTTAACTCTATGCCTTTCTTTCCATTCATGTTATAGACTTTTTCACCCTTAAAATTAAAACGAATTCCCCATCCTCCAAATCTTTTTAACGGACTGTAAGTAATACTTTCATAGTTACGTATATCTTTGAGGAGATACTCCCTATATTGAAAATGAAAAGGTACAAAACGAACATAAAGACCTTTTCCACGAACCTCAATAATTAGCTTCAATACCCCAAGCATTAATATAGGAGAAGCAATCCCAAAAACTAACCACAAGACAATTAATGCACCATTAGGAGCTGGTTTATCTCCAAACGGAATATCAAAGATAATTTGTTGAATAAATCCATACCACATCAGTATGGCGATCCCTAATATGAGTATCCATATCCAAATTTGTTGTGGCCGCTGAACCTCACGAAAGATAACTTGTTCTTGTTGTTTCATTAGCAATTCCACCTCCTAAATGGCTTATTTATTTGATTTCAACACATTTTATTCAACAATCTGGACTGATTGCTAAACAACAAAAAAATTGTACAAAAATTCCGTTCTGGGGTTGGTATAAGATTTTAACTTGATAGGCATGGAGATACTACCATTACTTCAACAATTCGAGTATCCAAAATTTAAATTAAATCTGAATTAACTAAAGCCGACAGCAATTGGATAATATTCATACTCTGACTGGCTGTCGGCTTTAATTTTAAAGTTTAATTAAAAAAATTTTTCTTATTATTTTTGATATAGTTAACGACAATTACAAAATAAGTAACAGCTATGAGATTAATTATACTTAATATTAGACCTGATGGATTGGACCAAGGAAGTACAAAAAGCCAAAATACTACCAAAATCGAACTCATTACATATAACCATTTGAATTGATCTGTCATTTTTAATTCCCCCCTTTTCCCTTCTTTGATGATTTTATCTTTCAAGAAATCATCTCCTTTAATTAATTCGTCAATGCTAATATTGAATAAATCACTTAATGTAATAAGTGTTTCAATATTCGGATAGCCTTTTTCAAGCTCCCATTTAGAAATTGATTGTCTGCTTATGTTTAATTTAAGAGCTAGTTCTTCTTGTGATAAGTTATGCTTTAAACGTTCTTCTTTTAGCTTTTTATAAAATTCCATGATTTTCAACTCCTATAATTTTATTTTTACTATAGATTATAAAAATTCATAAGAATAGAGAAGTAGAATGATGTAACCTAAGAGTAGCAAATGTTTGAAACCGGTGGTTGCATTATACTTCGATGCAAATGAAATAACATTTTTATATATAAGGACAATCATTGTAAATTTCAGAATTTTCTATATGTTTAAAGGTTATCTCCCAAACAACCTCGAATAATTGTACTACATATACATAAGGAGGGTGATCTATTTTGTTTCGTTCCTTTACAAATGGTTGCGTCGCCTTAGTGCAACGCTTCTTGCCAGAACCGTTTATTTTATCATGTTTACTAACTGTTTTCGTTATCTTCTTTGGTATGTTTGCGACTCACCAAACCCCTGTAGAAATGATTAATCACTGGGGTAATGGAATTTGGGGACTCCTCGCCTTTTCTATGCAAATGGCACTTGTACTCGTGACTGGATCTGCTTTAGCAAATGCTCCTCTTATTAAAAAGGGATTAACGAAAGCTGCCAGACTACCAAAAACGAATGGACAAGGCATTATTGCCATTTCAATTGTAAGTTTACTTGGTGCATACATAAACTGGGGCTTTGGAATTGTTGTATCTGTTTTATACGCAAAAGAAGTGGCAAGGCAGCTGGACGGATTAGATTATAGACTAGCAATCGCCTCTTCTTACTCTGGATTTCTCATTTGGCATGCGGGTCTTTCTGCCTCTATCCCTCTTACGTTAGCAACAGGCGGTGAAACGTTAATTAAAACGACTGCTGGAAGTATTAAAGAGGCGATTCCAATAACAGAAACGTTATTCTCACCATACGCTCTCGTTCCAGTTATTATTTTTCTCATTACGATGCCTCTCATTAATAAGGCGATGCATCCAGATGAAAAACATACGATAACTGTAGATCCTAGCGTGTTCCATGAAGAAGCCGCTGCTCAAGAAGTAGAAAAAAATACATTCGCTGAAAAGATGGAAAATAGCATTATTATTACACTTTGCGTTGGATTGTTAGGTCTCATTTATATTTTCAATTACTTTTATACGAAAGGTTTTAACCTTACTCTCGATATCGTGATTTTTATGTTATTAATTGCAGGTCTTATTTTCCACAGTACTCCGATTCAGTATATTCGCGCTTTTTCAGACTCTACGAAAAGTGCTTCTGGCATTTTACTTCAATTTCCGTTTTACGCAGGAATTATGGGCATGATGATTGGAGCAAATAGTGAAGGACTTTCACTTGGAGGAGCTATTTCTAATTTCTTTATTAGCATTTCAAATGAAACGACTTTTCCGCTCTTTACATTTTTAAGTGCTGGCATTGTTAACATTTTCGTTCCATCTGGCGGCGGTCAATGGGCTGTGCAAGCACCAATTATGATTCCAGCTGGCGCTGAACTTGGTGTACCTGCTGCAAAAACAGCAATGGCAATTGCATGGGGCGATGCTTGGACGAATTTAATTCAACCTTTCTGGGCATTACCAGCATTAGCGATAGCTGGTTTAGGTGCTCGTGACATTATGGGATTTTGTGTTGTGAACTTACTATATGCGGGTTTTATCATTAGTCTATGCTTCTTATTTATTTAAACGAAAAGCTAGTTTTATACTAGCTTTTTTACATAATAAATCACTTATTTCCCATGCAATTTATAATCTTCTCCCACTCTATCTCCGTAAGATGTAATGACTCAAATGCAAAAAAATCTTCGCAAATTTTTCCGATCAAGTGTGGATGTTCACTCAAAAAATTCCACTGTAACGCTTTAGGAAGAAAATATGTTTCATATTCTTTACTTCCCCGTACTACCTCATCAACTTCTCTTTGACAAATTCCTCTTATCAAGTAGTCATTTCTTAACTCTATTTGAATTTGCTGAAATGTTTTACTACATTTTTTCAATTGAAGTAAACACGTAACATACTTCCGAAAAAGTTCGCCGTCATACTGAACACAGTTTATAATACGGTCGACTTCATTCATAATGTACGAGCCTTTTCTTCTATTTGTAATAACCATTTTTCACGCTTTGATACTTTACTCGTTTTCACAGATTGAAACACTGAACGTTTTATATCGCGAATGCCACAAAAACGTAAAACACCTCTCTTCATCATAATCCAATTTGCTGATCGATATAATAGTGCGACGTACCATAACGGTGAATCTAGCGTATTAATCACCCACGCCTTCTTACCTTTCAATAAGCCTTTCGCCAGAGCCCCTTCATATTTATAAGCAAATCCAGCTACGAAAATACGATCGATAAATCCTTTTAAAATTGCTGGCATCCCCCACCACCATATTGGATAGATGAATAAAAGTGTATCTACTTCTTCTACTAACGTTCTGTACCGAGCTGTTTCTTCTTCATTTACTAAATCACGTCTTTTCTTCTCTTCATTAAATACGAGGACTGGATCAAATTGTTCTTTGTATAAATCAAGCAGCGTAACTGAATGATTTGTTTCCGGTAGTCCTTTTTGCACATGATTTAAAATCGCCGCGTTAAAACTTGAAGGATTAGGATGAGCGTATACAATTAGTACGTTCACTACATAACAACTCCCTCTATACGTTAAAGTTTCCCCTTCTTTAATAACTTCTCTACAATTTGTACGTTTTTCGAACTTTGCAATAATCGATTCAATAATATAAGTAATTCTTCTTTTTCTAAATCTTTCAGTTTCTCTTTAACTGCACTCTCACCAGCACCTTGCATATCATAAACAACTGCCGCCATATGCTTACAAAGATTCTCATATGGACATTCGCAGCTACTTTCTGAAAAATCTTCGAGATCGATAACTACTTCATAATTTCCTGCATTTCCAGTAACGAAAGCAAACACTTTTTTATCATGTATTTCAACATCTTCTACATGTCCATCTTCATAATATTCATATCCCTTATCTACAATGTACTTTGGGATCCATTTCGTTATATCTTTTAATAAGTAAGCGTACATAATTGTACCCCTTCCTTTAATTCCCTTTTGACTTCAAAAATCCTGTATGTTATTCTAATAACTGTCAAATAGCAAGTCTATATGACAAAACGACTGACACCTATTCGGCGAAGGTGTCTCTTTTCATTTGCAGCCGATATGAATTGCCTCTTTCAGGCACATTTAATTTTTGACACTACACACTCAACACCATTCCCTGTATCAGGCTGCTTTAGCAGTCTTTTACTCTACATACTCCGTTATTTTAAGAAAAAAAGAGAGCTTAGCTCCCTTTTCTCGCCTTATACAATACCCCTTTTTCAGCATAGAGATATTCATCAGCTAATGTAATTTTCCCATCCAGTTTTAGTTCGTCTAATAATCTTGATAAATAAAATTGATGCAACATCTTTTTCGTGAATTTTCCTTCATGATGCGAAACGATATGTTCTTGAATATCTAACAATGATATCGGCTTATCTTGCTCTATCATATATTCATAAACTGTACTACGCAGTTTTACGTATTTTTCGAGTGTCACAGTAATGCGCAACCCCTTTCTTCTTAATATAAATTTTCGTAATCGGTTTTTTTGCAATAAAAAAACCTCTCCGATAAGAAGAAGTTACGTATATATCTTCGTCTTATCTCCCAGAACAAATATGTTCTGCTGGAATTAGCACCTGCATCGCGGTTGCTGGGTTTCATCGGGCCAGTCCCTCCACCTCTCTGGATAAGAAAATATTCACTTAATTCTTACTATACGTAATTCCACTTTAATTGTCAAATAAATATAACAAATTATATTTTCTTCCTTACTGTTCATAGCAAGGAGGATTATGAAATGCATCAAAATGCTCGCGGATATGTACAAGATTCTTTTCAATCATTACAAGAAGCTAAAAATTGTTTAGAAGAAGCGCTCGAAACAGTTGAAAAAGATTTTAATCGCGCTCGTATTGAACAATCACTTTATGCTGTTGAACAAGCTATTCAACGTTGCGAGTACACCGTTCACATTTTAGAAAAAGATTAAAAACTTCCCATCAATTGATGGGAAGTTTTTTCAAATGGCATACTTCATAATTATTGCCGTTATGATTAAAAAATATACAGAATTAGCAATTTCTAAAATTCCTACTTTTATAATAGAAATTTTTTTGCCATACAACACAATTGCTCGAATGGCACTTGGTATAAAAATAAGAGAACACCAGGGATTAATCACAAATATGATTATTGTTAATACGATATGATATCCCCAAGATATAAGACGATACTTCGGGTTATTTTTTTCACGAATCATCGTTTTCACATAGAACGTACTACCTAAAAAGTATAAAAATGAAATAAGTGCAATGAATATAGCTGTATGATCGATTTGCTTCATTGAAAAGTAATAACTAATTAATCCACCGATACAAAACACAATAATCGCACAAATATCATTTAATAGTGCTCTTTCATTTTTTTGACGAGCGTAATACATATTCACTATAAATAATGGAATCATTACTATTACGAATAAAAGAATTCGCCACTCATATAATAAAGAAATCATCCCAAATAGGAACGCAATGCTGAAATAAACAATGGCAGCTTGTAAAAACTCTTTTTTTCGTCTTTGCTTTATGTACGTAAGAAATGGATACGTGGCTAAATAGATAAAAAACCACGCTAAAAACAATGGAATATGATAAATAGTAGGTTTCCCAAGTATGACACTTAATAAAAAAGGAATAACAAGCATAGCCCATGCACCATGTTGCTTCGGAATAACTAACTTCATTAACTATACACCTCACTTTTGAAAAAAGTTCTCACCTACCATTATACAAATAATTTTATATAATAACGGATGTATATTAAATCGATTTTTTGACAAAAAAATGCTCCTTACAATATGTAAGAAGCATGAAAGAGGCAAACGAATATGTAAGTCGCGACCCTACCTTATATGAGTATGCTTTTCTATGTCACGTTATGCTCATCTAATATACCGTATTTCTTTTTAAATCTTGTAAGAATCGTAATCCATGAAGTACTAAATAGTAATAAGAAAATAACATTCGAAATCGCATGGCTCAAATCAAAGTAAAAACTTGCGATATAATACGAAATGACAGTTTCCCACGTTGCTTCTCGTATAAAACCGAGAAGGCCCCAGAAATTCATAATCCAGCCAAATAAAAAGCCAACAATTACTCCGTAAAGAAGTCTTCCCCATAGCTTTTTCATAAAAAATGTATTACGAAGTAGACCTGCTATAAAACCAATCATGCCCCACGAAAACATTTGCCACGGTGTCCACGGACCTTGTCCTAAAAAAATATTAGATACAATTGCTGCTGTAGCACCAATCATAAAACCAGTTTCACTTCCAAATACAATTGCAGAAACGATAATGACAAAAGAAGTTGGTTGTACACTTGGTAAAATAGAAAATGGCACCCGGCTTACTGCTGCAATTGCCGCTAATACAGCAACGAGAACAATTTCACGTGAAACAAACGCCTTTCTTTCAAAACGGATATAGAAAGGTAACATAATAACCGCTAATATAAACAAACTACTTAACATGTAATAACCGTCCATGACAAGTGTCGTAAAGAGTAATGTGCCGATTATTACTGCAAAGATACATATTATGAATGCAACATATCGTTTGGACAAGCTTCGTACACATCCTCCCACGTTAATGCATATGGCAATTCTTTTCGAATGAATCGGTTAATAGATGTTGTATAAAAGAAGTTGCCGCTAAAAAATTCTTTCGGTGCATCATTCATAATGACTGTTCCATCAAATAGCATCATACATTGATCAACGTATTTCGCTGTAAACTCAATATCATGCGTTGCCATTACAATTGTTGTACCTTCTTTTTGTAGCTTCCTAAATAGCTCTCCTACTCTTTCTTTCTTCCATGGATCTAATCCCTTTGTCGGTTCATCCAGTAATAATAAAGTCGGCTTTGATAATAACGTCGTACATAACGCAAGTAATTGTTGCTCTCCTCCGCTACAATCGTGCGGATGGCGTTCTTTAAGCGAATACAACCAAAACTGTTTTAGCGTATTTTCTGCTATTTCTTTTCCTTGTTCTCCGTATAATTCACGTGCACGTTCATAAACCTCGTCCCATACTGTATCAAATGTAAAATGATAATACGGATGCTGCGATACATACCCAATACTTTTAAATCGTTCTTTCGAATCAATTTTATGTATCACTTTTCCGTTCCACTTTACTTTCCCTCTTCTCGCTTTTTGTAATCCTGCTAAAATCGTTAACAGTGTAGACTTACCTGTACCGTTCTTCCCAACGAGCGCTACCCATTTTCCTTTTTCAATCGAAACTGATAAATCATGTAAAATAAGCGGACTATTTTTTTCATATTGGAACGAAATATGCTCTGCGCTTAAAATTACCTCTTGCTTTTCACTTTGTGCTATTGGCTCATTTACATATGATATCGCTGCAAAATCATTCATTTTCATTTGCGCCTCTCGCACTGTAAACGGAATATCTCTCACATTCCACTCTAAAAATAGCCTTGGAATTTGCGGAATAAATGGACGGAATGTTTCTACTCCCCACATATCCGTAATAACAATTTTAGGACTACCATCATACATAATACGGCCATTATCCATACAAACAACGCGTGTTGCAAGCGGGATAACTTCATCTAAACGATGTTCACTTAAAATAATCGTAATTCCAAGTTCTTCATTAATCCGTTTTAATAATCCTAAAAACTCTTTTGCAGCGATTGGATCTAACTGCGCTGTCGGTTCATCTAATAATAGCAATTTCGGCTGCATAACTAATACCGCAGCTAAATTAACAAGTTGCTTTTGCCCACCAGATAACGTGTGAACAGATTGATGCAATAAATCTTGAAATCCTAAAAAGCTAATAAGCTCTGCTATTCTTTTTTGAATAATATGTGATGGTAATCCGATATTTTCTAAAGAAAATGCTAATTCTTGAATCACTGTATCCATAACGATCTGGTTTTCTGGGTTTTGAAATACCATCCCAATTTCTTGGGCAGATAACAAATCAGCTACTTCCTCTATTAAAACACCCTCATAAAATATCTCTCCAGAACGCGTACCAATTGGAAGTAACTCCTTTTTAAAATGTTTTAATAACGTCGTCTTCCCAGATCCCGATCCTCCAGCAAGTGCAATAAACTCACCTTTTTGAACAGAAAGAGAAATATGCTGTAACGCGTATTCGTTTTCATCAGCATATACAAATGATAAATTGTTTATTTCTGCATGCGCCACCATATCCATTCCCTTCCTTCCATCATAATTGGTAAACTAATAAACAGTGTAAATAATACAAACATCATTCCATCGTATTGCTGGAATAAAATAGATTCGACTTTCGGATAAATAATCAATTTCCCTCCGCCATAATTACTACATACAATAGCAGCTATAAATAGAATGATTAAATAATTGAGCGTATACCAATCGCGCCTTTCCATTCTATAGCGAATATACGTCGTACGCTTCGTTACACCAAATCCACGAGCTTGCATAGAATCTGCCGTTTGCAGTGCATCTTCTAATGAACAAATTAATAATACTTGCAGTAATTGCATACCATTTTTGACGCGTTCTATTATCGAACCTGAATCTACCTGCACACCTTTCGTTTTTTGGACGAGTGTGATTTTCTTTAATCGCCTTATAAACAAAGGAACAAATCTCACTGTAATCATCGTTAACAATGCAACTTTCGGTGAAATTCTTGAAAACAAATATAAAAATTTATGACTGGAAATAATATCATTGTATGACGCAAACGTAAACATAACTGCAACTAGTAATAACCCCATTACTATTCCAAACATAATCGCCTCAAGCTTAATACGGCTATCACCTAACCAAAATAACGTAGTTCGACCTCTATGCGTTAATAACGAATTAAATAAAATTACCATAAAAAAGAAAACAATTATGCTCGGTAGCATCTTTCTTATCTTTTCGCTATTTCCTTGCATCACATTTAACATAATAATTAATACTATTGCTCCAATTAAAAAAAGAGGATGAAGACACATCATACATAGTATCATCACCCCGATATAATAGAAAAAATTCACAAAAGGATGTAAAGAAGAAAAACTTATTTTCATAGCCCTTTACCGAATGCCTTTCTTATTGTAATACGTATACCCACTCAATTGTATCGCCTGGTTTTACCGTAGCTACACCAGCACTATGGTTTGGAAAAGCACCGTTCACACGATATTTCCATCCACTAGTATCCGCAATATCTTTTTCATATAAATCATTAATACCTTTTACATAAATACTATCTCTAGATCCGCTTGCATCAACATCTAATCCTGTACGTTGCAATACTTTATACACTGTATCGCCTTCTTGTACATCCATCTTTTTCGCACCCATTATATATCCGTTATTTCCTTTTACCGAGATTGTTACTTGTTTTGCTTGTGGTTTCGGTACTGGTACTGGATCTGTTTTTGGTGGTTCAGGTTTTGGTACTGCCGGAGTCGGTATCGTTTTCTCCGCTTTATTCGGATCAACTTTTTGCTCCTGCTTCGGTGTTTCTTTCGGCTGATTCACAACCTTTGCTTCTTCTTTTACTTCTGGTGCTTTCGGTTGTTGTTTCTCTTCTTGTGCTTGTTGCTGCTCTGGTTGCTTATTTACAGCCGGCTGTTCTTTCGGTTGTTCCTGTTGTTTCTCTTCTTTCTTTACCTCTGGTTGTGCCTGCGGCTTTTCCTCTTTCGGCTTCTCTTCTACTTTTTGTTCTTGTTTCTCTTTCTGTTCTTCTTGCTGCTTTTGCTCTGATTCAGCTTGCTTTTCTTCTGCTTTTTCTTCTGGCTTCGCTTCATCTTTTTGTTCTTCTTGTTTCGCTACCTCTTCTTGCTTCGGTTCTACCTTCTTTTCAGGCTTTACAGCTGCCTCTTCACATCCGGCAAGTAGCCCGAGCGAAAGCAGTAAAGAAATGAACCATTTCACCTTACTCATCCTATCTCTCACCTTTCATACGAAAATTAGGAGCAAATAATTGCTCCTAATTTTTTGTTAAGCTGCTTTACGTCTCCATAATACATATGCAGAAGCAATACATAATACACCCATACCTACTTCTGTTGCTGCACTATGAGAAGATGCTCCTGTTTTTGGTAGACTGTTACCGTTTCCGATTTTTTTATTCTTAACCGGTTCGTTATCTACAACTACTTTTAGATTTTCATCTTTTGTTTCTTGTTGTACTTGGTTTTGTTCTTTCGGTTCTTCAGTAACTTCTTTTTCTACTACATTATTTTCTGGTTCAACGACCTTTTCTGGCTCTTCAATCGGTTTTGGCTTAATTACATCACCAGCGTCTACATTAGACCAATCATAAATAGATTTTCCCATTTCTTTAAATTGAAGTAATGCTAAAAGAGCCTGTTCTGTAGCCATTCCGTTACCATTTTGATCACTTGGTAACCATTTAAATTCACCATTTGAAAGTTGATATGATAATAGGTTTTGCATTGCCTTATGAAGACGATTTTGATCTACATCTTTAACAAGTGATAATCCAATAATTGCTTGTGCAGTACTATTTGAATTTTCTTGTCCATCAGCTGAAAAACCACCATTTTGCAGCTGTTCGTTATATAAATACGCAACAGCTTTTTGTATAGCTGGTTTCACATCTGATCGCTCTTGATAAGGAGCTAATGCTGATAAAACCATACCTGTTACATCAACGCTACTAGCACTATCTTTACTACCTGAACTATTATAAGTCCATCCACCGTCTGTATGCTGATTATTTAACAGTGCTTCCACTAGAGCAACTCTGTTCCATTTTGATTCAACTGGAATCTCATACTTCTTCGTATCAAATGCAAGTAAAGCAAATGCATAACCTGTAACAGAATTCACTTTATCTGACTCATACAATTTTTGAACTAAATTATGTCCACCTACATTTTTAGGGTCTGCACTCATTGCATTCATCATAATAATTGTTCTAGCTAAATCTGTCGCTGAAAAACGATTAATGCGCTTTTCTACTTTTTCAGTTACTGACTTAACATAATTTAATTTTGCCTCAATTGGCACATTCTTTCCAGAACGAGAAAGCGCTACAGCTACCCAATCACTTTCAATTCCATCTTGTAACATCTTGTCTGATGTTTTAGAAATGGCTTCGTTTAATTGTGCACTTGGATCTTGAATGTTCTCTTGCTTTGGTTGTTCTGGTTGTTCTGGTTGTTCTGGTTGTTCTGGTTGTTCTGGTTGTTCTGGTTGTTCTGGTTTTGGATCATCCGTCTTTGGTTCTTCTGGTTTTTCTTGTTTTGGATCATCCGTCTTTGGCTCTTCTGGTTTTTCTTGTTTTGGATCATCCGTCTTTGGTTCTTCTGTTTTACACGTCCCAAACTTATCTAACGTTTCTTTCAATGTTTCCTGGCTTATATTGCTCCAGTCTGAAACAAAGCGAAAGACAACAACATCTCCAGATTTTAATTTATAACTATCTGCTCCGACTTCTGCAGACTTATCATTTACATCATACAGCCAAGCACTTGTATCCCCGGCCATTAAACCATCGATTCCTTTTACATATGTTCCAAACGACATCGTTTCAGATTCTACCTTGTCCCCCATGACCTTTTGCAGCAAACTTAAAGCTGTTTCCCCATCTTTAATTTGCTCTTCTTTCGGACATAACATAATGCCTTTTTGTGATTCCCCAATAATTGCAAGTTTTGCTGTATTTTCTTCAGCAAACGTAATATGTACTGTATTCGCAAAAGAAACAAATACAAGTGTCACTGCCATTAACGACGTAAGCAGCCACTTTTTCAACATTGCCATCCCAAAATTTCCTCCCTTACTACCATTTACACAAAAAAAGGCCCTTCAAGGGCGTGCGATTGACACTCTCTTTTTGTAAGTGTCGAACAAAAATGTACAACACCTCCTACCCGCATTATTCGCGGCTATATTTGTATAGGAAAAATAATTTTGTTTATGAACGTATCATTGTGATAACATTCACTTTTCTTGGCACAACTTACTTCCATTTAAGTTATCGTAAAACGATAAACCTATACATTCTGTAAATTTTAAATTTCTGTATTATTTTACTATTGACAAAGAATTTTGTCCATGCTTTATCGGATTTATTTTCTAAGAATAATAACTTATTAACTCTTAACTATGTAAACTCTTTTCACTAATAATGACGCCATCTTCATCCGCATAGACATATTCATTTGGATTCCAATCCACTTGTCCAAAGTGCAATGAAATATTTCGTTCTCCTTTTCCTTCTTTCACACTTCTATTTGGCATTGTCCCTAACGCTAAAATACCAATATTAATATTCTTTAGTTCACTAGAATCACGAACATACCCATTCACAATAATTCCTGCTAGCTTTCTTTCTTCCGCAATAGCTACCAAATTATCACCAAGTAACGCACAATTAGTAGACGCTCCGCCATCAACAACTAATACTGTTCCTTCTGGTAATGTTTGCAATCCTTCCTTCACTAGTACATTATCATCTTTCACTTTTACAGTTGCAATTTTCCCGTGGAATTGTTCTTTCTTCCCAAAAGACCGAAAAGACTGGCGACATATTTGTAATTCCTTTTCAAACTCATCACATAGATCTGTAGTTTTCCACATCTTGTTCCCTCTTTCCCTTTTTCTTTCTACATAACATATTCTTGGCTTATTATCGTTTCCCTGTCTAATATTGCAATAATTTGTATGTACGGGAAAAGGATACAAAAACTATTGCCTTAAGAAGCTACCTTTATTATAATCTATTTCACGGATTGAATTCAGAATATTAAAATTAATAAAGTGAAGAAGGGGGAATTTTATGCAAATACAAACTGAGGCAAAAAAACAACCTAGTAAACAAAAGTTTAAAATGCCTGATGCGTACGTACTACTATTTTTTATTGCCTTACTTTGCGCCATTGCTACGTATTTCGTTCCTGCTGGAGAATTTAAAAGAGTTACAAACGGGACCGTTACAACGACAATACCAGGTAGCTATCATTCTGTTCCGCAATCACCTGTAGGATTTGTTTCTTTTTTTACCGCTATTGAAAAAGGAATGACACTTGCTGCTCCGATCATCTTTTTAATTTTATTTACAGGCGGTGCCATTGCCATTCTTGAAAAAACAGGTGCTCTTGACGGTTTAATCTATCATGTTATAAACAAATTTCGTAATCAGCAATTACTTTTCATTTGTATCGTTGCCGCACTTTTTTCTATTCTCGGAACGACTGGCATTATCGTTAATTCAGTTATCGGTTTTATCCCCATCGGTATCATCGTTGCACGCACATTAAAATGGGACGCTATCGTCGGTGTAGCAATTATTTATTTAGGCACTTATGCTGGTTTTAACGCTACTATTTTATCCCCCTCACCTTTAGGCATTTCACAAAAGATCGCAGAACTTCCGATGTTTTCGGGAATTGGTTTACGCACAGCTATCTATATATCTTTTTTACTTGCCACTATCCTTTATATTAATTGGTATGTAAAGCGCTTGAAAAAATTGAATAAAGGAAGCATTCTTGGCGACAACTGGTTTCCAAGTAACGCTCTTTCAAGCGAAAAGGAAGCAGAGAAAAAAGAAGTTCCTTGGACGATACGTCATAAATTAATTTTACTCGTTTCAGCTTTATCATTAATTGCATTTTTAATAGGCGCTTTTCGTCTACATTGGACGGACGCAGAAATGACCGCTACTTTTATTTTCATAGCAATTACAGCCGGAATAATAGGTGGCATGAAAGCAAACGATATCGCTTCTACTTTTCTAAATGGCTGCCAAAACCTTATCTATGGTGCTTTAATTGTCGGAATGGCTCGCTGTATTTCAGTCATTTTAGAACAAGGCAAATTACTTGATACTATCGTTAACCAGCTCGCACAGTCTCTTGAAGGACAAAGCCCTGTATTTGGTGTTATCGGTATGTACGTGAGTAGTGCCGCATTACATTTCCTTATTTCATCCGGAACAGGAGAATCGGTTATTTTTATTCCGATATTAGCTCCATTAGCTGATTTCATGCACATTACACGCCAAGTTACAGTACAGGCTGTTATGCTCGGCGAGGGTGTAGTAAACTGCCTTAATCCAACTTCCGGTGTTTTAATGGGCGTTCTCGCAGCGAGCGGCATTTCTTATGGAAAATGGATTCGTTTCATGGCTCCACTTGCACTCATTTGGTTTATCATTGGACTTGTTTTTCTTATTGTTGGGGTAAATATTGAGTGGGGACCTTACTAAATACTTAACTAGATAAATAAGTACTATCGTTCCATATAAATATCTATTCTATTTCCCTCACTAGTCCTATAAAAATCATTTATTCTAGTAAAAATATAAGAAGGGATTGATCATAATGATCAATCCCTTTTATCAAAATATAATACCTTTAAAAATCTTAGTTCCAGATTTTATTTACCCATTCTGGATGATCAATAAAAGGATTGCGGTTATGTTGATATTTTGTAAAAATCACTTCATTACGCTTTCGCTCTAAATCATCGACCGGGTCTTGTTCATTCCATTTTAATAAGACAGATAGTTTCCCCATGTATGGATCTTTATTGTTGTTTACTTTTTCATTCAGTTCTAAATCTATTTCGCCGTTGTCTCCCTCGTAACGAACAGCCATATAAAACAGCATTCTAGCAATATCTCCTTTTACACTATCACGAGGTTCCCAAGAATCACTATCATATTTACATTCTGTCGCCTCAGAATGATTCACACCACCATTATCAAAATCTAGATTTCCACGTGAACTATTTACAGATACATCCGTCGCTCTTAAATGATGTAGATCTGTTCCAGGTCCTGCAGTCGTTCCAAAGTCACCGTGAGATTTTGCCCAAACATGCTCTCGGTTCCAGTTATTTACTCCTGATCCATTCGTAAGTTTCCCTTGCGAACGACCAGTATATAAGAGTATCACATTATTTTTATTATTTGGGTCCTCATCAGTATCTCTTAGCGCTTCCCAAACCGCACTGTATGATAGCTTTGTATGATTATCAATAATATTATGCAGTTCCTTCTTTAATTCTAAACCCGTTTTTCCTATTGCGTTATTATAATATGTATCGTCATAATTTTTTACAATAATCTCCTGTGCTGATGCAGGAGCTACTTCACCGTGTATAGTATCTGTGAATGATAGCGATGCAGAACCTAAAATAAAAAATGAAGATAGTGTAACCATAGCAATCTTTGTATTTCGAAACTTCATATACCCATTCCCCTTTAAAATATAATTTAAAGCTATTCACTAAAAAGTGCTTTCTAACCCCCAAAACCTTTTAGAAACCCCTACCCCTTTTCTGTTTATTTAATACAAGACTCTATCCAGTCTGTATCACTTCTAAACTTTTTATTTATTCACATTCCAAACAATTTCACTTTTTACAAGGAATATCCTTCTCTTATAAAGATTATTAACATATTCTTTACAACTAAAAAGTAGTTTAATATTAACTTATAAATTTTAATTTATTTATGCAATAATGCATATTTGATAAATACTTAAAAAAATAGTTTGAATAAAATGCATTCAAAGAAAACCGTGCAACAAAACAGATACAGTCTAAGACAGAAATAATAAAAATCAAGATGATAGCTCGACTTTTCTCTTTTCCATAACTGTCTTTATTTTTGTGTAAAACCTTTCTTTCTCTGAATAATACGTACAAAAATAGATTGGATACCATGTAGGCACCAATCTATTTTAATTAAAGAAACTGTGTCAATTCTGAGTTCACAATACGTTGTGCAGTAATGATAACACTGTCAGCTGTTAGTCCATAAACACTATATAGTCCACCAGGTTGATTAGGAACAATTTGAACTTCATATTCAAATGCTTGTCCAAAAGCAGGATGAACTAAACTTAGAGTTACAAAAGTAGAAGCATTAGAATTCACATTGAAGTTTACCTGTTCAATTAATACTAATGAACCGTCAAGTCTAAAAACTCTAGCTACTCCAGTAAGTGGGCCCGCAGTACGGTTAAGGATTTTCACCCTAACTCTATTTGCATTAGCAGGTTGATTTCCTACGTTTTCAATTGGTCCTGTAGTAAGAGCCATATAACATCACCTCCATTATATTATTATGATATTCAACGATAAACATTAATGTTATAGTCTAATTACCCAATTTACTTAAAATAAAAAGAAGCTCCAAATTCTATTATATTTAGGTCATAGATATTAAACTTAATAAAATCAAAGGCAGGAGCATATTTGATATGTTCCTGCCTTTTTATTGTGGGATACCGATAAATAGCCCTCTAGCTAAGATTTTAAAGTGCTACAAAATCAAAAATTTTATCTCACCACAGTTTTCTACGAGAATCCAGTGAACAGCTTATTTACATAATTTTTGTTCTCGGAAGTTGATTTTGTAGCGCCCTTCCTCGTAATTCACTATGTTTTCCAAAGAAAATAGTGAAAAACAGGGCGATGAATACATTTACAAAATGACAAAACTGTAAGAATACACGAATGTTTGTAAGAAAGTTCAATGTTTTCTTTTTCCTTTTTTTATTATAGTGAAAAAGAAGAACAAAATATTCTCTTATGTAGGAAAGGAAGATAATAATGATTGATCTATTAAATAAATGGATGTTAGAAAGTACAGCCAATTTTAATATCGTTGTAGGACTTACAGCACTTCTATTTTTGGGTTCAGTAATTGCACTTATTATTATTTACAAAAAAATTGGTAAACCGGTTGAAAGAACAAATACTATTTATTTAAAAATTACTTCTCGTATGTTTACTACTCAAATTCTAATGAATGCTATATTTATTTCTTTAGTTGGTAAAGATATTGAGAATTTCCGTCAAATCTTTATATTATTTGAAGCTTTTGTATTCTTTATTGGAGCTATTTATTCGTTTAAATTATATAGACAGGAGTACAAATGATTCACTTATAAGAAACACTAAAAAACAGTAGTGATTTTACATTACTGTTTTTTAGTGTTCATTTTTAATTGTAAACTTTTCATTTTTAGTTAACTGTATATTCTATACATATGAGGTTAACATAACCCATCATTAGCGTTAGCGAGGAAAAAGGACAACCCTGCTCTCACAAGTGAACCCTTTTTTAGTTCTATGAATCTATACATATTTTATACATTCCTATCCTAACGCGGTTTTAGTGCTCTTGTTTGTTACTGGATTAGCCAAAAAACTGTATAAAATCTTGCATACTATTAGCGTGTTTTTTCAAAAATACTGGCATCCCCCAATTTGTGCTTTCTTATGGATATTTCTTGACTCCTCATTAAAACACTCTCCGGTTCTTTGTCTATCTTTAAGAATAAACTCTGCTTGTTTATTTCAAGTTCTTACATCGAGGCTTTACCTCCTCCTAAAGCCAAACAAATGATTCATATTACACGCCTACATTAAACTGAATATCCAATCTTTATCTAGTCTGTAAATAAAAAAGGATAATCAGCCCCATAACGGACTAACTATCCTATAAATTATTGTCTAAATTCAATAAAGTGAAACTTTAATCAGCCCTCACCAATCGGGCTTTTACGGGCAGTTGATCCCCATCTAATTTCTTTGCTTCCGCTGAATTTTGAGGTGAGGGTCTTACTTCCCGGCAAATAGCGGGATAAAACTAGAACTTCTTTTCCTATGTATCATTATTTCGTTACTTCACCAAACTGCGCTCTCGTCACTTTCGCCAAGTCCTCTACTTTAAGCTCAATTTGTATACCAATTTTCCCGCCACTCACTATCATCGTTTCAAGTGATTGGGCACTTTCATCAATACATGTAGAAAATAGCTTTTTCATTCCAACTGGTGAACAACCGCCGCGAATGTATCCTGACACTTTCGTAATATCTTTAACAGGAATCATTTCAATTTTCTTTTCACTTACTGCTTTTGCGGCAGCTTTTAAATTTAGTTCCTCATCTACCGGAATAATAAACACATGATAATTTTTACTATTCCCTTGAGCGATTAACGTTTTATATACTTCTCTCACTTCTCGTCCAATTTTCTCGGCTACTGATACGCCATCAATTTTCCCATCGTCTGGATCATATGACATCATCGAATATTCAATTTTTTCTTTATCTAATATTCGCATCGCATTTGTTTTATCTTTTTTCATAACGTTCTCCTTAAAAGGTTATTTCATATTATTAAGTTTTATTATACACCCTTTTCCATTTCTCCTACATAACTTCACGTATATTTCAAAACTAAAAATATTGATAATTCAAAAATCATCTGATATAATTTGGAAAAACTTATGTTAAGGAGAGATTTGTCATGCGAAATGTTAATACTTCTTTCCAACTTCATCATCATACGTAACGCCGTGTATCCGAAGAAAAATTTTTCTTCGTGGGTACAGGGCTTTTCCTGTTGACCCACGAAGCGTTCATAAAGCTATGTGGGTATTTTTATACCTGCATAGCTTTTTTTAATTTAAAAAAGGAGTGATTATGATGGAAATGAGAAATGTAAAAGGAACGAAAGACTATTTACCAGAGGAGCAAGTGCTGCGAAATAAAATTAAAAGAGCTTGTGAAGATACGTTTGAACGATACGGATGCAAACCTTTAGAAACGCCGACGTTAAATATGTATGAGCTTATGTCTTACAAGTACGGCGGTGGTGATGAAATATTAAAAGAAATATATACACTTCAAGATCAAGGAAAACGTGATATTGCCTTACGATACGATTTAACTATTCCATTCGCAAAAGTTGTGGCAATGAACCCGAACCTCCGCCTCCCTTTTAAACGTTATGAAATTGGGAAAGTATTTCGAGATGGGCCAATTAAACAAGGAAGATTTCGTGAATTTATACAATGCGACGTTGATATTGTCGGTGTAGAATCAGTCATGGCTGAAGCGGAACTCATGAGCATGGCGTTTGAGCTGTTCCGAACATTAAACTTAGAGATATCGATCCAATATAATAACCGAAAATTGTTAAATGGTATTCTTCAGGCCATTAACATCCCTACTGAATTAACAAATGACGTCATTTTATCATTAGACAAAATCGAAAAGATTGGGATTGATGGTGTACGAAAAGATGTATTAGAGCGCGGAATTTCTGAAGAAATGGCTGATACAATATGTAATACTGTATTATCTTGTCTAAAGCTTACAATTGTTGACTTTAAAGAAGCTTTCAATAACCAACTCGTTGCCGATGGCGTAAACGAATTGCAACAATTACAGCAATATTTAATCGCTCTCGGAATAAATGAAAATACGATATTCAATCCGTTTTTAGCAAGAGGACTGACAATGTACACAGGTACTGTATATGAAATCTTCCTAAAAGATGGCTCAATTACATCTAGCATAGGTAGCGGCGGCCGTTACGATAACATTATCGGAGCATTCCGTGGTGATAGTATGAACTATCCAACAGTCGGTATTTCATTCGGTTTAGACGTTATTTATACAGCACTATCGCAGAAAGAAACAATCTCATCTACAGCGGATCTATTTATCATCCCGCTCGGGACAGAATTACAATGCTTACAAATTGCCCAGCAATTACGTTCCACCACTTCCTTAAAAGTCGAACTTGAACTAGCAGGACGCAAATTAAAACGTGCCCTTAATTATGCCAATAAAGAGAATATCCCTTATGTGCTTATTATTGGTGAAGAAGAACTTAGTACAAACACTGTTGTGCTGCGGAATATGAAGGAAGGTAGTGAGATGAAGGTTCCGCTTACTTCTTTGAAAAATAATACATTGAATAAATATTTTACTACGCCTACTACGTTATGACTGTGAAGTATTCTCAAAATGTAAATCAGGTAAACAAAAAAGGGCTGTCCGCGCATGACAGCCCTTTTCCCTTAATGAACAACACCTTCATAAGTGAAATTATATTAACGATTTTCCGAATATATCTATCATAATTTACACTATATCAACGATACATAGATTTTTCATTTGATAGATAACCGGGCAATTAGTTTACATAAAATAATTATACTCAATTTAATCTTACAAAACTTTAACATCCAATTACCTATTTTAATAATATATGGTTTTCTAATTTCACTACCAATTTAAGAAAAATTCATATCCTTCTCTACTATACCACTTTTATCTATTAACTTTTATTTTGTGCATTCCTACTCTCCAAAACTTTCTCCATATTATGAGTTGCCCATTCCATCATTAATAGAATCATTGGACGAAGTGATTCACCAAGCTCGGTTAACGAATATTCTACTTTAGGTGGCACTTCACGGTATACTTCACGATGTATGATGCCATCTGCTTCAAGTTCTCTAAGCTGCAGTGTTAACATTCTTTGTGTGATATTAGGTTTTAATCTTTTTAATTCATTAAACCTCTTTTTCCCATCTAATAAATGATACAAAATAACACCTTTCCATTTTCCACCAATCACCTCTACCATCGCTTCAACTGGACAAGAATATTTATTTAAAAATGGGTAATTTATATTTTTTTCATTTGAACAATCCATAATAAATCCCTTCCCTTAACAATAGTATCTTTTTTGATACTATAACACATAAATGTGCGTACTTGTATCTATGTTACTTTAAAAATATAATTTACTTACAAAATAAATTAACGAAAAGAGGAACTTTTATGACAAATACAAACGAAATTACAAAAGAGAAAATTATGGAGGCTTTTCATTTCAGACATGCATGTAAAGAGTTCGATCTTATGCACAAAATTTCAGAAGAGGATTTTAAATTCATTTTAGAAACAGGCAGATTATCTCCTTCTTCTTTTGGATATGAACCTTGGAAATTTATTGTCGTACAAAATAAAGAATTAAGAGAAAAACTACAACCGTATTCATGGGGCGCTGGTGGGCAACTTGCAACAGCAAGCCATTTCGTCATTGTTCTTTCAAGAAACATTAAAGATATGCATTATGATGCAGAGTATATTAAATATATGATGAACGATATTATTGGATTGCCTGAAGACACTCAAAAAATTAGATATGAATTCTTCAAAAAGTTCCAGGAAACAGATTTTAACTTATTACAATCCGATCGTACTGTATTTGATTGGGCATCTAAACAAACTTATATTGCTTTAGGTAATATGATGACGAGCGCAGCTCAAATCGGTATTGATTCTTGTCCGATAGAAGGATTCGATAAAGAGAAAGTAGACTCTTTACTTCGTCAAGAAGGCATTATACAGGGCGATAACTTTGAAGTATCTGTTATGGTTGCCTTTGGTTACCGTAAAGAAGATCCAAAACGTGATAAAAGAAGACAGACTATAGATACAATTGTTGAATGGATTAAGTAATGTAGCACACACAAATAATGCTCCTAATAGCTGGATACTTATACTAAAGAACTATTAGTCGTTTTTCTTATGTATGAATTTGGTTTTTCATGGAAAGATATATTAGTATGTATGCAGTTTGAGCACTCTATTTTTTAGAGTCGAACAGGAGGAGAATGAATATGTCTGATATTGAAGTTGGCGAAGTGTTTACTCTTAGTGATGAGAATAACGAAGAGCAAGAAGTAGAAGTACTTGGAGCGATGGATGTCGAAGGCGCAGAATATATTGCAGTTGCCTTTGTTGAAGATATCCAAACAGAAACCGAGGAAGACATTGATATTTTCTTTTTAAAAGTAGAAGAAGATAATGAGTTTTCATACATTGAAAATGATGAAGAGTTTGATAAAGTATCTGCTGCGTTTGAAAAGATTTTGGATGAGCAAGAGCAAGAATAGTATGAATGAAAAACACGAGGGCGGATGCATATCCGCCCTCTTTTTATTACTCATCCAGAGACTCACGCAGTAATTGCAGTACATCTTTCATCGCAAAAGGTCCATCTTTTTTAACATGCTCCGCAAATTCTGAAACGAGACGTAATGTTCTCACACTTTCGATTGGATGTTCTCCTGATGCACTTTCAGCTGAAAGCATAACTGCATTCGTCCCGTCCAGTACAGCTTGAAACACATCAGTCACCTCAGCCCTTGTTGGAATAGAATGATCTACCATAGATTGAAGCATTTGTGTTGCTGTAATGACATATGTATTCGTTCGATTACATTCCTGAATCATCATTTTCTGTAAAAGCGGAATGCATTGATACGGTAACTCTACTCCTAAATCGCCCCTTGCAATCATAATTCCATCTGCTTCTTTACATATATCCTGAAAATTCTCGATTGCTTCCATCGTTTCTATTTTTGCAATTACATTAGGTGACGTTTCTTTATACTGTTGTATAAAATCTCGTATTTCTTTTATATGACTAGGTTTTCTTACGAAAGAACACGCGATAAAATCAACATTCTCTTCTAAAAGAAACTGAATATCTTTTTTATCTTTCTCTGTAATAGCTGGTAAACGAACAGCCGCACCTGGTAAATTAACTCCTTTATGGGATGAGATATTGCCACCTGTTTTTACCTTCGTTTCTATTTTGTCCGTACTTATCTTTTCAACAATTAATTCAACTTCTCCATCATTAATTAAAATTCTACTGTCTACTTTCACATCATTCGGTATTCCTTCATAATCAACGCTTGCTTCTGTATTACTCCCTGTAACTGGTTGTGTATGTAAAATAAAAGAATCTCCTGCCTGAAGTGTAATTTGCTCTCCCTTCACTTCACCTAATCTTATTTTAGGTCCTTGTACATCACCCAAAAATTTAATAGAGTCATCTAATGATTTCACTAAACGAATGATGTCTTTATGACTTTCATGCGTGCCATGCGATAAATTCAGTCGAACAATTTTCATACCATTCTTTATTAACTGTGCTAATGTTTCTTTATTATTACTTGCGGGTCCAATTGTACAAATTCGATCGATTGTCATTTTTGTCACCATCCTTTTTTTAATAAGTTTCCCATATGAACTTAAAAATAACAGAGATTCTGACATGAATAGATTTAAATTTACATGAATTTCATAAAATTAAACCTGTATCCCTTGCTGGCTAAGCATTAGAAGATATATTCGCTTTTTTGCAAATGAAGACATGTTGAATCGAAAGTAAAAGAAAAGTTAAGTATGGGATAAACCATTGAGAGTTTCGAAATTTTCATATATTGTATGAATTGAGTTCGAACTCAAAAATTTAAAAAGGTGGGAAAATTAGTGAATATGAAAAAATCTTTATCGGTGACAACTTTAGGGTTAGCGGTTTTAGGTTTTGGTTTTACTAATAACGCAAGTGCTTCAGAGATCGATACTGTAGACAAGCAGCCCGTTTTAGTTGACTTTGATACAATTCAATCAACAAAAACATCTAGTGTTCCTAGTTTGACTATTGCAGCTGCACCTAAGAATGACTCTAACATTAGCGTATATACTCCCTTTTTTGGTAACCCATATGCAGTTGCTAAATCGAAATCAACTACGACCGAAGACTATGTTTATGCAAAAGCAAGAACTTTCAATGGCGATGGCTCATTAGTAAATACGAAAAGTAATAGTGCAAAAAAAACATCCTTTGTAAGTGCTACAGCGACCAACACAAGCATTTATTATGGAGATGATTACGCTATCGGTAATCATACCTATAAATTAAGTGGTTATAATGATGTGAATCACGAAACAAAAGCTTTCTGGTAAGAAAGAGAAAAAAGATATGCATCTTGCATATCTTTTTTCTCTAATATTTTACATATATTGAGGTGCTATTTATGAAACAAATATATATTATTAGCGGTGTTTTACTTATTTCATTACTTACAATTTATATTTTGTTCAATACTTCAATCATACAACCTCATCCACCTTCCATAGAAAATAAACGCGAGCAACAAACCAATACTATTTCTTACGGATTGAAGGATAATCAAGGCCAACATATTAACAATGGCAGTACAATTACTAGTGAGGATAATAAAATTAATGTAACATTATCATTCGTACATACTATTAATGAAAACCGAAAATATGGATTAATTGTTCTAGAAGATTACGAACAAAAACCTTTTAAAATAGAAGATACTACTAATGAAATATCACACTATTTTTTTGATATGAAACCAAACAGTTCAATGACTACGAAAATCTCTTTACACACTTCTCCTAATGCAAGTGCATTAACCTTTTTAATAATAAAAAAACCTGAATACAAATTAAAAGATAATAACTTAAATAAAGCAGCTATTTTAGAAGATATTCTAAGTATGCGATATTCAATGCATCCTCTTCAGAAAGAAAACGAAAAAATAAAACTCCCCCTTATAGATCCAGATGCTATTTTAAAAGATGGTCTTTACGAACCAGTATTTGTTACGAACCGTGAAGAGAACTTACAAACTGTCTTCTTTGAAAAGGAAGGCAAGCAATTAATTTTATCAAACGGTAATGAAACAAATGATGAAATGACTTACGCAATCGTGGCTTTTAAAGATTGGAAACAAGTTGAAATATTTAACAATAGAAAAGTCGTTTATACTAAGGTTGCACCTGAAACAAGACAAATCTTTAATTTCACATTGCCTTCAGTGGATCAAGAAAGTAATTTTCAACTCGTCGCTTTTCCATTTCCTTATAAAGTTAGCGAAGAAGATTATGTCAGTCAACAAGCATTCAGTTCCTTTCGCATCGTAATTGAAAATGAAAATAAATAAGTTATACTGTGCACATTACAACAACCTAAAAAAGGCCTACTCACACGAGTAGGCTTTTGAAACTATGAAAGTTTCGTCAATAACTGATTTAAATCTTTTTTCGTTTTCGTCGTTAATGATTTCATTTTATTAACATCAATCTTTTCCTTCTCCGCCCCTACAATTAACGGATACATACTTTGACCGATTGTTTTAGAATCCGTCGGATGTGATGCTTCTAGCTCTTTTTCAATCACATCCCACTTTTCGTTAATTTGTTTGCCAAGCTTATTCACTGTTTCCAATTTCGGATTAGCAGCTAACTGCTTGTCCAAGCTATCAATTAATGCTACAACTTCTTTAACATTCGTTTTCACAGCAACACTTTTCTTCGGATCTTTCGTTGCCTTTCCGTTATTGTTTGTGCTTGTACTTGTGCTTTGATCTGCTGTTTTCCCGCTAGTCGTTTGATCATTCGTTTTTCCTGTCGTTTCTTTTTCTTTTGTTTTTACATTTTCGTTTTGAGTTGACGTTTTGCCGTTACTTTCTGTTCCTGATGATTCTTTCGTATTTTTTGCATCCTTATCTGTTTTTTCATTTGAAGAAGTATTTGTTTCTTTTTCAGTATCTTTCGTTGTTTTTGAAGCTTCATCTGCACTTGTCGTTTTTGCTTCTCCATCCTTTTGCGCAGTTACTTGCTCTTTCTTTTCCGTTTCTTTATCTGCTGAAGGACTACAAGCTGCCATAGTAAGCATTGTACCAATTGTAATCGATGCGATAGCGACCTTTTTCATTTTCATATAAATCCCCCTATGTTTTACATAATTTATCCTCCCCTTTACGATTCGATTTCCCCTTAAAAAATCCCTTTTCACATGAATCACCATCTTTCCGACAGTAATCTTCATAATAATACGGACAAAAACTGATAAACTCATTTTAATATTCGAGTTTCTTCTACTTCATTTTTCTGCTCGCAAGTAAAAGAAAAAGAGTATATTGTCACATTAAGAATCACTATCTTCATATGACGATATACTCTTCTATCAAATTTTTATCTTTCTTGACATTTTATTTATACAAAAAAATAAAATTTTCTTTCGTTTTTTGTTTCTCAGCATTTGTTAACATAATATTTTTATGAATAACCACCATTCGAGTGAATGACTTGCCCAGTAACCCATTTCGCTTCTTCACTTACTAAAAAAGAAATTAAGCGCGCAGCATCCATCGTTTCTCCAACTCTACCTTGCGGGAATTTCCATACTAAATAATGTTTTAATTCCTCTGTAATCCACCCTGTATTTGTTGGTCCTGGATCAACAGCATTAACAGTAATCCCCTTCTCTATCGCTACTGGTGCCACTGACTTTGTAAATGCTTCAATTGCCCCTTTCGTTGCTGCATATGCTAATTCATCTGGCATTGGACCTACTGACTGTCCTGAAGTAAGATTAATAATACTCCCGCTCGTTTTAAGTGAATAATGTTTTATAAACAATGAACTTAATAACATAGTAGCCCGCACATTAACTGTATAATGTTTATCCAACTGCTCTACATCTAATTCCTCAATCCTCGTATGAGTAGAATATACTGCATTATTAACTAGAATAGATGGATCACCTAACCGTTCTGATACCATATAAAACAAACGATTTGGCGAATAAGACTGCGATAAATTGATTTCTGCCATTTCACATCGAACATCGTAACTTTCAATTTCCTTTTTCAGCAAAAAGGGTTCTTGATCACTCATTCCCCATGGCATCGCTTTATCATACTTTGGCCAGTACGTGAAAAAAATGTCTATCCCCTTTTGAGCAAGCACCTTGCATACAGCTGCACCAATTCCATTCAGACGAGTTGCCCCTGTTACAATTGCTATTTTCTTCACCTTTTTCTCCTCCATCTATACACAGATCCCCTGCATGAATACAGAGGATCTATCTTCTTATTGAATATTTGACAGTATACGTTCAGCACCTAATTTTAACATTTTAATAAAGATATAATTTACAATCGTAAACATTACAAATAAAACGATAAACATAACCCATAGTCCGACATGAAGGAAGAAGTATAATACACTTACTCCCGCCACAATAATTAAAGCTATTAAAATATTAGCTAAAAAATTCCACAAAGTTGTATATCGACTTTTAAATAATTTCTGCTCTGTATCCCAATGAATATCTGCAGTTTGTGCGTCCCAACGTGTTCCGATTAAATTAATTAATAACAACCCGTTCGCACTTAGTAAAAACCACAGTATCATAAAGACTGGAGAAATCCCAGCTACAACTGCCATCGTAATACCGAATACTGCTAAAATGATCACATTAATTAACCAAGCAGTGATTGCTTTCGCAAAAAAGATATCCGAAGCCTTTACTGGTAAATAACGATTCACAAACCAAGAGCTTCCATCTCGCGAAAATGACGTTGTTGCAATGACGTTACTACCCATTAAAAATAACGATGCACAAAGGCCCACGCCAATTGCAAGGCCTGCTGATTTTGGGTTATCAATATACCCTGTAATCCACTTTAAATTCCCGTCTTGCACGAATAAAACAAAGAATAACATAATCGGCATAACGAAAGTTTGTACAATACAATTTAAGAAAAATTGTGGTGTACGGAATAACGTTTTAAATTCCTTTTTCACATACGCTTTTAAATGTGAACTTTGTACCGTTGATTTCTGTAATCCTTCGGCTGAAATGACTTCTTTTTTTGCTGTACTCGTTGAAAGTCCAATAACCCCTTTTAAATATGTACGCTCTGCAATGTAATAAAACAACACAAAAAATACAAATGAAATAAGTGCAAAGATTAATACATATAAAGGACCCTTCCAATTTGCATTTTCTACTAATGCCACTGCTCCGAAATATGTAGTTGGAAAATAGTTTGTCATTTGTACTAAAAGAGAAGATTGGTTGTTCGCAAGGTAATCCGCAATTGCATCTTCAGAAAACGAACTTTTATTTTTCCACTGTAAAAATACATTAATTCCTACAATAAATAGTATACTTACAATTCCAATAAATATATTTCCTCGGTCTTTATTTTTTGCTATATTTGTATACCTCATAATAACTGTCATCAGTAACGAAGCTAGTACTAACGGCACAATCGGGAAGAGTAAGTAAATAAAAATCATGTATATGTAATATGTAATAAATGCGCCACTTTTTAAACCGTACGTAATAAAGATCGGTAATAAAATAAATGAACTCATTACGTATTGTGTAATTAATACCGTTAAAAATTTGGCTGAAATAATTTGCGCTGGTTTTAATGGTAATGGTAATAACATTTCAATGTCATTGCTGTAGTAAAATACAGTTAAAATGTTCGTAATACTCATTAAAAATACCCATATACTCGCAATCGCAAGTCCCATTGCGATAATCATTCCTGGATCTTGCCCTAAATGTATCATTCCCTCATACATTGCATGCGTGATAGAACCAAACAGTAAAAAGCCGACAAATAAAATAGCTGCAAATGAAAATACATACGCCCATCGCTTCTTCTTATCTGTTATAAAATCTGCATAATTTAATTTCAATAATACTTTCGTTAACGTCCCAATTTTACTCATTGCCCGTCATCTCCAAGAACATTTTTTCAAGTGATTCATTGGATTTAAAATGATCTCTCATTTCATCTAAATTTCCTTTAAATTGTAAATTCCCCTTATTAATAATAGCAACCCGGTCACATATTTTTTCCGCTACTTCTAATACGTGTGTAGAGAAAAATACAATCTTTCCTTTATCCGCATGCTCTCTCATCATTTCTTTTAAAATATATGCAGATTTCGGATCAAGCCCAGTTAATGGTTCATCTAAAATCCATACATCTGGCTCATGTACGAGCACACCAATAATAACGATTTTTTGTCTCATACCGTGCGAATAACTTTGAATTTGATCAGATAAAGCATTATAAAGATCAAACTTCTTCGCTAAAGACTCTATTCGTTCTTGTCGTACTTCTTTTGGCACTTCATACATATCAGCCATAAAGTTTAAATATTCAATTCCTTTTAATCGTAAAAACATATCTGGACTATCTGGTACATAACCAAACGTCTTCTTCGCTTCCATCGGCTCTTCCATAATATTTTTTCCGTTAATCGTAATAGTCCCTTTGTCTACCCCGTGAATACCAGTAATCATCTTAATTGTCGTTGATTTACCCGCACCATTCGGTCCTAAAAATCCAAAGATTTCGCCGCTAGGTACAGATAAACTTAAGTCTTTTACTGCATAGGTAGACCCATTATAACTTTTTGACACATTCGTAATTTCAATCATTCCATCCAATCCTTTCCTTAATTACCAAATAACTATATTGATATTATAGCATAGTTCTATTTTAATATTTTTACATTTTTCAGTTTATTTAACCTTTAAAATAAATATACACCCCTAATCCAACAACTAAAACGACAGCTAGTATAATATAAATCATTGTTAAGCGTTTAATATTCCCCTTTGTCGCTTTGCTATAATTTGCATCACCATTCCGCCCAATTAACACCGTCGCAATGACAGTAATCACTACAAGTAATACAACGATCATGATCCAAGTTAGCATTTCTTCCTCCCCCTCCTTACAACCATTTTACAATATTATCCTCTTTATTTCGCAGCATATTTCCTCTTTTTACTATTATTATGAAGCAAACTGGAAAACTATTATTACCATTCCTATCCAATTGCGATATATTTATAACATAACGTGACTTATTTCTAACAACATAAGGAGGACCTATCATGAAAACAACTTGGATAAAATATTTAGGATTTCTCGGTTTCTTCGGTTTCCTCGGATTTTTTTATGAAAAAGGATTGTTTACTATGTTCTGTTTCTTCTCCTTTTTCACATCGTATAGAACAGTTCAACACGATGAACTGTTTGAACAAATTGTCAATAAATCGTGTCGCAATGCATTTATCGTTACGTTACTAACTACCACAATCATTATGTTTATTGAAATGTTATTTCCAAACCCTACGCTACAAGAGATTGATATCGCTCTTATTTTCGGCACACTCATTCTTACATTCCGCTTTTCTATGTTCTTTTTCGATAAACCAATTGATGAAATGGAAGATGCACCATGGCGTTCGTAACGAGAATAAAAGAATACCGTGCCAAATTGAACATGACACAAGAAGATTTAGCGAAGAGCGTTGGTGTGCGACGTGAAACAATTAGTCATCTCGAAAAAGGTAAATACAATCCTTCCTTACAACTTGCTCACGATATAGCGAAGGCATTACATAGTACGATTGATGAGATTTTTATTTTTGAGGATTGATTAAAGACGTCCAGTCACAAGAATCACATAAAAAAATACCGTCATTCTTTCCAAGAAGAATGACGGTATTTCTCATTGATTATCCATATAAAACCGCATGAAATACGCCTAATAGCAAGTATTGATCCTGCATGTAATCTTCATCATATACATTCATCTCAATGTAATACATATCTTCCTCAAGACGAATATTCCAATCTGCAATTACATAGCCCTTTCGTAATAACTTTCCCATTCCAAATGAAGTTTTATGAACAACATATTCTTCTGCCTTATATGTAAAGGTAAATAAGAAATTTGCATCCAATAACTTTCCGTCACATACAAGTATTTCATGCTCTGCATCATGATTATCTTTGTACGTTACTAAAATCCTTCTTTGGCGCTGCCTACTTACATCCTTTGCAATGACGCGAATATTGTCCTTACTATCCTTTATTTCATAAATAATATTACTACCAATTTTTGGAATGAAATCCAGCACTCTCATCAGCGTATTTTTATAATAGCCCCTTACTACGCCTACTTGCTCACTTCCATTATAAACCTCTATCGGTGTCGTATCTGCTTTGCTATCACACGGTCGTTTGTAAGAGAGCTGCATCATTCGCTCTCCTCTTAAGTACTGATCAAACGTCACAGGATATTCTATCATGCGCAGTTCTTTATTTAGCTCATACAAATAGCGTTGAACACTCTCTATTAATGTTGTAGTAGCTATACGCTCTTGAAGTTCAAATTCTTGCCAGCTGGAAAAAACATTCCATTGATTATGATCCTCTTCATAGAAGAAACCAAGAATTACCTCTTCACGGTCAGCCGTTTCATATTTCATAGGCACGTTCTGCCCATGTTGAACTTGTTCCATCCACTGACCTAAATAAATGCCCAGCTCTGCAACCTTCATACATGATTTTTGAAAAAATACGCTGTCACTCGCGCAAATCGTTACATCTCCTTCGATAAAGCCCTTTGAATAAGCATCATACCGTGGCTCATCCTTCTGCGGGATACTCTTATCTAACTCAAATAAAAACGTTAACATCCTTTATTCACCTCTAGTTGTTACACTAATCATACATGACATCGCATCACTCTGAGAGACTATTTATATACGCATATTTAATTCACGCATTATAACACGTGAATGATCTTGTATAGTAGCGCTATTTTTTGTTCTATATCTTAGTATATGAATTTATATGAGCGATTTTTCAAATATATCTATCACAACTTACAATATATCAACGATTTTTCAAATATATCGATTTTTCGACAAATATCAGCACAATTAAAATGAAGCTACCTTTTCTTCAGCCACTTCTACAATTTCTAAAATTTGTAGCAGACTCTCCACTTCATAAGTCGGATTAACACTCGTCTTATTCTCTTTCAAACTTGGATTATACCAACACGTATCAATGCCGAAGTCTTCTCCGCCTTTCATATCAGAAGTTAGCGAATCTCCGACCATTAGTACACTTGATTTATCCGTAATTCCAAATTTCTCAAATGCATAATCAAAAATCTCACGCGCTGGTTTTTGATGACCAACTTCTTCAGAAATAATAATGTGATCAAAGAAATTACATAAAGGCGAATTTCCGATTCTTGATTGTTGCACCTTCGTATATCCATTCGTAATAATACCTAACTTGCAATCTTGAAGATTTTCACATAATTGCACTGCGCCTTCTATAAGATGTACTTCCTTCCCTAAATTTTCAAGGTATACATCACTAAATTGCTGCGCATCTACGGCTATATTATGAAGTGCAAATAATTGTCTAAATCGCTCTACGGCTAATTCACTTAGCGTAATCATTTTATTTTCTAAATCTCTCCATAATCCATTACTAATCTCTTTATAACTTGCAAGATGATCATTATACCCTGTAGGCATGCCAAACTGTACAAACGCATTATGTAATGCGTGTCTTTCCGTTTCAGGGAAATCTAATAATGTATCGTCTACGTCGAATAATATAAATTTGTATTTCATGATGTTCTCCTCAATTCCTATTTTAAAAGCTTCGTTCTCATTGCTTATAAGTTTTTATATATGTCGTGATGAAGCGCTTTAACCCGCTCTTTATAGAATACACCTTTATCTTTTATTTTCAAATGTGCTATAAATAAATTTGCTAGCATGACTGCTGTATCTAGTCTATAAAATAAACTAACAATATGAGGAGTAACATTAAAGATACTATCATTCTTATATCCATCTTTAAATTCATCCCAACTAACCTCATTTGTTTCAGCTATTCTCATAAGCTCCAGCAATGGATGACCAATTAAAGCATTATCCCAATCAACTATTGCTTTAACTTCTCCATTATACCCGATTAAATTGGCTGGTCGAATGTCCATATGTAATAAACATTTTACATGATCTGCTGTACTAAGAATATATTCAATTGTTTTTGTATCCGGAAGATTAATTTTGCAGTTCGTGATTGTATTAAACCCTTCTATCCGTTTCACAATTCGTTCTGCTATATACTTACTAATAGGCTCTCTAATATTTTGTTTGTAATACAAACCATCAATTGGCATACTATGAAGATTGCTCACTAACTCCCCTATTTTGCATGCGGAAATTGGCATATGATCAGCATACACACAATCCGAAATTAAAAAATCAAGTTCGGTTGAAAGATGCAATCCGTGTATCCTTGGTACTGGAATACCTTTTGAATGACAATACTTAGACAGCTCCGCTTCCTTTTGCAACGAAATCCGACTGTTAAATAAGTCTTCATTTATATTTTCCACTTCTCTTTCCCACGGTACTCGAAATGCCAAAGACCCCTTTTCTGAATCTCCTTGAAAAACAATATTTTGCACTCCCGTTCCAATCACCTTTAAATCTTGAATAGCTAGTTCCTTATACTCTTGACTTAGTATTGTTGCCAGCTTCTCTCTTAACCCCTCTGCTTTTACACGTGTATGAATCATTTTATCCCCCGATTCTTAAGTTCTTTTCATCCATTTTCTCCTCTGTGCACAACATCCTCATTAACAAAATTATAGCAACAATAGTAAAAGGAGGCTAATCCGCTCAGCCTCCTTCTCATTATTAATCTTCTAGCAATAACTCTTTCATTTCCTCTAACGACTCTTTCGTAAAGCCAAGAGCTTTTTCAGCGTATGTTTCAACTGATCCGTATTGCTTTTGAATTTCACCAATCGCAGCTTGCAAGTATTCAGCACGTGCTTCAAACATTGCACCTAATATCGCTCTGCTCTCATCGTTTTGTAATTTCGCACCTAAAAAGGCCATCATTTTTTCATTTAGCTTTTCACGGAATCCGTTACTTAGTAAGTAGTCTTCCATTACTGTTTTTTCTGGTACACCTAGTAAAAGTAGTAATAATGCTGAACCAAATCCAGTACGATCTTTTCCAGCTGTACAGTGGTTTACTAACGGTAAGTTTTCCGGGTTTTGCGCTAAGTTTAAGAAGCTCACGAATGCCTCGTTACCACTTACGAAATCTTGATTCATTTTCACAAGATACTCACCTGGTTTTCCTAACATAGAAAGGTCACCAACTTGGAAAAACTCATTTATATTTAAGTCTTTCGCTAAGTCTTGCATAACTGGTAAGCACACTTGACGAGCACCCGTAATTTCTGGATTCGGCTTATGCTTCACTTCAAAGTCTGTACGGTAATCGCAAATTAACTTTAAACCAGACTTTTGTAAATAGGCAATATCCCATTCAGTTAGCCCTGCTAATTCTTCAGAGCGGTATAATTTGCCCCATTTTACTTTACAGCCTTCAGTCGTTTCATATCCTCCCATATCACGGAAGTTAAACGCACCTTGTAATGGCAATCTACGCTCGGCTACTGTTACTGCTTGTCCATTACTTCCTACTAATCTAAAATATGGACGTTCATTTTCACTGGGGTTTTCAATTGTATATGATAATTCCCCATTTACTGTTGCAAGTAATTCTCCATTTTCTTCAATATGATCTGGTGAAGTACTCCAATAAATACGAACTTCTTCTATATTATTTTCCCACTTTATTTGTAACGTATTATCTTTATTTCTTTCTACAGTTGCTTGTAACCAATTTCTTTGCTGTCCCATTCTTTCACCAACGCTTTCTCATATAATCGAATCTCACTCTATTGTATTATACAAATATCTACTTTGTCGTTCTCATTTTTCTTTTTATCTTACAAACAGGCGAAAAGTTCTTTTACTTGTTCAAAATTTGTACATGGATTACCGCGAAATACGTATGCGATTTGTTCATTACCTAAATCTTCGTATACAACTGTTCCGCGATTAGGGTGCGGATAAAACTCTAACCCGTTTATAATTTGTTTTGGGCCATAGTTCATTGTCCATGAAGAAATAGGATAATACGCTTTGTTTTTATGTCTACAAACCCAAAGTGCATATAGTTTATTAACTTCGTCCCAGTATACATACTGCGTTTCGTCATTTCCAAAACCGACCGATTCAAGTTTCCAATTTAGTTTTTCATGAATTAACAAATTTACATAGGATACGTCATCTGGAGCATTCCACTCTCTACATCTTCCTATCTCACCCATTTCACTTCTCTTCGCTTGAAAGCTTAATAAGTGAAATGATGTATGTAATATCGTTTTCCCAAGCTCCATATTTACTGGTTGTAATTCAAATAGAAATCGTTCCATTTCGTCTTGGTTTACATATCCATGATCAACAGAAATTTCAACTTGTGTTTTCCATATAGATGTAACGTAACTTTCTTTTCCTTTATAATTTATACCTTTCCAATACACAAGCCCTTTATATTGAAAAGAATCTCCTTTTGCTTGAGAAATACAGCTATCCGGAAATACTGGTTCCATTATATCGAGAAAAAATTCCTTTACTCGAAACATCCCAGTTGGAGTAACAACCTGAAACCAAAAAGTTCCCCACTTTTCACCTTCATAACGTTCTGAAACTTTTTCAACATTCCAGCCTTCTAACAATACATTTGGATACAATAACACGAATGAATGCATGGATTGCTTTAACATATATAGTCCCCTCCCGCTATACGAGTTCGAGAGTATACATCATTCATCCTCCTAAAACCTTCTCACATATCTCTCAGTTGAACTAAGCAGCTGACATCCATTCTTTTCAAAAACATCCTTCATCCATTCATTTTGTATATTTGTCTCACCAATATAATAAGATGCACCTATTTCCTTTAAGACAAACATCGCACCTGCAAATAATGCCGCTTCATATCCCTTATTACGCATATTTGGAATAACTGCGAAGTACATAAGTTTCCCTTCTTCTAACGTACCTCTTTCAATATGCGGGATTACAATTCCTATCGGCTCTTCATCAACACTCGCTGTTAAGCAATGTTCTTTCCATTGCTCACCAATTTCTTGTAGCATCATATGCACAAATTGATCATGAGCGACTGGTTCTCCCGTCGCTTCATTCCACAGTGAATAAAAAGCCTCTTCTCCAACTTCTTCAATAAGCTTAAAATCAATTTCACTTTCTGCATCTTCTACTTCATATATATCTTTAAATACAATCATGTTTTCCGTAACATATTCAAATGAATACGTTTCAAAACATTTTTTATACACATCATAATTTGGACTTTTTGAAGAGATTTCAAAATGTAGTTTTTCTAATCCATCTTTTTTAGCTTCAGCAACGCAATATTGCATCATTTCCTCTAATTGCTCTTCTGTAAAAATCTCTGCATTATTTTCTTTTATCATAATAGAAGAAGCACTTCTTCTTATTTTAAAATGTTTTTCTAACTGTTCTATCGTCGTCATATTCTTCCCTCATCTATATCATACTCGAATTTCTAATCGTTCTCCTTGCATGAGCAGGATTGTCCTTGAATATATAGAATACTAGAAAAGATCGCATCTTTAAAGTGCGGAGGAGGTTCTCCAGTGGATATTACAGCATTGCAACAACAGTTAGAGCTTATACAACAAAATGACTATACGCAACTACAGCATATAGACGTAAATGAGTTAACTTTGAACATGCTTCAGTATATCGGAACGACTGATAGCTACGTTCGTTACCAACTTATATATAAATGTTTTGCGCATTTCATTCATCATGAATTCCTTATGGACGATCAGCTGAAATTACTTCTGCAAACTTGTTTAAGTGATGAGTATTTATATTGTGACATTTACTCCCCACATACAGATGGGGTTTTCACACGTTCTTACACTGTTTCGTTAATTGCGTTAATACTCCAATTCGCTAATTCGCACTACTTTTGTACAGAGGAGGATATCGAAGAAATAAAAAATAAACTCATTACATACACAAACTTAGAAACGGATTTTCGGGGCTATATCGAAAATAAAGGATGGGCTCATTGTCTTGCTCACGTATCTGATGCCTTTACTGAAATTGTTCATAATACGTATACAACTTTTGAATGGTACGAAGAATTAATTCATTGTTTATTAAATAAAATCTTTATTCCATCTGACCTTTTTCATAATAACGAAGATGAACGCATTGTTACTCCATTACTAGCAATGCTGTATCATGATTTTCCTCAAAACGAGTTAATTTCTATTATTCATAAAAAAATAAAAAGGCTTCCTCAAATTAGAAAACGCCTTTCGCTTAATGAGTATTGTATTTTATGTGCCAATATTAAAACCTTTTTACGCACATTATTTTTCAGAACGAAAGACGACCATAACTTAGCCTTTACAGCACGTAAAACAGAAAGAATGTTAAAAGAAATTCCTAGCTATTATTAAATACAAGGAGCAATGACATGGGTTATATTGAAGATATGAGAAATCTAGTAGGAAATCATCCACTTATTCTAATAGGATCACACGCCATTATATTAAATGAAAAAGATGAAATATTGCTGCAGCTCCGTACAGATTTTAACCGTTGGAGCATTATTGGTGGTGCCCTAGAATATAACGAAACGTTAGAAGATGCTTTAAAACGAGAAGTGTTTGAAGAAACTGGACTTATTATTAAAAATCCAGAACTATTCCGTACATACTCAGGGCCAGATTTCTTTCAAATCTATCCAAACGGCGATCAAGTACACGGTGTACTCGTTGTTTATATTTGCCGAGAATTTCATGGTGAACTTGTATGCGATCAAAGTGAATCAAAAGAACTACGCTTCTTTTCACTTGATGAATTACCTAATAATCTTCCCTCTGTTATTGAGAGGATTATTACAGATTATCAAAAAAAATAAGGGAACGCTTAACGTTCCCTCTCAAATCCAATCCGTTTTTTAATTTCCGCTAAATTTACCTTTGCAATAGCGCGTGCCTTCTCAGCACCGTTTTCTAACGCCTCATATAATAAATTCGGCTCATTCATATACATTGCGTACTTTTCACGAGGTCCAGCTAACTCACGATCTACAACGCGAAACAACTCTTTTTTCACATCGCCCCATCCGATTCCAGTCTCATATTTTTCACGTAATGACTGTACTTCGTCTTCTGTCGCAAATTCTTTATAAATTGTAAATAAGGTTTCTAGTTCTTTCGGTTCATTTGGAAGTGAAGAATCTGTTTTGATTTTAAATATTAATTTTCGTAGTTTTTCTTGCTCTGCAAATAATGGGATTACATTTCCGTAACTTTTACTCATTTTCCTTCCATCAAGACCAGGTAAAATAGCTCCTTCTTCTTGTATGACATACTCCGGAAGTGTAAATGTCGTGCCAAATGTATGATTAAAATACGTCGCAATATCACGTGCGATTTCAATATGCTGAATTTGGTCTTTTCCAACTGGTACATGGGTAGCTTGAAATAATAATATGTCAGCTGCCATTAAAATCGGGTACGTATATAACCCCATGTTCACTTCCGCATCGACCTCTAACCCTGCTTCTTTATTTTGCTCCACCTTCGCTTTATACGCATGAGCACGGTTCATAAGACCTTTCGGCGTTAGGCAAGCTAAAATCCAAGCTAATTCTAGAATCTCCGGCACTTCTGTTTGTCGATAAAAAATAACATCTTCTCCAAGTCCAAGTGATAACCAAGTAGCTGCTACCTCTTTCGTATAACTGCTGAACTTTTCTGAATCATGCACAGCATTTAATGCATGATAATCAGCTATAAAGTACAATGCTTTTCCTTCATTATTCTTTGACATTTGTAATGCAGGTTTAATCGCGCCAATATAATTTCCTAAATGCGGATAACCTGTCGGCTTAATTCCTGTTAACATTATTTTTTCACTCACACTAACTCCTCCTTTCTCAAAATAAAAAGAGCCCCTCATCCTTAAAAAAGGACGAGAGACTCCCGCGGTACCACCTTAATTAGCTATCATTAGCTCACTTCATACTTCAATAACGTGAAGTAACCGTCTTTAACCTACTCATTTCAGTTAGAAGCTCCAGAGTCCATTCCATATTCATCCCTTACTGATTCTCACCACATATCAGCTCTCTGAAAAGTTTCGAATATGTACTCTTCTCTTTCATTGCTTTTTCGTTATTTTTTACAGTTTATCACATTTCACTTCCAAACAAACCCGAATTTTCTATTTTATATAGCAGGAATTTTCACTTCAATTGTCTAATGTTATATAGGTTTGCAGAAATATTCGAAACAACTTTGGAGGTTTTTTCATGGTAAAATATATATCCATTTTAGGCTCCACAGGATCCATCGGCACATCTGCATTAGATGTCGTTTCAGCTCATCCTGAACATTTCAAAATCGTCGGTTTAAGCGCAAATTATAATATCGATCTTCTTGAGCAACAAATCAAAACGTTTCAACCTCGTATTGTAAGCGTTGCAACAAAAGACTTAGCAGACACGCTTCGTACGCGTATTTCAGCGAATACAAAAATCACATACGGAACTGATGGCTTAATTGCGGTAGCTACTCACCCTGATTCAAATCTTGTATTAAGTTCTGTTGTCGGAGTTTCCGGACTACTTCCAACGATTGAAGCATTAAAGGCGAAGAAAGATATTGCCATCGCTAATAAAGAAACGTTAGTTGCAGCTGGACATATCGTAACTGAACTAGCGAAACAAAACGGATGTCGCTTAATTCCAGTAGATAGCGAACATTCAGCTATTTTCCAATGTTTAAACGGAGAAAATAATAAAGAAATTGAGAAATTAATCGTTACAGCTTCTGGCGGTGCATTCCGTGATAAAACACGTGATGAAATGCAAACATTACAAGCAAAAGATGCTTTAAAGCACCCAAACTGGTTAATGGGCGCAAAACTAACGATTGATTCTGCCACATTAATGAATAAAGGGTTCGAAGTAATGGAAGCGAGATGGCTATTTGATATTCCATATGAAAAAATTGATGTAATGATTCATAAAGAAAGTATCATTCATTCTTTAGTAGAATTTATTGATGGATCAGTTATGGCACAGCTCGGTGCTCCTGATATGAGAATGCCGATTCAATATGCGTTTCACTATCCTACTCGGCTACCTTCTTCCTATGAAAAACTAAATTTATTAGAAATCGGTAGTTTACATTTTGAAAAACCAAATTTAGAGAAGTTCCCTTGTCTACAATACGCATATGAATGTGGCAAAATCGGTGGTACTACTCCCGCTGTATTAAATGCAGCAAATGAAATTGCGAATGCACTATTCTTAAAAAATGAAATTGCCTTTTTCGATATTGAAAAAACAATTTACAAAACAGTTGAAGCTCATCATAACGTAAAAGATCCTTCACTAGATGCTATATTAGAGGCGGATCAATGGGCACGCCAATATGCAAATGAATTGTTAATAAAAAAGCGCTAAAACAGTTCCCACTGTTTTAGCGCTTTTTTTCACGTATTCAACTTAACAAATCTATACCCGTGCGTCACTAACACTTTTAATATCGCATACCCTGGAATCGCTAAAATAATACCCATAATCCCGAATAAGTTTCCGGCAGTTAAAATGATAAAAATGATAGTAATCGGATGAATATCTAACTTTTTACCCATAACTTGCGGAGAAATAAATTTACCTTCTGCTAATTGTACAACCATCATAACGATAATTACTTTTAACACCATTGCTGGCGAGTCGATAAATGCGATAATTAACGCTGGTGTAATGGCGATAATTGGTCCTACGTACGGAACGATATTTACAATCATCGCTAAAATAGCAAGCAGTACAGCATATTTAATACCGATAATAAGGTAACCAATTAATAACATAATACCGATAAATAAGCTCACGATAATTTGACCTCTAATATACGAGCTAATCGCATAATGCATATCATCTAGTATTCTCATTGCTGCTGGTTGTCTTTGCTCTGAAATAAACTTTAAGAAGTGATTCGGCAATTGTTCGCCATCTTTTAAAAGATAGAACAATATAAATGGAACCATTACAAATGTTAAAACAACCTCTGTAATAGTACTCAAAAATCCAGTTACATTCCCAGTTACTGATGATAATGACTTTGTAAAATCAACTGTATAGTCTTTTACCATATTCGCAACATTAATATTTAAATTCTCCTGAATTTTACCGAGTAAATTACTTTCCCCGAATCTACGTGCTGCTTGTTCAATCTCATGGCCAAAATACGGTAAGTTATCAATTAATGCATCAATTTGATCTTTAATAATAGGGATAACCGTTACAACTAAAAATACAAATAATCCTAGTACGATTAAATATATAGAAGCTATCGATACGATTCTTGAAACACCTTTCTTTTCTAAAAGCGAAACGAATGGATGTAAAATATAGAATAGTACGCCTGCTAATAGTACTGGGAAGAAAATTGTTTTTAAAAATACGATAAACGGTGTAAAAACAAATGATATTTTTGTTAGCAATAAAATATTAATGAACAATAACGCAAATCCAAGTAATACCGCCAAATAATTTTGTTCTCTAAAAAACTTTCTTAACTTATCTCTTTTTCTTATATTTATTTTCTCCAATGAAACCACCTCTTCGAATGATGAAAAGCCCTTATTCAGGGCTCTTCATCATAATCTATATATCTATTTCTTTGCAGCTTTCACTACAAATGATACAATAAAAATTAACACGATTGCACCTAATAATGCTGGCACGACATGAATCCCACCAAATGATGGCCCAAAGGATCCAAATAATCTACCACCTAACGAAGCACCTAATAAACCTGCGATAATATTTCCGAACATACCACCCGGGAAATTTTTACCCGTTATAGAACTAGCAATTGCACCTATAATAGCACCAACTATTAATGTGATAATCCATCCCATTTTTAGCCCTCCATTTCTATTATAGTTTGTATGATTTAATACAAACATATGTATTTATCATTGCTAATCATATTTCACTATAGAAATATATTTACTACTATTTTACATATGGAGATACATATATTATATGCAAAAAAGAAAAATATTGTCAAACTCACCCATAAAGCAATTATATTCATATACCATATTTAAAGGAGGCTTCATTATCTATGATTCTTAAGTTAAATTCCAGTTCTTTTGAAGTAGCAACATCCATTTTACAGGTTCAAATTCCAGCTTATAAAGTTGAAGCAGACTACTTAAATAGCACTGCCATACCTCGTTTATATGATACTGTAAACGATATTCAAAGTTGTGTTGAAACATTCTATGGATATTTTTCTGAAAATAAACTTGTCGGTTTTATTTCTTTTGTACAAGAAGAAAAACTAATCGATATCCACAGGTTAGTTGTATCCCCCGATTTTTTTCAAAAAGGAATCGCAACGAAACTCCTAATTTATATATTTAACATGTTTCCCTCTTCAATGACATACATTGTACAAACAGGTAAAGCGAATACCCCTGCTATTACTTTATATAAAAAACACGGATTCATTACAGTATCAGATACAATACTTCCTGACGGTATGATTCTTACGCAATTAAAAAAGACAGAATACACAAAATAATTTGACTTGTTCGCTCCTTTATGTTATTTTTTACTTTATAAAACCTTTTGCTGAGTCCAAATTTTGGAGCGGGGGAACCATTTTTGTAGCTATGCTACTTGGGGCGAATCTTTTTTAAGTAGGGAAACTCTCACTTCCCGAGTCCGACAGCTAACCTCGTAAGCGTAATGGGAGAGGAAGGTGCTTTTTGCCTATGTTACACATTTTGCCTCCTTAATTATAAATATGGGATCGATATCAAATAGTCACCTATATTTATAGAAAAGGAGAATGTATTATGTTACGTTTATCTGATCACGCAATTAAAATGATGGAGCAAAGACTTCGAATTGAAAAACAACGCACATATCAAGCAAATAAGGTTGTAGATAACTTACATCACAAATACTTCTTTCAGCATATTTTTCAACCGAAAAGATAAAGAAAATGTTTATTTAATATTAAAAAACACAAGGTGTGTCTTACAAAGACATTCCTTGTGTTTTTTATATTCTTTATAAAATTCTCACTACATTTAAGCTTGCTGTAATCGCACCTGCTATAGTAGTCACATGCCCTACACCTAACGGGCCATTTTGTAATATTAATGTTGAATTGGCACTCGTCACATTCACAAGAAGTGTATTTGAAATGGCTGGTTCGATTACTACAGTTGATGTCGTTACGTTTTGTATAAAACTCCCTGTTAGTTGCGTTCCATTTAATAGCAATCTAACAGATACTGTCTCATTCCCACCATTTGCATCCCCTTGAAAATAGTAGCTTACTAAATATATTCCTGGCGTCGTTACTGTGACTGTCGTAGCACTAGTTAAAGATACACCAGTTCCATATACAGTGGATCCAGAATTAATTGGGATGTTGGCACTTGCTGCAATTGTGCTTGTTGATGTAGAAAAGAAATATCCGCCACCTGTCGATATAGCAGATGATCCTGTTGCTCCAGTTAAGCCTGTTGGACCCGTGGCTCCTGTTGGGCCTGTTACTCCTGTTCCCCCTGTCGCTCCTGTTATTCCTTGTATGCCTTGTATTCCGGTCGGTCCAGTTGCACCAGTCAATCCTGTCGCTCCTGTTGCGCCGGTTGCTCCCGTCACACCTTTTAGGCCTTGAATTCCTTGGATTCCTTGTGGGCCTGTTATTCCAGTCACTCCTGTTGCTCCCGTCGGACCCGTTATCCCTTGCGAACCTTGGATTCCTTGGATTCCTTGTGGACCTGTTACTCCCGTAGAGCCGGTCGCTCCTGTTGGGCCTGTTACTCCTTGTGGACCTTGAATTCCTTGAGGACCTTGAGGACCCGTTACTCCCGTCGGACCTGTTGCTCCAGTTGCACCGGTTGGACCCGTCGAGCCAGTTATACCTTGTATGCCTTGAGGTCCAGTCGGGCCTGTTGGACCAATCGGACCTTGAATTCCTTGCAGACCTTGAATTCCCTGTGAACCGGTTGGACCTTGTATCCCTTGTATTCCCTGAATCCCTTGCGGGCCTGTTGCACCAGTTGGACCGGTTGGACCTGTTATGCCACTCGGACCTTGTACGCCTTGCACTCCTTGAGGACCGGTTGGACCACTCGGACCTTGGATTCCTTGTAGCCCCTGTAAACCAGTTGGACCGGTCGCTCCCCTTACTCCTTGCTCACCTTGTATGCCTTGTATCCCTTGAGGGCCGGTTGGACCGATTGGCCCCTGTGCCCCTTGCACTCCTTGTATTCCTTGCACTCCTTGCGCTCCTGTTGGACCCGTTATTCCTTGTAATCCTTGAGGACCTTGCAAACCAATAGCTCCAGTCGGTCCTATTATTCCTTGCACTCCTTGAGGACCTTGGGCACCTTGTGTACCTGTCAATCCGGTAGTCCCTTGTATCCCTTGAACACCTTGAGGACCTTGTGTTCCAGCTGCTCCTGTTTCCCCTTGAATTCCTTGAACTCCTTGTATACCTTGTGCTCCAGCAGGACCAGTTGCTCCTCGGATTCCTTGTGTTCCTTGAGCTCCTTCCGCTCCTGTAACACCAACTGGACCAGCTATCCCTTGTATTCCCACCATTCCTTGTGCACCTGTTGGACCTATCACACCTTGTATACCTTGAATACCTTTAGGACCTTCTGCACCAGTTGGACCAGTTACTCCCAGCGGACCTTGTATTCCTTGAGAACCTTCTGCACCAGTTGGACCTGCTATACCTTGGTTACCTTGAGGACCTTGTGCTCCTTGTACTCCAACTGCTCCAACTACACCTTGGGAACCTTGCGCTCCCCTTACACCTTGAGAACCTGTTGGACCTGTTATACCTTGCACTCCTTGCGCTCCAATTGGTCCTATCCCTCCGCTTACACCTGTTGAACCGGTCGCACCCGTTGGACCTGTTGGACCTCCTGGTGGACCGGGTGGGCCAGCTGGTCCAGTCACCCCACTAGAAGGGCCAATTGGACCGGTCACTCCCGTCGGACCGCCCGGTGGTCCTTCTGAGCCCTGAGTGCCAATACTACCCGTCGCTCCTGTTATACCTCTTATTCCCTTTATCCCTTGAAAACCTGTTGCTCCCGTTATACCTTGTATTCCTTGCACACCTTGTGGTCCTTGTAAACCTATTACACCTGTTATCCCCTTTATTCCACTTATACCTTGGGCACCTTGCATTCCAGTAGAACCAGTTGGACCCACTTCACCTTGTATTCCTTGAGCTCCTTGTGGGCCTTCTTCTCCAGTAATTCCTTGTATACCTTGGAAGCCGTCTTCCCCTTGTATACCAATAGCCCCTTGCTCTCCTTGTATTCCTTGAACACCTTGAGGGCCTTGTGGACCAGTTATACCCGAGACTCCAGTTATGCCCCTCTCTCCCTGCATTCCTTGTGCCCCTGTTTGTCCTCGCTCACCTATTTCCCCTTGTATTCCTTGTATGCCTTGTATACCTTGACTACCAGCAGGACCCGTAGCTCCTTGTATTCCTTCTAATCCTTGTACTCCAATATCACCAATTAGACCTTGGTTACCGATTAATCCTTGAGCACCTTGGAGACCAGTCGGGCCAGTTATACCTTGCTCTCCTGTATCACCAATAGCCCCTTGTATTCCTTGTGCTCCTGTTGTCCCTTGGGGACCTTGTATTCCCCTGATACCTTGAGGACCTTGGGGCCCAGTTGCTCCCGTCGGTCCAGTCACCCCTGTAGGACCAACAGGACCTTCATGCCCTCCAGTTGGACCGATTGGACCACTATTACCTGTCGGACCCGTTGCTCCTATAAGCGGAAGAGGCAGTGCCACTCCAAATTTTTTGCACTTTCTATGATGACGCACAACAATCCCCCTTCCCCAAAATAATTACACCTTTTATATGAAATGCATTTTTATAAGAAAAGTACACCTTTGACCTCATTTTTTTAAAATAAAGAAGCCTATCATTTCATCTATTTGAAATCATAGGCTTCTTTTATAAAAACACTTTACTTTCTAGCTTTAATAATAAAAGTAGTCGGCACCATTCTAGCTTTATATAAAGAATAATACTTCGTAGACGGCTCAGCTAGTTCTCCATCAAACGAGCTTGATGGTTCAGGCTCTTCTATTCTCTCAATTTTAAATCCCGCACTATTTAACTCATTTATGTATGTACTTATTTTTCTCTTATATAATGTCGCTTGTACATTTTCTCCTTTAAATGTTTCAAACGTAATGGGCGTTTCCTCATGATAAGAAGACTTTATAGCAACTTCTTCTGTACCATACTGTAAGTTTGAATATATGGGATGCTCCCAGCTAAAAATAAAACTTCCTCCTGGCTTTACATACGAATAAATCAATTCCAACGTTTTTCTTAAATCCGAAGTCCAATTTAATGCATAAATAGAATATACAATATCAAAATACCCTTTCGGAATATTCAATTCCTCTTCCATTTCTCCGCATACTAACTTTGGATTCCAACTCTTTAACGTTTCATTCGCCACTTCAATTTGTGCACTTGAAAGATCAAGCCCCCATATATTGCAATGAATGTCCACTTCCGCATCCCCAATATCAAGAACTTTTTTATTTCTGATTGAATCTCATCTTCAGACGCTGTATACGGACCATATTTAGGTAAACAATCCACTTGAAAGAAATAAGGTGCAACTGTATCCCAACACTTTTTATTTGTAGCTAGCATTTGTGTGCCTTTCATATTATTCATTCCCCCATCCATTTTTCTTTCTCTAATATTACTTACATATCATAACCAGATCGCCCTTTTCTCTTCGCCCGGTAGTTTTTCACTTTCGCAATCGTACCGCATGCTCTTCCTCCTTCTTCTCCAGCATACATACCGCACCATCTTTTACTTCCATTTCGCGAATAATCATAAAATACCCAGCGACAATCTGGACATGCTTTTAACCTTCCCCACACATTTTCTTGAATTGACATTAACACAATGCTTAACACTTTTGTATACACATTCTCTTCATATACTGGTTCATATGTAATACCTTTCATATCATCCTTTATATGTACATGAAATGGGTATTTCTCTAACCATTTTTGTAATGATCCTTCGCCTTCAATTGTCATCCGAATATCTTCTCGAAAACCTCTTAATTCCTCTATCGTATGAAATGGAAACTCTTCATCAAAATATTCTTTCATAAAGAGCTTTATATCTTCTTTTGTTTGCAGCAAATCAATTGGCTCTCTCGTATCGTTTGGTATTCTCCATGTATTTAAAAATTCCCGAATATATTCTAGTTCATTTGGAGCGTTTTGATTCAATTCGATCCACCTTCTTCTTAAAATTTACTTTTTTCTGACTTTATGTATAATTATAGTATAAAATAGTTAACCATCAAATAATTTTACTGGTTACATAATTAGGAGGATTTCTATGAAAGGTTTCTCAACACCGATACGTTTCATGCTTATTTCTTCATTTTTTATGTCTTTTGGGTATTTTGCAGTATACGCATTTTTAGCTATTTATCTATTAACCTTTCTTCATTTTTCTGCTGTCCAAGTAGGAACAGTGTTGACGATTATGACAATTACATCACGAGTTATCCCATTATTCTCAGGGTTAATTGCTGACAAAATAGGCTATATCATTATGATGATAGCCGGATTATTTTTAAGAGGAGTCGGATTTATCGCTTTAGGAATATGCTCTGATTTCTATACAATTTCTATTTCTTCTGCACTTATTGGCTTCGGAACTGCATTTTACGAACCTGCCGCTCGCGCTATATTTGGCTCACAGCCAGCTCATTTGAGAAAAAATTTATTTACATATTTAAACCTTAGCTTTAATTGCGGTGCAATAATCGGACCAATTGCAGGAGGATTCTTACTCTTACTCGATCCACTCTACGCTTTCTCTCTAACAGGATCTCTTATGCTGTTATTTGCTTTTATTTTTTACTTACTTAAAAATCACTTCCAAGTCACTACTGAAAACACGTCTATTACATTAGGAATACAGGTCATCTTACAAAACAAATCTTTCCTTCTGTTTTCCTTTATCATGATTTTCTTCTATATTATGTTTACTCAGCTTACTGTCGCACTTCCACTTCATATGAAAAACATTAGTAATAGCAATCAACTTGCTACACTCGTTATTACGATAAATGCGATAACAGGCGTCATATTTATGGTATTATTCCGAAAATTATTCCACAAATACAACACACTTTCGATTATTAAATACGGTGTTTTATTAATGAGTACTTCCTTTTTACTCATTCCTTTATTTCAACACCCATATTGGCTCTTTATTTGTGTAATTTTATTTACAATCGGTGAAACACTCGTATTACCTAACGCTGATATCGCTATTGCAAATTACAGTAATGAATCATATACAGCCACTTTCTTCGGATTTTATCAACTATCACTCGCATTTGGTTTTATCATTGGTAATTATACCGGTACATCTTTTACATCCAACTTAAGCAGAATGTATACACCATGGCTTATTTTTGGCGGAATAGGACTTATTGGTTTTATTTCACTACATATTTTGAATATAAAAAAAGTGGCCTCTAAAGAGGATATACACCTATGTAATACAAGCGACCTATAACGAAAAAGATTCGACCATCATATGTGACAGTCGAATCTTTTTATTTTTCATATTCAAGGTGATTATGTCTTTTACAACCAAATAAATAGCAAGCCCCTATATGATCAGTTTCAAACTCTAATCCTGGAACGTATCCAGATTTGATACGTTCTACCATTGTTTTATAACAATTATTCTCTTCTGTATATTCCTCAATTAACTCTTTCTTATCATTTTCTGTCCAGTTTTCTTCTACTTCTTCACTCTGAACATCTTCTATTTCTGCTGTTTTCGCTTCGATAGATTCCCGTATAACTTCATTTATACGGGAGAAATTATTCGTTTTATATAGAGCATACACAAATCTACCAATCCAATTAGGACTTTTCCAGCATTCTTTATATCCCTTTTCGAACCATTCAATTGCTTCTTTATAGCAATTCAATTCAACATATAAATCTGCTACATTAATTTCCCCTAAAAAATTATCAGATTCCCTGTTAAAAGTATCTAACTTCTCTTTTGCTTCTGTCGTTCGTTCTAAATCAATTAAACATTTTACATAGCTATACATGATATAGTCCGAATCCCCTGCAACTCGTAAAAAAAATTCCGAAGCTTTTTCCAGCTCTCCAAGGTTATAATGAGCTACAGCTACATTATGATATGCTTCATCCGATGGTTGAATCGAAATAGATTTTTGTAATACTTCTTTCGCTTCTGTCCATTTTTCTTGTTTCATGTAAATGTCCCCTAAGATGTTATAAGGAAAGTATGAAGAAGGATTCAACTTAACAACTTCTCTTATTAATTCAAGAGCTTTATCATCATTCTCTTCCTCATAGAAGTACATCCAAGCAAGATTATTGAGAGATTGTACGTCTCTAGATTCATGTACTGCTTGTTGAAACAGTTCCATTGCTTCCTCATATTTATTTTGTTCAAACATTTCAATTGCCTTCTCGTTAATGTTCAAATAACTACCTCCGAAGTGAATAAATTCATCTACGCTTTATCATTATTTTAAGATGTAAAAATTGAAATTTCTATAAAAAATTTCTTTATCCTGTCTACATTTCGATTGAAATAGAAGCTAAAACACACGAATTTACAACAATGAGTAAATTTTTCAATCTCCCTTAAATTGGATATACATCCTGTTTCATTTTACATATTATGGTACAATCAAAAGGGTACTAACTAAACATTTACGCTCCACACTAGTAATCTAGCAATACCAAAATCAAAATTCACATGGAATTGAGGGATGTTATGAAACAGAAATTAGCTGTTCTTCTATTCACTGGAATCATATTATCAGGATGTTCAACTATAGCAGAGAATTCTTTAGAAAGCGGGAAAGGCAGTATGGAATTATTAACACCAACGATCACAACAAAAGATAATGAATTAGAAATTAAAACTAAAGGCATTGATGAAAATAAAGTAACTTTTATTTATGTTGCTAATAAAAAAGTGTTGGAACAAAAGCTAAAGAATGGTGAATCCTACAAGCTTAACATTAAAGATATCGAACACGCTCATAGGACGGACTACAAACCAAAAGTTCAACTTTTGCAAACGAAAGATGATAATGATGATGGAGAAATGGTAACCTTTAAACAAGTTCGATATACAGTTAAGAAAAACTAATTTTATAGTTATTTCATTATAAATGTAACGAACGAAAATATCCTTTTAACAGAGTAGAAATGTAAGGGGTGCTAACATGAAAAAACGATGGATTTCTTGGTGGATTGGTAACATATTTTGGATTATCGTTTTTGGAATATGGGCCGCTATTATTTGGCTACGAGATGTTGATGGGGCTGGTGTTATTCAAACACCTGAAATTAAATCAATATCACTTATCGTTTTATTAATTGCGTTTATCATACCGGTATTTTTTCAAATTATATGGCTAATCATTAATTTGAGAATGAGTAAAAAAAATAATTATACGATTTAGTTTTTTTGAATTAATAGATGAATATTTTTCATAAAAAAAGAGAGAAATCTACATCAAAATAGATTCCTCTCTTTTACATTTGGACTTATACTGCACTTTTACTGCAGCACTACTCCTCTTTTTTTACGATGCATGTTCATCTTTCTTTTTCATTAACGCTCTTTTCTTCATCGCCTTCGTTAAATATCCACCTTTAAACGAGCGAATTTCATACGAAGACATAAACGCTTTCGGTGCAATTTCATTAATGATTTCTAAAAGCTCTTTCTCTCTAGAACGCTTTGCAACGATATCTAAGCGATAACGTATAGAATTAATACCTTCGCCTTCAAATACTGTAACACCAAATCCAGAGTGACGTAATTCATCTACTAATTCATTACAACGGTCTAGTAAACTAACTTGATACGTAATATAACCAATTGCTAATTTATTCTCTATATAACCGCCTAATAACAGTCCCGCACTAAAGCCAATGACATAGGCAACGATGTTCATCCAATTTGATAAATCTTGAAACACAATACCTAAACTGACAATGTAAATAGCTCCTTCTAACAATCCAACACCAGCAGCGGATCTTGTTTGATTCTTTACAAGCAAAATCGTACGGATTGTTAAAATGGGAACGTAAATAATTTGAAGCACAAAAATAAGTAGCGCTTGTAACATTGGTATCCACCTCTTTCAAAAAGTCTTTTGTCATAATAACATACATAACCTTTAGAAATCGATGGGTTTTTTAAAAAATTTTTATTATTTTTCATAGTATTGAAAAACACAAAAAAGAAGCGTATTATATTTGTCGTTAATTTGGTTACTTGTATCAAATTACTAAAATAAAAAAGGAACCCGATTAGGTCCCTTTCATCATAGCTCTATGTTTTTCGAAGCATGTTCCCTTTGCTTCTCTTCTTCTTTCACTAACTGCATATTTGCATACGCTAAATTTGCAATCATTAAAAAGTGACCACCTAAAATACCTGTACCGAATGCCCACATTTCCATTTCATGCTCAATTTCATACATGATGATAGCTCCTAAAATAGCAGCTGCAAATCGGTTTAAAACTCCTAATCCAGGAGCCTTTTCCTTCATTACGATACTTTTTCCGAGTTTCTCCACTCTGCGAGCTAATAACCAAAGACAATAGGCGCTTACTGCTAATCCAATACCGAACCCTGTCACTTGTTTTCCAAACGGAGTAATCGTCCACATAAGTAGTAAACCACTAAAGATCACATACAATTGTAATCGATATACACGTAAGGCTTCTTGAATCAAAATATCCGCTCCTAAGTTCTCATTTTTTGTACTTTAGAAGAAAAGCAGCAACTTACACAGTTGCTGCTTTCTCTTCTTCTTGTTCTTGTTCCATCTTACGAATTTCAACACGTTTAATTTGGTAAGCGTCTTTTTCTAACACTTTAAATTCATAACCTTCCGCGTCAACATGTTGTCCTTCTTCGATTTCATGATTTTGCATCATAATCCATCCACCGATTGTATCCACATCATCTTCTTCGATGTGTAATCCAAATAAATCTTTCACTTCTGAAATAAGCACTTTTCCATCAACAATGATATGTTGCTCGTTCACATGTTGAATTGGCGGTGCCTCATCTTCATCATATTCGTCACGAATTTCGCCGACGATTTCCTCCAAGATATCTTCAAGCGTTACAATTCCGGCTGTTCCTCCGTACTCATCATATAAAACAGCCATCGGAATTCGCTTCTTCTGCATTTGAAGTAATAAATCGTGAATTGGAGTCGTTTCCATCACTTCAATAATCGGACGCATATACGAGCGAATAGATGATAAATCTTTTTGATCCTCGGTCATATATCGAATAAAGAAATCTTTTACGTTGACCATACCGATAATATCATCTTTATCTTCTCCAAAAATCGGATAACGTGTGTATCGCTCATTTTGGATTACTTTCATGTGTTCTTCTACTGAATCTTCCAGGTAGAAACCAACGATTTCTGTTCGCGGTACCATAATCTCTTTTGCAATACGATTATCAAATTCAAAAATGTTATTTACATACTTGTATTCAGCTTGATTAATTTCGCCACTTTCATAGCTATCTGAAAGGATAAGACGTAATTCTTCTTCTGTATGAGCTACTTCATGTTCTGAAGCTGGCTTTAAACCGAATAAACCAGTTATCACACGAGCTGAACCGTTCAATACCCAAATAAATGGATACATTACTTTATAGAACATCATTAATGGACCTGCCAATAATAACGTTACCCTTTCAGCCTTTTGAATTGCCATCGTTTTCGGAGCTAATTCCCCTACTACAACGTGTAAATACGTCATAATCATAAAAGCAAGACCAAATGTTAATACTGATGAAATAGAAGGATTTAAGTTCCATTTCTCAAATAACGGGTGTAATAACTTTTCAATTGTCGGTTCACCTAACCAACCTAATCCCATAGCTGTAACTGTAATACCTAATTGACAAGCAGATAAATATTCATCTAAATTTGTTGTTACCTTTTTCGCTGCTAAAGCACCGCGTTTTCCTTCCGCAACAAGCTGATCGATACGACTTGAACGTATCTTTACAATCGCAAACTCTGCTGCTACGAAAAATCCAGTAAATGCGATTAAAATCGCAACCATGACTAAATTAAATATTTCCAATGAATCCCCTTAGTTAAAAAACTAAGGTGTCCACCTCCTGTATACTATAATGTTTTCTTATTTGTTTGTTAGAAAACATAGCCCGATACAAAAATTAAAGAGGTCGGATTTCACTTATTCTATAATAATAGAGCAAGTGTCTGTATTAAAGCTGTCGTTTGACCAGATAAAGATTTCGATATTTTTTCACGTTGTGAATCAGTCAATCCATCTAAAAGCGGCTTTAACTCAGTAAGCTCCACTTCTAATTGATGAATATGGTCTGTCACTTCATTCACTTGTTTCGAAACGTGTTCATTGATACCGAGCAGCTTCTTCTTCTCCTCGATTTTCTCTTTAATCTCACAAAGCGGCATATGCATTTCTTTGCACTTCTCAATAAATTGTAATGTCTCAAATGCTGTTTCGTCGTAATAGCGATAATTAGATTGAGATCGCTCCGCTTTTAAGATACCTAGATTCGTATAATAATCAATCGTTCGTTTCGACACGTGAGCCATGAGAGCCAACTGTCCGATTCGATACACCTTCCCAACGATCTTCCCCCCTTGTTTATATTACTTACATCATACAACACATAAACTGTACAGTCAAACGTGACGGTTTATTATTCACAATTTATACAAAATTCCAATCTCCTCCTATGATGATTCAATACGAGTAATCTACACTTATACAATAAAATTACTAAACTACTACCTAATCACTACATTGTCTGCCACTTTTAACCTTTCTTATTTAAAAGCATATCCTACTAATAATGATTGCTTGTATAGGAGGGAATTAATATGAAAAAGACAATCATTTCTCATTTTTATAATGAAGAATACCTACTTCCATGGTGGCTTATGCATCACACGAAAATATTCGATCACGGCATTTTAATTAATAGAGGGTCTACAGATCGTTCCGTAGAGATTTGTAAACTATTAGCACCCCACTGGGAGGTACGAAATTCAAGATTTCTTGAGTTTGATCCAACTAATACTGATATTGAAGTGATGGAAATTGAAAGAGAAGTTTCAGGTTGGAAAATCGTTTTAAATACTACTGAATTCTTTTGTTGTAATAATACTGAAGAATTTTTTTCATCTCTTCATACACTAGGCCAAAACATGTATGCGATTAGAATGATTTTAATGATAGATAATCATAATTATAATTATTCAAAGCCTAGATATTCTATCCCCTTAGTAGAACAGCGATACCACGGTGTCTTCCCTTATAACCCAAATCTCGGATGTGCTTGGAGATTTATTCACAATCATCTAGACGGTGCATATTTACCTGGTAGACATCATTCGCGGCACGGATATATAATTTATGACTATCCTTCATTTATTTTAAAATTTTATTTTAGCCCTTGGAATGAACAATCAAAGGCAAGAAAATTACAAATTACACCTACCCTTTCAAAAAGGGGTGTTCAAATGGGACTTCAAACACATTACGGTCAATCTCCTGAAGTACTGGACATACGTTTTTTAGAGCTTAGTAACCTAACACAAGACCTCCGTCATAACCCTGAATATCAAAAATTATTTCCAAAATTCAAACCGTAATATTTTCTGCATCGTCATCACCTCAAACATTTTCATTCACTTAATCAAAAACAATCTCATTTGCATAAAACATGAATACTGTATAAATAATAAATTTTTATTTTAGGAGGAAAAAATGAAAGCTGTTATTCTTGCTGGTGGGTACGGTACAAGAATTGGGGAAGAAACACATTTAAAACCGAAACCTATGATTGAAATTGGAACAAAACCCATTCTATGGCACATTATGAGTTTGTATAGTCATTACGGGATTACTGAGTTTATTATTTGCTTAGGCTATAAAGGATATGCAATTAAAGAGTTCTTTCTAAATTACAACTTACACATGTCTGATTTCACAATACAGTTAAACGATAATACAATTACTAGCCATTCTCATCGTGTAGAACCATGGAAAGTTACACTAATCGATACTGGTGTAAATACCGAAACGGGTGGCCGAGTGAAAAAGATTCAAAATTATGTCGGAGACGAACCTTTCTGCCTCACTTATGGTGATGGATTAAGTAATGTAAATATAAAAGAACTTATTACATTCCATAAAAAACATGGAAAAATGGCTACTGTTACTGCCGTACAACCTCCTGGTAGATTCGGTTCTCTCATATTAGATAAACAGTCTGTAACATCTTTTCAAGAAAAACCATTAGGTGATGGCGGATGTGTTAACGGTGGATTTTTCATTTTAAATCCTGAAGTTTTCAATTACATTAGTGGAGATAAGTCTGTTTTTGAAACAGACTCTTTAGTTCAGTTAGTAAATAAAAATGAATTGGCCGCATATCAACATTCTGGTTTTTGGCATCCGATGGATACATTGCGCGATAAAAATAAATTAGTCGAGCTATGGGAAAGTAATAACGCTCCGTGGAAGGTTTGGTAATATGGCTTCATCATCTTTTTGGAATAAGAAAAAAGTATTTATTACGGGACATACTGGATTTAAAGGCTCCTGGCTCACCCTTTTCTTAAGTTCTTTAGGTGCAGAAGTAGTAGGCTTTTCTTCTCATCCCCCATCCATTCCTAACATTTTCGAACAAGGTAACGTAGCAAAAGAGTGCACGACAATGAAAGGCGATATTACAGATTACCATTCTTTATTTCATGCCATGAAGCAGCATAAACCTGACATAATATTTCATTTAGCAGCTCAGCCAATCGTAACTGCTTCATACAAAAACCCTATCGATACATTCAAAACGAATGTTTTAGGTACTGTTCACGTGCTAGAAGCAGCAAAGTCCGTCGAAAGCGTACGTGCCATTATTAATGTGACAAGCGATAAATGTTATGAGAATGACGGTAGTGGCGACCGAGCGTTCGTGGAAAATGACCGACTAGGAGGTTTCGACCCTTATAGCGCTAGTAAAGCTTGCGCTGAAATAGTGGCAACATCCTATCAAAAATCATTCTTCCGCACTAATACCCAGAAACTCGCCTCAGTCAGAGCTGGTAACGTCATCGGCGGTGGTGATTGGGCAGAAGATCGATTATTCCCTGATATCATTCGGGCATATTTGCACAATCATACTTTGTGTATTCGAAACAAATATGCCGTCCGTCCGTGGCAACATGTTTTAGATCCTCTACATGGCTATATCCTTTTAGCTGAGAAACTTTGGAATGATGCTAAATATGCAGAAGCGTGGAATTTCGGCCCAATGAATGAACCTAACAGAACCGTTCATGATGTCATTGAATCTGTAATAAAATTATGGAATAACCCACTAACAATCATTTCCTCCTCTACAAATACTCCTTATGAATCACCTGTTTTAACACTCAATAGTACAAAAGCAGTAAACAAACTCGGCTGGACTCCTAAGTTATCAACAGATGATTCTATCGCTTGGACTGTTGATTGGTACAAAAAATATGCATCTGGTGAAAATATAGAATCTTTCACACGACAACAAATCGATGCATTCAAAAATTTATAAAGGGGCTATAAAATGGAACAGAAAAAATGCCGTTTTTGCCACTCATTACTAACCCACACTTTTTTAGATTTGGGCGTTTCCCCTCTCGCTAATTCATTTGTAGCTCCTGAAAGCTCATATAAAATGGAACCTTTTTATCCGCTGCACACATTTGTTTGTCACTCTTGTTTACTCGTACAGCTAGATGAATTTGAATCCCCGCAAAATATTTTTCATAACTATTTATACTTCAGCTCTTACTCCTCAAGTTGGCTACTACACGCTAAACAATATGTAGAAATGGCGATTAAGCGTTTCAACTTAACGAAACATTCAAAAGTGATTGAAATCGCAAGTAACGATGGGTACTTATTACAATACTTTAAAAAAGAAAATATCGAGACATTGGGAATTGAACCCGCGAAAAACGTAGCAGAAATTGCTATCAAAAAAGGAATTCCTACTCATGTGAATTTTTTCAGTAATGACTTAGCAAAAAAATTGCCACAAGCTGATTTAATCGTCGCAAATAACGTATTAGCACATGTTCCAAACTTGCATGATTTTGTTGCTGGTTTAAAAACACTATTAAAACGTGATGGCACGATAACAATCGAATTCCCGCACTTATTAAACCTTATATCCTTTAACCAATTTGATACCATCTACCATGAACACTTCTCCTACTTCTCACTTATAAGCCTTCAAAAAATTTTAGCTCATCATCATTTACAAATTGTTGATGTAGAAGAGCTTTCAACACATGGTGGTTCATTACGTATTTTTGTAAACCATCTAAGTTCCCAATCCACTATCCATTCCAACGTTACAAACTTACTCCAAAAAGAAGTCAATCACGGACTCGATACATTAGATTGCTATCTCCTTTTTTCTAAACGAGTGGAACAATTGAAAATAAATATTTTAAAGTTTTTTATCAAAGCAAAAGCTTTAAACAAACAAATCATCGGCTACGGCGCTCCGGCTAAAGGAAACACCCTGTTGAATTATTGCGGAATAGGTAAAGAATTTTTAGCGTATACAGTAGATAAAAATCCTCACAAACAAAATCTCCTTTTACCAGGAACTCGTATTCCAATAAAATCTCCAGCAGAAATTAAACGTACAAAACCGGATTACATTCTCATACTTCCTTGGAATTTGAAAGACGAAATTATAAAAGAATGCTCTTTCATTCGTGAATGGGGCGGTAAATTTTTAGTGACAGTTCCAGAAGTTGAGGTGATTGAGCCATGAAGAAAGTTGTTGTAACAGGTGGTAGTGGCTGGATAGGTAAATATGTTGTACATTCACTTATACAAAAGGGATACGAAGTGCACGCCACGTATAATAAAAATAAACCCTCTCACCTCCCTTGCCACTGGCATAAAGTAAACTTGCTCCGCAATGACGAAGTAAAACAATTCATTTACGACGTTCAGCCTAGCCATCTCATTCACCTTGCTTGGGAAGCAGTGCCACCAGCATGCTATGTATCTATTAATAATTACTATTGGCTAAAGTCTAGTATTTCATTGATTCAGCACTTTACAACATGCGGCGGAAAGCGTGTTGTCGTTGCAGGTACTGGCGCAGAATACGAATGGTTTAACGGCGTATTATTTGAAGATTCACCGCTCCTTTCCTATAAAACCCCGTATTCTTTATGTAAAAATGCACTGCACTCCTGGCTAGAAACGTATGCACAACAAACAGGCCTCAGCATGTGTTGGGGCCGCATTTTTCATATGTATGGACCTCACGAACAAGGTAATCGGCTCGTTTCTAACATTATCACTTCCTTATTAAAAAACGAGGAAGCACTATGTACACATGGAAAACAATCGAGAGATTTCCTCCATGTAAGTGACGTCGCTGACGCTCTCGTAACAATATTAGAACACGGCGTTACAGGCACCATCAATATTGCTTCTGGTCAATCTGTACAAATTAAAGAGTTAGCTTCTATCATTGCTAAAAAGATAGGAAAAGAACATTTAATTAAACTAGGTGCAATCCCTTTCTCTAAAGATGAACCTTTATTTGTCGGGGTTAATGTAGAACGTTTAAAAACTGAAGTAAACTGGAAACCAACATACGATCTAAATACAGGAATAGAAGAAACAATTTTATGGTGGAAATCATTTATACAAAAACATAACGATATGCATCATTAAAACGTAAATCCTTCGTTCCTCTCGCTAATTCCTTATACCATTCTTCTAATCTTTCCGGCGTAACAATATGATGCGTACCCATTCCTCCATGCTTACTAGCTTCAGAAAGAGTCGGACCAATTTGTAACTTTCTCTTTCTCATCGCATCATTCCACGGACTAAACCCAAACCATAATATACAGGCAAGAGGTGGATAAATCATCGATTCATGCGCAGATAAATGTCTTCCAACCGTATAACTTCCATGCTCATGATTATGAATAAATCTTCCCCTTCTCCATAGTCTCCACTCCTCTGGTAAATAACCATGAAATCGCTGTTTCATTAAAGGTATTCCAAAGTTAAGTTCCGGATAATTATAGTTAGGATCATCGACCATAATAAGCCCTTCTAGCCAATACATCCTACCTCCCAATTCATCTAGTGATTTCCAAAACTGATTTTTATCTTGCATGCAAAGAAACTCAGTCGTATTTAAAATCATTTTCCATCCTTGTACTTCTTGTTCTATCCTCATCACTTCATGATCTGTCGCATATGCATCAAACTCTGGATTTACAGAATCTCGCACTTCCCAATGCGGTGCGAATTTTTTACAAATCTCAACGGAACGATCTGTTGAACCTTTATTAATTAAAATACCATGATCAAAAAGTTTCGTATGATGCATAAGCCACCATGGCAATAAATATTCTTCATTGTAAAAATGCGAAATAACGGTTGTAGTTATAATAATCTCCTCCTCTTTCTCTATTAATCTACTTTTTATCCTACAACCAATATACTCATAAGCAAAAATATGTTTCCTAATTATTGATCAAATATTATTAATATTTTTGTAAGTTTTCCTTTGGTACCCAGCCCTTCTCACCATCTCTTCCTTCGCCCCAAACCCATCCATTCAATTCTTCTAATCCAATCACTCTTTCTCCAATACTCACATTTAATTCTTTCGCAGTATATTGTTTTATAATAATTCCTGTTCCATTCATATCTTTTTTTATAATTTGCTCCGGAACCCATCCTTTCCGGTCATATTTCTCTTCGTGACAAAACATCCAGTTTTCCCAGTTTTCCGGACCAGCGTAACTCTCTATCATTTTCACTACATCCCCCTCTTCTAAGCGAATTGGATTAGGATAATTGCTAACATGTGATTTTATAACGATATATTTCATAACAACCTCCAATAATCAGAAAATTAAGTTATAATATCATTATAACTTAACGAGGAGGAATGCACGCATGTACTACAACACTTCATTCGAAAACGATCAACCTGTAGGCCGTCTATAAACTAAGACGGGCAATCATATAACACATACACTACGCCTCGTCTTAGGGAACTCATAATACCCTAAAAATAGACGGAGGTACTTTACATGAAACAAACAATTTTAGGAGCTATATGTTTATCACTAGCAGCAAGTATATGGGGTGGTATGTATGTTGTTAGCAAATACGTACTCGATTTTATCCCACCACTAACACTCGTTTGGCTACGCTTTATCATTGCTTTTGTTGTTTTGTATGGCATTTTGAAACTAGCTGAGAAAAAGCAAAAGAAAAAAGTAACCATTCGCAAAAAAGATTGGCTCCTATTCGCTTGGATTGGATTTATCGGCTATTTCATTTCGATCACATGCCAATTTATCGGAACAAAATTATCCGACGCTCATACAGGCTCGTTAGTTACATCAGCTACACCTGCATTTATGGTTATATTTGCAGCGCTCATTTTGAAAGAAAAACTAACCGCTCGTAGACTTTTATCTACTATAATAGCGACAATCGGCGTCATTATCGTAATCGGGTGGGATATTGAAATTGGCTCCTATTTTATCGGAACAATCATTTTAGTTGGAGCCGCTATTACGTGGGCTTTACTATCTATTTATGTAAAGATCGCTTCAATCCAATTCTCATCCTTAGTTATTACAACGTATGCCATATTCTTTTCACTCTTTTTTATTACACCCTTTATGATATGGGAACTACAAACATCCTCTATCGGAACAGTAAATACGTACGTAATATTAGGCGTATTATACTTAGGTATTGTTTCAACAGCAGGTGCCTTTTTCCTTTGGAATAAAGGATTAGAATTAATAGATGCAAGCATCGGTTCCTTATTTTTCTTCTTCCAACCTATTGTTGGATCATTACTTGGCTGGCTCTTATTAAATGAGACATTAAATAGTAACTTTTTTATTGGCGGTATTCTTATTATATGTAGCGTTTTCATTACTACTTTTGAAAAGAAATAAAAAGCAGGCAGAGATTTTTAGTCTCTGCCTGTTCGCATTATTGGATCTTGATCGTGAAAACCAATACAAATCGGTATATTACTTTGCACTTCACTACGTACACTTATAAAACTACACAGCGTTTTAGCAATTAAATATAAAGTTACACCGACTGCTTTTTCACTTGTGTCAAAGCCATTTCCATTATACATATCTGCTAATTCTACAGACCCCGGCCCCTCAATATTATATGTCCATTCAGATGCCCAATCATCGTCCTCTTCTTCAAGTGAAATATATTCCTCACAAATATAAAACTGACTATCCCATTCGTTATCAAGGTCATACTCAAAATAAATCGCTTTTGATTCTTCATTAGTAGCCATTTCTACAGCTGAATCCAAACCTACTCGAATACTTTCCTTATATGACTCTAAATCAATTGCTTTAATTCGTTCTGCATATTCTGCAGACGCTAACATGCTACAAATTTCAAAATACTTCGCTTCTATTTGCTCTACTGCTAACGAAAAGACATCCTCTTGCATCTCTTCTAAATACTGAAATATATCCACACTAAACACTCCTCACTCTTTACGCACTCCAATGCGATGGACGGGATAACATTTTCGGTAATTTCGTATGCTTATTCCCTTTCGCTGCGTTAATTTGAACTTGCGTCAGAAAAATACTATTTGTAAAATCAGCCCCGCGAATATCTGCATCTCTTAAATCTGCTCCGATAAGATCTGCTCCTCTTAAATTTGCTCCATTTAAGTTAGCCGCAATTAAGTAAGCACCCCTTAAATTTGCACCTTGTAAATTTTTCTTTTTCAAATTTGCTCCCATAAGATCTGCTCCGCGGTGAATGATTCGTTTCTTACGTGCAGTATTCATTTCCTTCCATACTAATTCGCTCGTTTCTAAAAGAAGAATGTTCACCTCTGCCCTATGCATTGGAACATTTATTTTCATTAACTCATCTGGATTTAAATTCGAAAGTCGCTCTGTCTCCTCAATTGCGGTCTCCAGCTCTTTATGAATTGGCTGTGTTGCCTTTAAAAGAATCGCCTCATTCAAATACCAAAGCATTTCATGAAGTTGATGCATAACTGGAAAAGCATCGTACATTTTTCTTGCATGCTTTGCATCTTTCCGCCAATCAATCCCTTTAAACGTACCCTGAGAAATCTTCTGTCCAGCACCGAAACACTCAAATACTGTACAACCTTTATAACCTTTTCCTCTAAGATTTTTATGTATACTACATTTAAAATCTGATTGTAAGTTGGAACATGGTTTACCACCATCTTTATTCACTGCAAAATCTACCGATGCTGCGAACGGTAATGCAACGCAACATAGACCGAAGCATTTTTCGCAGTTTGCTTTTAAATGATCGTTATGATTAGTCAAAATCTATACCCCCTGTTGTCTTTTGACTATTTCATAATATTCCAACTGTAATAAATAATCAATTTTAAAATAAACCAGCATCTTTCGTTTCAATTCATAACTTTATCATTCGATTTCCTTTCAATTGAAAAGGACTATTTCTATTTAATGAATTATAATTAAATTATAAATTTTCTAACTAAAAAGGATACTTATTATGGCACTAGAAATGAAAACAAACTGTCAAATTTGCGATCAATCGCTCGAACAAGATTCTGAAGCATACATTTGTGTATATGAATGTACATTTTGCGCACCATGTACAGAAGAAAGACATAACGTTTGTCCAAACTGCGGCGGCGAATTAGTACGTAGACCGAAAAAGAAATAATAAAAAGCAAAGCGATATCGCTTTGCTTTTGTTTAGGCATCTGAAATTATATATTTAAAAACTTCACACAAACAGGCTCTGGCACAACAACATCAGATTGTAAAAGTGTTAACTTACCTGTAGATTCATCTCTTGAAAATAACACAAGATTATGTGACTTTTCATTTGTAGCAACAAGGAACTTTTCAGTAGGATCTAATACAAAGTCTCTTGGCCAATTTCCTTCTGTAGATGTGTGTTCAACAAATGTAAGCTGACCTGAATTTTGATCTACGCTATAAACAGCGATACTATTATGACCACGATTACCTGCATATACAAAACGGCCGTCAGAAGAAATATGAATCGCACTTCCTTGATTATTTTCATCAAATTGTTCTGGAACAGTAGAAATATACTGTAATTCTGTAAAGGATCCTTCTGCAGGATTATATGTTAACACAATAACCTCTGAACTAAGCTCCGTCATCACATACGCATACTTTCCATTCGGATGAAAAGTAATATGTCTTGGACCACTTCCTGGATTTACAGATAAACGATTCACTTCTGTTAATGTACTATCTTTTACTTCATACGTAATTATTTTATCTATCCCTAAATCAACGCCCACTACATATTTTTCATCAGGAGTGTACCCCGCGTAATGTGCATGTGGTTTTTCTTGTCTTTCTTTATTCGGACCTGAACCTTCATGCGCCATAATAGATGAAGCATGATTTACAGTTCCATCTTCTTCATTTATTTCAAAAGACTCAATCGTTCCTTTATGGTAATTCGCTGTAACTACTGTATGATTTCCACTATCAACACTAATATGACAAGGAGAAGCACCTTCTACTACTTGTCTATTTTTCGCTTTTAGTTCTCCAGTATGACTATCAATGGAATACGCAGCTACACCGCCAGATTCGCCTTCCTTAACAACAGAATAGAGATATTCATTATTTCGGTTAATCGTTACATATGTAGGGTTATCCAGCTTAGCGGCAAGTGTTACATTACTAATTTTTTTTGCTTCTGTGTCTAAAGTAAACTTATATATTCCTTCGCTATTTTCTTTCGTGTAAGTTCCAACATATCCAATAAACTCTTTGTTATCCTTCATTTTCATAACCCTCTCTCCCTATATTTTACGTTCATCATGCTTCTTAAAATATTTTATGTTGAAAGAGTATCCAAAAAAATCGGAGTACTTCTTTATACGTTACCATATTTTCTTGGTAAATAGCTTTTAAACCCACTTTTTTTGATACGCTGCTATACTTTCATATTCTTCTTCCAATTGACGGGACAGACGAATATAGATTGGCGTTAAATCTTTATATTTTTCCACACTTTCCATGTTTGGCTCATGATGAAAATCTGCACCTACCATTTCAGAAACTACGGATAATGTATCTATTTCACCTAAACTATATAAACCGAGGATTGTAGCTCCTAAGCAAGAGCTTTCAAAACTTTCCGGAACATATACGTCTTGATGGAAGATATCCGCCATCATCTGTCTCCAAAGTTCCGACCTTGCAAAGCCGCCTGTCGCTTGAATTTTTTTCGGTTCGCCAATTAACTCTTTTAAAGCGAGAAGAACGGTATACAAGTTATAAATTACTCCTTCTAAAACAGCACGGATCAGATGTTCTTTCTTATGATGCAATCCGAGTCCAAAGAAAGATCCTCGTGCATTTGCATTCCATAAAGGAGCTCTTTCCCCTGCTAAATACGGGTGAAATAATAAACCGTCAGATCCAGGATTCACTTTTGCCGCTATTTCAGTAAGTACTTCATATGGATCTTTCCCTAAACGCTTCGCAAGTTCAATCTCTGAAGTGCCTAATTGGTCACGAGCCCATCTGAAAATCATACCGCCGTTATTTACTGGTCCACCGATTACCCAATGGTCTTCAGTTAACGCATAACAAAAAATTCTACCTTTCGGATCTGTTACAGGACGATCTGTTACAGCACGTATCGCACCGCTTGTACCAATGGTAACAGCCACAACGCCAGGATCTATTGCATTTACACCTAAATTAGATAGTACTCCATCACTCGCTCCTACTACAAAAGGCGTAGAAACAAGTACATTCATCTCTTTGGCAAGCTCTTCATCTAATCCTGTTAAACTGTGCGTTGTTGGAACAAGTTTAGAAAGCTTTTCATCTGTAATTCCCGCAACATGTAAAGCCTCTTCATCCCATTTTAAAGATTTCAAATTAAACATCCCTGTCGCTGACGCTATAGAATAATCAATTACATACTCTTTATATAACTTGTAAAAAACATATTCTTTAATAGAAATGAATTTATAACTTTTTGCGAATAACTCTGCCTTCTCATTCTGTAGCCAAACTAATTTCGAAAGCGGTGACATAGGATGAATTGGTGTGCCAGTACGAAGGTAAATTTCATGACCATTCATATCATTCTTTATTTTCTCCGCCCAGCTTGCACTTCTATTATCTGCCCAAGTAATACATCCCGTTAATGGATTCCCCTTTTCATCTACAGCAATGAGACTATGCATTGCCGAACTAAAAGAGACACAAAGAATATCACTTGGCTGTACACTACTTGATCGTATAGTTTCTTTAATCGTATTTATTACTGCACGAAAAATTTCTTCTGGGTCTTGTTCCGCTGTTTCAGGCGTAGGAGAATATAAAGGATATTCAATTCCATGACTAGCAATAACAGATCCATCAGTAGAAAATAGAACTGATTTTGTACTAGTTGTCCCAATGTCTACACCAATCATATATTTTGAGCTCACCATTTCTTCCTCCTAACAAAAAATTGTTACAGTATCCCACCATAAAAATACATTCCTTTTATCTATTGATAACGTTGTATGCCACAATTATCTAAATAGAAACATCTTTATCTTAAACAAACATATCGAGTAGTAAAACGCCTCCAAAAGCGATAAATGAAAGTAACGTTTCTAATACTGTCCATGTTTTAAATGTTTCTTTCACTGTTAAACCTAGGTATTCTTTTACCATCCAAAAACCAGCATCGTTTACGTGTGAAAACATTAATGCTCCTGCACCTGTTGCAATAACGAGTAACTCTAAGTTCACACCTGTTGTATTTTCAACGATTGGCGAAACGATACCCGCTGCTGTTGTTAAAGCGACTGTCGCTGACCCTGTCGCAATTCGAATTAATCCTGCTACTATAAATGCTAATACAATTGGAGATAGTGCTAAATGCTCAGACATTTGAGCAATAGCATTCCCTACGCCACTATCGATAAGAATTTGCTTAAATCCCCCTCCAGCACCAATAATCGCAACAATTGAACCGATTGGTAATAAGCTATCTTCTGTTACCTTCTTAATAGCCTTTTTATCGATACCTTGGCGAAATCCAAGAAAATAAAACGCTGCAAAACATGCAATCAATAGTGCAATGATAGGACTACCGATTAATGTGACAGTCTTCATCAAAGTAATAGAAAGGGGCACATAAGGAGCTGCTGCAGCTAAAACCATTAACATAACAGGTAACAAAATAACTAAAAATGAAACTCCTATTCCTGGTAATTTCGTTGATTTTGTATTTACACGAATCAATTCTGGCTCATTTTCAGGAATTACACGTTTGTGAATCCATTTCGCAAATATAGGACCTGCAATAATCGCTGCAAAAAATGTAATAATGAGTGAATACAATAGTACCTTCCCAAGATTCGCTTTATAAATACCAATTGCAACGATTGCCCCTGGATGCGGAGGAACAAGGCCGTGTACGACAGATAGCCCAGCAATTGCTGGTAATGCTATCAATAAAATATTTTGTTTCGTTGTTTTATGAATTGAAATTACTAACGGCAGTAATATTAAAATGCCTACTTCAAAAAACACCGGGATTCCAATAATAAAACCTGCAATTAACATCGCCCATGGTAAGTTTTTTATCCCAAAGGATTTAATAAAGAACTCTGCCACTTGCATTCCAGCACCTGACTCTGCCATCATTTTCCCTAAAATTGTACCTAATACTAAAATACCTACTAAATGCCCGAGAACACTGCCGACTCCCGTTTCATAAGCACTCACTATTTTATCCATTGGCATCCCAGACATAATTGCTAAAAACAAACTTGCAATCGTTAAACTAATAAATGCATGCCATCTCCACCACGATACCCCTAAAATAACAATTACGATTGATAATAATGTAATCATTAAAAGGTACATATTCATACGCAGTTCCACCCCTTTATGTAAACCCTTTCAAAATTGCTATACAATTAAGAGAACCTATATAGTTCTTTCATGAGTAAGAATTTATATATCGATATACAAATCATCTTCACAAAATAATAATTTATACAAAAAGAATCTCCCTTATCAGAGATACATGTTAACTCACCTCTCTGATAAGGGGATTTCTCTTCCATAATTATAATGTTATTGTGATAAACGCTTCGCGCGATCAATTTTCCCTTTTTTAAAAGTGAATGACACTTTCTTCTCTTGCTGTTTTCACGTAGTAAGACTACAAACTCAGTATCCACTTTAAACGATGAAGTTACTTAGGATTTGTCCTCTCATGAAAAGCAATTTTCGGAAAGCACCTTCACTTTCATAACATTATAATTTAGGCGCTTTCGCCCAATCAGCAGCAAATTTCTCAATACCTTGGTCTGTTAATGGGTGCATAGCAAGTTGTTCAATTACTTTATAAGGGATTGTTGCAATGTGAGCACCTGCCATCGCTACACGAGTTACATGATCTGGATGTCTGACAGAAGCCGCAATAATTTGTGTATCTAATTGATGAACATCGAATAATTCAGCAATTTTAGCAACTAATAGTACACCATCTTCAGAAATATCATCTAAGCGACCTAAAAATGGAGAAACGTACGTTGCACCTGCTCGAGCAGCTAAAAGTGCTTGGTTCACCGTGAAAATAAGTGTAACATTCGTTTTCACACCTTTTTCAGTAAGGTAGCGACAAGCTTCTAATCCTGCTAACGTCATCGGAAGTTTAATTGTAACTTTTTCATCGCCACCGTTAATTTTAATCAGTTCTTCTGCTTGAGCGATCATCTCTTCAGCTGTAACAGCATCTGGCGTTACTTCTGCCGAAACAGATTCAACTTTAGGAACTGCCTGACAAATTTCTGCAATACGGTCTTCAAATTTAATGCCCTCTTTTGCTACTAAAGAAGGATTCGTTGTAACACCAGCTAAAACTCCAAGTTTATATGCTTTTTTTATATCCTCAAGATTTGCAGTATCAATAAAAAATTTCATGATTAATTCCCTCCAGTTTTTAAACGTTGATGAGTTACATGTTTAATATGCTTATCCCGTAAAAGCCCGATTTGTGTGGAATGAAGCCCCTACTTATTAAAGTTTCACTTTATTTCTTTTCAACTGCATGTCCGCCAAATTCATTGCGCAGAGCTGCTACAACTTTTCCTGTAAATGTATCATTGTCTAATGAGCGGTAGCGCATTAATAGAGACATTGCGATAACAGGAGTTGCTGTTTGAAGGTCTAATGCTGTTTCTACTGTCCATTTTCCTTCACCAGAAGAATGCATAACACCCTTAATCTCATCCAGTTTTGCATCTTTAGAAAATGCATTTTCTGTTAATTCCATTAACCAAGAACGAATGACTGAACCGTTGTTCCATACTCTTGATACTTTTTCATAATCGTAGTCAAATTCACTTTTTTCTAGAATCTCAAATCCTTCACCAATAGCAGCCATCATACCGTATTCAATTCCGTTATGAACCATTTTTAAGAAGTGACCACTACCAGCTTTTCCAGCATATAAGAATCCATTTTCTACAGCAGTATCGCGGAAGATAGGTTCAACGATGTCCCAAGCTTCTTGATCTCCTCCGATCATGTAACAAGCACCATTACGAGCGCCTTCCATTCCACCAGAAGTTCCTGCATCCATAAAGTGAATGCCATCTTTCTTTAATTGCTCATATCGGCGGATAGACTCTTTATAATGTGAATTACCAGCTTCAATTAAAATATCTCCTTTTGATAAAAGTGGTGTAACCTCATCAATAACAGAATCAACAACAGCGTGTGGTACCATTACCCAAAGAATTCTTGGTGATTGTAATGACTGAACAAGTTCACTTAAACTAGATGTACCTGTTGCCCCGTACTCTTTCATTTCTTCTACTGCGCTCGTATTTAAATCAAATGCTACTACTTCATGTTTATGATCCATTAAATTTTTCCCTAAATTTAATCCCATTTTACCTAACCCAATTAATCCTACTTGCATAATATAATTCCTCCTCAAATCATCTTTTATTAAAAATCCATATCACTACAATCTGGAATACCTTTCAGCACTGAAATTTTAATATGTACAGAAAGGTATTCACAGTCATAGCTTAAGAATTCAACACATTTTTTGTAATTTGAACAACATTTTCTGTCGTAAATCCAAATAGATTCATGACTTCAGCTCCAGTACCTGAAGCTCCAAATGTTTCAATTGATATTACTTTTCCTTCTTGTCCTACATAACGTTCCCAACCAAGAGATACACCCATTTCAAGAGATACTCGTTTCGTTATAGAAGACGGAAGAACGGATTCTTTATATTCGTTCGATTGGCGATCGAATAACTCCCAGCTCGGCATTGCAACGATGCGAACAGAAACTTGATCTTCTTCTAATTTTGCTTTCGCACTAGCAGCTAAGGATACTTCAGAACCTGTCGCAATTAAAATCACATCCGGATTTTCATTCGTTTGTGTTAATACGTAAGCTCCTTTAGAGAGATTCTCTATGTTCGCTTTCGTTTCATTAAACACCGGTAAATTTTGACGGCTCAGTACTAAAACGACTGGACCATCCGTTTGCTGTAAAGCATACGCCCAAGCACTTGCTGTTTCATTTGCATCTGACGGACGGATAACTGTTAGACCAGGAATTGCTCGAAGAGCTGCCAATTGTTCAATTGGTTCATGCGTTGGACCATCTTCTCCTACAGCAATCGAATCATGTGTAAATACGTAAGTAACAGGTAACTTTTGCAGTGCAGCCAGTCGAATGGACGGACGAAGATAATCATTAAATACAAAGAATGTACTTACGAAAGGTTTTACTCCTCCATGAAGCGCCAATCCATTCGCTGCAGCGCCCATTGCATGTTCACGTACACCGAAATATATATTTCGTCCAGCATACGATTCTACTGCATATACTGCTTCACCTTTTATATCTGTCATCGTAGAATGAGAAAGATCCGCACTTCCACCGAAAATAGAAGGAATCGATTTCACATAATGATTAATAGCTTCCCCACTTGCAACACGAGTAGAAATTGTTTTTTCAGTATCAAAGGATAGAATGTCTTTCGCTTCAATTAAAACCTCACCTGTAATCGCTTTTTCTAATTCATCTGCCAGTGTAGGATTCGCTTCTCTGTATAAGTTGAACTGCGCATTCCAGTCATTGTCTTTTTCAATACCTTTTTGTTTTAGTTCATTAAAATGAGCTTTTACTTCTTCAGGTACAAAGAAATCTTCCTCATAATCCCAACCATACACTTGTTTTGTCGCTGTCGCTTCTTCTACTCCAAGCGGATTACCATGTGCTTTGTTCGTTCCAGCAACTTTTGGACTTCCATAACCTATAATGGTTCTAATTTCTATAAGAGTGGGTTGATCCGTATTTTCTTTCGCTGATTGAATAGCTTTTGTAATCGCATCAACATCGTTTCCATCTTCAACTCTTACATATTGCCAATGTACAGATTCTGCCCTTTTCTGAATATCTTCAGAGAAAGCAATGCCTAATTCACCATCAAGTGAAATTTCATTTGAATCATACAGTACAATTAACTTGCCAAGTTTCATATGTCCTGCCATTGACATCGCTTCATAAGCGACACCCTCCATTAAGTCACCATCTCCGACTAAAGCATACGTATTGTGATCTATAATAGAGTGACCATCCTTATTAAACTTCGCTGCTAAATGAGCTTCTGCCATTGCCATTCCTACAGCATTAGCAATCCCTTGTCCTAACGGGCCTGTAGTCGCTTCAACTCCAGGAGTATGCCCAAACTCAGGATGTCCAGGTGTTTTACTATTTAACTTTCTGAAATTTTTCAAGTCATCAATTGAAACGTCATATCCAGCTAAATGAAGTAGGCTATATAACAGACTAGATCCATGTCCCGCCGATAAAACGAAACGATCACGGTTAAACCATTCTGGGTGATTAGGATTGTAATTTAAATGATTCGCCCATAATGCATAAGCCATTGGTGCTGCTCCCATCGGAAGACCTGGATGACCTGAGTTTGCCGCATTAATAGCATCAATCGATAACGTACGAAGTGTATTCACTGCTAATTGATTTATGTTTTGTGTCATAGTAATCGTCCCCCTAAATGCTTTCATTAAAGAAAGTACTTATTTTTCCGTCTCTTGATCTAACCACCATTTAAATCCACTTTCTTGTAACAGTTCATTAGACGCTTCTGGACCATATGAACCAGACTCATATTCATGAAGCGGTAATAAGTTTTCCTCGAACGCTTCAAGAATTGGTTGTACCCATTCCCATGACAATTCAACTTCTCTCCAATGTGCAAAGAATGTAGCGTCTCCACTCACAGCATCATGAATGAGTCTTTCATACGCTTCAGGTACTCCCACATCCGCTTGCTCACAAGTAAAGTTAATACGCATCGGTTCAATTTCTCCATTTTTCAATGGATTTTTACTGTTTAACTGTAATGAAACGTTCTCACCTGGGCTAATTTCAATTATTAATAAGTTAGGTGCTGCATTTGGATTATTATCTTGATATTGCTGTTTTAACGTATTTTTAAATTCGATTACAATACGAGTAGACTTTTCTTTCATTCGTTTGCCTGTTCGTATATAGAAGGGAACGCCAGTCCAAAATGGATTATCGATCCACAGGCGAGCAGCAACAAATGTGTCTATGTTAGAAGAAGGATTTACTCCTGGCTCCTCTTTGTATGCTACAACTTGCCCGCCTTTTATCTCACCTGCAGCGTATTGTCCGCGAATGATATGGCTTTGAACGTCTTCTTTTTTCACTTTACGAAGCGTTTCCATTACCTTTCGCTTTTCCTCTCGAATTTCACATGCATTAACCTTTTCCGGCAGATTCATAGCAGTCATCATTAATATTTGTAACATATGATTTTGAACCATATCTCGAATGGCCCCTGCCTGGTCATAATATCCTGCCCTTTCTTCAACCCCAACTGTTTCACTCGCTGTGATTTGTACATTCGCTATATGTTCTTTATTCCAAATTGATTGGAGAACAGGATTTGCAAATTCTAATGCTTCAAGATTTTGAATCATCGGTTTACCTAAATAATGATCGATACGGTATATCTCGTCTTCTTCAAACGTGCGACTAAGCTTATCGTTAAGCTCACGAGCAGATGTAAGGTCGTGCCCGAATGGTTTCTCAATCATCAGACGTTTCCATCCATCCGTTTTATCAAGTCCGCTTTCCTTAATATTTAAAGCAATGGTCTCGAAAAATTCAGGAGCAACGGAAAGATAGAACATTCTATTCCCTTTTATATGTAATTCTTCTTCCCTTTCACGAACGACTTGTAATAACCTCTCATAGTCTTCCGGCTTACTCACATCTAATGGACAATAGCGAAAATTATCTAAAAAACCTTCGAGTTCCGGAGTACCTTCTTCTCTATGACGGGAAAACGTCTCTATTGATTCTTTTATTCTTTCTTGAAAATCTACATGAGATACTTGACGTCTCCCAAGCCCGATAACGGATATTTGCTTTGGAAGCTTTTGATCTCTATATAAATTATATAGTGCTGGGTAAATTTTGCGTTTTGCTAAGTCCCCTGTCGCTCCAAATAAAACAAAGGTCATTGATTCCAATTTCAGTCCCCCTCTTGTTGTATAATCCTTGTCAATATTTTAAAAATGAATTGTACAGAAGCTCATGTTTTATAAAAACAAAGAGTTATCAAATCCCAATTCTTTTTATACCTTTCGCTTTTTAATTGTCCCCAATATTAATAGTGGCAATTCAAAGCATTTCTACCACAACTTACTTATTTATAGAATTTAACGAAACATTTTATATCAGATTACTTTTAGTAATTAAATAATCTTATGTCTAATATATTAACCACATAAATTATTATCGTCAATAAAAATGTCTTGAATTACATACGATTTATTTCGTAATACTTTTCTAAGTGTATTCCTAGTTACCATTCATTTTCAAAGATAATGATCGTTATAATAAATATCATTTTCATCAAAATATTCAATTAATTTAACACTAAACTCACGAGCAGACGTTACATTATAACCAAAAGGCTTCTCTATAATAAGACGATTTAATCCTTTTGTAGCTCACAATCCACTTTCTTTCCTTCATTCATATAAATCTATACTTTTCATATTTCTACTCAAAATTGATAGGCAATACTGTAACACCACATTGTTGCCTATTGTAATCGTTATAACTTTCTTTGTGCTACGAGTGTTATTATAAATCGGCCATAACATGAATAGCAGTACGTACTTTAAAGTGATGTAGCACTTTAAAATACCTATACTAAGTGAGTAATAATAAACATAATGAATAAATCATGCTGCAAAAATAACATCTACCCTTTCTTCAAAAAGCTTTACAGTAGTTTTTAGAAGTACGTTACATTATTTCATTTCATGCACTTTCCCCTTCTCTATATAAAATTCTCACTAACAAAATTCAAAATATTATACTTATTTTTCGTACTTTGCTATGCTATAACCACAAACAGGAGGTATAAACTATGAAAGCACAAATTATCCATTCTTTTGGGGATTCATCTGTATTTCAATTAGAAGAAGTTTCAAAACCGAAACTTTTACCAGGTCATGTTCTAATCGATGTAAAAGCAACAAGTGTAAATCCAATCGATACAAAAATGCGTAGTGGGGCCGTTTCAGCCGTCGCTCCTGAGTTTCCAGCTATATTACACGGCGATGTAGCTGGTATTGTTATTGAAGTAGGAGAAGGTGTTTCGAAATTCAAATCAGGGGATAAAGTATACGGATGTGCCGGAGGTTTTAAAGAAACTGGAGGTGCACTTGCAGAATTTATGCTTGCTGATGCACGATTAATTGCTCACAAACCTAATAATTTAACAATGGAAGAAGCTGCTGCTCTACCATTAGTTGCAATTACAGCTTGGGAATCTTTATTTGATCGTGCAAATATTAAACCTGGTCAAAATGTTCTCATTCATGGAGCTACTGGTGGCGTAGGACACGTAGCCATTCAACTAGCTAAATGGGCAGGCTCTAAAGTTTTTACAACAGCTTCTCAGCAAAACAAAATGGAAATAGCCCATCGTTTAGGAGCCGATATAGCTATTAATTATAAAGAAGAATCTGTTCAAGAATATGTACAAAAACATACGAACGGAAACGGATTTGAAGTTATATTTGATACAGTAGGCGGCAAGAATCTTGATCATTCTTTTGAAGCTGCTGCGGTCAATGGAACTGTCGTAACTATTGCAGCTCGTTCAACCCATGACCTCTCTCCTTTACACGCAAAAGGACTCTCTCTGCACGTTACTTTTATGGCATTAAAAATATTACATACAGATAAGCGTAATGATTGCGGAGAAATCTTAACGAAAATAACGCAAATTGTAGAAGAAGGAAAACTTCGTCCATTGCTAGATTCTAAATCTTTTACGTTTGATGAAGTTGCACAAGCACATGAATATTTGGAGTCAAATAAAGCAATAGGTAAAATAGTTTTGAAAAACGTTTGGTAACTTTCACTAAATAAAATGTTTGTTGTTGGGAAATAACAGCGAGATCGCTTCGCCTTATCTTTTTCTTAAGAGGCGTGCCACAACCTTAAAAGCTTTCCATCCTTTACAACAAGTAAAAAAATAACAGCTAAATTTTGAGGTGGGGGTCTTACTGCCCAGCAAATAGCGGGATAACATTCAAAAAAACCTTGCAGAAAAATTCTACAAGGTTTTTGTCTATAAATACAAATTAATCACTATATTAAAATGAAAGAGTTTGTAATTCATCACAATAATATTAAATATACGCTGCTTTAAAGGCTTGTTGGACAGCTTGTACTTCTAATGAGTCTTTACCATATAAGTTCGTTGCTACACGAATACAAGCTTCTTTTAATTCTTTAAAATCAGAAGTCATATTTAATTCATCCGTATTTGCATAATAGAAAATATCAAACATTTTATCTTCTCCAATGCCATGTACGTTTACTCCATTATGGCTTCCACCACTAGCAATCAAGTAAGCTACTTTATTAATAATGCTAGAGTTCGTGTGTACACCACCATGATCGTGGTCAGCATCAATAGGTAAGTTATTATAATGCCTATAATCCTCTGGATATCTAGAAGAGATAGATGATGGGTTTTTCATATCTCTAAAAATACGACCTGATTGTTCTCCCATTGTCCAATTGAACTTTCCGTTATTGGCATACTTTTCAACGGCTACTCCTAAAATATCAGATAACGCTTCATTAATTGCACCAGCTTCTCCTGCGTACTCAAGTCCAGACTCATTTCTTGTAACCGCGTGTGTAAATTCATGTCCTGCCACATCAAATGCTCTAACAATTGGATCTCCGTATACTAGCATAGCGCCATTACTAAATGCATTAAACCACTGCTTAGGATTTCCTTTATTCGTACCATTTGTGTTCCAACCATGAACGACAGAAATTACTTTTTGTCCGTTATTATCAAAGCTGTTACGGCCATATTTTTCTTGATAAAAATCATATACTTTCGTTGCTAAATAATGGGCACTAACTGCTTTAGGATCTGTAAAATTTGTAGAATTACTTGTTACTAAATCATCGAGATAACCCCATACATTTCTTCTATAATTATTATAATCTTTATAATTAGCAGTATATGTTTCAATTCCCTTACCACGAGAATAATCTGCAAGCATGTACGTTCCATCACTTCTTTGTGTAATTCCAAACGTACGATTAATACCTAAGTCATCTTTTCCTGTACCTGTTAATTTTGAAGGATCTGTTGATTTATTTGATGTCGCAGATTGGACAATACTACTCTCTACTTGTATACCCAATTTTTGAACGAGTTCTTTTAATAGATTACCACCAAAAGCATCAATTAATACTGTACCGGATACATATTCAGGTGTAGATGCACTAAAAGTAATTTGATATGCGTTTGTAGCTTTATTTGTATTTTCATCTACATATACCACTTGTTTAATTTCTGGTTCTTCGATAAATGTTAGATCATTTCCATAGATGTTGAAAAGCTGTTTCTTTGCATCCTCTTCTGATAGAGTAATAGGTTGTTTCAAATCTTCCTGTTGTTGTAAATTTTGGGCACTATCTCCCGAAACGCTCGTAAGTACACCATCATCATTAATATGTGCTGTTAGTTGATATCCGTATACATCACGTCCTTCATACGTTTGTTGAAGACGTACCAATGTAGTACCATCATAAGATTTACGACTTTGCGTAACATTATAATTAACTTTGGATTCCGTATTAACTTGCTTTGATGATAATGCTTGTTCTGTTTTTCCTTTTAGTGCATCCTTTGCTACATTTTCTGCCGAATTTTGAGAAGGTGCTGTTAAATTACCTGTTCGGAACGTATCTTCCTTTGTTTCCACTTTTAAATCTTCTGTTTCCGCATGTACTCCTCCATAAGGCATAATCGCCGATAACACCACTCCTGTAGTTAAACCTACCTTTACGAAATTATTCATATTTTTACCCCTTTATAATCGTATTATTAAATTAAATAAATGTATTTTAGAATTTTAAGCATAGATAAAAAATTTTAACTATAGCCAATCGTTTTTACATACCTCTACATACATAGGTTAATAGATTGGTTTGCTACTTTTTTAGATTCAATTCATTTCTCAAAAATTATTCATTATATAAGCTATCTTTATATTTATTCATATACGTTATTTTTTGTGGTTCTGATAACATATTTATTGCCATCCACACATTCTTTTTCATTTCTAATTTTTGCATTGGTATCTCTTTTAAAAACTGATTACCTATAATCGCTTCCATTTCTTCATCAATTCTTTGTATAAGATTTTCTTCTGGATTATTTTGCAAAGAAGTATTTTTCAATCCCCATTTTGTTATTATAAATTCATTCGTTTTATTCATAGGATTAATAATAGTAGCTTTACTAGTTAATCGTTTTTTTATTTCATCATGATAGATTTTAATTCTATATCCCTCTTTTAGTGGAATGATATCTTTTACAATTGTTACATTTGTTCCTTCCATTTCCTTCGTATAAATTTTTTCACCTTTTTCATTAAAGACCTCTATCGATGCATATTTTTCACCTGCATAATAGCTATGAGGCGTTTTAGTAGTAATCGTAAAAATAGCTCGATTTTGCTCTAAGTCTGTATTTAATACGGCAAACTGGTCATCTCCTAATCCTAGGAATTGAATCGTTTCATTTACCAACTTACTCACTTTCATTTCGTTAATATCAATCTTTAGACTATTATCTTTTTCTTTTACATAGGCATAATACGAACTGAAATGGTACATACTATTCGTTTTCCCACCTGAAATTTCAACCGTATACACTCCATTTGGTACGTCTTGTAAATTGATATCTGTTGTTTCAATTGTTTTCTCTTGAATAACTGTATTCCCTTCTTTTAATTTAATTTTTCCTCCTTTTAATGTATCTATTTCATTTGTATTTAAATGGATATGCAAATTCCCTTTTAGCCCAAGTGGAGCAATTTGCTGATTCGTAACTATTTCGAAGTTGGAGTTTATCGGAATATCAGGATCAACTATAGCTCTTGCTTTCGCTAATTGTGATTCAGGCACTATATAAGCTAAAGAAGTAACAGCCGGAAAACCTTTCGCCCTATTCATCTCTATTTGTTTATGATTAAGCTTAAAGCCCCACCTTTCAAAAACAGGTGTAAAATCAACTTGTCCATTCTCACTATAATACTGATTCATTAAATCTGGTAAAGAATGGTCACCTTTTTTGAAAGCAGCATTGCTAGCTAGTTTTCGATAACCTTGATACATTTTTGCAAATGCTTCATCGCCAGCTTTTTGTTTCGCCATCGTTAAAAGAATAAGTTTTTGTCGTAAATCTAAATCATCATAATTTTTATTTTCTTTCATTAAAGCATTATATAAATTCCGTTCTACCTGTTCCTTTTTCCCGAAATTAAACAACCAACCAAGTTGATCTGCTTTTTTGCCGTATTTACTATATTGATATTGAACACCAAATAGATTATTAGAAACTTCTCCTGTAAATATTCCTTGATTATCAAAACCAGCTTGGTATCCATGAGCGATTTCATGTAAAGTTCCCCAACTTAGTTTATCTAACCACATCTTTGTACTATCTGTACTATTCGCTGTCCAATTTGTGCCATAATAGGCACCGCCAGCACCAGATATATCTGCTTTTAAGAAATAACGATTTTGACTTTTTTTATTTTCAAACGTTGAGCCATCTAAACCAATAATTGAATCATACATCACAAAAATATCTTCATAATACGCAATTAACTCATCCAATGATTGAAAATCTTTTAAAGATCTTACTAACTCTTTATCTTTTTTAGGTACAAATAATTGAAAACTCTCCCCTTGAAGTAACGCATACTCTCCATCAAATTGATCCCATGTACTAAAAAATTGAGATACACTTCCTTGTTGTTTATAAATGGGAAGGGGTTTAGTAGCACTTTCATTCCCTACTTGGTACTCAAGTACAGCGTGCTCTTCACCATACGGAGTATCTATGAAAGGAACTAAAGACGTATCACCTTGGATAGTAACCCATTCATTTCCTACTTGTATGGATTTTTCATTTTTTGAGTCATTAGACAATAAACGTAATGTTAATTTGTCTTTAAAATTAGGATTTGTTTGTCTTACCTTTAATGGTGTATTTCTCTTCAAAATAAATCCTAAATCTTGTCGATCATGATATTTCCCCTTACTTATGCCCGCCTGAAATATCCAAGTAGGCTCTTCTAAACTAGTAATTTTTTTTGCATTTATTCGTTCATCAGCATGTAAGTGTATATTTCCTATGAGGAAAAACATTGTATACATTAGGCCTATAACAAGTAACCTTTTCATTTGCATATCTCCTTCTCTATTTTTTTATATACAAAATACAATAAAGCCCTCCTTCTTCACTTATAATTGTCGTCAATAAGTTACTTATCAGTGTAATTATTATAGTTACATTAACTCGTGATTATCAATCATTAAATGTATGTAATTTTGCATATATGAATATTTTGTGATAAATTCCAAAATATCGTATAATTATCAATATTTTTTCAGACATTATTCAATAAAAAAAACACGAAGACTCTTAAGTCTTCATGTTTTTTATACATGTTATTACACTTGTGATTGAATTAATTACTAAAATCTTTTTAATCGTAAAAAATCAATTATTTTTAGGCTGATAGCCGTACCTAATCTTTTACAATTTACTTATTCTTTTTGTTCTGTAATATTAAATTTTGAAACCAATTCCGTTAATTCTTCCACCTTTTCTTTCATTTTGTTGGATTGGATTGATATTTGTTCAATTGATACGGCCTGTGATTGAATTGAATTTACAGTTTGAAGAGTCTCCTTTTTCACATCCGTTGCAGTTTCAGAAACTAGCGAAAGAGAAGCATTTACTTCTTCTGTACCAGCAGACATCTCTTCTGTCGCTGCGGATACTTCTTGAATTTGACCTGTAATCTTATCAATATCTCTCATAATAGACAAGAAGGTTTGATTCGCTTTGTAAGCAGCTTCTTTTCCTTCTACTGCCTTTTGTTGTCCTTTTTGCATGACATTAACTGTATCTTGGGTATCTTTTTGAATGGATTTTATTAAATGATTAACTTCTTTTGCAGATTCTTTAGATTGCTCAGCCAAGTCTCGAACTTCTGCGGCAACCACTGCAAATCCTTTCCCATTCTCTCCAGCACGTGCCGCTTCAATAGCGGCATTTAAGGCAAGAAGATTCGTTTGTTCGGCAATATTAGTAATTGCAGCGAGAGCTGTATCAATCTGTTGTGTACGTGTAACAAGTTTATTTATTACTTTTGATGTTTCCTCGACAACATCATGCACACTATTCATTTGAAGAATAGAGTGATTTATCACTTCACTACCGATATTTATTCGTTCTGTAGTCGTTACTGCTACCTCAGCGACTACTGCTGAAGATTCAGCTACAGTTTGCACCCCGGTTGTAATTTCTTCCATTGAGGATGAGCTCTCCTGAATACTAGTTACCTGTCCTTCTATTTTTGTTTTTACTTCTAAAACAGTCTGTACAACCTCATTTGAAATACTAGACGCTCGATTTGTATCTTGTAATACACTCTCCGTAGTAAAAATAACCTCTTGTGTTGTCATCTTAACATTCGCAATTAATTGTTGAAGGTTATCTAACATACTATTAAAAGACTGAACAATATGCCCTAATTCATTATTTGCTTTATAAGGAGTACGTGTTGTTAAATCTCCAGCTGCTACTTTTTCCATATCATTTTGTAGTAATGCAAGTGGTTTTCGGATAGTTAATTTAATAACATATCCAATTAATATAATTATTAAAATTGCTAAAATCGAAATACTAACAAACATTATCATTGTATTTTGAGCACTATTATTATTTTCCTTCTGTAAAAGCTCTGCATTATTACTATTATATAAAATCAATTCACGAATTGATTTTATTGATTTTTGCATATTAGGTTCAATCTCTTTTAGATAATATGCATATGCTTCCTCATTATTAGACTTCCCTAATTCTTGTGCTTTCTTCATTTGAGTCCTTAATTCATTAAATGTTTCATGAAACGTGTTATATAATTCTTTTTCTTTAGTAGAAATAAGTTTAGCCTCAAACTGCTTTAAAAGATGATCATTTTCCTTACGAATCCCATCCATTTCTCTTATTAATTCGTTCATTCTTTTTTCATCTTTTGATAACATTATTTCCATAAAGTTCATATTAACGTGATAAAAATTAGATTCTACAATTCCAATCCACTCAATTGGCAGTAAATTATCCTCATACATATTAGAGGAAGTACTTTTCCCTCTTTCTAACCCCCAAAACCCTATTAGGGATAATACTATACATGCAATACTTGATATAGTTATTAATATGTTTAGTTTTGTACCAATCTTACTGTTTCTTAATAATTCCAATTCACTTTCTCCATTCTAATATATAGTTTAAGTAATGTATTTTATACCAAGAATCCAAAAATTACGATGTTTATTTTGTAATATGTAATTTTGCATATCGTCCACTACTGATTCAAAATAACCTAACATTGTAATTTTCGTTTTCCAAAAATTCATGATCATGAACACATCACACTAATAAAAACGATAGTATTAAAAAATAAGGAAAGACATAATACGTATGTCTTTCCTCTAAAATTGTAATACTCAATATGCTCTTGGCTCTATTTGATTTTCCATTTAAATCCTCACATATCTTTCTTTATAATATCTCCTAACTCCATCCAATTTGTAATACGCGGGATATTGAGATATTGATTGTAAGAAGTAGTTTTTGCATATACATTTATCGGTTTTCCTATTAACGTTTCTAAAACAGCCGGCTTATCATCAAAGAAATAGTTTAATTTTATTTCTTGTATGAAGTGTATTTTTTCTTCATCCTTCATTCCATAGAAAAAGCGATCTTCATGTACCGGAAATCCTTTTTCTATTAACCATTTTTTTGTTTGCTCTCCATGCTCTTTAGGTCGCGCCGTTATATAGTAAATTTCATGTCCCTGTCTTTCTAATTCTTGCAATGTCTCTACAGCATACGGAAACGGTGAACAAGAAGTATAATAAATCTCATCCAGCAAACTATTCCACATATGACCGCCTTCCTCGGAAGTCATGCCAAATGCTTCATGAATTTCAATTGTTTTTAAAGAATGGAATACATCCAACCCTACTTTTTTGTTTAATTTCTTATTATATAAATGAAAAGCATGCTGCCTTAAATCAATTAGTGTATCATCGATATCAAATCCAAATTTCACTCTTCATCGCTCCTTTCTGCAATCCATTTATCGGAACATATAAGTAGTTTTTATTCCCCTTATTGCTCATCTTTCCGATATGCTGGATAGCCAATAAATCTATAATCTTTTCCAATCTGGGTAAATGATATATCCTTAAATTCAATTGCATCTTTCATTTTAGTAATACCAGTCCCCTCTACAAAACTAGGCGCCAATCTACCTCCAATAATTTTAGGTGCGAAATATAAAATAATTTTATCCATTAGTTTATTTTCAATAAACGAAGCATTTACTTCTCCACCACCTTCAATAAGCAGGGAGGAAACTCCTTTTTGTCCTAAAACATCAAGCATTTCATGTAAGTTTATATGCTTTTCTCCGCTAGTAACAAATACTTTAACTCCTGCATTTTCTAATGCTTTCTTTTTTTCCTCTGCATGATTACTTGTTGTAAATATCCAGGTAGGAGCTTCTCTATCTGTAACAACGTTAGCTTCCATCGGTATGCGTAATGTCGAGTCCAATATTACTCGAATTGGATTTCGGCCATTTGGAATACGCGTTGTCAATGATGGATTATCCTTTTGAACAGTATTCGCTCCTACTAAAATAGCCGCATTTTCGTTTCGTATTTGGTGTACTTCTTGTCTTGCTTCTGTAGATGTAATCCACTTACTATCCGATAAAGACGTAGCGATTTTCCCATCTAATGTAACTCCTGATTTAATCGTTACAAATGGGCGCTTTGTCAAAATATATTTATTAAAGACTTCATTCATTTTTTTAGATTCTTCTTCACACACTCCTACAAGTACTTCAATACCTGCATCTTGTAGAATTTTAATTCCACGTCCAGAAACAAGCGGGTTTGGATCAAGTGTAGCAACTACTACCTTCTTAATTCCTGCTTGTACAATTGCTTCAGCACAAGGCCCTGTTCTACCATGATGAGAACAAGGTTCAAGAGTTACATAAATTGTACCACCACGTGCCTGTTCTCCAGCCATACGTATCGCATGTATTTCGGCATGTGGTTCTCCGGCCTTCATATGTGCTCCGACCCCTACAATTCGATTATCATTTACAATTACAGATCCAACCAATGGATTTGGAGTCGTTTGTCCCTTCATAGCCTTGGCATTTTCTAGTGCTAGCTTCATATACAATTCATGCTCAAGCATGTAAGTGTCCCCCTTCAAAATGTCCAGAACGCTGAATCTTCGTTTGCAAATATTTCTCATTAAACTCTGAGACATCACCCCATAACGGTTCACGACTCGTAACATTTAATCCAGCTTTTTGTAACGCTTCTAATTTTTTCGGATTATTTGTAATAAGTTTTACAGGTTTTGAGCGTAGCGCTTTTAATACTTCAATTGTATCATCATAGTTTCGAACATCATCTTCAAAACCTAGGTTCAGATTAGCTTCTACTGTATCTAACCCATTTTCTTGCAAGAGGTACGTCATAGCTTTACTAAACAAGCCAATTCCTCTTCCTTCATGATTCGCTAAGTAAAATAAAGCACCTGAACCATGTTCTGTAATCATTTGTAAAGACTGCTTTAATTGGAATCCACAGTCACAACGTTTACTACCAAAGATATCACCGGTGTGACAAATACTATGCATACGAATTAGGGCATCTTCAGAATTCTCAAAATCACCATATACAAGTACACTAGATTGCTGCATATCAGCTAAATTAATAGATGAGAGTTTTTCGATAATTCCTTCTACACTATTTGTAACCTCACTACATTGTAACCAAGAATACCATTGAAAAACTTTAGTCTCCCCATATAAATTAATTGGCAATTTGATAGGGCCTACTAAATAAATATCCTTTCCATCTTGATGTATAAATTGAATTTTATCTTCTAACATATGAATTGTATCTGTTGTAACCATTAGGTACCTCCTAGTATAGAGAATCTCTAAAATTCTCTTCCATTGTTATATTTTTTATTGTTTAACTTACACAACGTAAGTGTTTTTACAGATGCTATTCTTTTTTCTCTCAGCTTATATGCAATATGTATCATTACAACTTTGGCCATTTAAAGAAAAGAGTTTTAGTTACATAAAACAACTTAGTTACTTTATGTAAGTGAGTATACATTCGTAATCAATTTACGTCAAGTAATTAATTATAAAAACATTTGTTACTAATAGTAAGATGTTATATAATTTATTTTAGGAGGTGAAGGAAAATGAATGATTCTACATTATGCCCTCGCTTTGAAAAAGGAATGAAATTTTTTAGTCAACGATGGACAGCACTAATTATTTACCAACTTTTTTCTGGATCTCAGCGCTTTTGTACACTTGAATCTTCTCTTCCTGTTAGCGGAAGATTACTTTCAGAAAGATTGAAAGAATTAGAACTAGAAGGAATTGTCGAACGTAAAGTCTTTCCTGAGACACCAGTTCGTATAGAATATTCTTTAACTCAAAAAGGATTTGCTTTAGAAGCTATTATTCGCGGAATAGAAGAATGGTCACAGGAATGGATAGAACTTGAGGAATAACATAAAAGCTTTTTCGTATATAGTTTTAAGTAATCAAATTACAGATACCTATTATTAAAACGCTAATTTTTCAAGCATTTATGAAAAGCTAGCGTTTTTTAATAAATAAAATGTAAGAAATAAAGCAAGGTGATCAAAACGATCACCTTGTTCCCTTACAGATTAAAATAGTGTTTTAAAATCTTTTATTCATACATACTCGATTAATAAAAAAAACGAATAAGCTTTTTTATTAATAAACAGTTTTATTTTTACAATACAGTTAGCTTCCCCTGCTATTTGCGGACAGTAAGACCACCACTGATTAAATTTCTATTTTATTACATTCGAATATTACTTATGAAATTTCACACGCTCTTCAAGTGGTTGGAATTCTTTTTCACCTGGTGCAGCTGTTGGATTACCAAATGGCATTTGTGCAATTAGTTTCCAATTAGCAGGGACATTCCATTCTTGTTTTACCTCATCGTCAATTAATGGATTATAATGTTGTAATGATGCCCCTAATCCCTCTGCTTCTAAACCTGTCCACACGACTAATTGGTGCATACCTGATGCTTGGTGTGACCAAATTGGGAAGTTTTCAGCATATGCAGCAAACTTTTCTTGAAGCGATTTAACGATAGCCTCATCTTCAAAGAATAATACTGTTCCATAACCAGCTTTAAAAGAATCCATTTTTTGTTGCGTTCCTGAAAAGTCTCCATCTCCAACTACTTTTCTTAATGTTTCAGTGGTAATATCCCATAATTTATCATGAGCTTCACCAAATAATACAACTAATCGTGCAGTTTGAGAATTGAAAGCGGATGGAGTATATTTCACAGCAAACTCCACGATTTCTTTAATTTTTTCATCCGATACTTGTACCTCTTTATTAATCCCATAGTAAGTACGTCTTTCTTTCAGTGCAGTATAGAAATCTTTTGTCATAATTCCGTTCCTCCTAAGTTTTAATATTCTTCAAAATGATACATCTCGAAGATAGTATGCGTTTAAATGAGTTCATTTTTGAATCATTGAACTTCCTAGCACCCATTGCCAGTCATTCTAAATCTAAACACACTGCTTCCTTCAGTTTTCCTAAAAAAAGCCTTATAACATCATTCATAAAATCTAATCATCCTTCGGTACTATTTTACCCATTCTCTATTCATGTATCCTGCTTGTTTCATATTTACACAAATATGAAATGTAGCTACTTTAATCACCAAATTTCACATTAATTTAGAGCATCTTCAATTACAGCAATTTCGCTCACTCGAACAAAACGATGCAATTTAAAGAACATTGCAAAATTAAGTACTACCTGTAAAAGAACCCTCTTAGCCGACTATAAGAAAAAATAATAAAAAGCCAAAAACGAACAATAATATGTTCATTCTTGGCTTTTACTTAACCATCACATTTATTTTTACTATTGCTTCAAATGATTTTTAACTGCCCTTATTACCAATTCGTGATCTTCTTCTGGTGGTAATCCTGAAACTGTTATCATTCCAATAACCCCTACGTTTTTTATTCTGATAGGAAAACATCCACCAAACGCAGCGTATTCTGAAGTATCTAAAAGATATTTTTCATTATAGGAGACCCCAGTTATTTCACTTTGTATCTGCATATAATACGAGCTACGATCATGCAGGGAAACGACTCGTTTTTTACGCTCAATCCATTTCGTATTTTCCTCATTTGTCCCTGTCATCTTGAAATGAAATAATTGCACACCATTTTTCGTTATATCAACAGCAATCAATTTCCCCTCTTGCTTTGCTGTTTCAACGATAAATAAACCTAGTTGCAAGGCATCTTCATTTGTAAAAGAGGAAAATTGAAGTGTTTCCTCCTCTTTTAAAATTTGTTTACTTATTTCATTCAAATTTGAAGTACTCATATCTTTAACCTCCATAATTGTTTTATGCCACACCGACATTTTTTCGAAATTATTAGGCCATATAATACAACCTTTTAATCACACTGATTCTAAATAAACTACTGTAACATCTTTGATAACTAGTAGTACCGTAAAGCTTGTTTTCTTCTTACTGGTGCTATTATGAATGACATTCAAAGTTATAAAAAGTACTATTCTACTTATCCCTATCTTACAGAGACTATTATGAAATATATTTAACATCTTAAAAATGTATGTACTAAAGAATAATATTTTTAATCACTAACTTTTTTGATCAATCGTTATAATCCAATTTCATCAAAATTTTTATCAATTATTACACTATCCAACAATAGGAGGAAACAAAGATGGATGAAAGTATATCCAAAAGCTGAAAAGCAGTTGAGTCCCTTGAGGGAATAGTTATAATTCACTACGTATAGAAATAGACATACAAAAACGCCATCCTTTCCTATAATTCTAAAGAAAGAATAGCGTATTCTTTTCAAAAATGAGTTCTTTTATTGAGAAACTTTGATTCTATATCATACATAAAAGGGCAACCAGTGCTAAAACAGCTGGAAATCCTTGTTTCACAATAATCGATTTATTAGATGTGAAACCTCCGAAAATAGCTGCTATCACCACACAAATCACGAAAAATAATTGGACCATATAACCAATTGGATTGAGCCCAAGTACAAGTCCCCAAATGAGACCAGCCGCTAAAAATCCATTATATAAACCTTGGTTTGCAAACATAATGGCTACGTTTCGATCTCCTTCTAAATGCTTCGGTAATTTGAAAGCACGTTTCGCTACTTTTGAATCAATAAAAAACATTTCAAGGATCATGATAAACAAATGTTCTAATGCTACGATCCCGACTAAAATAGCTGCGATTATTTCCACACTATTCTGCCCCCTACACTCTCTATTCTTTAATATTCTCTACATTTTTTTGCATCTGTAATAGAACATGAATAAGTATTTTTCGTTCTTCTCCACTGATATTTACGAACATTTCCTTCATAAAATGTTCCTTTTCTTTCTTGTTAAAATATTAATTGATGTATCAATTATTGATACATCAATTAATATACATCTCTCTTTTTATTTTTGCAAGTTTTTTTGCTCAATTGGTTTTATTTTGTTCCAGCAACTTTAAACCAATTCAAAACATCAGTTCGCATTTCTAGAAATCATAATTACTTTAAGTTCATTCTGACAATCATATTTAACTACATATATAAAAGAATTGAGTTATATCTCCATCAATTTATAAAAATTAATTTTTTCTAAAAACAGATACTTTACGTTTTTTATAGTAATAAAAATCATTTTTGTTTCAGAGGCAATCCATTTTGTTAGCTTGATGGGCATAGGATAGTACCCATATGACGAACCAATTATCTTTCAAGAAGACGGCTAGAAATCTGGATTTGGCACAGGCGTTGCCTACTTCCGTGATCCAGATGGTACTAATTTAGAGCTAATTGCTCCAAAAGGTCCATTTAGACGTGATTAATTAAAATATATTAATACTGAAAAACCACCTTTATGAGAGGTGGTTTTTTGTTGCTAATGGTGAAGATTAATATTGAGGTCTGATTGAGACCTATTCCTTTTCCACATCTTTCATCATACCATCGAAAGAATAGTCTTATAGCTATTTCAAATATTTCGGCAGTACTATATCGCTAGCAAGCTAAAATTTCATGGTACTCAAAAAAAATCTGCTGAATCATAACCAAAAAGTTCATTTTATCATTTCGGGGTAATTCGAAATTCTTAAGTTGTCGGGCACGGGGTACAGCTGAAAAACAGTGTATATTCATTAACTTCAAACTAATTTTGATGTAACAAAATTTGTATTTATACCTTTTTAACGAATTCAGATTTTAATTTCATAGCTCCAAAACCATCAATTTTACAATCAATATCATGATCTCCATCAACTAATCGGATACTCTTTACTTTTGTACCAATTTTTACAACTGATGAAGTTCCTTTTACTTTAAGATCTTTAATTACTGTTACAGAATCACCATCGTTTAAAATATTTCCATTTGCATCTTTAATTACCTTTGTATCTTCACTATTTTCAGCTTCTAATTCTAAAGTCCACTCATGAGCACATTCTGGACAAACAAAAAGATTCCCATCTTCGTAAGTGTATTCTGAATTACATTTTGGACAATTTGGTAAATTAGGCATATTTTTATTTCCTCCACTCGTTTTCGTTTATTCTATTAAATAAATATTATTTTTAATTTTCGTTTTTCGTTTAAATGTACGGAAAATATTCTCTTCTTGCTTTTTGATACTTATTTGTTGAATGTATAAAAAAACTACTTGTTCACACCTTGTAAAAAATCTTCTCCACATTCTCCAAAGCAAACTTTCTTCTTCTCTACTTTTTTAATAAAATGATTAAAAAAGTAGATTAACTCAAACAAACTTTGTATGTGAAGTGAAATTTTTAAAAATCTAATGCATTTTCTTTATTCTTTATTGTATTGATTTCCTGAGATTGCTGAGAAAGCCCTGTACATTCATGAAAAGCAAAATGCTTACACCCTATACATTTTTTTGTATTCAGATGTCCTAAAGCACAATTAATTGCTTCTCCGGTATGATTAAAAAAGTTTTCTTCCCCAATCTCAGCGTACAATCCATTCTTATCTAGATTGGCTTTTAGCTCTGATTGAATTCCAGAAATAAGAAGTACGCCACCTTGTTTTTTGAAGTGCTGAACAATATTCCTAAAGTAAGACTCTCCTGTGGTATCAATAAAAGGAACTTTTCCCATACGTAAAATTAAAACATTAGGTTTATAATGAATAGTCGCTAAAATATTTTGTTCAAATGTTTGAGCAGCCCCAAAAAATAATGGCCCTTCTATTGTATAAATGCTAATTTGTGGGCAATCATGAGCTTTATTTACCACATGTGGTAGCAATTTTTCATTTCTTTTTGTATGATCAGGAAGCACTTTTGATATGACAAGCATATTACTCATACGTTTTGTAAACAAAATAATAGCTAATATAAGACCAATCTCTACAGCTGTTGTTAAACTAGTAAATACAGTAAGTAAAAATGTTACCAATAATACAAGAGAATCTCCCGTCTTCATTTTAAGTATGTGATAAAAATGTTTCTGCTCGCTCATATTCCAAGCTACCACCATTAAAATCGGGGCCATACTAGCAAGTGGAATATGTGAAGCATATGGCGCTAACAGTAGAAGTGTAAATAACACAAATCCTCCGTGAATAACACCCGCCATCGGAGATACAGCTCCACTCTTAATATTAGTTGCTGTACGTGCAATCGCTCCAGTTGCCGGAATTCCGCCAAATAACGGGGTAACAATATTGGCAATCCCCTGACCGATAAGCTCTTTGTTACTGTTGTGTTTACTATTTGTCATACCATCTGCCACGACAGCGGATAAAAGTGATTCAATTCCACCGAGCATCGCAATAACAAATGCAGGACCAATTAACTGCTTTATACGTTCTAATGTGATTTCTGGTATATCAAACTGAGGAAGTGTATTTGGAATCGTACCATATGCTGTACCAATAGTAGGTACATAACCTGAGAAAAATACAGTTGCAATTACAGTTGAAATAACAACACCTACTAATGAACCAGGCACTTTTGGTAAAATCTTTGGTGTTATGAGTATAACAAAAAAGCAAATCAAAGCAGTTATAACACTATAAAAATTGGTAGTACTGATATGAGTGAAGAGTTCCTTCAAATTCGCTAGAAATTCCTCATGCTTTTTTATACCTGTTAAACCTAAAAAACTAGCAATTTGTCCCGTAAAAATAATAACAGCAATACCTGAAGTAAAACCAATTGTTACAGGACGTGGAATAAACTTAATTAAAGAGCCTAGCTTGAAGATTCCCATAAGACATAAAATAATTCCAGCTAACAAACCCGCGAGTAGTAAATTTTCGTATCCATAGGTAATTACAACTCCTAAAAGAATCGGAACAAAAGCACCTGTAGGTCCTCCAATTTGATACTTCGAACCACCAAACAGTGAAATGAGTATTCCAGCAATACAGGTTGTATAAATCCCATACTCTGGCTTAACACCAGAGGCAATAGCAAAAGACATAGCAAGTGGAATCGCAACAACTCCAACAATCATTCCTGAAAGAAGATCCTTTTGAAAATGTGCTAATGAATATCCTTCAAACCTTCCTGTAAATAACTTTCTCATTACAAACCCTTCTTTTCTATTTTTAATAGATCTGGATTACAAATGTATTTCTCGGTCCCTTATACAGAAAATTGTCCTTTTCACAAAAAGAAAAACCATCCTAATATTTACTATATGTTTTACTTAAATGACACTCCAATTCACCTATATCTCCACCTTGTTGTACATAGGATTTCAATCTTTCTGCTAGACGTTCTCCGGCTCGACTATCTAGCTTCTTCGTATCAATAAACGATCTAATCCTTACCTTATCTGGAGTAATATCTCTACGAAACATTTGTCCTGGAATTTCACTCCAAAAACGATTCCATTCATCCAGTAATCCTATTTGATCAAATAAAAAACCTTGAATTCCACATAACCAAGCTGTACAAGCAGTATTTCTTTTTCGACATCCAACTCCATCTTGTAAATGTTGGCATGAAAAACAACAAGAATTTCCACTTTTTATACAAACTTCACAAACGTAATGAGCTCCTAATGAGCGAAATGTTTCAATCCCATGTTGGATGATATCTTCTTTCTTAACCTCAATACTCAACCTATCCCTCCTTAGCCATCATTTCAGTTTCTGCTCCATCTAGCTCTTCTAACATTGAAATCGTATCGATTAAATGGTTGTTAAAAATCTTCCGTGCAACCACCAATAAATCCACAATAATAGGGTCTCGTAAAGAATATAAAACTCTTTTTCCATCTTTTCTACCAACAACAATGTTTTTTGAACGTAGTACACTTAATTGCTGAGAAACAGCTGAACCTTCCTTATTTAGAATATCTTGAATTTCGTTTACGCTTTTTTCACCTTCTGACAATAATTCTAAGATACCTATTCGCAAAGGGTGTGCTAAGGCTTTAAAGAAATCTGCTTTAAATTGTTGCATTTCGTTTCCCATTGAAATCCCTCCGTTACTTTTCCTCAATTTTCAAAAGTACCATATACATCTTCAAATGTTTGAATATGTATATGGTACTTTTAAAACCTCGAATTTTCAATACAAATTTTACAATATTAAATAAGCATCAAATAGAGATACTATTCAAATTCAGGTTCAAAATTTATTATCCAAAATAAAAGCGCCTAACATATTAGGGATATATAATACGTTAGGCGCTTGATATTTAAAATTTCTCGATTTAGGTCTTGATAATATTGGATGAGTATATAACCAAAATGCTAGATGACTAATATGAATAAACTTATTTGTAAAATTAATTCATTAGAATATTTTAAGAGCAAGTTTTGAAAAAAACTATTCAAAACTTGCTCCTTCTTTTCTCAGATCCAACTATTTTGATACTAAAACCAACAGTAGTGAATTAGAATAATGATTTAATACTTGCTAAGACAGTAAGTACACCTACAATAATAACAAATACGTTACTCATTTTCCCTTTGTATTTAGCTAGTACTGGAACTTTTTGAATCGCATACATCGGTAATAGACATAAGATAGCAGCAACTAATGGACCGCTTAGAGAATCAATAAGTCCAAGAATACTTGGATTTGTATAAGCAACAAACCAGCATGATAATACAACAAAAGTAAGGATTACTGTCTTAATTGTTTTTTCTTCAATATCTTTTCCACGTGATTTACCGAACTTAATAATCATGTCACGCATTACTTCAAATGCTCCGATATAATGGCCAAGGAAAGACTTTGTAATAGCCACAAAAGCAATAATTGGAGCTGCAATAGTGATTACAGGCGAATTAAGCTCATTAGCAAGATATGAAAGAATTGATAAGTTTTGTTCTTTTGCCATTTTTATATCATCTGGAGTCAAGCTCAATGCGCTACTCCAAACGAAGAACATAACAACAGCGAATGTCATGATATAACAAACCTTTTGTATTTGCGCACATTTAGCATCAGTGGCTTCGATTCCATACGTAGCTCTCTGTTTCACAACAAATGATGAAATCATAGGTGAATGATTAAATGAGAATACGATGATTGGTAGAATCATCAATATCGTTCCAAAATAGCCTGTTCCTGTTGAAGCAGTTGAAACAGCTGAAAAACTAAGCATTGACGTATTCCACTGTGGAATTAAAGATATTGCGATAAAAAGTAAAGAAACTATGAAAGGATACACTAACATACTCATTACCTTTACAGTAATATCTTGACCAAAATTCAGTATAGCGATAAGACCAAGAACTAATACAAGTGATAAAATAGCTCTTGGAGGTTCTGGCATGTGCAATTGATGCACGATAAAACTACTTGCAGTGTTTGTAAGCGCAACCGAATACATTAGTACGATTGTATAAATTGAACCGAAATATACGATGTTAAAAATGATACTCGCTTTATTTCCGAAATACTCTCTAATTGTACCTGTGATCCCCTCATCAGCAGAATTAGAAGCGTATATCATTTTAGCAAGCGCCCTATGTGAGTAATACATAACTGGATATGCAAGTAATGTAATTAGTAGTAAAGATAATAAACCACCTGAACCTGCATTAATCGGTAAAAAGAGCACCCCTGCTCCAATTGCAGTTCCAAATAGACTGAGTGCCCATGTAGTATCCTGCTTATGCCACTTTTTCGGATCTGCATATTGCTCATTTTTTCGTGCGGTATTTTCAGCTTGAACTTCTATTTTCTTTGCAGTATTCCCGTTCATATAATAACTCCCCCTTGTATCTATTCCTGCATCTCTCTTTGCACCTAACAAATATTCCCTTTTCGGAAAATGAATTCCTTACAAGTTGCCCCACTTTGTATGTCCTTCATCATAATGAATCCAAATTGAAACATTCGCTAGTTAGCGTCCTAATATAATTGTTAGCGTTCACAAAAAAGTTTACTCGTAATATCCGCTCTTTATATAAAGACCTCTTAAGAGAACAATATAGAATAGACTTCATAAATACGTTGCAACATTTCTAATAACAGTGTATTACTTTAATGGTTTCTCTTTTTTACTTTTAACAGTAATTTTAGCTAAACCGGCCTCTCTTCATTTGCGAGGCATTTCTTTCTCAATTCTATACATTACCTTCATAACTTCGGTAGCACTGATGATATTGCTTACACAAGCCACTGAAGCACATTACATACATTTCGCCTCTAATCACACACCTTTCTTACTAGTAATCGCATTTTTTATATTTTCTCCAGAGATAATAAAATTTCTCTCGACGCCCTCATTATAACGTGTATATTTATAAAATTAATATTTTTATATTTTCAGAAATATTAAAGTGGAATATTTTTATATGGATAATATTTTACAGTTAGCATGTAGCCATTGTTTTTATCGCTTAAAGCTGAATTAGTTAGTAAAAAAATACAATAATACATTGTTTTTCTAGGTTACTCATTATAAAGATACTTATATCCCCTTTATCAAAAAATTTCATTTTAAACATAAAAGATATTCTAATAAATAATTAATGTAGGTAAAAAGAAAAAATTCCAAAATAAAAAAACCAAATTTTAGGATATATATTATTAATATTGAATTCATATACATTTTAAAAAGATACACTGAGTAAAAAACAAAAAAGCTGCCCCATATGGACAGCTCATTTACATAATTATCGTTATCAGGAATATCTCTATGTTTGTAATGAATCGTTTTTACATCATTTCCTTTTATGCGAAAAGTAATTGTGTCCTCTCCATAAGGCGGATTGTGTGCACCCTCAAAAGTTTAAATTTTAAAATCCCTCATTAACTAGCTCTTTTATCGAGTTTAATTTTGAAGAAAGCTCGATAAACCATTCTTCATCCCCTGTTAATAATGCAAGATCTATAAGATAAAGGATTTGTTCCTTATTTATTACCTTTGATTCAGGGAGTTTGTTAACGTGTTTACTAAAGAGTAAAATCGCTTCGTTTATTGTGTACTGGCCGTCACGTTTCACAATACTAACTGTAACTATATCCTCTACATCATCAAGTGATACAATATAACCAACTATTAATTCACCTTCATTTGATATTCCACGAACCCAATCTCCTACTTTTAAAACATGATTATTATTTGACATCATACCGTTTCACCTTCCTATAAATATTTTTTGTGACAATAAAAAAGATATAAAAACAATTATACTGTAATATTTTTCATTACATTTAAGTGTTAAGAACTCACGGCTATATAATAATTAAGCCGCTTAACGCTCTTGATTGATAAGGTCAACAACTTCTTTCATTGTATAATTCTTTAAGTATTCACCTAGATGCTCTTCAGCACCTAAGAAAATAGCGAAAAGAACTTTTCGCATGTTCGAACCTACAACACACTGATTGTTTGATTCCGGACATTTCGGCTGCAAAGCACCTTCAGAGGTTATCTGATAAATATGCCAAAGATTAATTTCATCTAAATCGCGGGCGAAAATAAAACCTCCACCAGTTCCCTCTTTTGATTGTATAAACTTGTGCTTTTTTAACAAACTTAGTACTTTACGAATACGTACTGGATGTACACCTGCACTTTCTGAAATAGCATTACTTGTTGACATCCGATCTGGCTGTAAAGCTAAATAAGTTAAACTGTGTATGGCCAAGGTAAAGTCGCTGTTCATGATTTTCCTCCTACGATCAAAAATATTGTTTCTCATATATTAACTGTAGCCATAAATATTACAGATAGGTTAGAAAGTTAAAACATATAGAATACTTCTTGCCATAAAAAATTAATTCTCTTATATTCTATCCGGTCCCACCTATATCTGATAACTTCATTTAGCTTTTTAAGTTGAAAATAAAATTAAACACTCCACTGTTTCTTCACTTGTTCTTCTGCCAGTTGTTTAATTTTTGTCCAAATCGTATCTTTACTCACAATAACATTTGTTTGATAATTTCTATCATTATAATTAACTGTAACACATACTTCAATCATCTTCTGCTTCCTCCTTTCAAAAAACTTTTCCTAAAAATTACTACTTATTAATTGGCCAATTTTTGCAATTCAATGTTCAAAAACGTTCGAACGCTACGTGGTAAAAATTTACGAATTTCTTCCTCATTAAAACCAATCTGCAATCTTTTCTCGTCCAGCATAATTGGGCGACGTAACATTAGTGGATGCTCAATTATTAATGTATAAAATTCATTGAGCGAGAGCTCCTCAATATTTATATTTAAGTCCTGAAAAGTTTTGGATCTAGTTGAAATAATTTCAGTAGCCCCCTCTTCAGTTAAACGAAGAATCGATTTAAGCTCATCAACTGTCATAGAATTTGATACGATGTTTTTTTCAATATAATCAATTTGATGCTCTTCAAGCCATGCTTTCGCTTTTCGGCATGAGGCACAGCTTGCTGTTGTATATAGAATTACCATATTTAACTCACTCCTTTAATGTTATGAAACGTACATTTTAAACATCGGTTATTGAAATGTATTAAAAAAAATTACAGTTTAGAATCAAATACAAGCAATATTATTTATTCGAGAATATTTAATTTATCTACATTTTACAGACGATAACAACTCACTTCTAAAAACTATACTGTAATTTTAAACTTTACAGTTCTATAAATCAAATGTTAAGTCTTGGCTTCATTCTATTAACGTATAATAGGAGCAGTTGAGACAATACTTGCCTCAACCGATTTTTATATCTCTTTATAATTTTTTGCAGTAATGACTGTTTCAAACTCAAATGTTTCGGGTAGATGATCTGCATAAGAATATTCAAAAGTTCGTCCATCCGTTAAGTAAGCTACTTGTTCAACTCGCATTAGGAAATCCTGATTTGTTAAGTTCATAAACTGCTTTCCCCTATCATCTGGGCGAATTCCTTTAACCCTGACAACAGATGTCCCTACCTCAAGACCAAGTTTATTTTGAATATGTGAGTATATCGACTCCTCTAAAACAGAAGCCTCAACACCTGGGATAACCGAAATTGGCATCCATGTATGCTCCATAATCGTCGGAATGCTGTGAATGATGCGGAGGCGAATGATTTTATAGACGAAATCACCGATTGAAACTCCCAATTTCTCAGCAACTACTTCATCAGCCCCAACAATCGCAAACTCGATAATTTTACTTTCTACCTCACTGCCGTATACAGCTTTCGTACCCGTTAAAGTTTGAATCATTCGTGCCTTTTCCTGTTGACGCCAATCTTGCACCACTGTTCCACTTCCGCGCCGGCGGATGATGTAGCCATCTCTAACTAATAGATCCAGCGCTTTCTTAATAGTAAGGGCTGAAACACCAAATTCTTCAGCAAGGACGGGGCTACTCGGAATTTTTTCGTTGATTTTATATTCACCATCTAAAATTTGCTGTTTAATCTTTTGATAAATGCCGAGGTATTTTACTTGTGTTGATCCGCTTGCCATTTTCATACCTCCTTTATACTGCAAACTCTCTTCTATTCATTCAAATGTAAAGCCTCAAGTTTGTAAACTGAAGGTGATGGGGCAGCAAATCCATTTTCTAAGATTTCAATATTCGTTACCGCTTCTTCGTCTTTCACAAGTTTTGGTGCACCATTTATAATTGTTTCATACGCGGCATCATAGAAACGACCGTAATCACCAAGTGGCGTTTTAATTTGTTTTTCAATCCAGTCACCATTTGCATTACGATACTTAGCAACTCCATAGTACATCGGTGAATCTTCACCAAACCCTGCACTCTCAGGCATAATCCCCGCTTTCAAATCATTTTCCTGCTGATCTTCACCATATTTAATAAATGATCCATTTGTTCCATGGACGATAAAGCGTGGATAATCTTTTGCTACGACATGGTTCGTTTTCAGCTTAATCTTCAACTGATTTCCGTAATGTAAACCAACATCGAAATAGTTATCAACCGCACCTTCCATTTCATTATTACGAATATCGTATGTCACCGTATCTGGACGGCCGAATAGTGAAATCATACGGTCCATCGTATGAATACCTAAACTGTAAAATGAACCTTCTTCTTTTGGAGCTTCATGAGTGATTGAACCAGGACGGAAATAATCAATATGTGATTCAATCTCAATAATATCACCAAGGAATCCTTGTTCAATTACTTGCTTCACAGCTAAAAAATCACCATCAAAACGGCGGTTTTGATAAGGCATAACTACTACACCTTTTTCTCGTCCTAAAGCTAATAATTCTTTCGCATGTTCCACTGTATCGCAAAATGGTTTTTCAACGATAACTGATTTTCCAGCAAGTATAACTTTTTTCGCTAATTCGTAATGCGTATGTGCTGGCGTACAGACCGTCACCACTTGAATTTCCTTGTCATTCAACAATTCGTCCAAATCAGTAGTGAAGTAAACACCTTTTTCCTTATATGGAGCCGCTAATTTTTCATTTATTTGACGTACAAAAATCGTTTTTATTTTTATATTATTACGCGTGTTTACATAAGGTAAGTGATAGCGGTTAGCTGACTTTCCAAATCCAATAAAGCCCATTGTTAATGTCATATTTTTCAACTTCCTTGCTCATAAATTTTCGTTTCTATATTTATTATATAATTTAATTATTAAAAGTATATAGTTTTAACTTTATAATTATATATTAAATAAAAAATCCACGATAAAATTCGTTCTCACTATAAGTTATGGACCTATAAAGTGAAACTTTAATCAGTGGGGCGATTTATTCTCTACTGATTATTTACCCGTAAATACCGGGATGAAAAGGAGCGTAATGAACATGGCATATACTACTATATCTATGGAAATTTTCGGATCAACTGAACAAGTATGGCAATTAATCGGAGGTTTCAACTCCCTTCCAGACTGGTTACCTTATATACCTAGCAGTAAATTAACTGAAGGCGGTCGTGTACGTCATCTAGCTAATCCAGATGGTGAAACAATTATAGAACGCTTAGAAGTATTCAATGATAAGGAACGCTACTACACGTATTCAATCATGAATGCACCGTTCCCGGTCACTAATTATTTATCTACAATCCAAGTTAAAGAAGGTACTGAAAGTAACACATCGTTAGTAGAGTGGTCTGGTACGTTCACTCCTGTTGCGGTTAGTGATGAAGAGGCAATAAATCTGTTTCATGGTATATACAGCGATGGACTGAAAGCATTGCAGCAAGCATTTCTAGATTGATTCATGTAATTGATTGAGACGAAAAAGTTAATTAACAGTCAAACATTCGACTTTGTGGTTAAGTTCATTATGAAAGATAAACAAATACAAATTTCATGCCTGCTTGTTAATGACAAGAAATAAAAAATACTACCTCCAAATGGAAGGTAGTATTTTTTTATTAATCAGGAAAAACAATTAATCCCTCTTCTTTTTCCTCCTGTTTTAAATCTTCTTCTGGGAATGTTACAGTTGAATTTTTATCCCCTGTTTTTTTTGTTTCTTCACCTGGAAATACGAAAGTTGAATTTTCTTTTCCTTCATTTTTTTCTACGTTATCTGGAAATACCATAGAATCATTGGTAGTCAAATCACTATGAAAACCAAGGTTAGACAAAATCGCTTTTAAATCTGGTAAAACCCCTATTTTATCAGATGATGGGTCATTAGACTTTGTGCCTGTATTAGGATTACTTAAAATTGCTCTCAATTCTTTTGGTGTATATGCCTTACCTAAATGTTCTTTAGCAATCCCTTGAATTGATACAGCAGCCCCAGCGATTATAGGCGAAGCGCTAGAAGTACCACGGAAATTAGAAGTATAACGATTCATTATACTCTGATCTGTAACTTTTTGTCCTTTACTATTTTGATTTTGATATGTATCTAATGTGTCAACATACTCTCCCCAACCATATACATCAATTCTACTACCATAGTTAGAGAAACCTAAACGTTTATGAGGAACTCTTGCAGTAGATGCTCCAACTATAATAGCTCCTGAATCTTTAAAGTCTGGACTATTTCGATTTAAAATCTGTTTACCATTACGGTCTTTAAATTCATCTAAATCAATCCCACCATTACCAGCTGCTTCTACAATAATAATGCCCTTATCTGTACCTTTGCGAATTGCGTTAAATATACTCGGGTATACTTCTACTGGTAAAGGGTCATCTCCATATCCATCATATTTAAAGGATTCCTCTATTAATAAAACATCTCCAGCCTGTAAAGAATCTACGGCACTTAAAATAGCATCTCTTACATCGATTCTCCCATTATCTCGGATCACTGAAATTACTTTTGCCTTTGCTTTTGGTGCAATCCCAATGTTCCCAATCCGATTGTCAGCTGCAGAAACAACACCTAGAACTGAAGTACCGTGAGAAAGATCATTACTCATTTTTCCAGACATAAATTCAATATTTTGACCGACTAAATCTTCATGATTTAATAACCAGCCTTCTTCCAAATCTACAAAGGTTGCTCCTTGACCATCTCCTCCTTTAATTCCCCAAGCATAAGGAGCATTAATTCCTAAAGGTGCCTCTTCAAGATATCCCTGTCTCGAAAATCTAGGTTCATCATAAGGATTGATTGATAATACAGGCAATCTCGAGCTAGTTGTTGTGTTTATACTCTTATTAGAACGAAATTGTATTTTACTAGAATCGTTATTGGCAGCATGTACTGTATTTGTTACAAATGTCGTACCTACCCCAGCAAAAGTTGTAATTGCAAGTGATGATATCAACATACCTTTAAAATTTTTCATCTTTCCACCTCTAGTTTTCTATTAGAATTAACATATTTAATAATGTGTATGAACCGAAAAGCTTTTTATCTTATTATAAAAATTAATAGATTTTTATAACTTTTTGATTTACATAAAAACTCCTTTCATTCTTGTAATTCAATGTGTATATTTCAAAATAACAAACTCACTGTAACTATTATAGTTACACCTTTATTGATTTTCAACTACGAAATATAAATTTTTAAAAATAAATTTATATTACTTTAAAACAGAGCTAACCTTTTACGCATATAAAAAAACAAAATATCTGTGCAAATTACAGCGGTGAATAAGTTTATAGACTGCAAAAAAACAAGAAAAAGCAAAACACTAAGTGCTTTGCTCCTTATAAAATTCCTTTTAACTTTTCACCAATTAACCTCGCTACATACTCATAGCCTTCTGGTCCAAAGTGTAATCCATCTTTTTCACCATTTTCTACAAATCTTTTATAATCCCGTTCTTGAATCATTTCAGCGAATACGTTTAGAAAATAACTTCCTGTTTCCCTCGCCACTTTCTCCACCACGTCTGCATACTGACCAAGCACTCTATTTGTTCTATTACGCTGTCTTTCTTCATCAACTGGTGCAGGACTAATCAGTAGTACTTTATCTGATGAAATATGGTTCACAATCTTCTCTAAGTTTTCTTTATATGCTTGTAATGACACTTGAGAAAAAGAAACTGCATCATTCGTACCAAGAAAAACTGTTACGAAATCTGGTTTATATGATATTACATCTTCTTCAATCCTATTTAACGCATCGAATGTATTATCCCCTGGAACACCTGCATTCACTACTTTCCACTTCGGAAACATCTCTTGCAAACGTGGTGTTAATCTCGGCATTCCATCAAAAAATGTTTCATCAGCTGTAATACTATCTCCAAAGCATACTAACGTTTTCATTAAGCTACTCTCCTTTTACGTATGAAACAACTTTCCTTCTATTGCTTTTATATATCTTTCAGCAGAACGTTCAACTGCCTCATCTGCATTTTCTTTTACTACTCGATGAAAAGCATTGTATAAACGATTAAACTGTAACGGCTTCACTCGGTTCACCATTTCTTCCACTTTTCTCGCTGGTAATGGAATTAAGTTTGGATAGCTATACATAAAACTTACCCACCGCTCATCCGCTACAACTTGAATAATATCACCTGTTAACAAAATCCCTTTTCCATCATTACCTTCTTCCCAATGCAATACAGAACCACCACTAAAATGTCCTCCAAGACGATGTACAGTAATCCCATCCGCTAATTGTAAAGACTCACCAGACCAATAAATAATACGACTACTTGGGCGCATCACCCATTCTTTATCATCTTCGTGTATATAAATTGGTACATCAAATGTCTCTGCCCATTCTACTTGCGTTGAATAATAATGAGGATGAGACAATGCAATCGCATCTAATCCACCAAGCTCTTTTATTTTCGCAATTGTCGTTTCATCTAAATACGTAATACAGTCCCATAGTAAACGATATGACTCTGTTTTCACTATAAATGCCGTTTGACCGATCGCAAATCCTGGTTTTGTCGTAATACTATAAAGTCCATTTTCCTCTTCGATTATTACATTTTTATATGTATCATCTGTTTGCAAATTTTCTAAAGTCGTCCAAGACTGCCCTTTCGGATTCACATATTGCCTCTCTTCATCACAAATATGACAACTCACCGGTTCCTCTACACTCGCTGCATACTGCACACCGCACGTTGTACAAACGTAATTTTTCATCATAATTCCCCCTATCCCTATATTTTTATTAAACTGATTTTTGTTGATAATAATCTACTTTTTTATTTTCAATTAATAAACTTATAAAAGTAAGTAAATAAACAACTGTAACTGACAATGGAATTACAGTAAATCCTTTTTGGCTTCTGCAACATTCATCTCACTATCTCCCCCAAAATATTTGTACTATAAAGTCACCTCAACCTCGTCCATCCAATAACGCCAAGCTTCTAAATAATCTTCTAAATCTTTCGGGTGGCGCCGTAAACATGTATCTATACGCAAATATAATCCTATGACTATTTCTTCATATAAATCACGGTCATTTTTATGAAATACACATTGTTTCATCGCATAACCAATCGTTTCTTTTGTTAAATCTTCCGGAGTTGAACAGAACGCATAAATTAAATCATATATAGGATCTCCTAACACTGGTAAAGGATCAATTACACCATACAGATCATTCTCTTGAAATATAAAATTATGAAATCCAAGATCACCATGCAATAAAAATGGCTGATTTATTCCAGTCCCCCTACTTGGACTATTTGCTAACTTAAAAACCGTTCTATACTCTTCCTCACTTATGTAACGTCTTACATTTTCATGAGCTTCCATCACATTTGTCGTTAAAAATTCATTCCAAGATTGAACTGGGCTTTCTTTCCATCCCCAGCCATCAACCTCTGTAGCTACTTCATACTTATTGATAACTTCCTTTACAAGTTTACTAAGAACACTCCGTTTATGGCCTAGTTTGCAAGAAGTTGTGCCCTCAAGGAATGAGTAAACAATATAGCGATTTAAAGGTTCCTTATATAAAAGCTTTGGAAATAATTCGTCCTTTTTATAAAACTGAAGAAAATAAGCTTCTTCACGTATGACATCCGATTCATTCAACTTTATAACGTATTGTTCATCTAACAAATATATAGTACTTGTCGTTCCCCCGTTTAATGCTTTTACGCTATTTGGATAATGTGAAATAACTTTTTCCTTAACTAGTTGTGCAGTGATTATTGAAATGTCCATTCTCTCACCCTTCAACTCCGAATATTTCCTTAATTCAAAAGACAACTTTACTATCATTTGACAAACAAAAGTAAAATCCTTTCAATCGCCCTGATATAACAAACAACAATTTTATTTTATTTTATTACAATGACTTTCTTCAATATTCCATTTATGATAACGTGATTTTATCACTCTAAATGCTCTTCATATACTCTAATAATTTCTATTGCAGGGTCTCTGTCTTGTAATTTATGAGCCAAACTTTCTACACCAAACACTTCTGTAAACGTATGACTGCCTACAATTAAATTAATTCCTTTAAATTTCGCATGTTGCACTGTATATAATGTTTTTTCACCTGTTATGTACGTGTCACATCCTTTTTCTAATGCACGTTCAATCAAATTTGTATTGTTTCCTGCACCGGTTAAGATCGCAATCCGTTTTACTGGTTTATCGTGATTTCTCCAGCTCTTCACTTTCTCTTCCATTTTTTCTTCAAGTTTTCCAACTAAGTTTGAAAAAGGAATCGCTTCTTTATATTCTCCTATTCCCGGTAGTTCTTCTTCCTCATAGGTTGAATATTCCAGTATTGTATCTATCCCAATTTCGTTAAATAACGATGTACACGTGCCAAACTTTACAAAATCTAACGGCAAATGAATCCAAAAATGATTCATTTCATATTGCTTCAATTTCTCAATACAAGCCTCTTCCATACCGAATAAAAAACTCCACGGCGCATGATGTGTAACTATCATATCGACTCCATTTCGATACGCTTCTTCAATAGTTTCTAACGTTAAATTTGTTGTGTAACCGATTTTGTGAAATTCATCTTTACTTATATAAGTAAAACCATATTCATCATCGCCATATTTATGAAGATGCTCTCCAAATAGTGATGTTATATGTTCATTAAACTGCTTTATATTCATTTTTATTTCTCCTTTCATTTACTTTTATATTTCATAAATAAGGAAATACTAAATTACAACGTTACATACATATAGGAGGACAATATGAAACCTGAATTTTTAAAAGCTGTACATGATGCAATCGGAAATGTCGAACACATTCATATAGAGGAAAGCGGTGCTGACAGCTTACTTATTCATCATGATGATGCACAGCAGTTACAACAAGTTGCTAAGGCGTTAGAAAATAATAATTTCCGCTCCGCTTTAAGAACAACTGGAAATGCTTCGTACATTGAAGTATTGAACAGATAATGAAAGTCCGGATGTATTCCGGGCTTTCTTTTTATCCCGCTATTCACCGGGCAGTAAGACCCCCACTGATTAAAGTTTCACTTTATATTGAAACTTCAAACTCTTTCACATACACCGCTGTTCCAGCAATATCTATTTGTAACTTCTCGTTTTCTATCCCTTTCGTTACATAAACAGTTACACGACCATCTTTATTTATTTCCTGTCCTTGCTCAACGATTAAACTCAATTCATGTTCAAAACCTTTCTCTAAATACTCCGCATAATACGCTCCCATTACACCTGAAGCTGTTCCTGTCACTGGATCTTCAATCGTCCCAGCGTAAGCTGATGAAAAATGACGGCCGTGCATTTGTGCTAGTTCATCATAAGTTTCTAGACAAATTGGGTGAATAGAAGTATTAGGTATTTCTTTTAATACTGATGGAAATGCAGCATTATTAGGTTTCATTCTCTCACATGCATTAAGATTTTTAATCGGTACAATTACAGTCCAATTACCAGTACTTCCATATACAATCGGTAAACTTACATCTAAATCATTTATTTCTAAACCGATACTATGAGCTAATTCTTCTGTTGAACCTGTAAATTCTTTAAACTGAGGTGCTGCCTGTCTCATTTTAATAAAGGTTTCTCCATTTTCATTTACACCTATTTGTATCGGTAAAATCCCAGCCTTCGTTTCAATCGTAAGGTTACTTTTCTCTTCTAATAAACCTTTTTCGCGCAAGGCAAATATCGACCCTACTGTCCCATGACCACATAAATCCATTTCAAAACCAGGTGTAAAATAGCGCATTCTTATATCTCCTACTTCTGAGGAAAGAACAAAAGTTGTTTCGTTATATCCAACTTTTTCAGCAATAATTTGCATTTCCTCTTCCGTTAATCCATCTGCTTCTAATACAATACCTGCTGGATTTCCCTTATTTGGTTTATTCGTAAATGCGTCGTAATGAAATACATTTATAGTCTTCATTTTCTTTTCTCCTAACCTTCTTTAAAGATTTTATAATACAGCTCTATCTCCGTTTTCAACGAACAATTATTTCTCCAAAATATCCTCTGCATCTTTTCATTTGAAGTATGTGTGCTTCCAATGTAATAAGTAGCCCCTATTTCCTTTAACATATGCAACGATTGAAAATGCATATGGGAAGCAATTCCTTTCCCCCGATAATAAGGCATTACCCCAAAATAAAATAACCGTCCTTCACTTTCTGTTCCAGTTTCTATATGCGGTATGGACATACCAATCGGCTCATTTTTATCATAAAAAACAATACATGACTTTTCCCAGCCCGTACCTAACTCTGTTTGCACTGAATAAAAATGTTCATTGATAGTTAAAATTGAAGTTTGATTCCCTGAACCCGACATACATTGTTCCCAAATATATTTAAATTCTTTTTCCGATAACGTTCCTTCTGCTATTGATCGATATGTATATTGTCTTTCAAGCTCTTCTACATTGTTCAATTCTCTACATACTTCTATCTTTGCGGCATACAAAGAAAAACCGGCATCAAGTAACACTTTCACACTTGAGTTATAACTACTAAACCTTTTGTTTAATACAATACTCGCTCTTTTTAACTCCCAATTAAAACAAACCTCTTCCAATCTACTTATCTTTTCTTTATATGTTTGTACGTTATACAAAACATCTTCTTCTATTTCTTCAATCGTTACTGCCTTTGGTAAGCCATTTAATATTTTTTTAGAAGGGCCAAATAAGTTTTTGATGACTGTAAGATCGTACTTCACCACTGCACCTCCAATCTACAATTTCTATCCGTAATAACCACTCTCATATACTCATCTCCTTATTTTTAAAATAAATAAGAAAATCCATCCACTTACCATTCTCTAATGAAAACGCCTTTCTCTTGCATTCAAATGAAAAGCCTGCTCTTTCCGCAAGACGAACCGATGGCTCATTATCAACACGTATATGTAATTCGATTCTATGAAAATCAAGGCTACTAAAAAATAACGGTAACGCAGCTTTCACACTTTCAACACCATATCCATTTCTCCAATATTGATTATGTATGGAGTATCCCATCATCGCCCATTGATAGTCCATACGTAAAATTTTTATTAGCTCTAGCTTTCCAATATTAGCCCCATCTTCTTTACGAAAAATACCTAATACATACATCTCATCTCGATGTGCTGCTTCATCAAATCCTCTAATCCATTCCGTGAACCATTCTTTTGTTGATGATGCCATAACTTGATAACCATCGTCGTATTTATACTGAGATGGCAGCCTCTTATTAAATCCATCTAACCAACTTTCATAATCATCATTTTGGAACGGACGGATCATGAGTCTCTCTGTCTCTATCTGTAATAGCGGCAGCTTCATTTACATCTCTTCCCTTGATTGATATTTGAATATTCTTTATTATCTTACACAAAATACAAAATCTAGTAAATTATTATGTTTTTGATAAACATGCTTCTATTAAAATACAAAAGGAAACCCTGTTCTAAAGGGTTTCCTTTTGTCATCACACTACCAAACTTATCTGTAATTTAAAACGTTGTATTCTGTCTTTAATATTCCATAAATATCAACATCTTCATATGTATTTAATAAAAGTCTATTTTGTCTCAATGTGCCTTCTTTACGTAAACCCGACTTCTCTAATACTTTAATCGACGATCTATTTCTGGAAATGGCAGATGCCCAAATTTTGTTTAGACCTAATTCGATAAAGCCAAATTGAATCATTCTGTTTACAGCCTCAGTTGCAAAACCCTTTCCCCAATAATTCTTACCAATCCAATAACCAAGTTCACCTCTATTGTTACCCTTGTCAATTCTTAGTGTAATTGTACCTACAATTTCTCTTGATTCTTTAGAGACAATTCCTAAAGGATATTCGATTCCTTTCCTAATAAGTTCTGGTTGCATATCAACCCAATCTTGCGCGAACTCCAGTTTATATGGATGCGGAAGCCCAAGAATATTAGCTAATTCCTTGTCATTAGCCAATTCTTTAATTCTAAAAACATCATCATTGGTAAAAGGTTCTATACATAAATGCTCAGTTTCTAATTTTATAGCCATCTTTTCTCCCCCTTGTACTGAAATTAGTTAGATCCCTTTATTTTCAATATTACACCAAAAACACAAAATTTTTAAAATCTTTATGATATCTACTAACAGAACCATAAACAAAAAATCCAGTTATGCTTTGTACATAACTGGATTCCTCATTATCTAATGTTTTTTATTTTACAAGTACATTTTCTCTTAATTCCCTCTTTAACACTTTCCCTAAAGCATTTTTCGGTAACTCTTCTAAGAATACCACTTCTGGAATTTTGTAACTTGCTAACTTCTCCTTACAATACTGAATAATACTTTCTTCTGTTAATGTTGTTTCGCCATCCTTCACAATGTAAGCTCTTGGAACCTCTCCCCAAAAGTCATCTGGAACTCCAACTACTGCAACTTCTAAAACACCATGTATTTCATGAATAACATCTTCTACTTGATCTGGATATACGTTGTCACCACCGCGTATAATAACGTCTTTATATCTTCCCATAATATGCAGGAATCCATCATCATCTATCATGCCAGCATCACCCATGTTAAACCAGTTATCTTTTACTACCTTCTTTGTCGCCTTTTCATTATTCCAATATCCTTTAAACATGTATGGACTTTTCACATGAATCTCTCCAACTTCATTTGTTGTTAGTTCATGTCCTGTTTCCGGATGAACAATTTTCACCTCTACATTTTTCAAGGTCTTTCCTACAGAAGACATCTTTTCTTTTCCCATCATTGGATGCCATGAGGTTACAACCCAACCTTCTGTACTACCATAGCCTTGCACCATATATATGCCTTTTTCCATATATTTTTGAATGAGTGTTTCTGGCACTTTTGTACCACCGCTTTGTGCTACTTTAAAGGTTGAAATGTTACGTTCTTTTTTATTTAGTTCATCAAGCATGTAACTATAAACGGCTGGGAAAGCAAGCATCGTAGTAATTTTCTCTTCTTCAATCTTATCCCAAATAAGAGCAGGATTCGAATCAGCTAAGAAGATCATCGTAACGCCATGATAAATACAATTTAAAATAGAAAGCACGCCACTCATATGAAACAATGGATGCACAGATAAAAAGCGTTCACCTGCTGGGATTTCTCTTTGTCCCGCAATTTCAGCAAAATAATGATGTAAGTTTTTATGTCCAATTACACATGCTTTTGCCTGTCCAGTCGTTCCTGATGTAAACAAGTAAATGGCATCGTCTTCTTCATGAACTTCTACGTTCGGTTCTGTCGTTGGCTGTTTTTGCAACTCTAATTCAAATGAACCAAAGCCTTCTTTTGTTGTTTGAATTACATAAGGAATTTCTTTAACAGCATCAACCTTTAATAACACTTCATTAAATTCTTCATCAATAACTAACACTTTTAATTTCGCTTCTTTTACAATCGTTTCTAATTCATAAACAGTCAGCTGATGATTTAGCGGAATAAATACCGCTCCAATTTTTAAACTTGCCATCATAACGCTTGGAAATGGGTGATTATTTTTACATAGTATTCCTATACGATCTCCTCTTTGCACACCATTATATAACAAATAATGTGCAAACTGATTTACTCGTTCATTATATTGCTGAAACGAATATCTTTTCTTCCCCCCTACAAGCGCTTCCAAATTTGGTGATTGCATTGCTCTCTTTTGTAATAATTGTCGCATCGTTCTCAAGTAAAACTCCCCTTTATATATGTTAGGTTTTTTATTTTACCAGATTAACTATTAATTTACTAAAGATTACACTTAGTGAATATAAAAAGAATATAAAATATCCATTTACTTTACAAGTAAATGGATATTTCCCATTATATATTAGAATACTTCTTGTTCATCACATATTGCACATACTCAGGTGCACTTTTATCAATCTCTTCATCACTTAGTTTATATTCTGCACCATATAAATAAAAGGAAGGTATAAATTCCATACCTGTGTATAAGCATGTAGCTTGGAATGGTTTCGTCAACTCATCCATTGTAATTCCACTATTTTCATAGTCTTTTTCTAATCCACCTATAGAAATAGCTACACCAAATTCTTTCCCCTTCACTTTATCTCCTTTAGATCCGTACGCAAATCCATATGTTAATACATCATCGAACCATTTTTTTAATAATGGTGGTGAGCTGTACCAGTAAAGTGGAAATTGAAATATATATCTGTCATGTTCTACTAATAACTTTTGCTCTTCTTCAATATTAAACTCCCAATTCGGTGCCACTTTATACAATTCATGCACCGTAATTTCATCCGAATATTTCTCAAGTTCTTCAATCCATCTTTTATTAATTTTTGATTTTTCAATATCAGGATGTGCTACAATTACAAGTGTTTTCATCTTTTTTCATCCCCTTTATAAATTATTCAACCCTTTACGTATTAGTATGAATGAGTCACATATAATTGAAAAGTACGTACTTTAAAGTGCTATAGGAACCTTAAAGTACCTGTGGAGGTGTTATATGAATCAAAATGATAATTGCCCAATTGCAACAACACTCGATGTAATCGGTGGAAAATGGAAAGTTCATATTTTATGTATTTTGTCGGATGGAAAAATGCGAACAAATGAAATTAAACGAGAAATCCCAAACATTACACAAAAGGTTCTTACACAACAACTTCGGCAACTTGAAGCTGATGGGATTATCTATCGTACCGTATATCAAGAAGTTCCACCAAAGGTTGAGTACACACTAAGTGAATACGGAAAATCTTTAATGCAAATAATGGATAATCTGTTTGAATGGGGAAAAGATCATCAGATTAAAAGATTACATGACTAAAAAAGCACTATATACTTTGTTTAATCCTCTACGTTCATATTTTTTATTTCTATAAAGTTTATTTTCATCATTTTTTAGCTAACTTGTTTTCTTAGATTGATGGACGTGACCCCACATCCATCAATCTAAAAAGATACAATTAGAAAAATGAGATTTCTATAAAGTTTCGCATATAAACACTACTTCCGCCTCATTAAACGCTCGCTCTACTTTTTCTAATCTCAATTGTACGTAAGCTATAAAGAAGCACCCCTAAACCGAGAATTTTTTCATTATTAGACGCATTAGAACCTAAGGTAATAGTAGGTACATTTAAACCCATGAACCTTTCACTCCATTCTATAGGCATATATCCCTGCTTACCAATCGCTAATGTACGTCCGTCTATTGTACGGAGAGTACTTTGAATAAAATCAAACTCAACTTCTACATCTGACAATTTTGTGGCTTTATCTGTCATCAAAGTACCTCGTATCATAGTAAATCCTTGTATCATTTTTTCTTTAAACATACCAATTTGGTTATAATTCGAGTCATAAATTACCCAATCATATCCGTCCACTTCAGTATGAAAATAAGCTAGAATTTCCCCGCTACTCGTTTCTAATCCGTAAACATCTTTATTATGTAAAAAAGGTATTACTGAAAAAAGAATATTTGATGAAACCATCTTTGTTCCTGCTATATACTTACCATCAGGATGATATAAACCAAATTGCTTGTTTCGTTTTGGTAATTCTAATACAACTAAAGTATCAACATCCCAAAATGTTGCATTACTTTTTATCATATTCTTTTGTATCAACTTTCCTTTTCTTAACTGCCAAAATCCAATTCCCAAAAAGATAGAAGCAGCGATAACAAAAAATATAAACTGCCCCCAATTAATATGTCCCCAATCTTCATATACAGCGCATAAAGCAAGAATAAAAATACCCGTCCCAATTAACAGTTTCATCTTTCCTTTTCGCTTATAGTAATCAAATAATTCCATTTCTATATCCCCCTTATTTCTGTTCCCCAACTATTAATATATCAAAAACATAGAATGCCCTCTATTCAAAAATATAAGTTCTTCCACTGTCCAGTTCATTGGAAACAAAGTGATAGTCGACCTTTTGAGCTCAAACCCCTGAGAAAGAATAAAAGCGAAATCAATATTTTTGTATTTTAGAGATAATACCCTTTCACCATCAAGCTAATAAAAAGATACTCCTTAAAAATAAAAAACGCTATTCTCTCTGTAAAATCATAGAAAAGAATAGCGCTTTTTATTTTGAAATAGAAATCATCATTTAAACTAAACATGCTAATATTGATTTTGTGCGATTGTCAGTTACCTCATAATAAATTTCTAATCCTTTCCGAGTACCTGTAACCATTTTAGCAGCTTTTAGTTTAGATAAATGTTGACTAATTGTACTTTGAGGCATTTGTAAATCCCCATACATTGTTGTTACATTAGTAGGACCTTTTGCAAGCATTATTTTTACTAAAGATAGACGAACTGGATGCGCCAATACCTTTAACACCTCAGCGATTTCTTGAAACATTTCTTTTTTTTCTTTCATCTTATTTCTCCCCTTTTATATACATATTTATGTTATCCATATATATAATTCGAAGGTATATGCGTTTTTGTGTCCGTCATTTTAAAAAAATATAAAAAAACTTTAATCCGAAACTAAAGGATTAGCTTAACATAATGTCTCACCATTAATGATGAATAGGAATCTCATTATAGAAGCAGCAGTTTTTATACTACAACTCTACATTCAACTAACTAAAACCAATGAAAAAAAGAGCAGATAGTCTGCTCTTTTATGATGCCTCCTTATGTTCCGTGGAATGTTTAACACTCCCCAGTCTCTTTAGTTTATTCCACCCTACCGCTACTCCTCGAAGCGATGAGAATATAGATTTAATGACAACATAAGTCATAAATTGGCGATAAATAAAACGTTGTAAAATTAACCATGCCAATGGTTTTGGGTTCTCTTCCTCTAATTTAAATGCGAACAGAGAAGCGAGAAGATCCATTAAAAAGAAAACAAGATAAAATCCTAAAACTTTTAGCGGATTACTACTAAATAGTCCTATAATCATTAATATATCTGCAAAAGGAGCAATGAATTGCAGCACATATTGGAATAACCACATATTAGGCAGTGCAATAAATCCTAATGTTTTATGCTTTGGATTACATAACGCTTTTCGATGTTTCCAAAGACATTGAAGTGTACCATATGACCAACGATACCGCTGTTTAATGAGACTTTTCACATCTTCAGGTGATTCCGTAAAAGCATGCGCTTTTTCTTCATATACAATTCTATGCCCTTGACGTAAAAATGTAATAGTAAGATCCGTATCTTCTGCTAACGTATCTTCGCTTAAATATCCAGATTCAACTACATTCTTTTTGCGCCACGCCCCAATAGCTCCTGGAACTACTGTAATACAATTTAACTCATCAAAAGCTCTACGTTCTAAATTAAACCCTGTAATGTACTCAACATGTTGCCAAGTAGTTAACAAATTCCGTCTATTCCCCACTTTGACATTACCTGAAACTGCAGCTACATTCTGATTTTCAAAGTGTCTAACCATTAGAGAAATGGCGTCTTGCGCAATAATAGTATCCGCATCTAAAGTGACAATGATTTCTCCTCGCGATTGTTGAAACCCTAGGTTCATTGCCGATGATTTCCCGCCGTTTTCTTTCTGAATGAAACGAACTTTAGGGTGTTTATAAAATGTTTCTTTCATTACTTTTGACGTACCATCTGTCGATCCGTCATCCACAACAATAACTTCAAATTCTCTATAATTACTATCCAAAATTGAGTGAATTGTCTTGGCTATCACCTTTTCTTCATTATATGCTGCTATGGCAACACTAACAAAAGGTTGATAGGACGAATTAATATAGCGAGATAACGTTTTTCTTTTCTGCTTCCATGCAAAATAAATTAAGAATAAAAATCGAAAAATCCCTAATCCAATAGCAATATAAAAAATAGTTGTTAATATATGCTTAAAGTATCCTGCCCCTGAAAAGACAGCTTTATTGTAAAGCAAATATTGCTTCCCCTCAGAAGAAACAGGAGGCATGATTTCATCTCGTTCTTTATTCATTAAATCTGAAATTGTTACAAAACTATATCCATGCTTTTTTAGGTCTTTAATAATAATTGGGAGCGCCTCTACTGTATGTGTACGGTTCCCTCCCGCATCATGGAGAAGAATAATATTTCCCTCTCCCTTATAAATGGGATTAAGAGCACGCTTTACTAATTCATTTGTTGATGGTATTGCCCAGTCTTCGGGATCAACTTTTTCCGCTACCATTGTATAGTTCATATTTTGTGCACGTAAAATAGGCAATATTTCATTTGTTGAATCCGGGTTAGCATCCGCTTCATATGGCGATCTAAATAAAACCGTAGAATGTCCAGTTACTTCCTGAATTAAACGTTGCGTCGTATTAAGTTCTACTTTCGTTCGTAGTAAAGACGTATCTGCTATGTTAGGATGCTTGAAAGTATGATTGCCAATTTCATGCCCTTCATCGTATATTCTTTTTACAATACTAGTATTTAGTTGCGCGTTTTCACCAAGTACAAAAAAAGCAGCTTTTATTTGATTCTCTTTTAATATATCTAATATTTCTGGCGTATATTTCGGGTCTGGTCCATCATCAAATGTTAATACTACTTGTTTCCCATTTGGTTTTCCATATCGTTGCACTTCATATGCAGATGGTAAGGATTGATATACTTCATCTGTAATATAATCATCTTTGCCTACTTTAAAATCTCTCAATCCATTTTTTCTTTCATTCTCAATCTGTAAAATTTCACCTTGTCCAGAATAATTCACTTCATCTAAACTACTGATTTTATGTAATACATTAGGATTTTTTTGTACCTCAATAGGATTTTTTAAAACTTTCCATATTGTAGGATCTTCTGCTCCTAATCTCCATAGCGCAAACCCCTTTGCATGATTGTCCATTGCGATTTTCACTTGATTATAAAGAGTAACACCGTCTAAGAACCAAGCAGTATGTTCTTTCTCTCCTGTTTTATATCTAAAATACGGATTTCCACTCACCTTATCCCATTGAATTTTTATATTTGAATCATGAGCCATTGCCATAGCTTCTGAGAAAGTCATAGACTTTGCAGCTTCTTTACTATTTACTTCCCAATCATATCCATAGTTACCGAAAGCAACTATAAGTTTATTAGACGGAATATTCAGTTCTTTTAATGTATGTTGGAACCATTTATTTGAAGCAATTGGTCCTGGTTCCCCCGCTCCATAGTGCTCATCGTACATCATTACAATCATTCGATCTATTATTTTTGCTAACGCACTATAATCAAAAGCCTTATCATTAGCTGGAACATCTTGTGTAACGAGCAAATCATGTTCATGAAATTCCTTAGTAAGTTCTTTCATAAAATTTGTTAAGTTTTCTCTATCACTTTCAGGTACGGCCTCAAAGTCAATATTAATACCTGAAAACTGATTTTTTTTAACTTGGATTACTAAATCATTAATAAACTTTGTCTTTACATCGTTTGAGGAACTCAGTAACTTATGAATTAGCCCACTATCAGGACCAGAAGCTTCCTCAGTATAGTTAGTAAGCAAAGGCATAATCTTCACTTGATTTTTTTCTGCCAACTTTACTATCTCAGGTTTTATCTCACTTCTAATCGTTAAATCTGCTTTTAAATGATACCACTCTGGTACTAACGTAGTTAATGAATCGATATTTTCTTTTAAAGAAGCGGTACTATTTTCATCCCAGTTTACATAAAAACCATACACTTCTTTAGGATGTTTACTATCCTTCGGCGGATTCACCAAATTTTTATTATCCTTTGTTTCGGTATTTGGGTTAAATGCTTCCTTCTTTAACTGCTGATCACTAAGTTTTTGATTAATTGGTACAAGTTTAGTATCTTGTTGTACAGCGGTATTCATATTTGGAATTTCTGGTGTTGAAAAAATACTTTGAAAGAAAAAATAAAATACAACACTTACACTAACTATTGAGATACATAGAAACCAAATAAAGGCTATGTTTCTCCTTCCTTTCGGATCATAAAAAACAGGTTTTTCTTTATCTTTCTCTTGTTGAATGTTTTTCTCCATTATATTTTTCACATACTCCTTCTTAATAGAACTATAGAATATTAAAGTGCAACTTTAATCAGTGGGGGTTTTGTTCATCCCCCACTAATCATCAGCCCTCACCAATCGGCCTGCCCAGCAAATAGCGGAATAAATCCTTTTAGCTTTGAAGTGAATCTCTCACTTCCATATTCTATTGATTCTTCTTTTCATTCCCTTGCTGGTGGCCTCTATTTTCTTGTTGAGACCCCCTACCATTGTTCCCTTGCTCGTTTCCGTCATTTTCTTTCTGGGATCCTCTTCCATTGTTCCCTTGCCCATTTCCATTATTCCCTTGTTGAGATCCTCTTCCATTGTTCCCTTGCTGATTCCCATTATTTCCTTGTTGAGGATCTCTTCCGTTGTTCCCTTGCCCATTTCCATTATTCCCTTGTTGAGACCCTCTTCCGTTGTTCCCTTGCTCATTTCCATTATTTCCTTGTTGAGATCCTCTTCCATTGTTCCCTTGCTCGTTTCCGTTATTTCCCTGTTGAGATCCTCTTCCGTTGTTCCCTTGCCCATTTCCATTATTTCCTTGTTGAGATCCTCTTCCGTTGTTCCCTTTCCCATTTCCATTATTCCCTTGTTGAGATCCTCTTCCGTTGTTCCCTTGCTGATTCCCATTATTTCCTTGTTGAGCTTCTCTACTGTTATTCTCCTGTTGATTCCCTCTATTTTCTTGCTGAGATCCTCTTCCATTGTTTTCTTTTATTTGCTTCGATGGCTGTTCCTCTGTTTTCTTTTGTTCTTTCTGCTCTTGCTTTTCATATTTTTTTTCTTTTACAGGAGACAAATCGAGTGTTGCATCAGGAGATGACTCCGGGTGTGATTGCACTTCTTCTTCGTTTTCCACCGGATTAGACGGGGTGACAGGAGGCGTAAGTGATTTGTTCTTCTCATTCTCTTGCTTTATATAAACACCTGTGCCAATTCCAGCTTTTCTAGCATTCTCTCGTATTTGCATTGTGCTACTTTGATATTCAACTGTAATATGTTTTAGCTCATATTCTTTCTTTAATTCTTTCATTGCCTTTTCCAAAAGTGGTTCTAGTGCCTTGTCCTTTGCAACAGCTGTTAGCATAACTTGCTTATCATTCGTTAAATACTTATCCTCTTGACTTTGCTTTATAATAGTACGTATTACTTCTTGTAATTGTTTATTTTCCCATTGCTTCAATTCTTTTAAAATACGCCTTCCATCATCATTACAAGCCTGCAAATCTATAACACGAAAATCCTTTGTTACGCTCACCTCTAAACTTGGATTTATATCAACTGAGACGTAAGCAAATACTTTTTCTTCTGGTTGGTTGTAGAAAAACAGCACTGCAAATAGAAAACAAGCAACAAGTATTGATGCAGGCTTTAAAAAGGAAGGAATCGAAAAATACGATGCTTTTTGTTCTTGCTCATCAAACGAGATTTCCTCCCCGATTATGCAAGAATCCCCTTTTCTTTTACACGTAATAAACTCTCCATTTGGTGTTAAAACAACTACGCTATGCTTTTTTATATCCATCACAATTCCTTTATTCATCATGCTTTTCCCCTCTTATGTAATCCAGAATATATGTATAGTTGTTTGCAAAAATAATACACATTGCAATAATGTATTTTCTATGTCGTTCCAACGTTTTACGACTTACCCTAACACGCGGTTCAATCTGTTTAAGCGGTAACTTTTTCTTTCGGAACAGCTCTTCCATCATTTCCTCTTCTTTTATAATTATTTTCACAATTTCTATTAAGTGCTCACGTGTATCACGATGCTTAGGAGATTCTTTAGCAAGCTCTGAGAATGTGATTTTAAACTCAGCTAGCACACTTTGAAAATGAAGAATTTCCTCCTTACGGTTACTATTTTCCATCTCTTTCATATACTCCGTAAGCGACACTTGCATTTCTAACATTTCCTCTTGCTCATCTTCTTTTAAAAAGACAAAGTTATGTTTAGACTCCTTACGTATATAGTCAATTACATCTCTTTTTATAAGAAGATCAGCAAACGCTAAAAAGGATTTTCCTTTTGTATAGGAATACTGTTCAATTGCTTCGTTAAAGGCAAACAATCCAATGCTATATTCATCATCCTGTTCTGTAATATATCGACGGCAGACAGATGAGATTGATTTTCTAATAAAAGGCTGATACTGTACGATAAACGCTTCTTTGTCTTCTTCGTTGTTTTGTATGTTACATACGATATCTTCTATTTTCGGTTTTCTTAAGATCTTCATTACTAAACTCAACACTTGTAATCTCCCAGCCTCCTTCAAATAGCAAAATGGCCACTACACAAGTGACCATTTAACCAGATTTTCTTGGTACTTTTCTTCGGTCTTGTTTTCTTGCTGTTAGTTATATTTTTCGAGTCTAACTTTTCCCAACGTTTTCTTAATAATTTTCCTTTTCTCTCGGCACTAAAGTTAAGTTTGTATTTTTATCTACTTTCTTATTTTCTACCGTTCGTTTTGCTTATTCTCTTTCTATTTTATCTGCAATCCTTGAATAACTCTTCTCTATATAATTGGTAATTTCATCCTTCCATTTTGGATGCCACTTAATCTAGTAATTTTATTAATACTTCTATATTCTTTCATAGTCATTTTTCTTCTATTTATTTTTTTCACTATACATATTCGGAGGAGTACAAAGTTTTATGGGGGTCAAAAAATATTTTCATAAAAAAATACATATTTATTTCAAAAATAAAAACCATCAATTTGAAAAAGGGTAATCAAATTGATGGTTTTCTTATAATATCTATTAAATTAAGTTGGATTCTCATTATATCTAAAAAAGCACTAACTATTTTCTACTGGTTTTCTCCATTTTTATCTTTCTTGGTTATCATAATATGTCTTATCTGCGTATTTTCTATCATTTCCTTTTAGATAAGCTAAAATTACTTTTGGATTTTTAAGTAAAGTCCAGTCTCCATATGTATCAAATCTTCTGCATGAAGTTATCATTCCATTTTTAATAGTACCGAATTTCTTATTATTTTTCTTTCCCCATTCTTTTAACCGTTTAGCGAAATCTGCATCTTCTGCCATAAGCATGTTTTCATTAAATCCGTTAATTGCCATAAAGTCTTTTCTATAGCACCAAAAAATCCCTACAGATATAGCACCGTACTTAAAAAGTAAGGGGATGATTATTAACATTGCGGAGAGAAATATTCCTAAAGATATTCTTTCAAACTTTCCATTTACCCCACCACCAATGTATTTACCTGAAGCTAAATATTTATCTACATTAAACAACATAGACTCTGTCATTATGGTATCAGCGTCTATAGTGACGATTATTTCTCCATTAGCTATTTTAGCCCCTGCATTTCGAATTTTAGATAAGTTTTTATCGTTATTTTTCAATGTAACACAATTATAAGATTTTGCTATTTCCTCTGTTTTATCTGTGCAACGATTTAAAACAACTATAACTTCCGTTTGCTCTTTATATGCCTCTGATGCCTTTGCAATTGAATCTAAACATTTTCTAATGTACTTTTCTTCATTGTGTGCAGGAATTATAATAGAAAACTTCACATCTTTTTTCAAATTGACTCCTGAAGATTCGTTTGTCTCAGTCATAATATGCCCCCCTTATTTTATAAGGTAAATATCTGTTATACATAACGTATATTAAAATTCAATAAATTATATGATAGGAACTGCAGGTAAACTATTACTTGAGTATTAAAAAATAAAAACGTTATTCTTTCTAAATAAGCAAAATTACTAGAAAGAATAACGTTTTTTATTAGTTACATTAATATTTTATTCGTTGCTTTATTTCTTCAAAACGAGCATGTATAATTTTTCTGATATCTGGATGATTCTTATATAAAGTAACAGTATACATGATGGAAGATGCAAGAATAGTAGACCATATTAACCAACCTCCAGCATGAGAAAGAACTTTAATTATTTCACTCGTAAATTCTTCCTGTCCGTCATGAAATGTATAGCTGAGTAGTTACCTTATTTTTAAAAAAACATTCTGATTATTTCTTTTTCACTTCTTCTACAAATTCCCATGTCTCTCCGTTATCTTTTGATTGATAAAGTGCACTACTATCGCCATTGTAGTCTCCATCTGCCCCTTGTCCAACTAACATATTAAAAACCCCATCTTTCTCATATGGCATACTAGGAGAATCAAAAGGACTTATTGTGGACTGTGTATGATCTAATTTCACTTCATGCGGCGGATATTCTACCTTTTTGAAAGATACTCCCCCATCATCTGTGCGATATAACTCTCCTTCATTACCAGAAGGCCTAATTGCTCCTAAAAACCCAAGTTTATCATTTATAAAAATGATTCCTGATACACTACCAATCCCCCCATTAAATGGGTCTGGATTGATAACCTCCCATGTTTTCCCTTCATCACTAGTCTTGCTTAATGAATAAAAAGCGCTCCCTAATGCTTTATCTGTCATATTTAGTTTATAACCAACTTCTTTCGATAGGAAAAACTGTTCTTTTTCATTCTTTAAATCTTGTTGTTCCTTCTCTTTAAGCATATCTTCTTTTGGAGGCGTCTTTGATTTACTCCAACTTGCGTCACTTATTAAATTATATCTAGCAGGGACTAGCTCTTTCTCTTTTCCAGGGACAAATATAGATACAGTATATCCAATGATATCAGAAGCTGCTTCTTTAACACTCTGCCTCTTACCATCCTCAGTAATATTAATAATTCCCTCTGTATTGGATCCCCAATTTCTTTTTCCATAATAAATCAACCCATACTTACTTTCATTCCATTTTTTGACCGTTTGCTTAACTGGGATCGCCTTAACCGTTTTAATTAAAGGTTCTACTAATTTATCATCATTATAATCAGGCTTTGCATATCCATCTCGTATTATAGTAATATCTTCTGATTTCTTCTTATTATAAGAGATTAAATAAGTTTCTTCTTTCCCATCAACATTTTTCCCATAAACAAATGTATCAAACGCTGTGATTGTTCCATCTGAATGAAATGTAAGATCAAAATCAGTTGCCATATACAATTTCTTTGGCAAAGGATATTTTTTATTTATATCTTCAAAAATACCTTCTACTCCAGATTTATATATATTATTATGTTTAAGTTTAACTGACCTTTCATGTTTTAACTTTTCTATAAACCATGCCAATTTGCCATTGTAATTTATTGCACTTTTATAAATCTGCATCCCATAAAATGATGTAATTGCAACAATAATGATAATAGAAATGGATCTCCATGCTATTGAATTTGTTAATTTTTTAGATTCATATTCTCTATTTTTTATCACCCGCATTGTAGTAAATGTAGTTATGGATATAAAAAGTACTATACATAATAACAAAATGTAAATATTATAATTCATTCTTCCGTACTTACAGTATAAGGCCAACTCATAGCAAAAGATCCCGTATACAATTATTAGTATTGGATTTGTTACTAATGACAGAAGTATCCTTTTTGTATTTTCTCTAAATATAGAAACCACTCCTAATTATATGAATTACTGATATTAAGTATACTTTATTGTAAAGTAACAAAAAAGCTATTTAATCTTGCCGCAAAAAATACAATAGACATATGAATATTATATTCATGTTAAAAAGGCCAACAATCCAAGATTGTTAGCCTCTACTTCCCATATTCGTATCTTTTATCACTTTACTTCCTTACAACTGGAATCCACATTTCACCAAACACTAAGCCGTTTCTTTTCCCCATCTCAACCGTCGTATTTGGTCCACCAACATAAGCAAACTCATTTGCATCTGGTAAAGCTTGACCGAAGGCGATGCCAGTCAACTTATTACTTAACTCTTCAGCTGTTTTGTCTTCCCCTTTTACTACTAAGTATTCTCCCCTCGGAAACTGAATCACTCTAGATTCTTCTTCTATTTGTGCTTCTGTCATGACACCCGCATAATACATCATTTTGTTATTCACCGCTTCGCTCACAGAAAAAATGTATTCATTTGTCGCTAAAGCTTTTAAAGTGTCCAGCCTTCCATCTTCTTTAACAGCCGACCAAAAGTCTTCCTTTTCTTTATTTATTCCAGCAAAGTCTGTGTACTCACTCTTAATTTCAGTTCCAATACCTAACACAATAAAGCTATCTTTTTCTTCTATAGTATAATTTTTCATATACAAAACCTGCCTCTTTTTTTATTAATCAAACGATTTATCTTTTCATCTGATACGTTTATAATATCTTTAAACCATGTCAAAAAATGATACTGTTTAGGAGACCAAAATGAAAAAAGTTGAACGGATCAATACAATTATGCGATATATTAACAACCGCTCTCACTTTACAATTTCTGAAATCATACGAGAATTTGACATATCACGATCGACAGCTATTAGAGACATTAGAGAAATTGAAGCTATGGGAATGCCACTTGTCGCTGAAGTTGGGAGAACGGGTGGATATTTTGTTATGCATAATTCTATCCTGCCCGTTGTTCGCTTTACTGATAATGAAGTGAAAGCTCTTTTTATTGCCTTTATGGCTACGAGGAATCAACAACTTCCCTACCTAAAGAGTCGTCAATCTTTAGCCGAAAAACTACTAGGACTCATCTCAGAAACCCAGCAGGATGACCTTGTTCTTTTAAATCAACTCTTGCTGTTCCAAGGAACTAATCCTCATAATCCCGATCTACTTGAGCTTTCTGATCTCCCCCATCCTATGTTAGAAAAACTCATTCAAATCCTTCTTTTGGATAACCATTTATTGATTACCATTAAAAAAGATGAAGAAATTAAGTCTTATCCAATTTATCTATTACACCTTTATCAAGAAAAAAGCCATTGGATTATTGAAGGATTTGACTTAAAAGAAGAAAAGAAGTTAATGTTTCCTGTCGATGATCTCATCAATATCGAACCATACACGACGAATAAAAGGCTCAATAAGAAAAAGATTTTAGAAAAACTAAGTAAGAAGGCTGAAGCAATTAACCTTGTACTTGAACTTGGTCCGACAGCAATTGCCCAGTTCAAAAAATACCATCCTTTAAAAATTTCAATATCTTATACTAATCCTTACCAATCCACAGCCATTTTAAAAACTTTTATCAATGTTAACAATCCCGATGAAGTGACGGAAATAATAAATTGGCTGCTTTTTCTAGGGAAGGATATTACAATTAGGGAAATGCCTGAAGAAATATTAAAAGATTTACAAGAGCGATTATGTTTATATTCCCCATAAGTAGTGATCAGTTAAACCTCAAAATATTGAGTTTAAGCGATCACTACTTAACGAGGCTTCTATGAATAATACAACAAAAAAGGTAGGAACTAACTTTTAGTTCATACCTTTTATATTAGAGTTTTCTATAAACACATTAAATTGCTTGTTTAAGATTTGAATGTGGATTTGGTCCATACTTATTCTCACCTTCATCACTTTCAATGATACAAAACACAAGTAGAACCGCTCCTCCAAATGGCACAAAATTTAATAGCTGCCACCATCCTGTTTTTCCACTATCATGTAATCGACGAGCTTCCACTGCCAGAGTAGGAACGATAAAAATTGTTATATATAGCAAGGTAATATTGGCTCTTAAGTAAAAGGCCGACGAAGAATAAGAGGCCAAATATATTAATGACCAAAACGTAACCTTATTAAATAAAGTAAAAATCCAGTACTCTTTTCTCGTAGCTCTCCCACTAAATTTCGCATAGTTTTTGAGAGTATATAAATACCATTTCATTTGAACCTCTCCCTTTTTCATCCCCTAAACGATTAATTTATACATTATATACCTTATAAGTATAAATATAACACATCACTACGATAACCTCTATATTTACACGGAATATTCCGTTTATTAACAAGTCATTTTAGTTAAGTGTTAACATACCATACAGGCATGTGTATTCAATTTGTTATTCTCCTATTTACTTTAAAACTACTACAATTAAGCGAAGTATGAATGAATTATTAAAGCACGGAAAATCTTCCCGTGCTTTTTCAAAAAAATATATTATTCCGGATGATTTCATTCACTTACCCTAGCTGACGTTTAAATGCTTTACTAGCAAAGAAGCAAGCAATAACCATAATTCCGACGCACCAAGCGAGCGCAATCCAAATATCGTTTCCAACAGTTCCTTCATATAAAAGAGCACGAATCGCATTCACGATTGAAGTTACAGGCTGATTCTCCGCAAACACACGAACAATTTTTGGCATCGTTTCGGTAGGTACGAAGGCTGAACTAATAAATGGAAGAAAAACTAGTGGGTACGAGTAGGCTGTCGCCCCTTCCATAGATTTTGCCGTCAGCCCTGGAATGATAGCCAACCATGTTAGCGCTAACGTAAACATTCCTAGTATCCCAGCTACTGCAAGCCAATCTAGAATATTCGCACTGGAACGGAAACCCATTAAGAGCGCAACAAGAATAACCACCACGATAGTAAGTACATTAGCAACAAGAGAGGTTAGAACGTGAGCCCACAATATCGATGAGCGCTTAATAGGCATCGTAATGAAACGTGCCATCAGCCCACTCTTTACATCCGTAAAGAGTCGCACGGAAGTGTAAGCTACACCGGATGCGATAGCCATTAGCAAAATTCCCGGCAATAAATAATTGACGTAGTTATCTGTTCCTGTCTGTATAGCCCCACCAAATACGTATACAAACAATAGCATCATCATAATCGGTGTAATCGCTACCGTAATAATTGTATCTGGACTACGCATAATATTGCGCATTAAGCGCCCAAGTAATACCCCTGTTTTGCTTTTCATTTACATCTCCTCCTTTTTGCCAATGATCGCAAGGAATATTTCTTCCAATGTAGGCTGCTTCTCGATATACTCCACTTTTGCCGGTGGGAACATCTCTTTCAGTTCAGTAAGAGTACCTGTCGTAATAATTTTTCCGCCATGCAAAATTGCGATACGATCAGCCAGTTGTTCTGCTTCCTCCAAGTACTGAGTCGTAAGCAAAATAGTTGTACCACTATCAGCAAGTTCCTTGACTGTATCCCACACTTCGATCCGCGCTTCAGGATCGAGTCCAGTCGTTGGTTCGTCAAGAAAAATAACTGCTGGCGCCCCAATCAAACTCATCGCGATATCAAGCCGGCGCTTCATCCCACCTGAATACTGATCTGCCCTTTGGTTTGCCGCATCAGTCAGGCTAAATCTTGCAAGTAGATTGTCAGCAACTTGAGCGGGATTGGAAACACCACGTAGCCTAGCAATCATTATCAAGTTTTCCCTCCCAGTCAGCATACCGTCTAAAGCTGCGAACTGCCCTGTCAAACTGATACTTTGACGAACATGATTTGGTTGACGCTGTACATCAAATCCGCAAATACTTACTTCACCACTATCTTGCTTCATGAGTGTCGAAAGGATGTTGACCGTTGTCGTCTTTCCCGCTCCATTTGAGCCTAGCAGCGCGAAAATTTCTCCACGCTGCACCTCAAAATCTACCCCTTTTAAAACTTCCTTGTCTTTAAAGGATTTTTTCAAGCCTTTTATAGAAATCGCTGCATTACTCATACTTTTTTCCTCCCTATAAAAATGTTTTGCGGAGATAATTTATTTACCTCTATCTATTTAGTACCACTGATATTCTGTATCACTTAGTACCGAGCTAAAAATATAACTGAATAGCTATGGTGGCAATTCATATGTGTAACCAGCTAATCAGTCGGTATTACTTATTCCATTTATTTTTTTCTCAATTTCTTCATAATACTTTCATTCAAATCTTCACGATACTTGGAGACGTAAGTTTTAGCATTTGCCACTAGTTCGTCAGCAAAGGAAGCCACGTCATCCCCAGTAATGTCAAGCACTTGTCTTCCTTCTGCTGCACCAGCTTCAAACAAATCGATTAATTCATACTGTATGTGTAACATATCCATCCCGTTACCCGCTGAGAAATTCCACATGTAGTTTTGAATTTTCTTAAATACAAATTGGTAGTCCTCTGGCAGAGCCTCAACTCGTGCCATCATCATTTTGTACTCTTTTTTATCACCAATTAACTTTTTAAACATTTCTAACATCTTATTTTCCTCCTTTTTTATAAAACCGAACAAGAAATTCCCAAAGTATCGACCGGAACATTTTATCTTATGAACCTATTTTGACTTCAAGACGTTAATTTTTGACGATACAAAATCCCATTTTTTCCAAAACAATTCAAGCTCTTGGCGGCCCTCTTCATTTAATGAATAAAACTTACGAGGCGGTCCCATATCTGATGGTTTCTTTTCAATATTCACAAGCTTTTTCTTCTCTAATCGTACAAGGATGGTATACACCGTACCTTCCACAACTTCGGTAAACCCAAGATCATTCAGATGGCGGGTAATCTCATAGCCATACGTTTCACGGCGACTGATGATTTCCAGTACACACCCTTCCAGTGAACCTTTTAGCATTTCAGTTAAATTTTCCATGTCCTGATCCTCCTTTACCCCCTATTCTGTCTGACTTATATTCAGTATCACAGAGTACTAAGGCGAATTTTTTTACTGAATAGCTTTTGAGTAAAACCACACTATTCAGTATCACTTATTACAACTACATTGTATGACTAAGTAGTTGTGGATGTCAACTTTATTTTCAAAAAAATTAAAAATCCGCTTTACCCTAACCGGATACAGCCTCCTTTTTTGTTGTAAGGGCCATCAAACTAGTAAAACAGAGCTGATTCAAAGTGTAATTTAAATCAGCTCTGCTTTATTGTTTTCATACCGTTATATCTTGTTTTTTCACGATACAAACTGTTTCTCCCTACCATTCCCATTGCATATATAGCATAAAGGCAAGTGCGGTCAGAGAAAATTTCCAGAGATTATCCGTACATGATACGAGCCCCCAAAATACAATTCTATTAGAAATCTGTTCTCTATATTCTCTTTTATTTTATTTCTGATAGTTGATTAGCAACACTATCTAAAAATTTTTCTACCTTTTCTTTTGATGTATCCGGCGCATGATAACCGATCGTAAATGTAAGCCTTCCATTATAAGAGCTTGCTCCCATTGAAAAGAATGGTGCATACATAATAGGTGATGTCATATACCCGTCCTCAGCTTGAATTTCACCAAACTGAATAGGTTCCTCAGCGATTACTCCCAAATTTGTCAGTAATGGCAACGCCATCCCCATCTGTACAGCCTGTTCATATTGCTGATTATACATTTCCTTCACTGTAGATAGCTTCATTTCTGCCAGTAACTCCATTCCTGCTGCTGAAGAAAGACCTGGATTTTGAGACTTTATTTTATCCATTGATTGTTTAACTCGAACAAGAGTCTGCTTAAATGTTTCATCGTCTTCCATTTTAATCACTGGCATTTCCATACCGGATAAGTTGCAAATAGCACCAGTTGTATTATTAGGCAGATATCGACGTAAATCAATTGTCAAGCCAATCATTTTTTCTGCAGTGCGAGGTTCTGCATACACAGTGAAATGTGATAAAGCTCGGAAGTATGCAGTCATGATTACATCATTCAAGGTAGCCTGTTGAGCTTTTGTCCATTGGGTTAAACGTAGAGTTTGCTCATGGCTCAATCGCCGTACGGACATTTGGGGAAATTTATTTTTGTTAGGTTGAGATGGAAAAGACCATAACGATGCCTGTTGTTCTTGGTTAGGACGATACGCACTTTTTATGTCCGATATTCCAGCGTATTTGAATACATGTGATTGATCTCGACAACTCTCATTTCCCTTATCAAATTCCTTTATAATTTGCTTCTTAGACCGTCCCAATGAAAGGTGAGTATATATCATTCCAAGCAATTTAATATATTCCTTGACTCCTGCACCATCTGAACATAGATGAGACAATTTCACAACTAACATATCTGTTGTAGTGCCCCGTAATAATTTCGTTTGAACCATAGGCCCCTGAATACGATCACCAGGTTCCTTAATAAAATCTATTGCCATTATTTCAAGTTCTTGATTATTTCCTTCTGCAAAAAAGCAAATAGATGAGTTAGTGTCAGATGAATGTTCCTCCCAGTAAGGAATATCATTTTCTACAAACCGGCTGTTCAAAACTGGTTGCAATTGCAACGTTATCCTTACTGATTCTTCAAGTATATCCTTTGATATACCTACAGGAAAATAAAGAACTGCATTAATTTGTTGATCTGCAGAATAAAGACCTAATACATAATTCATTCGATCTTGTGGTGTTACTGAATACTTTCTTTTCTCCATAATTCCGTCCCCCTTTAGGACTTTTTGTATAACCCTATTTTCCATATGCTTATAATTTTTCTAGTCATTTTTCTTCAAGAGCTAATAACGCTTATTTTTCGAATTTTTAACGAAATCATCTTCTCCGTATTGGTTTCATTCTTTTTGCAGGTGATATATTCATTATTTTATTGTTATTAACACTGCCTAACCTCACAATAAAACCAAACAATAATAAATTAAGTTTACATATACGTAAACGTTTTATTATAACGTCTATAAATTATCAATATAGCAAATAAATCATTTTTATGTCTGTCAATAAAAAATAATATATTCAAGGGCCACTTCATCATAAAAGATTGATGTGCATGTAAATGTACCCATATCACTTTCAAAATAAGAATGAGAATTTTTTCAACAAAATAAGCTGCAGTTATTGATTTTACAGTAAGAAAAGCCCCTCCATTTTGAAAATGCGCAATCAAAATGAGTAGGGCTATTTCCAATTTAAATTTTATAAAAGAATGATTATCATAAATAATATTTTACTTTTTAGTCTACCTTATTATTTTCAATCCATTTTCCTAATAAATGAATGGATTTTATTCATATAATTTGAGGTGGTATCGTTGGTTTTTAAAAATAGAAAGCTTATTTTCAAATCAAATGAAAAAGAGGTAAAATTATAGATATTCATGTAGAAATTTCGTTTTGGGGATACTTAAAATCTTAAGGTGATGGGCATGTGGTGTTACACTTTAAAAGCTTTATAAAATTTATAGATATAGCGATTTTCTTTATTAATAATCATTTGTATGTACGTTTACTCACACACATACAAATGATTTATAAAGCTACAATTAAGTGAAAACATCTTTTCCGTTACGATAACATCATAGCCATGTCTTCTACTGCATTTGTAATTAGTTTTAAACCAAATGTTTCTTGTAATACATCAAGCACGCCAGGTGAAATAAATTCAGGAGCCTTTGGACCGATGCGAATATCTTGAATCCCAAGACTAAATAGCCCGAGTAAAATGGCAACCGCTTTTTGTTCAAACCATGATAGCACAATACTTACTGGCAATTCATTCACTTCACATTGGAAAGCATCAGCTAATGCAGCCGCTATTTTCACTGTAGAAATGGAATTATTACACTGTCCTAAATCAATGTAACGCGGAATTTCCGTACCAGGTACAACACCGTAATCCACATCATTAAAGCGGAATTTCCCGCAAGAAGTTGTTAAAATAACCGTTTCTTGCGGAAGCGACGTTGCTAATTCACGATAATATTCTCCGCCTTTTCCCGGTGCATCACAACCGGCGATAACAAAGAAACGCTTTATTTTCCCTTCTTTTACTGCATCAATAATTTCTGGAGCTAATGACAATACTGTATTATGATGAAAGCCTGCCACTAACTGTTCATCTGACTCCATATGTACTTCTGGAAGTTCTAGCGCTTTTTGAATCAATGGTGTAAAATCATCATTTTCAATTTTTTGTACACCTTCTAAACCTGCAATGTCATATGAAAAGAATCGATCAGAGTACGATCCTTTAATTGGCATAACACAGTTTGTTGTAGCTAATATGGCAACAGTAAATTTTTCAAAAAGGCGTCTTTGATCATACCATGCCTTACCGATGTTTCCTTTTAAATGTTTATATTTTTTCAGCTGCGGATATCCGTGTGCTGGTAGCATTTCAGAATGCGTATAAATATTAATGTCTTTTCCTTCTGTTTGCTTTAATAGTTCTTCTAGTGCAAATAAATTATGACCCGTAACTACAATTGCTTTACCTTCTACACGATTTTGTGTAATTTGTACAGGCTCTGGCACACCAAAATGATTCGTATGTGCCTCATCTAATAATTCCATCACCCGTAAAGCTGATTTCCCCACTTTCATAGCCATATCAATATGCTCTTGTTCGTTAAAGTTAGAATTTGTTAATGTCATATATAAAGCTTCTTGTGTTGTAGCATCTACAAATGCATCCGTATATCCTAGCTGAGCAGCATGTGTGCGATAAGCTGCAATTCCTTTTAGCCCAAACACAATCGTATCTTGTAAACTCGCAATCGTTTCATTCTTGCCGCACACACCCATTACTTTACATCCGCCTGCTGGCGTTTGTTCACATTGATAACAAAACATATCATCCCACCCTCTCCCAATCATTCATTACACCTTAAGCATAATACCCATTGAAAAAAAGTGATGTGATATCAATCACAATAATATATAAAGATTTGTGACAGTTCATATTGTTGACATAATATTTTTATTAACACTAAAAAATATGCATTAGTGTACACACATCTTTCGATACTTTTAAATAGCTAATTAATTTGGAGAAATATATACAACGAAAAAAATTTTTGAATCAAATGTACAAATAGTTGCAATTCATCACATATGAAATAGATATAAAAATACGCTCTTCTTTCTATCATTCAATAGAAAGAAGAGCGCATTTGTCATTTTAAGGAACTATCATTTTTTATTAAAGTCTTTATTGTAAACCTTTTTATTTACAATACATTTACATTATCTTAACATTACTTACATTATTTATATGATATATTTATATAGAAGCTACTTAAGAAATTTCATATACATTTTATCTTTATGATCTCTTATCTAATCAATAAAAAGATCATGTTATATTTTTATAACAGGGGTGAATTACGATGACTGAAACTTTAAAAACACTTATAATGCTTGATGCTACTTATGTTATTATAGCAATTATGACAGTACTAGTATTTGTATACTTGGAATTAAAATCTCAGTAATATATGCTGACGTAATCAACAGATTCAGCATTTAAATATAGTTAGAAGAAAGAGAGGAGAAAATTATTTCTCCTCTCTTTTGTATTTCTACAATTTCTTATTTTAATAAATCCAATGTATGTAAAAGTAATCCTTTGTCCCCTACTTCTCCATGACCAGGCACTACTGCATTTATATTTCTATATCGCTTCAGCACATTCTCAATCGATGTAGACCATTCATTTACATAAGCATCCGCAACGTTTCCTAAATCTTTCGCGGACGTAGATTTCACTAAACAGCCTCCAACTAAAATATTGTATTGCGGTAACCATACGACAATATTATCTTCTGTATGCCCTTTCCCTGGATAAAATGTTTCTACTTTCATATTTCCAAACTTCAAATTTGTAACGGTTTGTAAATCTCCAAGCGGTTCTTCATATCCATTTTTCTTTGCTAGTTCTGCAGTTAATGCTGTACTATGCGCTTTAATGCCTCTTTCTTTCAACGTTTTTATTCCGCCAATTCGATCAGCGTGCGCATGTGTAATAATGACATCCGTTACGCGCTTCTGAAATTTCTTTTCTACCATTTCTATTAGTTCCTTCGTTAATTTGTCATCCCAAGAAGAATCCACAAGTACTAACCCTTTAGAAGTATTAAGAACTAGACCGTTCGAAGGAACTGCTTCTCCATTAAAAGAACCTAACTCCGTATGAACCCATACATTCTTGTTTAACTGAGATATTGAAATGGTTCCCGTCTCATTTTTTATTACTGTTTTCTCTACCTTTTGTGATGCTTGTACAGAAGAAATTGTGCTAACAAATTGAATTGTTCCTAGTAAACCTACACATAATCCTACTTTTAACAACGTATTCTTTTTCATGTTATCAACCCTTTCTTTCAAGCTAAATAGTTATTACCTATATTAGACAATTCATCTCAAATGTTTGTTCCATATAATTGGACACTTTATTATCGCCGCTTATGTAAATACACGCATGGCGCAGTGAAAAAGATCACCCAAATGGATGATCTTTTTTATAATTTATCAACATATTGCTTCGCTTCTAGTAAGGAAAAACCAAAAGCTTCTCTTACTCTCTTAACTGCTGTAACTTTTTTTCCTTCTTCTACAAGCTGGCGTAGTTCTTTATTAATTTCAGGTTCTCTTTCTACAATTCCCTTTTCTTTCGTAATTAATTGTAATCTATCTTCAATTCTCTTTAAACGCGCATCATTTTTCTTTTCAATTGTAGCTAATTTTTCAGCGATATAAATGAAACCAAAGGCTAATATTAGTATAACCATCCAGAATTCCATGAATGTTCCCCCTTACTAACTTTCATTTATTTTATTTCACTAACTTATGTAAATTTTACCACAAGACACATTTACTGTATAATACCACTATATCAAACTGTTAATAAAACCTATTATTTTAGGGGGACGCTTTATGAAAAGATTTTTAAATACGTTACTTCAATTTGTAGTTCTGTCAATCGTGCTACATTTATTATTTGATATAGTTGGTTGGCTTGTTCTCAATGCAACAATTAAAAACAAACAAATCATCATTTCTTTAATAACAATCTCATGGGTTATGTACATGTACCGAGACAAATTTTTTCAAAAGTTCACTTCAAACTAACTAAAAAAGAAAACACTTCATTGGTGAGGTTGTAAAAACGTTATCCTTATAATGAAAATAAAGAAGCTGTTCCTTCCAGCTTCTTTATCTATATAACATTTTTCGCAACAATTTTTATATGTTCTGGTGCGATAATTTCCGTTATACTTTCTTGGAAATCTTCCCGCAACATTTCTTCCAAATGTTCTAACTGCACTTCAACATGAGTGCATTCTAAATTATGTATATTTAACAGTGCATAATGATCTTTTTTCTTAATTACTAAATATTGATTTTCCTCTGTCACAAGTACAGAACCTAATCGGACTCCTAATAAGCGTTGATCATCAAACTTCATAATTACTTCTCCTTCCCTCATATAAACAAAACTAAAATGAAAATAATTACATTTATGAAAAAAAACGCTTATTTAGACTATATCATAATTTACTAAAATAGAAATATCTTTTTCTGTTTTAATAAAAATCCCTATTTTTTCATATATTTCGATACAAAAAAACTTTCTCAACATTAAATTTGAATTTTCAGTTTTTAACCCCATAAAAATCTATTATAATAAAGTTAATAAATGTTTGACCTCTCCTAATTCATGTACATATGGATGATCAGTAGTTATCGCTACTGATCTATTTTTTTGATTTCAGAAAGCAAATATGCTGCATCCTTTCCTACACCACAAATAAGTGCAGAACCCCTTTGAGATTGCCACGGCAATCCGATATAATACAATCCTTTTACTGGACTGATTCCCTTTATATGATTAGGAAATCCTTTCTCATTCACTGCTTGTTCAATTTCAATCCAATTATAATTTTGAACAAAACCAGTTGACCATATAACGCTTTCTGCACTATAAGTATCACCATTCTGAAACATGATGTTATTTCCTGATGCACTTACTACTTTTTCTTGCAGTTTAATTGCTCTATTCCGAATAAGTTTCTTACCCTCCAAACCGAAAATAGGGTCCTTTCTCTTCTGAAACCATCTTCCCCTCTTTGTATTTATTTCAGCGTACAATAAACCCACTTTTTCTAGCAGATTAAAAATACTTTTTCCAAAAAGTTGTAACGGTAAAAACGTTAAAGGATGACTAATAGACAACATAACTTCATGCGTTTTTGCAAGTTCTACTGCTATTTGCATTCCTGAATTTCCGCCACCTACTACAAGTGCCTTCCCCTGTGGAATTTGCGATGATGATCTATATTGTGATGAATGTATTTGAAAAATATGTGATGATAGATTTGCTGAAACTGAGGGAATAAATGGTTGCTGAAAACCACCTGATGCAATAATAACTTTTTTCGTTTGTAAAATTTCTGTAGGAGTATGTAATTCAAATATTTCTTTTTCTTTCTTTATTTTTAGAACTTCCGTTTGTAATTGTACCGGTAATTGAAAATGTCTTGCATATTCTTCTAAATAAGTCGCAATTTCATCTTTACATGGAAATTCATTTTTTTCACCTATTAACGCCATACCCGGCAAGCTACTGTAAGACCTTGGGGTAAAAAGCTGCAAAGAATCATATCGATTTCTCCATGAATCCCCAATTCGGTTTCCTGCCTCAAGTAATAAAAAATTATATCCTTCTTGCTTCAAGTAATATCCCATTGTTAATCCAGCTTGACCCGCTCCAATAATAATTAGGTCTTTCATTCTAATCGCTCCTTCCTTTACATATGAATACTTGTTCATATATTCATACGTTTCCATAATCATAACATTTTATTTTTATATAATTCAATATCTACTCAAAATAAAAAAGAGCAGTTTACCATAAAGTAAACTCCCCTTCATTCTATCTTCCCAGTCTTTAGCGCCTGTGCCCAGTCATATCTTTCTTGTTGAACAGCCAATCCAGCAGCTTCTTCCCAATTATAAGAAACTGAAATTTGTTCAATTGTCCATTCTCCCAAAACCTTTTCTATTACTACATATTTTGCATGCGGAGTTCCTGATTCCATTTTATGCATAACAGGTAACTCATCTTTGTATGCTGGAAGTCCTACACTTCCTGGATTTATAATGATCTTTCCGTTCGCTAAATAAACAACTCTAGGAATATGTGTATGACCACATACTATTATTTTTTGTTCTATATTTTGGAGTTGATCCATTATATTTTTTTCATTCTTTAATATTGCACCATTCTCATTCATCTCTTCTAACAAATACACTTCATCTGAAGTTGGCGTACCGTGACAACATAACATATCGTCTACAATAAATTGTGAAGGATGTTGTTTTAACCAATCTATATGATCTTTTGTTAATTGATTTTGGACAAAAGTTAGTGTAGCAGACTGCTCTTGTATTGTCTCCCAAAGCATGCGATCACAATTACCTTTAATATGTATCATCTCGCTACTCATTAATATATCGATTGTCTCTAAAGGATCTAACGGCCCATACACACTATCTCCTAAATTTATTATCATTTCGACCTTGCGACGTGTAATATCTTTTAATACCGATTTTAAAGCGTGACTATTTCCGTGGATATCTGAAATTATAGCTATTTTCATCTTAATCCCTACTTTAATATATTATTTATAAACATCCGCAGCCAATTCCCGCAAAACTTCTACATTCACTACTTCAAAACAACCATTGTTTTTGTTAATTATATTTTTATCACAAAAGAGATTCAAAGTACGTAATAAATGCCGATAGCTCGTTCCTAACAACTCCGCTATTTCCGTTAAATTCCCACTAAACACAATTCTATTTTCATGCTGAACTGCTCGTTCTCCTGCTGCTAACATGTAACTCGCAAGTCTATTTTCAAGCGGATACAATAAATTAATTGTACTGTTTTTGGAAAGTCGGTTTAATTTATGTGCTAATGATCCGCAAATACATCTTAAAAATTTCGCATCATGAAATAGCTTATTTCTCACCTTTCCTAAAGGTAAACCCACACAATACGAATCTGCCATCACTTGTACGTTTGAAGTGATTCTTTGAGAATGAATTAACTCCACATCTCCAAGTAACTGCAAACTATCGTAAAAACATAATAATACCGATTTCCCGTTACTTAATGTGTTAAACGCTTTCGCTTTTCCTTCAACAAAGAAATATAAATAATCTATCTCTTCATTTTCTCTACAAATAAACTCATTCTTTTTAAAAAATATAAGTTCCATATATGGCTTCATATCATGACTAAAAAATGAATCAATATTATTTTGCTTTATATACTCTGCTAATTTAATAGAATTACATACTTTCTTCATAGTTCCCCACCTTTACAACTCATCCCCATTGTAATCAAAATTTTCTTCTTCCACTATGACATATGTCATAACAATACACAATTTCAGCATGATACAGTCATTACAAATATGAAATATAAAGGGGATATTACATTGTATAACTTTCTTTCTGTCTTTATTGGTGTGCTCATCGCCGTTATGCTTCCATTAAATGGAATTTTATCCGAGTTAATTGGAAAGTATACAGCAAGCGTTGTCATTCACCTTGTCGGTTTAATTGCAGTTATTTTCGTTTTAATCTTAAACAAACATAAAATTCATTTCGATAAAGGTATTCCGCTTTTTTTATATAGCGCTGGAGCGATTGGAGTATTCACTGTTCTTTTTAATAATATAAGTTTCTCCGTCCTTGGTGCCTCTATTACGATCGCATTAAGTTTACTCGGCCAATCCATTGCTTCCATCATTATCGATCATTTCGGCTTATTAGGAATGAAAGTTGCAAAGTTTGAAAAGAAAAAACTAATTGGATTATGTTTCATCTCTTCTGGAATTATAATCATGACAATTTATTAATGGGGGCAAGAAAATGTTATATATTACGATCGCTATTTTAGCTGGTGTTTCTATCGTTGTTGCTAGAATTATTAACGCGAATTTAGCAGCGAAAATCGGAAATTGGGAAGGCACGTTTTTTAATTATATTACTGGATTATTTTTCTCTATGTTATTTTTAATTTTCAGTTCAGATTCATTGTATATTCCAATGCAGACGTTACAATCTATTCCTATTGCTGTGTACTTAGGCGGATTAGTAGGCGTTATCGTTATTTCATTATCCAACTATATTACTCCTAAAATATCAGCCTTTTATTTAACATTACTCATCTTTATCGGACAATTATTTGCGGGGACTATTATTGATTTCTTCCTGACAAATGAACTCTCAATCGGTAAAGTTATCGGTGGCATTTTCGTATTAATTGGGCTCACTTACAATTTACTCATAGATCGCCCGATAAAAACTGTGAAGCATAACCAAGTTCAACTATAATACTTTACGCTTACCTATCATATATTAATAGAAAAGCTCTTCACACGAAATAATAGAAAGGAGAAAACTCTATTAAAAAAATTATTTTATTGCTAGGTAGCGTATTAATTATTTGTGGAATTGTATGGTTTGTAAACTCGGGAAAATCTATTCAAGATCTCTATACTGCAAACAAACCGAAAAAGAAAGCTACTATTATTTCAAGCTCGCGAGATCCAAATGAGCCCCCTGTTTTTTTAGGAAAGCAGGAAATAAAAGATATACATGTAGAATCAATTAAAACAAAAAAGGATATCTTTCTCACAAAAACAGATGAATTAAAAACATTTATTAACAGTATGAATACCGCAAAAAAAGGCAAATTAACATTGGATGAAGAAGGATCAGATTTAATAGATTGTGATATGTGGATTACTTTCGAGGATGGAACTTATAAAAAATATTTCATATGGATAGTTGATCATCACAGCAGCGAAGTGATGATTGCGCAGCAAGATACTCCTGATGATGTAAACCTTACGTACTATCAGTTAAACGAAGATAGTTCACAAAAAGTTTATAATTTATTTAAAAAAATTATTTAAACGAAAAAGTCATGAGCACGCGAACTCATGACTTTTTTGCACTATATATATTCCGGGAACACTCTACAACCCTTTTCCTGCTCTATATCATGACCAAAGAAAATAATTGGTTTCTCTTTTTTCACAACTTCTTTTAAACGTTTAATTGAAGATAAAGCTAATTCTGGATCAAATTCTGCGAACGGCACTTCATCTTCAAAATTATCTTTCGTGTATGATGCATCAATCGTTAATAAAACTGAACCAGATTGCTCCGTCTCAATGAATAGCGACTGATGGCCTGGAGAATGACCTGGCGTATACAATAATTGAACACCTGGTACCACTTCATAATCCCCTTCAATAATTTTGTAGTTCAAATGCGGTAATATACATTCTTTCATATATTCTTCTCTATGAAGTGCTGCCTCATATTCCGTTCGCTGCACAATAATCGGTGTATTTGTAAAAGCACCGTTTCCTCCTGCATGATCAAAATGTAAGTGAGAGCTAATAATATATAAAAGGTCGTCTGGCTCATACCCTACACGCTTTAATATAGTCACGATTCTATCTTCTTCAGTCATTTTCGGTAAAATCTGTCCTTCAACAAATGTACCGTTAAAAAGCCCTTCATTATTAACTGCACTTTCTGGCATACCTGTGTCTACTAAAATAGGACCTTCTTCCGTCTCCAAAAGATAACACCACACCGGCAAGTTTAATAGTTTTCCCGGTGTTAACGTACTGTTAACAGACGAATGATCCAACATGCAACGACCTGCTGGGATGAAATAAAGTTTCTTTACTGTCATTATGTATCCACCTTTACATTTAGTTTTGGATAAAGTAATACATTAAAAAATTCTTCTTTTTAGAAATAAACTCCTTCTAGACTATCAGTGCAGCTTGCATAAAAAAGAGGGTATTTTTTTACATAGCAGTATTTCACCAACTATAATATAGAAGTAAAGGATTCTTACTTTAAATGAAACATTAACACCGATTAACGCTGAAAACTAAAAAAAGCACATGCACTACTTGAAAGCGGGCACACCATTGGGAAAATCGTATTAGAGAAATTTTAATCATGATAGTGATAGGTAGTATGTGAAATTATATTAACGATTTTTCGAATATATCTATCATAACGTACAATATATCAACGATTTTTCGAATATATCTATCACAAATCAAATTATATCAACGATTCGACAAGGTATATCGATTTATCGACAAATAACAACAATAAGAAAAGGCTGTTCCAGATGAACAGCCTCTTCTTTATTTACTTGAAATTTCTTTATTATTTTGAACGTCTAACGGAGCTCGCTTTCCTATTCCGAAAGCATAGAAACTAATTGTAACGATAGCTAAGAAAATAATACCTACAACTAATGAAATGCGTGTATCATCGTTAAACCACATTCCGATTAATACCATAATTAAAAAGGCAATTGTTAAATAGTTTGTTACAGGAGCAAATGGCATTTTGAACGGATGATCTTTCATCTCTGCTCCCTTTTCTTTCCTAAAACGAATTTGACTAATTAAAATGACGAACCATGGTACCATACCAGGAAGTACACTCGCACTATATACATATACGAATAAGTTTTTCGGTGCGATATAACTTAAAACAACACCAACCGCTAAACCGATAATTACACCAACTGTACCGAATAAAGGTACACCATTTCCAGAAAGTTTCGTGAAATATTTCGGTGCTTGTCCATTTACACCTAACGTATACAGCATACGTCCAGCACTATAAATACCACTATTACAACCAGACATTGCTGCTGTAATAACAACGAAGTTAATAAGGCCAGCTGCTGCCGTAATACCAACCTTCGCAAAAGTTGCTACGAACGGGCTACCAATTGTACTTAATTGATCCCACGGATACACAGTTACAATAACGAAAATAGCACCGATGTAGAAAATTAAAATACGCCAAATTGTACTTTGAATCGCTCTTGTAAGTGTCTTCTTTGGATCCTTCGCTTCACCAGCAGTAATACCGATTAATTCCACACCTTGATACGCTCCAACTACAAGTGATAATGCAAAGAAGAATCCTGAAAAACCACCTGTAAAGAAACCGCCATTTGACCAAAGATTAGATATGCCAATCGCTTCTCCGCCGTTACCAATTCCGAAGAAAATAAGGCCAAATCCTGCAATAATCATTAATAGAATCGTAACGATTTTAATCATCGCAAACCAAAATTCAAATTCACCAAATGACTTCACAGAAATTAAGTTAGCTGCACCAAGAATAACCATTGCAATTATACCTGGTATCCAAGCTGGTAAATCCGGGAACCAATATTGCATATACGCTCCAACCGCGATAATTTCTGACATCCCAACGATAACCCACTGGAACCAGTTACTCCACGCTGTCATATAACCAGCTAGTGGATGAATATACTTATGACCGAATGTCGCAAATGAGCCTGTACTTGGCTCCATATACAACATTTCTCCCATGGCACGCATGATGAAGAAGATGAAAATACCTGCAATTGCATAAGCAAGCATTACTGACGGACCTGTCCATTTAATTGTGCTGGCTGATCCCATAAACAAACCAACACCAATCGTTCCGCCTAAAGCAATCATTTGAATATGACGTGCTTCTAAACCTCTTTTCAATTCTTTGTTTGCCACTTCACTTCCCCCTCTTAGATGATTCATAGCCGCATTTTAACACAAGATGCTTTCCCCTAACTCCTTTCGGCCCTGAAAATGATGAAGCAAACGTCATTTTACACTAGCTTTAAAGCTATCCTAAAATCGTTTTGCGCTCCTAATAAAATTCTCAAAACCTTTCATCTTCCAATATTCTATAAATCTTAAAATTACTTACCTTATATTAATTCATTAATCTGAAAAATTCAATTATTTTTTCAATAAATTATTATACATAAGTAAGATTAATTTTTAACTAAATTAACAATAAAATACATCTGTTCAATATGATTCCGGTATGTATATTATTACAATATAAATAACCGAGGAGATGCTATCTTCCTCGGTTTCATATCTCAAATACTTCAACCTTTATAGTTAATAACGTAATTTCCCACACATTCAATTTATATACCAATGAGAAATTTAATATATTAATAAACTACTAACTTCTTTACCCCAGCCAAATTTTGAGGCAGAAACCTTTCTGCCTCAAAACAACGGGATAAAATATAAAAGAGTCTCATTAAAAAATGAGACTCTTTTATGATTTCATATTTAAATCGATTTCGAAGTTTGCTTACAAAAGATAAACACCCTAGTAAACACTGCCATTATAACTACTATAACTAGAAAATAAAGTGGCATCACCATTAACGAGCCTGTATGCAGCTGACTCATTCCCCAAATTGTCATCGTTACAATTACATAGTACCCTAAACTAAACAATGCACCAGCTGTACCAATGACATCTTGAAAATCTACTAACGCTAAACTTAAACAATTAGGTAACGCTACTCCAATCCCTAATAACAATATAAACATCGCTATTAAAAATACAACCATATATATTACATTCGGATTTGATCCCACAAACGTAATAACAGATAAAAAGATAGCTCCTCCTGTCATTACGAGACAACCGATATATATAATTTTCTCTGGTTTATAAGTAGCAAGTAAACGTTTTGAAATTTTCGCTCCAACAATAGAAGCAGACGCTACAACAATTCCTAGAAATCCATACATACTAGGCGATAATTGAAAATATTCAATAAAGATAAACGGCGCTTCTGCGTAATAGCTAAATAAAACACCATTTGCTCCTCCAATTAACAACCCATATGTTACCACTTTCGGATTTGTAATTAACCTCTTCAAGACTGAAAATACATTTATTTTATTCGTTACTGAGCCCGTTTTTGTTTCAGGAAGAGAAACAAACGTATACAGAAAAATACCGATACTCATAACTACTAAACTTAAAAATACTATTTTAAATCCAAACATTTGATCAAGAAAGCCACCAATTAACGGTCCTATCGCTGGTGTAAAAGCAATGACTGCCGAGATTTGAGCAAACATAACATGCCTCTTATGCCCTTCTACACTTTCACGAAGAATCGTTTGCGTCACAACTGATCCTGCACTTGCTCCAAACGCTTGAATAAAACGACTTACCAATAAAACTTCAATGGAATTTGCAATAAAGCACAAGAAACTCCCAGCGCCGTATACAACAATTCCAAATAACATTGCCCAGCGACGGCCAATTATATCTGATAGCCATCCAATAAAAAATACACCTAAAGCAAATCCAGCAAAATACACACTAAGCGTTAACTGCACCTCATTATTACTTACATGTAACGCCTTTGAAATGTCCGGTAAAGACGGTGTGTAAATCGTTTCACTAATTTGCGGAAATGCGACAAGAACAATCATTAACAAAAGTGATGGTACTGAGACTTTTTTCATTTTTCATACCCTCCTATAACTTTGAAAATCTCAGAAGTAAAAAGACTTTCCTAAGCTACGGAACAGGAGGGGCCATTATAGAAATCCGGTCATAAAACAACAAAGAAAACACCTCAATTACGTATGTTAATACTTATAGGAGGGTAATATTAACATTGATTTTTAAATATACTTTTTCAATTATATTACATATTAATTTTATTTTTCTAGTATTATCATTTCGAATGCTCTTTTTATATTAGTGAACAAATAATAAACGCCATAAAAGATAACAACTTGATATGAACGCCTTATTATGGAATAATTAGAAATAGTTTGAATTAATGAACCTGATTATAAAATGATAGACTCATATATTCCTAATGTCATAAAGTTGAACAAGTAGGAGGACTTTCGTAATGATTGAAATTTTAAGGACAGTAGTAAACTTTCTAATTTCTCTATTCTCAGGAGAATTACCAATTGTATATTATGTATGGATTATTAGCCTATTCCTAATTCAAATAACCCAATCTACTCTAAACTATAAACTCTTTAACAAGAAAGACAATTTGAGCACTTATATATCGGAAGGATTACTTGCTTTTATTATTTTATTGTTTGGAGGAATATTAGTATCTCAGTTACTTGCTTACATAATAGACGATCCTACTATTAGTATGACGAATTTAACACATTATTTTGTTTCTCTTATCATATTAACTATATTTGTTGTAATAACCTGTGTTAAAGACTTTATAGAAACATCTATAAAGAATAAAAATATCTCTCTTTTTAGCTTTTTAGTAATTTCCTTCATAACAAGTATACTTTCATTCAAGTTTTTATCACCTTTAATTGAAGGTTCTTTTTCTCTTTCTAAATCTTTTATAACTACTTTAATCATTCTAGTAACTATATCAATCCCTCTATTAATTTCCTTAGAGGATAAGTATGCAGACGAAAAGGAAACGGAAAAGGTATAGTTTCTCATTTACATAAAGAAAGAGGGAGTTCCCCTCTTTCTTTTATATCGTCCTATTTCACAAGACTAAATCATTCCTTTTAATATTAATCCTAAAACTGACATTATTATCGCGCTAATAATAATTCGCAAAATCCAAGTAGTGTTTGTACTTATTTTTTCTAATTGCTTATTGATTGTTGCTATGTCTTTCTCATTAATAGTGGTACGCGTTTCTAAATTTCGAATGTCTCTCATAATTTCTTTTTGCTCCGCCTTGAGATTGTCAATTTTAGCGTAAACATCTTCCATATATTCACACCCTCTGTTCATCTTAATAGAAAAATCTATATATATTATGAGACAACCCTCTTACCTGTGAATACATTGCGTATATCCGCGTACCAAATTTTTTGTACAATCTAATTGAATTACTCACATGTTTCCATTCTTCTATTTATAAATTAGCGTTGAGATACATTAAAATTAGAAAAGGAATCCCTTGTTTATTTAACAACAAACAAGGTGCAATCCACCATTCGGGAGCACCTACGATAATTTCTATTGTTTTCATATTTACAACTCCATATAATCAGTATGATTTTCTGAAGAAGCCAATTTTTGAACTGCTTAAAGTATACTAATATGAATACGAAATAGCTGTATTGATAAACTCTCTAGAACAATAAATATACTGGCTGAAACGGATCTATATCCAATATTTTTTCCAGTAACATGAATGGTTATTTCTGATAAATGCGTTTGTACATCATTGTTTTCAAAAATTTCATCCTCAACCTTTACAATATCTGCTTCACAATCTACTTCTTTAAAAGTTTTCAATAATTTTGTTTCCAATAAACTACAATCAAAGCTCTCATCTTTTATTACGGCAAATTTAACCTTCATATCGATTTCCCCATTTTTAACAAACTAAAATCACTAAATCAATATAAATATATATTATTCTATTAAATAATTCAAAATATACGCTTCTTATATACATTATTAAAAATAGGTTCTAAAGAATTAAATGAAAAAAGAAATTACATATACAAATCCCCTCTTTCAACCAATCAATATAGAATTCCCTTATGCCCAATGATTAAAATCTTTTCATATTAAAGCCGTAGATTCTAAGGACTTTTTGTTTTTATATTGATAAGTCATTTCTTGAATTTTGTATCATCGGAATTAATAATATAGTAAAACAAATTAAATATTAGGCGTTCAACTAATCTTTCATATAATTCGTCTCTTAATCATTTTGCTCATTGCACTTTTTTATTTTCCTCACTATTTCAACTGAACTTTCTGTAATAATACATATTTCAAATACATTATTTCCTTTCACTCATACTTTTATCATTGAGTTTTTATTCACAAATTCGTAACACATACATATGAGTTATCATGCTAAAATTAGTTTATTCACAAGAAGAAGTTATTCTTAATAAATCAATAATTTTTAATACCCTGTTTAAAGCCTTGCCCCCCTGCAAGGCTTTTTCCTATTTAACTAGAGTAGTAGTTTTCGTTATGCTTCTCTCCCCCCTTGTTCCTTACCCTACAAATAATACTGCATGTTTATTTTAATTTTTCAGCATCCGTACTCGCTCTGTTCGAGAGCTCTTTACCAAATATTCAATCTAATGATAAAATTGACCAAATTAATATTTTCGTCCATAACTGTATCAAAAAGTACACTAAAGAAAAAATAGCACTCTCACAATTAAGTAAACGCGAGCTTTTTCTTCGATCTACTTACTATTTAAGGTTAATAGTGATATAACCAGATTTAAAAATTCGACTTAAATTCATTGATGAATGGAGAGGTTTATATGAAATTGAAAGACAAAGTAGCAATCATAACTGGTGGTGCAAGTGGAATTGGCGAATCTACTGTTCGTCTTTTTATCGAAGAAGGTGCAAAAGTAGTTATTGCTGACTTTTCTGAACGTGGAAAAGAACTATCAGATGAATTGAATGCACATGGATATAATACGTTATTTATTAAAACTGATGTAACAAAAGAGGCAGATATTAAACAGCTAATTCATGAGACAGTAAGTACATACGGTAAATTAGATATTATGTATGCCAATGCCGGCGTTGCTGATGATGCACCAGCAAACGAATTATCCTATGAAAAGTGGAAAAGAACTATTGATATTAATTTGTCTGGGGTATTCCTTTCTGATAAATATTCGATTGAACAATTCCTTAAACAAGGTACAGGTGGTGTCATCGTTAACGCTGGTTCGATTCATAGTTTTGTTTCATTACCTACCCCAACAGCATACTCCTCTGCAAAAGGTGGTGTGAAACTATTAACTCAAAATTTATGTACTGCCTACGCTAAATATGGAATACGTATTAATGCGGTGTGCCCCGGTTATATTGACACCCCTTTACTTGGTAGTGTTAATCCTGAACAGAAAGAATATTTAGCTTCACTTCATCCACAAGGCAGACTTGGAACACCAGAAGAAGTCGCTAAAGCTGTCTTATTTTTAGCAAGTGATGATGCTAGTTTTGTTAACGGTACAACACTTCTTGTTGATGGAGGCTATACTGCACGTTAATTTAAAAATTTTGAAGCACCCTAAGAAATATATAGTCTTCAACAAGAAAAAGCGCCATCACAAGTGACGGCGCTTTTTCTATGTAAGAGCAACTAGAAGGTATCCTTCTAGCCTACTCCCATTTATAAGTCCAAAACTGTTCAAGTTGCAGCCATTTTAATGTTGCTGCATCTTTGTTTTTTATTTTTGCATGCGTGTCTTCAAGCATTGCTTCTGTTTGTGAACGGTGCGCACCTAATGCAGTTAATTTATGATCAAATACTTCACTAATGTTATTTACAACATCCGGTTCTCCTAATACTGCTTCACGATTTTTCGTAATCGCAACAGCATGGATAACTGGGCGCTCCTCTTTTGGCATACGTGATACAGCGCGAACGACAGCGCGGCCAAATGCATTATGATCTGGATGTACACCGTGCTCTGGATAAAATGTAATAATTCGAGATGGATTTACTTCTTGAATAATTGCTTCAATTTTGTCAGCAACGAAATCAACATCTTCAAATTCTAACGTTTTATCATGGAAGCCAAGCATTCTTAAATCTTTAATACCCATCGCTTCACAAGCATCTTTCAATTCTTTCTTACGGATATGTGGAATCGTTTCACGGTTAGCGAATACGTTCTTACCCATGTTACGTCCCATTTGTCCTAGAGTACCACATGCATACGTTACAGGTACTCCTTGATCTGTTAATAAGCGAATTGTTCCTCCCGCAGCATATGCTTCATCATCTGGATGCGGAAATACAACAAGTACATGTCTCTCCATAAGTTTCCCTCCTTCTTACTTAAATGGTGTTAAGCTTAACTCAAGTGCAACTGCTAGACGACCTAAATTATCATGTCCAGCTAATAATAAACGCTCTTGATCGTCTACTTCCCAGTGCGTAATACCTTCAGCATATACCCAACCGTGATCCATTTTCAAACCAACTCGGTATGGATTTGTTCCAGTTATCTTCCCGCGTTCAAAACGGATAATCGCATTTCGAATGAAAGCACCAACTGTCATCATCTTTTCATTTATGTGTGATGCATACGCTCCGTTTGTCGTTTCTAAATGAATATATACATCTTTATTTACAAAACGTTCAATTTCATTTTGAATAAGAGAACTATCTTTTACTATTTCCATCGGAATTCACCTCTTTAAACCATTTTACGCAAAAATAATGTAAATTGCTATCTCTATATTAGAGGACAACGCTCACTTTTCCTAATAATTTGCACTGTGTTTTTTATATTTTTTATATGATATGTAAAAAATACATTTTTTCCTTCACTTTGTTAAATAGTTTTCTTTCTTTTTTGAATTTGCTACAATATATTTTATCCCGTATTATTGCAGCGAGATACATTTCGACAATTGAATACATAATTTAAAGAAGGTGACATGATTGGAACAGTCAGCACATGAAGTAGCAAATTGGCAATATTATTTTGCAATTGCCGTATTTTTAATCACGTACGGATTTATTATTTCTGAGAAATTGAATCGTGCTGTAATCGCACTATTCGGTGCTGCTATTATGATTATTTTTGGAGTTGTAGATTTACATACTGCTTTCACATCACATATTCAATGGGAAACGATTACCCTTTTAATTGGGATGATGATTCTCGTACATATTACGAGTCAATCAGGCGTCTTTGAATTTGTGGCCATTAAAGCGGCAAAAGCAGCTGGTGGAAAACCGATTCGCATTTTATTATTACTATCCCTATTAACTGCTGTCGGATCAGCATTTTTGGACAATGTAACGACTGTTTTATTAATCGTTCCTGTTACATTATCCATTACACGTATTTTAAAAGTAAATCCTGTGCCTTATTTGATTTCAGAAGTGCTGTTTTCAAATATAGGCGGAACAGCAACATTAATCGGTGATCCACCTAATATTATGATTGGATCAGCAAACAAGCATTTAGACTTTAACGCCTTTTTACTTAACTTAGCTCCAATCGTAATTATTATTTCTATCGTGACACTTGGCATTATTTACTTCATGTATCGTAACAAACTAAAAACAACACCTGAACAAATCGAAAAACTAATGGCATTAAACGAAAAAGATTACATTAAAGATCAAAGCCTCCTTTTAAAATCTATTTCGATTTTAGGACTAACTATTTTAGGCTTCGTACTTCATTCGATTATTCATGTAGACGCTGCTGTTATCGCGATGACAGGCGCTACACTTCTTATGTTAATCGGCGTGAAAGAACATGATATTGAAGATGTATTTGCCCATGTTGAATGGGTAACCATTTTCTTCTTCGCCGGATTATTTGTTCTCGTTGGCGGGTTAATTGATATCGGACTTATCTCTTCACTTGCAAGAGAAGTAATCGACGTAACAAACGGTGACATCGGATTCGCAGCTATACTTATTTTATGGGTATCTGGCATCGCATCTGCGACAATCGACAACATCCCATTTGTCGCAACGATGATTCCTCTTATTCAAGACTTAGCTACAGGACTCGGACTATCTGTCGATTCTCCGCAAATCGAAGTACTATGGTGGGCGTTATCTCTTGGAGCTTGCTTAGGAGGAAATGGAACACTAATCGGTGCATCTGCAAACGTAGTCGTTGCTGGTATTGCAAAACGTGAAGGACATGGCTTCTCTTATATGGACTTCTTAAAAATTGGTTTACCATTAACTATTGTTGCACTCTTGTTATCACATGCTTATATATATTTACGTTATTTAATGTAAAAGTTGTATTGCATGAAATTATATCGTCAAATACAAAAGGTTTGCAGCATCCGTGCTGCAAACCTTTTTTCATCACCAAAATATACCGATAATTGCTAAACCACCTAAAATCATACCACCAATTTGTCCGACAATTGTTGGTGATAATTGAACACCTTTTCTCACTTCAACAACTGGTCTTTCGTGCCTTAGTTGCTGCACTTCACTTTGAAGTTGGTGCACACTTCCGTGTAACTCTTTAATAAGTTCTTTTAATTCGGCGACCTCTTCATTTACTGGTTTTGCCTTTTCTAAATTCATTTTACATGACTCCTTATAAATTCAATCAACACACTGTAAATTTTCGCCAATTACCATTATATCTCCTGCATACTACATATATAATTTCGAATGTACTTTCTAACCTTGCAGCTCTATCCATTCATCCCGCAATATCCCCATAATCATACGGTCAAAACACTTCCCATCTCTTTGAACCGCTTCTCTCATACAGCCTTCCATTTGAAAACCCATCTTTTTATACAATGCAATGGCAGGTTTATTATACGAAATAACATCGAGACCGATGCGGTGTAAATTCAATTCATAGAAAGCATACTTTAGAATAAGATGTATTGCTTCTTTCCCATATCCTCTTCCTCTATCATTCGCATCTCCTATACCAATGGCTAATAAACCTGTTTTGTTATTCCACTCTATACCATGAATCGCCACAAAACCAATTAAGCGATCTTCTTGAACTGTCCTTACCATGAAAGAAACACTATTCGATCTCCGTCCTTTTAATAACTCATCACTTGCTATTTCTTGTAACGATTGCGGAAACGCTACATCTGTATCGACATTTCTTAAATACTCACTATCCTCTTGCCACATAACCATTACTACAGCATCTGATTCTCTAATAGCGGATAATTTTACAATTTTATTTTGAAAAAGATTCATCGTCATTTCAAACTCCCCCTTTTTTAATAACGGGGATACTTATTTTAGCCTATTTATCCCCTTGTTCCATAAACTGCTTTATAAACGGGATACTTACAATAAGCGCTGACATTGGCACATCTCCTCTACACGAAATTAACTTCATTGTATAATTTTTCATTTATTCTAACAATAATAAAAAGCCCTCCAAATTTAGAGGGCCTTTCCTAATAGCAAAACTATATTATTTCGTAAACATTTTCTCTGCTTCATCCATTGCCATTTTGTTACCTAAAGCAGAATAGTCAAGCCATGGTTGGTCATTGATAATATATACATGCTTGCCTTTAACAGCTTTTAAGTCTTTCCAAATTGGTGTTTCTTGAAGTTGTTTAAATGCAGCTTTTGCTTTATCATCTCTATTTACAACAACGAAAATCGCATCTGCATCAAAGTCAGGTAATACTTCTTGTGAAATGACTTCGAAAGGACGTTTTCCATTGATTTTCTCTACACCATTTGCAGGTTGTAATCCTAAGTCTTGGAATAAAATTGGTCCCATCGGTCTTTTCGTACTAAATACACGTAATTCTTTTGCAGTAACGCGAATTGCCATTACTTTTTCGTTATTACCTAGCTCTTTATCTATTAAACCTTTTACTCGTTTTGATTGCTCTTCGTAATCTTGAATATATTGATCCGCTTCTTTCTCACGGTTTACAAGTTTACCAACTTGTTTTAAATGGTCTCTCCATGTACCTTCATCTAAATTGAAAGTATGCGTTTTTGCAATTTTTTCGTATTTCGCTACATCTTTACCAGCATATTTTTCATCAACATAAATGTCAGTTGGCTTTAATTGAAGTAACGCTTCCATATTCGGATCTGTTACAACACCAAGCTTCTTCGTATCTTTCAACTTCTCTTTAGCGTGCGGTAAGAAATCTTTTAAATCTCCACCAATAACAGAACCTACTGGTGTAATTCCTAATGCAAGTAAATCATTCGTTAAATGAATAGACATAGAGGCGATTTTTGGGTCATTACTTTTTTTCGTTTTTTTCGTTGCCTCTTCATTAGATTTCGTTTGACCACATGCTGCTAGTACTAAAATACACATGATGCTAAATAAAATAGTAAGTTTCTTTTTCATATGTTCTCCTCTTTGAAGTATTTATTTTGTTTTTGTAAGTAAATAAAGAAAATACGGCGCTCCTAAAGCTGCCACTACTACACCAGCTGGAATAGAGTTTGGCTCAAATATAGAACGACCTATCGTATCTGCTAGCACTAAAATAATCATTCCGATAATGCCAGCTAGTGGAAGGAAATGTTGATACGTAGTACCTACTAACTTTCTTGCAATATGCGGAGCAACTAAACCAATAAAACCAATCCCTCCTGCCATCGATACACTCGCGCAAGATAATCCAACCGCTGTAGCTAAAAGGAGTAACCGTTCTTTTTGAACAGAAACACCAAGTCCCGCTGCCACACTATCACCGAGTGACAATGCATTTAACGTTTTAGATTTTAGCCATGCATACGGAGTTAGTATGAAAATCCAAGGTAATAATGCAAGGACATGAATCCAATCCCTTCCCCACACGTTACCAACTAACCATCTAGAAGCGAATGTATATGTCTCATCATTTAACTTGAGAGAGAAAAATAACGAAATTGCACTAAAGCCAGCTGAAACCGCGATACCAACGAGAATAAGTCTAATGGGAAGTAAACCTTTTGATCGATCACTCGCAAGTAAAATAATAAGAAATGCAGCTAATACTCCTCCGCCAAATGTAAATAACGGTATTAATATCGATGCATTCTCATTAATAGAATGAAAGAAAGTAACGAATATAATTAGCCCGAAAGATGCACCTGAATGCAGTCCAAGAATACCAGGATCGGCCAACGCATTCCTTGATAACCCTTGCAAAATCGCACCGGAAATCCCAAGGCCAATACCAGCTAACATTGTGATTATAATTCTTGGCATACGATAATCGTACAGCACGGTTGCACTCTCAAAATCACCATGACCGAAAAGCGTTTGAATTACTTTGAGCGGTGCAATGCTAAGTGTCCCCGTATTTAAGCTAAGCAAAATGACAGCGATACTAATACAACCAAATATTGTAGTTACAGTAACGGCTCTCGTTTTATCTGTGTTTAAAATCTTCTTCACTTACAACTCCCTCCCAACTTTACGTGCTATATAGAGGAAGAACGGAACTCCAACAAGAGCCACCATAATTCCTATCGCCAGTTCTTTAGGAGGGTTTACTGTTCTTGCCCCTAGGTCAGCTAAAACTAATAACATAGCACCTAATAATGCTGACATAGGAATAATGAGTCGATAATTCACACCAACTAATTTTCTAGCAATATGCGGGATAACTAGTCCTACAAATCCAATAGAGCCAACAGCTGAAACAGTTACACCTGCAAGAATGACTACTATAATCATCCCTAGTATTCTCGTTCGGTTCGTTTTTACTCCTAAATTCGTAGCGACATCATCCCCCATTGATATGAGTGAAATAGACCGCCCTAAAATTGTCGCAAAAACAATTGTTATGAGAATAATAGGAACTAAAAATTTCAAGTGTTCCCACTTAACCCCTGCAACACCACCAGCGTACCAAAAAGCTAAATCTTGACTTAAGTCATAATAAATCGCGACACCTGAACTTAACGAATGTAAAAGCGCAGCCATAACTGCCCCAGCGATCGTTAATCTCATCGGTGTTAATCCGCCTGATGTGGCCGATCCGATAATAAAAATGAGTACTGTACTTAAGACCGCTCCAATAAAGGAGACAATCATTAAATAGGAATACGGCATATGCGGAAAAAAGGCAAAACTAAGTGCTACTACAAACATCGCACCTGCATTTATGCCAAGTACACCTGCATCAGCTAAAGGATTTCGTGTTACTCCTTGCATAACAGCCCCAGCGACCGCAAAAGCCGCTCCTACAACTGCTGCGCCAATTACCCTTGGGAGCCTTAATTCGTAAATGATTTGATGCTGCGTTAATTTCGGATTGTAATCAAAAACCGCTGTCCACACCGTTTGCAAATGAATATCCTTTGCACCAAATGCGACGGCCAAAAATATAGATCCAATTAAACATATAATTGTTAAGCTCATAAAACATATGAACTTAATATGTATCCAGCGGTTATTGCCAGCATGTATAGTAGACTTATGTAACATGTTTCATTTCATCCTTTATATGCAGTTGTTTTTTATAATTATTTTTAATTTATAACCATTACTGATAATAATTATCATTTTCATTTAGATATTATATCCTCACTTTTTTTAAATAGCAAACTATTTTTTTACTTCGTTAAATATTAAAATACTTATTACAATTCCCTTCCAAAACTTACAAATACACGCAAAATAGAATACTAGCTTATTTTTAAAAGTGTAGTATACTTAATCATTATTTTGAGTTTTCAAATAAAAACATCCAAGGTGATGCAATGTTATATATAAAACAACTACTCTATTTTACTTATGAACAAGCATTATCCTGCTTATTCCCAGTCGTTATTTTCTTAACACTAGCCCTTTCAAAAATCGTTTCGATCCCAGGGTTATACCGCTACGATTTCATATTCATCGTATGCCTTCTTATGCAGTGGGTTATGTACAAGACTGGCCTTGAGACGAAAGACGAATTAAAAGTAATTACTGTCTTCCACCTCATCGGCCTTTTACTAGAAATATATAAAGTTCATTTCGGTTCATGGAGTTATCCGGAAGAGGCATATTCAAAGGTTTTTGGAGTTCCACTTTACAGCGGCTTTATGTATGCAAGTGTTGCCAGTTACATATGCCAAGCGTGGAGAAGATTGCATTTACAAATGCATCATTGGCCGAAAGCTATTTTTGTAATACCTCTAGGAGCACTGATTTACTTCAATTTTTTCACACATCATTTTCTATACGATTTTAGATGGTTCTTAACGTTACTTCTATTCATCGTTTTCTTTCGAACATTTGTGGAATTTTCATTACGAGGCGTTACATATAAAATGCCGCTCGTTCTCTCCTTTTTTCTTATCGGATTCTTTATTTGGATTGCAGAAAACATCGCAACATTTTTCGGTGCATGGCAATATCCAAACCAACGGGAAGCTTGGAATCTCGTTCACTTAAGTAAAATCAGCTCATGGTTTTTACTCGTTGTTATTAGCATTATGATTGTTACACAACTCAAACATTTGAAAGAGTCGAAAAAATAATGCTGATTATGTAAAAATAGTTAGCCCATCACTAATTAGAAAGTGATGGGCTTTTTACCTTCCTTATTAAAGGATTTACACATTATGAACTACTACTAGCAGAAGATGTTGCTGCAGATGAAGCGGCAATCGTTGCCATCATAGCAGCCTGTTGTGCTTGTATGAGGACTTCTATCATTGTTTGTAAACCTGTGTTGGTAGTTTTACTTTCCTCACCTTTCTGACTTACGAACAGTTGAATAGCAATAAGAATATTTGTATCTGTATGCCAACGGAACAATTTATCCCCCTGCAATTTTTCAATAAATGCTCTAATAGAATGAATCTCTTTTTCTCCATCCTCGAGTAACGCTAGTAACCCGATAGCTGGGTAATGCATCTGTTTTACTTTTACCTTTTCTTGCTTTAACAAATTCCATATATTTGTGCATTTTGCGACTAACAGTTCTTCCCTGACATCCTTCTTTAGTGAAAGAATATGACTCAAAAATTGAAGATCATTCCCTTTATGCAAACCAGCTGTCGCTAGTTTCTGATAAAGGCGTTCCACTCGGTCCATAAGTGTGTCTACATTCTCTGATTGTCCTGCTAATAAAACCGCGAGCGGATAATCATTTGTACTTGTAAGAAAGAGGTGATCCTTTTTCATGCGTTTATATACTTGCATCGAGCGTTGAATGTGCGCGCCATGCTGTTCATTTTCTTCTGTTAAAAGTACAGCTGCTGCGAGATAAGTAAATATACTCCGGCTAAACCCACCAGTGACCAATTGTTCATATAAATCTAAAAACTCCCGAAAAGCTTTCTTGTAATCTGTAAAGTGAATATCTAATGTTGCTGCCACTACAAAACGATGATAAGACTTTAAGTATGAAAACATCCCTACCTGATTCTTAATATAACTACTAATTTCTAAAAAACGTCCGAGATCAAACAGTTTATCACTACCTGCATACATAGCAGCAATCATCATTCCTGTTCGAGAATCGCTCGTTTTCCATTTTAGTTCTCCCTTTAACTGTACATATGTATGTTTATATTGCTCCAACTTTTGCTCTAATGTAATCATAGTATTCACCCCTATTTCTAGTTCTTCTCTATCATTATACTTATATTCCATATTTAGGAATACTACAATTAATAATCACACCATAAAAATTATAAAATCCTCTTATCCTTCTTCATCAGCATCACGATGATAATCCCTAATCCTTCAAGAAGTTAAACAAAAAAGGTAGATAATAATTTATCTACCTTTTTTGTTTATATCATTTAACATTACACCTGTATTGCTTGTTATATGCAATTAAGACTAAAGAGCTTTAATAATACGTTCCATCGCCTTCATTTGTCCAATATGATCAGCTTCATGATAAAGCATCATACCGTAAAGCTCACCAACTGTTTCCAATCCTAGAAATGGCTCTGGCAGTTTATTTTCAAATGCTTCTGCTGGAATTTCTTTAATACGTTTTGCTTGTTCTTTTAATTGGACCGTTAACACTTCTAATGATGGTCCTTCTGTTGTCCATTTAGATGGTCTTGATCCATATCCAAACATACCTGGATATTCAGTTGGTAATTGTTTGAATTCTTTTCCAAACATGAAAACTTCTGCTGCCGTTAATACATGACCGATATGCCAACGAATTGTATTGTTAAAACCCTCTGGCTGCGTATCTGCAATTTTATCATCTAGCGTCTCCATAAATTTAAGTAATGCCCCGCGCGTTATTTCAAATTGTTTTAGACCAATTATTCTATTCATTTTATCGTTCTCCTTCTTCATGTACATTTTATTATGAACTAAGAATGTTCAATTCATTAAAGTTTCACTTTGTTTAATCTATCAGAAACAATGAAGAAATACATCTAATATGCTTAGTAAAAATAATAAAAAGGTTCACCTCTCGTACATATAGAATTACTTATTACACAAATAGTTTAGTAAATAAAAGAGGAGTGTTAATTTCATGTTACATGTTTTAAAACAGCAATATAATCTTATTAGCTCTACAAGAGAAACTCTATTTTCGTTTTTGGAAGAAATCCCAGTAGAAAAATTACATAGCACAGTTCCTAATTTCGGGAGCGGTAGCATTATAAAGACTCATATTCATGTAGCCGATTGCTACCGATACTGGCTTGGATCATTCGCATTTAAACAAAAGCGAGTAGACTTTTCATTTGCTAGCGATTACGAAATTGAGCATGCAGATGTGAAAAAAGTTCGCGCTAGATTTAAGTTAGTAGATGAGACTGTACAACGTTTTTTAGATGAATACAATGACCGTTGGCTCGAAAATATTGCAAATGAAGTAAAGTGGCAAAAAGGGCCTTGGAGTACAACTCCGCTATGGCTTTTAACTCATACGGAAACCCATGAGTTTCATCATAAAGGACAAATTGTATCAATGGCTAGGCACCTTGGATATACTCCTCCTGATACAGACCTTAGTTAATACATTCATGTTCATTTCAAAGCGGAATGAGTAGCAAGAATAATAGTATGATCAAAAAACTCGTTGATACATTTTGTTGTGTATAAAACTTTTATTATTTGTTTTAGGTATACCATACCATTATAAAATTCATGTAACATCGAATTAAGGTTCATATTTTTTATGTAACTCATTGAAGAAAGTTTAAGTATTTATACATTCAATTACTAACTAAAGGAGAAAATTATAATGAGATTAGAGAGCGAAAGAATTTATTTAAGGCCTCTTTGCCAGCTAGATGCTCCTATTATATTAGAAAGTACAATGGATGATGAAATAAGATATATGACTGGAACTAAGTCCACTTTTTCATTGGAGCAAATTACGAAACATATAGATCATATAAATAATGATTCAAGTCGCTATGATTTCGCTATTTGTTTACAAAGTACTGAAGAGATGATTGGAGAGTTGTCGATTTTAGATATCGATGAGGAGAACAAAAGAGCAGGATTCAGAATATCAATGCTTTCCATAGCATTAACAGGACAAGGTTATGGAACTGAAGCTATTAAAATCGTTTTAAGATTTGTTTTTGAACAACTATCATTAAATCGTTTACAGTTAGAAGTATTTAGCCATAATTTACGCGGAATTAAAGCTTATGAAAAAGTTGGTTTTGCAAAAGAAGGAACCTTACGTCAATCTTTATTTTATAACGATACATACTCAGATGAAATTATTATGGCCATACTTAAAAGCGATTATATAGAGAGACCTTTGTAAATGAATGTACTTAATCTATTAAACAATTTTAAAGAACCTTACCACAATAAAATGCAGTAAGGCTCTTTCATTTTTATATCAAATAACAGCTCTTAAAACATGTATAATCGTATCAATACCAAATAGTCTCCGCATAATTATATGCATCACTATTCGGAATTGCATGTTTCCCCTGCGCTTGTGCTTTTCTTGGATCTAAATCATATACCATTGGCGTATAGCATGATGTTTGCCCTTTATTTACAACACCATTTCCTCCAGCACTTCCGCAAGTGTATGCCTTTCCATCTGTTTTTCTAACAATCCTTGCATCAGCTTCATTATTATAAACTGCCAGGCGAGTTACAGTAACTTTTGCCCACGCTGTTTTACACGTCGTGCTAAATTTTAATTCCACATAAGAATTTGAATCAATCCACTTCTTTTCTTTCGTTACTGCTGATTGATCACAACTATTGTAATACGGACTTTTCCCATCATACGAATGGTCTTCTGCAAATGCTTTATCATTATTGGTCGTACTAAACACACTAGTTACGACGAGCAATGCCAGACAAAGACATGCGCTTACCTTTTTAATAAGTTTCACAGGATTCCACTCCTTTATTAATAACGTCCAGTTTTCCCGTAACCATTATTAATCGTCACTGCTTCGGCATCAGCTGTATAACCAAAATCAGCAGTTAAATCAAACACCATTCCTGTATAAGTGCTCGTTTGCCCCGTTTTAATTGCTCCATTACCACTATTAGAATCTACTGATTTTTGGAATACACCATTTTTATATTTATTAATAACAGCGTAAGCATATACTCCTCCAGAAACAGAAGGTGCTGGTTGATCTAAAACAAGCTTAGACCATGCCGCATGACATGTATTACTGTAACGTAAATACACTGTTCCTACTTTTTTACTACCTTCGTACACCGCTGTAGACTTTGCATTAAATCCATCTGCATCACATGTTGTACTTCCCCCGTATACTTTCGTTGTTGCTGGATTTTTTCCGTCATAATAGCTACTCAGATCGGTAGCTGCAAATGTACTTTCTTGAAAACTAAATAATACCCCTACACTCGCTACACTTAACACACATACTTTCATTAACTTTTTAAACATTTTTAATTCCCCCTCAAAATGATTATGTATACTAAACACAACCTATACTGCTGTGTCAGCCCTCCTTCCATGCTTCCTAGAGGCATCTTACAAAAACGAATTAACGTTGTAAATTCCCTTATGATTATTGGAATATACGAAGAACTTTACTTATCCTTGTAAGAAAAAAAGTTGAGAAATACACATTTTATAGCATCCTTTATTTAAAACATAAAAGAACCGATACTTGTTATATTCAAGCATCGGTTCTTTATACAAAATTGCCATTTTTTCTTTTATATAAAATAAATATTTCTCCACTTAATTTGTTGTAAAAAACTCCCTCGTTACATCAATAAATTGCTGCAGTGGTGCTGTCATCCATTTATCTTTATGCCAAGCAATTTGTGTATAAATTGGAGGTATTGTTTCGTTTAACATTAACTCCTTTAACGTCCCTTCCCGTATATCTTTTTCTACTACTATCGCTGGTAAAACGGCTATACCTAAATCTGCAATAACACATTGTTTAATTGCTTCCACACTAACAAACTCAATTTTATTTGCTGGATATAGATCTTCCCCGCGAAATAGCTCTTCAAATAAAGTTCTATATGAGCAGCCTAATTCTGTTAATAAAAGTGTTTCACTCTCTAAATCTTTTATAGAAACAGTAGTCTGTTCAAGTAAAATATGCCCTGGAGCAGCTACTACTTTTAATTCTTCTTTCATAAGTGGTTCCACATGTAAAACATCTTCTGTTTTACATTCGTCCAAAATAAATGCAAGATCTACTTTTCCCTCCATCAATTGTTCCTTCGCATCTTTATTGGAATGTGCTGGTTTAAATATAAGCTTTATTTTGGGGAATTGTATTTTAAACCTCTTTAATATAGAAGGCAGTCTGTATGTACATTGACTTTCTTGTGCACCAATTATTAACGTACCTGCTATTTCCTCATCATCTTTCACGGCCGTCTTTGCTTCGTTACTAAGTGCGATTATCTTGTCTGCATATAGTTGAAACTTTCTTCCTGCTTCAGTTAAGAAAAGACGTTTCCCTAATCTCTCAAATAGTGGTGTATCGAGCTCAGCCTCTAACGTTTTAATTTGTGCTGTAACGCTCGATTGAGCAAAGTTTAATTTCTTCGCAGTTTGTGTAAAGTTCAAAGTATCTGCTGCTACTTTAAATGTAATTAATTGTTTTATCTCCATTTATCATCCCTCTTTTTCAATCGATATTTCCGATTGATTTCATCGGAATAATCCTCTTTGTCTATTGATATTTATATTGTATGATAAAGAGCATCGACAAACAATAAAATGGAGGTATTCCATATGAAAGCACTTTGTTTCGAAACATTCGGAGATGCTGATGTACTTCAATATAAAGAAATCCCTGATCCAATCATTAATCCAAATGAAATTCTTATCCGCACGAAAGCAATCGGTCTAAATTTCGCAGATATTTATAGACGCCGTGGTGATTATCACCTCGCTGGTAACCCTCCTTATATATTAGGTTATGAAGGCGCTGGTATCGTTGAAGAAGTAGGTGCTAACGTTACTACTATCAATCCTGGAGACCGTATTGCATTTGCTGACGTTCCATTCGCAAATGCAGAATTAGTTGCCGTTCCAGCAGAAAAAGCAATCCCGCTTCCAGATTCAATTTCTTTTGAAACAGCCGCTTCTATCTTATTGCAAGGTCTAACGGCACATTATTTAACGAAAGATAGCTATCAAATAAAACAAGGTGATACAGCTTTAGTCCATGCTGCGGCTGGTGGCGTTGGTCAACTTCTTATTCAAATGATTAAACTACAGGGTGGAACAGTAATCGGTCTTACGTCATCAACCGAAAAAACCAAAGTAGCCACGTTAGTTGGGGCTGATCACGTATTTTTATATACTGAAAAATGGCATTCAAAAGTACTTGAAATAACAAATGGTACTGGAGTAAATGTTGTATATGAATCAGTAGGCTCTACACTAGAGAAAAGTTTTAACGCTACTAAAATCGGTGGTACTGTCGTATTTTACGGAATGGCCGGTGGTAATCCTGCGCCCATTGATCCACGTATGCTTATGGATACTTCGAAAACTTTAACTGGCGGAGACCTTTGGAACGTACTTACTACTTTTGAAGAACGTAAACAGCGCTCTACTCAATTATTTGATTGGATCGCTACTGGAAAATTGAACATTGCAAGTCCTACTACATTCTCTTTACAAGACGGTGCCCGTGCACATGAATTATTAGAGAGCAGAAAAAGTACTGGGAAGATTTTATTGATCCCATAATTCATAAAATGAAAAGAAAGCTAGATTAAAATTTTGTGAAGACCTATAGTGAAAAAAATTGATAAATGAAAGGACATAACATATTTTATATAACTAATATGTTATGTCCTTACTTCTTCAAATAACGATCCCATGTATCACTCGAATAATTTTTGAGCTCTTTTCTCAATTAAAACTCCCTTTAATTGCATATGTTCTTTTATTTGTATATTGCTAGAAAATTATCATTTTTATTTATGAATAAGGCTACGTACCGATTTAAGCTAAAAACTAGATTTTGATCCTATAACAACAGTGGCATCTAATTCCTCATCTCTAGTCACTTTCGTGGTAAGCCCAGCACCAGCAAAGATTTCAAAGGTCTGAGTTGCCTGCATTTCACTCGTCTCTATTAAAAGATGCCCTCCCGATGCGAGCCAGAGAAATGCTTCTTTTGCTACTCTTCGCTGAATGTCGAGTCCATCCTCTCCTCCGTCTAGCGCCATTTTCGGTTCATGTAGACGGGCCTCCTGTGGAAGCAGCTTTATTGTCTCGGTAGGAACATAAGGTACGTTTGCAACTAGGGTATTCACATGGCCTTTAAGTGCGTGAGGCAAAGCTTTATACAAGTCACCTTCAAAAACATGGCCACCGAAATTTGTTACGTTGCGGCTAGCACATCGTACTGCGACAGGATCAATGTCAACAGAATACAATTCAATTCGTCCTAAAGCTGCCGCCAGAGCTACACCCACAGCACCTGAACCGCAACATAGATCAACGACGATATCACCAAAGCATAACAGAGCTTCTGCTTGGCGAACAAGAAACTCGGTACGTTGACGAGGTACGAAAACACCTCGGTCGACTTCTATCCGCAACCCACAAAATTCTGCGTATCCAACAACATATTCAAGTGGCAAACCATTGGCTCGCATTTCCACCATTCTCTTGAGCTCCTCTGGAGTTCGGGCTGCTGAAATAAGTAACCGGGTCTCTTCTTCTGCGAAAACACAACCCGCGCTCTGAAGTCTGTTAATTATACATTTTTCCGTTTTATTGTCCAAAAAGGAATTACATTCTTTTCCTATTTATCTCACCACTTTTTCTTATTTATAACCCTGTATTCGCTAAAAATTGGATGTATCCTTTTTAACAAAGTGGTCCTATTCAAAAAAATACGCCCTTATTCAATTAAATGACCCGATTGTTGAACAAAGAAACGTTCTACACAATAGAAAGTTTCATTATAATATCCCAATATAACCTTATAAATGATGCACTAAAAAATAAAAAGGAAGCTAGATTTTACTAACTTCCTTTTCTTATATCTATTTAAGATAGTATTATATTTCCACACTTTCTTTCCCTTTTGCAACATAACTCATATCTCCAACCGACTCCACTGTGTATGTTCCATCTTGATATACAATCTTCGTCACGCTAGCATTTTCCACTCCAAGTTTTGTTTTGCTACTGTCTAACATTTCTATTAAGGTAGTAATCAAAAGCCCATGAACGACAACTAAGACGTTACCGCCACCATTTTCAGCAGCTTCTTCACTAATTTTATCTATCTCTGTTTTTATACGAGTAGAAAACAATTCCCAATCTTCCGCCTGTTTTGTCGGATCTGCTACTCTAATAAGATTAATCACTTCTTGAATAGAAAGCTTCAAGAGTTCTTCTGGTGATGCAACGCCTGCAGCTTTTCCAACCACATCCCACATATTCTCAAGTTTTTCACCTTCAAAAATACCGAAATTTAATTCTCGCAAATCTTTTCTTTGCTCAAGTTTTAATTTTGATTGCTCACTATATTTTAATACTAAATTAGCAGTTTCAATTGCGCGGCCGCTATCACTACTATACGCATTCATAAAATGAATATCTTTTAATCCTGTTCCTAAATTTGTGGCAACTTCAACACCTCTTTCTACTAAAGGAGAATCTGCCCAACCTTGCGCGCGATGATTCGTATTTAATATTGTTTTACCGTGTCTTGTAACATATAACGTCACTACATTCTCATTGCTATGTGTTTCTCGCTTATTCATTTCATTCTCTCCCTTTACGTTTCTATATCAATTTTACCACCTCAATTATTCATTGAGCAAAATATACGTCAGTAGATCCGCTTAATAAAAAAAGCTATCTTTCTGTATATCCATACAAAAAGATAGCATCTTTTATGATTACATTTCTTAACTGGTACTCCTATTCAGCAAAAGCACTCGAATATTGTACAATTCCTTCTACACCTCGAAGAGAATTTTCTGTTAATTCCATTATCATAAATACCTCTTCAGGCACTTCAAACAGTGCTTTTACATTCCACTCACTTGCTTTCTTAAAACCAAATTTCGGGTAGTACTCTGGATGTCCTAATACTACAACTGATCCGTATCCAAGTTGTTTCGCTTTTTCTAAAGCAGCCGTAATCAGTTTTCCACCAATTCCTTTCTTCTGATGGCCCCTAGCAACTGAAACTGGTGCAAGTGCTAACGATTCTACAGAAGTTCCATCTTGTTCTATCGCAATTTTAGATAACATAATGTGACCGACTATTTCCTCATCTACTGCAACGATTGATAACTCTGGAATAAATGCGTCACACTCTCTAATACGTTTTACAAGTTCATGTTCCTTTTTATCACTAAACTCTTCATGTAAAAATGCTTCTTTTACAACTTCTTCTGTTTTTCTATAATCATTTTTTTGTTCTTGTCTAATCGTTACCATTTTAACTTATCCTCTATTCTTTCTTATTTCTTTTTGAATTTTACGAAGTGCTTTTTTCGATCCGCGCTCAATATCGTGTTGCATTTTTCTCTCTTTATAATCGACAAATAGTGTATTTAAATCGTATCCCTCTGGATATAACTCCTTCGCTGCTACCTCTAAAGTAATACGTTTTACATTTACTTCAACGAATTCACCGTTATAATATACAACGACGTTATAAAAATTATCTTTTTCCTTATAGATGATACCAAAATCATCATAATCTAATAAATTCACACGATCGCCGATTTTGTACTCATAATGAAATTCTCTTTTTTCTTGTACAAATTTCGGTTTTCTAATTTTACTTTCATTCACTTTTTCTAAAGCGTATTCTTTATTTCCCATGTACTCTTTCGCTCTTTTCAGCACATGTTCTTTTACGCTCATTTTATTCGCAATCCAAAGTGCATTACTTTCTCCTGATTTTCCGATAACTAATTTATAAAGCGGCTCTAGCGTTTCACTATTAAACTGCATCGCTGCATTCATAAAGTCATCGTGCATTTCTGAGAATCGTTTAATTTCTCCGTAATGCGTACTCGCAACGGTAATACATCCCGTAAGGTACAACTCTTCTAAAATAGATATTGCAAGTGCTGCACCTTCATTCGGTTCTGTACCGCTTCCTATTTCATCAAATAAAAGTAACGTATTATTATTTGACATCCTCATAATCTCAGAAAGATTTTTCATATGAGATGAAAATGTACTTAATGCGTTTTCGATACTTTGATTATCACCAATATCTACAAATACATTTTCAAAAATAGCGATTTCTGTACCTTTATCTCCTGCAATATGAAGACCTGACATTGTAGCTAATGTTAACAATCCAATCGTTTTTAACACAATTGTCTTTCCGCCCGCATTCGGCCCTGTAATAATTAAACTACGATACTCTTGACCAATTTTAAAATTTAAGGGTACAACTTGCCCTGTTAAAAGCGGATGCTTACAATTCACTAAATGAATGTAGCCATGATCATTTAACTTCGGTTCTATTCCATCAATCGATTTACTAAACTTCGCTTTTGCAAATACCATATCATACTGACTAATTAGCTCCATATTAATCTTTATACTATAAATGTTTTCTAACACCATTCCTGATAAAGTCGCTAAAATTTGATATTCTTCAACCGCTTCTTCTGCTTTCAAACCCGCTAGTTCCGCATTCAATTTCGTAACCGTATGTGGTTCTATAAATACAGTAGAACCTTTTGCCGAGGCTTCAATAATACTTCCAGCAACTTGGTTTTTATAGGAAGATTTAATTGGAATCGTATAACGGTCATCCTTTTTACTAATAAAGAATTCCTGAATGAATTTCTTATTTGCACTACTATTTAAAAACTTCGTTAAACGTTCTTTTATTTTCCCATCTACAGAATCGATATTATTTCGAATTCGTTTTAACTCTTTACTTGCAGCTGCATCAATACTATTTCCTTTAATTGAAAAGTTAATTTCCTCTTCAATACTTTTATATTCAGTCATTGAATTTGCATAAGAAGCTAATACTGGTGCAAAAAATTCTTTATCTAACATAAACTTTTTAATCTTTCTACATCCGCGTAAAAAGTCTGAAACACTGACTAATTCTTCTGGATCTAAAATCATCCCTTTTTCTAATTTTTGAATTGTACTAGCAATATTAGAAATGCCGAAGAAAGGAACATGCCCTTCTGCATCTAATATAGCTCGTGCTTCTGTCGTTTCATTCAACCGATTTCTCACTACTTTTATACTCGTACTCGGCTCTAATTTGTTTAATAATTCCTTACCTAATCCACTTACACAATAAGATTTCACTATATCCTTTAATTCGTTATATTGTAGCTTTTCAAAAGTCATCGTATTCATTTTGTTTCTCCTCACTATGATTGATTTTTATCATAAATGAAGATACCTACTCATTAGATTCCAATGAGTCATATATAAAATTCCATAATTATACAATAAAAATATATACAAAAAAGCTGCGGGGATACCGCAGCTTTTACATTTACAAGGCATTTGTAATAACATATGAGGAAATAAGCCATAAAAAATAGATGGCAGTCCCTTATTACACGCTTTATAAAGTATTGTAGGTATCTTCATAGGTTTTGAAATAAAGGCATGACAAAATTAGGGGTATGATGTACATAAAAATCCCCTGGTCTTATCCGATTTATTTCATTAAATTTTTCCTATTTAATACCTACCGCACTCACAAAAAGCACCTCTCATTAATTTATATTATAGTCATTGAAATCTAATTTATTGAAATCATCATACTATATGTTACGTGAGAAGTAAAGGTGTCATACTTTTATAACTATACAGAATGTAAAAAGGAAGAGGAAAACTTATATTTCAGTCTACCTCTTCTTTTTCATCACCAAATTACTGCTGAACATATATGGAAACTGATCCTCCACTTACTTGGAATTGTCCCCAACCATCCTTATTAATTGTTACAGTATTTGTTTGATTACCCGTAATATCGTACCATACTTCACCTGCGTTATTCTTCCCAACATCCATCCACTTTGACCCTCCTGGTCCATCAGAGATTAATGTTGCTAAACCAGAATTAGCATGTACACTATCACCTTCTCTTGTCCAGCCAATCACATCTGGATGATCAAAATAATCACGCTGCGTACCATATGCAAAGTTTTTTCGTGCCGTCAAAATCGGATCAATTTTATCCTTTAACGCTGGAATTTCATAGTTACTATTTCCTTTTGTACCATAGTAATCACCATAGAAAACAGAAGGATACCCCTCTGCACGCGTTAAAATAAATGCATATGCCAGCGGCTTGAACCAAGGGCTCACTACAGATTCCAATGACTGACCAGGCTGTGAATCATGATTTTCAACTAGAGTAACCGCAAGTGTAGGATGATTCGCAACTACCGTTCCTTTTAAAATATTTCTCATATCATAATTTCCATTTCCTGTTGAAGCATAATGAAAATTATAATGAAGTGGTGCATCGAACACAGATTGATTATAATTAACCTTCGCTAAATAATTATTTAAAGTCTGGATATCATTTTGCCAATATTCAGCTACTGTAAACATTTCTTTCCCTGTTTGCTGTCTAACGTGATTTACCCAATCGCGCAAGTATTCATGATCAATATGTTTAACAGCATCTAAACGAAAACCATCTAAATTTAATTCATTCGCATACCACGTTCCCCATTTTTTCATTTCATTCGCAACATCTGGATGATCAAAATCAAGATCCGCATACATCAAATAATCATAATTCCCATTCTCGCTAGACACTTCCCAGTCCCATGCTTTACCTATGCCCCTAAATTTATAAATTCGGTTTAATTTCCTTCCTTCATCCCAATCCGTTCCATCAAAATGATACCATTTCCATTTGAAATTAGAATAAGAATCTCCACGCCCTGGAAAGTTAAATCCCGTCCACGCACTAATTTCATAATCACCTGATACTTCAATATTCCGATTGCTCGGGTCTACCTCAACTGCTGTGACAGTTTCTGTATAATCAGCCCCACCTTTATGATTCATAACTACATCACCGTATACATTGATGTTTTTCTTATGTAAAGCGTCAATTGCAGACTTCAATTGTGCTTTCGTCCCATATTTCGTCCGCACTGTTCCCTTTTGATTGAATTCCCCCAAATCATATAAATCATATGCTCCATATCCTACGTCATTTTGCGTAGTTCCTTTATATGCAGGTGGTATCCAAACAGATGTAATTCCTTTTTGCGCTAAATTTTCAGCATCAGTACGCAAACGATTCCAATGATCTCCATCATTCGGAGCATACCACTCAAAATACTGCATTAACGTTCCATTGTTAACTGTATCTGCATATGCTTTACTCCCCCCATATATACTAGGTAAAAACATAACAACTGACAATCCGACTATTGTTATTCTTTTAAACATCTGTACACCATCCCCTTCCAAGAAAGCGTTTGCATAGTTTATCAGAATTATTATAATATTCGTCCCACCGTTAGTAAAGTAGCAATCTCTCACTCTCTCATATTATTTTTAATCTAATTTCAAATATTCAACGTAGTTTTAATTTCACATCCTATTCAAGATTGTTTACAATTTACCTATAAAAGCATAACGGAGGGATTTCGATGACAGACTTTCAAAAACAATTTTTCGCACGATTACATATAGAAGAAAAAGACACAGTTTCATTTGAAGATTTATCTAACATTATGTACGCAATGGCACAAACTGTTCCTTTTGAAAACTTAAATATTCTCGAAAAGAATTTTAAAGAAATATCAAAAGAAAATTTGAAAGAGAAAATTTTAGTAAATAACCGTGGCGGTCTTTGTTATGAACTCAACCCTACTATGTATTACTTCCTGAAAGATTCTGGATTCGATGTTCATCTCGTTTCAGGAACAGTTTATAACGCTGCAAACTCCATATGGGCTGTTGATTCTGGCCATATCGCAACCGTTTTAACACATCATAATGAACTTTATTTAATTGAAGTAGGATTCGGATCATACTTACCTCTTGCCCCTGTCTCTTTCTCAGGTGAAGTCATTCACTCTATTACAGGAGATTATCGTATTCGTAAAGAAATGACCGAAAAGGGAAACTACATTTTAGAGATGCGGAAAAACAATGAGTTCTTGGATCAATCTTCTGCTGATGATTGGACGTTAGGCTATGCATTTTATATAGAAGAAGTGGATGAAGAAAAAGCAAATACAGCACAAAAAATTATCGTTGAACATGAAGGATCACCCTTTAATAAAGTACCTCTTATTGTAAAACTAACTGAAGATGGGCATGCCTCTTTAACGAAAGATAGCCTTACAGTAGCAAAAAATGGTAAAAAAACGAAAGAAACCGTTACAGACATGCAATATACAAACCTTTTACATTCAAAATTCGGAATTACACTATAAGTAAGTAAGCCTTGTTATTTCAGCAGGGCTTTTCAATTTTCAGCAGGGATTTTTTGCAATTTGTTGTATTTCATAGTTATATAGAAATATAACTACATGTTTAGAAAGGAAATGATTATGACAGAACTTAAAGATCGATTACAAGTAGCTGATATAGAAAAATGGGATTTAACAGACATTTACCATACAATTGAAGATTGGGAAAGTGATTTTCATAAAATTGAAGTATTAACGAAGGAATTACACGAGTTTAATGGAAATATTCACGATGGCAATAGTTTATTAGCTTATTTAACGAAGAGTGAAGAAGTTTCTAGCATAATATCTTTAATGTTCGCTTATGCACGATTACAATCTGACCTTGATACACGCGATACTGACGCGCAATCTCTTGTCGATAAAGTATCACAATTACACGTGAAAGTAAGTGCAGCGAAATCTTTCTTTTCCCCCTTCTTACTTAGCATAGACGAAAACACATTACATTCTTACATAGAAGAAACAGAAGGCTTACAATATTATAAAGAAGACTTATTTGAATTATACCGTTATAAAAAACACGTATTAAATAAGGACCAAGAAGAAATTTTATCACAAATGGGTGAAGCTCTTTCTTCTCCACAGCACACATTTGGTATGTTAAATAATGCAGATATATTATTTGGTGAAGTGACGACTGACGATGGAGAAAAAGTGAACTTAACACGCGGAATGTATGCAAAGTTAATAGAAGATACGAATCGTGAAAAGCGTAAAGAAGCTTATAAAGCATATTACAAACCATATGTTCAGTTAAAGAATTCCATCGCATCTACTTTATCCGCTGCTATTAAAAATAATGTTACTGTTTCGAAATTAAGAAACTATCCATCAGCGCTAGAGAAATCATTATTTGGCGATATGGTTCCGAAAGAAGTATATGAAAACCTAATTGATACAACGAAAAAAAACATTCAAACATTACATACATACAATGAAATTCGAAAAGAAAAATTAAACGTAGATGAACTAAGACAATACGACTTAGGCGTCGATTTAGTAGAAGGTGCAAAACAAGACATCCCATATAGTGAAGCATTTGACATTATGATTGCATCACTAGCTCCTTTAGGAGAAGAATATATTGAGACATTAAAAAGTTTTAAAGATAAAAGATATATAGACGTAAGAGAAACACCAGGGAAACGTTCTGGTGCTTATAACTTTGGTGTATACGGCGTTCATCCTTTCATTCTTTTAAATCATCACGATGATTTAAACAGCCTGTTCACTCTTACTCATGAATGCGGTCACGGTATGCATACGCACTATTCACATGGATACCAACCAAGAATTTCTGCACATTATTCTATCTTTGTCGCAGAAGTCGCTTCTACAGTAAATGAAGTGTTATTAATTCACTATTTATTAAAAGAAGCAAAAGATACGAACGTGCGTAACCATTTAGTTAACCATTTTATTGAGAAATTTAAAGGTACTTTCTTTACACAAATTATGTTTGCAGAATTTGAAAAAATCACACATGAAATGGCTGAACAAGGTAAACCATTACATGCACAAGTCTTCAGTGAAATTTATGAAAAGCTATTTAAAGAATATAACGGTGATTCACTTGTATTTGATGAAGAAGTAAAATACGGATGGGCTAGAATCCCTCATTTCTATCGCCCGTTTTACGTATACAAATATGCAACTGGATTCGCATCTGCCATTCAAATCGCTGATAAACTATTAAGCCGTGATCCGGATGCTCAGAAAAATTATATTGAATTCCTTAAAGGCGGAAGTTCAGACTACCCATTAAACTTATTGAAAAAAGCTGGCGTCGATTTAACAACGCCAGAACCGATTGAAAGTGCATTAAAACAATTCACTCAACTTGTTGAGGAGTTTTCAACATTATAAAAAGCATGCAGAGTATATGCTCTGCATGCTTTTTATTTGAATTACTCTATTCTATATGCTGCTGCGTCACACAATGAATCATACCACCGTATGCATACAATTCGTTAACATATATACCGACAATTCTTCTCCCTGGAAATTGACCTTCAATGATTTGAAGCCCTAATTTATCATGTTCATCACCGTATATAGGTACCAATACAACTTCATTACCAATGTAAAAATTTAAGTACGATCCTTTACAATCTGCTTCTTTTACCACTTTTCTTGTTACTGGTACTGGAATGAGCTGAAATGGCTTTCCATCTATATTTTTCGCTTGCCGCAATTCTTGATAATGCTTTTCGTACGCCTCCAAAAGGTATGGCTCTCCTTCATCGAAAGGATCATATTCATACAGTATCGTATTTTCATTTACAAACCGTGCCGCGCCATCAATATAATAATCCGTATCTTCATCATAATTATCTTCTCCGCGTATACCAGTTATCCATATAAAATTTGTTACTCCTAAATATTTCGTTAACTCCATTTCAATTTCTTTCTGACTTAGTGTGGGATTTCTATTTTCATTTATAATAGACGTTTTCGCCGCCATTAAGGTCCCGTTTCCGTTTATCTCAATTCCCCCACCCTCTAGACAGACACTAGATTCAACTTTTGGAATACGATACATTTCACTTATTTTATTCGGAATATTAGCGTCTTTTTCGTACGGATATTTATTTCCCCAACCATTAAATATCCAGTGCGTTAGGCAGCGATTCCCTTCCTTATCCGTTACAAAAATTGGTCCGTTATCTCGTATCCAAATATCATCAGTTTCTTGAATTAAGAAATCAATTTTATCCATATTCACGTTAGCTACAATTAACTTCGATTGGACATGTATTTTCTCTTCTTCATCACATACAACAATATGGACATTTTCTCCATAGTGAAGCTCCTTTGCCATCGATATCCAAATATCATCTAACTTAGCTCTGTAACCTTCACCTCTATGTGCTTTATCATGTGGCCATTGGAGCCATGTACCTTCATGTTTCTCCCATTCCGCAGGCATATAAAACAAACTATTTTCTATATTTCTCATACGTGTTCACCCCTTATATGAATGTACGTACAGTCTATACTTTGACATCGTGTTAAGGTCAACAGGAATATCTTCATTTACTTGTAGAGCAACTTTATAAGGTGATTCTTTATTTCTCCTTTTTATTATGATAAATTGCTTTCATACATAGAATAAGGATTGACATAATGTTAATATCAATCCTTATTCTCATTCTATTTTCATAACTAAAAAACAAATTTGTGTCACATACTCTTCTGCTAAACAATCACATTCAGGTCCCTTTATATAAACCTCATATGGCGAATTAATTATTACATACCCATTTCTTTCAATCCATTCTTCTAACGCTATATAAGCGTAACCTATATAGTCGTAACTTCCATAATGCATAGTAGTAACGATATGATGTGGACTTAGTTGTTTCATTTCATACTCTTGCGCTACGTCATCATCATTCCCCTGCATAACCGGAATTCTTAACTCAATATCACTGTTACTCGGAATATATTCTTCATCATAAAAGACTGCAGATGGAGAACCGACTATTTGAAAGTTATTTTTTTGTACCTCTTCATATAAGTCATAAAAATAATCATCCATATCATCTATATCTATTTTTACTCTTTGAGTAATTAACGTTACTTCGTTACTCATTCCCATTAATATATCGTAACTTCTATGGCGTGCAATATTTAGACTACTATTCACCATTACCATTTCATTCATTTCTGAAATAACCTGTAAATTTTGCTTCACTTCCTGAGACAACTCGATAATTTGTGATTGTATATGTTGAACAAACGAATCTTGATCCGATGACTGCAAAACAATTTTAATTTTTGGAAGAGGAAATTTATACTCCCTTAGCTTTTTTATTTTCAATGCTACTTCCAGCTGCTCTTGTTCATAATACCTATACCCATTAACCGGATTCACATATGCCGGTTTTAATATCTCCTCTTTGTCATAATGTCTTAACATCCGCGTACTCATTTTACAAATCCGAGAAAACTCAGCGATGGTATACATATCAATACTCCTTGAATATATTTTCTTTTCATTACTTATTTATTAAAACCAATCAAAAATCTTCTTCATTGAAAAATTTTCATTCTGATTTTTCAATCTTCTCATTTTCGAAGGTAACAAATGACTTGGACAATACCACGTTAAACAATTCATCGCGCCTCCCATTGTTGATATTTCTCCTACATGAATTTGAATAACTTGTTTCTCCGTATACTGTTGAATATATCGTAAAACTTCCTCATCTTTAGCTAGTCCAAACTTAGGAACATAAAGAGCATCACATGATTCTAACATATTTATATACAACCCTTTTGCCGATGCTATCTCTTGATCATATTGTCCTTTCTCTGTATATGATGAAGGAACAACTATAAATTCAGCTTTTGGCATTTGTTCTTTAATAATCTCTTGAACACTATATCTAAATTCATGATCCCCTAAAAAATCACTAATAAACATTGTATGTTCATCAATAAATTTAACCATTCCGTCTGCGTGTGCTAGTACATCCCCTTCCTCAGCAGGAATAATAATAACTCGGCTCACATCTAAATCCCATTCTAACTGCTCAATAATTTCCTCTTCTGTCCAATCATCGTTATCATCAAATATGCGTTCTGTTAATATTACAGTATCTTTTTTATTCCAAATAAGATTACCACCATCTAATATTAATGGGGATTTTACATATTCAAAGTCATTCTTTTTCAACCATTTATTAAATTGTTGATCTAAATATCGCCCTTGATCATTTGGCAAATAATTTGGTCGATATTTAAATTTAACTAGATGATTTGTGACAACCGGTGCAACATCTCTTAGCCAAATATCATCATACTCAAAACAGCTCGTATGAAAGTCTTGTTCTTCAACAGATAAAGATATAAGTTGATCCGCAATTGATTTCTTTTCATTTAAACATTCATTAAAGTAAATCAAGTCTTCATAAAATGGTTGATAATATTCATTTGATTCGTCTGGTATTGCAGTAAAAATAATGCCATTATGTTTTTGTTCCATATTATTTACCTCACTTTTTAATAGTAGTTACATAACTGATTTTACAAAGTCAACTATTCCTAATTTTATGTCTTTTGTCGTTACAACTCATGCAACATGTACATTTTATGAATGGATTATAGCATGGAGAAATATTATATATTTATATAAAAAATATAAGGCTGACGTTAAGCCTTAAATTGACTCTTGACAAGTTTTTTAAATACCATATTTTAAAACAACAATAAATGATTAAATGATAACTCGATTCATTACCATCCAATTTCAGTTCTTGTATAAACTGAATGACTTCTTTCATAAGAAACACACTTAGAACAACCCCTAAGCAAATTAAAGCTACATTTAAAATGTACTGTAAAACGATAGGGAAATACGAAAAAACTATTTTAAAATTCTTTAACACAAACATTTTTCTCCTTTACCATATAAAACGAAAAGCGAATATACACTATAATTTATTTATCATTACATTAAAATTTTATCATTATAAATAATAAGGAACGACAAAATAGGTAATAAGATTCCACCTATTTTGTCTATATAGCAGAACAACGAAATTACAATCAATTACTTCAATGCAATGGGTTGTTGTTGTGTCACACAATGAATCATACCGCCGTTTTTATACAACTCTCTCACATCAATACCGACTACTTTATGACCTGGGTATAACTTCTGAATCGTATCGTTTGCGATTTTATCATTCGGATCATTATAATTAGGCACTAATACAACTGTATTTCCGATATAATAATTGATATATGACCCCTTATAATCGAGAGTTTTTCCATTTTCTAAAGCAACCTTTTCTTTACTAAGCGGCAAGTATTCATACTTATATTTCTGTCCTGAAGCATTTTTTGCATCTAACAATGTATCCATATCTTTATTAGATAAACCCCATTCGGCTAGGTCATCTTCTTTCATCGTTACAATGGTAGATTTATTATGGAATTTAGCAAATCCATCAATATGAAAGTCCGTAATATCTAAATTAGGTACTCCGTCTAACCAAATAAAGTTTGATACCCCAAGGTCACTTATATATTTTTCAATTTCCTTTTCTGATAAATCAGGATTTCTATTTTTATTCGTCACCGCACTTCGAGTTAATAAAGCAGTCCCATTGCTGTCTAATTCAATTGCGCCGCCTTCAAGGACAAATTTTCCCCAATCAACTCTTTCAATTCCTGATTGTTTACTAACATTTTTACGTATTTGAGCATCATTTTTATACGGTGTTTTCTTCCCCCAACCATTAAATGCTGGATCTAATATTTTGAGATTTTTATTGCTGTCATAAATAAAAATTGGTCCACTGTCCCTTGCCCATACATCATCAGTAGGCGCGATAAAGAAATCAATCTTCTCCATATTTAACCCTTCATCTGTTAAAAGGTTATTGATTCTTTCTTTTTCTTCCTGGTCATATGCAACAATGTGGACTTTCTCACCCTCAGTTAAAGCACTTGCCATCTTAACCCAAATAGGTTCAACTTCCTTCTTATACTCTTCACCATATGTGTATTCATGTGGCCATTGCAGCCATGTACCTTCATGTTTATCTTTTTCATCTGGCATCGTATATTTCCCAGCATTTTTCTGTACCTCTACTTTTTCCCCTTCTTTCCCTTTAACATTTTCATTGTTCCCCTCAAAAGAGCATCCACTAATAATCGTTGTAGATAATGTAGCTATTAAACAAAACTTTATTGCTTTTTTCATTTTTTCAACCTCCTGTTCTTGTCTCCAATAATGTAAAGCTTCACATAGTGTGAAGCTCAAGCTTTTTTATCAATGTAAAAATTACCAATTGTTCTTTGCATTACTTAACATTTAACTACCTATTTAGATTTATTCAAATGCCAATCGCCTTTCTTACCTATTTATCCCGTTATTTATGGGCAGTAAGACCCCCACCTCAAAATTCAGCGGAAGCAAAGAATTTAAGTGGGGCCCTGTTGCCCGTAAAAGCCCGATTGATGAGGGCTTCTACTCAGTGGTGGATGAACAAAGCCTCTCCACTGATTAAAGTTTCACTTTATTCAGTAAGTAACAATTTACAAAATAAAAAAATCGGTATTGATAATTCCATATCAATACCGATTTTTTATAATTATTTTCCTTCTATTAAATCATTCGCCATTTTCCTAAATTCTTGATTAAATGCATCATTCATACCATTTTGGACGTTAGAAAATAATATGACAAACGTTCGTTTATCCCAGTTAAAATTATTAAAAGTGTTCCAGCCAGCTAATACACCGTGGTTATGATAATAATCTGGGTAAATATAGAAACTAAATCCATATTTTCTTGCAGGTGATGCAGAAAACATATCTGATACACTTTGTTTAGAAAGTAGTTTACCATCCATAATAGCTTCATCTAACTTTTTCATATCTTCAACAGTCGTATACATTTCACCACAACCATACAGCCAGTTCATTTTTAAGCGAGGTGTGGCTATTAACTTATTATCTTTTTTCGTATACCCTTCTGCTAAGAAAATATCTTCTGGGAGTGTTGCGCCCATTCCAGATTCATGCATTTCAACAGGATTCAAAATATTTTCTTTCACATATTCAGCAAGTGGTTTATTTGATATTTTTTCTACAATATATGCAAGCACCATATAATTATAATCTGTATATTTCCATCCTGTCCCTGCTGGAAATTGTAACGTTTGTGCCCCAATCCACGTTACTAATTTTAACCGTGATGCTGCGTCAACACTACCTTGTCCCTGTTCTGGTAATCCAGACGTATGTGTTAACAAGTTTCGTAACGTAATGTTTTTATCTGCTGGAAACGATGGGATATATTTATTTACATTGTCTTCAATGTTCAACTTCCCTTTTTCTTTTAGTTGCATAATAGATATTGCAACAACTGTTTTCGTAATAGAGCCAATGCGATATTTCGTTCTTGGCGTTGTTAGTACTTGATCTTTCACATTCGCATAACCGTAGCCTTTTCGTAAAATGACATGACCTTTACTTGCTACAAGAACACTCCCATTAAATCCTTTATCTTTTAAGTACTGATCTAGTTTTCCAGCTGCAATTTCATAACGCTTTTTCTCATTCGCATCAATTTCCTGCTTAACATCTTTTTGCTTACTATTTACATTAGAAAATGCCTTTGCATCATATTTTTTTCCTTTATTTGCATGTATTAGTGTAACAACACTTCCACAAAAAACAGCAAAAATAAAGAAAATGATTAACCATTTCTTTAACATACTAGGAGCCCTCTTTTATCTAGTTTCACTTAACGTACATCCATTCTATTTTATATCTTTTAATTATCAAGTATATTATAATATTATTTAATATTCACTCTGTTAAAACTAGATTCCTTTTTCTCACTTTCAATTTTGACTACTCTCTATTGTATTTCTTTCTCGCAAAATTTCCAACATACAATCGGATGCATTACAATATAATTTCAAATTCTTTTGTAACATTTGTTACATACTAAAAAGAATGGAGATGTAATATGAAAAACACCGATAAACGCAATTGTTTAGATGATAAGATGTTTCATTATCGGATAACAAAAAATAACATGTTATTAATTGAATATTACAGAAAACAGATTATGGCATTAAAAGGAAATGATGCTGAAAAATTTTTAAATAAAATAAATCATGCAAATAACAATAAAGAAAAACAGCTAATTATGGCTAAAATTACAGGTAATTTCAAAAGAGGTAATGAACGAAATTGAAAACGAATCTCATTTACATTTTGATTATACAACAAATAAAAAAAGAAATGTCGCTCATTCAACATTTCTTTAGACTTTCTTCATAAAAAATTTACATTGCTAACATTCCTTCATTTTCTATACTTCCTATATAAGCTAACCGCTGAAATAGTTAGTAATACAACTATGCATAACCACGCATACGTATATCCCTTCTTATCTACAATATAACCAAATAAAGCAGGCGCAGCAATAATAGCAATTTGATTTAATGTAAGTGCAAAACTCACTGTCATCCCTACCGATTCTTCACTTGCTGATTCCGCAACTTCAGTTATAAAAAGACTAAACCATCCAATTGAAAAGAACCCTAACAATGCACTTACACCATACAATACATTCGTTATTGTATGTATGCTCATTACTAATATTAGAATGAAGAAAATAGAAATACAAACAGTTATAAATAAGAGGGTACGCCGATTTCCCTTATAAAACAAATCACTAGTAGCTGCTAATATAACCCTACCAACCATTCCAGAAAAGAACATAACGGAAAATACTTTTCCAGCTAAAATTGGCGTGATTGATTGTTCCAATACTAAAAATTTTATAAAGTGTGCAACTAACACCATTTGCAATGAAATCATACAAATGCCAGTTATATAAATTGCATACAATTCTTTTTTACACATCACTTCTTTTAACTGCATCCAAAAAGAAAGTTTACTACGTTCTTGTTTAACTTTCTCTTGAATATATGGTTCCTTATAAAATATAAAAAATAAAAACCCTCCAATTATACAAATACATGCAATGCTATTTACCGCATAGGCCATATTATATTTTATTGTAAGAAACGGGATCAATACTCCCGCTAATGTACCACCAATCGGTATACCGGCTTGTCTAATCCCCATCGCTAACCCGCGATTTTCTTTTGAGAACCACTTCATTATCACCTTACTTCCTCCTGGCTGCGAAACACTATAAAACGTTCCTACTAATAAAAGTACAAAGAGTAACCCATTAAATCCATTGACCATATTAGTCAGTAAAAACGAACTTCCTAGTAAAAATGAACTTATCGAAATTAACAACTTTTCATTGTATTGATCAAGTAGCCGCCCGACAAAAAGCATACAAAATAGCGGTCCTATATTTACAACACTTACTAACAATCCAATCTCCGTATTCGTAAGTGCATATTCTTCTTTCCAAAATAAAGCAAACGCTCCAACACCATACGTTATAAGTGTCGCTGTTGTTTGAGCAACCGTCGCAAAAATTAACATAACCCACTTATAAGTACTATTCACCCTTTCTTCCATTAACACAATAATCCCTCCATCCCCTTCCATTGTATGAAAGTTCTGATATCATATAAAATAAAGATTTATCATGTAATCCATCAAAAAAAATGATACCTTTTCTGGAGGGATGATACTTGGATATAAAAGATTTAACTGTATTTTACGAAGTTGCGAAAGAAAAAAACATATCTCATGCAGCTAAAAATTTAAACTATGTACAGTCTGGCGTAACAATGCGTATGAAACAACTAGAAAACGAATTAGGTGTGCCTTTATTTTATCGAAACGGAAAAGGTGTAACTTTAACTTCTAACGGTGAGATTTTATTAACATACGCCAAACAAATTATCCACTTAATGGATCAATCTGTTAAAGCAGTTCAAAGTAATGGGATCGAACCAAGAGGCACTTTAAAAATTGGATGTACAGAATCTACAACCGCTGTAAGACTTCCATCTATATTAATGGCCTATTATGAGAAATACCCAAAAGTCGAATTAATTTTAGAATCAAATACGACGGAACAATTAATTAGGCTTGTACTAGAACGAAAACTGGACGGAGCGTTTATAGCTGGCTCTACTCAGCATGCTGAACTTCATACAAATATATTTCGTGAAGAAGAATTAGTTCTCATTAGCAAAAAGCCTTTATCTTCCTTTAAAGACATAGGAGACATGAATTTACTTGCATTTAGTCACGGGTGCTATTATAGAAATTTATTAGAAGATTGGCTTCAAGAAGAAGGAATTTCACCTAAGCGAGTATTTGAGTTTGGAACAATTGAAGCGATACTCGCATGTGTAAAATCAGGTATGGGCATAGCAATTATGATGAAGTCTATTTTAAATGGTCATAAACATGACATATCATTCAATCCTTTACCAAATAGCTTCAAAAAAGTTCCTACTACTTTTATTACTAGAAAAGATATATATCACTCTGCTGCATTACAAAAATTTATGGAGATGAATCACAATGCGTGAAAAGAAAATACGTGGTATGAAACGAAAAACAAACACTATGATAAAGCGAATTGAGGAACATACAAAAATGTTCCCTTCTACTTTCTATAACGATGAATACTGGAATATGCCTTTACCAGTTTCTCAAGCTTTTATCGATTCTTGTAAAACGCCTAGAAAAGTAAAACGATTATGTATTCAAACCTTATTAAATCAAGCAAATCATTTAATAAATATGAAACCGAGCGATACACATACATATCGAGTTGTTGTTTTGATTTCTATAAATAATTTGTGGGATTCGCAAATCATTATATTTAAAAATGAGGACTACTTTCATAATTTCTTTAATAGAGATAGTGAATTTCAAAAATGGATTCTTCTTTCAAATGAAATTGATTTTTGGGAGACATGGGAAATTTCAGTTTGTCATTCCTTCAAAACGCTTCACTTTCAAGAAATTATTTATGATGCAGATGAATGCTATGAAAAAGAGATTACGTTTATCGGGGAGTTAAATTAAAAAGGGTATACCTAAAACACTGGTATACCCTTTTCCACTTATTTTTCCTTTAATACACTATGTAATCGATCCGGATAATTTGTAAACATTCCTGTAGCACCCCATTTGATTAACAGTCTCATATCGGGTTTCTCATTAATTGTATAAGGGTGAATTAACAGTCCATTTTTCCTAGCCATTTTCATATATGACTCATCAATAATTAGTTCTCCGTTATCATTACGTAAGTTTGGTCCAATACCAGCTGCATACTTTTTAATTTCTTGAAAATCATCATTTGTTACACTTTTCGGTTCATGTGTAATACCAGACCATTCAACAATTTCATTGTTTTCATTTGGATAATACCAAAGCAATTGAACTAACGGAATATTTTCATTCATACTATGAATCTTTTTCAAACTATCTTTACTAAATGATTGAATCATAACACGGCTAGAAGACATGTTTTGGCCTACTAAATTATATTTTTGTAACAACGCCAACAATTTCTCTTCCATTCCTGGATACACATCTGGTGATTTTGTTTCAATATAATACTTCATACTTCTTCCATACTTTTGGAAGATTTCTTCAAGAGTTGGAACCTTTTGCCCAACATACTCTTGCTTAGCCTTTTCTGGATACGCTTTATTAAACCATGATCCAGCATCTAAACTCTTTATTTCGCTTAACGTTTTATCTCGTACTTCGCCTGTTCCATTTGTAGTGCGATCAACTGCTGTATCATGCATTGCAATTAATTGGCCATCCTTTGTTAATTGAATATCTAACTCTAAATAATCCGCTTTCATTTTTTTCACTAGATCATAAGAAGCAAAAGTATGCTCAGGTGCATGTCCACTTGCTCCGCGATGTGCAATATTTAAAAACTTATTCGTATTCCATTCATGCTTTCCTTCTGCTTTCGCATGAACAGCTCCCCCAGCAAAGATGCTTCCTGTCATAAAGAAAATAACTAAAACGCTAATAATCTTTCTCATCCTTCAAACCCTTCCTACGTTGCAAATTTCAACAAGCTAATGAGATTTACACGAAATAGAAGACACACTTTCATTATTTTTATAAACCTATATTAAAATTCCAATCTTACAAATGTTTTCTATATTATTAATATAGAAAACTAGTATTATCCTATTTAATTTCTATAGCCCTCCTTTTCACATGTAACTCCCTATTTTGTACGGTTCATTCAATAAAAAAAGCCATAAATTATTTAGAATACACTCCTGTATCCCTAAATAAATTTATGGCTTTTCTCAAATATCTCCGGCCTCTATTAACTTGTCGAATTTAATCATATCAAACCTATTGAAATTTGTGAATATTTTTTTCAGTACAGTGAAGTACATAAAACAATATTTCTGTAGTTACTTAAAAATCACATAATAAATTTCTCATTACCTCTTCCAATACTATATCTGGATTTACTACCGTTTTTTCCGAACGCCATCCGATAAAGCCATCTGGTCTAATTAATACAGCACCTCCATTCTCTATACCATATAATTTGCTAAAAATATCTTCTGGAACAATAAAGTCTCCACTTAAGCCAACACGATACCCTTTTAGATGTATTCCTAATTTAGCTGAAACAGCATGTGCTGCCTCAGCCCAAGAACTATTTTCTACTCCTGTAAGTAATACAAAACTGTTACCGAATAAGTCTAATGTAGAAACTTTCTTCCCCTCATACGTTCCCCATAAATGTGGCGCTCGCGTTCCAGGTCTTCCGTTCAACTCTATGCTATCCATTCTATGCGGAGTGACTGAATCATCTATAATCGCCTCTGAACAATACTGATATCCAACTGTAACAGCTAAACCATCCATATTATTCAAACTGCCTTCCTCTCTATTCGCAGCACGAAACAGTAAACTACTTGCATAAGCTGTCGTTAATTTTGCAACAGAGTGTCTCTCCTCATGATATGTTTCTAACAATTTTGGTTTTGCCTTCCCTTTTATAACAGCCGCTAATTTCCAAGCTAGATTGTGCGCATCTTGTATTCCTGTATTTGAACCAAATCCTCCTGTTGGCGGCATAATATGTGCAGAATCGCCAACTAAAAAGGTTCGATTTCCTTGAAATTTCACCGCTGTACTTTCAGCGGCTTCCCACGGTAAAACACTTAATATTTTTGATTCAACATTTGTACTTCCAATTGCTATTTGAATAATTTGTTTACAACGTTCTATAGTGAAGTCCTCTAGCCCCTCTCCTTTTAATGGATCGTAGGCTACATGATAAATCCATTTTTTTACGTTATCAACCGGGATAAGTGCACCAAGAACCTCCGGATGAAGTACCATCGAAAAACCGAATGCATCTCCTTGTATAAACTCACTTAAATCAGCTTCAAAATAAATATTCATATAATAGCCACCAATGGTTCCACGACCCTCAGTTTTAATCCCTAACTGCTCACGTATTTTACTTTTCGCTCCATCCGCTGCAATTACATAGTCACAATGTATGACACTTTCTTTTTCTGTTTCACGATTTCGAATCGTTGCTTTTACCCCGTTTTCATTTTGTTCAAATGAAACTAATTCATGATAAAAAGATAGTTGCTCGCCTAATGTTTTCGCTTCTTGTAACATCATCTCTTCTAAAATAATTTGATAACACGCAGTTTGTTTTGATGGACTAATCTTTTCTATTTTTTGAAGTAACTCTTCATCGTTTCCGTATTGCGTCGCTCTCATTTGTTCCAATTCTTCTTTATTCGCCTCAGCTATTGTATGAACCGCTATTCTTCCTCTGCAGTTCTCTAATGCTTTACCTGCCAATTTAATTCTTTTTTCCAAGCCTAATTCTCGAAATAACTCCATTGTACGTAAAGTAAGACCGCCTGCTTTCGGATGAATGGCAGTAGACGGATGCCTTTCAATAAGTAAGTACTCAATATTATGTTTTGCAAGAAATAACGCAGACGCTAACCCAGATAATCCCCCTCCAACAATTAAAACTGGTACATAATTCGATTTCATATATTTACCCTCCACATCATTGTTCTGAGCTCAGTGACATAAATATAATCAAAAAAAACATTAAAATATAGACTTATATTTCATTTTGAATTATCATATAAATAGATTACGCCCCAAAATTCCTTTTACCTTTTCATACATCTATAATCCACCTGAATTGTGTCTGTATGAAAGTGTAAAACAAAAGAATGTACTTTACGTTGAACCATGTTCTATCGTAAAAATCAAAAATAATACAAACATTATAAGCGGTCGTAACCTTATGGATTATACAAGGTTACGACCGCTTATTTTATTGTTACATCATTTTTTGTTTTTAAAACTTCATCTATTGTGTTATGTAATCCTTCCAATCCCTTTTCTATCTCCCTATAATTTTCAACAATAAAAAATTCATTCGTCTCGATTTTCTTTCTCAATATTGCACCTCATGCAACAATCATGTAGCATTACCGTATCGAAGTAATGGTTCATCATCTTAAACCTTTCGACTAATTACCTGGAGGCAAAGTGATTGAAATGAATAAACAAGAACAATTAAATATTATAAAAAAAGATTTTATTGATTCTCAAAAAGTATTATTGGCAATTGGTGATGAAACACGTCAAGCTATTTTATTAGTGCTAATGGAAACGGAATGTCAAACCGGATTACGTGTAGGAGAAATTACGAAGCAAACACACCTTTCCCGTCCAGCAGTATCACATCACCTTAAGATTTTACGAGAAGCTGGCATTATTTTAATGAGAAAAGAAGGTACAAAGAATTTTTATTATATTGATATACGTACAAAATTAGGTTTATTAAAAAATCTTGTATTAGATATTGAGAAGCTATTGCAAAACTTTTATTAAAACTTGGAGGTATAAGAAATGAAAGCAATGATAATTGATAGATATGGAAAAGTCCCAATGCGTATGGCAGAGGTACCTACTCCTGAAATTAATGAGTATGAAGTGCTCGCAGAAATTCATGCAGCTAGTATTAACCCAATTGATTTTAAAATACGTGATGGAAAAGTTAAAATGTTACTGAAATATGAAATGCCTCTAATCCTTGGGAATGACTTTTCCGGTGTCATCACGAAGGTTGGATCAAAAGTGACTCGTTTTAAAGTCGGTGATGAAATATATGCTCGTCCAAGAAAAAATAAGATTGGTACTTTCGCGGAGTATATAGCCATTCATGAAGATGATATTGCTTTAAAACCAAAAAATCTAAGTTTTGAGGAAGCGGCTTCGATTCCACTCGTTGGCTTAACATCATATCAAGCATTACATGACATCATGCAATTACAAAAAGGTCAAAAGATTTTAATTCACGCTGGATCCGGTGGTGTTGGTACTTTCGCAATTCAGTTAGCAAAAATAATGGGTGCCATTGTTACAACGACTGCTAGTGAAGCTGGTGCAAATTTAGTAACGTCTCTTGGCGCAGATGAAATTATTAATTACAAAACAGAAAAATTTGAAGATATACTACAAAATTATGATGCGGTATTTGATACAATCGGCGGTGCAACACTTGAAAAATCATTCAATATTATAAAAAGCGGAGGAAACATTGTTTCCGTTTCAGGTATGCCGAATGCTCGCTTCGGTAAAGAATTTGGTTCAGGATTCTTTAAAACTCTCTTATTTTCATTAGCCAGCAAAAAACTTACTGCACTTGAAAAAAAGCATAATGCTCAATATTCATTTTTATTTATGAAGCCAAGCGGAGATCAATTACGTACTATTGCAAACTATATTGAAGCCGGAAAAATCAAACCGGTAATTGATCGAGTCTTCCCTTTTGAAGATGCGCAAAAAGCAATGGAATATTCAGAGTCTGGAAGAGCAAAAGGAAAAATAATTGTAAAAATTAAATAATAATAAAACCTCCATTTTCTTAAAATGGAGGTTTTAAATTTGCTGTTAAATAGACATAGTGCAATGAAGTCCTTACAATAGATTGCAAGGGGAAATATTATATTATACTTTTAGTTAACTTTACAAAGAATACATACGTACAAATACATAACTTAAAATACAAAAAGGAGGAGATACAATGACTAAAAATAATGAAACAGGTTGGAATTTAGATAATAGTTATACGACTTTACCACAATCATTTTATACAGAAATCCCCCCTACTCCCGTAAGTTCACCGGAGTTAGTTAAACTAAACCATTCATTAGCGATATCTCTTGGCTTGACCCCTGAAGAACTGAAAAAGGAAGCTGAAATTGCTATTTTCGCTGGTAATGCACTCCCAGAAGGAGCTCATCCATTAGCTCAAGCATATGCTGGCCATCAATTCGGACATTTTAATATGTTAGGCGACGGTCGTGCTCTTTTAATTGGCGAACAAATTACTCCTTCAGGTGAGCGTTTCGATATTCAACTGAAAGGTTCTGGCCCTACTCCCTATTCACGCCGAGGAGATGGCCGTGCTGCACTCGGTCCGATGCTACGTGAATATATCATTAGTGAGGCAATGTATGCACTTGATATTCCGACTACTCGCAGTTTAGCAGTTGTCACAACTGGTGAAGCAACATATCGTGAAACAAAGTTACCTGGAGCAATTTTAACTAGAGTAGCTAGTAGCCATATACGCGTCGGTACATTTCAATATGCTGCAGCTCGTGGTTCAATAGAGGACCTGAAATCACTAGCTGACTATACGATAAAAAGGCATTACCCAGAAATTGAATCCCATGAAAACCGATATACTGCATTACTACAAGCAGTCATTAAAAGACAAGCTAGTCTTATCGCAAAATGGCAACTTGTTGGATTTATTCACGGTGTAATGAACACTGACAATATAACGATCAGTGGCGAAACAATTGATTACGGTCCTTGTGCATTTATGGACAATTACGACCAAGGAACCGTATTTAGCTCTATTGACACACAAGGTCGTTATGCATATGGAAATCAACCATATATGGCCGCATGGGATCTCGCACGACTAGCAGAATCTTTAATACCGATTCTGCACGAAGATGATGAAGAAGCACTAAAAATCGCTCAAGACGAAATTTCGAAATTTAGCGTACAGTATGAAAACAATTGGTTCCTTGGAATGAAAAAGAAATTAGGACTATTTAGCAACGAAGAACAAGATCAATCACTTATTGAGCAACTTTTAAAAATGATGGAGAAATATAAAGCAGATTACACTAATACATTCCGTTCATTAACTCTTGATACGTTAGAAAATATCCCTCTATTCGATAGTCCTGAATTTAAAGAATGGTACAAACTGTGGCAATCTCGATTAGAAAAACAAGAAGAATCGAAAGAAAACGCCTACGAGATGATGAAAAATAATAACCCATCAATCATCCCGAGGAACCACCGTGTAGAAGAAGCACTAGAAGCAGCTGTTACAAATGACGACTATAGCGTAATGGAGAAACTTCTTGAAGCTTTATCAAATCCTTATGCGTATTCTACAGATCAAGAAGAATACTGCATTCCGCCTGCACCGACGAATCGCCCTTATCGTACTTTTTGTGGGACTTGATTAAAAATTTGTTTTTATTTTAACCCAAAATTTATTAAGTTAACTATTAATCACAAACTTAAAAGTTGCTTTCAATATTGAAAGCAACACATTTAGTATCCAACCTTAAACAAGTCACAAATTATAATTTGTGACTTGTTTAATTACCCACGTTCAATAGAAGGTTTGTTTTGCAGGCATCGTTGTATCTTCAGAGACAGCATATGGATTTTCATTAGGTTTTATAATTATAAACGTTCCACCATATCCACTGTGAGCTAATTTATTGCAAAGACCTTCTACCATAAAACCCCATAACTCCAGCTGCTATTCCCATTATAGATAATCCAAGTTTTTTCTTTATTTTAATGCTTCTTTTTCAAATATTCTCTTTTTTATTTCATAACTCATAAAAAAATACTTTTCTGCTTTTTCTATATTACCTACTTTATGAAACTCTAATGCCAGACTTTCAGTATATTCGTGAATATACTCCGATAAATTTTTTCTTTCAAAGTAAGAAAAACCTTCAAGAATAATTTTTTCTATTTTTTCTACCTCTAAATGCTGACAAAATCCCTTTAGAATTAAAAAGTGATATCTATATTCATCATTTTTTAATTCCTCACAAACCTTCAATCCACTTTCAATTAATTCCTTCGCTTTTTCTATTTCACCTAATTTATAATATTCTCTTGCCTCTAAAAAGATTGCCTTATAATGAGTAGGCATTTTTTTAGAAACCTCAGATAAGTGTCTAATTGCTAAAACTGAAAGATTTTGACTCGCATACAATAAACCTAAATTATGTCTGATTCTTAATACTAACATTTCTGCATCATTTTTTTGTAAAATGTTTATTGCTGACGCAATATATTCCTCACCTTTATCATGCTGCTTTAATTCCGAAAAAGATAATCCTAATATATTTTCGCACAGCGCTATGTTCACTTCATACCCTGCTTGTTTAACAAAGATATCTCTTGCCTTTGAAGCGTATTCAATAGCTGAATATGCGTAATGCAAGTGGTATTTTAATATAGCAACTCTATAATTAAACTCTGCATATTCAATTTCATCTGAAATATGCTCTAATAACCCTTCAGCTTTTTCAAAATAGTTGCTAGCTTCACTATAATTAGTAAGAATTGTATAATGAATGGCTTTGAATAAATAATAATAATAATTAGAATATTCATCATTTGGTTTAGGCAATGCATCTATTTTATCAAAAGCTTTTTTCAAATTACCTAAACCATCTATTAGCACTTTATATCGAAATTCTAACAGATAATAGTGAAATGAAACCTTTATATCTGATTCGATAATATAAAGCTTTTTATCGATCTCTTCTTTTAATTTTTTTGCTTCACTTATACGTTGAGCTCTAATATCTCGATACCAATCATTCAGCATCTTATTAATTAATTCATTGCCAGTGATTTGTATATTCATCAAATCCACTCTCCTTCTTTTAATTATCATAAAAATAACATAATTCGATTATTTATATCTATCTATATATATATTTCTCAACAATTGAACGAAATTCATTCACTGAATTTTGTTCAATATTTTAATAGACCCGCTGTAAATATGAATACTTTTTCTTATAACCTCTGAATATGAGTATCCTTAAAATCCGTCTCATATTTCAATCCATATCCAAACATTCGATCCATTCCAATATGTGCTGTCCATATTAAGCCAATCATTATAACGATATCCATCTTAAAATAGACACCTATTAGAACAATTAATATGGATATGATATATGTGTGACATACATTATATATTTTCGCACCAACGTGATTATTAATCCCATATGCTAACATTGATAGATCCGGCGCTAAAAGGAATACAAAAAATATAATCCAACTAAACTCATATATCGAATACATATAAATCGTGGCTAAAAATACAACCATTCCTTCAAAATGTACAATACGTTTTTGCATTATTTATCATTCCTATTTTTCTATATTTATTGATACATTTTCATCGCTGAAAGTATTCTTTGTATTTTTTGACCAGATGGTTGCTAATATTGGCCCTGCAATGTTATGCCATACTGCCGCTAATACACTTGGGAGTGCAGCAACCGGTCCAAAATGTGCTGTCGCCAGCGCAACACCTAAACCTGAATTTTGCATTCCTACTTCTATTGAAATAGCCCTTCTTGTCCCTTCGTCTAGTCCAAGTACGAACGCAGTTATATATCCGAGCAAAAAACCGAAAGCATTATGGAGCATCACCGCAATAAAGATAAGAAGTCCTGAAGAAGTAATGCTACTTACATTTGCTGAAACAACTGCAGAAACAATTATGATAATTGCTACAACTGATATTAAAGGAATAACAGTCATTCCTTTATTAACGATATGAGGGAAAAACTTTTTCACTACTAGTCCTAAAATAATAGGCACAATAATGACTTGTACGATAGAAAGAAACATGGACATAGCATTTACTGGCATCCATTGCCCTGCAAGTAATAGTAGAATGAGCGGTGTAGCAATTGGTGCTAGTAACGTTGATACTGAAGTCATTGCAATAGACAACGCTAAGTTCCCTTTTGCTAAATAAACCATAACATTTGATGCAGTGCCACCCGGTACTGAACCGAGCAACACTAACCCAGCTGCTAATTCCGCTGGCAGATTCATAACGTAGGCTAGTACGTATGCGACAAGTGGCATAATAATAAACTGAGCACATACACCGATAATAACTGGTAATGGTTTTGTAGCTATGATTTTGAAATTAACAGCCTTCAATGTTAATCCCATCCCAAACATGACAACCCCAAGTAAAATCGTTATGTAACTAGTTAACCCGAGAAATGGCGCGGGAATGAAATATGCAATAGCTGCAATACAAATAACCCAAAATGCAAAATACTTTCCAGCTATATTACTTATCGCTTCTAGTACTTTCATCCACTCAGCCCCTATCTTTTAATTGAAACACCTTTTTCGGATTCAAAATATTTTGCGGATCAAGAACTTTCTTTATTTTCTCCATTACAAATAATGCCGCCCCATGTTCTTCTTCTTGATACTTTCGTTTCCCGATTCCAACGCCATGTTCTCCTGTACACGTTCCTCCTCGTTTAAGAGCATACTGAACGATACTTTCATTTATTTCGTCTGCCTTCTTCACTTCCTCCTTATCATTTGTGTCAATCATTAAGAGTACATGGAAATTCCCATCCCCAACATGACCGAGAATACCGCCAATAAGCCCTACTTTATGTAATACCTCTTTCGCATGTTGAATCGCTCCAGCTAATTCCGAAATTGGTACACATACGTCTGTACTCATTAGCTTTTTACCAGGATAACTATGCACGTAAGAGTACGCTAAGTTATGTCTTGCATCCCACAGCTTATTTCTCGCTGCTGTTTCCGTCTCAAACGCAATTTCTATACATTTATGATCAAGAACGATTTCTTTCGTAAATTCAATATCTTGCTTTAACCCTGCTTCATTGCCGTGAAACTCTAAAAACAGTGTCGGTTCTTCTCTGTAACTTGTTTCATTGTAATAATTTACTTGTTTCATAGATAATTCATCAACGAGTTCAATTCTCGCGATTGGAATACCTGCTTGTAATATGTTAATTACAGCTTCTACTGCATCATTTATAGTTGGAAACGATGCCCTCGCAGCCATAACATGTTCTGGTATACCGTATACTTTTAAAGTTAACTCCGTGAAACATCCAAGTGTTCCTTCTGAGCCTACGAAAATACCATTTAAATGATAACCTGACGATGACTTCGCTGCTAAATTCCCGGTATGTATTACTCCTCCATCAGCAAGAACGACTTCTAAATCTCGAACTTGATCACGCATTACCCCATACTTTACCGCTGTCGTTCCGCTCGCATTTGTAGCAGCCATTCCTCCTAACGTTGCATCAGCTCCTGGGTCTACACTAAAAAATAATCCATACTTTTTCAATTCTTTATTAAGCTGAGAGCGCGTCACCCCTGGCTGTACTCTCACAAGAAAATCCTTTTCTCTTATTTCAAGTATTTTGTTCATAAGAGAAAAGTCCATTGTAATTCCTTTTTCGTAAGGAATTACATGTCCCTCTAGACTGGACCCTACTCCAAATGGAACGACAGCTGTTCCGTGCTGAATCGCTATTTTCATTATCGCGCTAACTTCTTCGGTCGTTTTTGGAAAAACAACTACATCAGGTAAACTACTACTATGGTAAGATTCATCTTTACTATGTAACTCTCGTACTGTCATATTTATTACTACTCGATCTTCAGGAAGTATGCCTTTTAATTCATTTACTACATGTTCAATTGTTATTTCCATAATCAACTCTCCTTTTTAATTTTAAAACAAGTATACCATCTTTATACAAAATAATTAGAAAAATAAGATTATTAAACCTGAACATACAAAAAAGAACCTGCAGCACACGCTACATGTTCTTTTTCACTACATTTTAAACGATTTCTTTATTAACAACATAAACCAAATTAAAGTAACTGCCATCAACGAATGAGAAAATCCTACAATATAAGTTAACCCTTTAAAGTCAGCTCCATTTAACTGAAGAAGCCCTCTCGCTGCTAGCGAACCTAACATTAATGTTAATGCAATATTATGTAAAACAAACCACTTATTAAACCCTTGCACTTCATGAAACGCGAATACTTTTGCTAATCCTAAAGCAATTAAAAAGAAGAAAAAGCCAAGTACAAGTGTATGCGTATGCAAAAGATTTAACAAAGTAGACCCTAAAATCCCTTTATACTTACCATACTCCCTAGCGAAAATCCCTGATAATAAACCGATAATCAAATACGTAAACGATGCATTATATAATTTCTTCATTATGTACCTCCTTGAGTAGAATGTATAGTGTGTCATATTTAGTAATAATGATAGTTATATAGTAAAAACTCCTAGTCACCTAGGAGTCATTGTATAAGCATCTCACTCTTTACAATTAATCCTAATTATAAGATATCTCTCTATACAAAACAAACGAACTTTATGTGAACAAACACCCCCATTAAAATATGTTGCACTTTTGTTTTACACAATCCATACTAATTGTTATAACTTTTTAAAGGTGGTGTAATTATTGATAGTTCTTGAAACTGAACGTCTTAATCTTCGCTGGTTTGATATAAAAGACGCTCCTTTTATTCTTGAGTTAGTAAACGATCCTGCATGGATTCAGTTTATCGGTGACAAAGGAGTTAGTAACTTAGAAGATGCAAAAAATTATATTGTAAACGGTCCCATCGATATGTATAACAAACTTGGATTCGGCCTTTACTTAGTAGAACGAAAAAAAGATCTCACTCCACTTGGTATGTGTGGCCTTATTAAAAGAGATTCATTAGAAGACGTTGATATCGGGTTTGCCTTTTTAGAGACATTCCGTTCAAAAGGATATGGCTACGAGTCAGCTTCTGCGATAATCGAATACGGTGTACAAAAGCTCGGCATGAAACGAATTGTAGCAATTACTTCTGTAGATAACATCGCCTCAGGAAAGCTTTTAGAAAAAGTAGGATTACGATTTGAGAAAATCATTTCAGATTCAGGAGAAGATTTAAAATTATTTGGGTATAACGCATAGTAAAGAAGGTCGCCGTGAATGGTGACCTTCTTTACTATTTTACTGATCTCGTCATAATACTTTTAGTTCCATTTATAGTTTTGCAGTAATTCTTGTGATTATCACTATGCCTTTCATATCACATTTTTTGGGAATTCATAGAAATAAAACTTTCACATTTAAATAAATTATATTAATATGTCAAATAAAGGAAGCGGGAATAAATGGAACAACCGCTATTTTTATTAGTTCTTCAATTCATTGCATTCATATTAATCATTTGTATCGTATATGGAATGTTGTACAATACCGTATTAAATTTAAATATGCCTAAATGGACTGCACATATAGTAGCTACGGTCTTTTCCCTTGGTATTACCTATCAAGCTTTTATAAATTTTATTTGAAAAACTTTTGTATCAATTACTTCTATTGTTGATGCAGTAAAGCTTTTAGAAAAAGCAGGATTGCAATTTGAGAGGGTTATTTCAAGATCAGAAAACGTAACCATTTTTTATACAGTCTTTCCAGCGCAAAATAGTGAAGAAGTTAGTTCCGCTGAAAGTGTGTTTGCATAAAAAGAAATGAATTTAATTGATGCTACAAAAATTTTATTTTAATTCTGGTTCTATTGTTTGGAATCGTTCTAGGGTAACATTTGTGTGGACTTTAAAAATTTTCATTTGCGCACCAAAATGTTGCGTTAAGTAAAATGTATCACCAGTTATTAAATTTCCAATCTTCCAATCAGGTTGATATGTACTTTCCATGGAACTTTCTAAATCCCCAATCATTATTAAATTGATATATAATGAAGATGAACTACTCAACATTTTCGTTAAAGATAGTCTATCAACCTCTAACTACCTAATGAACTCAAGTAAACACATCTTCAGTCATTTTAAGAGGTACAAAAGGCACCCTTTCGGGTGATTTTTGTATAAAAATTCTATTTTTTTATATTCGATACCAACCACGAACCTTTTTAAAATAATAGTATCATTATGTCTCCTTTTTAGAGATTATTTTTAATTACCTTTAATTTTTTGCACCAGAACCGGAAAATCCCTGACTACTCGAAATATCAACTATCAGGTGCTAATATTCAATAACGCGTACTGAAAATGATTAAACATTTTTATAAACCCGTGGAACATTTAAGAAATCAATTTTTCTCTTATCGAAATTTAATTAGCTTACAGTAATACAGTGGTCATATATTTTTAAGAATAACGGAAGAATATATAGAAATTGCTACAGAAATGTGAAGTTTAATTAATTTAGGAGGAACAAACTTGTTTAATCAGCTTGTAAAAGTTATACCGAACTTATTTACGATTGGAAATTTATTGTGCGGTGTTTTCTCAATCACCTTGAATATGAGTGAATATTTAGGAGCAGCCTCCATTCTCATTTTCTTTTCAGCTGTTTTAGATTTTCTTGATGGAAGAATTGCAAGAAAATTAAAAGTGAACAGTGAGTTTGGCGTAGAATTGGATTCCTTAGCTGATATTGTTAGTTTCGGCGTCGCTCCTGCGCTTTTATTTCATACGATAGCAACACCTTCTATTTTAACTTCTTTGGCATTTATCCTATTCCCAACAATGGGTGCTTTAAGATTAGCTAAATTTAGTATTAAACCAACTATTGGATATTTTAAGGGATTACCTATTCCAGCTGCAGGATTATCATTGGCTGGTATGGCATTGTTTTCATATAGTAATGCATGGATTACTTTAATCCTCGCCCTCTTAATGGTAAGTCCCATTAGGTTTAAAAAATTTTAATGAAGGTCACGCCCAACACCATTAAGGAGCATTTTAAATGGATTTAACGCGTCAATAAGTATAAAAAAGCGGGACAATAATATTAAATTAGGTGCTCTTCGAAAAATTAAAACCTTGTATTTATGGCTATTGGGTTAATCCATCGATATGTTATTCTGAAACGTCAGTCCACTTTTAACAGGAGCTCCCTTTATCAAGAGAGCTCCTGTTCTTATTTCTTCTTCTTTTCTGTCGGTTGGCTTTGTTTAGCAAAATTAGATGAATCATCAAAATTCGGTTGCTTTTTACCAGCATTATTACTTCTACCTTTTCCCATATGTAATGCACCTCCCCTCCCCCTTACTATTCCCAATAAAAAAATTCTCTTGCATCCAAGAGAATTTTAAATTGGGTTCTTATTGATAATACCTAAGTACTTCCAACACTGCCATTCCATAAAAGATGGATCCAATGTTAAATTATTTAATGCTAAAACAAATATTACATTTTCATATTTAACTGGATAATCAATTAATAATCCTAATGTATTTCCTGAATCTGCGACAATTATGATTCCCTTTTCTAACACGTCATCTATAACTTCTTTTAATTATTCTTACCTAGCATATAATATTTTCCTACACATTGAGATTGCATGTTGTATAAGGAAGCCCTTCTTCTTTCCATGCAAGAAATCCTCCCTTTAAATTCACTACTTCCTTTATACCAGCTCTTTGTAAAATACTAGCTGCTATAGCGGAACGTAATCCGGTTCGACATTGCAAAACTATTGGAAAATCTTTCGGTATATAATCTAGTTGTTCAAATAGATTACCTAAAGTGATATGTATTGCATCATGAAGGTGTCCTTCCTCCCACTCTTTTTTACTACGCACATCGATAACCTTAACGCTTCCACCTTTTATATGCGGATATAATTCAATCGATGTTTTTTCTTTGTAACTTTCAAATCTATCAAGTCTTTGTATTACTTTTAAGGGTGCAAAAGCAATAATATTATCTAACCCAATAGATTCAAATTCTCTAATAACTGCCTCTACTTTAACTTTTTCCTCATCTAGAATTATTAAAGTTTCTTTTTTATAATCTAATAACCATCCACACCAAGTTGTGAAAGAATTGTTATAAGGTATGTTAATTGACTTCTCGATATGACCTGCAGCAAAACTCTCTACATCCCTTATATCAACTATTTGATAAACGCTCTTCAAAATTTCTTGAAGTTCTTCTACTGTATTAATAGCAGTACTTTTTCTCTTCTTACGAATTGGCGGACCATACTTATTTAAATTCTTCATTAATGAAAAATACTTTGGAGGCTCTGGCTGTCCCGTCAATAAAGTCGATATAAAATCACTTTCTTCATTACACCGAAATGCCCAATTGAACATCTTTTCATAACCTAATGTAGAAGTTGGAATTGCTCCTAATGCTTTTCCACATGCGCTTCCCGCACCATGTGATGGCCATATTTGCAAATAATCAGGAAGTATTTTTATTTTTTGTATAGAATCAAATAATTGTTTCGCTCCTATTTTTGCAGTATCTTTAATACCGACTGCAGTTTCTAATAAATCCGGTCTTCCTATATCTCCTACAAATATAAAATCACCTGTGAATATTCCTATCGGTTTATCATTCGTATAATTATTTTGACTTGTATCAGTTACTAAAAAAGAAATACTTTCAGGCGTATGCCCTGGGGTGTGAATTACATTAAATTTTATATGACCTACTTTAAACTCTGTGCCCTCTCTAACCAATTTATATCGACCTTCGTTAAGATATTGATATTTCCAATCACAATCTCCTTCATCAGATACATATAAATTTGCATGGTAAAGATTAGAAAGTTCTCTAGACCCAGAAAGAAAATCAGCATGAATATGAGTCTCAGCCGCAGCAATTACTTCCATCCCCTCTTTCTTAGCAAATTCTACATATTGTTCTATATAGCGACTAGGATCAATAACGATTGCTACGCCTTCTTTCTGACAACCGACTAAATAGGAAGCATGTGCTAATTTTTCATCATAAAAATATTTTAAAAGCATAGCTATTCCCTCCAATTAGTTATTTCAAATTAATTTTCAATTTTTGTAACCACTTTTTATCTTCTCCTATAGAATCCCTTTCAACATTAAATTCCAATACATATATGGCAACATATATCTTTTAAGTAAAAACATACTATACCGTTCTTTCGCTTGATTAAATGGAAACGTTTCTTGAGGCTCATGTTCATAGTTAAATTCAGCAAGTATAAGACTTTTATATCCTGTAACAATCGGACATGATGTATATCCATCATATTTAGCCTGTAAATCTCTTCCGCTAAGTACGTCCATAATATTTTGTTTTAAGACGGGTATTTGTTTTCGAATTGCTGCTCCAGTTTTAGAGGTAGGTAAATTGGTACAATCTCCAAGTCCAAAAATATTTTTATATTGCACATGCTGCAAAGTATAAGGGCTTATATCTACCCACCCCTGATGATCACTTATCTCACTCTCTTTAATAAAATTAGGTGGCCCCATTGGTGGAACAACATGTATCATACTATATGGTACGGTTTCTCTTTTTAGTGTTTGCGTATCTTCAAAAATTGCCTCTCTCTTTTCGGCGATAATTTCCACTAAATTTTTATTATAATTCGTTATAATTTGCTTTCTTTCTAGTACTTGTTCTAAAGTATTTGCATATCGTGGAACCTGAAATATGTTATTGTTTGCAGAATAAAACATTACTTCACTTCTGTTTCTTACACCACTATTACAAAAATACTCCTCTGCTAAGTACATAATTTTTTGTGGAGCACCACCGCATTTAATAGGAGTATTAGGGTGGGTAAAAAGCGCATTTCCTCCTTTAAATTTTTCGATTTCTCTCCAAGTAGAATCAACATATGTATAAGAATAATTGCTACATACCCCATTAGTGCCAATAGACTCTTTTAAGCCTTTAATACTGTCCCAATTTATTTGTATACCAGCTGCTACAATAAGAATTTCATACTCAAGTAGCAGTCCGTCATCTAAAAGTATCTTATTTTCAGATGGAAATAACTTAACAACACTTTTAGGGATCCACGTTGCCCCTTTTGGAATAAGCGATTCCTGATTACGCATCGTACTTTCCTTTGAAACAATTCCTCCCCCCACTAAACTCCATAGTGGCTGAAAGTAATGTTTTTTTGATGGATCAATAATTGCTATACTTTCTTTCAATAGGGGTACATTTCGTAATAAATGTGCAGTAGAAGATAGTCCTGCTGTCCCAGCACCAATTACAATAATTTTATAACTATCTCTGGTCTTCATTATCCTCTTCCTATCTAAAATTGATTTTTAAATTAACTAATTAGTAGCCATTTTTTCATCGTAGTAACATTATTATAAGTTAAAAACACCATAATTTTATCTGATTTAAATGAAAATTTTGTTAATTTTACCATCAACATTACTATATGCGTAAATCCACTATGTTACTTCCATATTTTAGTTTTAATATCAAAACTATATATTGTTATATAAGATAATATATTAAAATACTTTTCATGAATCCGGATAAGTAATGTTTTAAAAACAACAATTTTACTACAGTAATCAAGAACAGTTTTCTAAATTAAGTTACTGCAGAAAATATAACTCTGGCGCAATATCCCTACCAGCTTTCATTCCAATAGTAACTCCATGATATAACATCAAAGATGAAATCCCTCAACTTAGGTATTTGACTTTTTAAATTTATACAAATGTCTTAGCTCTATGTACTGTGATATATAGGTCCACATCAATATGTTATTGCATCATATACTGAACAGATAATTTAAATTACTTTTATAAAGGATGATGAGGATGAACCTAGAAGATATACAAAAATCCTATGGCGTAATTGTAAGTTTAGGAGGATTGTGTCAAGTCACCAACCAAATCAAAAGACACAATTTAAGAACATTTTCTGGACCTTTAGATTGGTTTTATTATCCATCACTTTCAGATGTAAACAGATTACTTCAAAATCGATTTAAAAAATTTATGAAGTTGGAAAATATGATTATAGAAGGTTCAGAAAGTTACGGTCTTATTGAATCAGAATTTGATAATCAAATTAAATGGGCAGAACGAATTACCTACTGTATAAAGGACACTTATTATAATTGTTTTTCAATGCATGATTTTCCTATTAATTCAGAAAAGGATTTGAAATCAACCTATCCTTCTTTTAAAGCTAAATTAGACACTAGAATTAATCAATTCCTTGAAAAAATAAATAGTAGTGAATCCATTTTATTCATTAGAATTTGGGGAAATCGAGATGAAGCGGTTGAATTACAAAACGTATTATCTAAAATTACAAATAAGGATTTTAATATCCTTATTGTTAATTTCAAGGAGGGTATATCTAATATTGTTGAACAAAATTGGGGAATATCGAGGGTTTGTTCAATTGAACTCCCACGTTATCAGGATAGATGGGAAGGTGATGATTCCGATTGGAATGCTATTTTAAACAAAATAACATTAACTTAATAATTTTCTTCTTACTTTTAACATGATTTGGCCCGTAAAATCAAATAGGTGTAGAGAAATAAAATTCCTGTCTAATTGATACACACTTAATTAACAAAACGTTCATATAATAATTCGTAAGTCCTTCTTTATTGAATAAATAGTTCTTTACAAAATTAGTTCCATCACTAGAGCACCTTTATGCGGTGCTCTTTTTTGAATTTATAAAATGTAAAAATAGTTGTTCCATTTTCCTTCAAATGGCTAATTCCCTTTGTTATTCTTCTGTTGATTTCTGTATAATCATTTATGCAATCAGCATATTCTGCTTATGTAGTGCATTCACGACTACTTACTTCCATACTTTATCTTATATTTTGTCTTCTTGGATATTTCATTATAAGCTTCTTCAATTCCCTTGATTTCCTTCCCCTTCTTTTATCTTAAGAACAAGCAATTTCTTTCATTAATATTAAATAAACTAAAGCATAGATTTTAAAAGAACCTAATTTACATATAATTAATGATAAACTACAATGTGTATTCTCCACGTTTAATCAACATCTGAATTATAAATCTAACATATTTTTTTTAGTTGATTGTCATTATGGTACAACCGTGTATACATTTACCAAACAAACTACATAGTTTAAATTAGTAAAATATATTGAGAGGAAGGAAATAAATCTATGAAAGTCATAATTTTGTGTGGCGGAAAAGGGCTTCGGATGCAAGGAATTTTAGAGGACATTCCCAAACCATTAGTTCGAGTTCAAGGAAAGCCTCTCCTCTTGCATATAATGAATTGGTATAGAAAATATGGACATTCTGATTTCATTTTGCCCTTAGGATATAAAGGTGAGAAAATTAAGGAATATTTTATGGACTTTAGCTGGAAAGAGAATGACTTTAGTTTGAATTTTAAAACCAGTCAATATACGCTACTTCAGAAATTAGAAAATTGGAATATACACTTTATAGATACAGGAATTGATACAATGACCGGGGCAAGACTAAAAAAACTTGAATCCTTTGTACAGGGTGAAACCTTTTTATTAACTTATGGTGACGGATTAGCCAATATAGATATTGATCAACTAATAGCATTCCATAAAGAAAAAGGAAAAATTGCTACATTAACTGGAATTAAAAAAAATAGTCAATACGGCCTATTGGCGGTCGAAGATGGAATTGCTATTGATTTTAAAGAAAAACCATTACTTGATGAAGTAATTAATGGCGGTTTTTTTGTATTTAACAAAGAAATATTCGATTATTTAAGTAGTAATGATGATTGTGTTCTAGAAGAAGATCCTCTTCGAAATTTAATAAAAGACAATGAGCTCGCAGTCTATGAACACAATGACTTTTGGGCTAGTGTCGATACACCTAAAGATTTAAAAACTGTAAATGAAAGTTGGAATCCAAATAAATTTTAGTGGAGAGGACTGAATAAGCATTGAACTCTAATGATAAAAAAATAAGTTTACCTCGATTGTATATCCCCTCTAATGAGAAAATAGTTAACCCACTTTCAACAGGAATTAAAGCTTCAAATCTCTCCAAAAAAAATACTCAAAAAAGAATTGATCCCCAATTCTATAATCAACAACATGATCTAAATAATCATTTCTGCGTCATTGTAGGTAGTGAGTATGTCTTGAAAATTATTGCTTTACAGCAATCATTAATGCAGTACTCAGAAAAATTCACATTGTGGATTTGTTGTATAGATCCTTTTGCATATTCACTATTAAAAGAAATGAGTTTAATTAATGTAAACCTTTTACAAGTTGAAGAATTGGAAGATCGTGAACTAAAAGCAATTAAGAGAAAAAGAAAAGTAAATGAATATTGTTGGACTTTAAAATCTGTCTTGATAGAATATTTATTGGTCAATTATGATTTACCATCTATTCTATATTGTGATGGTGATTTATGCTTTTTTTCTGACCCTAATATTATTTTTGAGGAATGGGGTGACCATTCTATTTTCCTAACCCCCCAAAGAGATCGTGATTGGGTAGAAAAAATGTATGGAAAATATCAGGCTGGTCTAATTGGATTTAAGAATGATCTCTATGGACTAAAAAGTGTAAGATGGTGGAAAAATAAATGTATAGATTGGTGCAGTGCCGAGGCTGAGGAGGGGAAATTTGGAGACCAAAAGTATTTAGATTATATCCCTATATATTTTCCAAAAGTAAAAATTTCAAATAACTTAGGTATAAATGCTGCGCCTTGGAACTGTATATATAATAACGATTATAAAATTGACAAGACTAAAAACGATATATTTATTGAAAACGACAAACTAGTTGTTTACCATTTTGCATGTATTACTATCTTTACTGAAAATGATTTTGATCTTTGGTCTTTGGGAGAAATTTCAATACCCAATAATATATTAAACCATATTTACACTCCGTATTTAGAGAGAATTCAATTTATTTTAAAGCAATTAAAGGATAAATTCAATAAAGATACTAAACAATTTTTAAGTAAAAAAGATATAAATAAAGCTCAAACTTTATATAAAGATTCACAATTAAGAAGAAAAATGAATCAATCCAATCATTTTATGAACTTTTCCATGATTATAAGTAAAGAACGATTAATCCAAGGATTGACTTCTTATTATTCCTTAGAAAATTTCAACGCTAAATTTACTGTATGGATTTGTTGTATGGATGATCTAACGTATCAAATATTAGAGAAATTAAAATTAAAGCATGCCATACTAATTCCGGTAAAGGATATTGAAAATCATGAACTCCTCAGTATAAAAAATGATAGAAGTTTACAAGAATATTGTTGGACATTAAAAGCGCCCCTATGTCTACATGTCCTTAGTCTTTATCCGGAAGTTGATCACATTATATATTGTGATGCTGATATGTATTTCTTTACAGCACCTAATATCATTCTTGATGAATGGTGGAAGTACTCTGTATTCCTTTGCCCTCAAAGAAGCTCTACTGAAATTGAAAGCATACACGGTATATACCAAGCTGGTTTAGTAGGCTTCAAAAACGATCAAAATAGTAAAGAAATTTTAACATGGTGGAAAGATAAATGCCTAGAATATTGCAATAATCAATATGATGTTGAAATGAATAGATGGGGTGACCAAAAATATTTAAATCACATTCCTAACATCTTTTCTAATATAAAAATCATGACTCATAAAGGTATTGATGCAGCACCTTGGAATGTCATTTTAAATAGCAGTTCTATATCCAAAACAGATAATAAAGTTTTTATTGATCAAGATGAATTAATAGCTTTTCATTTTGGAAGTATGCAAATTATTAATCCAAATGAGTTCGATTTATGGAAACAAGAAACTTTAGAATTACCTCCAGCAGTTTTAGATTATATATACATTCCTTATATTGAACAATTGAACAAGACATGTCATACCCTTCATAATACTTTTCAAAAATCTCCCTCCTCTTTATTTACTGACCAAATTGATACAACAACAATAAAAAATTATTTTAAATACCCCTCCCCTCATCACAATTAAGACTGATACTTTCCTTATTTAAAAATAAATCTATTTATTTCAGCAACTAAAAATACATCTTAATAAAGGATAGATTATCACTATGATTGCTTCATTTAAAAATAAAACTTTCCTTATTACTGGTGGATACGGTTTTATTGGTTCTCACTTGGCACGAAGACTTTTAAATTTACAAGCAAAAATTGTTCTTTTCATAAGAACACCATCAAACTCTTGGAGACTAAAGGATATTCTAAAATATATTGAAACCTATGAAATAGATATACGAGATAAAAAACAAGTACAAGATGCAATAAAGAAAATTAATCCCGATTATATCTTTCACCTGGCAGCCTATGGTGTAAATTCTGCCCATACAGATTACATCCATGCTATAGAAACAAATGTTATAGGGACTTGTAACATTATTCAAGCAGCAAAATTGGTGAATTGTAAAAAAATCATCAATTTTGGGAGTAGTTCTGAATACGGTAACAAGATGGAACCTATTCATGAAAATATGTTACTAACTCCTGTGGACATCTATGGAAGTACCAAAGCTGCTGCTACTATACTCGCCCATCAAATTGCTAGCGAAAACAATATTAATCTTATAACATTAAGACCTTTTGGCATATTCGGAGAAGGCGAAGAGCCGCATAAAATTTTTAGCTATATAATCTTGCGAGTATTACAAAACAAAGATGTAAATTTAACTTTATGTAATCAATTAAGAGATTATTGTTATATAGAAAATGTAATAGATGCCTGTATCCTAGCAGTAGAAAATACTACTGTACAAAATGAAATCTTTAATATTGGGAGCGGCACTATTCACCCCTTGAAACATTATGTAGAATTATTATTCAAACATTTGAAAACCAATTCCAGACCAAATTACGGTGCAATTTCCTCTAGAACAAATGAAAGATGGGTTCCTGAAGCGGATGTGCAAAAAATAAAAAACTCTCTTTCCTGGGAACCTAGAATTAATATTGAAGAAGGAATTATAAAAACTGTTAATTGGTATAAAAATAATAAACATTTATACCTAACTCCCTAAAAATAGGGTACTAAAGGAGGTGGACTAATTGTTAAACCAAAACTTTAATAATGCTTTTTACGGAAAAAGAATTTTAATTACTGGACATACTGGTTTTAAAGGTTCTTGGTTATCCCTATGGTTGAATGAATTAGGTGCTGCTGTAATCGGATATTCATTAGATCCTAAAAATAAAAATGATAACTTTAACATTACTAACCTCCAAAATAATATAATTGATATTCGTGGAGACATTAGAGATTTTAATAAATTAAATAAGGTTTTTACAGATTATAAACCTGAAATTGTATTCCATTTAGCTGCCCAACCTCTAGTTAAGTATTCATATGAATATCCTAGAGAAACATACGAGGTAAACGTTGTAGGAACTATGAATGTACTAGAGGCAATTCGATTACATGAATCAGCTAAAATAGGAATTATGGTGACAAGTGACAAGTGCTATGAAAATAAAGAATGGCCTTGGGGTTATCGTGAAATTGACCCTATGGGCGGCCATGACATATATAGCTCAAGCAAAGGATGCTGCGAACTTTTAATTTCTTCCTATCGTAATTCTTACTTTTCAGAAGAAAAATTTTCTCAACACAAGAAAATAATTGCAAGTGTTCGAGCTGGTAATGTAATTGGTGGTGGTGATTGGTCAATAGATAGAATTATTCCCGATTGTATACGAGCATTAGAATCAAACAAAAAGATTATTATTAGAAATCCTACTGCTATTAGACCCTGGCAACATGTACTAGAACCTTTAAGCGGGTATTTACTCCTTACAGAAAAAATTATAAATAATGGTATCCTTTTTTCAGGAGCATGGAACTTCGGGCCATCCCTAAGCAATATTGTTTCAGTAGAAAAATTAGTGACCAGTTTACTAGATATTTGGGGCTGCGGGGATTGGACAGCAGAAAATATAGGTCCAATAAATTTTCATGAAGCAAATTTACTAAACCTTGACATTAGCAAAGCAAAATTCAATCTTAATTGGCAGCCAAAATGGTCCCTACAACAGACTTTAGAAAATACAATAGAATGGTATAAACATTATAATTCTTACACCAGTTCTGAGATGAGAAATCTATGTATTAGCCAAATCAAACAATATTGCATGCTTTGAACTACTTCCCACTTACCCATACTTGCTGTGAGTTCCTTATGGAGGGAGTCTTCTTGGCTAAAATGATAAAATAAAACAAAACCATACGTAAGATAATTTTACTATTACAAATAATGACATAGTCTGTTTCACCTTTTACATTATCTAAAAAAGAACTTGTAGGAATTCTTACAAGTTCTTTTTTATTTCCTTTATTCTCTTCTTATTTACATACGCAAGATTTATACATTTGGTGGTGATACATACTATATTTATCCGATAAAATAATCTAAAAATTAACACATAATTGATCGTTTTAAGAAAAAGAAATTTCATAAATCTTCAATCACAGTTTCTTAGTTCACCTAATAGAACGTATAAAGACTCATATCATCTTTTGATTATTTTTGGATGTTTTATTCTACGTATATTCGACACAAATTGATTGTTTTTTATGAATTTTCTTGAAAAATATTGTAATATCACTCCATTTTTTCTTCTATTTTGTTATGATGTTTATAATTAAATTGGATTAGGATTTTTTTAGAAAATGGGGGCGTATATTATGAGTGTCTCAGTAAAAGGAAATGAGCAATTAACCTCTCTATTGAACGACTGGTATCGATCTATGCTATCTCAGCAAGTTATAAAAGCTACTAATCTAAAAAAGAAAATTGATGAAAAAATTAATAAGTTAAGCATTGAACCGAATCAAGAGCATCAGGATCAAAATTTGTTACTATACTATTCACTACTCGAATTTCGTTACAAGGTCTTAACAGATAGCCTTGGTATTCAACAAAATAGTTTTGATACTATTAGCGATTATGATATGCCTACAGATCAATTTCTACAATTCTATTATCATTTTTTCAAATCCATTCATTCCACTTTTATATCAAATTATACTGAGGCAGAGGAACATTATAAACTAGCAGAAAAAATATTGGTAGCTATACCAGATGAAATTGAACACGCCGAATTTTACTATAGAATTGCTACTTTCTATCACCATACCTATAACAATCTCGCTTCTATCGAATACGCAAATAAATCGAGAGCAATCTTTTCAAAGTACGAAGGTTATGAAGTAAAAACAGCCTTTTGTAATAGTTTGCTAGGTGGTTGCTGCATCTATTTAAAACAGTACGAACAAGCAGAAGAATATCTACATTGTGCAATTGATTTACTACAAAAAAATAGGGAAGAAGATTCCTTGTTATACGTAAAAAATACTATGGGGTGGCTGTATTCTGATCAAAGTATGTCTACTTTAGCTATTCGTCACCTTTCAGAAGTAACAGAGAAAATCCCTACACACTTCAAGGCCATCTTCCTACAAGCTAAGGAACATTATAAGTTAGGAGAACAATCAACGGCCAGCCAACTCATTGATAAGGGACTACAGATTTGCAGAGAGATTCATAACGAAGAATATACACACCACTTCTCTATTTTAAAAAAATTAAATGAAAATATTCCATTGGAAGAATTAGAAAAAATCATTCAAGAAGGAATCTTATACTTTGAGGAAGAAGAATTATGGGAATATGTTGTCGAATACGCCGAATTATTTGCCACAAAATGTAGACAATTAGAGAACCACCAAAAAGTAAGTGACTATTTCCATATTTGTTATCAAGCAAGACAAAAATCAATCGCAAAAGGAGTGTTAAAATAATGAAAAAAATTAGCTTATTATTATCAAGCATTGCTTTTATTGGGGTATTAACGGTGGGAATTTTTCAGTTTTCTAAAACAGATCAGCTTGCTACTCATGGGCATTATCCTGCTCCTTCATATAGTGTTGGCGATTATGGTGGTGCACCACCACAAATTTAATGTAAATGTATTTAAAAACCCTCCAAATGGAGGGTTTTTAAATGGCTTATCTGCCTGTTCAATACGCATAGAGAGTACATATTATACTTATTTACTATGTTATAAGATTTTTCATTTCCACTCTGTAACAAGATTCTAGCATTCTCTCCTAGAATCTCAACTTAAATCTTAAATCCACCAATTAACTCTTGAAGTTCTTCCGCCATCTGTGCTAATTGTATTGCTGAAGAATTTATCTCTTCCATAGAAGCATGTTGTTCCTCAGATGAACCAGCTATCGTTTGCATACTTGAAGAATTTTCTTTTACAGCCATAGCTATTTGATCAATCGATGTATCGACTTTCATTGCATCAGTAGTCATTGTATTAGATAGTTCCACCATACCATGCACTTTTGACACAATATCATTTGCAGATTTTGAAATCTCATAAAAACTTTGTTTTGTATCGTTAGCAACTTTAATTCCCGACTGTACTTCTACGCCTACTTCATTCATAGCTTTTACAGTCTCATGTACGTCTGCTTGTATTTCCTTAATTAAACTTCCAATTTCCATTGAAGATCCGGATGATTGCTCCGCCAACTTTCTAACTTCATCGGCAACAATTGCAAATCCTCTCCCCTGTTCCCCAGCTCTAGCTGCTTCAATCGCTGCATTTAATGCTAATAAATTTGTTTGTTCCGCAATATTTTGAATCGCTTCTAATATACTGCCAATTTGCTGTGATTTCTTATCTAATAATTTTATGACATTATCGGATTGAGAAACAGAGTGATGGATAGACTGCATTTGTGTTACAGTTTGTTCTACTAATTGTTCACCTTCATTGGCTTTTTGTTTAGTGTATATGGATGAAGCCGATACTTCAGAAGCATTCTCAGCTACGTATTGAATATTTCGTGTTACCTCACCAATTAATTCAGCTCCAGACTCAACTTCATTATTTTGAACCTCTGCACTGTTCGAGATTTCTTCCATCTCTTTTGTAATTTGTTCTGTCGCAACACTTGCTTGCTCTACACTAGCAGTTAGTTCCTCAGAAGACGCAGCTACATGTCCTGCAGATGTGTTAATTTGAGAAATAATATTACGTAACGACTCTGCCATTGTATTGAAACTACCACCTAATTGACCAAGTTCATCCTTTGAACGAATATCTATTTTCTCGGTTAAATCTCCTTGACTAATTCTTTGAGCTGAAATGACTAATTGTCTTAGTGGAGTAATTATAGATTTGAGTATGAATAGAATTACAATTCCACCTAACAATAATGAAGCACCTATTATAGTGAGCGTTTTATAAAAAATAGGATTGGTAGCTTCTTCAATTTCTTTCGTAGGCATTACGCCAGCTATTTTCCAACCTGTTTTTTTATTTGTCTTAAAGCTTATGTTTCGATCTTCACCATTGAGGCTATAAGTAATTACTCCATCTTCTGTCTTGTACAATTCATCCACTAAAGTTTTATCTAATTTCTCTCCAGGTTTTAGTGATGGATGAACAACTATAGTTTTATCTTGACTAACTATAGATACAAATCCTTGCTTCCCAATTTTTATCATTTTGGATGTTTTTACGATATCTTTAATATTCAAATCTACGCCAATGACACCACTTTTATCTGCATTCTGCTTTGCAATTGCAATTACCATATTTCCTGTAGACTTTGATTTATATGGAGATGAAACAATAATCTCTCCATCTGCTTTTACTGCATCCTTATACCAACTGCTTTCTAGCGGATTAAACCCTTCTGGTATTTTTCCAACAGGTGCATGAATAAATTGATTGTTACTGGATGCCGTATAAATCGTTTCTATCTCTGGATGTAACTGTATATATTGATCAAATTTATTCTGTACATTTTGCGATTGTTCAGGATTATAATCCCCTTGTGTGAGTACCTTTGCAAAATGAGTGATATCTGTATGCTTATTTTCTAATTCATCATCAACAATCTTATCTAAAATACTTATATTATCTTTTGCTGATTGTAGAATTGTTTCATTAAGATCTGTTTTTGCTTTATTATAAGATGATACTCCTACGATAAGGCTTGGTATAATTAATATTGCTATAAATGTCATAGACAACTTCGTTTTAAGCTTTATTTGCCCCAATCTTTCTTTTATATTAAACACTAGCTACTTCTCCTTTTCATTTTTACTACTTATATAGTTTATTTAAATTTTTCTCCTTTACTTTTCCACATTCATTTATGGTACCATTCGAAATGAAACCACAATTACATCCTATTATCCGTACTTTATAATTTAGAGATTTAATTTTCACAGACAGAGTTTTATCTGCTCTCCTTTCGAATATGTTATTTTTCTAGATTCAGCAATTATTAGACTACGAATTATTCCAAATAAACTTGATGCAACATATACTTCATTTAAAAAATAATTATTGGATTTGTTTGGATAAAAATCTAGTTTAGCGCTAATCCAATCGGATGAAATTCTTACCATAATACATTCACTAAACATAAATAAGTAAATTTATTTCTTTTAATACTTATATTCAACTGCCTTTTAACCATTCTAACTGTATTATTTCATCGTTTTATCTATTTATTACAACCACTTTTGTATTATTGAATCACTAAACTATAAATTCTAAATAGGAGAATAAAATAAATTAGAGAATTACATTGTAACACATATATATAAGTTGTTAATATTAAAATTTAAAACTTTACTATTTTTCATATGCAATATTACATGCGAAAAGCCATAATTTTTTTGTTATACTATGCATGTGGATTTTTCATCCAAAATCCACCCAAACGCATATTTATGTATATGCCACCCTAATTGATGAAAGTGAGAAGAGTGTTTATCATTTTTCTCACTTTTTTATTTAGGCTCTGTTAATATTGATTATTGATAAAAAGTATTAAATAAGGGAAGACACCTTAGAGTTGGTGCTTCCCTTATTTGTTGATTATTCAAATCTAAAATAGGTATTTTCTAAACCTATTCTTTGCTTTAATGTTCTGACCAAAGCATAATTATTTGGTAATTCTTTTTCAATGACACAAATAATATAACCTGCTTTTCCTGTTGTTAAATTAGTTAGTTGTAAGTAGTTAGTGTTGTCGTAGATATAAGAAATAATATATTCATAGAAATTATTTTCTTTATCTTCTCTATTCATACCAACATTGTACACCCTAACTCTTGCTCCTACCCAAATTTCCTCATCATCATCAACATTACTTAAAGGCATCCATTTCGAGTTATCCAATATTTCACCCTTTTCTTAATTCATTCGTTTATACACGAATGTTGCTAGACACAAACTATCATAAGCATCCGTCATTTCATTGATTAGACGACCACCGACAGAGAAAAAAGACTCAACATAGCTTTTTACCCATTGAAACACTTGCTCTTTTAGTTATTTTTACATTTTGAATCTACGAAAATGAATTCCCTTATAAAAACTCTAACAGAGAATCTTCCTTCCAAATTTCACCTAGGGAATTATTTGTTTTCCAAAAAAACTACCAACATCTTTATCAACTCATTTTAGAATATTTAAACAATAATTCCATATACATTACCTGCATAAATTATTCATTTTCTTTTATATAAGACCTACCTTTTTACTTTTGATAGATTATTAGACATTGGATTATTATACATAAATCCCAAAAACATGCGGTATTTTGTAGAATTTTGTCTATCAATATGTATGTACACCCTTTTGTAGTGGATATAGACTGTGAGGTGTAAGGAGATACCTTACAAAATAATAAAAAGGAGATTATAGAATGAGTAGATTAACAAAATTCTCAAAGTTAGTATTTGCAACTTTAATCGCGGGAAGTAGTCTAAGCACCTTTGTTTCGTCACACAGTGTACAAGCTGACACCTTAGATCCTAATTACCAAGACAATATAAAATTCATACCACCTTCTAGTGCTAGGCCAAAATTGGAACAAAAAAACACTATTGTTCCAGAAGCAAAAGTTGTTAAAAACCATTATGTAAAGTACTCTAAAGCACATTTCCAAACTAAAGAAAGTATACCAAAAGAGATTTATTATTCTTCAGAAGGCTTTAAGGGCTATATACAGGCAAGTACCGTTTGGGATATGGGAGATCATTTCGCAACACTATATTCCGGAACCGTTATTCGATGTTAGACTTTTAATCCATTCTCCCCTAATGCTTAAAATGGTTAATAACTCACTGCCAATACTGTAATATCTATTGTTCATAAAATAAACCACAAAATCTTTCGATTTCATGGTTTATCAAATATAAAGATAATGCTAAACGAATACTCTAACATTACCTTCCCCAAAGTTAATTATAGAGTATTTTCAAAAAAAAGACACTCTTGTAGTGTCTTTTTTATAGTATTTTAAAAAGAATTCCACCTACTAACACCTTTTTGTTGCGCCTATTCGTTTATTTCAATATGATACTTTTCCATCTCGTATATGCAATAGACAATGATAGCTAAACTCCAACTGACACTATAATAATTATGTGTGTAGAAGTCATAGCCCGCTTTAATACCTTTCTCTATTACAACTAATGTAAATCCTAAAGCCACCCATCTGTTAATTTTCATCTTTATAAACGTTAAAGAGATAATTATTAAAAATAAAATATTTGTAAGATGATTTATCATTAGCTCATATTTTTGAATGTATACCGCCATTATACAAGCAACGATATTAGTCGCAATGCCAAAGGCAATCACCGCTCCCCAAACCCTGTCCGAAAGTCCCACTCCTGAGTCAGTCCCTTCCTAAACAAATATCCCTTTCTTTAATTCGTTCCTACACCCTATTCAAGATATGCTAAATTATCCTTGTCTGATGAATATCTATTTATCTTTTCATATAGAGCAAACAAAATTTCTACTCATAATTTTTTCTTTATTAGACAAACTATGTCTAAGCCGTTTGAACTAGCGGCTTCACTCTTCTGGTAATGAGATAGCACAATTTATTGAATTGACTAACTCATTCAATCCACTGGCACCGGCAGGCAACAAAATAGTTGTCTGCCATTTTCATGTATACTTTTTCTAATTTCATTACAAACCAAATGTGTGCTGTACTGATTTCAAAAGGACAGCATTTCATTTTTAAAAATGTAAAAAAGATAAGATCCTGTCTACTTTTGGTATAGGACTTTTTCTTTTCACACATACTATTTTTGAACCTGTTTACCGATACGTGTCCTAATGGTGTCTTGAATTCCTCCTAAAAAGGGCTGCAGATACGACTGCATGCCCTTTTATTTACGTTGCTTCTCTATATTGAATAAAATAATTAAAAACTAAAAATGTAATATTACATATTTTTTCTGTTCAGATTATGTTAGGATTTACTTCGTAGTCGAATTATAGTTTCGTATCTAATTCAGCAATATGTGAACTGTTTACCTAAAGAAAAGACAACCAAAAGGTGTCTTTTCTTCTTTTAATCTAAAAAACATTTCTCCTATTTAGTAAGATCCAATTAGCCCTCTAACCTAAGCCTCATATTTAAAGGTAATTTAATCATACACTCAAGAATTTTCATCTATTTCAATATACTTATAACTTAATTTCCAATCACATTTCCAGCACTATATTTGCTTTCTTACAGAATTTCTGTCTTGTTCTTAATTCTGTCAAAATCCTCATGTAGCTATACAAAGAATATATGCTACTATGATATTAAGAAACTATGCGTTCCCTTAACCCTGTACCCGGCCCTGTATTTATTACAGGGTCTTTGTTTATTTTATTTACTTTTATTTACTTTTATTGGCTTATAAAGGTTAATACACAACCAATTTCAATTAAAATCGTTTAAATGTTAGTTAGAATTTGAAATAATATATCTATTAACTTTTTTAACAAATGAAATCTAATATTAAATTTCTAAATCTATACTGTACTATACACCAGTTAACACTATATAAATAGTATTAACTATCTTAATTGAATATTAGTAATAGTAAGTATAAACATTATCAATTTACTACATCTTACATTTATGTAAAAATAAATACATGTTAAGCTTTTTCAAAATCTTTCCCCTAATAAAGATTTGAAGTAGCATTTCATGATTCTCCTTACTGTTAATATGCCTTGAAAAAGAACCCTATAGGGTTCTTTTTCTTTTCATTATAACCTCAGTAAGTCCTTATTTAACATGCAAAAAGGACTGCTAATTATTTGCAGCCCTTTTACACGTTAATATACACTTGTATTACATGCTTAAAACTTTATTGTATTAGGTATTTATACCAACTAAACATGCCATTATCATTTAGATATATAACACTTCAAAGTTTAGAAGTATACAATAACAAATCTTTCCCAACTTCCAGCTACATAACTAGTAGCTGTTAATTCTCTACCACCATTTGCTGATATATATCTACCATTACTTAGTGCTTGTAATACATATATCCTATTGTCTCCACCATTATATAAGATAAACTTTTCCCATGCACCAATTGATGTACGATCTGCTACTACTCTACCATTTGGCTCAAACAAAACATACTTCCCATTACTTTTAGTTTTTAAAGCGTACGTATATAATTCCCCAGTCGGAATTAATTCGAATTTCTCCCATTCATTAACTGCATTACGATTTGCTATTATATTTCCCGAAGGCTCAGCCGAAACATATTGTAAATTTGCTGCCTGTATAGCAACTGTCCAACTTCCATTTTACTTTAAAGGTTTAAACAATTGTGACCACATTTGTTTAAACCTCCACAATTTTTTCTAAGCTATTCTCTAAAAATCTTATTTTTCGTTGTAAATAAACCTGATTGGTACTCTTTATGCAAAAGAAAAGATGGAACCTTTAATTCAACTCCACCTTTTTTCGAAATAAAAAGCATCTAATTCTATTTGAATTAGATGCTTATATTTAGTCCTTAAACCTAATATTCTAAACTATTTACGCGTTTGTAAATCTTTTTTTATTACATCCCAGAGTGAATTATCTTGACGCATCGGTTTACCCTCTTCATCCCATTTTATTTTTTCTGTTCCCAATTCATAATTCATCCCTGTCCATGTGTCTTCACGGAATGCATAGAATGATTTATGCCATCCTTTTTGGTTAAAGATAGAAATAAGATCTTGCATGTATTGGGTAGCACCTGGAACAGTACGGTTAATTCCAAACTCCTCTGCAATAATTCGATTAGATGGTACATGATTTTTCTTAGACCATTGTTGAATTGGCTTCAAAAACTTCTCTAATCCCTGTCTATTCCACATTACAGGTTTCTCTAAATCCCCTACTTTTACTAATCCTGGATATTGATATTCCTTGTTTTGTTTTTCACCTTGGCTCGTTAATTCATATGGTTCATACATATGAAATGCGTATAGTGTTTTTTTATCCTCTACTGGTTTTAAATATTTAAAGGCCCATGGAGTAGCATATAAACCTGAATCTAAAATAATCGGTGTTTCTTTGTCCACTTCACGAATGGAGTTAATCACCTTTTCATAAAATCTGTTTAAATCAGCTGTCGTTCCTTTTACTTTTGCATACCATTTCTCGTAATCTTCCGTCCAAAAATCATTATATCTATTATTTTTAGCTGTTTCTGGATGTGGTTCATTTATAATATTATAACCAACCACCGCGGGGTGATCTTTTAGTTCCAGAGCGAGGTCCTTCCAAAATTGACTTGCTTGTTCTTGATACTTCTCTTCTTCCCATATTCTGTCGTCATTCTTATTATTATTAAATTGGCGCCATCGATCACCAGGTAAGGATAACATTGTAAGAACGACTTTCATTCCTTGTGATTGTGCGGCATCTAAATCCGCCTTTAATTTTTCTAGATCTTCCTTTACTAATCCCCGATAGTTATCTGCATTACCTATCAGAAAATCCTTTCCAGAAGTATCTGGTTTATCCTCAAATAGAAAATCTTTATCTTTTGCCCATTTATCAGGTGCTAAACGTACATATTCAATATTAGCTTCTTTTGCACTTTTATAGTTTTCAGGTAATGACGTACTATTCATGAAATTAGTACCCTTTCTTTTCGAATCCCAAAAACTAATTTTTGAATCGCCCTTGTGGTATGTATCAGCTCTTACATTCATTTCCTGTACTCCAAAACTCATCATGCCTAATAACGCAACAATTGGCAAAACTTTTTTCACAACTTTTCCTTCTTTCTCTTTATATTTAACACACATAACATACCTTTGTTTTGTTACAGGAATATGGCAATTTTCCAAAAATACCTTTTAAATTTATACATTGGTAGTTCATTCATAAAAAAAGAAAGAGATAATTAGAACGTTGCTTCATTTTAAAAGAAACAAAAAAGGAATCCTTTACGGATTCCTTTTTGCAATGCACTCTTTTTCAAATGGTACATTTTGCACCTACTTTTAGTATAACTTATAATTCCTATAAAATAAATAAGATTAACTGAAATTTACTTCAAATTGTGATAAAAAACATAATTAAGAAGCGCAGATAACTAAATATCATCCCTTTTATTAAATAAAAAAGATTAAATAATTCCCCCTCCAAACTAGGACCCTTTTACACTTTTTACAAATATCGTTATAATTAGATAAACTAAAGCATTATCCCATTAACAAAGGGACTCCATAATTGGAGTCCTTTTGTTAATTAGCTATTAAAAATGATAGCATGTGATTATTGTATAATTTCTTCCTTTTTTAGATCTGCATATTCTTCTACGAAATCCCATAAACCTTGCTTTTCGAAGTAAGAAATACTTTTTTCACTTCTTCTAAGAGTTTAATTACTTCATCTTCATTAAGAGAACGTAAAATATTGAAATGATATACATACTCTTCATTTCCTAATTCCATACAAACTGCTAATCCTTTTTCAATAAGTTCTTTTACAATAAGTTCTTTTACAATAAGTTCTTTTACAATATTTGTTTTTCTTAGCTTATAGTGTTCACGCGCTTGTAAGAACACTGCTTTAAAATGGGCAATATTCTTCTCTGTCACTTCTGATAAATGACGAATTGCTAATTTAGATAAATTTTGAGTTGCATATAATAGTCCTAGATTATGCCTTACTATTAAAATCAATTTTTCTTCATTATGTTTTTGCAAAAGGTCAATGGAACGATTGAAATGTTCTTCCGCTTTTTCAAATTGCTTTAAGAATATACGAGCTGTCCCTAATGCGGTTTCACAAGAAGCAACTTTCACCTCATATCCCATTAGCCCTAAATACAAGGAATATAGATACTTATTTTACTTTCAAAGGCTGAAACCTTGCTGCATAACTACTGAAAATAAAGTGAAAAGACGTTCAAATCCATATGGATAGATCGTCTTTTCACTTTATTTCATACATATACTGATTTTTCACTTATTCATTTTGTATTGTACTTAAAAAACCAATAAATTCATCTTCATTTACAGGTTTACTGTAGTAATAGCCCTGAATTAGATAACATGCATTACGTTGTAACACTGTTAATTGTTCCTTCGTTTCTACCCCTTCTGCTATCACTTTCATGTTTAAAGTATGAGCAAGTGAAATAATGGTTTGTATAATTTCATCTCCATCAGTAGAAGTTCCAATCCTATTAACAAATTCTCTTGGAATTTTCAAAGTATCAATTGGATAAAGAGGCAGATACGCTAATGAAGAATAACCTGTACCAAAATCGTCAATTGATAAATGTACACCATATGATTTTAATGCTTTTAACTTCGATAAGGTTTCCTTTTCATCTACCATTGCTATTCGCTCTGTTAATTCCAAATCAATCGAATTAGCAGGTACTCCTATCTCTTCTATGGTAGATATAATGGTTTGAACAAAATCTTTCTGTTCAAACTCTATAGCTGATAAATTTATCCCCATCTTTAGATTTGAAAAGCCCGCAGAATGCCATTCTTTCAGTTGTTGACACGCTTTCTGTAACGTCCACTTCCCAATTGAAATAATCTGCGCCGTTTCTTCTGCGATAGGTATAAACTCAAAAGGAGAAATCAGTCCAAGCTCTGGATGTTGCCAACGTATTAAAGCCTCTGCACCAATAACCTTACCTGCTTTACTATCAATTTGTGGTTGATACAATAAAAACAACTCATTATTTTCAATTGCATTTGGTAAATCCTGTTCTAATCGTAATCGACGAGTTACTTTTTGAGATAATGTCTCGTCATACATACAAACAGCATTGTTACCTTTTTCCTTTGCGCTATACATAGCGATATCAGCGTGTTGTAAAAGTGTAGTAGTATTTATTCCTCCAAATGGATACACTGCTATTCCTATACTAAGAGATAAGTAAAAACTATGCTGATTTACTACAAATGGTTCTTCAGTTATACGAAATAGAGTTTTACACAAATCCAATAGCTGTTGCTCTGTTTGGTTATGGACAATGATCGCAAACTCATCACCACCTATTCTTGCTAGAGGAATAGTCGGTGACAGACATGTCCTAAAACGTTTGGCAACTTCTTTTAAAACCTTGTCACCAATCGAATGACCCAATGTATCATTAATAGTCTTAAAGCGATTTAAATCAATATACAGGAGCCCAAACTTATCCTGTGTTTTTTGTGCACGCTTAATAGATCTATCTAATTCTTGTTGGAAGAATATACGATTTCCAATCTCCGTCACCGTATCATGGAATGCAAGGTAATTTATCTCTTCCTGTTGTTGTTTCATCCTTGTTATGTCTTTTACCATTACATAGCTCCCAAAGGTTTGTCCTTCTATCATAATAGGAACTATAGTGACATACCAAAAGAGTATATCCTTCTCATTGTTATTTTTCACACGTAACTGTAGTGAAGATGAACTACATCGTTTCCCTTTCTTTATAGCTGCTTCCAATTCAGATTTATCTTCATCTAAAAAAATAGAGAAGCACTCTTTCCCTATTAATGCAGCACTTTCTTTTCCTAATAACATACTTCCAGCCTGGTTTATATTTAATACGATACCGTTTGAATCAATCGTTAAAATAGGATCCGGATGATACTCATATAATGACTTAAATCTCTCTTGATTTTTTACTAAATCATTAGATTTATTTATTAAATCCCTTGTTCTTTGAGATACTGTTTGTTCTAATTGATTATTAAACACTTTTAATGTTTTAGTTAACTCTTTGTTTTGCATTCGTACGATTGTATGACGAATCAGTACAAATACAAAAGCAATACAATTTCCCGTAATTAATGTAGCTGAAGAAGTTTGCTCTTTCAAAGTAAAGCCAATTAAGACTGCAACTGCAAGATAAGGGAATATACCAAGAAGTTTCTCTCCAAATGTCGGATTAATAATAAAATAATTTCTTTTAGAAGAAGTATTCTTTGGGATTGTAGCAGCAATAGCGATAAATAATAGGAAAACTCTATACAAACACCTTAAAAATATAACTGAACGCTCTGATAAATCACCTTGTAAGTAAAAATACAAATAGTCCGTAATAGCCAATCCAGTTAATACTAGGATAAAAATAAACAATTTACTTTTTGCATTGAAAATAGCAGGTCGAAAGATCAGTGTAACTCCAAGTAATAGAAGCAATAAATCTATAATCGGAAAAATAAATGAGAGAAAAACATCTCCAATTGATAAGAATAAAATATTTGCAGATGGTTTATTAAATAGGTACCACTCTAATGTAAAAATAGCAGTAACAACAATGCATAAATCACAAAGTAAATACGCTTTCTCCCATTTGTTACATTCCATCATAATTTTATAAAAGAACGCAAAAAGAAAGAAGAATAAGAAAAACAGTAGAAATACATCAGAAATATTAAAATTTTGTATTGGTAATTCTACATTAAGTACTTGAAAAGCGGATATGAAATTTCCTATCAAAAAACACCCTATTGCAATAGTAATGCAAACCCAGAATACTCCTAACTTAATTTTTTGGGATAATATAGAATACAGTAATGAGATAAATACAGTAGTTTCAACGACTAAAGATGATAGTCGGATATTAAAATCTGATACGAAATAATGATTCGGAAAAACAAATAAAAATATAAAGCAAAAGCTTATATAAGTTATTAAAGCCAATATCAATACATAAAATTGCACATATACATGTTTACGCAATGGATTCACCTTCTTGATTTTTCTATACTTTTATTAAAAAATGGCTTGATGGTGGCACAAGTCCTACTAATTAAAATGTGTGCTACCTATTATCCATATTATGACCTTTTTAAAAGATTTCTTTCTATACACAACAATCTTATTAACTTTTTGTAGATGTTTACAATTATCAATACTGAGGATTCTAAAAAGGATAAGCTGAAAAATGTAATTTTTTAAGTATTTGAGCATCGTAAATTTGGCGAGTACAACTTATCTACTCTTTACATATGAGATAGAATCTACTCCTCTATTGGATTATAGTTGCTATCTGTCACACTTAAAAAGGAATGAAAATATACTATCATTAAAATAGAAATTCAAATTAGTTTACGAAACCAACTGTAACTATTATAGTTACACAAAAAGTTGATGTCAATTTCATATCCTCTCTTTTTAACGGACAAAAGACATGACCTATTGAACAAAAATGTGATGTTTATAAAAAGGGCGGTAAAGTTTTATCTCCTTACTCAAAGAATTATAAATGATTTAGAATTAGATGAAATTGAAGCTAATATTGCATCTCCCTAAAAAGAATGTTACTCTAAAAATAGAATTATGAAAGGAATGATGGATGAATAATGATTAACTAATTTATATTTTAAGTTGAATTTTATAACTTCAAACTACAAAATATAGGGTTAGTCTATCCATTTTTAAAATTCAGTTCATACTTTATTTGTCATGATTCAAATGATTAATAAGTACTTATTAAGTATAGACGAAAGACTAATCCTTCCGATTACAAATTGGGGGATTTTTTTATTCCCGTTTGTCTTAGTTGAAACTTACTAATTGTTAAATGTACTTCACAAATAAAGGAGCGAGAAAAATGAGTACTTCAGATACTATTGTTACACATGTAATGCTCTATATAAGTCGTTAATATCCATCAAACTTATATAGAGGAATTAAAAAATGGATGGATGTTCCGACTTTATATGAAACGTTTCGATATATAAAGGAGGAATTATTATGTCAATGATAAAGGTCCAAGACTTAACTTTTTCATACCCAGGTAGCTTTGATAATATTTTTGAAAGTGTAAACTTCCAAATAGATACGGATTGGAAGCTAGGATTTATTGGTAGAAACGGACGAGGTAAAACGACATTCTTTAATTTATTGTTAGGGAATTATGAGTATAGCGGGAAAATCCTTGCTTCAGTAGAATTCAATTATTTCCCCTACTCTGTTTCAGATAAGAACAAATTCACTCATGAAATCCTTGAAGAAATTTGTCCCCAAGCTGCAGATTGGGAACTTCTACGTGAGATATCCTATTTAAATGTTGATGCTGAGGTCATGTACAGACCATTTAAAACATTATCAAATGGGGAACAAACAAAAGTGTTGCTTGCTGCACTGTTTTTAAATGCGGGTCAATTTCTATTAATTGATGAACCAACAAATCACTTAGATACAGATGCACGAAAGATAGTCTCCAATTATCTAAGGAAGAAAAAAGGATTTATTTTAATTTCACATGACAGAATCTTTTTAGATGGGTGCGTTGACCATATCCTATCTATTAATAGAGCAAATATTGAAGTTCAAAGTGGTAACTATTCTTCTTGGAAGTTAAATTTTGATAGACAGCAAGAACACGAGAAGGCTACAAATGAGCGTCTACAAAAAGACATAGGGCGATTAAAACAGTCTTCCAAACGTTCAGCAAGTTGGTCTCATGACGTGGAAGCTTCAAAAAATGGAACGAGGAATTCAGGCTCTAAGTTGGATAAGGGGTTTGTAGGACATAAAGCAGCCAAGATGATGAAAAGAGCAAAAAACCTTGAATCAAGGCAACAAAAAGCTATTGAGGAAAAATCAAAATTACTAAAAAATGTGGAAAAAACTGAGTCATTAAAATTGGAACAATTGCAATTTAAATCAAATGAATTGGTTACTTTAGTTGACGTGTCCGTTAAGTACAATGATCAAATTGTGAATGAGCCGATTAGCTTCATAGTTGAACAAGGTGACCGAATTGTACTTGATGGAACGAATGGGAGCGGAAAAAGTAGTATCCTAAAACTAATTCTAGGACATCCGATACAGCATACAGGCTTAGTTACTTTAGGTACAGGACTCATCATTTCCTATGTCCAACAAGATACTTCTCATTTGAAGGGATCGCTATCAGGCTTTATTGAAGAGCACAAGATTGATGAAACCTTATTTAAGTCCATCCTAAGTAAGATGGACTTTGACCGAATTCAATTTGAAAAAGATATATCTCATTATTCTGGTGGACAAAAGAAAAAACTGCTTATCGCTAAAAGTTTATGTGAAAAAGCTCATATATATATATGGGACGAACCACTAAATTTTATAGATATCTATTCCCGCATGCAGATTGAAGAACTTATTCAACAATTTAATCCCACAATGGTTATTGTTGAGCATGATAAAATATTTCAACAAACAGTTGCAACGAAAACTATATCTATGTAGCTCAAAACGAATACTTGAAAATATAATCATTAACTTGAGTCTTTGAATTATAAAAACTTTAATGAATTGATAAAAAAAGCCTAATTTCTCTACAATACATTGAGAAATTAGGCTTTAAATAGTAATAATAGAATTCATAAACACTGAATAATTTACACATTAGGTTTATCTGTTAATGCAGTAACAATCCTGTCCACTAAGTTTTCTGGCATCCATTCATGATTTGTATCATTCGTTTCATTTGGTCCTAAAAAATCAATAAACTTTTTAAACTTTGGAAATAAAACAATAGAAGTGATCCAATGTATTGTATGATTTATGGAGAAGAAATGAAAAACTCCTTGCTTTTCACCCTCCTGTAATATTTCTTTTAACTGTTCAAAATTACCTATAAAATATGGTTGCTATTTTAAATGCCATTCACGCTTAAATATAGGAGTCTTCTTGGCTAAAATGATAAAAATAAGCACATCTTGTTATAAAAACAGATGTGCTTATTTTTTAATTTCTATGCATTTTTACGTTTTAAGAAAATCACTCCACCAACAATTAACAGTAATGCTCCTGCAGCCATAGAGATCCAACTTGTAAGATTAGTACCTGTTTGCGGTAACCATCCAATTTTAGATTGAATTTCTTTCTTAAGTTGTGGTTGTTCTTTTACTTGCTCGTTAGGTTGCTCTGGTGTTGGCGTATTTTTACCTGAATTTGGCTGTTCTGGTTTTGGTTGTTCCGATTTTCCCTCTTTAAATTTCACTGTTTGTCCCTTATCTTCAATTTCAGCGTGAATAGCTACTAATATATTATCTTGATACAGTTCTTCAAATACTACTACTTCTTTACCTTGTAATGCAGAAGCATTGAAAGTGAAGTCTAATGTGATAGAACCATTCTTCTCTTTAGCAGTAAACTTAGATTCTACTGTTACTTCTTTACCATCAACTAATAATGGCTTGTTTGTTGCTTTATCCATTAGTTTGCCTTTTACAACGTACTCTTTACCCACAATTAAGTCTTTGTATTCCACTTTATCTTGGATTGTTACAGTTTTAGAAGCATCTAACTCTTTAGAACCATCAGCTTTGTTTGTTGCTGTCGTTTTAATAAAAGGTTCTACAAATCGAACTGTTTGACCTACATCGTTAATGTCAGCATGAGTTGCAATTACTTGACCCTCATGTAATAAATCTTCAAACACGACTACTTCTCTTCCTTGCTGTTCAGCACCAACAAAAGTAAAGTCTAATGTTACAAAACCGTTCTTTTCTTTTGCAGTAAACTTCGTTTCAGCTGTTACTTCTTTTCCATCAATTAATAATGGTTTTTTAATAGCTTTGTTCATTAGTTTACCTTTTACAGTGTACTCTTTACCTACAACTAAGTTAGTATACTCCACTTTGTCTTGAATAGTGATAGAATCCTTTGAATGAATCTCTTTTCCACCATCAGCTTTGTTTGTTGCTGTCGTTTTTACTGATGGCTTAACGAACTTAACTGTTTGACCTTTATCATTGATATCAGCATGTGTCGTAACAACTTTTCCGTCTTTCAGTAACTCTTCGAATACTACTACTTCTTTTTCTTCTAAACCAGTTGCATCAAAAGTGAAATCTAGTGTAATAGAACCATTTGCTTCTTTTGGTGTAAACTTCGTTTCAACAGTTACTTCTTTACCATTTACAACTAATGGTTTATTAGTCTCTTTATTCATTAATTTACCTTTTAAAGTGTACTCTTTACCTACTTGTAGATCTTTGTATTCCACTTTATCTTGGATTGTTACAGACTTAGACGTGTGCATTTCTTTTGTACCATCTATTTTATCAGTAGCTGTTGTTTTTATTGAAGGAATCTTTTCATCTTTGACAATGTGTTTAATGATTTGACCATTCTCTTTAATTTCAAAAGAGAACGTTTCTTCATTTAATACATAACCGTTTGGTGCAACAGTTTCTTTATATGTGTATTTTCCAAATGGTAACTTTTCAAATTTAGCGATTCCTTTATCGTCTGTTTTTCCTTTTACTACTTCTTTTCCTGCTTCGTTATAAATCGTAAATTCTGCATTTGGAAGCTTGTTATTTCCATCAGCTACATCTACCTTTGTAATTTCTAGATCACCTTTGATAAGATGATTAACTGCCAATAACTCAATAATCTTTCCATGTTCCTTTATTTCGAACATAATCGGTTCTTTAACAAGAACGTAACCATTTGGAGAAGCCTTTTCTACAAATGAATATTTACCATACGCTAAATCTTTGACGTTAATCTCACCATTTTTATCTGTCTTATATTCCCCAACTACTTTTCCATTTGCATCTTTTAGCTCGAATGCTGCACCTTCTAATTTTTTACTAATATCTTCATTATCTACTTTTAGTAATTTTACACTACCTTTCACTTCGGTATTTTCCACTGTAAAAGTAAGTGTTTTATTGTGCTCTTTAATTTCAAAAGGATACTTTGTTTTATTTCCAATATATCCATTAGGTGTTTTTGTCTCTAAGAAATAATATTTACCATACGTAAGATCTTCAACGTTTGCAATTCCATTTTCTTTTGTTACTACTTTTTTCACTTCTTTTCCATCTTCAGTGAAGACTGTGAATTCAACATTTGGTAAAATCTTTCCTGAATCACTAAGCTTTTTAATTTCGATGTTACCTTTTACTTTGTTATTTACTATTTGGACAGCTCCTGTTTCCCCTGTCTTAACTTCAATAGTTTGTGGTTTATCATCTGAAACATAGCCTGTTGGTGCTTTAATTTCTTTTAATGTGTAAGTACCAATTGGTAAGTTGTTTAATTCTGCCATACCATCAGCACCAGTCGTGATTTTTCCGACTGATTCATTATTTGCATTAAAGACCTCAAATACTGCACCAGCTAAAACTTCTCCATTTTCTCCAACCTTTTTAATTTTTAAAGAACCAGCTGCTTCCCAATTTACTGCAAGATCACTACTAAGCTTTTCTTCATTTCTCTCTAATAGTACTGTAGCATTCTGAACAGTATCCGTACCACGGTAAGCAATTGCTTGAACTTTAGTTAAATTAGCAGCAACACTTAAATTAAATTCACCCGTTTTTGTATTCTTAGGAATTTGGATACGAAATTTTTCTCCAACTGAAAGCTGATCTTTCACTTCTCCATTTTCACTAACAATTCTAACTCCATTAGGTGCATTTTTCGCTACTACTTTATAAGAACCACTCTTAGCATTTGTTTGTACTGTATATAGATTCGTTTCGAAGAATTCACCTTTTAATTCTGCTTTTTGTTTTTCAGCTGGGATAACATTCATATAAATATCTTGCGTATCCCCACTATTATTAGCAGCATTGATAATTGTCTTAGCCGCTTTTTCAACATTTTTATTCGCATGTTTCAGTTCATTTACATCAAGTTGACCTAGTGCATTCCAAACCGCAAGTTGCGTTGCATAATGCGCTTCATTTTTATTAGCTACTCCCAGCTGTTCAGCACTTTTTTGCGGGAAACCATTTAATAAGACTCTATATACTACATTATCTGTTTTCCCCATTTCAGGAAGATCTTCACCATTTGGTGATTTTAATCCAAGGGTTAAGCAATAAGCAATTTGACCACTTGAATTTTTAATCATTTCAGTGCGAATGTACTTACCTAGACTATTACTATAACTCCAGTCCATTGAATATTTCTCATGCGTCATAACCTCTGCACTAGCCCTAGGTAAAAATACATTAAGGAATAATGCCAGTACTGATAATAATGTAAAAACTCTTATAATGACTCTCTTACCCAATTTTGTAACCTCCCTAGAATAAATTAATCCGAGTATATATCGCAATATCTAAAACATTCACGATCGACCCAATTATCATTATAAAACAATAAATTACAAATATTAAATAATTTTAATAAAATAGTCAAAAAATTTACACATTTTATTATTTATCAAGTTTTTTAACGAATTTACTATATACAAATTCTAAAACACGCCTACAATTTAAAAGACAAATATGTATGTTAAATATATAAATAGCAATTCCTTTACTCCAGTTATTAAGCTTTCCCCTATTAAAAATAGCCTTTTCATTTTCTTGTTAACCTGAGTAATTTATACACCTCTTTTAATCTATTACACTCCTCCATTTAAATATAAAGGTGACTTCTCGTTCAAATAATAAAGCGAAACTTTAATCCGCCCGATTCCCACCTAACTTCTTTGCTTTCATTGAATTTTTGGGCGGGAGTCTTACTGCCCAAAAATAACGGGATATATTATGCAATATTGCATTTGATAATCTTTTTCGTTGTAACTATAATGATTACAGGATTACTATTAATCTAATATTCTACATGGAGGTTTTATTATGTTTAAAAAAATTATTGTATCTTCTATGGCGCTTACTATGTTCGGTGGAGCTGCAACTATGCTAGAGGCACCTACTGCTCAAGCAGCTTCTTATAACTCAACGTCATCCTCTTACTTTGATGTCACTCCTGAAGAGGCCGTGGCTTTCTATCAATCTCAAGACTATAAAAAATTAAAAGTATTTTTGGATGACTTTGAAGCTAGAAACCCTTATACTCCAGGTGGAGGCTACGCTCAAGGGAGTGTACGTATGCAAAAATTCAACGATGCTCTTAGAGATGCCAAATTAACAAATGTCTACCAAGAATTTATTAGAATCTCATACTACAATCATTATCCAGAACCAAAATAATAACAACGGATTAAATGTTTATTATTTCTATAACTTAGCCTAATTTTAAATGTATAACCTAAAAATAATTACTAAAAACCACTCATATAAGGGTGGTTTTTCTATTTCCCCATATAATTTAGCGGAATGTTACATCATCTTTATTTTAATATCTTTTATAGTAGACATTCTCTCGTTGACACAATCTAGTAGGTTAGCAATGGGGATATCAAAATATATTTATAATTATTTTCTGTTTAATAGCAAAAAACGAACACCCTCTCACAACTAGATAAGGTGCTCGTTTTCATTTTTATCGGTAATTCTCAATTCATTTTAGCTTCTTTCCAATAAGCAAAGATTAAATTAACTTAAAAACAAAGCGTTTTAAATTTAATTCATAGATCTTACTGAAACTTGGAATTGCCCCTTAGAACCATCATCATTTGAAACGTAAATTTTATATGTTCCATTCGGTAATGGAGATAAAGCATTCCGTACATTTGTAACATTAATTTGTTGTTCTCCAGGTTTTATATAACCACCAACAATTAGCTCTGTATTTGGACCTTTTACACTATATCCCATTGTATTTTGACCATTATTTTTCATAGAGAAGCTTAAGTCAGTACTCCCATCATATACGAAAGAAGTTACAGCCTCGCCACTATAATTCATTGTTTGGGTTAATAATAAGTCTGCAGAAACATGTTCAACTACATGAATTGGATCATTCGTTTTGTGTACTTCTTCAGCATAAGTATTATTCCCTAACACACCAAGTGTTAATGCTGAAACTACTCCACAACTAAGCACTAGTTTATTTAACTTCATTTTAAGTTCCCCCTTGATGTTTGTATTCTATTACCATCATACATCCTTTTTTAAGTGCGTTTTTATGTAATAATTCATATCTACAAACCTATATATTTTAACTTTTCGCCTTAATAGTTATTGAGAAAGCCACATAGATAAAGCTACAATATTACACTTCATAAAAAACATGTAAATTTTAAAGTCTTTTTCTAACAAAGTTTTATACGAGTAAGTACCAAAATACTCAAATAAATAGCATTTCTATTTCAGATAAAATGTACTAATAAAATTTTTCTAAAATTTCACTTTGTAATTTGATATATTCCATGTTAATATAACGAAGGCTACAAAACAGGAGTCACCACGCATATCATTTTCACAGAATATTCATACTTAAAAAGACTTATTTTATCAGTAACTCAATCCAAATTTCACCTATACAAAAGTTAGTTTATGATTTCATATGTAAATAAATTTAAATAGATTTTTTATCTATTATTTTTTTCTATTTTCCTTATCAATTTTAATACGAGTAATATAACAGCACTTTTCAAGTACCCTTCCTTTTTTAGATAAAAAGTCTACTAATACTAAACATCTATGTCCAACTCATACATAATTCTACTTACAAACTATCGGAGATGCAAAACTATGGGAATTTCTACTCTTTTATTAAATACCTTTATTATAATAATTTGTATCCTTAGCTATCACGTATTTTGGCTAGAGTTTAAAGAAAAAATAACATGTAATAATATGTTATTTTCTATTCTTTCCTCCATTGCTATTATTTTTTGTATGACTTTTCCTTTTCATTTACATGTGGGATTTATTTATGATTTACGTTTTATTCCTATAATATTAGTTTTTCTATATGGAAATACAAAAAACATTGTTTTTATAGGAATTTTATATCTTTCTTACCGGTTTTACTTAGGCGGAAATGGCGTTCTTCCATCATTTATTATCTTTACTATCATTTCTGTTATAACAATGCTCTTTCGTTACTTATTACCTATGTATTTTAAAGAAAAAAAGATATTATTAAGCTTACTTCTTATTTTAGTATGTACAGCTTCCCTTTCTATTTGCGGTATTGTAACTCAAATAAATACAGGAGGTAAAATAGACTCTACTCTCATAGAATTTTTATTAAATTATATAGTCATTAATATTTTCACAGTATTATTATCAGTTTATTTTATAGAGGAAATGATTGAGAAATATAAAATGAAAGAAAAACTGCAACGGGCTGAAAAATTTTATATAGCTAGCGAACTAGCAGCGTCAATTGCACACGAAATCCACAATCCACTAACCACGGTACATGGATTCACTCAATTATTAAATGAAAAACATGCCTCTAAGCTATCTCAGGATCAATACTTAGAAATCATGTTAATTGAAATGCAGCAAATACAATCTACTATTAATAACTATTTATCTTTAACCAAACCACAGAATACCCTAAAAGAAAAAATAGATATTAATCACATTTTAAATCAGGTGAAAGATACTATTTCACCACTCGCTCTATCATACAAAGTTGAAATCAAACAAAATAGTACAGATTCCTTTTATATAAATGGAGACCCCGAAAAATTCAAACTCTGTCTAAACAACATCATCCAAAACGGAATTGAGGCTATGAAAAATGGTGGATTATTACAAATAAATATACAAAAAGTAAAAGGAAATATCATGATTGATATTATTGATTCAGGAATTGGGATGTCATCTCAACAAATAAAACGAATTGCTTTGCCATTCTATTCAACAACAGAAAAAGGAACTGGGCTTGGTACTATGATTGCTTATAGTATTATTAAAGAATTAAACGGAGATATAGAAATAGAGAGTGAATTAGGTAAAGGGACACGCTTTTCTATTAGTATCCCTTGCTAATGTGATAACAATTTTCTGTTTAGTTAATTACATAAATGAATTTTAAGAATCCCGCTAGCTAGCTTACTTATTAATTATCTTAAATTCATATGCGTTAATTAAATATAATAAGGATCAGAGCCTATCTATTGTTACAGATACACTCTGATCCTTTAGTTTAATTCAATTAAAAACACTTAATATTTATAACTTTTCTTACATCGTGATGAAATACTAGTTCATCGATTTTATCTTATTTACTGATTAGATTGGTTTAATATAAATATAACATCTCGCGACACTTAATTTGTTATTATCATTAGAGACATTGCCTGCAGTTGTTTTTTCATTAAAGTACAGACCTTTTTCCATTCATTGAAAAAGACAACTCCCCTTTTACTACTTCACTTCCACCGTATAATTCCCTGTCCCCCCGCCATACTGATACACATGTAAATAATACTTCCCTGGATACGTATAGTAACTACCTACTAGTTTATTCCCTTGTTGCTGAGCATACGTAACATAATTATTTAAATCTGCTTCAGAATAAAGTACCCAGTTCATTCCAATATTATTTTCATTCGTTACGTTAATTTGAAGGTTTTTAGCAGTCTCCACATTAAATTCAAAGAAATCACTTGTATCGCCATTTCCTAAACTAGCACGTAAAACTTGATTTAACTGCAATTGGTTTGCTGTTTGGAATGAGTTATTCGGTTCTTTTTCTACACTGTTATCTTCTTTCTTTTGAACAGTTACAGTCGCTGTAGCAGTATTAGTTGCTCCTTTATCGTCTGTTACCGTTAATTTCGTCGTATACGTTCCTTCTTTTGTATATACGTGAGTTGGATTTTGCTCATTACTTACTGCTCCATCACCAAACTCCCATTTATACGAAGTAATTTTCCCGTCTTCATCTTTTGATCCGTCGCTTGTAAATAAAATTGCTTCATTTACATTTCCGCTATACGGACCGTTTATAACTGCAACTGGTGCTTTATTCTCTGCACCTTCTTCTGTATTAATACCGTGGAACACAACATCATATTCAAATTGTCCTGATGTATTCACGCGATATTTTACAAAGTATGCTGTTACTGTTTTATAGCCTGTCCATTCCTTTGCACTTAAACGTTTTAACGTATCATTAACGTTTTGTGTAATTGTTTTCCAATCTTCATATTCTCCTTTTGCTGCAGTTCCTGTATATGTTCCTTGTAGTGTGAATGTATTAAAGAACTGTGATTTATTTTTCTTCACTGATACATTTTTCAATTTTGCTTCCGCTGTTATTTCTGCTGCAATATCTGAAACTGGCTTCGATGCATGATTCGCTAAATAATCGTCTGATACTAATGGCACATTATATTTCTCACGATTATCAACTAGCATTTGCATATAGTCCTGATATTCTTTATTTAAATTCGCATCTTTACTTAATGTAGAGCGATATGCATCATATGCTGTTACATCATTTTTCCTAATAAGATCATGTATTTTATCGAACATATCATATCTCTTATTGTACATATACGATTGTAAAGCAAAGGAATAATTATAGAAATCCCACGTTCCATACTTTGCATTTAACGTTCGCTCTGCCGTATAACGCTCTGCTGGATTTGAAGATAATCCTCCTATAATACTCTTTCTCGGTACAACATTATCCGTTCTCGTTGCCCCTGCAAAAAATTCAGCATTTCCTTCTTCAAACCAAGATAATCTTTCATTTTCATATATTTTCCCTTGTCCCCATAACCCTGGTACTTCATATCTACCTTGTAAATAATGCGTGAACTCGTGTCTGAATAATTCTTCTAAACTATAAATACTTTCTTCTGGCGTACGCTCATAAGTAAAGAACGTACCTGTTCCTTCTATATAAAGACCACCGTTATTCGTTTCATAACCGTACAATTGACGATTAAATTGATATTCTGCTGGGCTATTATAAATAACCATCGTTAATACATCATCAGGATTTCCTTTTTCTAAAGGTTGATCACTTTCAACCGTACGATGGAATTGTGCCTTTACTTCTTTTGCCGCCCAATATAAACGTTTTACTTTTTCTTCTGTCACTTTATCTCCAGCTTTTAAAACAATTGCCCCATCATCAAACGTATACGTTTTTGGCAAATATTTTTTCTTTCCATCTTCTCTTATTTGATCTAAATTCACTACTTTACCATTTGCATCTTTTCCGCCATAATTCGTTGCAATTTGCTCAGCAGCTACGAAATATTGCTCCTCTAAATACGGATACATTTTCATCGCATCTGTTACAACTTGTAACCCTTTCGTTCCTGTACTATGGAACATACCGAGTCTACCTGTATAATAAATGCCATTATTAATAAGCCAACCGGTTTTTTCTGTAATCGTTCCCATTAATGCAAAACGACTTAATTCATTAATATAACTATCTATTTTCTGATACCATACTGTATCTTTCGGTGCTTTCCTCGTATCGTACAAATACGATTGAATGTCGTAATCAACACCTTGCATAATATCGTAAATAGCATTTCCAGCTGAAAGATTATCTACTAATGTAGAAAAATTATCATTATATTGTTTAAAAATCTTTGCAGCTGATGTTATCGTTTCCACATCACTTGAAGCGTTTCCTATTAACTTTCCGTATGATGATACCACTCTATTTTGCTCTAATGTACCCAGCTTGAAATTTGAATTGTTAGCCATCGCTTTTAATGCAGGTAAGCATTTATCATGATAACTCCGTTCATTTAATTTACTAAGTTCTGAATTATAAAATCCTAAATAAAATCCTGAACGTAATACCTCTACTAATGTCTCAATCCCTTTTGAATCATCCTTCGTATAGGCTTGTCCTTGCTGCTTCAATTTATCAATAATCGCCTGCATCCTACTATCATTTTGATAGAATGCTAGACTGTCTGTATTAAACTGAAATAGCCCCGTAATTTGCTCCCAATCAATTGTTACAAGTAAATCTACTAACTGCTGATTGCTTAATTGATTTAATTCGGCAATTGTATAAGTTTTCGCTACAGCTAATTGCTTACTTCCTTTTTTCACCTCAGGTGGTCTTTGTGATAAATCGGCAAATTGTAACCTTTTCTCAAAAGACTTGCTTTCGAGCACTTTCGATGAATGAGCTAATTCTTGTACTGGTAGTTGTACACCGACTGGCTCCATTTTGAGCACATTTCGATAAGAAACTTGCTCTCCCTTAGTATCTTCTGCCAAACTTACCCCTTGAAAACTCCCTAACATTAAACTAGCAAAACTTACCCCTACTAACATTTTCTTTGAATAGCCTTTCATGCTCTCCCCTACCTTACATTTTTAGTGTCCCGCTCCATTATTTTACTATTTTTACTTTTTGTCCTGTATTGAGAAAAAATAAGGTAACGTTCACACATGTATCCATTCCATATAAAATTAACGCTTGACTTTCCGTGCATTTTATATCAAAAAAAGATAGATAATAGCAAAATTCCTGCTACATCTATCCTCGTTTTCAACACTATGATTTTAACTTTATAAATGTAACTTCCGGTAATGTTTGCATATGCTGAATAAACTCATTCTTTTCTTTTGACGATATATTTTTCAGTTGCATCCCTACCTTATAAACAGTTTCTGTACCTTGCTGTGAAGCTTCCACCTCATATGAGAGTATTGGGATGCCTTTCACTTGTAGTGTTTCTAATATTTGTTGTACCGCTTCATGTTTATTTACAAACATTTGCACTGTTATATTTTGTGGAAATAAAAATTGTACCTTAAAAATACGACTTACAATTTCTAAACCAATTAAAACGAGAATCGTCGCTCCAATGCCTACTACATACATTCCCGCTCCAATTGCTAATCCTATGCCGGCAGTAGCCCATAAACCAGCCGCAGTCGTTAATCCTTTCACCGCCTGCTTTTGAATAATAATTGTGCCTGCACCTAAAAAACCAACTCCACTAACGACTTGTGCTGCAATACGACTTGGATCTAGAGACATATGCTCTTCAAACACAATATCTGAAAAGGCATATTTCGAAACAACCATTATTAACGCACTTCCTACCGCTACGAGGAAATGAGTCTTTAATCCAGCTTCTTTCGATCGAATTTCTCTTTCAATACCAATCATTGCTCCTAACAAGCCAGCAACACCGATTCGTATAATAAAATCAAAATCTACACTCACGGGCACTTCCCCCTTTCATTCATTATAGATAGATAAAACAAAAATTATCACAAACATCCTTTTATTTACATGTAGGGATACTACTAAAATATACTTAATACTCCGACCGTTTTATGTTAATATTTTAAATATTAACATAAAATAAATAACTTCTAATTTTAAACCTCCACTAATTTTCTAAAAAAACAAAGATGGATTACATGAAATTAGGTTGAGAAATCATGGAAAACGCTTTCACTTTGTATCTTAATTTTTTATAAAAACTATATAAATAAAGGAGCTTACTAACAATGAACGTCTCATTACTCACACCTACTACTGATTTACAAGAAGAATACTTAGATTTCTATAACGAATGGAAAGATAGCGGTGAAACAATGATCCCGTGGGTTATCTCAAAAAATCCTGCCAACTTCCCAGCTATGGTTCAAGAACTTCTCGATGCGCATAACGGAATAAATATCCCTGAAACTTGGGTACCAGACTCTACATATTGGCTTGTTACAGATGAAAATAAAATTGTGGGAGCTGTTAATATACGTCATAGTTTAACCAAACATTTATTTAACGCTGGCGGTCACATTGGTTATGGCATTCGCCCTTCTGAAAGAAGAAAAGGTTATGCTACGAAGTTACTAGCATTATCATTAGAAAAAACGAAGGAGTTAGACATCACGAAAGTACTTGTCGTTTGCGACGCTGTGAATACCGCTTCTGAAAAAACGATTTTGCATAACGGCGGGATTCGTGATGATGATTTCACTGAGGAAGATGGGAATATAGTAAGAAGATATTGGATTGAGCTATGAATAATCACAAATAAGCGAGAAAGTGATTATACACTTTCTCGCTTATTTTACACTGCTTCTATTTCAAACTGCACTGTAATACCACTTGGATCTACCACCACAAACCCATTTGTAGTTTCATTTATTTCATGTTGTTTTTCTATTAATCTTTCTTTCACTTCGTCTAACGCTTCTTTATGCGGTAGTACAATAGCATATACCTTTAGTCCAGTTGCATATACTGGTGGGTGTGGATTGTTTACTCCGTTCCACGTATTTGCACCAATATGGTGATGATACCCCCCTGCTGAAATAAATAAGCAATCCTCTTCACGCTGTTGTACTTCAAAACCTACTGTTTCCACATAAAATTCATGTGATTTCTCTACATCAGCTATTCGTAAATGTACGTGCCCAACGACAGTATTAGCAGGCAAACCATCAAACTCATAATCAACGAGTGTCGCCAATTCTTTTAAATCAAGTGGTGTACTTCCTCCTGACCCTTCTCCCCATTGATCACGCGGACGGTCTGCATAAATTTCAATACCATTCCCCTCTAAATCTTGCAAATAAAAAGCTTCGCTATATGTATGATCACTTGCACTATTAAACCTTGAAATTGGTAAAATTTCATTTGAATATGTATAACGCCCTTCTTGCTCATCCGGGCTGTCAATTACATTCTTATTACGAAGAACCCCAAATAGCGCAGAAGCAAAAGCTTCACGAGTCGGAACTAAAAAGGCTACATGATATATACCAGTCGTACGCGGTTCTTGCAGTACCCCGTCCTCTAACTTTTCAAGAACAAGTAACGCGTTCTTTCCACCTTTTCCAGATAAATATGCTTTATTCCCCTCTTGCTTAATTACCTCTAATCCTACAACATTCTCATAAAAAGCAATTTGACGCTCTAAGTCTTTCACTTTAAATTCAACATGACCAATACGTGTTTTCGGATGAATTTGTACCATGAATAACTCCATCTCCTTATCCCTATATTTTTCCATTACATATAACCGTTACTATGAAGGATACAACTAAAATCATCCTATGTAAATAAGAAAAGTCAGAATTTATATACATTTTTATTTTCATAATAAAAATGCCACCTTTTCTAAATTTCAGAAAAGGTGGCTTTATAACTCTTATCTCATTTTATGTACTTCAGCAACTAGCTTTCCACCCTGAATGCCCATATAAAGCTTCACAGGTGCATCATTCGTATTTTCAAATACTAAATCTAAATATGGATATGCAATTGTAGCATCTCTTCCTTGTGGAACATAACCTACCGTTTTAGAATGTGTAGTTCTCTCCACCATTTTCAGGCCAGCTTGATCTGCTGCATTGTATAAAGTTGAAGATGTTTGACAAACACCACCGCCATATCCATCTACTAATTTACCATCAACTATTTCTTTCCCTAATTGATATCCTTTATCTGGTGTTGTATCACCGATTAATGAATTAAAAGAGAAACGGTCTCCTTTTGCTAACACAACTCCATTTATGCTCGCTGCTGACAAACGAATATTCTCAATACGGCCACCTGTTGAACCACCTAAGTTCGTTTCATATCTACCAATTACCGCACCATTTCCTTGCGCATCACTTAATGTTGCGACTGGTTTTTTCTCCACGATCGGCAACTGATACGTAGCATCCCACATACCAACATTTAACAATTTATCTACTAATTCTTTTTCCATTAATTCATAAGAAGGTTTTCCTTCTTGCCAACTTCCATCAGGTGCTATACGTGAAGGAACCATTTTTTTGTCGACGCTTTTTCCAATCTCACCAACAACCTTTGTGACAGACTTTTTAAATTTCGCTTCATCTTCAAAATAGCCTAAACTAGATAAATCTAATTTTTTCACTTCAGTACCAGTTCGACCATCAACTAAACTAATAGTATCCTGTACTTCTGCTTTAGCCTCTACAGTGTGCCCACCAATATCACTTACCAATGCAACATCACTTACTTTTGCACCACAGCCACTCATTATAGCTACACATAACACCCCAACTAATATACCCTTTACTTTACGGAACAATATACTCTCTCCCTTTCCCCAACATCACTATTATGTATTTATTTCATTTTTATGTATGTTTTGTTACAATCATTTTACAATACGTTTATAAAATGTTACAAGTTATTTTTCACTCTATATAAATTACTCTTTTCTTTTATAAATGTCTATACATATTTACATAAAAGTTTGAGTTTGATAGAATTGTAACTTTTATGTAAACTCTCCCTTTTATCCAGTATATACCATTACACAAAAGAAATACAAATCAAAAACCCTCAAGCTATTTTTTATAAAGTGAAACTGTAATCAGTGGGGGTCTTATTGCCCAGCAAATAGCGGGATAAAGAGAAATCCCGTCAACATAAATAGGTATTTGCCGTGCCACCGCTCCGCTTTTGCACATACATTATGGTGAATTCAACCTATTTTAAAGAAATGGAGGATGTTATTATGTATCCCTACAATCCATATGATCCATATAATCAATATGCGTACCAACAACCACAGTATGACTTACAAACACAATATCAATCTTATATAGATCAAGCAGAGCACACGAATCCATATGACCAAAATAGACAATTCCAACTTCCAATCTCTTTTCCTGGCACTGGAAATCGTCAATTAGAAAGACGCGTAAATGAGCTTGAACAAAGAGTTCGTCAACTAGAAAATACAGTTGAGCGCCATACACGTAGACTAAACCGCTTAAACCAACGTTTACGCACAGTAGAAAACAGACTAAACATTCCATTCGCAGCATTAGAAGACGGATTTTAATCGAGAAAATAAAGATTATATAAAGGAAGGGGCTTCCCCTTCCTTATATAAATTGACGAAAGTTTTTTCCATCTCTATACTGATAAGAGTTAATGAAATGAAACAAGGTGATAAATATGGATTTTGAAATAAATTATCTTTCCTTTTATGTTGTACAAGTAGAAGGAAAAGGTGAAGCAGTTGATAAACGCTACAAACATTTTCAAACTTTAGACGCTGAAGAATATGAAGATAGTTCCTTAAAAGAATTTTTGAATGGTGAGTTATTAAAAATATCGAAGCGAAAAGTAGAACGTCATGCAAAAACAGAACAAGCCCCAACAAAAATTGGTCGCTTTATTGTAGAAGAAGGGCACGAACTTGATTCAAACCCTCATTACAACCTTTTTAATCGTATTCGCTTTGCAGAAACAAAAGAAAACTTTAAAGATATGAGCGAACCTCTCGTTTATACATATCTTGACACAAGCGCTGTACGTGGTGGTGTATTTTTAATTGCTCAGGCAAAGCTACGCAAATACTTTGATGATCCATTCGTATTCGTAATGAAATGCGACTTTGAACCAAAGGTTGCTTCTATTTCTGATGAATCAACACTGATTCGTAACGTTGAAATGGCCATCACAACAAAGAATATGAAATCTATCCAATATCCGTACATGCCTGAAGAAGGAATGGTTGAAGTAGGCGAACTAAAAATACATCAAGCATCACATGCCCGCTACTTTGAAGACTTCCTAAAATTCGTCGAATATGAACGCTCTATGCCTGAAATTATGAAAACACAAGTAATGGACATGGTATACGACCAAATTGAAGATGTATTTGAAGAAGGTACGGAAGAACGCGAACAATTCGACCAAGCGATGGAAGTATGGGCTGCCAGTCCGAAACGCGAAATTATGGAACAATTTTCAACTGAAGAAGTAATGGAAGCAACCGCTCAAATCGTCGAGCATGCTCCTGAAGTGGAATTAAAACTAAAAGCCGATCATATCTCTGTGAAGGCGTTGCTTGCGGATTTTGGGGATCAAATACATATTGCGAAGGTAAATGATCGATATGTACTTATGATTGAAGCAGACACACTTACATTTGAAAAAGGCTTCTCTCCTATTGAGTTTCTGAAGCCAGATGAGCTGCAAGATGTGATTGAGCGGATTGAGAATAAGCAGCAGTATTCGTTTGATCCGAGCGGTATTGAATAAAGTGAAACTTTAATCAGTGGGGTTTTGTTCATCCCCCACTAATTATTAGCCCTCACCAATCGGGCTTTTACGGGATAAATACTTCCATATAACTGTTGTTACTGGGCGCTTTTAATAAGCGCTCTTTTATTTATATTAAAAACCGATTCTACTAAGAATCGATTTTTCTGCTTTATAATAAAACATGTTTATTTTTAAATTTTTTTGATGCAAGATGACATTTGTTGCAGAATCAAATATATCCCTTCCTTGTTATACAGGCTTATTTCCATTAGAAATATCTACTTCAATATTTCTAGTTGACCAAGTCCTTCTATAAGTTGTTAAAATGCAAATTTCACTTTACTACCTCAAATTTATTGTACTCGTAAAAAGATAATTGAAAACGATATTCCGGATGTTCTCTCACCCAATCGTAGGCTTCTTCTAAAATTTCCATTTTGTTTTGCAAGTCATTAAGTTCACTACATTCGTCCCTTTTCTGTTTGCACAGAGGGCAGAATCCATTCACTATTTCCGCACTCGTCGCCCTAATAGTTTTACTTTCTAAATCAACTACTAGACGAAGAATAACAGAATGCTCTTCTTTTGTAGTCACCTTCATTTCAGCAATCCGATCCTCATTCCAAAAGACACCGTTTAATTCCATCTTTACTGTGACATCTTTAATATCCAAGTCTACCACTATCATACCTCCCTTGTACAAAACTCAATCTTACTCTTCTATTTTAAACTTTAATACACCACAACTTAAAGAGATATTAAGTTTTTTCCAATTCTTCTTTACTATGAAAGAAAGTGTAGTTAATGCTAATTGTGTGGTAAATATTATCCCAAAAACTAAAACAGTTAAAATGTTAAAGATTGTTTCCATTAAACTACACTCTTTTCTTTATATATATTTTTATTTTATTAATACTGTTTAAAACTCTTATTACGTCTTAACACTCCCAAAGTAATTATAATGTACAATCACAACAACAAGTTGATGCCTATTTAATATCAATACGCTGTTATTACATGTATGTAGTTAGAGATGGAGGAGCAATTCATTTAACCTCTGTATTCTCCTCCATCTCAGCCAAATACCTAATCTGTCGTTCCGCTTTTCTCACTGCTGTACGAAAATGTTTTTTCAGGAGTTCTACTGTATTTTCACTTATATAATATCTTTCCGTTATACTTTCCCACGTGTCACCACTTTCAAATGTACTCCATTCAAAAGGGCGTTCTGTATTTTTCTTTAGTTCTTTAAACACCCATTTTCGCATCTTTTTTTTCGCTTTTTCTGTTAGTTTTCCGTTTTTTACAAGTTCAAGTTCACCATGTCTTTTGTATCGCTTATTAATATCTCTCTCGCTATACACTTTAAGAAGTATATTTGCTGTATTTTCAGCATCTGCTAAAGCACGGTGCTGTTTTCCTTCCCACGTTAAAGCGAGCTGTTCTACCGCAAATTGTAAACTTGGCGTATGTTCAAACAATTCCTCATATGCTTGGAAAACAAATTTTTGCAAATCAATTCTATTTTCCTTTTCTATACTTGGGCATTCAACACCATATAATGTACAATCATGAGATAGAAAGCGATAATCTTCTTTTCCCCATGAAACAAATATAGAACCTTCGCCGATGAACTGAATAAATTTCTCTATAATTTGAGGGAATTTTTCTACACCCATTAAATCTTTTTTCGTAATACCGGTTAATTTTGTTGTATGACGAGTTAATCGTGCACTTGGTTTTACTAACTCCGAAAATTCTTCAATTATCTTCATTGTACCTATTTCTATTTTTACAGCTCCGATATCAACTATTTCTGATGGATCTTCTGATTTATACGGTCTGAAATTCCTTTCAATATCAAACACAATGAAATGTGTAGCGTTTTTCAATTTATTTACCTCTTTCTAAATTCCTTTTCACACAAACACTTTATTTTCAGTATTTATTTATTCATGTACTTTATACAAAAATACTCCGAATAAATAAATGAAAATTCAGTCTTGTTATGATATGTAAGTAGGAGGACATCTATAAAAGTGCAAAAAAAAAGAAGGGCGAGCCCTTCTTTTTTCAAAAATTACTTCTTGTTTACGTTAGTAGCTTGAGGTCCACGGTTACCTTGTTCTACTTCGAAAGTAACTTCTTGACCTTCTTCTAAAGTTTTGAAGCCTTCGCCTTGGATAGCTGAGAAATGAACGAATACGTCTTCTCCGCCTTCAACTTCGATGAAACCGAAACCTTTTTCTGAGTTAAACCATTTTACTTTACCGTTTTGCATGAAAAAAATCCTCCTACAATGTACCTATATGTACATATTCATTTTCAACCACCTTACAATAATAAGCCAGATATTAAAAAACTGCAACCCCTGAGGAGATTTAACATTGCTATCCTCCTCGGAAGTTACAGCTCATTTAAATCTCTATATTATTAAAAGTAAAATGGTTTAAACATACTATATCATATCAATATAATAAAAGTAAAGTTTTTTCTTAAATTATTTTTTGTTCCCACTGCATTGCTTTTAATTCACCTGATCCGGCTACTACATAACCCTCTTTTTGATTAACAATGCGCCATCCGTGCCCTTTAACTGAATCACATACTGTAACAATACCTTCTTCAAGAAGCACACGGCACACACTACTAATACCCGCCTTATTTTGCGTTGAAGTTGTATATAAAACATGTTGATCTACACTTAAGTCTAAATAACTACTTGCTTTCTGCTCACTTTGACATGTGTGCCAATATATTTTTTCACTTGCAATACTTTCATCTATTTTACAATAAGAAATATTCCCGCTAACTCCCTTGCACGATCCACTTGCCGCTACTAAATAAGAATTGTGTAAAGTCAACGCGGAGATCATTTGATTCATCGCAATTTTAATCCTCTTTAATTTACGTGTCTTCAAATCAAAGAGCCAAACACCACCATATTTAGCATGTATTTTCGTACCAATAAATAAGTAATGTTTATATAAAAATAACGATCGAATAGACGGTGCCGCACTGCCATACTCAAGAAACGGATGAATAGTTTCCCATGTCGAACCGAAATTATTAGAAAGATACAGCGTTTTTTCTCCATGAGCAACAACATTTCCTTGTACATTGCTACATACATTCCAACTCGTTGCTTTTGTTGGAAAACGCTGAATTGTCCAGTTCTCTCCACCATTCATACTACGAATAAAAATCCCTTCGTCACCTACACCATAAACTACATTATCTTCGCTATGTAAATCCCTAATTCGTTTTTGAAAACCATTTAAAATTCGTTTCCATTCTCCGTCTTGTTCAACAAATAAGCCATTATATGTAGTAGCTAACAACAGTTTTCCATCTCTTAACTTTGTAATAGCAGTTACACTTAACATTGTCTCCACGTTGACACTCCCATTCTTAGAACTTCTCAGCAAATGCAATTGCAAAATTACTGCATTTTTCAACATCCTCTTCATCTTCTGGAGCTAATTCAATTTTTAGCCCTTCTTGTACAAGCTCTGCACCGCGCTCTACAAGACGTTCTTCAAATATCGTTACCGCTTCACAAAACAGTTCATACGCTGTATCACCCGATCCGAACACCGCTACCTTTTTCCCAGCTAAATCTATATTTTCTAAGTCATCATGAAAATCTTCCGCTTCAAATGGTAATTCACCATCGCCCCACGTATAAGATCCTAAAATGATTCCATCATAAGCTAATAATTCTTCAGCATCCATGCCTTCCATTTCTTGCAATACTACTTCATGATCAAAAGCATCTAAACTAACTTTAATTAAATCAGCAATACTCTCTGTATTTCCTGACATACTTGCATAAGCTATTAAAATTTTTGCCACTTTGGCATCCCCCTCTAACAATAAATGATTCTCATTCTCATTATATTAATAATGAGAATCAATTTCAATTGATTTTTTTCTACTTTTATTTACATTTCACATCTGACTATTTATATTTCATTTTAAATATCTACATTCATATTCAACTATTGCCAAATCTATCTTCAAACATTATTGTATTATCATCATTTCACATTACTTATTTCAAATAAAAAATGTTTTTGTATCATGCTCAATCTCTAATCAATTGTTCACTTTACAGAAAGAGGAGTCCTTATGATGAGAAAGTATTTTATTAGATTTTTAAAAGCAACCTCCCTTTTAACAATATTCTTACTAATAGGAGCTGCTATTATTTTATTCGGTACTTCATACGGTCATAATTTACGTGTTATCGCAGCCGAGAGTATTTTAACTTCTCAGCATCCACAATATGCAAAATTCACGTTATTGTCTGATGAAGAATTAAATGATATTTCTCAATCCATCACAAATCCAAAATGGAAAAATAGTGAATTTTTAACTTCTAAACTTTCAAAAAAAGAGTTAGAAAGACGAAAAGATTTACCACTAGATGTTTCTATTGAAACAATAAAGAAAAAATATAATGATCATTTTTTCGAAGGGAAATTAATGACAATTAGTAATCCATTCAACGTAAACCTTGTTACCCAGCAAGGTTCAGAAGGTAAAGACGTCGGAGAAAAAATATACGTAATGGCAAAGCGAAACCATGCAGTTGCCGCTGTCAATGCCAGTGGTTTTTGGGATGAAACCGGGCATGGTGGTGGTAAAACCGGAATCGGTATTGTTATTGAAAACGGTAAAGTTATAAACACGCCGAAAGATATTAATACCCCTACCCTCACTAGTGGTATTACAAAATATGGACAAATGGTTTCTGGAGAGTTTTCTGCTAACCAATTGTTAAATAAAAATGTTGTTTCCGCTGCTGGATTTATGCCTCAGCTAATTGTAAATGGAGAAAAAATGATTACAAATTATGGTGGTTGGGGATATGGCCCTCGAAGCATTATGGCTCAGAAAAAAGATGGATCGATTATGTTTTTCGTCATTGATGGTAGACAACCTCATAGCATTGGTGCTTCCTTGAGAGATTGTCAAGATATTCTTTATGAAAAAGGTGCTGTCAATGCGATGGCAATGGACGGTGGATCATCAGCAACATTATATGCAATGGGAGATATTTTAAATATCCCTTCCACCTTATCTCATAAATCACGCTATTTACCAAACGCATGGGTAGTTACAGCGAACCCTAAGCAACAAGTTCATGTAACAATAGACGGTAATTCTGCGAGCTCTCAAAAAATTTCTGAATTAACAAGGACGACTGCTATAGCTTTCAATAAATAAAAAAGCACAGATGACTATACAATCATCTGTGCTCTTTTATTACTTTTTAAAAATACCAAACGGCTTTCCAACTGGTAAAACAACTTTTCCGAAGTGTGTGTTTAACACTGCTGCTGCTGAACCATAGAAAGATAATAATGAAATAAGAAGTTCAGAATATGCTGCTAAATTATGCATTGCATGCGGCATAACACCTAAAGTACTTAATGAAAGACCGATAAATAAGAAATCAATAAGGACGAAAATCATAAATAATACTTTATGTGTTTCCATTGCACCAATTGTCATAAAGATTGTGAAAATCAAATATCCGATAAAGGCTACACCAAGCTGTTTTGAATCTGCAGCTTGTGCTAATTTTTCGCCAAATACTCCAAGTTGAATTAACCAAGTCATTCCAACACCTAGCCAAAATAGACCGTACGCACCGAATGCTGTTGTACCGAATGTATTATTATGCTTTGCATCATGAATGCAAGCAAAGATTTGTGCAAATCCTCCTAAAAAGATTGCCCACGGTAATACAAGTGAAACGCCATCTGTTAAGCCTAACTTTTGAGATGATGCTACAAGTGTTACCATCGCTAATCCAAATAGACCAATTCCAGATGGATCTGCTGTTGTCATTTTCACATGATGTGTAGTAGTTTGATTGCTCATATAAACCTCCTGATTATAAACATACTCGAATACAATACTTAAATCAGAAGCCTATGTCAATGGTTTTTTTTGTATGTTGTCAGACGTTATATTTTATAATGATTAAATATATTTCCGACCACTTCATAAGGTTTTATATTCACTTTTTCCAACTCATTTATCGGTAGCCATAACGGAATATAACTTCCTCTACCTTCCCACTGAAATTCCTCAGCTGTTCCACTTCCGAACACTCCGCCTGTAATATAGGCAGCATAATAATATTCATTTCCTTTATATTTTACCTTTGCAATAAGGTGCTCCACTTTTATATGTACCCCTAATTCTTCGTATACCTCTCTTTTCGTTGCCTCTTCAGGCGTTTCACCTTCCTCAATCCCTCCGCCAGGAAACACATAATATATTTCCTCTTCTCGAATACGTTTTATAAGAGCGATTTTTCCTTCCTGTACAATGATAGCCGCTCCGCGATTTCTTATCATTTTATTACCTCAATACGAATCGCAACTGTTCCCCACTCTTTTTCTTGTTCTTTCGTATATATTTTGTATGTACTTTCTAACATTTCCTCTAAACTATCATTTTCACAATCCAATAATTTTTTATCGATTTGTTCATACATGGCTTTAAAGCTCTCGTATCGCTTTATTTCCGTTACTTTTACCGTCATCATTTCTTTTGTCGTAAGATTCGTAAATACGATTTCATCGCCTTTGTTTATTAGTTGACGTTTTTCATCGTATAGGCGTACTTCATATACTTTTTTTCCTGATTGAATTGACTGAAACGGTTTATTATATAGACCCATTTCGTATCGCATACATCCCACTTCCTTTTGTTCATTTCACCTATTAATACAGTTCACATTACTACATCTTGCATATAATATTCCATACGTATCACTTAATTGAGAAAGGAGGCTGAAGAAGCATGTTATATTTAAATCAAAAACCTGAATATAATAAATATGATATTGGTGATTATACTTATAGTAAAGTAGGGCCAACCATTTTTTCTTGGAACGATGAAACAAAATTAAAAATAGGTAAGTTTTGTTCATTAGCAGAAGAAGTCGTTTTCATACTTGGCGGTGAACATCGCGCAGACTGGATAACAACTTATCCATTTAATGCACTTTTTGATGAAGGAGCACATATTACTGGTCACCCTTCTTCAAAAGGTGATATCGTAGTCGGCAATGATGTATGGATTGGTTATCAATCCTGCATTTTATCTGGTGTTACAATTGGTAACGGGGCCATTATCGGCGCCAGGAGCATTGTTACAAAAGATGTACCCCCGTATGCAATTGTAGCTGGTAATCCTGCAAAATTTGTTCGATATCGTTTCCCGCAAGAAACGATTGACAAACTAGAGAATCTCGCATGGTGGGACTGGGACATTTCTGTTATAAAAGGAGCCATTCCATTACTACTCTCCGACAAAATCGACGAATTTTTCACCTCACCCGAAAAAGAATCTACATGATAAATACAGAAAGAGCATCCTTTTTTCCGGATGCTCTTTCTGTATTTATTTTTTATTTATTTGCAAATGATTACACGGAGAACATTGAAAAGGAATTTTCCCTAAGCAATTAAGATTCGTTTCACAAATTTGTTCTATCGTTGGAACAAATGGAATGACAACTATGTTACTTTCTACCATTTGTGTAACAGGTGGCAATACTGTGCCTACTTGATGTTCGAAACGAATACTCGCTTGATTTATATAATTTCCTGAACCATTTGGCGCGCTCTGCACTACTACTTGGAACGAAACTGTCCGTGCTTCACCTGGATTTAAATTTCCTATAATAAAACCTGATACTGGGTTTACATTTGGCACTGGCGTATTATCAATCGTTACAGTTCCAAGGACAAATTGAACACTACTATCTAACATATCTTGAAAACGAATATTTTGTATTGCTGTATCCCCCGTATTTGTAATAACTGTCGTAAACGTAATAACATCGCCAATTGTTGCTGCCTGTAAATTTGCCGTTTTTACGACTGTCGTTGAGACATTTTGAGAAATAAACGGGATAACAACTGTATTGCTATCACCTTCAACTACTACTGGCGGCTCATTCGGATTTACAGTTGCGAGCCCATTTGCTATAGCAGTATTTGTAACTAAATTATTTATTTGTCCTCCTGTTATTACAACTTGGAAATTAATAATTGCTGCGTCATTTGGCTGAAAATCACCTAACGGAATACCGGTATTCGGATTAGCAAATGGAAGAGGTACATCATTTACCGTTACCGTGCCATTTATAAATAAAGTATTCGAATCAATGATATCTGTTAAAACAATATTCGTCACAGGAACTGTACTGTCATTTATAACGGCAATTCCATAAGTGACAACATCTCCTACCATCGCTACTTCAAAGTTTGCTCCTTTTGCAACAAATAAGATTGCAGTATTTACCGTCACTATAACTGTATTGCTCGTATCCATCACTGTAACTGGAGGCTCCCCTGGTACTAAAATATATTCTGCTAACGCCCCAGCAACGTTCACTACTGTGCCACCATCTGGAAAGCTCGTAATCGTAGCTTCATATGTTACAATCGCCGTCTCACCAACTGGAATGTCTACAATCGTAAATCCAACCTGCGGATTTACTCCCGGACGAGCTACTCCATTTACAGTTACACTATTTGGTACAAAAACAGCTTCCGGAGATAGGACATCGATAAATTGAATATTCATCGCATCAGCAGTACCAGTATTTAATATTCGAACCGTATACTTTACTGTTTCTCCTACTCCAACAATTGAATGATCTACTTCTTTTTGCATATCTAAACTGCCTCTATTTACTGGTGTGACTGTCGTATTACTTGAATTCGTAATTGTAAACGGAGGTTCTCCTGGAATTAATTCAAAATCACCCGTTACTCTTGCTGTATTCATAATGCTACTAGAAGGCGGAACTGCGATTACATTTACTTCAAATGTAATTAATACGCTATCCCCTACTGCAAGATTAGGCAATGCAAAGCCTACAAATGGATCTAAACCTACTTGCGGAATCCCATTTATTTGTACACTTCCAGGAACGAATTCTAAACTAGGTGATGGAACATCGCTAAACTGAACGTTTGTCGCTGTTACCGTTCCCGTATTTGTAACTTGCACACTATACGTTAACGTATCTCCTAATCGTGTCGCTTCTTTATTTACAGATTTTATAACGCTGAACCGTCCTCTATTCACTCTAGTTATCGTCGTATTACTCGGCTCTGTTACTACAACCGGTGGCTCTCCTGGCACTAAAGTAAAGCTTCCTGTTATATTTGCAACGTTCGTAATTGTTCCTGATGACGGGATGTTTGTAACTGTCGCTTGAAACGTCACTATAACTGTTTCACCAACTGGGATATCTCCAACTCCAAATCCAGTAATCGGATTTAAGTTTGGTTGCGGGGCTCCATTTATCGTTACACTATTTGGTACAAATGACGCACCTGTTGAAATCGTATCAATAAACTGAACATTGTTAGCTGTTACTGTTCCTGTATTCGTTATTTGCACTGTATACGTCAATACATCTCCAACTAGAGTAGCGGCTCTATTTACTTGTTTAATAACATTAAAGCGTCCTCTATTTACAGTTGTGAGTGTTGTATTACTTGGCTGATTTACTATAACTGGTGGTTCTCCTGGTACTAAAATAAAGCTTCCGGTAACATTTGCCGTATTGGCAATTGTTCCGTTTGACGGAACGCTAACAACTGTTACTTGGAATGTGACTTCTACACTTTCACCTGGAGTTATATCCGGAAGTGAGAAGCCAGTGTTAGGATCTAATCCAGGCTGTAACACACCGTTTATCGTTACACTATTCGGTACGAATGTTATAGAGGATGGTAATACATCACTATATTGAACATTCGTCGCTATCACTGTTCCCGTATTTTGAACTACTGTTGTATATGTGATTGTATCGCCTACTGCAACAACCGGCTGACTTACTGATTTTAAAACATTCAAACCAGATTCATTTATTTCTGTTAATGTCGTGTTACTTGTCGTCGTTTCAGTAATAGGCGGCTCTGTTTCACTTACAGCAAACGTAGCCGTAACGTCCACAAAGTTAACAACTGTTCCACCTTGAGGTATGCTCGTTACCATCTCTTGGTATGTGACAAGTACAAAATCACCTACAGGTATATCTGGAACTGCAAAGCCTATGAACGGATCTAATCCTGGTTCTGGCACTCCGTTTATACTCACACTTCCTGGAACAAATGCTACACCACTCGTACTAGAATCAAGAAATTGGACATTCGTTGCCGGTACCGTTCCAAAGTTAAAAATTAGTACATCATAGGTTAATATTTCCCCAACCGTCGCTGCCTCTTTATCTACTATTTTTACTGGAAAAATTGAAGCTATATTAATTGTCGTAACGACTAAATTCGTTAATATCGTTTGCGTAATCGGTGGCTCCTGCGGATTCGGTTGTGAAGTAAATGTAACGTCAGCATCATTTAATATGACTTCATTATCAGGAATTTCCGTAATGGTCACTTGGAACGTTACAGAAATACTCGCACCAGCATTTAATAACGGACTAACTGTAAAGCCTATTTCTGGATTTAATCCAGGTTGCTGTATTCCACCTATCGTTACACTGTTGTCAACAAACGTCGTCCCTTCTGGAATGACATCTTGGAAGAGTACATCTGTAACAGGGATAATTCCTACATTCGTTATTAGCACTGTATACGTTAATACATCCCCAACAGCCCCAGTTGCAATATTTACTGTTTTTATTGCTGTCACTTCACCAGGAGGAGGTAACGGTATTGTAACTACCGTTGTATTACTTGAGTTCGTTGTTGTTACAGGTGGTTGTAAAGGATTCAATAAGAAAGTAGCTGTAGCAGACGCTGTGTTTAGAACTGCCCCAAGCGTTGATGGTGCAACAACTATCACTTGGAATGTTACTGTCAATGATGTGCCAGCTGCAATATTAGGAAGCGGGAAACCAATATTTGGATCAAATCCAGGTTGAGGCGTTCCATTTATCGTTACACTATTTGCTACAAATGTTGTTTCTGGAGCAATCGTGTCAATGAAAGAAATATTTGTAGCTGCAACTGTACCTGTATTTCGTATAACAACAGAATATGTGTAAGTCTCTCCAAGTGCTGCTTGTTGTACAGATGAAGATTTTTGTATAGTTAGTCTCGCTGTATTTACTTGTGTTACTACAAAATTACTATTTGTAGTAGTCGTTATAGGAGGTCCTGCCGGATTTATAAGGAAATTTGCAGTAACATTCGATTGATTTCTTATATTTCCACCACTCGGAACGCTTGTCACTGTCACTTGGAACGTAATTGTAGCAGTTTGCCCAACTGGAATATTTGTAACAGGAAAACCCACTATAGGATTCGCACCTTGCTGAACGACTCCATTAATCGTTACACTATTCGCTACAAATGTAGCTCCAGATGGGATTGGATCTTGAAAAATAATATTCGTTGCGGGGACAGTTCCTGTATTTTGAATAAGAATCGTATACGTTAACGTATCTCCTACACCTGCTTGTGGTGTATTTACACTTTTTATTACATTAATTGATCCTACATTCACTCGCGTCACAACAATATTACTAATCGTTACAATTGTAATTGGTGGCTGGAGAGGACTTACTTGGAAATCAGCAGTTACATTCGCATTATTCGGAAGAACTCTATTTGGTGGTACACTCGTGATTGCCACTTGGAAAGTAACTGTTACTATACCTCCTACTGGAATATTAGCAAGTGGAAATCCAGTTGTCGGGTTTAAACCTGGTTGAGGTGTCCCGTTTATTGTTACACTATTCGCTACAAAAGTGGTTCCAACTGGAATCGGATCAAGGAATGATACATTTGTCGCTACTACCGTTCCACTATTTTGTATAGCAACTGTATATGTTAGTGTATCTCCTACACCTGCTTCAGTAGCGCTTACACTCTTCATTACATTTAGTCCTGAGGAATTAACAACTGTCATAACAGTATTACTTGGAACCGTCACAGTAATTGGTGGCTCTGTTGGATTTACAAGAAAATCTCCAGTTACATTCGCGTTATTTACAACATTATTCCCTGGCGGAATTTCATCAATTAATACTTCAAATGAAATAATTACACTCGCGCCAGTAGGTAAATCATTTAATGGGAATCCTAGTCCTGGATCTGCCCCCTCTTGTAAAACACCATTAACCAATACACTATTTTCAATAAATAATGTCCCTGGCGGAATTGAATCTTGGAAAAATATACTTGTAGCTGGTACACTACCTGCATTTATAACTTCGATTGTATATACTAAAACATCTCCTACCGTTGCCACATTCGTATTCACTGCTTTCACAACTTCAAAGTTCCCTGATTGTACTGTCGTATTCACAACGTTACTCGGTACATTGATTGTTACTGGTGGTTCATTCGGATTCACTTGAAAGCTTGCTGTTACATTTGCTTGATTTAAAATATCTTCATTTTCTGGATTCTGTACAATTACTACGTCAAATGTGACTACAACCGTTTGAGCCGCAGGAATATTTGGAAGAGAGAATCCTGTATTCGGATTTAGTCCACTTTGCTGTACTCCATTAATTGTTACAGAATTTGCAACGAAGGAAACAGCGGAAGAAATAGTGTCTTGAAATAACACATTTGTTAGCGGAACGTTTCCTGTATTTTGAACGGCAATCGTATATGTTAAAGTATCTCCTACTGCTGCTTGTGTTGTATTCACTTCTTTTATTACATTTAAACCGCCTGTATTAACTTGTGTTACAACTGTATTCGTTTGTCTATTAATCGTTATTGGCGGCTGATTCGGAATAACGACGAAATTAGCAGACACATTTCCGCGATTCGGAATCGTACCTCCTGATGGCGTAGAAGTTACTCGTACTTGAAATGTAACTGTCCTAGTCCCACCTGGAGATATGTTAGCAACTGTAAAGCCAGTTGCCGGATTTGCCCCAGGTTGCGAAATTCCATCTACAGTTACACTATTTGTGATAAAAGTCGTTCCAGTTGGGATTGGATCTTGAAAAATAACATTCGTCGCAAGTACATTTCCTGTATTTTGAATTGTTACCGTGTACGTAAGAACGTCGTTAACCGTTGCAAAAGCTTTATCCACTGTTTTTCTCGTTGTTATATCAGCTATATTAATTGTCGTAACTACAGTATTGCTTGTCGCTTGCCCTGAAACTGGTGGTTGACCAGGTACTGGAGTAAAGTTAAATGTTACACTCGCACGGTTTGGAATTGGATTGACAAGAGGGTTTGATGTCACTCGAACTTGAAAGCGCACTACAGTCGTTTGCGATGCATTAATACTTCCAAGATTAATACTACTTGCTGGATTCGCTCCTGGACGTGCTACCCCGTTTACCGTAACGCTATTTGCGACAAATGTTGTTCCAGCAGGGATACTATCAACAAAAATAACATTGTTTGCAGTGATGTTTCCATTATTCGTTACATTAACCGTGTACGTTAATACATCATTAAGTGTTGCCGTCTGTAGATCTACAGACTTTTGCATACTTATAGTTGCTTGATTCACTGTCGTTTGTACTGTATTTGAAGAAGACGTACTTGCAATAGGAAGGCTACCAACGAAAGGACGAAATTGGTAAGACACCATTGCACGATTTGAAATAGGATTTGGATTTGGAAACGATGTAATTCTTACTTGGAATGTAACGATTCTTTGAGCATTATTTGGTATCGTTCCTAAATTAATTCCACTAGCTGGATTCGCACTTGGTTGTGTTACTCCACCAACCGTTACACTACCAGCTATAAATGCTGTGCCGTTCGGAATACTATCTTGTAATATAACGTTGTCCGCACTTCCTGTTCCTGTATTCGGAACTGTAATCGTATAAGTGAGAATATCTCCTATACCTGCAACTGCTTTATCAACAGATTTGACAGGATTTATAATCGGTCCCGTCGCATCAATTTGAACACCAAAACCAGCCGCTGCATAACCATCACCATTTGTAACGAACCGAACGGTTGCTGACGTTTGATTATTTACTAATGATGATGAAGCATCTACGTTTGTAATATCCCATCCTTGTCTTCGAACAGCCAAAGCTATCCCTAATGGCTGATTCAAATCTCCAAACGTTCCGGTTGTATCTAATTCCCCAAAGTCATTACAAATTTGAGATTGAAAGAAATTATTTGCCGGATTTCTCGGTCCGAATAATGCAACTGTAGCATTTGGGTTTGGTCCAAAGCGAAGTTGATCTCCAGAAATGTTGGAATCTCCCTCTTGAACAGTTACGAGTACTCTTCCTGTAACAGCTCCTGTAGCTGGAGTAGCAAATCCTGAAATAGTAGCATCAACAGGCGGGGATGAAGCATCAATAATTTCTTGGCCTGCATAAACTGACAAATTCCGAAGAGGTAAACTTGCATTTTGATATACAACCTCAAGCGTCCAGCCAGCTGAACGACTGATTGTTGGATCAGCTGAAGTTCTTGCAGCGGGCACAGCACCTGTTGTATATGTGCCTGCCCCACCTGCACTAACAAGATTCGTTACATTAGCAGAGCGAGCATAATAAAACTGATTTCCTACTGAACCTTGCTGCGCGGTAGCGGGATCTGGCGTAACAGCAAACGTCCCTGATGGTGTTGTAAATGTAATATCATCATTTAAAAATGGTAAAACATCTTCCGTATCAGTCCGAAAAGTACCAGCCCAAACTAACTCTGCATATAGTACACTACTCCCCGCCGGAAGATTTAAAATTGCACTTGAAGAATTCAATTGCCATTCATCCGTCGTTCCTGCTGGGAACCCTGGTACTTGCAGCGCTGTATTTACCGTAGTAAATACAGCAAGTGTACCAAAAATATTACCTGGCGCAGGTGATGTAGGGCTAAGCCCTAACGTGTTCCCAGTGAACGTGACGGCACCAGGTACTGTTGTTGTAAAACGGTTTATAAAAGGCACACAATCATCTCATTTCATTTATAGTAAAAAGTGCTCTATACTATAAAATGTAGACAAACTATGCAATGTACGTTGTCCAACAAAATTCCGCACATACGAGAGGAGTTTATAAAACTATGCGCTACGTTATCATAACAGGAACTTCACAAGGTTTAGGTGAGGCTATTGCCACTCAGTTGTTAGAAGAAAGTACAACTGTCATCTCTATTTCTAGAAGAGAAAATAAAGAACTTACTAAACTTGCAGAGCAATATAACAGCAATTGCATTTTTCATTCCTTAGATCTTCAAGATGTACATAACTTAGAAACTAACTTTAAAGAAATCATTTCATCCATTAAAGAAGACAATGTATCCTCTATTCATTTAATTAATAATGCAGGTACAGTTGCACCTATGAAGCCGATTGAAAAAGCAGAAAGTGAACAATTCATTACGAACGTTCACATTAATTTACTTGCACCTATGATTCTTACATCTACGTTTATGAAACATACGAAAGAATGGAAAGTAGATAAACGCGTTATAAATATTTCATCTGGTGCAGGAAAAAATCCTTATTTCGGATGGGGCGCTTATTGTACGACGAAAGCTGGTGTAAATATGTTTACACAATGCGTAGCAACTGAAGAATGGGAAAAAGAATATCCAGTAAAAATCGTCGCTTTTGCCCCCGGTGTTGTTGATACAAATATGCAAGCACAAATTCGTGAAACAGCTAAAGAAGACTTCACAAATTTAGACCGCTTCATTGCATTAAAAGAAGAAGGAAAGCTATTATCACCTGAATATGTTGCGAAAGCTATTCGTAACTTACTAGAAACTGAGGAATTCCCTCAAGGCGAGGTTATTAGAATTGATGAATAACAAAAAGGCGTGCTAAAATAGCACGCCTTTTTGTTTTACTTCTCTAAAAATATGAGCACAGATTCCGCAATTTGTTCATAACCAATTTCTTGATAAATTTTATTAGATGTCGGATTCGCTAGATCAGTATATAACGTAGTCGTCTGATAGCCTTCATCTAACATACGTTGACTAAGTGCTGCTACACAATGAGATGCATACCCTTTTTTCCTTGCTTCTTTCGGCGTATATACAAAATTGACTGTTATATTATTTTTAGTTGGTCTCGTTTTTGCAGCTACAGAAACGAGTTTCCCATCTACTTCCAAACCAAACAGTCGATTTGTAATTATTAATGTATACGCAGTTTGTTTTGCTTCTTCTTTCGTAGTAGGAAGCTTTACGTCTTCACAAAATTGATATATCCACTGTTCTATTAATGGTAATTCATCATTATTTACCGCTCGGAAAAGTCCATTCGCATTACACTTCTTCTTTACTCTGTTCAGCTCATACACACCTTGCTCCATTGCAACATTCGTTTTTTTATTTTCTAATACGGCAATCTCTTCCGCTAATTTCTGTACAATTTTCTTATTACCGATCAATCCAGGAATATCCGGATATACTTTCGTTAATTCTTTTGCAAGTTCCTCAATAGTTACTCCCGCAATTTCAGAAGTTGCAACAATGATTTGTTTCTTCTCTTCTGTTTGCAGAAATACAACCGCAATTTCTTCTCCTTGTTTCGCTATCCCCATAAATATCGGTTCTTGGACCATTTGTAATACACCTAATATGAGATTGTTTTCCTGCTCATTCTTTTCTAGAAATGGTGTAACATCTTCTTTAAAATGAAAAATCTCTTCATATACATGTAATTGAATCATCGACAATCTCTTCTCTCTATTCATAGTTTAATTAAGTATTGGCGATTAATTCATCAAATCCCTCTTTTACGATTCAATAATATTCAAAGCTAATGTATTCAAAGCATTTTCAGCTTGTAAAATTCTCTGTTTTTCCTTTTCAAATACATCTTCTTCTTTTTGAAATGACTCTTTTCGATTTTTGATCATGCGCTCCATCTCTTTTTTACTCGGTCCACCGTATACATTTCTTTTTTGAATAAAAGCTTCTGGCGATATAATTTCTTTCCACTCTTTTTCTAATAAATTTATTTTAAAATGTTCTTGCAAGTACATATTTACCTCTTTGAAGTGTAATTCATGTAGTTCTTTTTTCTGCTCCAATGACATATTTGCAATAGCACTTGCTGCATGATGAGCATGCCGAAATGGAATTCCATAGTTTTTTGTTAAAACATCGGCGAAATCCGTTATCGTTATTGCATGTTTATAGGAACGACTTTTTAACGTTTCTTCTTCTACTTTCATCGTTCGGATCACTGCATTCATCATACAAAAAACACGAATTGCCTTTTCAATCCCTTTATATAAATATGGCTGCAAGTCATCTTCCGTATCGACAATATCACCAAATGGTGTATTATGAATCATTTGAAATACTGTAAATGCTTCTCCTAAAGCACTACTCGTAATTGCACGAGCATGTTCAATTGAAACCGGGTTTCGTTTTTGCGGCATAATACTACTGATTTGTACATATGACTTTGCAACAGTAATACCGTCATATTCTTTCGTTGCTAACAACAAAAAGTCATGAATCCATCTACTCGTATTCGTCATCATTACCATAAGTAGCGAGCTAACTTCTAATAAATAATCCGCTCCAGCAACAGCATCATATGAGTTCTCAATTACATTTGTAAATCCAAGTAGATGAGCAACTCGTTCTCGTTTAATCGGGAAACTTGTTGTAGAGAGTGCAGCCGCCCCCATTGGAGACTGATTTAAAAGCTGGTACGTTTTTTTCATTCGTTCTAAATCTCTTTGCATCGTATCATAAATTGCTAACGTATAATGACCAAATGTTGTTGGCTGTGCTGGTTGTGTATGTGTATAAGCTGGCATGATCGTTTCCTTATGATCAGCAGCAAGTTGCAGTACACTTTCTTGCAATAACAAATGATGTTCTATTAATCGTAATACATATCGCCTTAAACTCATGCGATACATCGTTACGCCCATATCATTTCTACTTCTACCAATATGCATATTACTTACAAAATCGCATTTCGCTTCTTGAGAAATTAAATGTTCGACTAAAAAAAAGAGATCTTCATGCTGCTCTGTATAGAGCAATTGCTCTTCTGGAATTCCCTCTACCTTTTTTAATGCGTGTAATATAACTTTAGCTTCTTCCTTTTTCATTAAATTTTCTTCCGTCAGCATCGTAATATGTGCTTTATGCACTTGAAACATATCTTTCAATAAGTAATTTCGTTGAAAATCAAATACATGTTGTAATACACAATCCACATATGTTTTCCCAGGGAAATCAGCGCCTTCACTCTTTATAAACTCTTCTTTACTTTGTTTCATCACCTTTTCCCCTCTCACCTAAGTATTACTACCCATCATACCCAGAGATAGAAAAAAAGTGCTTGTACATAAAAATAAACTCGGTGCTCTCTGCACCGAGTTTATTTAATAAAAGTCGCATCATACTTATCACTTTGCAACACTTGGAAATGCAAGTTTGCTAAATGCTTCCGTATTTCTGCACTATCGTCTTCATTTAAATTATTCGCCAAAAACACAATTTCTGTACAGTTTCCACGTTTATCCATAGCATAAACTGCTTTTGTAACCGTCCATGGTGTGTAACCATTCTTTTGCCCCGCATGTCTGAATGTTTTACGGTATTTCTTGGCACTCATGTCTGTTTCAACGATATTTGCCCACACTTTTTCTTCAGCCTCTGTCAAGCCACCTTTATGGTTTGCCTTTTGAAGTAATACCATATAATCATTTGCAGAAGCTGCTGGTAATCTATCTGACCAAATTTTGTCGTAACGTTCCTCTAAATAAAGCGGAATTTCCTTCTGTAATAATGGTCCCTTCTTCTTTAAGCGTTCATGAATAATCATCGCATATTCACGATATTGCTCTTGAGACATTTCTTTTAACTTTTTCTCTATTTTATATTTTGGAACATGTAATTCTTTATGCAAATATCCCGGGATATACAAAGATGAAACGATTGGAAATAGTGGTTGATGTGCAGGAAGTGATAAACTTTGTAAATTTCGATTGATGTTATCTAATCCTAACAATTCCATTAAGTATTCAGCATTTGCATTCGAACTAAACTTAACCATTCCTTTTGCCACTTCTTCTAAAGAAACCGCTCCTTCAGTTATCTTGCCCGTCTTCTCCAAATACTTTTGCCATCTATCTTGTGCACCACCATCTGTATTCGGCACATAATAACGATTCACATCATTAATCGACACGAAACTAGAAGAATCAATTTTCCCTTCAGTAACTTGTTTCGTATATTCAAGCGCCACAATTAATTTCATCGTACTAGCAACTGGCAATACAACATTTGGGTTTACAGAATAAACAACTTTATCATTTCTCTTTACTAGAAGCGCACTATTTTTTTCATCTTTATGTTCTTCAATAAAAGATGCAATATACTGTGCATCATCATTATTTGAACTCCACACTTTTTTCACTAAAAAGTTACCCGATATTAGCAAAACAAAAATACCCACAATTACTGCGCATACTATAGTTTTTTTCAAGTAAAATTCCTCTCCTATTGTGTAACTCTTCTCTATTTATCATTTAAAAACAAAATAATGGAGATGGTCATTTAAATAACCATCTCCATTATTTTAACTTGTATGCTCCTATTATGTCTACGTCATAAATTTCACAAAATCCTCAAGAAACTTTTTATAATGTAACGACCAACCAATTCGCACCCAATTTTTTAATGCTTTTGCATCAGGTTGAGGCCGAAAATCAGCAATACTCTCTCCTTTTGCAATTCCAACTGTATCTACATCGACACGACGATATACATAATCTAAAAGGGATGGATTTGCCGCAACCATCATTGTAACGACGTCATGTACTGGACTTCCTTTTATTTTCGGATTTAACTTTCTATAAGCTTTATAATAGTACGTAAATATCGGCTCGATTAACTTATTAAAACTCGTTTTAGAGTGTTTCGTAATATATTTTACCATTTCCGGTGTAATAATTGCTTCAGATGTAACGTTAAGTGGCACTAATGTTACATTTTTGGCATTTTGCATAACTAATTGTGACGCAATGGGATCACCATGAAAATTCGCCTCTGCGACTGGTGTTACATTGCCAGGCATTAAGAAAGCACCGCCCATTATATAATATTCTTTCACATACTTCATCATCGGCTTTTCTAAAATAAATGCTGTCGCTAATGTTGTTGATCTACCAGCATCGACTATTATTAATTCTCCTTTATATTTTTCAAGAAGATCAAAAAATGTACAAAAAGGCTTTATATTTGGTGAAAAAGTTTTTGGAGGTTTAATTGGCCCTAAACCGTCTGTCCCATGAATTTCTGGATAATACGTCGTAATATCTCCGGATAAAGGAATTTTCGCACCATTAATAACAGGTATATCTTCCCGTCCTGCCATTTGCAATAAATATGCGGCATTACTTGTCGCCTTTTCTTGTGTTACATTTCCATATCCCGTTACTACACCAACAATATCAATATCAGGATGCAACAATCCATACATAATTGCTAAAGAGTCATCAATGCCTGGGTCTCCTAAAAATAATACTTTTTTCATCGACCTCAACTCCATCCCCTCAGTTGTTATTAATTTATGAATAACCGTGGATATACAGAATAAAAAATGAACAAATTCACACAAAAAAACGCAGTCTTATAAGGACTACGTTTCTTCAGCTAACCTATACTGTTTTTTTTACAGCACTCATACTTCCAATGATGTAAGCGATAAACGCAAAACAAATCGGGAAGACAACTGTATGTATACCGAACGGATTTGGATAGAAAAGATGAATACACATATATGAGCCTACCCCAACTAAAATAGACGCAAGCGCTCCTGTAGCATTTCCTTTCCTCCAATATAACCCTAATACGATTGGCCAAATGAATGCTGCTTCTAATCCACCGAAAGAAAATAAATTTAGCCATATTAAAAAATCTGGTGGTTTAATTGCCGCTGCATAAACGAGTAGTCCTACAATACCCGTAATCCACAAACTTCCTTTTTTTATCGTACTGTCTGCTGCATCTTTATTTATGTAATTTACGTATATATCTTTAATAATTGACGAGCTTACAAGTAATAATAAAGAGTTTACTGTAGACATAATCGCTGCCATCGGTGCAGCTAAGAAAACTCCAGCTAACCAAGGTGGCAACACTTCCATCGCAAGTAGCGGCATTACTTTATCTGGTACCGTTATACCTGGAAGTACTACTCTTGCAAATACACCTGTTAAATGCATACCGATCATAATTGTGCCAACGACAACGGTTCCAATTATTAAAGCTTGGTGCATCGCTTTTGAATTTTTATAAGACATGGCACGCACGCTAATTTGCGGTAAACCGACAACGCCAATTCCAATTAAAATCCAAAATGATGTAACATATGATTTCGTTAAACTGCCATCTGCTCCGAATGGTGTAATTAACTTTGGATTAATTTGAACAAGTTCCTGCATAATCTTTTCAATTCCACCACCAGCAATGACAGTAGCAATTAAAATGATTGTTGTTCCAACTAACATAATGATTCCTAATAATGTATCTGATAGAGCAACTGCACGAAATCCACCAATTAATACGTACACAAGTACAGAAAAAGTAAATAAAAATAGTGCTGTTGTATACGATAGCCCCGTTAGTGACTCGATTAATCGTCCACCACCGACCCACTGGGCTACTGTCGCTGAAAATAAAAAGATAATAATACATAACGCAGAAAGTATAACAACTGCTTTATTATTGTATCTCCCTTTTAAATAATCGATAAGAGTAATTGCTTCCATCTTCCTAGCGATAATTGCAAACTTTTTACCGATAACCGTTAAAACGATATACCCTGTTACAACTTGAATCGCAGATAACAGTACCCATCCAAGACCCATATTGTAAGCAATACCAGGGCCACCAATAAAGCTACTTGCACTACCGTACGTAGCAATCATTGTCATCGCTAATAATAAACCGCCTAGCTCACGCCCACCAAGAAAATATTCTTGCAAAAATTTATTATGAGCAGTTGCTTGCACGCGTCTTGAAGCATATACACCAATTAAAAATACAACGATAAACGAAATTATCATTGGAATGATTACATACCAATTCATCTATTATTCCTCACTTTTTTCTTCCTCATCGAGTGAAATATCTTGAAATACAAAACGAACAACTAAACTAAGTAAAATAACCATAACGATAAATCCAACGATACAGCTATAAAAAAACCATGCGGGAAAACCTAATACATATGTATATTCATTCGGATTTTTACTACCAAGCCCATAAGCAAATCCGTACCAAATTATAAAATTAATAATAGCAAGTCCAAGACCAATTAACGCTTCTCTATGGGCTATTCGAAAGCGTGGATCATCATGATAATCTTTCATTTTTACCCCTCCTCTCACGATGTATTATTGTACCATTGTTCTTCTAGTTTTTCCTACTAGAAAGCAAAAACAAGCAGGATTTTTTTATAATCATATAGAAGATTCTCTTACATTACATATTTTTTACAATTGTAACACAAATGAAATTTGAATTTTCAGTATTTCTTAATTATGATTTTAATTAGAGGCTTTCCATCTAGTTTCCACATCCTTGATTTCGGAATAAGCGCCGTCTCGTACTGCGTTTACATTATATTTTCAAGGGGGTTATACAATGAGTCAACTAGCTGTAAATCTTCATGAAAAGGTAGAGAAGTTTCTTCAAGGTACAAAAAAGTTATATGTGAATGGATCTTTCATTGAAAGCGCTTCCGGCAAAACATTTAAAACACCTAACCCAGCAACTGGTGAAACACTTGCCGTCGTTTCTGAAGCTGGTCGCGAAGATATTCATAAAGCTGTAGTCGCAGCTCGTATGGCTTTTGACGAAGGTCCTTGGTCTCGTATGAGCACTGCTGAGCGAAGCCGTCTCATGTACAAGTTAGCTGATTTAATGGAAGAACATAAAGAAGAGCTCGCACAGCTCGAAACATTAGATAACGGAAAGCCAATCCGTGAAACAATGGCAGCAGACATCCCACTTGCAATTGAGCATATGCGCTATTACGCTGGCTGGGCTACGAAAATCGTTGGTCAAACAATTCCTGTTTCCGGTGATTACTTTAACTATACACGCCATGAAGCTGTTGGTGTCGTTGGTCAAATTATTCCTTGGAACTTCCCGCTTCTTATGGCAATGTGGAAAATGGGAGCAGCGCTTGCTACAGGATGTACAATCGTTTTAAAACCTGCAGAACAAACTCCACTATCTGCTCTATACTTAGCTGAATTAATTGAAGAAGCTGGATTCCCGAAAGGTGTTATTAATATCGTACCTGGATTCGGTGAATCAGCTGGACAAGCTCTCGTTAATCATCCACTCGTTGATAAAATTGCATTTACCGGTTCTACTCCTGTCGGTAAACAAATTATGCGACAAGCATCCGAATCATTAAAACGCGTTACACTTGAGTTAGGCGGTAAATCACCAAATATCATCTTGCCGGATGCTGATTTATCTCGCGCGATTCCTGGTGCACTTTCTGGTGTTATGTTTAACCAAGGACAAGTATGCTCTGCTGGATCACGCTTATTTGTTCCGAAGAAAATGTATGATAATGTCATGGCTGATCTCGTCCTCTATTCTAAAAAACTAAATCAAGGTGTCGGTCTTAACCCTGAAACAACAATTGGTCCTCTCGTTTCTGAAGAACAACAAAAACGTGTAATGGGCTACATTGAAAAAGGGATTGAAGAAGGCGCTGAAGTACTTTGCGGAGGAAGTAATCCATTCGATCAAGGCTACTTCGTTTCTCCTACAGTATTCGCTGACGTAAATGATGAAATGACGATCGCAAAAGAAGAAATTTTCGGTCCAGTTATTTCTGCAATACCATTTAACGATATTGATGAAGTAATTGAACGTGCAAATAAATCACAATTCGGCTTAGCGGCTGGTGTGTGGACAGAAAATGTTAAAACAGCACACTATGTTGCAAGTAAAGTACGTGCAGGTACAGTGTGGGTAAACTGTTATAACGTGTTTGATGCAGCATCTCCATTTGGAGGATTTAAACAATCTGGTCTTGGCCGTGAAATGGGATCTTATGCATTAAATAACTATACAGAAGTAAAGAGCGTTTGGCTTAACTTAAATTAATGAAAAGAACCTGACCTATCCGGTCAGGTTCTTTTCATTATGTATTCCTTTAAACTTGCAGTCCTCCGCTCACATTTAGTACTTCACCTGTAATATAAGATGCGTATTCTGATGCTAAAAAGGCTGCTGCGTTCGCAATATCTTCTGGCGTTCCAATTCTACCAACTGGAATAGCGCCAACCATCTTTTCTTTCACTTTATCTGGTATCGTTTTGGTCATATCTGTATCCATAACCCCCGGACAAATCGCATTACAAGTAATACCGAAACTTCCAACTTCTTTCGCTGCTGTTTTTGTTAATCCTACAACTCCAGCTTTCGTTGCAGCATAATTTGCCTGTCCAATATTCCCCTCTCTACTTATAGAAGAAATATTAATAATTCTTCCATATCCTTGTTGTCTCATATAAAGAAGTGCTGGTTGCATACAATAAAAAACACCAGTTAAATTCACTTGTAATACTTGTTCCCAAGCAGATTTCTCCATTTTATGTAACATTGCGTCTCTTGTAATTCCAGCATTATTCACCAAAATATGTAATGTACCAAATTTTTGAACTGCATATTCAATTAACGACTTTGCTTCATTTTGATTACTCACATCACATCGATATGAGCACACTTCATATCCTTCATCTGATAACTCACGTGTCGTTTTTTGTAGCGTCTCTTCATTTACATCGCTAATTAATACTTTCGCCCCTAGCTTTGCATAAACCCTTGCAATCTCTTTTCCAATTCCCTGTGCAGCTCCTGTTACAACAGCTGTTTTCCCATTTAAAAACTCCATTCCTATCCCCCATTTCTATTACTTATACTGTATATTTCGGCTTTTTACTTTCCAACTCCTCTTTGTATAAAAAAGTCTATTTGTGTCAAACTAACTTTGCAACGTCGCATAAAGTGAAACTTTAATCAGTGGGAAGTTTGTTCATCCCCCACTGATTATCAGCCCTCACCAATCGGGCATTTAATCTCCCACCTAGCTTCTTTGTTCCATCTGAGTTTTAAGGTGGGAGTTTTACTACCCGTTATGCGGGATAAATTGCAAGGAGATTGTGTCGAATGAATAAAAAAAATTTCAAACAAAGTAAAACAACTGATGGCATTGATGTTGAGTTCTCTCGCGAACTCGCTGACCACAATGACTTAGAAGCAAACGCACGTGCAAATGCCGCTGATGCACGTCAAAAGCGCCAATCAACCGAAAAATAAGGTACATCACAACCTTATTCTTTTCAAAAGGGACCTACTACCCAACAAAATAAACCGAGAGACATCTCTCGGTTTATTTTCTATATTTTTTTGCATAATGAGCCAAAGTAAGTAGCGGATATATATAGGAGTAGCTATGATAACGAATATAAAACCCACCTGGTAAACCTGTTCCAGTAGGATATTTTTCATTTATATAAGGGTTGGAGAGCAAATATGAAATACCTTTTCGAATAACTGGCGTTTCTTTATCATAGTAAGAAATGAGGGCATCTAACGCCCATGCTGTTTGGGATGGTGTACTAAATGGCAAAGTAACAAATCTTTTTTCCACACTACTTTGGCAAGATTCTCCCCAGCCACCATCTTCATGCTGTATATGTTCAAGCCATAAAACGGCTCGTTTCAATGATGAATCGCTAGATGGTATTCCTAGTGACCGTAAACCAGTCAACACTGCCCACGTACCATATATATAACAAATTCCCCATTTCCCATACCACGATCCATTTTCTTCCTGTACATTCATTAACCAATTTATCGCACTTTGTTTTTGTTTCTCGGGCAATTCATTTTGCGTATACGTCCCAAAAAATTCTAGCACTCTTCCTGTAATATCTGGTGTAGAAGGATCTGTAATCATATCACTTGCATTCTCGATTGGTAAATTTGCTAATATACGGCTCGTTACCCCTTTTTCAAAAGCTCCCCAACCACCATCATTATTTTGCAATCCTTTAACCCAATTAACCGCTCGCTTCCAAGCATTATCTACATTTTCGTTCCCTCTACTTCGCGCCAACGCTCTTAACACAGCAGTTGTATCATCAATATCTGGAATCGTCGTATTCACATCCGAAAAGCCCCAACCACCTGGGAAGAGATCCGGTGCATGTACACTCCAATCTACTTTCTTCGTTTGCTGTTTTCTTAGTAAATACGCTGATGCATTTTGAATCACTTTACTTACTTTCGGAACTTGAGCTTCTTGCAAAGCATAACTGAGTAAAGCTGTATCCCATATAGTTGACGGAGAGTTTTGCAAATGGCTCCCTCTCTCCATCTTCCATATATAAGATGTAATTCCCATTATAGCCTTCTCAATAATTGGTGATTGAATAGAATGTCCTAATGCAAGTAAAGCATAAATCATATAAAACGAGGCAGTTGCGTAGCTATATAATGTTCCATTTTCATCAATACGCCCTTTCATAAAACGTTCTACTTCCTCATATCCTTTATGATGCAAAGAAAGTGGATACGTTATAATTTTCTTCACGTCACTTACTAACGTTTGAAAAACTGGAGACCGATCCTCCCGAAACCATTCTCCGCCCCCGCCTGCAATGTGATTTAAATTTGGCAATAACTTTTTCCCTACTCGAAATCTTTTATTTAAACACAACATCATCGGAATTAAATGAATACGTGCTGAGCTACTCAGTTTAAATATACTGAGAGGGGAATCATTCTGCAGAAACATAATTGGTGTTGGCAAATGAAAGAGAGAAGGATATTCATATTCTCCATGAATCGCTAATAAAAACTTCGTCATAAAATGAGCACGCGCTACCCCACCGCGCTCATTTATAAATATTTCCGCTCGCTTCATATTCGCATCTTCTTTTGTATATTTTTCCGATGCAAGCAAGGCAGCATAAGATTGAATTGTAGCAGATAAATTACCACCCACTTCATCTTCATACAATTTCCATGTTCCTTCATTTGTTTGGAGTGATGCTAATCTTTTTACAAACGGTTCTATCTCTTTATCTCTACCTAATAATTTTAATAAAAAAATCATATGACAATCTGTTAGTGGCGCTCCTTCAAAACAAAACCGCCACGTACCATCTTGCCGTTGCATTGTTTGAAGTGCAGTTGTTCTTCTCGCTATTTCTTCATGCACTTTTTCATATAATAACAAGTTACTCACCCACCCTTTCGAAATCCGTATAACGATATTCAAAAAGGTAGCTGAATATGTATAAAAACAAAGAAAAGCAGAACATATAAAATGTTCTGCTCATAAACAATACCCTACTCCGACAATAATCCCTAATAAAGCACCGACTACTACTTCATACGGTGTATGCCCAACAAGTTCATTTAACTTCTTATATTCTGTTTCTCTACCGTGAAAAAAGTCATTCAATATTTTTGCTTGTTTACTTACTGCAAGCCTTACTCCTGAAGCATCATACATAACAATAATGGCAAAAATAGTAGCAATCGCAAACATCGAGCTTTCCACACCTTCCACTACTCCAACTCCTGTAGCAAGCGCTGTAACTGTTGAAGCATGAGAACTTGGCATTCCACCTGAAGCAAAAAACTTTGCAAAATCAAATTCACCTGTTTTAACTAATTTAAAGACTACTTTCGTTAATTGTGCTAAAAACCATGAAATTACAGCTGCCATAAGCGGATCATTATGTAAAATTGTTTCCATGTTCTCAGCTCCTTACTAGCTATAATGGAAATCCTATATAGTATCAGTATAAAGAAAAATGCGTAGAAAATACTACGCATTATGATACTTTTGCTGATTTATTTTTTATAAATTTCGGTTGTTTCTGCACTAAGAACTTTGTTTTCGCTACCGAGAATACAAATAATGCAACCCATATACAGAAAAATGCAATCATATGTGTAGATGTGAAATGTTCACCAAATACGAATACACCTAAAATTAAGCTAATTGTTGGCGCAATATATTGTAAAAAACCTACCATATAAAGCGGAATAAGTTGTGCTCCTTTTGCAAAATAAAATAGTGGTAATGCTGTTACAATGCCTGCTCCTATTAAAAGTAACGTTGATAACATTGAGATAGAGCCAAATGAGCCGAAACCATGTACTCCTGTCATTACTAGATAAATAATCGCAAACGGCGTTACTAACATCGTTTCCATCGTAAGTCCAATTGTCGCATCATAGTTTAACAATTTTTTCGTTAATCCGTATAATCCAAATGAAAGGGCAAGTGATAAAGAAACCCACGGGATAGCCCCGAAACGTACTGTTAAAATGATAACTCCCACTCCAGCTAAACCAACTGCAACGTATTGCCAAAAGTTTAACTTTTCCTTTAAAACGACTGTACCAAGTAAAATACTAATAAGCGGATTAATATAATAGCCAAGACTTGCTTCAATGACATGATTATGATTAACGGCCCATATGTAGACAAACCAGTTTCCGCTAATCAAGACTGAAGCTATTGTTAATGACATTAATAATTTAGGTCGTTTAAAAAGATTCACAAATTCCCCAATAAACTGGCGAAACCTCTTCGTAACACCTAATACGAGTAACATAAAAACAAACGCCCAAACGATGCGGTGTGCTAATATTTCATCTGCTGGGACTTCCTCAACCCATTTCCAATAGATTGGTAGTATTCCCCACATCGTATACGCACCAGCCGCATATAGTATCCCTTTTTTTTGCTCTGCTGATTGACTCCCCATCTTCCTTTTTCTCCTCTTCTCATTTTTTCTCCATTATACGGTCTCACATGCTCACTTTACCAATAATCAATCTGCATTTCTTTCGACATTTCTCATACAACGAATAATAAACATACCGTTATTACAACAAGTAACGGTATGCCGAAAACAAATTTCTTTTTATGAGTTTTATGATGAAACATATACATACCAATCCAAGCTCCAACTGCTCCACCAGCTGCCGCTGATAAAAACAACGTACTTTCTGGCGTTCTCCACTGTTTCTTCTTTGCTTTTCGTTTATCAAGCCCCATAAGGCTAAAAGCTATAACGTTAATAATAAGAAAATAAATCCATTTCATCGCTTTCTCTCCTTATGAAAAATTCGCTTAATGGTAACATGAAAAAACGACGGAAACAACTGAAGAACTCTTTTTATCCAACTAGTTTCATTCCTTTTTCTTAATTAGTTACCTTCATATTTACATAACCAACTAAAATCACAATTAAAGCATTTAAATAGAAAAATGTTATGAGCAGAATCTTATATTTCATTACATTCATCCACTACCATATCATCAAAAAAATTGCTCTCAATCACTTTCTCATCAAAACGAAGAACTACAATTAGCCCTACATATAAAGAAACAAAATTTAGAAACCATTCCCCATTCTCATCTTTCTTAGCTAAGCATTTAAATATCTCTTGAAATTGCATACGCTCATCTGTCGCAACAACCGGTCGCACGCCAAAATATTTCAATACAAGATGTAGGTTGAGCTGCACGGATAATGATAAAATATACTTTAATAACTCGGTATAATGAGCAACATTTTTTTGACTATATAACTTCACAAGCTCTTGATGTAAAGTAGAAATTGATAATTCTTCTTTAGTCACTTTTGTTGCTTCTATCATTTCAATCATCTTTTTCATATCCATTCCATTTACCCCTCCCGTTACAAAACAAAAGCCAAAGTATACTTATTTTATAATCAACAATAATTGATTATTTCTCGTCTCTCTTTCTTCTTCACTTACTAAGTCATACTTTTTTAAAAGATGAAATACATCATTTAATATTTCTTGTGAGTGATTACCTTGTAAAAAATTTTTTAACCCTTTAAAAATCTCTTCTGATAAAAAACTCTTTTGACTTTCAAGCTTATTCATCACATCTTCAATAGAATGATCAATGTTACATGCCATACTAAACTTCCCCCTCTATCCTCTATAAATAATATCCTCAGCTAACGATGTAAACACTTCTCCAACAAGAGAATCTTCATCATATACAGATGAACCATTATTTTCTTCACGTTTCGCAAAAGGTATTTGAGCAATTACTTCTGTTTGCAATTGTTCTGCAAGCATTTCGCCGCCGCCTTTTCCGAAGAGATAATTTTTCGATCCATCTTGTTCTTCATAATAAGCCATATTTTCCACAATACCTAAAATCTCATGCTTCGTATGTTTTGCCATTACACCGACTCTTGAAGCAACGAATGAAGCTACATTGTGCGGAGTTGTAACAATTATTTCTTTCGCTTGCGGAATCATCGCTGCAACATCGATCGCAACATCTCCTGTACCTGGTGGTAAATCAAGTAATAAATAATCTAATTCTCCCCAGTGCGTATTCGCAAGAAAATTTTGAATCCATTTATTTAGCATCGGTCCGCGCCACATAACTGGGTTATTTCCTTCTGTAAAAAATCCCATCGACATGATTTTAACACCGTGACTAATGACTGGAATTGCCGTTTGATCAATCATCGTTGGTTTCTTATTCGTTTCCATCATAGCTGGAATACTAAAACCATATATATCTGCATCTAATATCCCCACCTTTTTGCCCATACGCGCTAGTGCAGTTGCAAGATTAATTGTCACCGTTGATTTTCCAACTCCGCCTTTTCCGCTCGTTACAGTAATAAAACGTACTCCTGAATCCGGGCGAAGCATGCTCGGCATACCAGTTTCTGTTCTAGTATTTTTCTTTAATTTCTCTGTTAAAGCTGTACGTTCTTCTTGTGTCATAGAACCAAATGTTACCTCCACTTTAGAGGCACCAATTGCGTGAAGTGATTCTTCAATATCTTGTTGAATTTTTGCTTTTAACGGACAACCTTGGATTGTTAGTACTACTTCAAGTTTAACCTCTGTTCCGTTCATTTGTATATTTCTAACCATATTTAATTCTACAACACTTTTGTGTAACTCTGGATCCTCTACATGTTTTAATGCATTCATTATTTGTTCTTGAGTAAGCATAGAACTCATCCCTTCTCTTATTCTAATTTATATACAACATTTTCTTGGCGCTTCATCTGGTGAAAAAGCTTATCATCCACCGCTAACAGGCGGGATTAATGCGACTATATCTCCAGCTTTTATCATCTCTTCATTCATTACAAACTCTTCGTTAACAGCGACCATCACTTTATCCAACGATTGTAAACAATAGCTGGCTTTAAGCCATTCTTTTAATTGTTGCACTGTCATTTCTTGCTTTTCTGAAATCACTAATCGATCCGATCCAACTTCCTCACGCAAATTTGCAAACAATAAAATTATAATCATTTTCTCATTCTTCCTTCTTTGGTTTTCCTTCTGGATATGGTGTATTTTCAAGTTGATCTCCAATCCACATCGTTCCATCTTCCCAAAATTCTTTTTTCCAAATTGGAACAATTCGTTTTATACGTTCAATCGCGTACTCATTCGCTTCATAAGCTACTTTACGATGCGGTGATGAAACTGCAATGACTACCGCAATATCCATTATTTCTAGCCGCCCTACACGGTGCGTAATTGCTACTTTTGTATCCGGCCATCTTTCACAAATTTCTTCTCCAATTCTCATAAGTTGTTTTACTGCCATCGGTTTATATGCTTCATACTCTAAATGTAGCGTTCGTTTTCCTTTTGTTAATTCTCTCACCGTACCAATAAATGTTGTAATCGCACCTGCTTCTCTTCTTGCGACTTTATTCGTTACTTCTTCAACTAAAATCGGATTATCTACAATCTCAAATAGCACTTGTTCCATTAAAACCACCTCTCACTTTATGAAATGTCCAAGGCCATTCACTACCTTCGTTATCTTCTAATAAAAGAACATCGACAAACATATCTTTTTTATATCCTCTTGTCCCGCCCGGCAATACGATAAACGCGTTGGATTCTGCCAATGAAGAAACTGAGCTAGATTTATCAAACCCTGATGGATAAACGATTAATTTCCCCTCATCATATTGCAATTTTGCTCGTACAAATCTTGTAAATGGATTCGGTTTTAGAAAATCTTCTCCTAATAACGCTTTTTCTCTTTTTAAATGTACTTTTTCACTAAACATATACGTCCGAATACACGGTCTTACGAATAATTCAAACCCTACGTAACAAGCTGATGGATTTCCTGATAAACCAAATAATAACTTGCCATTTAATTGTGCTACAGTCGTAACACTTCCTGGTCGCATTGCAACTTTATTAAAAAGAACAGATGCACCTAACTTTTCGTAAATAGCTGGTAAATAATCATAATCTCCTACTGATACACCGCCCGTTGTAATTAACATATCTACTTGGCCAAGCGCTTCTTTCACAGCTGTAAAACACGTATTAAAATCATCACTAAACTTCCCAAAATATTTTACTCTTCCGCCCGCTCTTCGAATTTGAGACAATATCATGTACGTATTACTGTTTCGGATTTTCCCTGGCTGTAATGAATCATTGACATCCAGTAATTCACTCCCAGTCGCTAACAGTCCAATTACAGGCTTTCTCGCAACTGGTACTTCACTATAACCGAATGTAGCAAGAAGAGCTGAAATACCTGGATTAATGTACGATCCCTTCTTTGCAAGAACTGTTCCTTTACGAGCATCTTCACCTTGAAAAGAAATATTGTCGCCCGTTTTGAATGATCGCTTCACTTCCATATAATTGTTGCCATTCTTCTCATATTGACGAGTCAGCTCTAACATAACAACCGCATCACACCCATTCGGAATTTGTGCTCCCGTCATAATTCGAACTGCTTGAAACGGACCTACTTTCTCATGGAATAGCGATCCTGCGCCAATTTCACCCATTACTTCAAATACAATTGGCGTTTCATAACTTGCTAAATTAGTATCTTCTGCTCGAATAGCAAATCCGTCATACGGCGAACGATTAAATGACGGCACATCATGGTCAGCTACTAAATCCTCTGCTAATATACGTCCATAAGCTAATTCAATTGGTAATAGCTCCTTTAAGCCTTTATCAGCAAATCCCATCACTTTACGAACAGCTTCTTCAACCGTAATTGGCACTCTTCTTTCCATTATTGACACCCTCTCTATTAACCGAATACGCGATAATATAGTTGTTTCGCTTTCGAAATATCATTTGTACCATGAATAAAAACACGATCATCCTGAAAAACAACGATGCGGTAATCATCGAATCGGCAAGATAGTAAATACGGATTCCGATCTACTTTCCCCAATTTTTTTAATACTTTTTCTATATCATCAAAATTGTATTTCTTATTGTCTACTGTTCTAATTTGAACTGTATTTCTTCCGCATAAAACAGCTGCTTTCGTTTGGTTTTCGTATGATAAATAAGGATAAGTTCGATTTGAACCGCATGAGAGACAAGCGTCTGTTTTTATTTTCCCTAATTTTATAAAATGATTTTGATTACTCCATATATCAAACATGAAAAATGTTTTTCTAATTGCTGAGAAATCTTCCACTAAAATTTTGAGTGCTTCTGCCACTTGATATGCTGCGACGATTTGAACAGTAGGGCTAATAATTCCAGCGGTATCACATGTCACACCTGTAACAGGAATATTTTTAAGCATACAATGTAAACACGGTGTCTCTTGTGGAATAATTGTATAACTCATACCATACGATCCAACGCAAGAACCATATACCCACGGAATATTATGTTTTTGTGATAAATCATTTATTACAAATCGAATATCAAAATTATCTGTTGCATCAATGATTACATCTACATTTTTTAATAGACCTTCCATATTTTCTGAAGTTGCATCCATTACGAAAGCATGTATTTGTACTTCCGAATTAATTTGTTCTAACCGATTTTTTGCAGCAATTGCTTTCGGCATTTTCTCTCTCGCATTTTGTTCAGAGTACAATTGTTGCCTTTGTAAATTACTCCATTCAACGTAGTCACGATCAATAATCGTCAACTTGCCAACACCTGCACGTACGAAACTTTCGGCACTTGCACTTCCTAATGCGCCTGCCCCTACAATTAACACATGTTTATTTCGAATTTTTTCTTGTCCTTTACTCCCAATTGGTTTGAACAACTGTTGTCGTGAATACCGATCAGCCATTACATACCCTTCCTCTCAAGAACTCTATTTCATATTAGAATGTTGTTTCTGATAACAAGCAAAGTAAGCAAAACCAACAAACCCAGCTCCTCCAATTACATTTCCGATAAAAACAGGAACAAAATTTTTAGCCAGATCCATCCACGTTAGATGACCAGCAAAAATAACAGCGGAAATGACAAACATATTTGCTACTACTTGCTGAAATCCAATCACTACAAATGCCATAATTGGAATCCAAATTCCGATGATTTTTCCGACAAAATCACTCGTCCCGTAAGCGAGCCAAAGAGCAAGACAAACGAGCCAATTACAACCAATTGCTAAAATTAAAGTTCTCCCAAATGATTCATGTAACTTCCCTTCCGCTATCGCTACCGTTTTATTTAAATACTCTCCCTCTGTTAATCCGCCAAGATGCCCAAAGCAATACGCAACGAAAATTGCCCCAATAAAATTCATGAGAGTAATCCAAACCCAGTTATTCAGTACGCTTATCAATGTAATTTTCTTTGCATAAAGCGCCATAGACAGTGACATCATATTTCCCGTAATTAATTCTCCTCCTGCTAATACTACGAGCATGAGTCCAACAGGAAATACTGCTCCTCCTAAAACATTCACTAGACTTCCCCAGCGCTCAGGTAAATTCCCTAAAACTCGAATGTTAAGTAAAAAACCTATCGCAATAAACGCTCCTCCTAAAAAACCGAGAATAAGCATCGCTGGCAATGTCTGTCTTACTTTTTGAACACCGGCCTCAATGACAAACTCAGCAATTTGTTCCGGCTTATGAAATGCCATTACCCATTCCTCCATTTTCTCCAAATAAAAAAGCAGCTTCAAAAAACCTCCTCAAAATAAAGGTTTTTGAATGCTGCTTAATTTCTCTGCACATCTTTTACAGAGATATCAATCATCACTTTTACTATAAAATAGAAAACCCACAACTCTTGTAAATTTTCCATTTTTCACTATGAAGCTAGCTTTATATATTAACCACCGATATGTGACATTTCAATTTTAGGTATTGTTTTCTTATTTGTATGATTTAAGCGTTCATCTGAATAACGATCTTCCCTATTATTCCATATATCGCGTACTACATCTGTAATGTCCTCATCTGTATGTTCAGAACGAAGCAATTCCCTTAAATCATTTCCTTTAGAAGCAAATAAGCAAGTATATAATTTTCCTTCTGCAGAAATACGAGCTCTCGTACATGATGAGCAAAAAGAATCTGTTACTGATGAAATAATACCTATTTCCTCATCGCTTCCTATATAACGATACCTAGTAGCCACTTCACCAGAATAATTTGCTTCTATCCGTTCTAACGGCATAACTTGATGAATCGTATCTACTATTTCTTGTTTAGAGACGACCTCTTTTAAATCCCAACCATTATAATTTCCAACATCCATATACTCAATAAAACGAAGAATATGCTTATTTTCCTTAAAATATTGCGCCATCTGCAAAATGTCCTGTTCGTTTTTCCCCTTTTGAACGACCATGTTTATTTTAATTTTCATTCCAACTTCAGCTGCAGCCTGTATTCCTTCCAGAACCCTTTGCACTTTGCTCCTATTACCATTTAAATAGAAAAACCGCTCTTCTTCTAAGGAATCTAAGCTAACTGTTACACGTGATAGTCCCGCCTTATATAAATCAGGAGCAAACTTTTTAAGTAACGATCCATTGGTTGTTAAACCGATATCTTCTACACCATCAATTTTATTAAGGCGCTCAATAAGCTTTGGAAGCCCTCTTCGAAGTAACGGTTCTCCGCCCGTAATCCGTAATTTTCTCACACCTAAAGAAACGAAAATACGTGTTATCCTTTCAATTTCATCAAAAGATAAAATTTTATCATTAGACAAAAACGAGTAATCAGGACCAAATATTTCTTCTGGCATACAATATCGACAGCGAAAATTACAGCGATCAGTAACTGAAATACGTAAATCCTTTAACGGACGTTGCAACTTGTCTAATGTAACTGATTTCATCTTCATTGCCTCACTTTTATTTTATATTTAAAACACGTTCTGGATGGGTATATACATTTAAGGAGTGATTACGAATAAATCCTATTGTCGTAATACCTAAATCTTCCGCTAGTTGCAAAGCTAACTCAGTTGGAGCTGATTTTGATAGTATAATTTCACAACCGATTTTTGCAACTTTCAATAATATTTCCGAAGAAATACGACCACTAAAAACAATGATTTTATCTTTTATAGAAATATCGTTTCTTAAACAATAACCGTAAATTTTGTCTAATGCATTATGCCTACCAATATCCATTCGACTTAAAATAATACCATTCACATCACATAAAGCTGCATTATGAACCCCACCAGTATGATGAAACGTATCCGCAGATTGCTGCATTTCTTTCATTAACCGAAAACAATCCTCTGCAGCAACCTGTACATGGACACCCTTCATTTTTTTTGCACTTAGTGCATCATTTGCAAAAACAAACCCTTGCCTACTCATACCACAACAAGACGTAATATAGCGTTTATTTTGCATTTGTTCATAATACGGATTTACTTTTGTCGTTGTTACATGCACAAATCCTTCTTTCTCCTGCACCCATACACTATCAATATCTTCATACTTCCGAATGATTCCTTCAGACGCTAAGAAGCCTATTACCATATCTTCTATATATTCTGGAGTACTAACCATTGTAACAAACTCCTGTCCGTTCATTTTAATGGTGACAGGAAACTCTGTTACAATGCTGTCCTCTATATGTTTAAATGCTCCTTGTTCATAACGAAAGATTTCTCTTTCTACCTGTATCGGTTTCACGATCAGTATCCTTCTCTCACGTTATATTTTTATCAAAAACAAATACAGAAACTGCAATATCTTCTTCTACTTTCATATCTGAAAACAAATTCACTAATTTCGCTCCAACAAGTTCCTCCAAATGTTCACGTGAATTCACAGCATACACTTCTTGAATCATTTTCGTTCTAGCCATATGAACCATTTCCGCACCGTCCATCGTACTTGAAATAAATTTTTCAGTAGGTGTTAAGTTTCCATAAAGAGTCGCTATAGCCATATTTTCCGCAAAAACAGTATGAATTCGTTCTGGTCCTTTTCCGAAAAGTTCCTTTCGAAGTTTTCGTATCATATCATTAAATTCATGTACTTTTTTTGACATACAATTATACCTCCCAAAAGCCTCATTTTACTTTATTATATATTTTACCAAAATGAGCCTTCCGCCCAAACTATTTCGTACAAATATTTGGGCAGAAAGGTTCACTTCATGAAGTTTATTCGTCTTTTAACCCTTTCCCCATACCTTTTAAGAAATGAAGCCCAAACCCGATAGCACGGTTAATATCTGGGTCTTTCAATACTTTCATAAGATCGAATACCCCTACTTTTTTATTACTTTCTAGATGTTCATTACCTTCTTCTAGTCCGACTAATAAACTACCTATAAGCTTTTTCGTAAGTTCTGGGTCAAGTTCAGTTAACGCACCTGCAGCACCCATCATATTATTAATTAAATTTGTAACAGGCTCACGAGTTACTTGACCTAGAACAATTTTCGCAATTGGTTCTTTCGCTTTTAGCATTGAATTTGCAGCTTCTAGCATTCCAATGTCATTTAATTCTCCTACTATATTAAACATCTGATTTAGAGCTTCCTCATTATTAGTTAGAAGCTCTTTTAAATCATCTAACTTTTGCTGTTTTATTTCTTCCTCAGTTAATTCTTGTTTTTGAATCATTTTTATAGGTGCAGCCATAGTTTTCTCCTCCTACTTATCCGTTAAATGCACATACCCTGGACGTGCCCACTTACGATGTACCTCAATTCCAGCTTGAGGGTGACGTTTTTTATTGCGTGGGTTCGCTTTTGGCATCGGATTTTCGCCATCAACTTCTAACACTTCCATACGCACTTTCGTTTGTTTATACGCAGGTGTATTCGTACGTACATCCACAGCAGGACCTGTTAAGAAATTAATTGCCGTTTCGTTATCTGTAGAGTTCATCGGTAAATATAACTCATTCGCTTTTACACGATTTGTAACGAGTGCACGTAATTTTAATGCTCCAAAAGGAGAGACAAGACGAACTAACGAACCTGTTTTTACGCCACGTTCTTTTGCAAGGTCTGGAGAGATTTCAACGAAAACACCAGGTACTTTCGTTTGAATACCTGTTGATTTATTTGTCATATTCCCTTCATGGAAATGCTCAAGCATACGACCGTTGTTAATGTGAAGGTCGAACTCAGCTGGAAATTCAGCTGGACGTACCCAGTCAGCAATCGCAAAACGAGCTTTTTTATCTGGGAAGTTAAATCCATCTTGGAACAGAAGCGGTGTATTTGTTCCATCAAAACTTCCCCAATGGAAACTGTTCCATCCTTCAAGCACTTCATAGTTCGCTTGCGAGAATAATGGTGATAAACTTGCCATTTCAGCAAAGATTTCACTTGGGTGGCTATAATTCCAGTTTGCCCTTAGTTTATTCGCAACCTCCTGGACGATCCACCAGTCTGGTTTCGCATCTCCTAGCGTAGGAAGCACTTGATATAATCTTTGGACACGGCGCTCTGTATTTGTGAAAGTACCTTCTTTCTCAAGAGATGGCGCTGCTGGTAATACAACATCTGCATATTGAGCAGTTTTAGAAAGGAAAACATCTTGCACAACGAAGAAATCAAGGCTCGACAACACTTCATGTACATGATTTGCATTAGAATCTACAAGAGCCATATCTTCTCCGACAAGATACATTGCTTTCATTTTTCCTTCGTCAATTGCGTGAAGCATTTCAATATTATTAAGACCTGGTTCACTATCAATTTTCACTCCGTAAGCAGTTTCAAATTTCGCACGTTCCATTTCGTTAGTAACGTGCTGATATCCTGGAAGCCATCCTGGTAAAGTACCCATATCACAAGCACCTTGTACGTTATTGTGACCTCGAAGTGGGTATGCACCTGCTCCTGGACGACGATAGTTCCCTGTTGCAAGAAGTAAGTTTGAAATTGCAGCGGAAGTATCAGAACCACCTGTATTTTGCGTTACCCCCATACCCCAAAGGATACATGTACCATCTGCATCACGAATCATTTCAGCCATTTGAATAAGTGTTTCTTTTGAAATACCTGTTACTTCTTCTGCATATTCAAGTGTATATTCTTCTAGGCTCTCTTTGAAATCTTCAAAGAAGTTTACATTCTCATTAATAAATTCCTGATCATGCCAACCTTGATCGATCATATATTTCGTAACAGCCATTAACCATACTTGATCTGTTCCTTGTTTTGGACTAATAAAGACATCTGATCGCTCTGCCATTTCGGTTTTACGAAGATCAGCTACAATTAACTTTTGTCCGTGTAATTTATGTGCACGTTTAATACGTGTAGCTAGAACAGGATGACCTTCTGTCGGATTACATCCCACAATAATAACAAGACCAGATTGCGCAATATCTTTAATCGTTCCGGCATCACCGCCCATACCAATTGTACGGAACAAACCATCCGTTGCTGGTGATTGGCAATAACGTGAGCAGTTATCAATATTATTCGTTCCAAATACTTGTCGAGCTAATTTTTGAATTACATAATTGTCTTCATTTGTAATTTTAGAGGAAGAAATAAATCCAATAGAACCTTTACCGTACTCTTCTTTAATAGCGCCTAATTTATTTGCAACTACATTCAGTGCTTCTTCCCATGTAGATTCAACAAACGTTCCATTTTTACGAATTAAAGGTTTTGTTATTCGTTCTTTAGAATTTACGAAATCCCAACCAAATTTCCCTTTTACACAAGTGGAAATTGCGTTAACTGGTGCATCTGAAGATGGCTGTACTTTAAGGATTTTACGCCCCTTCGTCCACACTTCAAACGAACAACCTACACCACAAAATGTACATACTGTTTTCGTTTTCTTCGTACGAGTATCACGCATGGCCGCTTCCACTTCTGATACCGCAAAAATACCGCTATACCCAGGCTCAACTTCTTTAATTAAATCTACCATCGGTTCAAGAATATCTGGTTTTAATCCCGTCATAAATCCAGCTTCACCGAGCATCGTTTTCTCCATTAAAGCGTTACAAGGACAAATCGTTACACATTGACCACAGCTAACGCATGAAGAATCATTAATATTTACTCCTTCATCCCAAATAACTCGTGGGCGTTCCGCTTCCCAGTCTATCGATAACGTTTCATTTACTTGTAAGTTTTGACACACCTCAACACATTGACCGCATGCAATACATTGATTAGGATCATAGCGATAAAACGGATGCGTCATATCAACTTCACTTACATCTACTTTCGGTTCATACGGATATTTTTGATGTTCGATTTCCATTAATTCTGCTGTATTATGCAGTTTACAGTTCCCATTGTTGTTGTCACATACTGTACAGTATAATAAATGATTTTCTAGTAACCGATCCATCGCCTCTGTTTGTGCTTCTTTTGCGCGAACAGAAGCACGTTCAATGTTCATACCTTCCGTTGCTATCGTCGAACAAGAACGCATTAACTTTCCGTCAACTTCTACAATACAAGTGTCACATGTTTGAATAGGATCTACTTCTGGCACGTAACAAATTTGCGGATGTTCAATCCCGTTCTCATTAATAACACCCAATATCGTTGAACCGGGCTCCGCTGTATACTTTTTTCCGTCAATTGTAATATGAACCATGTTGTTATTCATGGTCTTTCCCCCTTTTTGAGAATAAAAAAACTCCACCACGAAAATATACGCACCACATTTCGGCACGTTATTATCATGGTGGAGTAGTTTATTAGCACATCTTGCTAAAATACCAATCCATTTATTCATAAATAAAACGATAGAGTCATAACAGGTCATATCACGATTCCATCTTTAACACTATAATTATAGCGTTAAAGTTAAAAATATACAATATAAAATTTAAACTACGCATATGTCAGCTTGTAACTATCCATAATAATCCATATAAAACATAACAAGGAGTAAGCGAATAAATGGGGTCTTTTAATAAATGGATTCGTGGTGAAAAATCTTTTTCTACCCAAGAGCAAGCTAATCACACATTAAATAAATCTATCTCTTCTTCCCTTTCCCTTAATTTAAAGCACTTGTCCAAACTGTTTAGCGGTATTCCAGAATTAATAACACGCACTTTTCCATTAAAAAACGGACAGGAAGCTGCACTTATATATATGGAAGGACTTGTAGACAAAACTGTTATTAACGTAAACATTCTTCGTCCTCTCTTATTTAAAGAGTGGAATGAAGACGATTTTTGGGAAGCCTCTGTTTCTATCGGAAATATTAAAAAAGTTCAACAGTGGACAGACATTGAACAATCTCTTTTACACGGCAAAAGTATTTTATTTATAAACGGGCAACTATCCGCTTTAGAGCTTGATACGCAAGCGGCACCAAAAAGGAGCATTGAAGAACCTACAACAGAGAGCTCCATAAAAAGCTCACACGAAGGATTTAATGAGGTAGCGAGCGACAGCCTTGCACTTATTCGTCGATATATTCCAAATCGCGAATTGAAAGTGAAGGAATTCACTGTTGGTGAACGAGCTACTTCAAAGGTTTTTTTGCTTTATCTAGCAGATGTTGCGAACGAAAATGTCGTAAAAGAAATGGCATCCCGTATCGAGTCAGTAAAAGTTGATGCGATTCTTACTACTGGTGAATTAGAAGGATTTGTTGAAGATAATTCCTTTACTCTCTTTCCGCAATTATCAATAACTGAACGTCCTGACACAACAGCACATCATATTCTAGATGGGCGAATTGCCGTTATTGTAGATCGCTCACCAGGCGTATTAATAGGACCTATGACCTTTTCATCCTTTTTTCAGACGATAGATGATTACAGCTTCAGACCTATGATTCCATCTTTTATACGACTCCTTCGTTTCACTGGACTATTTATTGCAATATTTGCTCCTGCTCTTTATATTGCTATGATTTCCTTTCATTATGAAGTAATTCCACTTAAATTATTGTTAACAATTGGAGAATCTCGAGCCAAAATTCCTTTTTCGCCTATATTAGAAGCACTTTTGATGGAATTAGTACTTGAAATGCTACGCGAAGCTGCAGTTCGACTTCCCGGTCCCGTCGGACAAACAATTGGCGTCGTAGGAGGGATTGTTATTGGACAAGCTGCAGTTCAAGCAGGATTCGTAAGTAATGTTATGGTTATCGTCGTATCTATTACCGCAGTCGCTTCTTTTATCATTCCCAATCTGGAAATGTCAGCAGGAGTTCGGATTCTTCGCTTTCCAATGATGATAATCGCTTCTTTATTCGGAGTCATTGGAATTATGGTTGGAATGTCAGTTATCATCATCCATATTCTTTCTATGGAATCACTTGGTGTTCCTTACGGTAGTCCTTTTTCTCCATCATTTGCTACGGATTTAAAAGACGTTCTTGTGCGTTTGCCATGGAAACTAATGAAGAAACGACCACTATCCCTTAACTTAAAACAAGAAAATCGACAACCGGATATAGAAGAAAAGGAGGAAGATAAGTGACAAAGCGTGTAAAGAGGGAGATTAGTTTATTTCAATACATTTTAACGATTAGTGGTGTTCAAGTAGGATTCGGTGTACTTACACTGCCACGTGAAGTGGCCCAAGGGGCGAATACAGATGGCTGGATGTCTATTATTATAGGATGCGCTATCACTACTTTAGTCAGTCTATGTATTGTAAAAATCATGGAGAAGCATCCTGGTTACCATTTACTTGATGTGCTAACTCGTTATCTTGGAAAATGGTTAGGAAGAGTAGGAATGATTTTTTGGATTTTATATGCTGTTCTTGCAGCGGTTTCTTTAATTTTTTCCCTCTTATACGTTATTCACATTTGGATTTTGCCTAGATCTCCAATGTTTTTAATCATGATGCTATTATCTATTCCAATGGTAATGCTCGCATGTAAAGGTGTTCTTATTATTAGCCGCTATGCTGTTTTTACTGTCTTATTTACACTCTGGATGCCATTACTATTATTTATCCCACTTAAAGATGGGCATTGGATCTATCTTCTTCCTCTCCTTAAAGAGGGATGGATACCAGTTTTCAACACAGTAAAATCAACTATTATTGCCTTTCTCGGATTTGAGTTTGCATTCGTCCTTTATCCTTACCTCAGTAATAAATCATCTGCAAAAAAAGGGATTGTTATTGCAAATATGATTACTTTATTCGTTTACCTGCAAGTGACGTTCGTTTCTTTCCTTTATTTTAGCCCAGATGGTATAACTAAGTTTTTATGGCCTACCCTTTCTCTCGTTACACCATTTCACTTTTCTTTTCTGGAACGATTTGAAATTATCTTTTTGTCATTTTATCTCTTTATCATTTTTGATTCCTGTATTCCTTATATTTTCACTGCTTCAGATGGAATTAATCAATTACTTAACAAAAAAAGCAGTTCATTACCTATTTATGGTTTATTATTCGGGTGTATCTTCATCTTATTCTTTTATATCCCTTCCTCTTACCAAATAAGTGCGTTGCGAGAATTTTGGGGAACTGCAAGTTATTTTATCGTTTTTCTATTCCCGGTCGTATTTCTCTTATACATGACACTTTATCAGCATTGAAAAAGGAGAAGAGTTTAAATGAGGCGCTTTATTCATTTCACTATACTTTACTTTCTCATAACCTTTTTAACAGGCTGTGGAGATCGACTCGACTTAGAAAAACAATCGATTTCATTAATTTACGGCTTTGATGCAAAAGCAAAAGGAAAATTAATTGTGTACCACGTAAATCCTATTTTTAATGAAGACGTAGAAAAAAAGTACGAAACACATGAAGCGAAAGTACGTACACCTCGAGAAGCAAAAGCAACGTTTAATAGTTCAAGTGGCGGTTTAGTATCTACAGAAAAGTTACAGCTCATTTTATTTAGCACAAATTTTTTAAAACAAGAAGGGGCTATGCCTTACCTTGATGTTTGGTATCGTGATCCTAAAAACACTGGAAACATGCGCATGGTTGCAGTAGACGGTCCAATTTCTTCAGTTATATATAATAACTTTAAAGATAAGCCTGCCCTTCCCGAGTATTTAACAGATTTAATTAATACGAACAAACTGTACAATCGGACCGTTTTTACGACATTCCATGAATTTCACAGGCAAACGTTTAATAAAGGTATAACACCTGCTATTTCAGAAATAAAAAAAGGTAAAAAGGATGTTATCGTTACTGGTTCCGCGCTATTAACTTCTCGCGGAATTTATAAAATGTCATTAAATCGTTATGAAAGCGCCCTTCTTCTTTTGTTACAAAAGAAAGCGAATACACCGGTTTCGCTTACATTGAAAATCCCTTCTACTTCAGTTGAAAGTAATAGTGATTTAAAAGATACCGATGGCGGCGATTTCGTAACAATAAATGTTCTTAGCATGGATCGTGATATCCATACAGATTATAGCGATAACCACTTCAAATTTCATGTTAAAATGGATTTGAAAATTGCTGTCTCTGAACTTACATTCAATATGGATATAGACAAAGATAGAAAGAAATTAACTTCTCTTATTACAAAACAACTAAACAAAGATTTGAACGATTTAATCCACAACATTCAAAAACAGCAACTTGATCCATTCGGATTTGGTGATTATGCGAGAGCGTTTCAATATAAAGAATGGAAACAAGTCGAAGATGATTGGCCGAGTGCCTTTTCAAAAGCTAATGTGAAAGTGGCACCAACTATTAAAATTTTAGAAAATGGGATTATTAAATAGAAAAAACACGCTACTTGTTCTTATATGAATAAGTAGCGTGTTTTCATTTCCATTACAAGTATTATTTCAATGGACTATACTTTATTTCTATTTCTAACATTACTATGTTTTTTAGCATATACAAAATATATGAAAACCCCTATTATAATCCATGCCACAAAACTAATTAAAGTAAGCTTAGAAAGGTTCAATGCCAAATATATACAACTTACTATTGAAACGATAGGTAAAAAAGGTACTAGAGGGGCACGGAATGGCCTCTTCATATTAGGATGTGTCTTTCTTAATACAATGACAGCTATAGATACAAACACAAATGCTGTTATCGTTCCCATATTCACTAAATTAGCTAATAAATTCAAATCCACTAATCCCGCTAATAAAGCTGCTAGTATACCTGTAACCCACGTATTAAAAAATGGAGTTTGTAAACGTTTATGGACACTTGAAAGTCTTTTTGGTAACAGTCCATCTCGACTCATCGAGTAAGATACACGAACAAATGCAAACATAGCTACTAACAGAACTGTTGTTAGCCCTGCTATCGCTCCCACCGATAACAACCCAGCAATTCTATCTTCTCCTACAGTGCGCAACGCATATGCAACCGGATCAGCAACATTTAATTCCGTAAACGGAACCATTCCAGTTAGCACGAATGAAACACCTACATATAGAACGGTACAAATGAACAAGGAAACAAGTAGCCCAATTGGCACGTTACGTTGTGGACGCTTCACTTCCTCTGCGGCTGTTGCAACTGCATCAAATCCTAAAAAAGCAAAAAATACAGTAGCAGCGCCCCCTACCACACCGTGAAAACCAAACGGTAGAAATGGTTGCCAATTCTCTGGTCTTACATATTGTGTCCCTACAACAATAAATCCTACAATAACAGCCAGTTTAATAATAACCATTATATTATTAATTCGTGCACTTTCTTTTGCACCACGGCTTAATAAAAATGTAACAACTAAAATAATAAGAACTGCTGGTAAATCAATGATTCCACCCTTCCCCATTCCTGGTGCCGAAGCAAAAACCGTAGGAATGTGAATATTAAAACCTAGTAGCAATGACTGAAAATATGCTGACCAGCCTGCTGCAACCGCAGAAGTCGCTAATAAATACTCCAGCATAACACACCAGCCAACTATAAATGCAAAAATCTCACCTAGTGTCATATATGTATATGAATATACACTTCCCGAAACTGGAACTGTAGATGCAAATTCAGCATAACAGAAAGCTACACATGCACATATAATTGCCGCTAATACAAAAGATAATACAATCGCCGGACCAGCATGTTTCGCTGCTACAATACCAGTTAATACGAAAATACCTGTACCAATAATTGCTCCAATACCTAAAAGAGTTAAATCAATCGCTCCTAAAGTTTGATTCAATACTTTTTTCTTTTCTTCATCCATTGCTTTCTTTATGAAAAGACTCATTCTTTGAAACCTCTTTTTCAAGTTTATCTCTTACTTGTTACATTCTTTATTACTGTTCTATTTTAAAAATAAAAATATACATAGTTCACTTCCCCTATAGACTTAGTAACCCGTCTCAATAAAAACAGAAAAATCAATCTCTTTATACCGTATTGAATTTTCAAAATATTAACCATACCAAAAAACCATTAAGAATGCTGATTGAATTTATCATACAATTAATTATATTGTCAATAATAAATCACTCAAAAATAATCGGCTGATTATGTATCAAATGTTATTTTTATACATAATTATTTTCTCAAAAACATTGTTGTTTTCCACCTTAATATTCATATGCATTTTATTACATTGATTTTCATACAATTTTCATTACATACAATGTAATGAAAATCATAATAACCTCAAATGAATTATTATTCAAAAATAATAATTCATTTGAGGTTATTTCACCATTTTAATACTAACAAAAAAGTGCAGATTTTCATCTGCACTTTTTTTTATTCTTCCACTTCAGCTTCTGCACTACTATTTTCAAGATGCTCCTTCTGAGCTTCCTCTTGCAACTCTGCTGAAATCATCCCATAATAAAGTTCAGGATATAACCCAAATATTTGATATACACTTCCTAAAAACGGCATCAGAATCCCTCTTTTCTAAAGTTGTATTGCCACTTTTAAGGATTCCCTTTTCATTCACTATACATTCGTTTTTGGCGTTTCTTCTTCATCTTGAATACTTAATAAATTTTGCCATTTTTTATACGGAGCGCTATTTGGATCTACATATCCTTTCGCATGCGAGCGATCCCACAATTGTTTAATAAACATTTCTTTCTCTTTCTTTGCAACCATATCAGCACCTGTGCCGTAATAGTTCTGGAAATACAACTCGATTTCATCAAGGAATAGTCTTAATAATTCATCTGATGTTTCTTCTAACGTCGGATCATACTTCGCTTCACGGTCATACATTAAAATCATGTCTAAAAGATTGTGGACATGTTCTTTTCTAAGCCATCTTACATCTTGGGCTCCTAATACGAACGGATGTGTATATAAATGTCCACCTTGTATCATCGCCTTTTCTTGCTCTTCTTCAAATCGTGACAAGATGTTTTCATAAATAAACGGATTATGAAGCAATGCTCTGTGTAATTTATAACTTTCGCTTGAAATATTTTTTCCCATCGACTGAATTAAAAAGCTACGTCCCACACCGTTATATTGATACACAAACTGTCCATCAACAGCAACTAAACTAATCCAGCGATACATATATGCGTATAGTAATGCACGATTACATTTATCATAATCTAATTTTGTTTGAGTCGCGTTTAAATCTGGCATAAAGGCTGGTAAGTGCCAATACTTATCTAAATGCGGCGTTAAACTAGATTTTTTACTATTTAATTTGTTTACACGGCGATAATACGATTGGAAATAGTCACCTTTATCATTCATAAATCCGTTTGAAATATGTCCTGATGATAATTTAGGAAAGTCCTGCAGCGATAAGCCGTAATGCGCTCGATAACAGATCACTTCAAATGGCGAAAAGGCTTCATGTACTGTATCTTTTTCTTTAAACATTTCTTGAATTAATTCCTCTTGCAGCTCTTTCTTTAAAGAAGGATGTATACCCCAATATTGTAATTCCCTATGATGAGCAACTTTCGGAACGAATGGACTCGCTAAATGGAACAGGTCTTCAATTTTTTCACGAACGTATTCATCGCGATCACGTTTCTTATAATCTGCTTCTTTTCGCAACGCTTCAATGATATTCAGTTCTAATTTATCACGATAGCGTACTTGCAGTTCGTCATAACAATAGCTCAGTATATGTTCTCGGTAGAAATCCTCTACCTTTTTCGACTGAATCTCTTCTGTTTTCGCATCACGACAATATTCCCCGTACAAACTCATATAAATTTCCGCTGATATATCTTTCGGTAGTACACCTAAATTTAAATGTTGCTGCATATCTTGCCATATCTTTTCTTGCAGCTGTTCCTCAGCTAATACATATACATTCGTCGGGTTTGTTTTCCCTTCAAATTCCTTACTGCGCTTTTGGATTTCAAACAGTAAATTTTCACGTGTTTCATGTAAATTATCAAAAAATCTTTCCCAATATTGAATCATTTTATTAACTGCTTGATATAGCGATTGATATACAAGTTCTAATAGCATTTCTTTTCGATATTCATTTAATTTGTGTACATATTGCGTTATAATGTCTTCAAATTCTCTTTTGAATAAACGTTGCTGATTATTAATCATTTTTCCAAACCAGCCTTGTTGTTGAGCAATTTCTACTCGGCGTACAGCCGTTACCGTTCCATCGATATTACCCACATTAAATTTTTTATCGTAGTTTTGAATTACATTTCGCTTTTGTTCATTATTTTCATGTAGTCGATTCATTTTTTCCACTAACTGCTTTCGAATTTCATATAACATAAAACGTGCTGCTACTGGGTGAACTGGATCTGTTTTCTTTAAAAACCATGTATTTAATTGATAGGACTGCCCTTCAGAACCACTTGGTGAAAAGCGGTCTGATTCAATCATGTCATATAAAAGTGTCGTTACATGTTCATGTACACGGCTCGGAATCGCATACGCATATAAACGAACCGCATGATCCACTCTTGCCACTTCACCTTTCATTTGTTCCATCATTTTCAGTTTCGCAGCTGAAATTTTACACTCATGTTGCAGACGATTTAATTCCTCATCTTTTTGCACCGTTCGTTGTACATAACTTTCTACAGCTTCTAAAAACAGTTTTGATTTCGCAACTCCGAGCTTACCACCCTCTGCTCCTTCACGTGTTTCATTGTACATTTGTCTATAGAAAATATGAGCTTGCTCTGGACGGGTAGCAAGATGTTCCAAGTCCTCTAAATAACTTTTACCTCTCTCCGGCTTTTCACGCTGCATCCCACGTTTTACATCTTGGTCATATCTTTGCTTCTTCTCTTGAAACAGTTGATCTAAATGAAGCCACGATTCATCTAAACCTTGCACAGCCCATTTTAAAGCACAATATTTTAACACATGCTCATACGGATAAATGAGTTTTGCCGTTCCTGCCCCGCAATATCGTCCTTTTCCGCTTGATTCTGCTAATTGCTGAATTTGATTGTCTTCTTGTGCAAAATGACTTGTGGACATCGGGCTAAATAACTGTAAATAAATTGTATTTGCCATCTGTTCCATATAATCTGATAAATTGTGTAAATGGTGTCCATGTAGGTTTTCATAATCGTATAAGAAACAATAATTGTACGGTAAATGATGTTGTTTAATTGTATGATTCGTTCTTCCGTCTTCATCTACTTGATCAGGGCGATACTCTAATTCAATTGTTACACCGCCGCGTTTTGATAATTCTCCAGTAGAACCGAGCGTAATAGCATGTAATTCTTTTAACGATGCATAGCCATTTGCTTGCACCGTTTCAAATTCTTTCGTGCTAACTGTTCTCGTCTTTACTAAAACATCCGGCATTAAAAACGCACCGCGTATTAAAATGTTATGATGCTGCAATTTCTTCCGAAGCATTTCACGTAAATATAATGCAATTTGCAGAAACATCCCTGAACCTGTTCCGCCTGCTAGTGATGTTACTATAATGACACGCACACCATATTCCGTTTGATCACTTGTAACCGGAAAAATTTTCTCGATTTCTTGCCAAAAAGACGTCAATTTATCTTCTTTCATCGCAGCACGTAACGCTAAACGTGAAATAACGCGTAACTGTCCTGCTCCTTCTGTTAATGGCTTATCAAGTATAGTCGGATCCATCGGAAACCACTCTGGGATCGTTGGATCTCCTGCAATATACTCCCTAGGCGTTTTACTAGAACTTGTTTGTGTCTTAAACTTTCGAATATGATCAAATTTACTTAATGTATTCACATCTGTATCAAATACGTGCATTGCTACCTTTTTTCGGCGCTCTTCAGGCAGTTTTTCATATATTTGATGCGTCACAGTACTACCGATTCCACCTAAACCAATTAATATTGTTGGAACTTGTAATGTCATGTGAACCACCTTCCTATTCTTGCTTGTTTGAAAAAAGGGAAAGAGAATGAATACTCCATCCCCTTCTTATCCCTACCTACTATTCACATTCGTACTTGTAAATCTCCTTACCATATCCTCTATCAATTAGTAAAAGTTCATTTGGATATAGTGTCTTATGTTCCATTCCTACTTCATCCTCTGTTATAAACATTCCATCAATAATCATTCCAACTACTTGTGATTCTTTCGCTACAAAGACAGATTTCGAACCTTTCTTCGCTATAAATGTAACGGATTGCACAGTTTTTCTTTCTGCTCTAAATGGGATCCCAAAATAATGGTTCCACCATTTATTTCGAAGTAATTCTGGTTCAGATTGATATAGCCAATCTTTCGCTACCTCTTGATCCCATTCATAATACAGTAGTGCTTTCCGGTGAAATCTTGGCCGAACAATCCATCCTAAAACAATGATTCCTACTACTAACAGTAATAAAGTGATAGGAATGACAAACTTAAAAATAAGCGCATATTTTTCATAAAACGGAGCATCTTGAATATGGAATGTTATGTTTTTCTTTACTTCTTGTAACTTTGAATCCTGCATTACGATGGTAGCTTCTACGGTGCCGGTATCTGTAAAATTAAATGTGTCGGAGTAATAGGGACGAGGATAAACATAGATTTGATTTCCATGTTGCTTTATTTCATAGTTGATTGATTGTTTAGATGTGACACCAGTAGATTTTAATAGTTTCTTTACAGCCTCTTCTGTCATCGGCTTACCATCTAACTGTGGTTGTATAATAAACGGTTTACTATTCTCTAAATTTGTCACTTTTTCTTCATAATCTTTTGTAACAGTTTGAAGTGATAATTTCGGTTTCTCAGCTGTTTCAATTTTAAATTCTTTCGTCTGTCTATAAAACCCCTTTATATTCATATGAACTTTCCCGCGTACTAACCCTTTACCAAGCTTCGTTTCGTAATAAAACACATGCCTTTTATCGTTCCACTTCATTGCATATTGTTTTCCGTCTATTTCTACTTCTGCCTGAAAGTAAGAAGACTGAACTGGCAACTCCGTAGGCCTTGCTTCAATAACAGCTGTCACACCTTCATACATTTCCTCAACATTTTTTCTATCCTTATCCTCTTTATCATAAGTAGAAACAGTATAATTAAGTGCCGGTTCGACTAGTACTTGTAACCCTTCTTTCTCAATATCTCGGTCCACTTCTATCGTATAAGTTCCTGGTTTAATAACTTCCTCATTTTCCGTACTTATATGAACTATATTTCCGAACAATTTTGCTTCTCCTGGTGCATGTATGGAAAAAGAAGATTGTAATTGTAATGGTTTAGAAATTTGTGTGACCTGATAATCGGGCAGAGAAGGCGATTGTCGTACAAGCGTCATACGCTTTAACGGAAACGGTGTTGTAATCTCTACTCTTTTCCCCACTACTTTCGTTTTTACAATCGATTCAACAGAGGAGAATGGATCACGATTTGCAACTAATGCTGCCACTTGATTTACACTTTTTACAATGCCATCTTCTCCGCTTGACGGCATCGTAACACCATTTATCTCTTTCTTCCATATTTCCTTGAACGTATTTAGTTGTTCTTTTTCTTGTTGTCCTAAATCTTCTTCCATCGTAATTAAGACTGGATGTAACGATATCTTTTTTGCATCCATTTCTTTCTTAAACTGGGCTAATTTCTGCAAAATTTGTTCTTTTCCGCCAACCTTATCTTTCTCTAAATCATTAAATGCCCCGTCAGTTAATACAATAAGCCAAAATTCACGTTTTCCATCTATATCTGCTTCCTTTTTTATAGATTGCATCGCCGTTTCTACCGCGCTAAATGGAGTATTTAAATACGTTTTCCATGCTCCAATTCCCTCAATTTCTGTTTGCCTTTTATCCTTCGTTAACGAAATGTTTAATGGCTCATTCGGCTTACTCATTGGAACGTAAGAAAATTTATCTTTTTCATCCAATAGCGCAACTAAACTTTGCAAAGCATAATTGGCATATTTCCAGCGATCGTTATTTCTCATGCTGCCCGAATCGTCATATACAAGTGAAACGACCCTTTCCTTTGCCTCCTCTCCTTTTGCAAAAGCTGATAAAGGTAAACATATAAATAGAAACAACATGAACGTGGCACAAATTCGGATTTTCATGATGAGGCTTCGCCACCTTTGTAGACAAATTCCTATGTTTAAATTTATGAGAGGAAACAAGATATATGACTTGTATTTTAGGACAACGAACCCAGCATAATTTTATTATGTAAACAGTTATAAGAACTGAATATTATTCCTTCTAGCGTTTTCTATCCGATACTATAAGTAAAAAAGCCTGTTTAAGCTCCACACTTAAAACAGACTTTTCCTACTTTTTATTTTAAAAACACATAACAAAAAGTTTGATTTTTGACTTAACACATCACTTCTATTGTAAATCCACCAGGTGCTTCAACGTAAAACGTATACGCATGGACATGCTTAGGAGGCTCGACCAAAAATCCATCTTCCTTCAATCTTTCATTTATCTTATCTACTTGTTCTTCACTTTCTTGTGGAAATCCTACGTGAAATGTTCTTGGATACTGAACTTCTTTTCCTTTCATTAAAGTTAGTATAAATCCATCATTATCACGCATAACTGCAAAGGCATTCCCTCTTGTTCCACTACAAGTTAGACCAAAATACTTCTCTAAAAACTCTCTAGCTGCTGTTACATCTGTAACTGTTAAATTAAGATGTTTAATTCCCAATCCTTCACCTTCTTTCTCAATTTTCTAACATTTTATCATACAAATAAAAAACACGCCTTCCACAGCGTGTTTCATTGCTTTACATACACTTCAACAATCGGATTCTCTTTATTATCCGCATGCAAGCGTATATTCTCTTCACTTGTATTATAAATACTAGCTAATAACATTATCGTTAACACATTAGGTGTCTTCGCATCACTTCCGTATTTTCTCTCAAGCGCTTCCTTATATTCAAAATCTAAATCCCCCTGCACATATGTATACACTTCAAAACCATCTTCTAAATTGCAAACTACTGTATCAATAATATCTGTCCCTACTTGCTTCTTCATTTCCTCTCGTAACGCTTCAATAAAATCTTCCCATGGTACTTCGTATGTCTGAAACTGATCTGTAGATTTCATGCCTTTTCCTCCTTATATATCCTCTTCTTATATTTCCCCTTTCCTATAACAATTATGATAGATAGGGCATTCGTACAAGCCGCACTTGTCCCCCTTACATATCGTATTACTGTAATGCGGAAGGAGGAAAGAATATGCATAGACAAAAATGTTATGATACATGCCAACGTTATTTCGGAAAAGTTGTTCGGATTGAAGACCGTGATGGCCGTATACATTTAGGTAAAATAATCGATGTGACACAAAACTCTGTATGGATCGAACCGGTGCAACAGCGCTCATCTTTTGATTCAGGGTTCGGATACTACGACGCTTATGCAAACGGTGGTTGTGACCTTTGTGGAGGCCTTAGCAGGTGTGATAGTTGTGGATTCGGATGCGGTGGTGGATTCAGCAGCTGCGGATGTGGTGGTCGTGGTTGTAGTAGTTGTGGTTGCGGCGGCTGGGGAGGCGGCGGTTGTGGCTGGGGTGTTGAACTCGGATTTGGTTTCATCTTCGGAATTACATTAGCTGCATTATTTTTCATTTAACATAGTAAAGAGTTGGCTACCTTTAGCCAACTCTTTTTCTTTATTTTTCACATATAAAAATACGATGCCCTAAAATGTGTTGGTACATAAGCCGTACATTTTCATGCTGTGCCCACGCCTCATATAACTCATTCGGAATATGTGAGGATACATTCCATTCTGGCTCTTCTACATAGCCAGAGATTGTTTCTGCAATCGTGCCACCACCCGCAATTGTAATTCTTTTAAAATTTGCTTTCTGAAATAATTGTACCCACTCATTCTCAGTTAACAGTTCTTTCATGCCATATAATTGGGCGATTTTTTCTTCCTCACCCTTATCAATGTGCCTATCAATAATCATTTCAATGACAACAAGCTTACCGTCCTGCTGTAATACACGATAACACTCCGAGATAACCCTTTCTTTGTCTGTAAAAGCGATGATTGATTCTCCAAGTACGAACTCAAATGAGTTATTCAAACACGGTAAATGCTCTACATTTCCTTCAATTAATTGTATATCTAACCCTTCAAACAACCATCTATCTTTTGCCTTTTGAATCATAATTTCATTCTTTTCAACCGTTGTTACTTTATAGCCAAATTCCCTTGTCATATACGCCGCTGTTTTCCCCGTACCACAACCTATCTCAAGGACATTCGCTCCATATTTAAAAGGCAGTTGTGCTAACAATTGTTTTGTTAACGTAAAGCCACCAGGATGAGCACTTCCTATTCCGTAATAAGCTAGGAAATCGATGTATGTGTTTCGTTTCATGGGATTCTCCCTTTTTTATTTTATATATTCGAGCACGGAAGAAAAGTGCATAGAAAAAAGGGCGTATTGTACGCCCCTCATCTTACTTATCCTCTGTAATATATGCCCATTTATAGCTGTAGTCTCCACCAACCGGATGGTGAACAATACCTTTTACTTTCTGTCTTTGAACGATAGCATCACCACGTTGATATAATGGTGCAATTACAGCATCATCAAGTAATATTTTCTCAGCTTTTAGTAAGCTATCCCAACGTTCTTTCGTTTTCGTTAATAGCTCGCCTTTACCTTTTTCTACAATTTCATCATATTTTGGATTTGAATATCCAGTTTGGTTATGAGGACCATTTGTAACGAACATATCAATGAATGTCATTGGATCTAAGTAGTCAGGGCCCCAACCAGCGTAAGATAAATCATAATCTAAATCTGATTCTAATTTTAATTTTTGTTTAAACGGTTGATTTTTCAAGTTCACTGTTAACCCTGGTAAGTTTTTCTCAAGTTCTCCTTTTAAGAATTCTCCTACTTTCTTCGCATTATCGCTATCGTAGTTTAATAGCTCAATCGTTACTTGCTCTTTTCCAAGTTCTTTTTTCGCTTTTTCCCAATGCTCTTTTGCTTTTTTCACATCTGTTTTTAAAATATCTCCATTTTCTTTACGGAAGTCTTTTCCATCTGGACTCTTAGCAAATTCTTTTGGTACTAAGTAATCTGCTGGTGTAGATCCGTCATTTAAAATAACGTTCGTTAAGCCTTTTTTATCATATGCCTTTGCAATCGCTAAACGTAAATCTTTGTTCTTTAATACTGTATCTTGCCCACCACGTTTTTGGTTTAAACGTAAGAAGAACGTTGATGGTGTTTTTTGTGTATAAAAGTCTGGATTTGATTTATATTTGTCAACCATTTCAGATGTAAGTCCCGCACGATCGATTTGTCCGCTTTCATATAAGTTTACACGTGTACCGCTATCTTTTACTACGTTAAAGTTGATTTCATCTAACTTAACTGTTTTATTATCCCAATATTGTGCATTTTTCTTTAATTTCCATCCTTCTTCATGTTTCCAGTCTGTTAATGTAAATGGTCCGTTGTATAACGTTGTATCTGCTTCTAAACCAAATTTTTCACCTTTTTCTTTTACGAATTTTTCATTTAACGGATAGAATGTTCCGAATGAAGTTAATTCTACAAAGTAAGGAACTGGATTTTCTAATTCTACCTCTAATGTGTAATCATCTACAGCTTTTACACCTAACGTATCAAGTGGTGCTTTCCCATCATTAATTGCTTTTGCGTTCTTTAAATCAAACATAATGTATGCATATTCCGCTGCTGTATTTTTATCTACCGCACGTTTCCAAGCAAACACGAAATCCTTCGCTGTTACAGGGTCTCCATTTGACCATTTTGCATTTTTATTTAATGTAAATGTATACTTTTTACCATCATCACTCTTTTTATATGATTCAGCAACTCCTGGTGTTGCTTTATTATCTTTATCAAGTCGATATAAACCTTCCATTACGTTGTTTAAAGCTAGAAACGATACTTGGTCTGTCGCTTTAGCAGAGTCCATAGATGGAATCTCTTGAGACTCTGTTAAATTAAGCACTTGCTTCGCCGCTAGCTTTCCGCCTTCTTTTTCACCGCTTTTTGGTGTTGTGCTTGCCTTCTCTTTATCTCCTGATCCAGAGCAAGCTGTTAATGCCATACTCATTACTAAAACTGGTGCTACGACCGCTGTCAATTTTTTCATCTTTTTTCTCTTCATTTTTTGTACCCTCCCCAATTATATGTACGATATTAACATTTAGAATTTCTCTACTAACTTTCGTTATCAGAAAATTCTTATTAATTAATATTCTACTATTTTTTAAAATTTTGTAAAGTATTTTTGTAAATTTTCTAAATATTTATTTTTTTATTATAGTAACTTGTTGTTTTAACTACTATATGAATTATCCCCGTCTACTATATGTAAACATCCCTCCCCTTATTCCACTCTATTACTACGTTCTATATTTTTCTTATTAGCATGAGGTCTCTTACTATCATCTGTCTTACTACTTACTGACCTCTCTAAATCCCTCCGATAGAACCTTCCTAATTACCTACCCGATTCTCAATAGGCTAACGAGATTTATTCCCTTATACATACTAAAAAGCATTTCAAAAGCAGCTCAGCCACTTTTGAAATGCTTTCACTTTATTTTTTTCCGCCATCCTCAGTTACATACGCCCACTTAAAGCTATATTCTGGACTGATGTTATGTTTCACAATTCCTTTTACATTCGGTTTCATTACATACGATCTTCCTGTTTGATATAAAGGAACTAACCCTGCATCTTCTTCAAGGAATAATTTTTCAGCTTTCCCTAACGTTTCCCAGCGTTTTTTCGCATCACTCATTAATTCATTACCTGCTTTTCCTACCATTTCATCGTATTTTGGATTTGAATAACTCATTTGGTTGTACGGGCTCTTCGATTCAAACATATCAATAAATGTCATTGGGTCCGCATAGTCTGGACTCCAACCTGCATAAGAAATTTCATAATCTTGCGCAGTTTCTAATTTTAATTTTTGTTTGAACGGCTGAATTTTCGTATTAATCGTTACACCTTTTAAATTTTTCTCAATTTGATCTTTTACATAGTCAGCAATCTTTTTCGCAGTTCCATCATCATAGCTTAGCAATTCAATTGTAACTTGATCTTTTCCAAGTTCTTTTTTCGCTTCTTCCCACGCTGCTGCTCCTTTTTTCGGATTATATTTCAGACCATTTTTAAATGTATCTTGATAATCTTTACCATCTGGCCCTGTCGCAAGTCCTTTTGGAACCAATTGATCTGTTGCTTTTGAACCATTATTTAAAATTACATTTGCCAATCCTTTTTTATCAACTGATAATGCAATTGCTTCACGAAGTTTTTTGCTCTTTAAAGGCGTATCTTGTCCGTTACGTTTTTGATTTAAACGTAAGAAGAATGTACTTGATTCCGCATACTCACCATATTCTTCTTTGTTCGATTTATATTTATCTACAAACTCTCCTGATAGTAATGTAAAATCAATTGATCCTGTATCATATAAGTTTACTTTCGTTGCAACCTCTTTTACTACACTATAGTTAATTTCTTCTAATTTCACAGTCTTTTTATCCCAGTACTTATCATTTTTCTTCAGCTGCCAACCTTGTTCATGTTTCCATGAAGACATAACGAATGGACCATTATACACAGTTGTATCTGCTTCTAAACCGTACTTATCACCTTTTTCTTTTACGAATTTTTCATTTAATGGATAGTATGATGGGAATGCTAATAAATTTAAGAAATACGGTACCGGTTTTTCTAATTCTACTTCTAGCGTGTAATCATCTACCGCCTTCGCCCCTAATTCAGTTACAGGTTTTTCTCCTTTATTAATTGCTTCTGCATTTTTAATATAGTAAGCAATAAATGCATATTCTGCCGCAGTATTCTTATCAAGTAAGCGCTTCCATGCAAAAACGAAATCTTTCGCTGTTACAGGATCACCATTTGACCATTTTGCATCTTTTCGCAGTTTAAACGTATACTTTTTACCATCTTCACTTTTCGTACTAGACTCTGCCGCAGCAGGAATTGGCTTATTATCTTTATCAAGGCGATATAGGCCTTCCATCGTGTTCCCTAAAATTTGCGAACCTAATGTATCAGTAGATTTAGAAGTATCCATCGTCGGAATTTCTTGGTTTTCCGTACGATTTAATACTTGTTTCGCTGCATATTTAATATCAGATTTTTTTTCTTCCCCACTATTTGATGTAGTAGTCGTTTTCTTTTCCCCACCTGACCCAGAACATGCTGTCAATGCAACACTCATCGCTAAAACTGGTACTACAACTGCCGTTAACTTTTTCAGCTTTTTTCTCTTCATTTTTATACCCTCCCTAATTATATGTACATTACCAATCCTTGAGAGACCCCTTACTAAAGATTCGTTTTTCAGAAAATTACAACTAATGTTATTCTACTCTTTTTTTCGTATTTGTAAATAGTTTAATTTTAAATATTCTGATTTTTTTAATTTAGTATGATTTATCCCCCATCTACTATATGTACATACTATACACCTTATTCTCTTCTATTTAACCACACTAAAAATTAGTATTTTAAGCTCACAAAAAAAGCATTTAAAAGTAGCTAAGCCACTTTTAAATGCTTTTTCAACTCTATTATTTTTCAGTCACATATGCCCACTTAAAGCTAAATTCTGGACTGATATTATGTTTTACTACTCCCTTTACATTTGGTTGTAAAACATAAGAATCTCCTCGTTGATATAAAGGTACAATCGCTACATCTTCTTCAAGTAATGTTTTTTCAGCTTTTCCTAACTCTTCCCAACGTTTTTTCGCATCGCTCATTAATTCCGTTCCAGCTTTTTTCACCATGCCATCATATTTAGGGTCAGAGAAGCTCATTTGGTTATGAGAATGTCCAGTCTCAAACATATCTAAGAACGTCATTGGATCTGCATAATCCGGATTCCATCCGCCATACGAAATATCATATTGTTGTTCAGTTTCTAATTTTAGTTTTTGCTTAAATGGTTGAAGTTTAATATTAACTGTTACACCTTTTAAGTTTTTCTCAATCTGATCTTTAATATATTCGCCAACTTTTTTCGCATTACCAGTATCGTAGTTTAAGAATTCAATCGTAACTTGGTCTTTTCCAAGTTCTTTTTTCGCTTCTTCCCAAGCTGCAGCCGCTTTTTTAGCATTTGGTTTCAAACCGTTTTTAAACGTCTCTTGGAAATCTTTACCATCCGGTCCAGTTGCTAATCCTTTTGGCACTAAGAAGTCAGCTTCTTTTGATCCATCATTTAAAATTACATTTGCTAAATTCTTTTTATCAATTGATAACGCAATTGCTTCACGTAATTTTTTGCTCTTTAATGGCGTGTCTTGTCCATCACGTTTTTGGTTCATACGAATGAAATACGTACTTACTTGTGAATATGTGCCAAATTCATCTTTCTTGCTTCTATATTTATCAACGAACTCTCCATTTAATAAAGCAAAGTCAACTTGACCGCTATCATATAGATTGACTAAAGTCGCAGCCTCTTTAACAACACTAAAGTTAACTTCTTCCAGTTTCACAGTCTTTTTATCCCAATATTGATCATTTTTCTTTAATTGCCATCCTTGTTCATGCTTCCAATCTTTAAGAACGAACGGTCCGTTATAGACAGTTGTATCAGACTCTAAACCGAACTTCTCGCCCTTTTCTTTAACGAACTTTTCGTTTAATGGATAATATGATGGGAATGCTACTAAGTTTAAGAAGTACGGTACTGCTTGCTCTAACTCAACTTCAAGCGTAAGATCATCTACTGCTTTTACTCCTAATTCAGTTACAGGTTTTTCTCCTTTATTTACTACTTCTGCATTTTTAATCGGGAATGCGATAAATGCATACTCAGCAGCTGTTTTTGGATCTAATAGACGTTGCCAAGCGTATACGAAATCTTTCGCAGTTACTGGATCTCCATTTGACCATTTTGCATCTTTGCGTAGTTTGAACGTATATTTTTTACCATCTTCACTTTTCGTGCTAGATTCTGCTGCTGCTGGAATCGGCTTATTGTCTTTATCAAGACGATATAACCCTTCCATCGTATTACCTAGCATTTGTGAAGATACTGTATCAGTTGATTTTGAAGAGTCCATCGTCGGAATCTCTTGTGTTACTGTTCGATTTAGCACTTGTTTTGCTGCTAATTTTTCCCCTGACTTACTATCTCCACTAGAGCTAGAATTTGTGCTTGTCTTCTTATCTCCACCTGATGTAGAACATGCTGTTAATGCCATGCTCATTGCTAAAACCGGTGCTACAACTGCTGTTAGTTTTTTCATTTGTTTCTTTTTCATTTTGTACCCTCCCTAATTCTTAACGATAGCTATTAAATAATTTTCTGATAATTCTGTTTTTCTCTATATATTTATCAGACGATTCTTACTAATTCTTATTCTACTAATTTTTTAATTTTTGTAAAGTATTATTATTGAAAATTTTTAAAAAATTATTTTTTTACAGTAATATTCATAAAAATGCCATATGTTGTTCAAACCTTATTTCGCATTCATACACATTTGTTGTTTTAATCACTTTCATCTCATTTACCACTTGAATACTTGTTAATTATTGCTAATAAATAATGCATATATCTAAAAACATCTTTTCTACAAAAATAAAAAAGCAGACATTTCGTCTGCTTTAATTCTCCTCAATTTGCTTTTCACTTAATCCTAGATGTGTTCTAAGAGTATTACTCAAACTCTGTAGATCTTTTTTATTAGGATTATAATAATATACACGTTGCCCGTTTGGGCCATTAGGTAAGTATAAATCATCACCAGCTAATTGTATTTTTTCAACTGAACCGTTTAAACCGTATTTATAAAAAGATAAAATATCATCCATTACTAAATTTGTTTTAAAATCACCATCAACCGCCTCAACTATTTTTTCTAACTTCGTAATCGATCCTACACTTTTTAATTTACTTAAAATCGCTTCAATAACAAGTTGTTGGCGCTGTCCTCTCATTGCATCACTATCAATATGGCGCGTTCTTGCTAGTGCAAGTGCTTCTTCCCCATTTAATTTTTGTAATCCTTTTTTCAAATGAATCGCATCAGGTTCATCTTTACTATTTTGCTCCGTAAATTCAACTGGGACATCCACTTCAATACCATCTAACCCATCAACAATTTTAGTAAAGGAACCAAAATTAAATTTCACAAAATAATCAACAGGCACCTGTAACAATTTTTCTACCGCTTCCACAGAAGCTTGCGGTCCTCCATCTTTACCATTTTTAACGAAACCACTTCCATATGCATGGGTTATTTTATCTTTTTTCTTTTCAACTGGAACATATGTATATGTATCACGCGGTATGCTTGTTAATTTCACTGTTTTATCGTCTTTATTAAAAGTCGCTAACAATAATGCATCTGTATGAAATGCACCATTATATTCCTTTTGTCGTTCTTGATTTTCATCAATTCCCATAATTAAAAGTGAAACATGATTTGCAATTGGCTTTACAGATTTCTCACGTAAATTGGATTTTTCACCTCGTGCTAAATTCAAATTAGATTTTTGTACAAGACTAGAAGTTTTCATATATACATAGGCTCCATAGCCAATTCCACCAAATAGTAATACCGCCAGTAGTAAACTTATTATCTTTTTCTTTTTATATTTTTGCTTATTTTTCTCTTCTCTTAAAGATGAATGATTCCCCATTTACTCTCCTCCTGTTTCTATTGATCCAATATGTTTTTCATTTTTTCATATTTAGCGCTATCCTTTTGAAACATACTTTCTTTCAATCCCTTATCTATTTGTATCCATTCAGTCGTAACTGAATATTGAATCAAGCCTTCTTGAAAACTAAGAAATTTCAACATAATCCCTGTATTTTTCTCCACAACCATTTCGAATTTCCCTCTTAAATCTTCAGAGGTGCTAACAGGCATCTCTATGTTTATAACTCCTTCAATTTTGTAACAATCTAATCCAAGATATTTCGTTTCTTTATAATTCCAATCTTTATATCGAATTAATAAATCTGCGAATTCTGATTGAATACTATATTTAGCTAGCCCTACATATTCATCATCATATCTCTTTTTCTCATCTGATTTTCTCACTAACCTTTCCGTAGGATTTAATTTTAATAGTTCATTGTTTCTTTCTTTCGGGTTCCATTTTGTCTCTTTATAGGTATACTTCTCATCATCAAACTCTTTTTTCTTGCCCTCGTTATATATAATTGTTCGTTTTTTGGCTAGTTTATCTTCTTTCGAAGAGATACCTCTTTGTTTCTCCGTATCAATCGCATACTTATATGTTGTAGCAATTCTTGATGAGCTAGAATATTCCTCAAATTGTCCTGAAATATTTTTAAAATAATCAATAGAATCTAGCATTTTTTGATGAATCTTTTCTTTATCTGGATAATGTACATTCGATTTTATTTCTTCTTCATTTTCATAATCAGAAAACGCTTTTTTCTTTACATATTCAAATACTCCACCATTTTGCGCAAAACTTTGTATAGAAAACTCAGACATAGATACCACTGAAAGTATACAAACCGCTGCACTAATTATCATCATATGAATTTTGTAACTCTTCTTTTTTACCTGAAGATTATGTAGCGTGCCATTAATTTTTTCATTTAACTCTGGAGGTACTATAACATTTTCATCTTTTATTCTCTTTTTTAATTTCTCATCAAATAATTTTTCATTATCCATCCTTTACACCCCCTATTCCATCTTTAATCGTTTTTGTAGTTGTTCCCTCGCGCGTGACAATCTTGATTTCACTGTTCCTTTCGGTATTTCTAACAGCTTTGCTATACTCTCTTGATTCATGTCTTCATAGTAATAAAGCACCGTAACAGCTCTTAATTCTTCATGTAACGATTGAATCGCATTACACAAATCTATATCTTCATACTGATCACACGCACTCATATTGTAATCATTCTCCTCTGTCACAATTACATTTTTATACGCTCTAATAATATTGTTACACTCATTTATTAGTATTCGAATTAACCAAGTTTGAAAAAATTCTTCTTTTTTTAATTTTTTTATATTTTCATAGGCTTTTAAAATTGTTGTCTGTATCGCATCCTCTATATTTGTCTCATCACGTAACATCGCCTTTGCTATTCGATACATCTTCACTTTTTCTGTATGTATAAGCGCTATAAAGGCTTCATGATCACCTTTTTTCGCTAAAGAAACATCCGTTTCTTCTTTTATAATCATTTTATATAAAGGGATTACTTTCACAATCGCTCCTCCTGTTTCATCCTCACTTCATCACTTCCAATTTAACTTTACATATATTAGACGTATGAACCTAGAAAAAGGTTCACTTTTTTGAATATTTTTTTAATTAAAAAGATAAATATCCTTTATAAGGATGCAATAAACATACTAGTTTAAATTTACAAATAAAAAAAGCCCACTTTCTCAGTGGACTTTCTACTCTATAACGGTAAATCCCTCTTCCTAAATACTACAATCGCTACGATAAAAATACAAAGCGCTACAGCAGTTAAACTTATACTTACCGGCCATATATTATATGATCCTTCAGCAATTTCTTTCGGACGAAACAGCGTGAATAATGATAGGTTTTTCATCCATTCTAACTTATCACTTAACTTCCCTACCATATCCAATACGAAAAATAAGATAGTTAAACTCGCTGAATAACTTAGTGCTTTTCTTTCGTCATTACATATACAAGAAAAGAAAAATGAATAGGCACTAACGACTAAAAATATGAGCCCTCCGACTACATTTATCTTCAAAAATAATTCTTTATTTAAGTTATTATCCTCTAAAAACCATTCAGCACCTACTATACCCGCTACATACGTAACCGCTACAATAATCAGTAGTCCTAATATAAGAATAGCCGCTTGCGTAATTGCGATTTGTACTCTAGATACAGGCGTTGCTAGCAAGTATGCCATTGCTCCTTTATCTACATGACGAGCAATTAAATGTGTCGCAACTGTTACGCAAAAAATTGTTAAAATGATAATAAATAATAGACTATAGTATTCGCCCGCTAGAAAATCCATTACGTTTTGAATCGGACTTTCCATACCAACGATTTTTTTCACACTATCAGGCATGGCACCTATTAATTCATTTAGCCCTTTCGCTGATACCATTGACGGGAATATCCAAATTAATAACCACAGATATAAAGCTGCACCAGACGCATAACTCAAAATACTTTTTTGTGTTTCTTTCAAACTAGCTAAAAATAATTGCTTATTCATGCGTTATCCCTTCTTTCTTATCGTAATAATGCATAAATAAATGTTCTAAATCCATCGCTCTCGTTTGAAGTGCCGTTACATTGTAGTTTGAAAGTGTTTGTAAAACAGTTTGATAGTTTCCTTGTACAATGATAGATGCCTCTCTGCCTTTTACCGCTTCAAATTGCAAATTACACTTTGTAAGAGACTCAATCTCTTCTTGTGATGATACTGTTACATCTATCACCTGTCTTCTCATACTTTGTAAATCGTGAATATTTTCAACCGTTACGAGTCGACCATCTTTAATAATAGCTACTCTGTCACAAGTTCTCTCAATTTCAGTGAAAATATGCGAAGACATAAGAATTGTTTTTCCTCTTTGCTTTTCCTCTAATATTAAATCTATAAACACTTGCTGCATAAGTGGATCAAGTCCAGATGTTGGTTCATCTAAAATTAACACCTCTGGATCGTGCATAAATGCAGCGACTATCCCTACTTTTTGCTTCATTCCTTTAGACATTTTGCGAATCGGTGTTTTCACATCAAATTGCAGACGTTCTATCAGTTCATCTCGTCTTTTCGTATCCTTTAATCCACGCATTCCTTGCATTAATTTTAAAAACTCTAATCCGTTCATTCCTTCAATAAAAGAAATTTCACCCGGTAGATAACCAACTTCCCTTTGAATTTTCGCTGCTTCATTCCAACAATTTAATCCAAAAATTGTCGCTTTACCAGCTGTCGGTTTTATAAATCCCATTAAATTACGAATCGTCGTTGATTTTCCGGCACCATTCGGTCCTAAATAACCAAATACTTCTCCCTCTTTTACATCAAATGTAATATGAAACAAACCTTTTCCATTCGAAAACTGTTTTGTGACATCTTGAACTGAAATCATAATTCCACCTCATTTTTTGAAATATTTAATATGTGATATTTCAAAATTATTGTACTCCTCATCTTTCATATTCGCAACAACTTTTTGAAATATTTATCAGTCCATATTTCAAAATTATTGTTTTCCATTATTTTTTCTTGTATATTTTAAGTGAGGTGATTGCATTGAACGGCTTTGAAAGAGTAAAAGAAAAGAAAAAGCGTGCCATTAAAGAAGCAGCATTCTTATTATTTTCAGAACGTGGATTTAATGAAGTGAAAATAGAACATATCGCAAAAGAAGCAAACGTTTCTCAAGTTACAATTTATAATCATTTCGGAAGTAAAGATGCGTTATTTAGGGAGCTTATACAAGAATTTATCATATCTGAATTTCAATATTATAAAGAGCTTGCAGAAGAAAAATTACCTTTTCATGATATGATGCAAAAAATGATTGTAAGAAAAATGAATACTGGCGGATTATTTCAACCTGATATGTTACTACAAATGATGCAAAGGGACGAAGAACTCCGTAAGTTTATTTATAGTTATCAAAATGAAAAAATCCTACCCTGGTATTTAGAAATATTAGAACGAGCTCAGCGCAAAAACGAAATTAATCCACACCTTACTAAAGAAATGATGTTACTTTACATTCAAATGTTTACAAAATTAGGTGATGAATTTGGAGCACAACTTCTTGAAGGAGATCGGGAAAAACATATAAAAGATATCGTTACGATGTTCTTCTATGGTCTTTCTGTTCCACAAAAGTAATTTTTCTAAAGAACAAATAAAATCACCAAAAAGCCCTTTGGATATTTAAATCGCAAGGGCTTTTTCATATCAAAAAATGACTAAAACTAACTTTATCTTAAAGAAGTTAAATGCTGCTTTATAGATAACACCTTATTATAGATTAACTCTTTTAGCATGACAGGCTGAATTGAAATAATCGTTTCACCAAAATTTAGAAAATAACTTGAAATAAACTCAACTTCTTGCTTGTTAAAATAGCCTGTTATACTATAATTTTCATTTTCTTTTTGTATCCTCATGGAAGGATAATTCTCTTTATCAAAAATGTCCTTTCCTTTTTGATTAACAATGACGCTAAAATCAATTGCATCAGGTTTTCTGTGAAAGTTTGTAAGATAACTTAATAGTTCTTCAAGATTTTTTGAATTCGTGTTGCTTGTTTCCTCAATAGAAAGAATTTTATCACATCTAATTATTTGAACACCATTTGTCTCAAAATTAAAGATTTTAGCATACCACTGGCCAAATTTAGATTCGATTCGAATAAATTGGGCGACCAATACTTTCTCCTCATCTTTTTTTAAATATGTTAAATAATAAACTCGCTCAGCAAAAATCCCCTGTAAAATTTCTTTTAAGAACGGACTAAAATTACTATGATTTGTTACTTCAAAGGAAAGCGTTCGTTCCATAATCGAAATATTTTTACTCACATTATCAGGTAGTACATGTTTAAATTTATTTTCAAGCGCAATACTTTCTATATTAAATGGTTTTGTCTTGTATCCATTTAGTGTAAGAATCGAAAAGTATAACGCATACATTTCATCCACACTAAAATAAATTGGCGATAACACACTATTTTCTATAATTTTATAACTTCCATTTCTACCTAGTTCAGAATATATGGGTACACCTATTTCTTCCAATGATTGAATATCTCGTAAAGCTGTACTTTTAGAAATATCATATCTAACCATTAAATCTTTTAAATTAAAATATCTTTTATTATTTAAGAAAATAAGCATGTCATTTATTCGTTCCGTTTTTTTCATATTTCCCTCCCAAAAAGGTATCATGTATTGAAACCTTTTTAGTCTATATTATAATTATTAACTAATAAAGGAGTTGTGAATTTATGACATTAGAAATAGCTATTTTTCTCTCAATGAACGGGCAAGCAAAGGAGGCGATTAACTTTTATACACGTAATTTAGAAGCCAAAAAATTAATGATTGTTACGTATGAAGAACTGGCGAAAAGAGATAGTTCTTTTAAAATTACAAGTGAAAATAAAGATCATATTGCTCACTCTGTTTTACAAATTGGGAATACAAAGCTAATGATAGCAGAAGATACAATGAATACTAATGAACGTTATAACGTTGGAAATAACATGTCACTTTGCATTCAAAGTGCTAATTTAGAAGAAATACAAAGGTTTTATAATAATTTAATTTCCGATAAGCATGTGAAAATAATCTCTCCGCTAGAAAAAAATATATTTAGTGAAGCATATGGTATTATTGAAGATCCTTATGGCATACATATCCAATTAATGTATGATAAACGACTAAACTAAATAATTAATCATATTCACATATTCCTAATAAAAAGACACGAATTTCGTGTCTTTTTATTTTATAGAAATGACTCTACCTTTTTCACTGCTTTCAATCGCTAATTGAATCAGTTTAATAACATCTAAACCTTCTTTTGCTGTTACAGGTAGTTTCTCACCATTTAATATACTATCTCGTACACCTTTATAATAATTGTCATAACAACCGACTTCTGTTGGAATACGCTCTAAGCTTTCTTCTGTTTCTAAAGTAGCAAAATTCTCTTCATCGTCTACTCCATAACCGTTATCACCTGGCTTCATTCCATTTTTTAATTGCTCTTCCTGCGAATCCATACCGTACTTCACGATAGAACCTTTCTCTCCATGCACTATAAAATGCGGTCCAGCTTTTTTCACATAACTGCTACTACGTAAAATGACACGTTTAACTCCGTAATGAAGTACTATGTGGAAATAATCATCCACCTCTGCACCTGGTCTTTGTTTTATTACATCTGCACTTATCGCATCGGGTTTCCCGAATATTGATAACGCTTGGTCAATTAAATGCGATCCTAAATCGTATAATATACCGGAGCCTGGTAGATTTTTTTCTCTCCATCGATCACGTACATGTGGACGGAAACGATCAAAATTCGATTCATATGCGTATACATTCCCTACTCTGTTTTCTCCTAACAATTTCTTAATTGTTAAGAAATCATTATCAAAACGACGATTATGATATACGCTTAACATTATATTATGCTGCTCTGCTAATGAAATAAGCTTTTCCCCTTCTTCAATTGAGACAACAAATGGTTTTTCTACAACAACATGCTTACCGTTTAAAATTGCTTCTTTTACATATGGAAAATGAGTTGTATTAGGTGATGTAATAACAACTAAGTCAACATCAGCTCGCTTCACCAATTCATCAATTGTACTAACAACATTAGCATTTGGTAATGTTTCTTTTACTACCTCTTCTTTTGAGGATAATACAGCACGAATATCATATTCTTCTATCGTTTGTAATAGTGGGATATGAAATGTCGTACTAGAAAAACCAAATCCTACAATCCCTACACCTATTTTTTTCATGTTGCCCCTCCATTTGTCCCGCTTTAACAGGCAGTAAGATTCCTAACCAAAAATTCAGCGAAAGCTAAGGAATTAGGTGAGAAATCAACTGCTTGTTAAAGCCCGATTGGTTCAACTAATAATCAGTGTGGATAAAGAAAATCCCCATTGATTAAAGTTTCACTTTATGAGAACGATTTCATTCAGTTATTATAACAAGATTATTATTATTTACATAATAAATTGCCTAGAAAAAAGCATCTTGCTATTATTCATAGCAAGATGCCCTCTTTATTCTGGTCTTTTCTTCGTCCACGTTTCTACTACTTCACCAGTATCATTAACATCTAGCACTAGGCTACCATTACTATACCGGTCTTTATTTCGATACGCTTTCGGATCAATCTCTTCTACAATGTTTTTCTCTGTCTTCATGTAAACTAATTCATCGTCCCGAACAATTTCAATACCGACAATGCGGTACGGATTACGTTTTAATTCTTTGAAAATAACAAGACCTCGTTTCGCCCTCGTTGATTTTTCAATTTCTGATGCTTTTAGACGTTTTACAGCACCGCGCTGTGTTACGAGAATAAGTTGATCTTTGTCACCATTTAACGGTTTACCAGAAGCGACATAGTCATCTTCTTTTAAATTAATTGCTTTCACGCCAGCAGCTCTTACACCGACTGGACTTACTTCATCTTCATGGAAAATAAGTGCATATGCACCGTGTGTAGCAAGAACGATATCACTCGTTCCATCTGTCGCAAATATATCGACAACTTCATCATCTTTTTTCAAGTTTACAGCAACGAATGCCCTTGAATAACGCTGAACTTTATATTGATTTAATTCTGTTTTCTTTATCATACCATTTCTTGTTACAAATACGATAAATCGTTTTTCTTCCTCAAAGTTCGGTACAACCGTTGCCCAAATGATTGTTTCATCCCGGTCGAGTGAAACGATATTAGCAACGTGCTGACCTAAATCTTTCCAACGAATATCTGGCATTTCGTATACTGGCAGATATATATAGTTGCCTTTATTCGTAAATAAGAGGACTGTCTCTGTCGTATTCGTATCGAATCGTTCAAGTAAGATGTCACCCTCTTTCATACCGAAGTCTTTGCCATTTGAGGCATTATGTGAGCGCCATCCAGTACGTTTCACATATCCTTCTTTCGTTACAGTAACGATGACATCTTCTTGTGGGATCATCACTTCTACATCGATTTTAATTTCCTCGATTTGATCTTCAATAATTGCGCGTCGATCATCACTATATGTTTTCTTAACTCTCTTTAAATCTGTTTTAATTACTTGAAGTAATCTTTTTTCACTTTGTAAAATTGCCTGTAGCTCAATAATTTTCTTATTAAGCTCATCTGCTTCTTCTTGTAACGCCGTAATGTCTGTATTCGTTAAGCGATATAATTGCAAGGAAACAATTGCTTCTGCCTGTGCTTCTGTAAAGCCAAATTTTGCACTTAAATTATCTTTCGCGTTACGTTTATCTTTTGAAGCTCGAATTGTTTCAATTACTTGGTCTAAAATCGATAATGCTTTCTTTAAACCTTCTACAATATGTTGACGATTTTCTGCTTTTCTTAATTCATATTGCGAACGTCTCGTAATAACCTCTTTTTGATGTCCAATATAAGCATCTAAAATTTTCGGTAATGTCATAAGTGTTGGACGACGATTATTGATCGCTACCATATTAAAGTTATATGGAATTTGCAAATCTGTATTTTTATATAAATAATTTAAAATACCTTCGGCGTTTGCTTCTTTCTTTAATTCAACAACAATTCGTAAACCAGTACGATCTGTCTCATCACGCACTTCAGCAATACCATCTAACTTTTTATCTAGACGTAATTCATCCATTTTCTTTACAAGATTTGCCTTATTCACTTCGTAAGGAATTTCAGTGATTACAATTTGTTGTTTCCCACCGCGCACTGTTTCAACTTCTGCTTTTCCGCGAATAATAATTTTACCTTTACCTGTTTCATACGCCTTTTTAATACCATCAATCCCCTGAATAATACCGCCTGTTGGGAAATCTGGTCCTTTCATAACTGTTAATAAATCATCAACAGTACTATTTGGCTTATCAATACGCATCATTGTAGCATCAATAACTTCTCCAAGATGATGCGGAGGAATTTCTGTTGCATAACCAGCGGAAATCCCTGTAGATCCGTTCACTAATAAATTCGGGAACGCTGCTGGTAATACAACCGGTTCTTCACTCGTATCATCAAAGTTTGACACGAATTCAACTGTTTCTTTATCAAGATCACGTAATAATTCAGATGCGATTGGTGATAAACGAGCTTCCGTATAACGCATCGCTGCCGCTGGGTCCCCATCAACACTACCGTTATTACCATGCATTTCAACTAAAACATTACGTACTTTCCAAGTTTGGCTTAAGCGTACCATTGCTTCATATACAGAGGAATCTCCATGTGGATGATAATTACCGATAACATTACCTACTGTTTTAGCTGATTTACGAAACGCTTTATCATGTACATTACCTTCTACATACATAGAATATAAAATACGTCTTTGTACTGGCTTTAAGCCATCACGTGCATCTGGAAGTGCACGATCTTGAATAATATATTTACTATAACGTGCAAAACGATCACCTAACACGTCTTCAAGCGGGAGGTCATGAAACTTCTCTGCTTGCATGTTATTCCACCTCCGTCTCCATAATCATTTCATTTTCTAAAATATTTCCTTCTTCTTGCATACCAAACTGTACATTACGTTCAATCCATTTACGGCGCGGTTCTACTTTATCGCCCATTAATGTTGTAACGCGACGCTCTGCTCTTGCTGCATCATCAATTTTCACGCGAATTAATGTACGCGTTTCAGGATTCATTGTTGTTTCCCATAATTGATCCGCATTCATTTCACCAAGTCCTTTATAACGTTGTAACATATAGCCTTTTCCAACTTTTTTCGTTACACCGTCTAATTCCTCGTCTGACCAAGCGTATTCAATTACCTCACTCTTACCTTTTCCTTTACTTACTTTGTATAAAGGAGGAAGTGCGATAAACACTTTACCAGCTTCGATAAGTGGCTTCATATATCTGTAGAAGAACGTTAATAACAATACTTGAATATGAGCCCCATCCGTATCGGCATCGGTCATAATTACAACTTTATCGTAGTTAATATCTTCAACATCAAATTCATTTCCTACACCGCCGCCAATCGCATAAATGATTGTATTAATCTCTTCATTTTTAAAGATATCAGCAAGCTTTGCTTTTTCTGTATTAATTACTTTACCACGTAACGGTAATACGGCCTGGAAACGTCGGTCTCGTCCTTGTTTCGCAGAACCACCGGCAGAGTCACCCTCTACTAGGTACAGTTCATTTTTTTGCGGGTTACGTGATTGTGCAGGTGTTAATTTCCCGCTTAACGTACCTTCTGATTTTTTCTTTTTCTTACCACTACGCGCTTCTTCTCTTGCTTTACGGGCTGCTTCACGGGCTTGTGCTGCTTTAATTGCTTTTCTCACAAGAAGTGTAGCTACATCAGGATTTTCTTCTAAAAAGTATGCTAAATGCTCAGATACAATGGCATCAATTGAAGAACGCGCTTCACTTGTACCTAGTTTCCCTTTCGTTTGCCCTTCAAACTGAAGCACTTCTTCTGGTACACGTACCGAAACGATAGCCGCTACACCTTCACGAATATCTGTGCCTTCTAAGTTTTTATCTTTTTCTTTTAATAGTGCTACTTTACGAGCATACTCGTTAAACACACGCGTCATCGCTGTTTTAAATCCAGCTTCGTGTGTTCCACCATCTTTTGTACGTACGTTATTTACAAACGATAAAATGTTTTCTGAGTAGCCATCGTTAAATTGAAATGCTAGTTCTGCTTCAATTCCATTTTGTTCACCAGTGAAATATACAACTGGATGAATGGAATCTTTTTCTTCGTTTAAATATGAAACGAAAGCTTCAATTCCCGTTTCATAATGAAATACATCCTCTAAATCATTTCGTTCATCTTTTATTGAGATTTTCATTCCTTTTAATAAGAATGCAGATTCACGTAATCTCTCACATAATGTTTCATAATTATAATTTGTTGTGCTGAAAATCGTTGTATCTGGTTTGAAATGCATCGTAGTACCAGACTCTTTCGTCTTCCCGATTTTCTCAAGCGTCGTTACAGGAACACCGCCATTTTCAAAGCGTTGTTCGTAAATATTTCCGTCACGCTTAATCGTTACGACTAACCATTCTGATAAGGCATTTACAACCGATGCCCCAACACCGTGCAAACCACCACTCGTTTTGTAACCACCTTGACCAAACTTACCACCGGCATGAAGTACAGTTAAAATAACTTCAGGTGTAGGTTTCCCAAGTTTATGCATTCCCGTAGGCATTCCTCGCCCTTTATCTATAACGCTAATACTATTATCTTTATGTATTACGACTGAAATTTCGTCGCCAAATCCCGCTAACGCTTCGTCAACGGAGTTATCTACTATTTCATATACTAAATGATGCAATCCACGGCTGTCCGTGCTCCCGATATACATACCCGGGCGTTTTCGAACGGCTTCAAGTCCTTCTAACACTTGAATCGCATCTTCATTATATTGGAACTGATGCTTCGCCAAACTCCTTGCCCCTTTCCTAATCCAAAATCAGAACATATGTTTCTATTATAGAATAACGCCTCGACTATAGTTTTGGCAAGTTATCTTATCTCTTTTATATACCATTTTCAATAGAAAAATCCTTGTTTTCTCACAAGGATTCCTCTAGGCTACTATTTCAGAAAAATAATCGTTTGTCAACGAGAAATGGATATGTATTCCAAGATTACACATTCCAAACCTTTATTATGATCCAAATGATCAAGATCCAAAATGGGATTACAAATAACAACCCCCAAAAACAGCCTTTAAAAAATCTCATGATGAACACCTCGTTCATCGGCCCTACTTATCTATAATGAGGGCTGAATCAATCTTTCTACCTTTAAATCTATACTATTTTGTCATCGCATGTTCTACTTTAATACAACGATCCATTATTACAGTATAGTCTTTTTCTTTTAAAAATTTGTATGTATCCTCATCTTGTACTCCTAATTGTGCCCAAAAAACATCTGCATCAATCTCTACAAATTCTTTTGCAACATCCATTAAAAACTCTGAGCGACGAAATACATTTACTATGTCAACGTGTTCCTTAATATCCTTTAGTGAAGAAACTGCCTTTTCTCCAAGCACCTCATCTACTGTTGGATTAACTGGAATAATGCGGTATCCAGCATCTTGCATTGCTTTTGAAACCATATACGATGTACGTTCTGGCTTATCTGATAATCCAACAACCGCAATTGTTTTGCTTTTCTTTAACACTTCACCAATTTCCGTACGAGTTGGGTTTTCAATTGTCATAATTAATCCCTCCTATTCCTTTAGTATAGCCGATAAAGAAAGTCTCTTTCAATATGAAAGAGACTTTCTTTTATTTCGATTATTGATTCTTTGTAGCTGAATTATCTGCTAAAGTAGCCGATTTCGTCATTTTTTGACCGTTACGGTAGAATGTAACTTCTACTTTCTCGCCTACTTTTTTCTTTTCATATAAATATTTACGGAATTGAAGCGCATTCTCTACTTTTTGATTATCTAATGCTACTACAATATCATATTGCTCTAAACCAGCTTTTTCAGCCGGTGATATTGGGTAAATTTTACCTAATACAACACCATTCGTTACTTCTTTCGGTACTTTCAATTGATTGACTGCATAAGCTTGCACATCTTCTAATGAAACGACACCTACTCCAAGCGCTGGACGTTTCACTACTCCGTCTTTTTCAAGTGATTCAATAACTGGCTTTGCGATATTAATTGGAATAGCAAATCCAATTCCTTCAACTTCTTGTTGTGCAATTTTACTTGAGTTAATCCCAATTATTTCACCATTTTGGTTAAATAATGCACCACCACTGTTACCAGGGTTAATCGCTGCATCTGTTTGAATAACTTGTGCTTGCCAATCTGGTCGTTTATCGCCATCAATATCAACTGGAATTTCACGTTCTTTACTACTGATTATACCTTCCGTTACACTTCCATCAAAACCTAGTGGGTTACCGATTGCAATTGCTTTTTCACCCGCGCGGATTTTACTTGAGTCACCTAAAGTTGCAACTTTATTCACATTAGCCCCGTCAATTTCAACAACAGCTAAGTCTAACCAAGGATCTTTCCCTACTAACTTTGCATCTACCTTTTTACCATCACTTAGTTTTACAGCAAGTTTATTTGCACCATCTACTACGTGGTTGTTTGTTACGATATATGCTTTATTCCCTGCTTTTTTATAAATAACACCTGATCCTGAACCAGCTTGTTGTTCTTGACCTGTCGGTTGCATTGCAAATGGATCAACACTTTGTTGCATATTAATAACACCTACAACAACATCTTTCGCCCCTTCAATCATACCAGGTAAATCAGTTTCATTTTTCGCTTTATTTACAACAGGAACTACAGTACCTTCTACTTTTGAATCCGAACTAAATGATGATACTGGCGCTCCATTATTTTGAGCCCATGGCATATATGGTGCTGCAAAACTAATCGAAACCGCTCCGACTACAGCCCCCACTAAACCTGTGAAGAAATAGCCTTTTTTACTACCTGATTTTCTCACTTCTCTCGTTTCACTATGCTCTTCATTTAAATTTGGTCCGTCGTAATATCCCATGTTTTATTTCCCCTCTCTGGTGAATTCGTATTTTCAGTATAGTCACGTTTTGTGTCCTTCTTGTGAACTCATCGTGAAATCTAATTAAAAAAATACTCCTATCTAACATTGTAGACAAAAAAAGTATTTTTTGTACATTCTACCTTCAAAAGAGAGTATAAAATCGCCATTTCCCTAGGCTAAATTACACAAATCGTTCTAGATTATTCTTCAAATTTATAACCAACTCGAATAACAGTACCGATATGCTTCGCTTTATCTCCTAGCTTATTTCGAAGTTTTTTAATATGGGTATCAACCGTTCTGTCATCACCGTAATAGTCATATCCCCATAACTGATCTAATAAATGTTGACGTGATAACACGATTCCTTTGTTCTCCATTAAATACACAAGAAGTTCAAATTCTTTATGTGTCAATATAATTTCTTCTCCATCTACTAAAACAGTTCTAGATAGACGATTTACTTCTATTCCAGCTAAAGACATAGCATTTTCTTCCGCTACTCCTACCGCACCATCCGCACGTTTCAATAACGTCTTTGCGCGAGCTACTAATACTTTCGGGCTAAATGGTTTCGTTACATACTCGTCTGCACCTAATTCGAAACCTAGCAATGTATCATCCTCATCCGAACGTGCTGTCAACATAATAATTGGTACTGCTGATTCTTTTCTAATTCTTCTACAAACAGACCATCCATCTATTTCCGGTAACATAATATCTAACATAATTAAATCAATTTCATGCTCTGCAAATAACTCTAACGCTTTTTTTCCATCTTCTGCTTCGATTACTTCAAAGCCTTCATTACGAAAATAATCACTAACAATTTCACGTAATCTTCTTTCATCTTCAACAAGCAATACTGTTTTATTCATATAATCTATCCCGCCTTTTTACTCTTTCAATCGAATAATACGTTGATTGGAGCTTCCGCGAAATGGAAGTGTTAAATCTTTTTTCTCAATTTCAAACCTTCCATCGACTAAAACATCCCCATAATGTAACAACTCTATCATATCATTATTTTGAGAACTCTGTATCTCTTCTAACGTATAACCTGTATACATCCATAGGTTTTTTTTCAAATCTTTCACGATTTTTGCTACCTTTTTCACTTCAGCAGCTTGAAAAAATGGATCTCCACCTGAAAATGTTACATCAGTTAATGGATTACTTGCAATCTCTTTCACAATTTCTTCTACTGTCATTTCCGTTCCATTGCAAATATTCCACGATTTCGGATTATGGCAACCAACGCAACGATGCGGACAGCCCGCAAAAAACACGACTGTCCGCAATCCTTCTCCATCTACTACACTATCATGAATAATATTCATCACTTTCATTTATGTTTCACCCGATCTATCTCTTCACTACGTTTCGCACTATTCCACTTCGACATATCTCCTACAAGATAGCCTGTTATACGGCGAATTCTTTCTATATTAGCCTCATCTTTATTCCCGCAACTTGGACATTCATTCCCAATAACCCCGTGATAACTACAGCACTTACAACGGTCAACAGGATGATTAATTGAACCGTATCCAACGCCATGTTCTGCCATGGCTTGTACAATTTGTTTTAATGCCTTTTTGTTATGCATTGCTGCTCCATCTAGTTCAATATAAGTAATGTGTCCTCCATTACAGAGAGCGTGGAACGGGCCTTCTAAACGGATTTTATTTATCGCTTGAATGTTATAATAAACTGGAATATGGAATGAATTCGTATAGTAATTATGGTTCGTTATACCGTTAATTTCACCAAATTCTTCTCTATCTTTTTTCACAAACTTCCCTGATAATCCTTCTGCTGGAGTTGCAATTACTGAGAAATTCAGTTGATGTTCTTCTGTCGCTTTATCCATTCTATCTCTCATAAAGGAAATAATTTCATACCCAAGTTTCCATGATTCTCCATCTTCCCCATGATGCTTTCCTGTTAAAGCTACTAAACATTCCGCAAGACCGATAAAACCAATACTTAACGTCCCTTGTTTTAAAATCGAGGCTACGGAGTCTTCAGGCTGCAACGTTTCTCCACCACGCCATACACCTTGTGAATATAAAAACTGAAAATCTCTTGCTCGCTTCGTACATTGATACGCATATCTTTCTAATAGCTGCTTAATTCCTAAATCTAAATAATAGTTTAGCGCTTCAAAAAACGCTTCTTTTGAACCACTAATTAACGCTAATTTCACTAAATTAATAGACGTAAATGATAAATTCCCTCTACCAATCGCTGTTTCTTCTCCATGTATATTAGACATAACACGGGTACGACATCCCATGTAACATACTTCACTTTCTGGTCTTCCATCATAATGTACTGCATTAAACGGAGCATCTAAAAATGAAAAGTTAGGGAATAATCGTTCAGCCGTTGTCTCTAATGCTAATTCAAATAAATCGTAGTTCGGATCACTTTCTTCAAAATTCACACCTTTTTTCATCTTGAAAATTTGAATCGGAAAAATCGGTGTCTCTCCTTTACCAAGTCCAGCTTGTGTCGCTTTTAAAAGTTGTTTAATTAACATTCTTCCTTCTTTTGATGTATCTGTTCCGTAATTAATAGAAATAAACGGTACTTGCCCTCCGCCCCTACTATGCATACTATTCGAATTATGAACGAAAGCCTCACACGCTTGATACGTATCATTTTCCGTTTCTTTCCATGCGAATTCTTCTATTTGTTCTTTCGTAAGCGGATATGATTGTAATCGTTTTTTATGTCTCTCAATTGTTTTTCGTACATAAGGTGCTAAATCAATATCAAAGAGTGCAAACGATTGACCACCATGCTGCATATTTTGATTCGCTTGAAAAATAATAGACGAAAGAGCCAATGCACTTTTAATGTCTTGCGGTTGTCTCATATGTCCATGTCCAGTATGAAAACCGTTAGCAAGCATTTGCGCTAACGGAATTTGTGAACAAGTCGTCGTTCCTGTTGCATAAAAATCTAAATCATGTGGATATAATATATTTTCATTTATCGCTTTTTTCACTTGATCTGACAATAAATTCTCAACAGCATAATATTTTGCACTCTCAGATGCGAACGTTCCCATTACGCCCATTGGAGAGCGGCCGTCTACATTTGCATTTTCTTGCATCAAATCTTGTTCATTGCCGTGGACTATTGTCTCAAACACTTTCATTAATTCTTCTTCTCCACGTGTATTATTTTGTAACATTTATAACCCTCCACCAATATGTTGTTATCTTTTGATTAAAATGTTACTACATATAGTCTTACTGTTTCTGTGAGAAATGTAACATTACTGTGAAATTTTTTTCACGAAATAATGAATTTTTCATTTACAAAAAAGAAATGTGCTCTTTACAAATGTATGGTACAATATACGGGAAAAACTCTTTTTACCCTTTATCAACACATTTGAATAAAGGAGACTGAACTTATGGTTACTACATATCTTTTATTTATCGTTGCCTACTTACTTGGCTCGATTCCATTTGCACTAGTTGTTGGAAAAATCGGCTACGGAATCGATATTCGTGAGCACGGGAGCGGTAATCTAGGCGGAACAAACACATTCCGCACATTAGGGAAAAAAGCAGGTTTTACCGTTACAATTGCTGACATTTTAAAAGGGACATTAGCAACAAGTCTACCAATGATTTTCGGATTAGATATTCATCCACTATGGTTCGGGTTAGCGGCTGTTCTTGGACATGTCTATCCAATCTTCGCAAAATTCCGCGGTGGTAAAGCAGTTGCAACTTCTGCTGGGGTGCTATTATGCTATTCACCAGTTGTTTTTGCAATATTGGCTGTTGTATTTTTCACCCTTTTATTTACAACAAGATACGTATCACTTTCTTCTATGGTAACAGCAGTTGTTGCTGTTATTGCATCCATTGTTAGCGGGGATAAAATCTTCATTATTGCGATGTGTTTATTAGCAGGTATGGTTATTTATAAACACCGTGCAAATATCGGACGAATTATAAATAAAACTGAACCAAAAGCAAACTTTTCAAAAAAGCAAAAATAAGATCGTAACCCACATAACGCAAAAAGAAAACGTGAAGCATATTAATAGCGTCTTTTTGCGTTATTTTTTATACTAAAGAAAAAGCAACATAATTTGGAGGAACTATACATGAATCTTTCCGTAACAAAAGAAGCAGCACAATGGTATAAAAATGAATTAAACTTACAATCAAATGAAACACTACGCTTTTTCGTACAATACGGTGGTTGCAGTACTGTGCAAAAAGGACTTTCTTTAGGGATTCGTAAAGATGATCCTGCACATCCTGCTGTTCAAATTCAAGAAGAAGGTATTAACTTCTTTATTGAAGGCGATGATGAATGGTTCTTCGATGGACATAATTTATCTGTTACACTTAACGAAGGTGACGACTTCCCACAATTTAATTATGAAAAATAAAAAAACGTGGCTTCTGCCACGCTTTTTTATTTTTTCTTAATTTCCTCATATTTCGCATACCACTCAGGATATAACTTTTTAAATGATACAGGGCGGAACCCTTCTTTTTTCGCACAAATATTCGTCGTACTTGCAGTAATACAAAGTTCACCATCACCATTATATATTTCATATCCATATACAACGCGAAGTGGGCTCACAGTATCTACCCATGTTTTTACGATTGCTTTTTCTCCGTAACGCATCGCTTTACGGTATGAAATTTGTAAATCTAACACAGGAGAAATAATTCCTTCTTTCTCCATTTCAACATATGAAAAACCTAAATCTTGTATAAGTTTCGTGCGACCTAACTCAAGCCACACTAAGTAGTTTGAATGGTAAACAACACCCATTTGATCTGTTTCCGCATAACGGATTTCAACTTCATGTTCTGCTACAAACATATGTATATTCGCCTTCTTTCACTTCTGCTACCTTGCATACATTTAATCATAATACAGTGACATCAAAAATAAAATAAAAATAGTGAATCTTTTCCCGAAAGGAGCAAGCATATGATTCAAATTGTAACGGTTCGTAGCGGTGATAGCGTATATAGCTTGGCATCAAAATATGGATCAACACCTGACGAAATAGTAAAAGACAATGGACTAAATCCCGCTGAAACGCTCGTTGTTGGTCAGGCACTTATCGTTAATACGAAAGGAAATAATTATTATGTACAGCCTGGTGACAGCCTCTATCGGATTTCTCAAACATATAATGTCCCCCTCGCTAGTTTAGCTAAAGTTAATAATTTATCTTTAAAATCTATTCTCCATGTCGGACAACAATTATATGTACCAAAAGGCACAAAACGAGCTGTAGAATCCATCGCTTATTTACAACCTTCCACTATACCGATTAAAGAGAGTTTAGTTAATGCTACACGTGCCATCAATCCATTTTTAACATATTTAGCTTATTTTAGTTTTGAGGCAAAAAGAGATGGCACATTAAAAGAACCTACTGAAACAGCTAAAATTGCTAATATTGCAACGCAAGGGCAAACAATCCCTATGCTCGTTATTACAAATATTGAAAATGGTAATTTCAGTGCAGATCTAACATCGGTTATTTTACGCGACGCAACGATTCAAAACAAATTTATTACTAACATTTTGCAAACAGCTGAAAAATATGGCATGCGAGACATTCATTTCGATTTCGAGAGTGTAGCACCCGAAGACCGCGAGGCCTATAATCGCTTTTTACGAAATGTAAAAACACGCTTACCTAGCGGGTACACATTAAGCACAACTCTCGTACCGAAAACAAGTTCAAATCAAAAGGGAAAATTTTTCGAAGCCCATGATTATAAAGCGCAAGGGCAAATTGTTGATTTCGTCGTCATTATGACATATGACTGGGGTTGGCAGGGCGGGCCACCAATGGCAATCTCTCCTATTGGTCCTGTAAAAGAAGTACTTCAATACGCAAAATCTCAAATGCCTCCCCAAAAAATTATGATGGGGCAAAACTTATACGGATTCGATTGGAAACTTCCGTTCAAACAAGGGAATCCACCAGCAAAAGCAGTTAGCTCTGTCGCAGCTGTTGCACTTGCTCGTAAATATAATGTTCCTATCCGCTATGATTTCACAGCTCAAGCTCCACATTTTAATTACTTTGACGAAAATGGCGTACAACATGAAGTTTGGTTTGAAGATGCGAGGTCTATTCAAAGTAAATTCAATTTAATGAAAGAGCAGGGCATTGGCGGTATTAGTTATTGGAAGATTGGCTTGCCATTTCCACAAAATTGGCGTTTACTTGTTGAAAACTTTACGATTACGAAAAAGGGCTGACAAAAGTCAGCCCTTTTTGTACATTTTGTTAAGATTCATCTTTGATTTCACTTTTTAATGAGTCAATACTTTCTAAACGTCTTTGATTTTTTGCTTCAATAGCAGCACGATCTTTTTCATTAGAAAGTTCCGCTGTTTCTTTTGCTTCATTAAAGTTATCAACTGTATTTTGCACCATTTCTTGTAACTTTTCAGCGTTGTCACTTCGATTATCTGGATTTGGCATGTACTTCCCTCCTAATATTGTATATACACACCATCTTAAATTACCTATCTTTCCTCAAATTTATACATAAAAAAGGAGAATGTAATATTCTCCTTTTCTTTAACCATTATCAACAATCGGTTGTTTACCTGTTTGATCTTGCATTTGCTTTCCTTTATTTCCACCAGCTTTTTTTGATTGTGTTCCAATATGATTCGGTGCAAAGTCTTTTGAATTTTTTTTCGGATTACCCATTACTATCGCCTCCTTAACACTAGTATCGTACTAGTGTTAAGAATTATTCAGCTTGCTTAAAAAGTTTCATTTCATAACGTTTTTCAATGCGCTCTTCAATGCGATCAATTGCCTCACGATCGCTTAATAATTGTTGTTTATTTTCATTTACAAGTTCTTCAAACGATTTACGGCGACTTCTTCTCATGTTGTTCACCCTCTCTCCTTCGCTTTCTTATTACATAGTATGAGCAAACAAAAAACTCTTTAATCAGATTTGCAAGAAAATTTTATGTTTTAGTACTCCTAAAAAAACTCCGTGTACAATATATTGCACACGGAGTTTTTTATACCATAATATTTAAATACTCTTTCAACTTTTCATCTGCATTCATTTCATTTTCTTTATAATCATGAAGCGCCTGTAATACAAAATCATACCGCTCTAAAATATAACTTTCTAATTTCATAACATCCTCTAAGCTATTAAGCATAATTCTCGTATTACCAACTTCACTTTTTAACGCCGGTTCACATTTTAAACTTGTACATATTTCTTTCACATCTTCTTCTAATATCTCTGTTAATACATATTTCTTTCGCCCTTTTACCTTTAATCTCATAACTGGATAAAAAGCTTTTATATCTAAATAACTTCCTACGTTCATACAACGTAGCCATTCTACATTACGTTTATTACATGCAAGTATTTCTTTCACCGCTTCATATACCGCAGTTTCATCAAGCATAGCCTTATTTACTTTTCGTTTCCCTTCTTCTTCAATAGCTGCACACTTTTGATAAACAGCAGCACACGTAATGCAATCGTCAAATGCATTATGAGAGCTTAAACGAATTCCAAGCATTCGTTTTAACGTTTCAAGTTTATGATTAGGCGCATGCTTCATGTATTTCTTTGCTAAAAATACAGTATCAATTACTTTATTTTTAGGTTCAGGCAACCCAAGCATATTTACATTACTTTTCAAAAAGCGCATATCAAAAGAAGCATTATGGGCCACAATAACATTTGTATGTAAAAATGCTAAAAATAAAGGTAACACTTCTTCAATCGTCGGTGCATCTGAAACGCGATAATTAGTAATACCTGTTAAACTCGTTATTCGGTCCGGAATTGGCCGCTCTGGATTCACGTATGAAACAAATTGATCTACTAATTCATGATTACGATATTTCACTGCTGCAACTTGAATAATTTTATCATTATAAGGGTTAAATCCTGTTGTTTCAAAATCAATTACAACATAATCTAACGGTAAGGATACATTCCCCACTCCATACACTCCTTTATCTCTAAACGGTTATATTTCTTACATCATATCATGAAGTGATTACTACTTGAAAAAGAAAAGGCAGAAATGGGAACTCTCCATCTCTACCTTTTCACCATTATTTTAATTTAGCAACTCTTTTCTCCATCTCTTTTTGTGTCATCGGCCCAATAAACTTATCTTGAATGACACCTTTTGTATCTATAAAATACGAAGTTGGAATCGTAATTACTTTATAAGCTGTTGTCACATCAATGTTCTTGTCCAATAAAATAGGAAAAGTAATTCCTTTTTCTTTAGCAAAATTGCTTACCTTCTCTTCCCCCCCACCTTTTTCTGAAGGCGTATAATTGACCGCTAAAATTTCTACGTTCTCTTTATGTTCTTTATAGAAAGCCTCCATATCAGGCATTTCTTGCTGACATGGTCCACACCACGTAGCCCAAAAGTTTAAAATTACTTTCTTTCCTTTTAAATCCGATAACTTTACATTTGTCCCATCTAACTTCGTTAATGTAAAGTCCGGTGCACTCTTCCCTATCTCAATACCATTCCTTGCGATAATCTCTTTCATCGCAGCTTCACTTTTTTCTTGCTTCACTTTTACCGCCTGCTCTTTATGACCAAACTGTTCATAAGCTGCATATCCCGCTAAACAAAGTAACACTACAATAATCGTAAGCTTTCGCCACATTTTATATCACCCTAACGTATTATCTTCTTTTAACACATTCATCAAAATACTATATACCTTATTTTAGCTTATACGGACAAGCTTGGAAATATTCACATTCTAAATAATCAGAATTTTTATAACTAAGATGAAATATTTACCTTTTAATCATATAATTAGAAATACATAGAACATTTTACAATGAAAGGAGCTCTCATGAATTTATTTAAAAAAATACTTCTATATATTCTTAGTTTTATATTTTCCCCAATCGGAATTATCACATGGATTATCTCACTATTTAGTAAAGATCCTGAAAAAAAACAAGTTGGACATATTTGTCTCTATATCGCATTAATCTCATTTATCCTTTTGGCAGGCCTCGGCATTATTACTTTTTTCACGATGACTACCATTACTACTATAGAATAGCTATAGAAAGGATGATTGTTTTGGGAGAACACCCTATCACCAAAGAGCTACGCTATATACGAATATGCTTAGTTATTTTAATAATCGTTCTTTTATTTTTCAACAGTGAAAAAGTCGTTGAAATTTCTACAAATCATGATTCCATAGAAAATGTTCCCACCAGTAATATGACACAAATCGCGGAAAATACATTCGCTATTCAAGAATATAATCCATTACTAAGTAGCGAACATACAATTAAGATTTTCAAATATAATCCAGATACAAATCAACTTACTCTCGTCAAAGAAGTTAATTCTAGTGATTCGAATTCTTATACTTATCAACTTAATGAGACCGAATAAAGTGAAACTTTAATCAGCCCTCACCAATCGGGCTGCCCGGCAAATAGCGGAATAAAGATAAGAGCATTACATATCTCTTATCTTTTTGTTTGCAACTCTTTGTACAATGAGTTGCAATTTAATAATTCTCTAGGATTCCCACATTCCACAATAGTCCCATTCTTTATGACAACAACACAATCTGCTATCATCGCTCTCTCTACATCATGTGTTGCCACAATTCTCGTTACATCTCTTCCTATCCCTTCAATCATATTCCAAACCAGTTCTTGATTGCCCGGATCTAACCCAGCCGTCGGTTCATCTAAAATAATAAGAGTTGGATTTGATACAATCGCGCGCAATAATGCAAGACGTTTTCTTTCGCCTCCCGAAAACTCTTCACCGCTTTTATGTAGCACAGTTTGACTCCCTTCAGGTAACCCTCTAATAATCGGCGTTGCATTTATAAGTTCACTATTTTTTTCTAACTGATTTTCTAAACCCTCTTCCCCGAAATACATATTCTCTGTTACCGTCGTTCGGAAAAAACGTGGTTCTTGCCACACTGTAGTCATACGAGCTTCATTACCATAATAAGCAATGCTACCGTTAGATGGTTTATACAAGCCCGTTATTAACTTTAAAAGCGTTGTTTTTCCTGCACCGCTTTCTCCCACAATCATAACGAGTTCACCAGGACGAATTTGCAAATCAATATTATGAATTCTGCATTTCTCTTCGTCATTCTCCTGAAATGAAACATTTGTTATCCTGATCCCCATCGCTCTTTCTACATTGCTATCTGCTGCTCGTTTATTTAAAAAGCAAAAAGCTCTATTTGCCGAAGCGACTGCAACTTGTGTCATTATTAATAAATCGCCCACATAACGGACAGGGAAAAAGAGCATCTCAATTGTCGCTAACACTGCAATGAGTGAACCAACTTCTATTTCTCCCCTCATTATTTTTTGTGCACCTATAATGAGAACAACAATATATGCTCCTGTTTCAATCACCGTTCCAACTACTCCAATGCAATGTTGCATCATCGTCTTCTTTACTTCTGATTTATACGATTGTGCCGTTACTTCTTTAAATAAGCGAATTGCCCATTTTTCTTTTTGTAAACTCCGCAAATCTTGTATCCCCTTTACAAACTGTGACACCATCTCTACAACACTTGAGTGATTTTTTTGAGAAACGCTTGCAATATCTCTTACCTTTTCTCCCATCAGTATTGGAACAATTGTACTTAAAAATAAAAACGGAGTTACCCACAATATAAACTGTATATCTATATGTTGTAGTGCTATGAAAGCTCCAATAAATTGGGCAATAGCGTGTATATATTCTATTAATATAGAGCCATATAATCTGACCCAGTTCGGAATATCAGACACGACCAAAGTTTCTAACTCTCCTTGCTTAATCTTCTCACTCTCTTCAAACGGTAATGAGAAATAGTGACGCAATAATTCTATACGTTTCGTTTGTAATATACGTTGACTCGCTTTTGAACTTATATAATCAAATAAAAGATTGTTCGCCCACATTAAAAAGTGACTACCCGCAAACAAAGCTATATATACATACGCACCTTTTAGCTCCCTTTGAATAAGATTGTCTACAATTAATCCCATGAAAATTGGGCGAGATAAATTTAAAATGGCAGCAATTATCCCACTACATACAGCTGCTATTACTAATATTTTTTCTTTCTGTAACGGTAACAGAATTCTTTTATATTCTTTCATGACGTTTCCTCCATTTTTCGTAGTAAAAAAGAAAGGGATGAAACCATATGGTTTCATCCCTTTCCATAAAATAAGGAAGCTAACTATTGTTAGCTTCCTTATTATTCATTTCAATTATTTAGTTCGACACTTTAGACTCTTCAATTTTCTCACGAAGAACCATTTGCAGAATACCACCGTGACGGTAGTAGTCAATTTCTACTTCACTATCGAAACGAGCTACTACTTCAAATTGTTTTTCATTGCCATCTGCATCAGTTGCAACTACTTTCACAAGATCGCGTGGTCTAACTGTTTTGTCGATTTGAATTTCAAATGACTCGTTACCAACAAGACCTAACGTTTCAGCACTTTCGCCATCTTTAAATTGAAGTGGTAGTACACCCATTAACACTAAGTTACTGCGGTGAATACGCTCAAAGCTTTCTGCAATTACTGCTTTAATACCTAGTAAGTTTGTTCCTTTCGCAGCCCAGTCACGAGAACTTCCCATACCGTAATCTTTACCAGCAACAACTAGAAGGCCTGTGCCATCTTCTTTATATTTCATAGCAGCATCATAGATAGACGTTACTTCACCTGTTGGCCAATATGTTGTATATCCGCCTTCTGTTCCTGGTGCGATTTGGTTTTTAATACGGATGTTCGCGAATGTACCACGCATCATAACTTCATGGTTACCACGACGAGAACCGTAAGAATTGAAGTCAACTGGTTGTACGCCGTTTTCTAATAAGTAGCGTCCAGCTGGTGTATGCTTACCGATTGAACCTGCTGGTGAAATGTGGTCTGTCGTTACAGAGTCACCAAATTTACCAACTACGCGTAGGCCTGATAATGTTTCAACTTCACCTGGCTCTTTAGATAATCCTTCAAAGAATGGTGGGTTTTGAATGTATGTTGAATCATTATCCCAAGTATATAACGCTTCATTTGAAGTTTGGATTTCATTCCAACGCTCATTGCTGTTAAATACTTGTGCATATTCTTTCTTGAACAGTTCAGATGTAACAACACTTTGAACTACATCTTCAATTTCTTTAGCTGATGGCCAAATATCGTTGAAGTAAACAGCATTGCCATTTGCATCTTTACCGATTTCATCATTTTTCAGGTCAATATCAACAGTACCTGCAAGTGCATATGCCACAACTAGTGGTGGTGATGCTAAGTAGTTTGCTTTTACAAGTGGGTGGATACGCCCTTCAAAGTTACGGTTACCAGATAAAACAGATGTTACTAATAAGTCGTTTGCTGCGATTGCTTCTTCTAATTCTGGCGCTAATGGACCAGAGTTACCGATACAAGTCGTACAACCGTAACCAACTGTTTGGAAACCTAATTGATCTAAATATGTTGTTAAACCAGACTTATCTAAGTACTCAGTAACAACTTTAGATCCTGGTGCTAATGATGTTTTTACATACTCAGGTACTACAAGTCCTTTTTCAATTGCTTTCTTCGCAACTAGACCTGCTCCAATTAATACGTATGGGTTTGATGTATTTGTACAGCTTGTAATTGCAGCGATTGCAATTGCACCTGTTTTCATCGTTACTTCTTTATCTTCTAATGTAACCTTCACTTCTTTATCGAACTCTTGCTCATTAAATCCAAGTCCTTGTGTTCCAACTGGTGCTAAAACAGCTTTGTGGAACGCATCTTTCATATCTGAAAGTGGAATTAAATCTTGTGGGCGTTTCGGTCCAGAAAGGTTAGATTCGATTGTATTTAAATCAATTTCTACAAGATCAGTGTAGATTGGATCTTTACTGTCTGCTGTATAGAATAAACCGTTCGCTTTACAGTATTCTTCAACAACGCGAATTTGTTCTTCATCTCTACCTGTTAAACGTAAGTATTCTAATGAAATATCATCGATTGGGAAGAATCCACAAGTTGCGCCGTATTCTGGTGCCATATTTGAAATTGTTGCACGGTCAGCTAAAGGCATGCTCTTTAGTCCATTACCGAAGAACTCAACGAATTTACCAACTACACCTTTTTGACGTAATACTTGCGTTACTTTTAAGGCAACGTCAGTTGCTGTAGTACCACTTGGAAGTGTACCTGTTAATTTCACACCGATTACTTCAGGTACTGGGAAGTATGAAGGCTGTCCAAGCATTCCTGCTTCTGCTTCAATACCACCAACACCCCATCCAAGAACGCCGATACCATTAATCATTGTTGTATGTGAGTCTGTTCCAACTAATGAATCTGGGTATGCAACTAAGTCACCTTCAGCATTTTTCACAGCATGAACAACTGGTGCTAAATATTCAAGGTTTACTTGGTGTACAATACCTGTAGCTGGTGGAACTGCACGATAGTTATCAAATGATTTTTGTGCCCAGCTTAAAAATTTATAACGTTCTTCATTACGTTTAAACTCTAAGTCCATGTTGAATGCAAGCGCGTCTGCCGTACCCGCTCTATCAACCTGTACAGAGTGATCAATTACAAGGTCTACAGTAATTTCTGGATTGATTTTATCAGGATCTCCACCCATGTCTGCCATTGCTTTACGAAGCGAAGCCAAATCAACAACAGCTGGTACACCAGTGAAATCTTGTAAAATTACACGAGATGGTTTAAATGGAACATCGATATCTTGCACATCTTTCGTTCCCCATTTCGCTAAATTTGTAACATGCTCTTCTGTAATTACACGTCCGTCTACTTGACGAAGTACTGATTCAAGTAAAACTTTCACGGAATATGGTAATTGAGATACGTTGCCAACCCCTGCATTTTCAAGCGCTTTCAAATCATAATAATGATACGTTTTTCCATCTACTTCAAAAGTTGCACGTGATTGAAATGGATTATGTTTGACCATTATGTTTCCCCCCTGTTAAACGTGACTAAGTTGTCTGAATATAAAATGTAGACAAACTTTTCAATACCTTACGATAATATCTTATTACAACTTTCTAAATAAGTAAATAATAAGAAACTTATAGATTATCATAAGTTTTCTTTATGTTTCTAAATTTGAATAGTGTTCATGCTCCTTATGAATACTATTACCATAAAGTAAAGTGCTCTATTAGCGCTTTACTTATAGTTCATACACACTATGAACTGCTCATCATTCAACATACAAAAAAATGTTATAGAGGTGAAATAAAATGGGTAAAAGAAAAGCAAATCATACTATTTCAGGAATGAATGCAGCATCCGCACAAGGACAAGGTACTGGTTATAACGAAGAGTTTGCAAATGAAAACTTAACTCCTGCAGAAAGACAAAATAATAAGAAACGCAAAAAGAACCAGTAACGAAAAATCCCAAAAGGAACATTCACCTTTTGGGATTTTTTCTAATGTTTATAACGTAACAATTCTGAAACCGTTACAAATCGATAGCCTTGTTTTTTTAGCTCAGGTAAAATTTTTGCTAGTGCTGCTACCGTTTGACTACGATCATTTCCTCCATCATGTAACAATACAATATCGCCACTTTTAGCATTTTTCACTACATGATTTACGATAGATTCCACCCCTGGATTTGCCCAATCACGTGGGTCTTGATGCCACGACCATAGAACGGTTTGATAACCTGCTTCTTTTGCTGTTTTAAATACAGCATCGTTAATATATCCACCAGGAGGACGGAATAGCAACGGTTCTTTCACCCATTTTTCGAAAAATTTCTTTCCATCCAAAATATCTTTTTTTAATTTTTCATCTGATGAACTATTTGCATATAAATGATTCATCGTATGATTTCCAATCTCATGTCCCTCTTTTAACACTTGTTTCACTAAATATGGATTGCGCTGAACTCGAAATCCAATCATAAAAAATGTCGCTTCAGCCTTATATTGACGTAATAAATGTAAAACTTGTGGTGTATACGTTGGATCTGGTCCATCATCAAATGTAATGGCAATAATTTTTTCATTATTAGGTACTTCCCACGTTACATAGCCAGTTGGTTCTAGCTCTTTTCTGAGCAACATTTTCGCTTCCACTTTTTCAACTTGAAATATATGTACTGCGCATAATAAAGAAAAAACGAATAGAAAAATTTTCTGTTTTCGCATAATGTTCATTAAAGTAAGAGGTTGTCAAATACACAACAACCTAATTTACTTTTCTAATTGATCTACATTTCGCATTATATTTTGGAGATTATTTTCATATTGCTCAAGTTGTGGACGTTGTGTTTCTGAAGCTACCTCTAGTGCATTTTGAATTTGTTCATATGCTTCCTGAACCTCTTGGCGTAATTCTTTTAAATCATGACCGTAGTTTGGATCATTTTTCACAATGTTGTTAAATGCATTTTCTGCTTGTGTAACGCCTTGCTGCGCTGCTTGAAACGCTTGTTGTTTATCTTTATGATATGGCATTATATAATCCCCTTTCTGTAATAGTTAGTCCCAATTATCTTTACCTTTTTTTCTAAAAACATTCTCGTATAAATTTGCAAACTTCTCTCATTCTAAAAAGGAAGAGGAGGTGTCACATACAATGGGAAAAAACAATCGTGAAGCGAAAGAAAAAAAAGGACAACCTGAACCATTAAGCGGATCTCATAAAGTAAAAAACCGTAACCATTCACGCCAAAAACATCATGCGCATCATGATATGTAAAACAAAAAGTGCACACTAGCTATCTTTTCCACATACAATGTTTATATTTTTCCATTTATTCTTCACCCCTAATTCATTCATGCATAACATAGTATGAATTGAGATTTTACGGAGGGTGTCTTACATGGGCAAGAAAAAGAAGGATTGTCTTTTTCATGTTGATGGTTTCGAAGAATGGATGGATCAGTTTTGTTCTGACTCTTGTAGTAACTTTAGTTTCCCAAATCAAATTCATATTGACCTTTGCGAAACTGAACAAGAATACATTTTGGAAACAGATGTACCAAATGCCAATGAACAAAATGTAGTCATTAAAAAGATGGAGACAGGCCTAACCATTTGCATACTTCATAAAAACATTTCTTTGCAGCGAACTATCCCTTTACCCGCTAATGTTATTTATAAGAAGATGCTAGCCTGCTTAGAGAATGGTTTTTTGGCCATTCATATTTCCAAAAATGAAGTTGCTGATAAACATGAAAAGAAAGTTCTTTTTTCAAATTAAGAGTTAATATAATACAAACATAAGCCCCAGTTGGTACTGGGGCTTATGTTATTTCGCATGCATTTCTATATTAGAATTTCTATCATATCTTTTTTTCAATAAACCTTTTGTAACTACAAGCACAGGAAATGCCACAGTTGAGAATATAGCTAATGCTGAAAATACTGCAAACCCATTTTGGTACCCGTAGTAATCGAGAAGTACTCCTCCAAACCACGGACCTATTACTGCTCCAATTCCCGAAAAGCCCATCGCACCGAAGTATGTTCCTTTTAGATACGCAACAGCAATATCATCAATAAATACATCCGTCATCGAAAACATTAAGACTTCTCCAATTGTAAAAATAATTGTACAAACGGCAGCACCTAGCATGGATTCTACTATTCCAAAGCCAAATAATCCCCCACTCACAAATAAAGCCCCCACCATAATTGATGTTAACGGTGTATACTTTTTACAAATTTGAATAACAGGGTATTGAATAATCACTACAACAATCGCATTTAAAGCGAGCATATATGAGAATAGCTTCACTCCATCCTCAAATATATGTGCATTTGCAAAATATTGAGATACTGTCGTCGTCAAATGTGAAAAACCACAATTACTCAAAATAATACCGACTAAAGCAACTAAAAATACTATATCTTTTCGTAATATACGCATTGCATTTAGCATTGTAACAGGTTTTTCTGTACTTACTTTCTTTTTTTCCATTGGATACTTCTTAAATTGGAACGCTAATATAGCTGTATATAGAATATATACCCCAGCTGCTACTAAAAAAGGAATTGTTGATTTTGCACTTCCAATCTGTAATCCAACAATTGGTCCAATTGCAACTCCAACATTTATTGCACCGTATCGTAAGTTATAGACGAGTAACCGATACTCAGGCTTTGTTAAATCTGATAATAATGCTCTTGATGTTGGCTCAAAAAACGACCTACATAATCCATTTAAAGCGTTTAATAAAAAGAAACTTAAAACATGATCCGCAAGTGAAAAACCTATAAACACAAAAATCCAAACGATCATGGACCAGAGCATAATCGTTTTCCGGCCAAATCGATCTGATAAATTCCCTCCGATAAAACTAGCAAAAACACCAACAAGTGCACTCGTTCCAATAATAGCACCAGTCATTCCAGCTGATACACCTTTAACAGTCGTTAAATAAATCGCTAAAAAAGGAATACTCATTGACGTGGCGAACCTCGCAAATAAAGTCCCTATTATAATTGTCATTCCTAACGGATGAATATTTTGCAACTTCCCCTTCATCTTAAAAACCTACTCTCCCTGTTCTTACATAAAAAAAGAAAGCAAAGGATCTGCTTTCTTTTCCTTTTCTATACTTGAGCTGTTGATACTCGAGCTGTTCTTGTGATATCCATATCTATGCCATATGTAAACTGTAATTCTTTACAAACATCTTTAATTAATATTGCAACATTATACTTCTCATTAAATTGTAAAACGATGTTCTCCACTTCTTCATATGTATACTTATATTCGCCTGTAATGACACTTTTTAGATCAAAGCATTCGTTAATACAAAGTTGTACAAGTAGCTGGTCATATTTCTCTATTACATCTTCTTTCTTCCAAAGTAACTCTTTTACATATAACCGATCAAACTTCACACTTTCTCGATTACAATCCGTTAAAATCCGGGTCATTTCATTTAATTCTCGATACAATTCAGAAATATTTTTGCTTAAACTAAGCAGTTTATCTACGCCATTTTCATATAACATATTCATTCCACCCCCGCATTTTCTTCTTATTATAGCAAGAAAATTCTAAAAATAGTTTCTTTCTTCTGAAATATTAGGAAACTAATTTCAATTGCTTTACAATGAAACTAGTTAATGCGAGAGGAGAAAGAAAATTGGAGCACAAATTATATTACACTGACGCTTATAAGCAAGACTTTACTACTAAAATTATAAAGCAAGATTATGATAAAAACGGTAACTTATACGTTGTTTTGAATGAAACAGCATTTTATCCGACAGGTGGCGGACAACCATATGATACTGGTACATTAAATGATATCAATGTAATCAATGTAGAAGAGATAAACGGAGAAATTCGTCACTACATCGCAGAACAATTACATACAGAAGACGTAGAAGGTAAAATTAATTGGGAGCGCCGTTTTGATCATATGCAGCAACATGCGGCTCAGCACATTTTATCTGCTGCTTTTTGGGACCATTTTAACATACCTACGATTGGATTCCATCTTGGTAAAGAAACGGTAACAATCGATTTAGAAACAGAAAATCTGCATACAGAAACAGTTGAAAAAGCAGTACAAATTGCAAACAAAATTGTTTTTGAAAACCATCCAATCCGTATAGAGTGGATGAACTTAGAAGAAGCGAAAACATTACCTCTTCGTAAAGAACCGAATATGACAGAAAATATACGCGTTGTTATTATCGAAAATTACGACTACAACGGCTGTGGTGGAACCCATCCGAAACGCACTGGTGAAGTTGGTCTTATTCAAGTACTAGGATGGGAGCGCAATAAAGGTGGTATACGCTTAACCTTTATCGCTGGTTGGCGTACACTTAAATTAATGGGGCAACAGCAACAAATTATGAAAGATGTTTCCAAACAATTAAACAGTAGCGAAACTGATATCCCAGCAAAAGTGGCACAGCTTCTTACCTCTCAAAAGGAAAACGAAAAAACAATACAAACAATGAATGAAAAATTATTATTTGCAGAGGCAAATGAATTACTGCAACAGCCCACCGAAATACATGCTGGGTTACTTATTTCTAAAGCATTTACAGATCGTTCTATGCAAGAAGTTGCAAAAATATCAGCTATCATTACAGAACAACAAGAGCATGCAATTACGTATTTCGTTATTGAAAATGATGACAAACTACAATGTATTCTCGCTTGCGGAAAAACAGTAACGCTCGATATGAATGCTCTTTTAAAAGATGCTCTTCCTGCAATTGAAGGAAAAGGTGGCGGAAATAAAAAGAGTGCACGCGGCGGCGGAAAAGCGGTTATGAACGGGGACGAGTTTTTAAATCAGCTTGTTTCTTCTTTACAGTCAGCAGTGTAAAACATGTTTATGAAGGATAGCTAACGGCTATCCTTCAACTATATTTACAGGCCTATATGTTGTTTCAACCCATGATAACTCCCTGAATTTGCAAAACCGCCACTTATAAGATTGATAAAAGTTTCCGAAAAACCATAATAACTTAATTCGTTAATCGGTACCATTTGCACATCATGAATCGGATTATGATCGAACTCGTTAGAAGATAGTGTAATTTCACCTTCAATCCTTTCAAGCAGAAACGTAATATGTAACAAAGATGGACTAGCATCTGGTTTATCACAAACATAGAGTAGCTTCTTAATTTTAACTTCTAATCCTGTTTCTTCTCTCATTTCTCGAATCATCGCTTCTTCTAACGTTTCACCATTCTCTACCCTTCCTCCAGGTAAAGACCAATCGCGATTAGCCACTTTTTGCTTTACTAGCAATACTTTTTCATCTTCAATTAAAATTCCCGTAACACGAACTTGCATTATATTTTCTATATATAACCTCCTCTTCCCATTATATTTACACATTAATCCTTCCATAAAAAGAACGTATGTTTTATAATTAAAGAAAATTATGGAAGAAAGTAGTTGTTACATTCATGCGACCATCTTTAACAAAAACTATATCTCTTACAGATTTCCAAAATTATTATTGGTTAAAAGCAGAACTGCAAACATTTTGTCGCGAGCATGGTCTGCCAGCTAGTGGCTCTAAGATCGAAATAACCGAGCGTATCTCACATTATTTAACTACGGGGAAAGTCTTAAAAAACAGCTCTGTGCAAAAAGTGAGCAAAGCTCCCCTCTCTTATAAAGACCTTTCTCTTCAAACGATTATTACTAAAAATCACCGCTGTAGCGAAGAGGTTCGTGCTTTTTTCAAAGAAAAAATCGGAACAAACTTCCGCTTTACAGTAGCTCTTCAAAAATTTTTCAAAGAGAATGTTGGAAAAACATATGAAGACGCGGTAGCTTTTTGGCATGAAGAAAACGAACGAAAAAAAGACCCTACATACAAAACAACTATCGGTGCACAATTTGAATACAATCGCTTTACTCGTGACTTTTTCAAAGATCCAAATAATAAAGGAAAAGCAAAAGCTGATGCGATTGCTGCTTGGAACGAAATGAAAGCGAAGCCTGGCAGCAATGTTTATGTTCCTCAAAAAGTAGAAAACTAGTTACCTCACTAGTCTTCTACTTTCTCAAATAATAGCGCAATCCCTATCCCGCCTCCAATTCCTAATGTAGCAATTCCATATTTCATAGACTCTCTTTGAGCCTGATAAAACAAACGTGTTACAAGCATAGCTCCAGATGCACCGTACGGATGACCGAGCGCAATTGCCCCACCATTTACATTTAATTTTTCATACGGAATTTGTAACTCTTTTGCGCAAGCAACAACTTTTGAGGCGAATGCTTCATTTATTTCAAAATAATCGATGTCCTCTACTTTTACATTCATTTCGTTTAATAATCTGTTCACCGCAAATATCGGACCAGTCCCTGGAAGATTGGGATCCACTCCCACTACAGTACTACGAACGAAACGAAGGACAGGTTTATAACCTAACTTTAGGGCTTGTCCCTCTTCCATTACAAGAACAGCACATGCCCCATCATTTACACCACATGAATTACCTGCCGTCACTGTTCCATTTTGTAAAAATGCGGGCTTTGTTCTTTTAATGATTCGTTCATAATTCATTTCTGGCTTTATAGATTCATCTAATAATCCATTAAAAGAAAATATTTCATCATGTATATATCCTTTTTCTAACGCTTGCAGTGTCCGCTTATAACTAAGACAAGCGTACTCGTCTTGCATTTCTCTCGTTATGTTATAACGCTCCGCAACATATTCAGCTGCTACTCCCATGTCAGGATCACCAATTGTTTCAGGTGAAAATCTTGCTCTTTTTTGAAAAGGTGACGTACTTGTACTCTCTACTCCTCCGGCGATATAGCAATTACCTGCCTCGCCTTGAATGAGATGACACGCAGTTCGAATTGCTTCTAAACCAGCACCACATTGCCGATCAATCGTTACACCAGGAATATGATAGCCAAGTCCTGCCTCTAAAGCAGATAATCTTGCAACATTCCCTCCTGGCCCAACAACATTTCCTAATATAACATCGTCTATCTCTCTCTTAATTCCTTTACTTAAAAACGTAAGAAGCGGCGTTGCTAATTGCTGAACTTCATACTCTTTTAATATCCCATCCTTCTTACCGATAGGTGTTCTTTTCGCCTCTACAATAACTGCCTTATTCATATGTTTTCTCCCGGTTTTCAATCATACTTTTTGCTTCCATACGAGCGATTTTCCCACTATTTGTATAAGGTATTCCATCTACAAAATGCCATTCTTTCGGTATTTTAAACGAGGATAATCGTTGTAAGCAAAAACTCTTTAATTGTTGTTTCGTAGCACTTCCTTTTACGATCGCGACTGGCTTTTCACCCCAGTAACTATCTTTCACACCAATTACAACTATTTCATCAACAGCTGGGTGTTCATGTAATACACTTTCTATTTCTTCTGGATAAATATTGATTCCTCCAAATAAAATCATATTCTTCTCTCTACCAACAATATATATAAAGCCTTCTTCATCTTCATAGCCTACATCTCGCACTGTCATCCAGCCATCTGCATTCAACTCCCGTGTTAAAACCCCATCTATTATGTATCCCATAAAAAACTGATCACTTTCCACATAAACAGTTCCTATCTCGCCTTTTTGTACTTCTTCGCCTGCTTCATTACATATTCAAACTTGCACATTGTGACAAGGTTTTCCTACTGAATTTGGCCTTCTTTCGCTTTCTGCATCGACTAGTGCTGTTACAAAACTTAACTCTGATGCACCATAAAATTCATATCTTTTCGCATAAGGAAATATATTCTTTATTTTTTCTTTCGCTTCAGCTTCCCATTTCGCTCCTGATGAAATAATTTTCATTTTATTTTCTATTAATCTATTTTCTTTATATAAAGATTCAAGCATTGTCGGAACTGTATACATAACCGATATATTTTCAGTTTCTAACTTATCTAATACTTGATTCGGAATGAACTTTCTCATAATGTGCACCGTTTGTCCTACATATAATGCACTTATTGCCCCGTATAAGAAAAGAGAATGAACGAGCGTCCCAGCTATTAAAATTGAATCCTCCATTTTCATATGAAAGTCATGTACATTACAATCAAAACTATGAACCCACGATTGCTGTGCACGTAAAAATGCTTTTGCTTTTCCAGTTGATCCTGATGTAAATCCCATATAAAAGGGAGCATTTCGTAAACTTTCTACAGTGGAATGTGTAGGAAGATATTTCTCTATCATTCTTTTCCACTCATCAATTTCAATTACTCTTCCTTCTTCATCAGGTAGATCATTTACCTTATATCGTTCTGTCACAATCATATCCAGATTACTGATCTCAATTCTTTCTCTGAGCTCATCTTGTTTCCACTTTATATCTAACGGAACACAAACCCACCCGGCCATAGCGGCACCAGCGAATAGTTGTAAAAACTCTATACGATTTTCTAATAGGATTGCTATTGTTTTATTCTTTGATTCTGTTGCGTGCAACCAGTTTGCTACTTTACAAACTGATTCGAACCACTCTTTATATGTTAAAACTCTATCATTTTCCTTTATCGCTATTTTATTTGGTTGTAAAGAGGCATGCTTTTTGTATTCTTTTGTAATACCCATATGAGACGTCCTTTCTTTACAAAAATAATAAAAAGAAACACGGAATTAACGTGTTTCTTCCCTTTATCATCCCGCATTTGTATATTTTCCATTCTTTAAAGCGGGCGTAATAATATGTTTCAATGAACGATGTAATTTTGTTACGAGAATCGCCGCGATAATTGCTTTTATACAATCCCCTGGTAAAAACACAGCACTCACTTTCATTGTCTCCCATACAGAAACATCCATTAAAAACGCTTGTACAGTAATACCAAATACATAAACTACGAAAATACCACCAATTATATTAATACATAATACTTTTATAATAGAAACTTCACGTAAACGCTCAATTAAATAACCAATAACAAACGCTCCAATGATGTAACCAAGTAAATATCCTGCACTTGGCCCAACAAATACACCAAGGCCACCGCGTCCACCAGCAAGTAATGGTGCTCCAACTCCTACAATAAGTAAGAAAATAAGCTGACTTAATGCACCAAGGCGTGACCCTAACAATCCACCCGCAAGCATAACACCGAGTGATTGCAATGTAATCGGAACTGGTGTAATAGAAAGAGCAATCGGAGGTATTAACCCTAACACTCCCATAATAGAACTAAATAAAGCGACGAAAACTAATTTTTTTGTATGCATATTTTCTTCTCCTGTTTGTAAACTTAAAAGTGGTTTTAGATAACATATCACGAAAATTATATTATCTTTCCACCCTTCTTTTGTCAACTTTTATTTCATTTAAGTTTACAAATAAGAATTCACTTATTTCTCTCTATGCAAATGCTCCAGTTCTTTCCGAAGCGCCTGTTTTAAAAACTTCCCAACAGATGTTTTCGGTATTTCTTCCATAAAGACAATATCGTCTGGCAACCACCACTTCGCAAACTGTGGTTTTAAAAACTCATATATTTCTTCTTTTGTAACCGTACTATTTTTCTTTTGAACGACGCAGGCAATTGGTCGCTCTTGCCACTGAGGGTGAGGAACTGCAACGACAGCCGCTTCAAATATAGCATCATGTGCCATTAAAGCATTTTCAAGATCGACCGAAGAAATCCATTCTCCCCCGCTTTTAATAACATCCTTCGTACGGTCAACAATTTTCACGCAGCCTTCCTCATCAACCGTAACGACATCTCCTGTATATAACCAACCATCACGAAAACCTTCGACAGTACGATTATCGTTATAATAGCTTTCAGCGATCCATGGCGCTCGTAAACATAGTTCTCCCATCTCCGTACCATCCCACTTCACTTCACCATTTGTACCGACTACTTTCATCTCTACACCAGGGACAAGATACCCTTGTTTTGATCTAATTTCTAATTGCTCTTCATACGATAATTCTGTTTCATAACTTTTTAAACGTGCAAGTGTTACGAGTGGGCTCGTTTCAGTCATACCATATGCATGTATGAATGGAACATTATGTTTCTGTTCAAATGCTTTAATAACGCTTTTCGGCGCAGCTGCACCTCCGCATAGTATTCTCGTCATACTAGATAAATCGTAACTATTATTTTCTAACTCTTGTAATACGCCGAGCCAAATTGTCGGCACACCCGCAGCTAACGTCACTTTTTCTGATTGAATCATCTCTAATAAAATTTTCGGGGTAAACATCGGTCCAGGAAGAACTTGTTTTGATCCAAACCAAGTAGCCGCAAAAGGAAGTCCCCAAGCGTTCACATGAAACATCGGGACAATTGCCATTGCTGCGTCACTTTCCGATAAAGCAGCTGTATCAGCTAAACCGAGTGCTATACAATGCAATACAGTACTACGATGCGTATATACAACACCTTTTGGGTTTCCTGTAGTCGCTGACGTATAACACATACCAGCAGGTGTATTTTCATCAATATCTTTTAAAAATTGGAAATTGGGATCGCCTTCTTCTAATAGCTTTTCATAATGATATACAGGCTCCAGCATAGTATTTGGAAGTTCATCTTTATCAGTCATAATAATGTAAGCTTGTACAGTTGATAATTGTGATTGAATATTTTCAACGAGCGGTACGAGATCTTCATCTATAAGTAGAATTCGGTCTTCTGCGTGCTGAATAATGTATGAAATATGTTGAGGAGATAAACGAATATTAATCGTGTGCAAAACAGAAGCAATACCTGGAATAGCAAAATACGCTTCTACATGTCGATGATGGTTCCACGCTAACGTTCCTACACGTTCACCTTCTTTAATTCCAAGCTTTTTCAACGCACTGGAAAGTCTTCTCGTCCTTTCCCCTAACTGCTTATACGTTAACGTTGTAACTGTATCATGTGTCCGTGAAACAATTTCTTTCTTCGAAAACAGTTTCTCTGCTCTTTCCATCATAGAACTAATTGTTAGCGGTACATTCATCATCATATTGGTTATATCCCCCTTTAAAGCGTTTTCATTTTTCGTTTATTATAACAGAATTCCGCAAATGGTTACGACATTTTTCTGTTTTTTCTGAATTATTTCTTTGGAAATAATTCAGAACGATAAAAAACATGTTTTGAATACATTGATTCGAAACATGTTTTTTATCTTTTATAAACTATCTACCTTTTTTCTTACTTTCTTTTTCAGTTTAAAAATAAAACGATTACTGTATTCCTTATTTTCTACTAAAATTCGATATATCTCCCATACTCCTAACACACGAACAAAAAGATAAACTCCGATAGCAATAAGTACAACACAGTACGGATAATACTGAACTAATTCCCCTGAAGTGATATGCTTTTTCTCAAACAAAAACGGGATCGCGCCTGCTGCTATAAAACAAAATCCAACGATCATTACCGCAGCATACTTCTTCTTAATAATCACATATCTTTTTGTCAATTCTTTTAGAAAGTTTTGATCAAATAGTAGTTCTTCCTTTTTCAATACATTGTATCGACTCTCTTCTATCGTTACAGGTGCCATCATTGCTCCAATTCCAAGAACAGCAATGATAATGACAAGAAATGTCGACATTGTTGCATTTTCTTTAAATAATAGATACGGTATTGTAGACAAAATAAGCAAACTAAACCCTAACGCTATATATTTTGAAATCTTTTGTCCGTACACTATATACCCTTCTGCCATTTCCTGACTTACGTAATAGCCATCCACATTTTCATTACTTTGCTCTGCAGTTTCTTTTAATAAATAGTCGAGTGATACTTCAAAAACATTTCCAATCATTATTAACTTCTCAGTTTCAGGAAAACCTTGACCGTTTTCCCATTTACTAACCGCTTGCCTTGTTGTGTTTAATTTTTCAGCTAATGCTTCTTGAGAAAGGCCCTTTCCTTTCTTAATTTAAAAAGCTTTTCACCAAATCCCATATGTGTGCCCCCTTTGTTTTCTTACCTAAATTGTATGTAGACATTGCCCTTATCTCTATCTTCCCGGGGTTGCACTTTGTCAACTTACGGTTGCGATTGTGTTATTTAGTGGTTTTATAGACGATTTAGCTATTTTCCTTCTATGATTATGGCGTTAATAAACCAAGACCCCTTAACAACCAATTATAACAATTAAAGGTAATTATTGTTATAAAAAATAAAAAAACTCCTTTATTCATTTAAAGGAGTTTTTTATATGAAATATTTCATTTATCCATATATCTTTCTCGAGATATACAATATCTTTTCGTGTCACGATACTTACCTTTAATGAACATATCCTTTTGAATCGTGCACTCGTACTCCATATTCAAACGTTTCATTAATTTTTCAGATGCTTCATTTTCTGAATCACATCCCGCTTCAATACTATTAAGATGCAACTCATGAAAACCATAGTAGAAAAAAGCTAATGCAGCCTCCGTAGCTAATCCTCTTCCCCAATATTTTCGAGATAAGGCGTATGCAATTTCTGCTGTATGTGTGACCAAATCATATTTTATAAATCCACACGTGCCTATAAGTTTCTTCTCCTCTTTTAATACAATTCCAAGAGGTGCTACTTGCCCTCCATTATATTGCCCCACAATTTCTTCTATATAGTTATATGTGTCACATAACGATCGATGAGCATCCCATACAGTAAAAGTTGTCATCTCTTTATCTGTAGCATACTCATATATATGTAAACTATCACTCATATTCATTTTCCTTAACATAAGTCGTTTCGTATACAAAGTTGGATATGACCACTTCTCAATAATCATAAAGGTTTCTGTTTAAACCTTTCATAATTCCTTACCTTTAATAAAAGGATATTCCCACAATCTGTACAAATATAAGCATCCACCGGTGAAGATGTGAACATCGTTTCCTTTTTCCGTATTTGTGCATATCCGACAAACTCACCTTCTCCTATATTTTGAGAACCACAATTAGAGCATGTCTGCACGTCTTTCTGTTTCATGAGAGCACCACCTTTAATCTGTTTCTACTCCCTTCGACAGTTCAATTCCATTTCCCTTCCAAAAAACTTCTTATTCTCCTACATTACAACAGGAATCTCAAAACAAAAATCGTATATATACTATGAAATATATTTATTAACGGAGGAATTTTATGACTACTGTTATGACACTCGATATAGCAACAGAAATTGAAAATGCAGAAATTGATATGCTCTCTTCTAGATTAGAGGGACTACAAGCAATGAGTGAAAATCCAATGCAAGTGCAAATAAAAAATTTCGGTAGTGCCACTGCCTTTTCATCAAAAATAATTGCCGGTCCTGCTTTTAATACGGTAAAAGGTATTACAAATGCAGATGCGATTGATGCAATCATTTCTTATTATGAATCACTACAAATTCCTTGCCGTTTTGAAATTACACCAGCGCAAGGCACAACTGAACTATTTCAATACTTATCTCAAAAAGGTTTTTACCAATCTAGCTTCCATACTGCTTTGTATAGTATACCGAGAGAGAGTTCATCACTTCTTCCTTCTAATATTACATTACGAAAACTGAAAGAAAATGAATTTGATATTTTTGCAGACATATATGTACGTGGATTTAATATGCCATCCTTTACAAAAGATGGGGTTCGCCAAAATAACGAAATTCTTTACAATGAACCAGGATGGCATTTTTTCATAGCAGAAATTCAAAATAGTCCTGCTGGTATTGGTGTCCTGTATATAAATAAAGGTGTCGCATCATTAGCTGCTTCTGCTACTTTACCAGAATTTCAGCGTAAAGGCTGTCACACTGCATTAATTCAAAGACGAATTAAGACAGCTATTGAATCCAATTGTACTTTAATAGTTGGACAAGCAAGGTTCGGTAGCGGCAGTCAAAATAATATGGAACGTGCCCATATGAAAATCGCTTATACAAAATCAATATGGACTGCAAAAGACATATAATTTACTTTCTTTCTCCTTCCGTTACATTTTTAAACATTTTATGACAATTCCTTTTCTATCCCGTTAATCATTTGAATATTCAAACTAAATTTGTTACGATATTACTAGATACATCATTCAACTTGCACTATGAAAAGAAAATTCTAATCAAACTACAAGGAGGAGAAATGTATGACTAAGCACGAACACGGTTTAAAAGAAAAAGTAGAAGGTGCCATCGATAAGGTAAAGGGCGAAGTAAAAGAAGTTGTCGGGAAAGTAACTGACAATAAGAAATTACAAGCTGAAGGAAAATGGGATAAGGTGAAAGGCACTGCTAAAGATACAGTTGGTAATGCGAAAGAAAAAGTACATGAATATAAGGAACATAAATAATAAAAAACACGTTGGATGAATTTTCATCTAACGTGTTTTTTATTTTACTTTATATACATAATGAACCAAATGACATATGATATATTTTTATTTCTCTATGCTCTTTGTAAGCGGTTCTTTAAAGGCATTTCTATTCCATACAACAAAAACAATAAGAGAAATAATAAAGAATGCAACAAGACATATACCCAGATAATCAAAATTAACTACTTGTATGAGATTCCAAAACGGGCCCTGTAAATTATAGCTTTCAATAAGCAAAGATAATAGTTGATATCCCCCTATTAAAAAAGCCGTAATAACAGATATTGAGGTAATTAATACATTATATGAATTTCTTATTCGACTATTTTCCATTGCCCACTTATAATTCGTATTCATGAATGTACTATCTAATGTATCCATTAATGACATTCCGGCAGCAAACAAAACGGGGAAAGCAAATATACTTACAAGTGGAATAGATTGACTTGTTGCAGTTACTGTAGAAAGAGCAATTAATCCAATTTCACTCGCTGTATCAAAACCAAGTCCAAATAAAAAACCGATTATATACAATTGCTTCTGACTATCAATAAACGTAAATAAGCGCTGTGTGAAACGATATATAAACCCTAAATTTTCTGGCTGTTTGTCCTCGTGGCTTCTCAACACTTTAATAAGGTACAACAGATTGGTAAGACCAATAATGATAAGGAATGTACTAGAAACGATTGTACCGATAATACCGCCTATAGTTGAAAAGCTCTCCATTCCATGTTTTGCCGTTTTTCCAATTAAAGCAATTAATACAATCATCGCAAATACTACCGTAGAGTGTCCTAATGAGAAGTAAAATCCCACCCCCTGTGAGTTTTTACCTTTTTCAATTAATTTCCGAACAGTATTATCAATTGCGACAATATGATCACTATCAAACGCATGACGCAACCCTAAAGAATATGCAATAATAGCCATTCCGATTATGCTATTACCTTTATATAGCGCCGGTAATAATAATAAAATTCCAAGCACATGAAGAAATATAATAATAACAAAAAAGTTGGTTGCCTTTTTCAGTTCACTTTTCCACATAGTTACTAACCCTTTCTACTTTAAATTGAATACTCTTGAAAAAGAAAAGTGCCATAATAAAAACTAAAATCGTTATAATAGTCGCTAAAATAATTACAAAATTATTTAACACGTCGGTATGATTTGTAAGTGTTAACAGAGCTGGTACTGTTGCAGTAATCCAAGATTCAATGAAGCAAACAATACCTACATAAATATGAATCTTCTTTTTCAATCCATCTTGTAGGAAAAATAAAAACCAAAGGAATGCCCAAAAGAACCAAATTATTGTACTTTGCAAACTACCACTCTCATGTAATTGATTCACAATTCCCATAACCGTTGCAATGATAGCAACCCAAAGAGAATAGTAACCTACACCTGAAGAATCAAGTTTTAATATATTCGTAAGACCAACATATAAATAAGTAAAACCAAATAAAAAAATAGTTCCATTAGATAGGATAGTCCACTCATCGGATTGACTTCCTGTAAATAATAAATATAATGGTGTCAAAGTTTGTAATGCCCCTACAAATAAATTAAAGTATCCTACACTTTTGCTATCAATAAGTTTAAAAGCTGCTAGTGAATTCATAAATAGAACTGCACCGACAAACAATAATCCCACATTAGTCATAGTATCCCCTTCTCCTACTTAATATTTTCGATAGGATGTTAATTCTTCATGTAGACAATTCTCTCTAACAAAACGATGACACTGAAAAAATATAGACTCCATATCCTCAGTATTATGACTAAGTATGCGAATGACAAAGCCTTTACATGGTGTAGAAGATATTCCAATTTTCATATTGTTAGTGTTAGAAAGTGATGTTTTCAATGTTGCAATTAAATCATTTGTAATGTTCTCATTAATAACTATGAAAGTACCATAATGGGAATATTGATTTAATATTCCCATTTGATCTAACGACTCTTTGAAAGGGTTTAGCAATAAATGATCGTATACTACAAGTTTATTTTCCATATATATTTTTGTTAACGAATCAAAATATTGGTATGTGAACTTCTCCATATTTGGCGACCAACCAGGCGTAACTGAATCGCATAAAATCAATGTAGAATTATTTTGCATATATATATTTGTTTTTTGCTTATATGCTGCATCCTTGTACATAATTAACGGGTCTGGTAAATACTCCATAACAGCATTCTCACCAATATAAAAATTCAATTCTTGCAAAGCATAACTATTTGGAGTCTTGTAAACTTTCGTTGCTGATTGGCTTGTTATATATGTTTTCGCATCTTTACCAACATTTATATTTATAGAATAGAAATCTCCTTTTAAATAGCCTCCACCAGAATTCATAATATAGTAATATGCTCTACCATACTCATCCAAATATATTGGCTGCGTTACTTTTAAGGCATCTTTATGATAAACCTTAATAGGTACGGTTTTATGTCTCTTTTCCATCATATCAATGTTTAAGACACCTGTAGGGGATTTCATTTTTTCAGTCCTTCTAACATAATGTTCTGTCTCATCCAATTTATTAATTCTTGTAAACCTTCCTCATCCTTCAAATTTGTAAAAAAGTATGGTTTATTATGTCGGTAATTTTTCGTATCCTGCTCCATAACTCCAAGATTAGCTCCTACATAAGGTGCCAAATCCGTTTTATTAATTACAAATACATCAGATTTGATCATTCCTTGTCCACCTTTACGCGGAATCTTTTCTCCCTGTGCCACATCAATAATATAAATTGAAAAATCCACTAGCTCCGGACTAAATGTGGCAGCTAAATTATCACCCCCGCTTTCAATAAAAATAATATCTAAATTATTATGTCTAATCATGAGTTCTTCAATTGCTTCAAAATTCATAGAAGCGTCCTCTCGAATTGCTGTATGCGGGCACCCCCCTGTCTCTACACCAATAATTCTATCTTCTGATAAAACACCTGTTTTCAATAAAATCTTTGCATCTTCTTTCGTATAAATATCGTTTGTAATTGCTGCAATTTCATAATCTGTATTTAGATGTTTTGTTAACTTTTCAACTAACATGGTTTTCCCAGCACCTACCGGACCACCGATACCAATTTTAATAGGCTTTATCATTTTATTCTTCCTCCCTATGACATGAAGACCCTTACATTTACATCTTCATGTTGCATTTGATTTATTTCGAATTCAGGATCATTCAATCCAAAATCTTCTAATGAAAGTATTTGAATTCTATCAATAGATTCGCAGATTAATTCATGGCATTCTTGTAATAGTTTTTGACCATCTGTTTGTCCAAGAGGAATGGCTCTCACACCGTTTTGAATTATACTTCCAACACTTGAGTATAAGAAAACTAAGAGCGTTTCTTCTATTGTCATTTTCAATTCCGCCCCTAATATTCCGTATACAATACTCGGATGACCTTGTAATTTATTACCCATAATATTTTCTTTATATATATTTAAATTTACAAACGAGAACAATTCACACAATAATTTAGAAGTACTTTTACTAATCATTCTATTTGCTTTTCTACATTCAAAAGGCAATGTTTGTGCTGTTATTAAATCATCTAAAAATGTAATTTGTTCTCCCTCATTATTCTTAATGGCTTCGTAAGTATATTTGCAAATTAAGCCGTCCGTGTATGTTAATTGGACTTTTACATATCGATTAACCCATTTGAAAAACCCGTCTTTATTTGTAACTTGTCCCTCTTGAATAAATGTTTCTAATCCAAAAGAGTGACTAAAACTTCCTGTTGGGAAGTTCGAATCACTAATTTGGAGTAGGTTAAGTAGGTTAAATATGTTTGTGCGAAGCATGCTTGAACGGTTTTGGTAATACTCTATTTTCTTTTTGATAAGGAACACCTTCCTTTTTAAGTAAATCTTCTACTAAGTAGTCGTTCGCCAAAATCATGCACCCTTCATCGAATTGTGCTGGTAAATGTCTATTCCCTAAGTTATGAGCAATAATCCCCATTTCTTTTATTGATTTTGGAGTAATTACAATTACCTCTTCTGGTAATACTTCAATATACACAATTCGATTTTCATCTTCATATAAAATATCACCGTTCTTTAATGTTTCTCCACTATCTAAAGACACCCCAATTTCAAAACCAGATTCTGAATATAATTTCTGAACTCTCTTCAGTAAAAGCTCACTAGAAATTAATATCTTATCAAGATGCTTTTTTGTGTTTGAGAAATCATTCATATTGCATACGTTGTTATTAATTTTTTCAATAATCATTTTATCTCCCCCGTTATATCAAAATAAAAAATATCTTTGAGCCATAGGTAGTACATCTACTGCTTCACACGTGATTACTTGTCCATCAACTTTAACTTCATATGTCTGCGGATCTACTTCAATTTCTGGTGTTGCATTATTTAGCTTCATATCTTGCTTCGAAATCTCTCTCGTATTTTTAACAGGTAATACAACTTTATTTAAACCTAATTTTTCTTTAATATTATTCTCATAAGCTACTTTCGATACAAATGTAATCGAACTTGACTGTACTGCTTTTCCATATGCACCAAACATCTTTTTTTCATAATATGGTTGTGGGGTAGGAATTGAAGCATTCTCGTCTCCCATTAATGCCATCACTACCATTCCGTTTTTCAAAACCATATCTGGCTTAACACCGAAAAATTGTGGATCCCATATTACAAGGTCTGCATACTTTCCTATTTCAATAGAGCCCACGTATTCTGAAATCCCATGTGTAATAGCTGGATTAATTGTATACTTAGCTATATAACGTTGAATTCTATTATTATCGTTATATTCTTTATCTCCCTCTAAACTACCAATCTGCTTTTTCATTTTATCGGCGGTTTGCCAATTGCGAATAATAACCTCTCCAACCCTTCCCATCGCCTGTGAGTCAGAGCTAATCATGCTGAAAACCCCTAAATCTTGCAAAATATCCTCTGCCGCGATTGTTTCTTTTCGAATCCTTGAATCTGCAAACATTACATCTTCTGGAATATTCGCTTTTAAATGATGACATACCATGAGCATATCTAAATGTTCATCCAGCGTATTCACTGTATATGGCAAGGTCGGGTTCGTTGATGATGGTAAAATATTATTCAGCGCAGCAATCTTTATAATATCTGGTGCATGCCCACCTCCAGCTCCTTCAGTGTGGTACGTATGAATAACACGATTATCAATAGCTTTTATCGTTTCTTCCACAAAACCACATTCGTTTAACGTATCCGTATGAATAGCGACTTGAATATCATATTTATCAGCAATCTGTAACGAGTGATTAATTGCTGACGAAGTTGCTCCCCAATCTTCATGGATTTTCAATCCGATAGCCCCTGCAAATATTTGTTCTTCCAGGGCAGGTAAACTTGAACTATTTCCTTTCCCTAAAAATCCAAGATTTATAGGAAAAGCTTCTGCTGCTTCTAGCATTTTTCTTAAATTCCAAGATCCAGGTGTTATTGTAGTTGCCTTAGTCCCTTCTGCCGGTCCTGTTCCCCCACCAATTAAAGTTGTTATACCTGAAGCCAATGCCGTATCAATTTGTTGTGGGGATATGAAATGCACATGTGTATCAATACCTCCAGCTGTAACGATTTTCCGCTCACCAGAAATTACTTCCGTTGATGTTCCAATGATGATATCAATATTATCCATAACTGAAGGATTACCACTCTTACCAATTGCTGAAATCTTCCCATCTTTTATACCAATATCCGCTTTATATACTCCCGTATAATCAATAATAATTGCATTCGTAATAACAACATCCACAACCCCCTGTTCTCTTGTAAGTTGTGAATTTTGTCCCATACCATCCCTAATTGATTTTCCTCCACCAAAGACAGCTTCATCACCATATACAGTGGCATTTCGATCAACATGTGCGAATAATTGTGTATCCGCTAAACGAATAGAATCTCCTGTAGTTGGACCATATAAATCAGCATATTGTTTACGTGACATCTTAAAACTCATGCTATCTCCCTCTTTTTGTGTAAGATTGAATATCGCCATCCACTTTATTTTTAAATCCATATACTTCTTGTTCCCCTGAATATGGAACTAGTTCAATCGTTTTTTCATCTCCAGGCTCAAATCTTACCGCTGTACCTGCTGGAATATTTAAATGTTGTCCAATTGCTACACTGCGATTGAATTTTAACGCCTCATTCACTTCATAAAAGTGGTAATGAGATCCAATTTGAATGGGTCTATCTCCCTGATTTATCACTTTGACTTTCATTGCTTTTTTATTTCCATTACATACTATGTCTTCTTTCGCAAGGATATATTGCCCTGGAATCATAACATTCACTTCCTTTAATGAATTGGCTGATGAATAGTTACTAATTTTGTTCCATCAGGAAAAGTTGCCTCAACTTGAATATCTGATATCATGTCTGCAATACCATCCATAACATCTTCAGCACTTAAAATGTTTTTTCCAAGTTCCATTAATTCCGCTACATTTTTACCATCTCTTGCTCCTTCCAAAATTTCATACGTAATAATAGCGATACTTTCTGGATAGTTTAACTTAAGCCCCCTCTCCTTTCGTCGATAAGCTAAATCAGCCGCAACAACTACTAGCAGTTTATCAATTTCTCTTGGCGTTAATCTCATTACAATCTTCCTTTCTGAAGTATTTTAAAACTAAGAATATTCTAAAAATAAAAGGTGTATTTTCAATGTCTTTTCCGTGTTTTCCCTATGTTTTTTTGCTATCAATCAAATAAAAAAAGAGCCCATCGGCTCTTTTTTTATTTTCCTTCATTCTTCTCTAACACGTATAAATCTTCTTCGATATTCGTTAATTTCTCACTTACAAGCTTTCTTGCATCTCCAATTGCTTGATTGTATGCAAATGGTCCAACTAATTTAACCATTTCTTCTATTAAACGCTCTGCTTGGAAACGTCCAATTTCATCTAAATCTTCTTCAACGAAAAATTGCTGAATTTGCGCTACAAGCTCTTCTTTTTTATCATTTGGTATTTTTATATTCATCATCGTTGTTACTCCTCTATATTTAAGATAATATCTTCCTTAACTCTACCATAGAAAAACGATTACCAGGACAGCTTTTTGTAACTCCTTCTAACTCTCTATGACCTAGTATATTTTCTTTCTTTATAGCAAATTGCTTCATAAACATTTTACATAAAGAATATAATGCATTCACTTGTGCAGGAGTTGGATCGTATTTATCGAAATTTCCCGTCATACATATTCCAATTGTATGACGGTTATGGTCTTTCGCGTGCGCTCCAATATGTAAACCTCGCCCTTCCACTACAGTTCCGTCCTTTTCGATAAAATAGTTGTAACCAATCCCGCTCCACCCTCTTACAGTTTGATGAAATTCATGTGTTTTATACACGTCCCATCCATCTTCAGCTGTATGGTGGATAATCAGTTGATTTACTTTTTCTAAAGGAACTAATTCATCTTGAAATGTTAGATTGACATATTTAATTTCCATTTGAACTGCCTCCTCTTAAAAATCAATCATAATAATCGTTTTATCATCTGGTTTTATTCTCTTTTCCCCTTCCAGCTTTTCAATGATTGCTACATATTCGTTTATACTATTCTTTCTTATATATGCAACAGTTTGTTCTAATGACCAATCTGGGTGGAATAACCCGTCTGAACAAATAAAAATTCCACTCACTTCATCTATATGTAATTCACCATGTTGTAAATAATGTATCGCTTCTTTCATTCCATTTGCAACTGAGTAACCATTTGGCATATTTGCAAGATAACGATTGTACTTTAATTGTTCTCGAACATCTTGAAAAACAGGTTCTTCCGGCACAGATAAACCTTTCTTACGATCTTCTTCCCTCTTCCTTTTTGCTCGTTTACTAATTCCTTCAACTGTGTCTTTCGTTAATACTTGCATCGTTCCATTTTGAAAAGTTGCGACAATCATACAGTCCCCAAGCTGCGCATATTCAATTTTCTCACCAACTATTTGAACTGCCGCGATACATGTGCACCACAAATGCTCTTTTTTTCTCGTGTCTACTTCATATTCTAACATTTTGCTTTGTAATGCTTCATTTGCTTTGGCAACTGCAAATTGTAAACTATGATTCTCTCGTAATGCAGTAAAATAATTTGCAAATAAATGCGAAGCGATGTATGCTCCATTATGTCCATTTTCATCACAAAACGGGACAAGTGGTGTTGCACCGTCACATACACCATAAATCTTTTTATCTTTATTACAAAAATAAGAATCCTCACATTCTTGCTTCAACGGGCTTTTCTGTTGATATGTTTTTATCTTCACAACTGTATCCCCTTTCAAATGATAAAATACTCAAATTCTTTCGATTAATCTAATTTACCAAAATAAACTGTTTTTACCCAAAACTTTCAATATCATATATAATCTTGAAATAATATGAATTTTTCAGTGAAGGACGGGAAAGAAATGGTCAGATTCCTTGGTGTTATTATCGGTTCTATTATTATTGCGGTTGCCTTTAATCTTTTCCTTATCCCCCACAAAATTTTAAGTAGTGGAATTGGCGGAATTGCTATTATTTTAGGGATTGTAACCCCTGTAAACACAGGCATTATTAACTTTGTATTAAACTTACCTATCCTTATTTTAGGGTACATAGGCCTTGGAAAAAAAGTAATTTTTAACACAGTTGTCTCTGTAGTTGTATTATCTGTTGCATTATACTACGTTCCAGTAAAAGTCGTAGCAACAGATCCATTGTTATCTTCTATCTTCGGGGGTGTCATCGCCGGAGCTGGTATTGGTCTTGTTTTTAACTGTAATGGATCCACTGGTGGATTTGATATTATCGGTATGCTTTTATCCCGCAAGCGAGACATTAAACTTGGCGGATTCCTTATTATTTTAAATGCAGTCGTTGTAATAATCGCAGGATTCTTCTTCACCTGGGATGTTGCACTTACAAGCTTACTTTCAATTTATGTAACTGGTAAAGTAATTGATGCTGTTCATACAAAACATCGTAAAGTTACACTTATGATTGTAACAAATGAAGCAGAAAAAATGAAAAAACAGCTTCTTTCAACTGTTGTACGTGGAATAACGTTACTTGATGGCGAAGGCGCTTATTCAAGCGAGAAAAAGCGTGTACTTATGACGGTCGTTTCTCGTGAAGAATTAGCAAGTATGAAACTTACAATTTCTGAAATTGACCCGAATGCATTCGTTAATATTACAGAAACTGTAGAAGTGTTAGGACTTTTCAGAAGAAGTTAAAGACTAGGTGGGAATACACCTAGTCTTTATTTTGCATAAATTCAATTCTGTTTCCAAACGGGTCTGATACGTAAAATCGAATTACATCTGGCCGTGCATAATCATCAATCACTTTTACACCTTGCTCTATAAGTGTTTGCTTAAATTCATTAATTTCATTCACATAAAAAGCTGGATGAGCCTTTTTAGCTGGTGTAAAGTTCCGCTCGACACCAATATGGATTTCTTGATTTCCACATTTAAACCAACATCCACCTCGTTTTTTCAACTCTTCTGGCTTTGGAATTTCTACCATACCAATTTTATTCCCATAAAAATCACGCGCCTCTTCTTCACACTCTACAGGTGCAGCTACTTGCACGTGATCAATCCCTTGAATATAATTTTTCATTTTCTCTCCCCCTCCTCTACCCTAATGTTATACGGAAAACAGCCGTCTGTAACTTACAAAAGGGTTATAAAACAATATAAGCTCCCCTTATTACCATCCTGCATTCACTTTGCAAAAAAAATAAAAAAACAAAATTTATTCTATAACTTCCATTTTTTATAGAAATACACATCACATCTATATTATAGTTATGAATAGACAAATCTTTTTAGATGCTATTTGTACGGAGGAACTATTATGAGTCGTAAAAAATATTCACCAACTCAAAAAAAACGTCATCCGAACATTTCTAGACGTTTGCGAAACCATATACAAGATCGTTCATTAACAGAAATGTACGCATCTCTGTTCGAACATAATCCTGATAGTATTATTTCATTAAACTTAGAAGGAGTTATTCTACATATAAATCCTTCTGCCGAAAGAATATTAGGTTACACTTCTTTAGAATTAGAACAGAAAAATATTACCTCTATTTTAGGAGCCCATATTTCTGAGCAAGTATTACAAAATATAAAGAATACTGAAGCGGATAATCAACAAGAGTATATCTTATCTATTTATCATAAAAATGGATTCTTATTAGATGTTGTGACAAAACTAGTTCCTATTTTTGTTCAAAATCGTCTTACTGGTGTATACGCTATTATGAAGCCACTTGAAAAATCAGAAAGAATTGAGAATATGCTAAAAGAAAGTGAGAAGAGATTACGTACATTAGTAAACTCCATGCCTGCGTTTGTAATATTTAAAGATCATGAAGGGCGCTGGCTTGAGGCAAATGACTACGCACTTTCTTGCTTCAACTTCCATCATGTACCTTACCACGGGAAAAAAGATAGCGAACTCATTCAATATAATGAAGCATACCGAGAAGCTTTTTTACATTGTGAAGAAGTCGATGAACTAGCATGGCAACAAAGACAAATTCTTCATGGCGAGGAATTTATTATACATAGAGATGATTTCGATTTAATCTTAAGTATATCAAAAGTTCCGCTTTATCATCCTGATGGTTCTCGCAAAGGTCTTATCGTGATGGGGAGAGATGTTACTGAGCTAAAAGAAACTGAAAAGTTACTACGAAAATCTGAGAAGCTCGCAGTAGTCGGACAACTGACAGCTGGAATTGCCCATGAAATTCGAAATCCACTCACTTCCCTAAAGGGTTTTCTAACATTGCTCCTCCCTGAAATAAATGAGGAGCAAAAATGGTATATCGATGTTATGTTAAGTGAGATTTCACAAATGGAATCCATCACGAGTCAATTTATGGCGATGTCTAAGCCACAAGTATTATCTATCCAAACTTGTAACATACAAACTTTAATTGAAGAGGTAGTTACATTTATTTTACCGACTGCAATTATGCATAGCGTTCATATCATCATGGATCATTTTGATTACGTATATGATATTCAATGTGACGGTAACCAATTAAAACAAGTTTTTATAAACATATTAAAAAATGCGATAGAAGCGATGCCAAATGGCGGAAATATTTTCATCCAAACAAAACCATTAGAGGATAATTTCATCTTAATACGAATTATCGATGAAGGTTGTGGCATTCCAGAAGATCGTATCTCCCGTCTAGGCGAACCTTTTTATAGTTTAAAAGAAAAAGGCACAGGACTAGGATTAATGATGTGTTACAAAATAATTGAAGAACATCATGGTAAATTACACATTTCAAGCGAATTAAATAAAGGTACAATTGTTGATATTGAGCTACCACTTTCTTCATCTCATCTTGCAATCCAGTCTTAAATAAAAAAGAAGCATCTGCTAATCGTTAGCAGATGCTTCTTTTTTAAAATACTTTGTCATACCACTCTTTTGCTTTTTCTACTTCACCCATCGTTAATTGATGCCCTCGATTTTCCCAATGCATTGTTACATTCGCGTTTGCATTTTCTAATAGTATCTTCAATTCCTCTGACTCTGCTGATGAACAAATTGGGTCATTTGTCCCAGCAGCAATAAACACAGATTTCCCTGCTAAATTTGCTAATTGCATTCCTCTTCTTGGTACCATTGGGTGATGAAGCACAGCACCTTTCAATGCATTTTCGTAATGGAATAATAAGCTTGCTGCGATATTTGCCCCATTCGAATAACCGATAGCTACAATGTTATTTCTATCGAATTTATATTCTTTAGCCGCTTCATCTAAAAATTCATTTAATTCCTTCGTACGGAAAATTAAATCCTCTTCATCAAAAATGCCCTCTGCTAATCGGCGGAAGAAACGCGGCATCCCATTCTCTAACACATTTCCCCTAACGCTTAATACCGACGCTTCCGGATCAACTATTTCTGCAAGTGGTAGTAAATCTAATTCATTACCACCTGTGCCATGAAGTAATAACAACACTGGTTTTGACGTATCTTTTCCTTTTTGAAAAACATGTTTCATCATAATCCTGTTCCCCCTTCAATCACTTTAATCTAAATTTCTCACTTCAAATGGTAAAAGCGTTTGTTCAATCTGTTTTCTATGTTGTTCATATTGTTCCGGTAACTTTAATTCCTCACCCATCGTCTCTAACGATTCATCATGAGCGAAACCAGGAGGATCTGTTGCAATTTCAAATAAGATTTCACCATGTTCTCTAAAATAAATCGCGTTAAAATAATTTCGATCTTGTACAGGAGTTACGTGATATCCAAAACGCGACACATGCTCTTTCCAGTCTAGCTGATCAGCATCGTCACTCGCTCTCCAGGCAATATGATGAACTGTGCCAACGCCCATTTGGCCACGACCGATTGTTGATAATTTCAAATCAATAATATTTCCAATGTCAGCAGAAGAACGGAATCGAACAAATTCACCCTCTTCTCCAATTTTCTCAAGACCCATAATATGTTCTAACAATTCAGCTGTTTTTTGAGGCTGTGTAGATAAAAGAACAGCACCTCCAAACCCTTTAATTGCTACTTCTGGTGTAACTTCTCCAAAACTCCAATTATTTAATTCGCCTTTTTCTCTTTCAACTAATTCTATATGCAAACCATGCGGATCATCAAATTCTAAATACTGCTCTCCAAAACGAGTCATTTTTGTATACGAAACATCGAATTTTTCTAATCTATTTTCCCAAAACTCCATTGCACCTTTTGGTACAACGTAAGACGTAATTCCTACTTGACCATCTCCAATAATACCTTGACGAGCACCTGCCCATGGGAAAAACGTAATAATTGTTCCAGGCTTTCCTCCTTCATTTCCAAAATAAAGATGGTACGTACCTGGATCATCAAAATTCACTGTTTGTTTCACTAAACGTAACCCCAATACACCAGCATAAAAGTCTACATTTTCTTGTGGATGCCCTACAATCGCTGTAATATGATGGATTCCCATTGTTTTCTTTTCCATTTCTTCCACTCCTTTTTTATTTCATTATAAAAATTCTTTTACATTTAAATTCATTATTCATTTTGTCCATGCTACAAAGTAAAATCCGTCATTATAATTTTATCTCGAATTCGAGATATTAATTACAAAATTACGTATCGGTGTCTAACCTATTGAATTATCTCGAATTCAAGATAATTCGCAAAAAATATTTGTTCGATTTATAACCATAATAAATTTTCATTATGAACATTATTTATCTCGAACTCAAGATTTATTATAAGTTACTTATTTTTTATTGTCAATAAGTCCTTACTTTCATTTTTCTTGTTTTCACTTATGGTTCCCTACCTTAACAAACATTTTTTGTTCTTTCAAGTGAACGAGCACTTTTCATTACATGTGAAAACCTTTATAAACGCCTTTATCCCAGTGGATTACAATGATTTTTCAAGAAATTAAAGTAATAATATTCAGAAAGTTAAAGAGTGTTTTTTCACACCTTATTTTCATTCCTTTACCCGATAAATTTTAAAAACTAAAAGCCATACAAATGTATGACTTTTAGCTTATTGACGTCTCAAATTTTGCTTTCTCTACATATACTTTACGAAATTTCATATAGCATCCAATACGCCAAGGTACTATATAACAAACCGCAAGAGTGTAGAAAAGAATGCCGATTGACTTTGGATCTAGACCTTGTAAATGTCTTCTAAAATAAGCACGTAAAAGAACGATAACTAAAAATGTAGCAATAAAAGCGATACTTTTTTTCGCATAAATTTGACCATCTTCTCTGACTTCATACCCACTTAAAATAATAAGTGGAATTGACAATAACAGTCCGATCCCAGCAGCTATACCAATTTGCCAACCAGCAAGTTGTATCGGTGCTGCGTATAAAGAAAAACCTGGTAATAAGAAGAATAATGGCAATAGTAGTCGTCTTCCTTTATTATTAATTGGTCGATTCATAGAGCGCATGCGTCTAAATATAACGAGCCCTATGACGAGTAAAAAAATTGTAATACTGTACGAACCTTGCTGCAAGTGAATCTCTCCCTAAAAATAGTCATTTTCAAAAATACTTCCCTATTATACTCCTAATTTTTCCAAAAATATAATTATTCCTCTAAAAAATCTTACACATCAAATATACTTTTAGGTTTGATTTACTATAGGAAACAATTCCGAAAGAGGAACTACTCTCCCCACCTCGTCTTTAAACACAATATGCTCTCTAGTTAAATGGCGCGGGCTCTTCACTCCCGCCGCTGCCGCTAATGAAAATAAACTATATCTCATACTAATAATATAATTCATAACTCGCCACTTCTTCTCATACGGATCTAACGCTTTTTGATAATGCGGATTCGTCGTGGCTACACCAGATGGACATTGACCAGAATTACATTGAAGGGCCATAATACAGCCACTTGCCATCATAAACCCACGGGCTGAACTTACAGCATCCGCCCCAATCGCTAAAGCAATCGCCACTTTATCTGGTGTGATTAATTTACCCGATGCAAATACTTTAAACTTGTTACGGACACCATAATGGTTTGCTGTATCAATAAATGTAAGTAATGCTGGAATAAGCGGCAGTCCCATATAATCTGCCATCGATTTATACGTTGCCCCTGATCCGCCTTCTGAACCGTCGATTGTAATAAAATCTGGGTAAATGTTTAGTTCTTTCATTGTTTTTATTAAATCTTCCAAAGGCTCCTGCTGACCAATTACAATTTTCATTCCAACTGGTTTACCGCTGTTTTCTTGCAACTGTTGAATAAAACAAAGTGTATCCGATGCATTCTTTAAAAATGAAAATCGATTCGGTGAATTAATCGTCTCTCCCTTTCGGACGTTGCGAACAAAAGCAATTTTCTCATTTACTTTTTGTCCCTCTAAATGACCACCACGTATTTTAGCACCTTGCCCAAATTTCAATTCGAATGCTCTAATATTACTTTCTTTCGCTTTCTCCATGAATTTTCCCATTGAAAAATTACCGTCTTCATCACGGTATCCAAATAACCCTGGACCAATTTGCGCAACGATATTCGCTCCTGTATGTAAATGTTCTGGAATAACGCCACCTTCACCCGTATTAATCCACGATCCGCCTGCCATTTTTGCTCCAAAACCACTCGCTAAAATATAATTTTCTCCAATCGCACCGTAAGAAGTCGCAGATGCACCAAACATGCCATGTAGCTTCCACGGATATTTACGGTTCTCGCCAACTATAATTGCATCTTCTTCTTCGTACAGCCAAAGATTCGTTGTATCCGCTGTCAATTTTTCTCTTCTTGAAAATAACCCTTCTTTATGAATCACGTACTTTTTACCTTCCCGCTCTTGCGTGAGATTCACACTTAATTCCTCAGTTAATATTGGAAATAATGTATTAGCAATATAATATCCAGAAGCTTCAAAATCTCGTTTTGATCCAAAACCAAGTATTTCAGAGCGATATTTCGCTAAAAACATAACACTTTGAAAATCATAACGTGAGAAAGGCTTTCCATCCGTATCATGATCAAACCAATATTGTCGAAATTCAGGCCCTATCTTTTCCAGTAAGTAGCGCATTCTTCCTAAGTACGGATGTAATTTTAAAATAGAATGGTGTGTTCGTTTTTTTATAAAAAATGTGATGATAAAAAAGACGATTAAAAGCAACATTAAAAATAGTAATATACTAATAATAACGAGTAGCGTTTCACTCATCCCGCTTCCCCCTATGAAATTCCATAATAAAAGGAGAACACTCGATGTGCTCTCCTTTTATCTTTATTCATACTAACGTAGCAAGATGCTCTTTCGCGTCATATTCAACTAAACTTTCAGCGTGTTTAATTCGATGAACAAAGTCTGGATTAGCAATTAACGGTCTTCCGAATGCTGCTACATCAATCGTTCCTTCTTGCAACGCTTCTTCGGCCTCTTTCGGATTTAAATTACCAACCCCAACAATCGTACCATCCCAATATTTTCTTACTAGTTGATGAAAATTCTTTCCGTCAGCAATCTCTTGCGTATAATTCATCGTTGAAGGATGGATCATCGTTAACCCAACCTCTTTAAACATATTTATGAACGTTTCAATTGCAAACTCAGGGTTTTCCCACATATAAGTAGGATTATCACCTTTGAAAGCAGAGAAACGAAGAAGTGTTTTATTAGCTCCAACAGCTTCTATTACAGCCGCCGTTACTTCTTTCATAAACGTTAACCTTTGTTTTAAATCACCGCCATATTTATCTGTTCGCTTATTCGCAAACTCATACGTAAATTGATCGATTAAATATCCGTGTGCACCGTGAATTTCTACTCCATCAAATCCAGCTTCGATCGCATTTTTCGCAGCTTGTTCGTATTGACCGATCACTTCTTGTATTTCTTCTAACGTCATTGCTTCTGGCGTATCAAACGGTTTACGAAAGCGTGGAACATTCCCCTCTGCAGCGATAGCCGACGGTGCTTGTGGCATTTGACCACCAATTATTTCATGATGACTCATACGCCCAACATGCCATATTTGAGCAATAATCGTCCCGCCTTCTTTATGTACTGCCTCTGTAACAGGTTTCCAAGAATCGATTTGTTCTTGTGTATAAATACCTGGTACTCCTGGGTTTCCTTTTGCTCTCGGACTAATGACAATTCCTTCTGTAATAATTAGTCCAATTCCATCCGCAGCACGTTTTCTGTAGTACTCCACTACATCAGCACCAACTGCTCCAGTCTCATTATCTGCAAAGCATCTTGTCATCGGTGCCATCGCTATACGATTACGAAGAGACCAAGTTCCAACTTGAATTGGATCAAACAACTTTGTTTCTTCAACGTTTTCAAAAAATCCCCCAGCATTTACATTTGTTCCTTCATAAATACTCGCTGCTTTATTACTTGAACTTGTCATTTTTCTTCCCCCTAAAAAATCTTACTATAATCGCATCATACTTACTTTTAGATAGTAACGTCAATTTTTACGACTTTACAATAAAAAATTCGAATATCAAAAAAATAAAATGCTATAAATAATATTAAAAAGGTTTCCTTAGGAGGAAACCTTTTTTGTTGACCATATATGGCTGTCAATTCGTTTATCTCTTTAATAAAAAACACCTTATCAATAGAAGTGAAAATGGTTCAGTATTCTTCTAAAAATAATAACTTATATACCTAAAACAATGAAAGCCCTACCTCTCTTTCATCCTTACGGCTCCTCGTCCGTGCCAGTGTGAATCAGGATTGCAAAAATCAAGTAACTATTTTATCGAAGTATTCAATTAAACTTCGAACATTCATAAATGAAATTAAAAAATAAAAATGGATTTGATTGTAGTAATAACAATAGAGGTAATGCTCTAAAAGTGGTTTGAAAGAGTTGAATGTCTTTGAAATGATAAATTTTCTATAATTATGTTCCCAAAAAATTCAAGATCTTTTTTGGGATATAATACATTATTTGTAATGAACCTTAACAAAAGCTTTTTATCTGATTTTCTGTGATACCTTCAATTAATCCCAGTTCACTAATCAAAAATTCATATGCGTTATCTAACATCTTCTTTTCGCTTGCATTAAGTGCTTTTTCTTTCTGTATACGCATTAAATCACGCACAACTTCAGCACCTTCTTGCATTTTACCCGTCTTTATTTTATCAGTGTTCAATTTATACCTTTGTTTCCACGTAAGTAATCTATCTGATTCCCCATGTTGAAAAATATCCATTATGTGTGCTAATGCGGTTATATCCGTAACTGGTCGTATATTCGAATTCAATATTCTCCCTGCTGGAATCATTAGTTCCATATTACTAGCCGACATTTTTATAACATAATACTGTTGTTTTTCTCCTGAGATTTCCTTCTCTTCTATGGCTTTAATTATACCTGCTCCCTGCATTGGATAAACAATGTTATCGCCAATTTGAAACAAATAATCCACCTCCATATATGGTAACCTTCTCAAGCTTAACACACTTTTAGTTTTTTAGCAAAATTTTTATTTTATCATAAAATTATTTTATGAGTCAATACTTCAGAAGCAAGAAATTAAATTTACACAATACACTATAAAAATCGCAATTCCATTAACGGTTCCACACACATTCATTCTCCTTTAACACAAAAACACATCACTACATTTAAGTAGTGATGTGTTTTTGATAAGGCATAAATAAATATCTACTTTTCCGTCTATATACTAACCTGTTTGCTAACTGTTTCCCTCGCTAAAAGAAAACTCATAATCACTTGCGCTGCTACTCTACTCGTCATATCTCTGAAATCAAGAGTTGGATCAATCTCTACTATATCCATCCCTTGAACGAGCGATTCTTTACCAAGGAATTCAATCGCATCTAGTAAAGTCGTACTATCCATCCCACCAGGCCCAATTGCTGGACAACCTGGTGCAAACGCTTGGTCTAGCACATCCATATCAAGAGAAATATAAATAGAAGTCACACCTTGATTTCTTAATACTTCAATACTTTCCGTGATAATATCTTTTATTTCTCGCTCTCGTACGTCTTTCATTGTATACACTGTTACACCATGCTCTATTGCATATTCATGGTACGCACGTGCATTAGAAAAATTACGAATTCCAATTTGAACGAGTTGTTTTCCAGTAATGACATCATTTTCTAGTAAACTACGGAATGGTGTACCATTTGACGGGCCTCCATCATCTAAATTACGTAAATCATGATGAGCATCAAATTGAATAATTCCGACCTTTCCTTTACTGTTTGCAAAACCTGTTATACTCGGAAAACTAATCGAGTGGTCACCGCCAAGAACGATTGGTATCATGTTCGGGTTTACTTTCGTTACATGCCCAACTGTTTTCGCAATTCGTTTATGACTTTCTTTTATATCCGTCACATGCATCGTAATATCGCCGCAATCATATAAGACACTTTCTTTCATATCGTGTTCTTCTGTAATTGCATATGTGCTATATGCATCTAACATCGCACGAATTGTTTTTGGCGCAAAACTCGCTCCTGAATGACTAATAGACGGTTTAGAAAGGGGTGCTCCAATTAAGGCAGCACCGAATATTTCCACACCTTCCTCCCAATCTTTAATCATCTCACTCCATTTCGTCACTTCACGATCAATAAACTTTGCATTTTTCTTTAAATAGTGGCCGTGCTCCACGATTGTTCACCTCTTGTATATGCAATATTACCATTCTTCCATACTGTATTCACATGACTTACGCCGTAATGATACGGTACGTAAGCATAATTGTAAGCATCCCATAAAACTAAATCTGCCTTACGACCAACTCTAATTTTCCCAGCTACATCACCACGGTTAATGGCATATGATGAGTTAACCGTTACGGCATTCCAAACTTCTTCTGGTGTCATTTTCAATTTTAGCATCGCAATGCTCATAATAAGCTGAATATTTTCAGTTGGACAGCTACCTGGGTTAAAGTCTGTAGCTAACGCAACTGCAACACCTTCATCAATCATTTTACGTCCACGAGCAAAGCTTTCTTTATTTAAATAGAAAGTTGTTCCTGGTAATAAAGTTGCTACTGTATTAGAATTTGCAAGCATTTCAATTCCTTTATCAGAAGCACCAACTAAATGGTCCGCTGATGCTGCACCGATTTCTGCCGCTGCTTCCGCACCACCAAGAGGGTCGATTTCATCTGCATGAATTTTCACATCAAAGCCAAGCTCTTTCGCTTTTAATAAAAATTCTTTTGATTCTTCTACAGAGAACACACCTGTTTCACAGAAAATATCAACGAACTCCGCTAATTGCTTCTCTTTCATTTCTGGTAGTAGGTCTAACATCCATTGTAAAAATTCTTTCGATCTACCTTTATACTCTTTCGGAACTGCATGAGCACCTAAAAATGTTGAAACTAAATCGATCGGATGCTCTTTTTGTAATTGTGCTGTTGCCTCTAATTGTTTCCATTCCGTCTCATCATCTAATCCGTAACCACTCTTCGCTTCTACAGTAGTAACTCCGAAAGATAGCATACGGTCTAAATGGAATTTCGCTTTTTGAACAAGTTCTTCTTTCGACGCCTGTTTCGTTGCATTTACAGTTGAAAGTATGCCTCCGCCTTGTTCTAAAATTTCTAAGTACGGAACTCCTTGTAGTTTTAGTGCGATTTCATTTTCACGAGATCCACCAAATACAAGATGAGTATGCGGGTCAACAAGACCAGGAGAAACCATTTTCCCGCCGCAATCAATAACTTCTCTCGCTTGTAATCCTTTCGCTTCTTCCGCTGTTCCAAAGAAAGTAATTACACCATTTTCAATTCCAACCGCACCGTTTTCGATAACAGGAAGCGTGTTCATCGCTTCCCGTCTTAACAAGCCATCTTCTTGATCCATTGTTAGTAATTGACCGATATTTATTAGTAAAGTGTCCAGCATGTTTTCTCCTCCTTATTTCATCATCGGAATGTTAACGCCTTTTTCTTTCGCAGTTTCCACAGCTAAGTCATACCCTGCATCCACGTGACGAACAACACCCATACCAGGGTCAGAAGTTAATACGCGCTCAATTCGTTTTGCTGCTGCTTCTGTTCCATCTGCAACGATAACCATTCCCGCATGAAGTGAATAACCCATACCAACGCCACCACCGTGGTGAACAGATACCCAGCTTGCACCGTTTACACTATTAATTAATGCATTTAAAATTGGCCAGTCAGCTACTGCATCACTACCATCTTTCATCGCTTCTGTTTCACGATTTGGAGATGCTACTGATCCACAATCTAAATGGTCACGACCGATAACGATTGGTGCTGATAATTCACCATTTGCAACCATTTCATTAATGATGCGACCAAATTTCGCACGCTCACCGTAACCAAGCCAACAAATACGTGATGGAAGCCCTTGGAATTCAACTTGTTGACGTGCCATACGAATCCAGTTACATAAATGTTCATTATCAGCGAACTCACGTAAAATTACTTCGTCTGTTTTATAAATATCTTCTGGATCACCAGAAAGTGCTACCCAGCGGAATGGTCCTTTTCCTTCGCAGAATAATGGACGGATAAATGCTGGAACGAATCCTGGGAAATCGAATGCATTTTTCAAACCTTCATCGAAAGCAACTTGGCGAATGTTATTTCCGTAATCAAATGTAATTGCGCCTTTTTCTTGCATAGCAAGCATTGCTTCCACATGTTTTGTCATACTTTCTTTTGATAATTGTACGTAGCGTTCTGGATCTTCTTCACGAAGTTTCGCTGCTTCTTCTAACGTGTAGCCTACTGGAATATAACCGTTTAATGGATCATGAGCAGATGTTTGATCTGTAACTAAGTCTGGTGTAATATTGCGCTTCACTAGTTCTGGTAAAATTTCTGCCGCATTTCCTAATAAACCAATAGAAATCGGTTCTTTCTTCTCTTTATACTCGTTCGCAACCGTTAACGCTTCTTCTAATGATTCTGTATACATATCACAGTATCTCTTTTCAATACGACGATCGATGCTGCGCTTATCAACATCAATAGCAATGACAACACCGCCGTTCATCGTTACAGCAAGAGGTTGTGCACCACCCATACCACCTAAACCAGCAGTAAGTGTTAATGTACCTTTTAATGAACCATCGAAATGTTGACGAGCTGCTTCACCAAATGTTTCATATGTTCCTTGTAGAATCCCTTGCGTTCCAATGTAAATCCAGCTACCAGCTGTCATTTGTCCGTACATCATAAGACCTTTTTTCTCTAGTTCTCGGAAGTGATCCCAGTTTGCCCATTTTGGTACTAAGTTTGAGTTCGCTAACAAAACGCGAGGTGCATCTTCATGTGATTTAAAAATGGCAACTGGCTTTCCTGATTGAACAAGTAACGTTTCATCGCTTTCTAACGTTTTTAATGAATCTACAATCGCCTGATAACTTTCCCAGTTACGAGCTGCACGGCCAATTCCGCCATATACAACTAATTCTTCTGGTTTTTCAGCAACTTCAGGATCTAAATTGTTCATTAACATACGAAGTGCAGCTTCTTGCACCCACCCTTTCGTTTGTAACTCTGTACCTCTTGGCGCGCGAATTGTTTGTTGTACTTTTTCCATTTCAATCTCTCCCTTTTCTCATTTTATAGTGCTGCGTTTACATCTAATCTTTCTTTTATCGAATAATTCGTTTTTAACCAATGCGCAATATTTTCAATATCTGTTGAGAATATACGGTCATTTTTAATAGATGGCACCTGCTGACGACCTTGATGGTAGAAGCTCTTCGTCACTGTACTCATGTTTTCAATTCCGCGATATTCTGCTGCTTGCATCGCACAAATCATCTCAATAGAAAGAACACGTCTTGCATTTTGAATAATCTGATGTGCATGGCGTGAAGCAATTGTTCCCATACTTACATGATCTTCTTGGTTAGCAGAAGACGGAATTGAATCTACACTCGCCGGATGTGCCAACGTTTTATTTTCAGAAACTAGTGACGCTGCAGCATATTGCATAATCATTGCACCAGACTGAAGTCCTGGTTCTGGACTTAAAAATGGTGGTAAATCATTTAATTGCGGATTCACTAAACGCTCAATACGGCGCTCCGAAATATTTGCAAGTTCTGCCATTCCTACTTTTAAGAAGTCCATCGCAAACGCAATCGGTTGACCATGGAAATTCCCGCCCGAAATTACTTTTTCCCCACCATCAAAGATAAGCGGATTATCTGTTGCTGCATTCATTTCAATTTCTAATTTTTCTTTCACATAATTTAAAACTTGCCAAGAAGCACCGTGTACTTGCGGGATACAGCGAAGTGAATAGGCATCCTGTACACGTAGTTCTCCTTGTTTTGTTGTTAATTTACTATCATGAAGAATGTCACGAATTCTGCTCGCTACTTCCACTTGCTCTTTATAACCACGTGCTTTATGAACATTTTCATCAAATGCATCAATAATGCCTTGTAACCCTTCAATTGTCATCGAAGCAATTAGTTCAGCTTGATACGCTGTTGCTTCTGCTTCTATATAAGAAAGAACTCCTTGTGCTGTCATCGCCTGCGTACCATTAATTAACGCAAGACCTTCTTTTGCTTCAAGTTCAATTGGCTCAAGCCCTTCTTCTGTAAGAGCAACCATTGCATGAACGCGTTTCCCCTTATAGAACACTTCACCTTCGCCTAATAATACGAGCGCAAGATGAGATAAAGGTGCTAAATCGCCACTTGCACCAAGTGAACCTTGTTGCGGAACGACTGGATGAATTTTACGGTTTACAAACTCAAGAAGCATATTTACAACAAGCGGCCTAACACCAGATACTCCTTTAAGCATCGTGTTCGCTCGTAAAATTAACATTCCACGCGATACTTCTTCCGGGAATGGATCACCAATCCCACATGCATGTGACTGAATTAAATTATGTTGAAGTGCCTTTACATCATCTTTTTGGATAAGCACATCACTAAACTTTCCAAATCCAGTTGTAATTCCGTAAACGACTTTTCCGTCCTCTACAATTTTCTCAACTACTTCGCGGCACTCCGCTACCTTTTGCATACTAGTTGGACAAGCTGTTACACCTTCTCCTTCCAGTAATAACCTCTTCATTTCTTCAACTGTCAATGTATGTCCTGTTAACGTAATCATCATTTTTCCTCCTTAAAAAGGCAAAAGGGGACCTTATCTTTTTAAGACAGACTTCTGTCCTAAAAAAGTAAGGCCCCCTTCTAACTAATAGACTATGGGCAAATCATATGTGATTAATTCCTAAACCAATCGCCTCATGCTCAGATCCTTTTACAGGTGCACCAATCGTTCCATATAATGCAACAGCAACCCATTCGCCTTCTTTTTTTCCGTCGTATGGTGTACCGCGCACAATCGCAAAACGAAGTCCTACTGTACGAAGAACGTCTGCTAACTGAATTTGACCTCTCGTCACTCCGTACAAAGCTTCCATAATTGCATGATAAAGTGCATGTGTTTCTCTGTAAACGTCTGTTTCAATAACTTGGTTGCTTTTAGCCGCTGTTTCCATTGCTGCGACAACCTTTTGCGAATTCATCGAACCCACTTTCCCCGTACAATACTTCCAACCTTTTGGAATGGATAATACAGGACTTTCATTCTCATCCGCAAGTGCCAACAGCATGGCCATACGACCAATTCGATGTGTTCCTTGAAGAAGCATGTGACTCTCTCATTTCTTTTGAATTATTTGAATATTACTTAATTTAAGAATATATGAAAACGTTTAAATCGTCAATAGTTTAAAATCATATTCAAACATTTTTTTCATCCCCATAATTTTGTGTACACAAATGATTTACACAAAATTTCCAAGCATGCTATAGTCTCACTAACAGATGCAAAGGGGCGAAATTTCAGTGACAAAACGAAAAGATATTCATTTTCGAATTGAAGAGAAATTACTTAAAAGGTTTGAATCAGCACTCCATTACGAAGGTTTAAAGAAAACAGATGTATTAACACATGCAATCCAACAATTTTGCACAAAGGTGGAATGTGACAAAATGAATGATGTAAAACGTCAATATAACGTTAGCAACCATTTACAAACACGCATCGACACACATACACATTACGAAGAAAAACACGTAGATTTAGATAAGATCGTCATTGAACATTTACAACTTCAAGGGGAAGAAAATATATTAGAGGTTGGGTGCGCTAGTGGAAAATTCCTTTCCCTTTTACAAACAAATGGTCATAAAGGCCCATTAACCGGGTTTGATCAATCCGAAGCTATGCTTGCTGAAGCTGCTAAAACAAATAACTTAATAGAATGGAAACGAGGGGATGCTAGTAAACTTCCTTTCGAAACAAATTGTTATGACCTAATAATTGCAAGACATATGTTATACCATGTGAAAGATGTTGAAAAAACGATTCAAGGATTCCATAAAGTAATTCGTCCTGGCGGAACACTTTTAGCTACAACAAATTCTAGCGTTACACTACCTCGTATAGTTGAAATGTGTAACCGTATGTTAGACGCATTTGATTTACCGAAAACAACATCATCAGTCACTCCATTTTGTTTAGAAAACGGTAAAGAGATATTACAATCTGTTTTTCCAACTGTTGAAGAAACAGTTATTCATAATGCTCTCGTTTTTCATCATGCTACTCCGATTGTAAACTATATTTCTAGCATGTTTCCGTCGCTAAATATACCCGATAATATGTATCTTCAAGCCGAGATGAAAGAATGGCTAACAGAAGAAATCAACCAGGAATTATCTCTCCATAACGGTATATGGCGTGACCCAAAAACGTTAGCCATTTATCGATGTCAAAAAGAAAAAAGCTAGCATTTGCTAGCTTTTACACGTTTTCTCGTAAAAGTTTCTCCATTACTACATTACCTTTACCACAATAAAAATCTGTATTATGTTCGTCTGCCACTCCAAAATAAGAGGCAATTGCTATTCCAAATGGTACAAATGCATGTCCTTGTGCTGTAATGATATTTGAGTGTTTCACAACTTCTTCATACACGAAATTTTCTACTGGAAAACAATCAAATTTTTGATAATCTATAGTCGCAGTATAAGAAATCCCTTTAAATAACCCTGCTTTTGCTAGTGCATACGGTCCAGCACAAATTGCCGCCACTAATTTTTCTTGTTCATGAAATTGACGAATGATTGAAAAAAGAGGTTTTGCATCTTCCAACTGTCCTTCTTCTCCACCTGGAATAAGTATCCCCTCATACTCATCTACACATACTTCACTTACTTCTATATGCGGCTGCACTTGCAATCCAGTTTCACTTATAACCAATTCTTTAGTTAAGCCCGCTGTAATGATTTCATATTTATTTTTCAGCAATGCCGTCGCTACTGTTATTTCAAACTCTGCAAATGTTGAGTATACAAATAAAAGTATTTTTTTCATAGCCCTCTCTCCTTTAACCAGTCCATAAAATATACCTCTAAATCGTCCACTGTTAATCTATTCGTGTCCACATAAGTTACAGGAAATTTTTTATACCAGTCTTTTTCAGTTTCTACTAATTTAAATTGCTCCTCAAACGTACTTCTGTTTCTTGTTCTATCATTATTTTTTCTATCATATACATTCTTTTTCGTAACATCTAAGTAAAAAATCACATCCGAACGGCATGCTCTTAATTTATATAATTCATCTTTCAATTCAGTTTCTATATCCCACTCTTCTCCTATAATCGTTGGATAAAAGAGTGTAAAAAACTCAATGTCTTCTGGTCCGCGATCAAAAATTACGACTGAATCTTTCACATTTTGAAACTCCTTTATTTTTGCTTCCATAAACATTTTTTGATTCATAATAAACCCTACTTTTGAATTCATGTCTAAATTCAATTTTTTTCGCTTCTCTACAATTGGATATGGATTTTCATATATAACTCGAAACCCTCTCTTTTCTAACCTTTTTGCTAATGTTGTTTTTCCGCTAGCCATCGGCCCTTGCAGTGAAATTACGTATGCCACACCTCTCATTCCCTTACACTTTAGTACACCTATAATATACAGAATCTTGAAAACTCTCAACATTATATATATCATCTTGTTTCTTATTCTTATCTAACTTATAATGAAAAATAGAGATTATGACGGACGCATCAATAATGTAAGCTTGGAAATCCAAGCTTACATTATTTTTTGCTTTCTCTTTTCTAACAAAAAGAGTATACTAGATTAGAACGTATGTTCTTAATAATTACATACAGTAAGGAGATAGAACAATGGTATACGACACAAAAGCAATTTCTTGGAATGAATCTTTAAAACAACTTCAACGCCGCTATACAAACAAACAAGTTGACCGAAAAGAATTTGAGGATATTGAACTGATGGAATTCTTCCGCGATAACGACTACATTTCTTTACCTACACATATAAGCGGCCTATCAAAAACACGTTTTACTTCTTACTCTATTTTCACAACTGAAGATAAAGATCGTAAAGTTGGCACACTTATTATTGAGTATGTTGAAGACGATAATAATAATTTATGTGTTGAACAACTATACTTCGTTTAAACTATAACGCTTGGTCAAAATGACCAAGCGTTCTTGCTTTCTATGAATCTCACTGTATATAATATGAATAAAAGAAAACCGCTATCATTAAGGGGGGATATGCTTGCTCGAAGGATGGTTCAGTTGGTTCATTGTATTATGGACGGTTATTTTATTAGGGCTTATGTCTATCGGTGGATACTTTATGTTCAGAAAATTCCTGAAACGATTACCAAAAGAAGACGGCATGTCCATTTTGGATTGGGAAGGACACTACATAAATAAAACGAGACATTTATGGGATGATGAACAAAAACAATTGTTAGAAGAGCTTGTAAGCCCTGTTCCAGAACTATTTCGTGATGTTGCAAAATCAAAGATTGCTGGCAAAATCGGGGAACTTGCATTACAAGAAAATGCCTCTCAAATTACACAAGACTTAATTATTAAAGGGTATATCATTGCCACACCAAAGCGTGATCATAAATTTTTAATAAAAAAACTACAAGAAAAAAAGATTGATTATTCTAACTATCGATCTTTACTCGCAAAGTAACTTCATATTATTTTCGATAAAAAAGACAGCGCCTTTGACGCTGTCTTTTTATTTGGTACATATACAGTTTTTAAGTTAGCTTCATATCTTTTTCATTATAAAAACCATCTTCTTTTTCCATTTCCTTCTGTAATTTCGTAAAGGAACGATACATTGCAATTCTCCATGACACAATCATCGCAAACGCAAGTAAGAAGAACATGCCACTAAGTTGTCCTAAATCAAGAGATTGACTTAAGTAGGTTTTAAATACAATCCGCACTACAAGTAATCCAATTAATATGAAAACAAAGGCTTTTGAACGCTTCAAATAAATCTCTTGTCCTCTAATTTCAAATTTAGATGTTTTAATAAGAAAAATAGAGAAAATCAAACCGACACCAATTGCTTCTAACATTTCTGCTGGAGTTAATCGAAATTCAGGAAAAACATACATCAATGCACCCGTACTCATAAAAAATGGTGGAAGTATAATTTTTTTCAATGTTGCAGGTTTCTTAGCTGCTTTTAAACGAATAAACATCGCACCGACAGCCATACAAACAGCAACGATACTTGATAAAAGAACTATGTTCATATTTTCTCATCCTTTTTTGTGGCTATATGCAAAATATACTTTCATTATATGCTTTTCCGTTAGTATTTCCAACATTTTCGCAGAATAATACTAAAAACCAGTAAAACCACCAAATAAACTTGAGAAATATACGATAATTTTCGTCATCCAGTTAAAGTATAGGAAGACACCCATAACAATCATAATATATCCTCCGACTTTCATGAAGGCCATACTATTTCTTTTAATCCAAGACATTTTCGTAATAAAGAATGACAGTACGAAAAACGGGATTGCAAATCCAAGTATGTAAGCAATCATATATATCATTGCTGATTCTGGATTTGTTGCTGCTAATCCAATTACAGACACTAGAATTGGTCCGGTACATGGCGTCCACCCTGCTGCAAAAGCTAATCCGATTAGTACTGATCCAAAATAGCCACTTGGACGATTTTTAAATGTAAATTTACGGTCTTGCATTAAAAATTTCGGCTTAAACACCCCGACAATAATTAAGCCGAACACGATGATAAATATACCACCTAACTGTCTGATTAAATCTTTATAGTCAGTAAAGATTCCTCCAATAAAACTTGTACCAAATCCAATTGCAATAAATATAATTGAAAATCCAAGTAAGAAAAACGCTGTATGTATCATACTTCTTTTGCGAAGCATTGCATTTTCTTCTTTCAATTCAGAAACCGACATACCTGTTATGTACGATAAAAATGCCGGATAAAGCGGTAAGCAACATGGGGAAATAAATGATAAGAACCCGGCGCCAAACGCTAAAAAAATACTAATATCTTGCATCATTCCACTCCTCTCCCTAAATATTGTAACAAAAACACATAAAAATACTATGAACAATTCGTGAAATCACTTTTACAACGTGGCAATAAGAAAAACCGCACTTCCTCACAGTTTCTAATAAAACGTTTTCATTTCCTTCTATTATATAGAAAAAACCCAAATGGATTATAAAACTCCTTTAATTGTTATTACCATAACAAAGGTAACATAGTTTCTCAAATAATTAGCACGTTACTAGTACGTCTATATACATATTGGTTTAAAAAATATTTTTTTCAAATGCTATCTCTATACAATGCAAAGTTTATTTTATAATACTTCTACTATTAAAAATTTCAAGATTATGCATAAATATCATACTTTTATTATTATTCTATAAAATGTCATACTTTTCTTTCATTTGACCCTTTATTTCTAATTTTGTATACTTCCCTCTAGTTATATATTTTCGATACGGAACAACTTCATATAGATGGGAGGAATTTTTCATGCTTCGTTATTCTCTTTTAGTTTTATTAGGAGCGTGTAGTTATGGAATTTTAGCTATTTTTGTTAAGCTTGCATATGCAGAAGGATTTTCACTTGGAGAGGTAATTGGCAGCCAATATTTGTTCGGTTGGATTATTTTGCTTGCTATTACACTTCTATTTTCTAGACATCGCGTTCCTTTAAAGCAAGCATTACTTTTATTCGTTGCAGGAACATCTGCAAGTTTTACCGGAATTTTTTATTATGCTTCATTAAAAACTGTACCAGCTTCTATTGCAATTATTCTTTTATTCCAATTCGTTTGGGTCGGAATTATCATTGAAGCAGTCGCAACAAAAACATTACCTTCAAGAGAAAAAGTTATTTCTGTTATTTTCTTACTTGTAGGGACATTTTTATCAAGTGGTTTACTTGAACAATCAGTAGGTGCTTTCGATACGACTGGGGTCATTTTAGGTTTATTATCTGCTGTTACATTCGCAACATACATTTTCGTAAGCGGAAAAGTTGCTGTTGAAGTACCTTCATTACCGCGCGGTGTTCTCTTAATGACTGGTGCTTTAACTTTAGTCATGATTGTATTCCCACCAACATTTATTTTTAATGGTGCCATTTCTCAAGGTCTTTGGAAATACGGTTTAGGATTAGGAACATTTAGTATCGTTATTCCATCTATTGCCTTTACAATCGGGATTCCAAAAATCGGTTCTGGCTTAGCGACTATTCTTGGTGCAGCGGAACTACCAGTTACAACAATTATGTCAGTATTCGTTTTAAAAGAGGCTGTACTATCTTCACAATGGTTCGGTGTATCACTTATATTAATTGGGATTGCAATCCCGCAAATTGCATACGCAATGCGTGGACGTTATCGTAAACATCATACGCATAAAAAAGTCGCAGCATAAAGTGAAACTTTAATTAGTTGAACCAATCGGGATTTTATGGGATAAACGAGAGAGGATTTTCATTTGAGAATCCTCTCTTTTATTGTTGTATACTTATGATAAATATTTTGCTGAAGAAAGAAGGCATACTACATGGTATCTATTTCAAATCAACTAAAAGAAAAACTTATTTCCATCCGTCGACATTTACATGAGTATCCAGAACTATCATATGAAGAGTTCGAAACAACAAAAGCAATAAAAAATTGGTTAGAAGAAAAAAACATTACTATCATTGATTCCAATTTAGAAACAGGAATTATCGCTGAAGTGTCTGGTAATAAAAACGGACCAATTGTAGCAGTTCGTGCTGATATTGATGCCCTTCCTATTCAAGAAGAAACACATTTGTCCTATGCATCTAAAGTACGAGGGAAAATGCATGCTTGTGGACACGATTTTCATACAGCTGCTATTTTAGGTACTGCTTTCTTATTAAAAGAAAGAGAATCTTCCCTAAATGGAACGGTTCGCTTCATATTCCAACCAGCTGAAGAAAGTAGTAATGGCGCTTGCAAAGTTATTGATGCTGGACATTTACGTAATGTGCAAGCGATTTTCGGCATGCATAATAAACCTGATTTACCAGTAGGTACAATTGGCATTAAAGATGGTCCACTGATGGCCGGAGTTGATCGATTTGAAATTGAAATTCACGGAGTTGGTACACACGCGGCTGTACCAGATGCTGGAGTAGATCCTATTGTCGCATCCTCTCAAATTGTGATGGCACTGCAAACAATTGTAAGCCGAAATATAAGTTCATCTCATAATGCAGTTGTTAGTGTTACAAATATTCATGCAGGAAATACGTGGAACGTGATTCCTGAAAAAGCTACGTTAGAAGGAACGATTCGCACATTCCAAGCTGAAACACGTGAAAAGATTCCAGCACTCATGGAGCGTATTATTAAAGGTGTATCTGATGCATTAGGTGTAAAAACGAAATTCTGTTTTTATTCAGGTCCTCCTGCTGTTCACAACGATAAAGCTCTTACAGACTTATCTACTCAAGTTGCCACAAAGATGAATCTTAATATCATCTCGCCTAGTCCGTCAATGGCTGGAGAAGATTTCTCATTTTACCAACAGGAAATACCAGGTTCATTCGTCTTTATGGGAACGAGCGGTACACATGAATGGCATCATCCTGCTTTTACAATTAATGAAGAGGCACTGCCTATAAGTGCAGAATACTTTGCTTTACTAGCCGAAAGAGCACTTAAACAATTCTCATAAAAAAAGCCGTTCAAAGTGCATCTCAGCACCCTGAACGGCTTTTCTTATTAAGTTAAATCACGTTTTAAAAACACAGTATATGAAATACATAAAAATACGAACAAATAAAGTAACAACATACATGATGCAAACGGGAATGTTACTCCATCAATAAAACTTCCATTCTTTGAAATACTATATAAATCTGTGTTTGCTGGCAATAAATATTTCGCCCAGTTATATCTAGTGGCTGCTAATAGCGCAATATTGCCTGATAAAGCAAGGAATAGTGAAATACCAATTGCACCTCCACTAGATCTTGTTAACACAGAAATCATAAATGCAAACGATGCGTACACAACCGTTGGTAACCACGATAAAACATAATATTTACTTGCTTCTACAAAAATGTTTTGTTTTATTATATTTCCATCTTGGAAAATAAACTCACTCCATGCAGGCTGTTGGAATTTATAAATAACAAGTCCACATAAAGCGGAGAAGATCATATTAAATATAAATAATAAAGCTGCAAATATAACAATTGCTAAAAATTTTGCTGTTAAAATTTTAAAGCGACTCGCTGGTCGTATCGTTAAAAATTTATATGTTCCCCAGCTATATTCATTCGCAAAAATTGTACTTGCATACACGAGGATAAATGGGAGCAAAATTGGAAATACGATAAAACCTGTATCTCTCATGAAAGAAAGTGGAGAACTGCTTGCCGGTGCTGTATCCGTATCTAAATGCTTCATCTTAAGCTGGTATTCTTTTACAAGCTCATCCCCTGATTTTTCTGCTAAAATAGCTTCTTTTTTCATGCCAAGCTTTTTCTCAATTTCTACAGTTCGTTCTGTATAATCTACTTTCCATCCTTTTGTTTCCGGTTCAAAATACTTTACCGTAACCCATCCTAATCCGATTATTAATACTGCAATAACTGCAAATGGAATAATCGTTCGCTTCCGCTTAAATATTTTATACAGTTCGTTATATACTAAATTAAACAATATCTTTTCCCCCTGTTAATTCTAAAAATTGCTCTTCTAACGTTTTTCTTTCTTCATATACACGATACACTTGAATATTTTTCTCAAGCAATGTACGAATAACATTTGGGATTTCTTCATCTTTTACATTAATAAGTAATTCATTATCTTTTACTAAAACATCATGCCCTAATATTTCTGCTGCTTTATTCGCATCATCTACACGTATACGGATCGTCTCCATCTCTTCGCTTTGGCTATGCTGAATATTTTGCGTAGCCACATATTCCCCGTGCTGAATAATGATAACTCTGTCACACATTAATTCAACTTCTGAAAGTAAGTGACTTGATACAAGTACAGCTTTTCCTTGTTCATGTGCAATTTTTTTTATGTACATTCTCATTTCATGTATTCCACTAGGGTCTAATCCATTTGTCGGTTCATCTAGTATCAACACGTCTGGATCGTGAATAAGTGCCTGAGCGATTCCTAAACGTTGTCTCATGCCGAGTGAATACGCTTTTACTTTGCGATCAATTACTTGTCCCATCCCTAACAATTTCACTACTTCATCGATACGTTCTTCGGTCACATTACCATTCATTCGTCCGAAATATGTTAAATTTTCATAGCCGCTCAAAAAAGGATAAAATTCAGGTGTCTCAATTACCGCTCCAATTTTCGCAGCTGTTTTTTCGAATTGCTGTTTCACAGATTGACCATCAATCCATACTTCACCTTCTGTCATACGGATCATACCAACCATCATTCTCATTAAAGTCGTTTTTCCAGCACCGTTTGGTCCGAGTAAACCGACAACCTCGCCTTTTTTCACTTCAAAACTAATATTTTGTACAAGTGTCTTTGATCCGATTCGCTTCGTTAACCGATCGACTTTTACAATTGATTGTTCATTTGTCATTCTATACAACCTTTCCTTCCCATTCTTTGTCAGGTCTTTTCACTGTAACATGATTATTTTTATGTGTAAAATAGAAAAAAGCATGATTTCTCATGCCCTTTCTTTAAACCGCAACGAATTTTCATCTTTTAAATTTCGAACAAATCGATAACATTGCATCATCGATATTAAAACGACAGTCATCATAATTACACTAATAATTACAACTGCATATATTGTAATTGGCGCACTATTTATTCCTTGTATCCCTGCGATTTTCATAAAGATAACCGTGAATAATTTCAAAAATAGCATCCCATTAATTAATCCAAAAACAAACGCTGCTCCATAAATGAATAATTGCTCCTGACATAATACACATAGTACCTCTTTTCTTTTCATATTTTCTTCTACATAAGATATAAACTCCTCCCTCCTCACATGCAAAAGGGAGTACATCATTTTATATGTAGTAAAAATACATATGAAAATTAGTACAATAAAAAGTGTGTAAAAGTACATTTGAAATACAAATGCATCCCCTACTTTCAAAATAGCTCCTTCATTAAATTGTAACGATATCATAAAAAACAAAATCATAGTACTCATAGCAATCCACATAAATTGCTTCATCCTTTTGGTAGCAAATGTTATAATATTTTTTCTCGCTAACCGACATAAAGACATAAAATTCTTCCCCTACCTTATTACATACGCATTCTATACTACTAGTGTATAAAAATATGACATTTTAAACATCGCACTACAATCGGAATTTCTTCTAAGTCTTTAGTCCTAGAAAACGAAATGATAAAAAATCACATTTAGAATATAATTGTAAAAAGGAGGAGGTTGCATGCGTATAAAATTACTATCAATCTTGTGTTTATTATTACTCACAAGTTGTAGCCAAATAAAAAACAATGAAGTTGCCATTGTTGAGCCATACAAATTAACAAAAGAGCAAGCTTCTATTTTACAAATGACTCCTTTTCAAGAAGGAAATAGCATATTTTATAACGTTACGCTTAAAAATGATAAAGATGAAATAAATGCTACAATTGATTATTATAACAATGGTAAGAAAACAAAAGAAATTGCTAATATAGCTACCTCACATTTTTCAAAAAAGAAAGTAAAGCTTTCTTTTTTACCACCACATTTCCAATTTGATAAAGATATACAAGAAAAAAGGCAGTGGTATCTGAATATTGAAGGTGGTTCAACACTTGTTCCTGAAGAAGCGCCACCAAGCGTAAATAGCTCTGCAACTACTACAATCCAATCTATAAAAAATTTAAAATACAATCAAAAAACAACTTTAGCTGCTGTAATCCAAACCAGTAAAGAAACTGTAAGCGTCCCTACAATTGACGAAGAAAAGGGTATTGATTTACTCTTAAAAGAAAATGAACACGTTTATCTATTTAGTATCGAGCTAAAAAAAGAACAATAAAGCGGAAATGCAACTTAAGTTGCATTTCCGCTTTATTGTTTAATAAGGTGTACTTTTATGGATTTGAATCAAATCCATTTTCTGTTACTACTATTACTCATCTTCTACTTCTATTCTTTTCTTCTCTCTTGCAATTTTTAAAAACTCTAGCAGCTCTGGATTACTATTCATTTTTTTGTAAGCCACTGACATTTCTGCAACGAAATTAGAATCATATAACTCTTTATATACAACTTCTGTTTTATATAACTTATTTGCCGACACGGGTATTACTGTAATTCCAATCCCTGCTGCTACAAGCCCCATAACTGTTTGATACTCTGTTGCTTCTTGTACAATACGTGGACTAAATCCAACTTCTCTACAAAGAGATAAAATTGTATCATACAAAGCTGGCCATACTGGTCTCGTAATAAATACAAACGGCTCATCTCGTAAATCTTCTATATGTATTTCATCTTTCTCTGCAAGTGGATGTGCCTTTGGTAAACATAAGGTGCATGATAACCTTTGAATTGGCTCTAATTCTAATAATTGCGTTGGAATTGGTGGACGTAAAAAGCCAATATCGATACGGTTATCATGAAGTGCATGAACTTGATCTGGTGTTGACAATTCATGTAATGCAACAGACACTCTCGGAAAATTTTTTCTATATTCCCTAACAATTGATGGTAAAATATCATATATCGCCGCACCTACAAAACCAATTGAAAGTGATCCTACTTCTCCCCTTTGTGCACTTTGTGCAACTTCTACTGCTTTTTCAATTTGTTCAAACGCCTTTTTTACTTCTTTTAAAAACATTTCTCCTGCTTCTGTTAGTTCAACCTTTCTTTTCGTTCTTGAAAATAATGTAACTCCCATTTCTTTTTCTAATTGCTGTATTTGTTGACTAAGTGGTGGTTGTGTCATTTGTAAACGAGCAGCCGCCCGTCCAAAGTGTAACTCTTCTGCCACAACAACAAAATATTGCAAATGCCGTAATTCCATTTTTGGACACCCTTTTCACTTTCGATTAATATGTCTAATATATTAATAACATATAATTTATATATTAGACAAATATTTCGAATGAACGTATAGTAGAAATTGTTAATTCTTTTTTACAATTTTTATGTAAAAAAAGAAAGAGGTGGTTACTGTATGAAATGGTGGAAGTTAAGCGGACAAATTTTATTACTATTTTGTTTCGCTTGGACAGGTGAATGGATTGCAAAACAGGCACACCTCCCAGTTCCAGGAAGTATAATCGGTATTTTTTTATTATTAATTTCATTAAAATTTAATCTAGTTAAAAAAGAATGGATACAGGACGGAGCAGATTTTTTATTAAAAGAACTTATTTTATTTTTCATCCCTTCTGCAGTCGCTGTCATACGTTACAGAGATACACTAACACAATATGGAATCGATCTCATTTTAATTATTATGATTAGCACTCTTTGCGTTACCTTAGTTACAGGACTTTTAACAGAATTGCTACTAAAGCGGAAAGGATCAACGCAATGATCGGATTTCTTTGTTTACTATTAACACTATTCACATATTGGATATCAAAAAAAATGTATCAACGTTGGAATTGGAGTCTACTTTCTCCTCTTCTCGTCTGTCCCATTATTTTAATTGCTTTATTGCTCGGATTAGATACACCTTATGAAACATATGAATCTGGTGGTCATTGGTTAACTGAATTATTAAAGCCCGCAACAGTTGCTTTTGCATGGCCAATCTATAAATACTTTGATTTATTAAAGAAACATGGAATGGCTATCTTACTTAATGTCATTGTCGGTTCGTTTTTATCAGTCATTACTTCAGCACTACTAGCAAATTATTTTCAAATTGATTCATCACTAGAACATAGTTTAGCGCCACATATCGTAACAACACCAATCGCAATGGCTATTTCAGAAATGATTGGTGGTATGTCACAATTAACTGCTGTATTTGTCGTTTTAACTGCCTTAACAGGAGCATTGCTCGGTCCTTCTCTCATACGTATTTGCCGTATTAAAACAGCAATCGCAAAAGGTATTATGTTAGGAACGAGCGCAAATGGAACCGGTACATCAAAAGCATTCGAAATCGGTCCTGTGGAAGGAACAATTGCAAGTTTATCTATGCTTTTAACAGCAGGCGCTAGTTTAGTTATCGTTCCGCTTTTCTTGTCTTGGATACATTAAAGAAGCAAGTATTTACATACTTGCTTCTTTATCTATATATTGGCACAGCAATTCATAATCCTCTGGAAAAGCTAAACACAATTGTTCAACTTCATGTATCCCTTTCCAAGCAATTTCATGTATTAACTCATCAGGATCTTGGATTTTCATATTACCGCCTATTTGTTTAACAAAATAATAATGGACATACACTGGAACACCGTATGTAATACCCTCTTTTTCATATATTTTATTTACAACTTCCACATTGTAACCTGTTTCTTCCCAAACTTCCCTAATACAACATTCTTCTAGTGTCTCTCCCTTTTCAAGTCCTCCACTTGGGACAGACCACCTTTTTTCTTCTCCCTCTTTGCCCTGCAATACCATTAAAACTTCATTTTTTTCATTTACACATACCGCTGCACTACCTATCCATCTCTCCATAAACATCCCTCCCCTACTAAAATTCGCCTTCTTTATTATTTTCCCCTTGAAAAAAAGAGGAAAATAATAAAACAATGACGAAAAGTTACATCAACTTCATAGACAATCCCTTCTTAGAAATTAAAACTGGAAGGATGAAAATATGATTTCTAATTATGTTGTGGAATGTGTCTTTTGTGAAGAAAATCGAAAACCTCGCCAAGCTATTGTCACAGTTCCCGCCACTACTCAGCTACTAGCCCTTGAAAAAGTGCGCGCGGAATGCAAACGTCGCTTCGGAAAAACTGTATTATTGCAAACAGAAATTAAAGAAGAAATAATTTTCGAACAAAAAGAAAGCTGACCATAAATTGGTCAGCTTTCATATCCGATCATATTTTCACATGAAGATTAGGGGCATCCTCTTTAAGGATCGGGATTTTCCCATTATGTACGCTCCATAATGGTCATCGAACAATATATTTCTATACAATTAAATATTGAATAGAATAGGGCAAAACTTGTTCGCATTTTTAGAAAAGGGATAGGGATATAATTCAAGTAGTACTTCGAATACTCGAACTTTACACTCATAATATTAAAGCAAATCCTTTTATATGGGAAATATGAATTACCTATATAATTCATTCGTAAAATATATTAATAGTTTGCTATATTAATTTTATCTCGCTATTTGTAAGCAGTAACCCCCTACTGATTATAATTTCACTTTATTCCATCAATAGCATACACCCAGCTAAAACCGGTGTCATAATCATCGAAAACCTCAAAAGCGTTCGCGGTGCATAATTTGTAAACTTCGCGCCAATGTATGCCCCTAACATGGTCCCAATCAATACTTGCAATAACAATATATAATCTAAATATCCTTCCGAACTATATCCTAGCCCGCCTCCAATTGCAATCGGTAATATAACAAGCATTGTTGTCCCTACAGATTGCTGAATCGTTAGTCTCAATAGAACCATTAATCCAAGCTGAATAAACGGTGCAGAACCAATCCCAAATGAACCAGCCATCATTCCAGTAACTAATCCAAGGCATATACATTTCAACAAGTAGTTCATGGAAAACTCTTTATGCTTATATAAAGATGACTGTTCTTTGTTTTGGAACATAATTAATTTAATAAACATAAAAATTGCCGATAAAAATAACATCCCAGCTGTAAACCAATGAAGAAGATGTGCTGGTATAAGTGAACCAAATTTAGAACCAATATAAGAGCCAATTGCGCCAAATCCTCCAACAATCCCGCCTATAATAAATGCAACATTGCCTTCACGGTAATGACTGACAACACCTGATAATGTCGTAAATGCCATTGCAGTTAAAGATGTTGCAAGAGCAACATGAATAGGAATATGGAATACTAAAGTGAGTATCGCGATAATAAACCCAGCTCCTCCAGCTCCAACAAATCCTAATAAAATACCCATTACTAACATTGTTATAATAATTGCCACAGACTTTCCCTCCAGTAACACAATTATCCATCATATTTATCCTTACATACAAATAAAAAGCATCCTAGATGGATGCTTTTTATTTCAATGATATGTACTTAATCTTGATTAATCAAAATAACTGCTGGACCAGCGACCACCACTCCAGCTACTTCTATCTTTTCAAATTCCTTTACTGTAATAGAGATAACTCCTTCTCTTTCCATCAATTCTTTACTCAGGACATCAGTCGGGATTGCTTTCACCGTCTTACCTCCTTTTCATTTATACAATATGATAAAGTGAAACTTTAATGAGTGGGGTTTTTGTCCGTACTTATTAATTATTACCCCTCACCAATCGGACTAATAATCACCCAATGCATCTATATATATGCATCACCTCCGCTTTCATTCCTTATTCCACTCAAAAACCTTCTCCCCCTTCCGTGACATATTGAAAAATAAAAAAGAAGCTATAACATATAGCTTCCCTCTACGTTTCTTTAATCTTTATGCACCGTATATTCCATGACTTTTCCATCTCTATCAAATTGGAAAACAAGCTGTTCGCTATCTATTGGAATAAAGCCACGTTCAGTCCCAAGATAATACAAAGTGGTAACTCCTTCTTCCCCACTTCTCGTTTCCGTTGGAGCTCCTAACAATTGTATAATTTCTTCATTTGATTTCCCTATTAATTTATATTTTTGTAATAGATCATCTACCATATATACCCGCTTATCTGCATGATTTAACCATCTATTTTGATTAAACTTTGATGTATATTCATTTACACTTAGTTGTACAGTGCACACTATTAATGGTATGAGTGCTACTATTAAAACCCCCAACATTTGCTTCTTTTCTTCATTACGATTTTTAGAAACATATAAAATAGCCCTTTGAATCATGACTAATAAAACAAATGGTATGAATACTACAAAAATGCTCCTTACACTTAAGGGTATATGGACCATATCAATGACGAATATAAATAGAATGTACATTACTATATACAAACAAAAATAGACATACAAAATGCCACGTAGCATAGCGTTCAGAAAGATCTCCCCTTTTAACTCACTATATAATTCATCCGGCTAATCATTTCTCGAATCTGTTCTAATTCTTGCACTGTATATACTACTTTCCCTGTTAAGATTTCATTTCTGAAGAACGTTACAATTTGCTCCCGATTTTTTAATCTAGGTGTTTCCTCACTAGAAAGATCTATTATTTCTTTTCCATTTTCATTATAAAAATATACAACTGGTTTTACCTTTTCTTTTATACTATTAGCCTGCATTTCTTTCAAACAATTGTATAAAATTTGAGATAGTTTCTTCGCCTTATATACTGGATTTCCTTCATTTTTCACTTGTATAGTTGACGAATCTTTACCTACTATATATTCAAATGTCTCTTCTTTTTCAACTTCTTGTTGATACTTACCCATTTCATCAATCATAAATGAATATATACCAGCATTTTCTTTCGTTAAACCATGAATTAATTTCTCTTCCCATTCTTTCGTCTCAAGTAGATAAATACCAGTTTTGCACAAGATGAGATGATGGATTCGATTATCGTTTATTTCACTATTATTTTTAATAAAAACATTCGGCATGATTTGAATTTCAGCATCTAATATGATGCCTTGCTCTATGAATCCTCGCTTCATATAATGTAATGTTTCGTACGTATTCATTTCAGCACCGTTTTTAGTATATTCTCGTAAATTTGCAATTAATTTTTGAAACATATGTATTTCGTTATTATGTTTATTTTGTATTTCACTACGTTCTTTACTATGCTGCATAGCTAATTGATTTTTCATCATACGCATATTTTCAATTTCTCTATTTGCACTTACTTGTAAATCATTGTATTTTTTCTGTTCCATATTTTTTAAATTATTTTGTTGTTCTTTATGCTCTATCACTGTAGCTGCAATTTCATTTTTATACGTTTCAATCGCTTGTTTCTTTTCAAATTCTACTTGCTGACTCTCTGATTCTAACTGTTTATTTTTATAAAACAGCACAAATGCTACAGCTAATAATATTAAAATCGCACCTATTAGCACATAATTCATATTTTTACTCCTTTATTTCATTTTCGATTATTTTTTATAAATATATCTACTATAGTATACTATGGTTTCGATATAGACTTTGTAAAAGTTGTATATTTTTAATAAAAGGCACCTCTGACGGGGCACCTTTTATTTTCACTCTATTGTACACCATACTGAATATAACTCGGATCGTAGTATATCCATTGATTTGTCCCTAAGCAAAGCCATCCATCTTGCTTACTCCACACTCGATACGATTCACCCTGATGTAACTGTCTTATAACATTTCCATTTAATGATGGAGCATCACGCAAATTTACATTATCACCAGTAATAGTCGCCACATAATGTTTATACTGAATATAACTCGGATCATTATATACCCACTGATTTGTCCCTAAACAAAGCCATCCATCTTGTTCTCCCCAAACTTCATATGTTTCGCCACGATTCAATTGGCGAATTACACTAGACTGTAAAGATGGTCCACTTCTCAAATTCACATTATCTCCATTAATTATAGCAACCCCGTACACTGGAGTTGCATTATTAGGCGGGGAAACATTACCTCCACCACTTGCTCCATTCCCTTTTAAAGCTTCTAATGAAACTGCAGCTGATACATCACAATTTCCTACGCCTGAAATTTGTCCAGAATCTGTGTACTGCCACGCTGTCCACGCTGTCCATCCACCAGCATCAGCAGGCGGTGTACTCGAGTATTTAGCAATCCAAAGCGGTATATCACTTAATCCGCTAATTCCGAACTCATTAATATACCAAACTCCTGTATATAACATTACATCTTTTCCAGTAGCCTGTTTCACATAATTTATGAAGCTTCTTGCCCAATTCGATATAGCGTTACCAGTTAAATTACTGTTGCTCGGATCTGTTGGTGATTCTAAATCCAGAACTGGCATTAAGTCTGTCTGGTTATTTTGTAATATACCCACAAAATATTTCGCCTCTGAAATTGCATCATTTTGTTCTGGGCGTGCAAAATGGTATGCACCAATTAATACATTCGCATTTCGTGCTGCTTGTACATTCTTAGTAAAAGTAGGATCAATGTAGTTTACACCTTCTGTCGCTTTTGCATACGCTGCTGGAACTCCAGATGCCTTCACTGCATTCCAATCAATATTCCCTTCCCAATGAGACACATCAATAAACGTAACATTTGAACTTGATCTGTTTTGCATATAAAATCTCCTATCAATTTTTTTACTTCGTATACATACAATATGTACAAGTTTCATAAGAGGACACAACATTTATGCTATAGAAACAAAGAGTAAACATATGTTGTATACAAAATAAAAAAGACCTTGTATTACAAGGCCTTTTGCAAACTCACTTTATTTTGTAGCAAGTACATATTATAATACAAACCTTGCTCACTTAGTAATTCTTGATGTGTTCCTCTTTCTACTATCTCTCCATCATGCATCACAAAAATTTGATCTGCATCTTGAATTGTAGATAACCTATGCGCAATGGCTATCGTCGTTCTACCTTTTCGCATTTGTTGCAACGCTGTTTGAATAGCCTCTTCTGTTTCTGTATCGATATTAGCTGTTGCTTCATCTAATACTAATACTTTCGGATTCGTTGCTATCGTTCTAGCAAAAGCAATTAATTGTCGTTGACCGCTTGAAAATGCTGCACCTCTTTCTACTACTTCTGTTTCATACTGTTTTGGTAACTTTTCAATAAACGTATTTGCTTGCACAAATCGAGCAGCTTCTTTTACTTCTTCATCCGTAATTTCTTCATTATACATACGAATATTTTGCTTTACATTTCCAGCAAATAAAAATGCATCTTGCAATACGAGTCCTATTTTCTTTCTAATTTCTCGTTCTTCAAATTTTTCTAAATCTACACCGTCTATTACAATATTTCCTGACTTAATATTATAAAATCGCATTAACAAATTCATAATCGTACTTTTTCCGCTACCAGTATGCCCAACAAAAGCAACCGTTTGCCCTTGTTTCACGTGAAATGATACATTTTTTAAAACGTCACGCTTTCCATCATATGAAAAAGTAACATTTTTAAATTCAATATCCCCATCCACAACTTGAGGATTCTCATTGCCTTTTTGAACCGGTGCTAAATCTTTCTCGTCCATTAAATGAAATACACGTGATGACGAAACAAGTGCCTGTTGGAAAAAGGACAATTTCATCATCATCTCATTTACAGGTTGGAAGAAACGATGTATATAGTTAACAAAAGCATATAAAACTCCTACTTCAACAGGGCTCTTTAAAGCATCAATCCCAAATAAACCTAGTACTAACGCAATAGCTACAATATGCACTAAATCCGTAGCTGGTCGTAAAAGTAATGCGTCTAACTTCAAAGTACGTCGCCCTGCACTATAATGTTTATTATTCACTTCTTCAAACTCTTTTCTCATACGTTTTTCTTGTCTGAACACTTGAACAATATTCATTCCTTGTATGGACTCGTTCAACTTTGCATTTAACACGCTTAGTTGATTACGTACTTCTAAATAAAAAGCTGCACTTTTCCGGCGATATAATACCATAATCGCAAACATTATCGGAATTAATACGAGAGAAAATAGCGCTAATTTTACATCTAATAAAAACATCGCTACTAAAATACCTACTAAAAAGACTACATTTTTCACAAATGTTGATAATACACTAACATAAAAATCTTTAATCGCTTCCGTATCATTTGTTATACGCGATACAAGTGTACCAATCGGCGTACGATCAAAGAAACTTAATGACAGCTTTTGAACATGTTCATATACTTCAACTCGCATATCTTGAACAATCTTAAAAGCAATGTTCTGAAAGTACAATAGATTTAAATACGTAAATAATACTTTTAATAAATGAGCAACTATGTAAATTACAAATAAAGTAACGAGCGCTGATCGTTCAAAATCCCGCGGTACTAGGTGTTCATCGAGGAATTGTTTAATTAAAAAAGGACCCATCATTTCCGTTACTGTCGCACCAACTAAAAAGATAAATGCTAAAGATAGCAACCCTTTATATGGCTTCATATAGGAAAGCAATCTACTTAAATCACTTCGCTTCTTCTCTACCATCATACGCCTCCTTTCTCGACTAAAGCTTCTAATTGCTGGCTTTCATACATTTCCTTATACCAGCCGTTTTCCTTCATTAATTCCTCATGTGTACCTCTTTGTACAATTCTACCTTCATCAACAACAAGAATAAGATTGGCATGCTGAATTGCACTTAATCGGTGTGCAGTAATAATCGTCGTTTTCCCTGCTCTTTCCCTCTTTAAGGCACTTAAAATCGTCTCTTCTGTTTTTGCATCTACTGCTGATAAACAATCATCCAAAATTAAAATTTCAGCATTTGTTAATAAAGCACGAGCAATAGAGATTCGCTGTTTTTGACCACCAGATAACGAAACACCTCTTTCCCCTACTACTGTTTCATATCCTTCTGAAAATTGGAGGATGTCATTATGAATACAAGCAATCTCTGCAGCTTGGGTAATTTCATTATATGTAGCATCCGCCTTTCCAAAGGCAATATTCTCACCAATACTTGCTGAGAATAAAAAATGATCTTGCGGCACGTATGAAATGGCAGAACGGACACCATGAAGTGTTATATCTCGAATATCTCGCTCCCCAATTTTTAATTCACCATTAAAATGATCATACTCACGGATTAAACATTTTAATAAAGTTGTTTTCCCTGCGCCTGTACGTCCTACAACTCCTAGCGTTTCGCCCTTCTTCAAATCAAAGTGAATATCGTTTAAATGTAACAATTCATTTTTCTTATACGAAAATGAATCAACGGCAAACGAAACATTACCGCTCGCTATTGTCTGTACAGCATTTTCGCTATTTACTACATCTGATTTTTGTGAAAGAATTTTTTCTACACGGTCATATGAAGCACGCCCACGCTCCATAATATTGAATAACCATCCAAACGCTAACATTGGCCAAACGAGGGTACCTAAATATGTCGTAAATGTAACGAGATCACCTACTGTTAATTCACCTCTTACAACTAATACCGATCCATAACATACTGCGATTAAAAAAGAAAATCCAACGATAAGAGAGATTGTCGGATCAAATAACGAATCAATACGTGCAACTAACACATTTTTATGTACAACATCTTCTGATTTTCTTCGAAACGCCTGCAAATCTTCTTTCTCTTGTCCAAGCGAGCGAATCACTTTCATTCCACTCATACTCTCTTGCACTTTATCATTGATTTCCGAAAACGATTGCTGTGCTTTATGAAACCTTTTATGTAATAAAGTTCCATAATAATTTGTCGAAATAGCTACAATCGGCATTGGAATTAAACTTAATAATGTTAACTTCCAGCTAATTGTAAAACCCATCGCTACGAGTACACATCCTCCGACAGCTAATGAGTCAACAAGCGTCAAAACACCTGCTCCAGCAGTTTGCTGGATCGCTTGAATATCATTGGTCGCATGTGCCATTAAATCACCTGTTCGATTTGACTGATAGAAAGATGGACTCATCTTTGTAAAATGTTCATATAAATTTTTTCGTAATTGGCGAGCTAATTTTAATGACGACCCGAAAATCATAATACGCCATATGTAACGTAATATGTACATCGTAATGCCTACAATTACTAATAGTACAACCCATTTTAGTAACTTATCGGTCGTCAATGTTCCATCATTAATTTCATCTACAACGATTCCAATTACTTTTGGTGCTACAAGTTCTAAAAGTGCAACGCCAAACAATAAAATAATTCCAGTTATGTACGCTCGTTTTTCTTGTTTAAAAAACCACGCTAAATTCATAAACACTTTCATTTTTTTCCTCCTCCCTTAAAATGAGCGATGTTTTCAGTTTACCAAAAATACAGAATTTTTAAAAGTTTTAAAAACTATAACTAACAAAAAGAAAGACACTCTTAGCGAGTGTCTTTTAGCGCTTATTTCATTTGTTGCTTGTTCATTGCGCTCATCATTTGATTGATTTTCTTTTGGGAAGGTTTTTGTCCCATTTGCATCATCATCATTTTTAACATTTGTTCGTTAATTGGTGGATTTTTTTGTAAGTAATTCATCATATATTTGCGGGCAATGAAAAATCCTAACGCCACGCCTGCTACTAGTGCTACTACGCCCACTAGAATACCTAACCAAATTGGCATATATTTTCCTCCTTCATGTTGTCTACCTTACAGTGTACTAAAACCTTTTCAATAAGACAAGATACAATTCGACATTTTTTACACATATGTTCGTACTTGTTTTAGAGGATTCAGCCATCCATACTTTGTATTTTCATAATCCATAGCTAAAAATGTTAATTCACACTTTCTTAACACCTCAAAGAATGTTGTTTCCATAGAGACATTTCCAGAGGTATTCATACGAATATAGTGCGGTTTCACCATTATTTCGCCGTACTCCGCTCCCGTATAAAGTGTATGTGTATGATGTGTTCTATCATATTTACCAAGAACGCGCAAAGCTTGTTCTAATTTATGATGAATTTTCATTACTTGCAATGGCATCGTTATATACATCATTTGCTTATATAACACTTTTTTCTCCGAAAGGGACCCAGATTCTGAAAATCGAGCAAATAAATCAAAAAACAAATATTCACGACCAAAATAAGCTTTCGCAATATCCTCTTGAATTAAATACAATTCATACGTTTTCATTTTTCCACTCCCAATCTGGACAACCTTTTCTCTTCATTATATATAAGAAAATTTGCAATGATTGTCTGACTGCGGAGAGATAAAAAACTTTTTCTGTCGAAAAAACTCATTTACATAGAAAAACCTCTCCATGCCGGAGAGATTTTTCTGAAATCATTAAAGCATTTCTTTTACTTTACGAACAACGTTCTCTACAGTAAATCCATACTCTTCCATAATCTTCTCACCAGGAGCAGAAGCACCGAATGTATCGATACCTAACACATCTCCTTCAAGACCTACGTAACGGTGCCATCCGAATGTAGCACCCATTTCGATTGCGAAACGTTTTGTTACTGCTTTTGGTAATACAGATTCTTTGTATTCTGCAGTTTGAGCTTCGAAGCGATCCATAGATGGCATGCTGACAACAGCTGCGTCAACGCCGTCTACTGCTAATGCTTTTTGAGCTTCAACAGCTAGGCTTACTTCAGATCCAGTTGCAAGTAAGATTACATCAGCCGTTTCTTTCTTGCTTGCAGAAACTACATATGCACCTTTTGCTACTTTTTCATACGTATCATCTTTTGCACCTTCTAATGTTGGAAGGTCTTGACGAGTTAATACTAAAGCAGTTGGTTTGTTTGTAGATTCTAAAGCAAGTCTCCAAGCTGCAACAGATTCGTTACCATCAGCAGGACGGATAACAGAAACGTTTGGCATTGCACGAAGCGCTGCTAATTGCTCGATTGGTTCATGTGTTGGACCATCTTCACCAACAGCGATACTGTCATGTGTGAATACATACGTTACTGGCAATTGCATTAATGCTGCAAGGCGAATTGCTGGACGTAAGTAATCAGAGAATACGAAGAACGTACCACCGTAAGTTTTTAAACCACCATGTAGTGCAATACCGTTCATTGCTGCACCCATTGCGAACTCACGTACACCGTACCAAATGTTTTTACCGCTGTAATCATCTCTTGTAAAGTCTTTTTCGTTATTCATGTATGTTTTGTTAGAACCAGCAAGGTCAGCAGATCCACCGAAGAATGATGGTACAGACTCTGCAATTGCATTAATTACAGCACCAGAAGAATTACGAGTTGCTGCTTTTGATCCTAATTCATAAGTTGGTAGGTTTTGCTCCCAACCTTCTGGAAGTTGACCGTTCATTGCTGCTTGGAATTCGTTTGCTAATTCTGGGTATGCTTGTGCATATTCACCTAGCATCGTGTTCCACTCAGCTTGCGCAGTTTCACCAACATCTTGTACTGTTTTACGGAAGTTGTCATATACTTCTTCTGCTACGTGGAAGTCTTGCTCAGCAGTCCAAGCATATGCTTCTTTCGTTAATTTCGTTTCTTCTACACCAAGTGGAGAACCATGTGAAGCTGATTTTCCTGATTTGTTTGGAGAACCGAAACCAATTGTCGTTCTTACTTCAATTAGCGTTGGGCGTTTTTCGTCAGCTTTCGCTTCTTCAATTGCTTTCGCGATTGCTTCAATATCGTTTCCATCCTCAACACGGATTACTTGCCATCCGTATGCTTTGTAACGATCTTCTACACTTTCAGAGAATGAACGATTTAAATCGCCATCTAATGAAATATCGTTTGAATCATAAAGCACAACAAGACGACCTAATTGTAAATGAGCAGCTAATGAAGATGCTTCAGCAGAAACGCCCTCCATTAAATCTCCATCACCACAAATAGCGTATGTATAATGATCTACTACACTATACGCATCACGGTTATATTTAGCAGCTAAATGTCTTTCAGCCATTGCCATACCTACAGCAGTTGCAATACCTTGTCCAAGTGGACCAGTCGTTGCATCTACACCAGCTGTATGACCGTACTCAGGATGTCCTGGAGTTTTGCTTCCCCATTGACGGAAGTTCTTTAAGTCATCCATTGTTACATCATAACCAGATAGGTGAAGTAGGCTGTATAATAACATTGAACCATGACCTGCAGATAATACGAAACGATCACGGTTAAACCACGTTGGGTTATTTGGATTGTGTTTCATAAATTGAGTCCATAATGTATAAGCCATTGGTGCTGCACCCATTGGCATTCCTGGGTGACCAGAGTTTGCTTTTTCAATCGCATCGATGGATAATGTGCGAATCGTGTTGATAGAAAGTTGTTCGATTGAATGTGACATGCTATTCTTCCCTTCGCTTATATTAGTAAACGTTTTATACATTTATATGATAGCTTCCCACGCAAGATTATACAACATGTATCGACAAATATGTTGATATTTTTTTGGTTTTTTATAAAAAAATCAATGTTCCCGGGAATGTATGGGCATTCAATATGACATACTTTTTCATTATTTTTATTTTAAAAAGAAAGGGAATTATCTGTATATTTATACAAATTTCTTCTATACTTACTTTTTTTAATACGTTTTTAAAAACACAAAAAGCATCTAACTTCGATGCTTTTCAAATAAGTTAAACAATCCGTTTCCGAATCGAGCTTGAAATCAAATCAATTATCATTACCATTAAAATAATACCTAATAAAATAATACCAACACGAGACCAATTCCGTGAACTCAGCGCAAAAATTAAAGGTGTACCAATCCCTCCTGCTCCGATAACCCCTAAAATCGCAGCGGATCGTACATTAATTTCAAATCTGTATAACGTATACGATAGAAAATCTGGTAACACTTGTGGTAACACCGCATACCAAAGTATTTGAAAACGGTTTGCTCCTGTTGCTAGTAACGCTTCCGTCGGTCCTTTATCTATGTTTTCAATTCCTTCTGAATATAGTTTTCCTAACATTCCAATAGAATGTAATCCTAAGGCTAATACTCCTGCAAAAGAGCCTGGACCAACAGCTTTTATAAATAAAAGAGCCATAACTAATTCAGGAAACGTACGAACAAAACTAAGCACAAATTTCCCAGATCCTGAAGTTAATTTTCCAATACTCATATTCGTTGCCGCCCAAAAGGCAAACGGAACAGATAAAAATGCAGAAATAAATGTACCTAATATCGCAATTGACAACGTATCAATTAATCCATGTAATAAATCTTCACCATCTGGCAAAGATACATACGACCAGTCTGGATTTAATATCCCTGTCATAATTGCTTTCGTGATTTCACCTGCTGTGTCCTTTATCCCTTCTAATGGTACTCCTGAAAAGGCCCATACATATACAACTGTAAGTGCTATTAAAATAATCCAGCGATATATACTCGGTTTCTTCGGTTTTGGCACAATCATCGTCGTTCTATTCATTATAGTTTCTCCCGTAACAATGTACTAATGTAGTCAATTAACAAAACAACAATAAGGGTATAAATAATTATAGAAGCAGTTTGTTTATATTGTAAAAATCCAAGTGTACGATCATAATATAGTCCAATACCACCTGCTCCTACTAAACCTAAAACAGCTGCTGCACGTACGTTCACCTCAAATGTATAAAGAACATAGGAGACAAAATGTGCTTTCACTTGCGGAATTACCCCATAAACAATCCATTGCACCTTATTAGCTCCTACCGCTGTCATCGCCTCTAACGGACCTGGATCAATTGATTCAATTGACTCATACAACAATTTCGCTACAAGTCCAATTGAAAAAAAAGTAAGAGCCAAAATACCTGGAAGTGGCCCAATTCCAAAAATCGCTACGAAAATTGCCGCTAATAATAAATCTGGTATCGTTCGTATCAAATTTAAAATCATTCGAGCTAGACTGTATAAAAATGTGTTAGTAAACACATTACTTGCTGCAAACAGTGCAAGTGGAATAGCTAAAATCGCTCCTAAGGTCGTCCCAATAATCGCCATACGTATTGTATCTAACATCGCTGTTGTAATAACTTGAAAATAACTCCAATCAGGTGGCACCATCTCTTTCAATAGATCTACCATATTGGGAAAACCGTCTACCAGTTTTGAAAATGATGCATCTACTTGTACACTACTACTCCACAGCATTAAAATAACTAAAATAAACGTTAACATATGTTTCAACTTACTCGGCGGCTTCGGTATCGATTTCGAATATATCGTTACGTCACTCATTTAACTGCCACCTCTAACAATTCATTTTTCTGTGCTACATCTCCATAAATTTCAGCAAATTTTTCATCTGTCGCCTCTTCTACTGAACCATCAAAAACAATTTCTCCTGCATGTAATCCAATAATACGTGTCGCATATTGCCTAGCTAAATCAATAGAATGCAAATTCACAATTGTTGTAATTCCAAAATCTTCATTGATTTTTTTCAAATCATTTAATACTTGCTTTGTCGTAAGTGGATCTAACGATGCAACAGGCTCATCTGCCAATATGATTTTTGCTTCTTGTGCCAATGCTCTAGCTATTGATACACGTTGCTGTTGTCCTCCTGATAATTCATCAGCACGTGCATATGCTTTTTCTAAAATATTCACTCTTTTTAACGCTTGAAATGCGAGCTCCACATCTTCTTTCGGAAACAAACCTAACGTTGTACGTAATGTGGAATGATATCCAACACGACCAGCTAATACATTTTTTAATACTGTTGATCGCTTTACAAGGTTAAAACTTTGGAAGATCATACCGATATCCCGGCGCATACGCCTTAATCCTTTTCCTTTCGCAGCAGTAATAGACTCACCTTCAATAATGATTTCTCCTTCGGTAATCTCATGAAGACGATTTACGGATCTGAGAAGTGTAGATTTTCCAGCTCCAGACAGCCCTACCATTACAACAAACTCACCTTTTTGAATTTTCAAGTTTATATTATTCAATCCTTTTGTACCGTTTGGATACACTTTGGAGACATTTCGAAACTCTATCACACATCTTACCTACCTTCTATGTATTCAAAACGGCAAACTAACTGAAAACATCCCCTTTCAGCTAGCTGCCATTTCCATATGTATTATTGCGTTTTTACTTTCTTCCCATATTCACGAACGATATCAAATTTACTATCATCAGATTTAACATATCCTTCATGTGAATATACTTCTTTAATGATTTTACGGCCTTCCTCATTCTTTCCAATTTCAATGAAAGCATCTTGTAATTTCTTGCTCCACTCTGCATCTAAATCAGATCGTACAGAAATTGTATCGTTCGGAATTTTCTCAGTAAATTTCACTATTTTCGTTTGATCAAATATATTCGGATAATCTTTTTTTACAATATTACGAGCATCTTGGAATACAACAGCCGCATCTACGTCACCATTTAAAAGAGCAATAAGCGACTGATCGTGACCTTTTAATGTAACAGGTTTCACATCTTTTAACGGATCAATTCCCTCTTTTAATAGAACAGCTGCAGGCCACACATATCCCGCTGATGACGTTACATCTTGATAGCCAATTTTTTTACCTTTTAAATCTTTTACACTATTAATATTTGAATCTTTCTTAACAACAAACTCAGATTTATAATAATCTACTAAATCTTTTGTAGGGGCTCCTGTTTCATCCTCTACTCCAAAACGTTGTGCTTGTAAAATTACATTTGCAGCCTTCTTTTCATGTGCTAATACGTACGCTGTCGGCGGTAAAAATCCTACATCTACTTGTTTAGATGCCATCGCTTCTACAATTGTATTGTAGTTCGTTGAAATACTAACTTTTACTGGAATATTTAACTTATCACTTAATAGCTTCTCAAGCGGTTTTGCCTTCGCCTCTAACGTATCTGCATTTTGAGAAGGAACAAATTGAACATTTAAAGTCTTCGGTACATACCCTTTTTTCGTATCTTCATTTTTACTTGATTCCTTCGTTCCACAGCCACTTAATAATCCCGCTGCTAGTACAACTGTTGTGCTCATTGCAAAAACTTTTTTCAACATATTAATGCCTCCATTTTTCATTGTTATAAAATAACCTTTCATAAACATGAAGAAATATATCACATATTTTTACAAATAATTGATTATTTACAGAATCTTTACACATTCTATACACTCACATTAAAATTCTCTTCACATATTTGATATGATGAATTGGAAGATAACAATAGAAAAGGTGAGTCATATTGGAACAAAATCAAACTGTAACTTTAAACATCTTATTAACAAGCGATATACATGGCACTGTTTATCCTATTCACTACCAAGATAACTCCCCAGCAGAACTTGGTTTAGCTAAAATTTCTACTCTTATAAAAAAAGAACGTTCCCAAAATACAAACGTTCTTTTAATTGATAATGGCGACTTTATTCAAGGAACACCATTTACTTATCATTATGTTACATACGAAAAAAACAAAAAAAACCCAATGTCCTTATTAGCGAATTACTTACAGTATGACGCTGCAATTATCGGCAATCATGAATTTAATTACGGGATGGATATATTAAATAATGCTGTGACTACTGCGAACTTCCCGTACCTATCAGCAAACATTTTAGATAAAAACAGTAAAAAACCTTATTTCGGGAAACCATATGTAATAAAACATATTGAATCAAATATAAAAATTGCTATTTTAGGGGTAACAACACATTACATACCAAATTGGGAACAGTCCCATCACATTAAAGATTTACTATTTGAAGATGCATTAAAGACTACAAAAGAATGGGTTTCTTATATTCGCAAACATGAGAAACCAGATTTACTAGTCGTAGCGTATCACGGGGGAGTTGAACGAGATTTACAAACCGGGGTACCGACTGAAGTGTTAACAGGAGAAAACCAAGGATATGCAATGTGCCATGAAATTGAAGGCATAGATATCTTATTAACAGGCCACCAACACCGAGAAATTTCTCACACAATGGCTAACGGTGTAACAATTTTACAGACCGGATGCAATGGACACTCAGTTGGAAAAGTAAAAGTAACATTCGAAAAAACGAAACATAAATGGGTGAAAAAAGAGAGTTCTTCTGAATTATTATCTGTACAAGGATTTGAGGCGGACCAAGATGTACTTTCATTGGTAGCCGATTACGAAAAGAAAACACAAAAGTGGCTTGATCAACCTATTGGAATCATTCAAGGGGACATGCAAATTTCAGATGCTATGCAAACTCGTTTGCATGATCATCCTTTTATAGAATTCATAAATAAAATACAGATGAATATAGCTAATGTATCAATTTCTTGTACAAGTTTGTTCCATAATACATCTCCAGGTTTCCCGGAACATGTAACAATGCGTGATATCGTTTCTAATTATATTTATCCAAACACATTAAAAGTAATTAAAATAACTGGAGCAGATATAAAAAATGCTCTTGAACTCTCTGCTTCTTATTTCACATTAAAAACAGATGGATCAATCACCGTAAGTCCTACCTACATAGAACCAAAGCCACAACATTATAATTATGATATGTGGGAAGGGATTTCATACGTATTAAACATTTCAAAACCAATTGGTGAAAGAGTAGAATCTTTACAGCATAACAGTGCTCCTCTTAATATGAATGAAGAATATGACGTTGTAATGAATAATTATCGTGCAAGTGGCGGGGGAAATTTCTTTATGTTTCAAAACAAACCAGTAGTAAAAGATATACCCACAGATATGTCTGAACTTATCGCTAATTATATATTGGAACATAAAACGATAGAAGCAACAGTTAATAACAACTGGAAAGTTATTAAATAACGATTTTTACAAATAAAAAAGATGGGCTTCGCCCATCTTTTAATTTAATTTTGCATTATCTTGCTTTTTTAAAGCTTTTAATTTCGTCGGTGTAACATCTGTACCTTCTTCGTTAACAACTTTAATACCTTTAAGTTCGTTTAACATATTTTGACGAAATCCTTTTAAATATTGTTCACGTAGCGATTGACGCTCACGTTGCTCTTCTTCAGTTAAACCTTCAGCTTTTGCTTTTTTCGCTAAGAAGTTAATGCGTTCAACGAGTTCGTGATTAATCATCTCGAATCCCCCTTCTAATCAAAACTGATTATTATCATACAATAGTTACTCTTCTTTATCAAGCAATTGCTTCGTATACTCTACATATCTACGATGTACAGTCGCCTTTGAAACATTATGACCAAATCCACGTAATGTTGCTGCAATTTCTTCAAACGTGAGTTCACTTTTTCGCAAACGTACAATTTCCTCAATTGGCACTTCTTTTTTCTCTCTTCCTACACTTAAATGACGATTTTTTAAATTTTTTTCTGGACGATAACCTTTTTCTACTGCACGTTGCATACCTCGTTTAATTTTCATATTATGAATCTTTCTTTGATATTCTTCAACAATACCAATAATATCTAATACCATCGAATCAGAATCCGACAATTGTAATTCACCGTTATGTGTATGCGTATATACTTTTATGCCTTCTTTATGTAAACAATGCATTAACGCGATCTTCGCATTTCCTCTACCAAGACGCGTTTCATCTTGTATAAGTAACACATCAATTTGTTCGTCTCGAATTGTATCCAACACCTCTAATATACCGTCACGTTCAATTGTATATCCACTAGCCTGCTCTTCAATCACCTTAGTAACATTCATTTGATAGCGCTCAGCTAAATGCAATAATTCATCTTTTTGACGTAATAATGATGTTTCTTGCGCTTCTTTCGTTGTACTCACACGTGCATAAATAATTGCATTCATTTTGAACCCCTCTTTCTCCCTATTATTTCCCTATAGTGTAACATAAATCCGCCATTTGTTCGAACTTATGTTTGTAGAATGTTTTTTCACATGTTATACTTATTAATAAGAAAAATGAAAGAAAACGAGGTGTTAGAAAACATGGAAAAGTTAACGAAACGCCAGCAAGACATTCTCGACTTTATTAAGCTAAAAGTACAAGAAAAAGGATATCCACCTTCCGTACGTGAAATTGGTCAAGCAGTCGGCCTCGCTTCTAGTTCTACAGTGCACGGACATTTATCACGATTAGAAGAAAAAGGATACATTCGACGCGATCCAACAAAACCACGTGCCATTGAAATTTTAGGTGAAGACCGAATGGATACGGAAACACAATCTGTTATTCAAGTTCCAATTGTCGGAAAAGTTACTGCTGGTTTACCAATTACAGCGGTCGAAAGCGTAGAGGAACATTTCCCACTTCCAGCTAGTATTGTTGCTGGAGCAGACCAAGTGTTCATGTTACGTATTTCTGGAGATAGTATGATTGAAGCTGGTATTTTCGATGGAGATTTAGTTGTTGTTCGCCAACAACAGTCTGCATATAATGGTGAAATTGTAGTCGCTTTAACAGAAGATAATGAAGCAACTGTTAAACGTTTCTATAAAGAAAAAGACCATTTCCGTTTACAACCAGAAAATTCTTCATTAGAACCTATCATTTTAAAACAAGTGTCAGTTATCGGGAAAGTAATTGGCGTATATCGTGATTTACATTAAAAAATAATAAAAAGAAGATAATTACCTTATTTATATACGGTAATTATCTTCTTTTTTGTATTTTGATAGATTTCCATGCATTCTATTTCTTATTAACGAGTTTTAATCGTCACATCTCCAGCAGCCGTTTTACCACTAATCTTTTTACTACCATTTCCAATTGTTACGTTTTTATTTTCTTCATTAAAAATTGTTACATCTCCGGCAGCACTTTGCCCAGTAATTACCGCATCTTGTGGTTTTTCCGATAAAGTAATATCTATATCTCCCGCAGTTGAACTTGCTTCTAGATTATACTTAGAATCATGATCTTGAATATTTATTTCCCCACTTGTTGTTTTTGCGGTCACTTTCCCTAATACCTTCTTAAAATTCACCTCACCAGCTTTTGTCGATCCCTCCACATTCTTAGCCGTTATTTGTTTCAACTCTACTTCTCCAGCAAGTGTTCTAACACTTACGCTATCACTTTTCACATCACTTATTTCGATTTGTCCAGCAGATGAATTTACTTTTACATCTTGGTAAGAGCGTTCGGGCACAAGGAGAGTCAATTTAGACGTTTGAAACCTAAAATCGTAAAAAGAAAAATCAAATGAAGCACCTTTTTCTCTTTCCCCAATAACTTTTAATGTGTCACCATCTTCTGCGATACGAATCTCTTGTTTACGTACATCTCCTGATTGCTTGATATAAAAAGAAGAGTCAGGAGATTTTTGGACAATAATATCCCCGGCATCTAACTTAACTTCTATATTTTTTAATGTTTCGTTTTTAATTACATTTTCTTTATCGCCTTTTTTAGCAGTTTGTACTACTTTTTCATATGTTTGGGAAATTCCTATTACTCCAATAATGATACAAGCAATAGCGATTAAAAATAGTTTTTTCATCATTTACTCTCCTTTTATCATTTTGAAGTTCCATATTACATATCGTACACACAATCTCTTAAACCACTTTGTACTATAAAAAGCGATAATACATAACAATAAACCTACTCCAACAAACGTTATACTAACGAAAAGATCCAACCATATAAAAGTACCCATAAATACTTTTCCAATAACGAAAAATGGTGTTACTACACTAGCAATACCACCGATCCAAAAAGAAAATATAAAAGCAATAATTGCGACTAACGGTCCTAACACAATAATAAAATTAAACAAACTAAGTCCAATCGCTGCCATAACAGCTCTTGTCACATTTGAAGTCGATGGATTTTTTTTCATTTCATCGAAGCGATACATCGCAAGTAATTCTTTCGCTATTACTTTCGGAGAACCAAGGCCTTGTATTATTTCTGATTCAGTTTTCCCCTCTTCTAGTCCAAACTGAAAGTGCTCTTCATAATCCAATAAAATATCTTGCCTCTCTTCCTCTGGTAACTTTCTAAGATAACTTGATAATTCTTTAAGAAACCCTTCTTTACTCATCCCATTCCACCCCTTCAATAATTTCTTGTACCCCTTTCGCAAAATCACACCATTCTGTTACTAACAAATGAAATTGCGTCTCCCCTTGCTCTGTTAATTGATAATATTTACGAGGTGGCCCTTCCGTAGATTCCTTTAAATACGTTTGAAAATACCCTTCTTTCGTCAAACGACGTAATAAAGGGTATACTGACCCTTCCGATATTAAAAATTTATTAGAAATTTGCTGAACAAGTTCATAACCGTAACTATCTTTACGTTTTACAAGTGCTAATACACAAAGTTCAAGCACACCTTTTTTAAACTGAACGTTCAAGTGCCATCCTCCTTTCCTATCTTAGTACTGTTCAATGCACAGTACCTATCTTATCCATAATATACCACTTAGTATTGTTTATTGCAAGGTACTAAGCTATATTTATTTCCAAAATTTAGAAAATGAACTAACGAAATCCTGAATAAGACTATGTTATAACTAAGCAGCATTCAAGGTTTCATTTCATTTACATTAATATTAGACTTCATTCACTCTTTCCTCTTGAAGAATCCACCACAACCTTATTCACTATAGTTAATGAGAAAAAAGCCCCAATACTTATCGGTATTAGGGCTTTTTTCTCATTATTATATATTAATCGCATTCCTATTTGAGAACCTGCATACGCGAAAAATGCTTTAATATCATATTTTATTTTTCATCCCCGTTTCCCAAGATTTTTTGCTTAACATCTGATAAATCCTTCGACAGCGAACTAAATGCTTTTGCTTGTTCTTCAATGACCTGTTGATTTTTTTCAATAACTTTTTGATATTGTTCTTCGCGCTGTTCATTCTTTTTTTGCGTAGTAAACAGCATCCATACAAATAAAGCTGCGAATGCTCCTTGTTGAATCATTGAATTGAAGATTTGTTCTTCCATCGTTCTCATCTCCTTTTCAAAAATTAAAGAGAATCATACGAGTGATCCTACTCTCATATCCTTATCTCACATTAAAATGTTCTTCTTTTACCCATGTGTTTTGCCCAATATCGATATAACCATCTTTTCTTGCAAAAATCCCATAAGGCACAGACCCATCTACATTACCAGTCCATTCACCATTCGGCCCTTTATATGTGTTAATACCATAACCTGCTGGATATTTTGAATATGCATAAAACCACTGTACATCAAGATGTTCTTGCTTCGCCCATTGCTGCCATCCTAGGCACAGCATGTTTTCATTCCCACCATACCAAGCACCATCTAAAATTAAATATGGAGTTTTTGTATTAATTACTTCACCAGTGAACCAAGCATCTTTGTTACCACTACTATATAAGTTAATACCCCATCCTTCTGGATATTTAGATGTCGCAATTCCAAGGCCTTTTGGTTGTATCGGTTTATTATCGTTATTACCGTTGTTAAGTGCTTCATTTATCTTCTTAATGAATTGATCCAGCCTTCCTTCATCAAGCATACGATGTGGGCAATGCTTGCCACTCCAGGACTTATGTGTACGTACATTACTAATTGGAATATTGAAGTGTTTCATTAACTGAGCAATAACAATTGCTGCATTATCTTCTGCTTTATAATATCTATCTCCACCGCTTAAAGAGTAACAAATTTCAATCCCGATAGATTTACGATTGCCATTCCCGTTACCATCACCGGCATGCCAGGCATTACGATCAAACGGAATACCTTGTACCGCTTCTTTGTCATCTACTGCAACATGAAACGACACTGAATTATTATTTCCAATCATATATGATATCTCATTTTCAGCTGATGCATCATTGTACGTATTATGTACTGTGATGAATTCTGGTGTCATTGTATTTGGACACTTTATACCATATTTACTTGGATCCACTAATTTTTTTCTAATTTCCATTACTGAACATCTCCTTTTTCTTTTATTTTTTATCATTTAAAATTCCACTGAATTATTAAGTACATCTAGAAACTAAATGCTCATACGGGCGGCATTTTATATAATGGGCTATGGTCCTCACATTCAAAAAAGAAAAAGAGCAACCTTTTACATCAGTTGCTCTTTCAAAAACCCCACTCTATATTCCGCACAGCATTTTACAGATATTACTCTCATCTCAAGAGGTATGGTAACAAGTTTTTCCATCCTACTTAATATATGCAGATTTAAAGATATTATCTTACATTAAAATGTTCTTCTTTTACCCATGTGTTTTGCCCAATATCGATATAACCATCTTTTCTTGCAAAAATCCCATAAGGTACAGATCCATCTACATTACCAGTCCATTCACCATTCGGCCCTTTATATGTGTTAATACCATAACCTGCTGGATATTTTGAATATGCATAGAACCACTGTACATCGAGATGTTCTTGCTTCGCCCATTGCTGCCATCCTAAGCACAGCATGTTTTCATTACCACCATACCAAGCACCATCTAAAATTAAATATGGAGTCTTAGTATTAATTACTTCACCAGTGAACCAAGCATCTTTATTACCACTACTATATAAGTTAATACCCCACCCTTCTGGATATTTAGATGTCGCAATTCCAAGGCCTTTTGGTTGTATCGGTTTATTAGAAGGATCAGTTGTGCCACCACCATCACCTTTTCCCAAGTAGTCTAACGGATTCACAGCATCACTCTTATTAACGTTCCAAGATCCTTTATGCAATTCAAAATGTAGATGCTGACCAGTAACTTGTCCCGTGCTACCCATAACTCCAATGGTTTGTCCTTGCGTAACATAATCACCTTCTTTAACCGTTCGAGAACCGCTACGCATATGAGCATACACAGTTTCCCATGTAGCTCCATCAATAGTATGCACAATCATAATACACTCACCATAACTAGATGAAACATAAGAACGACTAACTCGCCCGCTAGCTGCTGCATAAATTGGATGATAACCCGATTCAGCAAGGTCTATCCCATGATGATCTGCTCTACTCCCTCTAAAACCACTTGTTACTCTTGTTGTATCTGTCGGATAAATAAATTTTGCCATATTAATCTTCCTTTCTATTTATAAGCAATATAAAAAGGTGCTTATAAAAGCACCTTTTTTAATTTTTTTATTTCTATATATAATAAATCTAGTATTTACAATTCTCACACCATCACATTCCATGATTACATTCACAGAGTACGAGACCCTTTGTCATTATCTTATATTAAAATGTTCTTCTTTCACCCAAGTGTTTTGTCCAATGTCCATATAACCATCTTTTCTTGCAAAAATCCCATAGGGCACAGAACCATCCACATTACCAGTCCATTCACCATTCGGCCCTTTGTATGTGTTAATGCCATAACCTGCTGGATATTTTGAATATGCATAGAACCATTGTACTTCAAAGTGTTCCTGCTTTGCCCATTGTTGCCATCCTAAGCACAGCATATTTTCATCCCCACCGTACCAAGCACCATCTAAAATTAAATATGGAGTTTTAGTATTGATTACTTCGCCAGTGAACCAAGCATCTTTATTACCACTACTATATAAATTGATGCCCCATCCTTCTGGGTATTTAGACGTTGCAATTCCCAGTCCTTTTGGTTGCAACGGTTTATTGTCACCACCACCAGTTCCTCCATCAAAATCTACATATTGCTTAACAATTTCAGAGTAGAAGAAATTCCCCCCGTTTTTATATCGATAACCACCATTGTAGGCAACAGCGATAGGATGACTATATTTCACCATAGCACCAGTCGTATTTCCAAGTGACGGCGCAACAACCGTTTTAGAATACAGATCTGCCACCGGTAATGAATGTTGTTTATTGTTAGAAGCTAACCAGCGAAGATAAGCTCGTCCAAAATTATATGATTGAACAATGGCACTTAAATCTGTAATGCCATTTTTCTTCGCATCATCAAAAGCACCCTTTAAATGCTTCACTCCGTAATAAATTGAATCTTTCGGGTTTTTAATTGTATTCATTGCCCATCCTTGTGATTCACTAGACTGCATAATATCAGGTGTCGTTTCAGAATTCCCTCCACTTTCCACCATAATAATTCCAAGCACGTAAGGAACTAACTCAGGTACACCTTGTGCAGAACATTCGCTTTCCACCATTGATTGCCAACGTAACACCTGTTGTGGCAAATTCTTTGTTTTGACTGAAGCAGCTAATAAACTCATCATTAAACATCTCCTTATTTTTCTATTATTTTCGCCTGTAAAACTACTACTTTACTAAATATAACTAGAAGCTAAAAACCCATTAATCCATCAAATCACTTCATGTTGCTCACCTTCTTTCACAACAAAAAGAGCAACCATAAAAATAGTTGCCCTTTCGTCGAAATCTTATATTACTACTATAAATCACTTTTTCAATACTTTCTGTACACTGCATGTATCCTACAAAAAGGTAACACTAAAATCCATCTAAAAACTTGACAATCTTCCTTATTTCAGCGTGTTTTCGGCGTATATAGCCTGTACTATAATGTAATTCAAACGCAATTTGCTCTAAAGTCATTCCATCAACATATTTCATTTTAAGTATTTGATGATCCAGTCCTGTAAACTTATTAATCAAAAGCTTTAAATCACACTCTTCATTCATTTTATGAGCTAATTCATATTCAATTGCTTCAATACGCCCTTCTACCTTAGCCCCTTCCGATTCAGCAGTTAATCTTACACTTTGCAAATCACCGCTAATCCAACGCTTCAATTCGGCTTTTGATTTATCTAAGTTGTATTCTAAATAAGCAATTTCTTCTTCTAACTTCTTATAATCTTTGAGCCATTCGAACACTTACTGATTCACCCACTTCCATTCTTTTTACAAAGTCTCTTAATACTAATTTAATAGAATGAATATGCTTATTAGCCTTTTCAATCTTTATTACCTGTAAATTATCTTTCATTTTATAAACACAACCCTTTCCTAACATTTTTGACCCTCTATTGATAAGTTCATTACATCTTTAGAATTCCGATATCGTAATTAATTCCTGAATCCTTTTGAAAAAACTTCTAACAGTCCCCATAGAACCTTAAGAAAGAAAATGAAATTACAAATGGTTCATACTTGATCCAAACATTCACTACTACCTTTATAATACTGTTCACTATGCATTGGGAATCTTTAAAGAATATAATTGTATTATTATTTTATTAACATAATATATTTTAAAATAACAAAATCACCTAACATTTTTTCTTATGACTTATATTTATTTAACACTTCTTGTAATCTCTCACGCTCTTCATCAATAGACTGCACGGTTTTTCTTTCCCCTTCTGGATTTGTTGATTCATCATCTTTATATAACCAATCGGGTACAATCTCTTTTCTATTTGAATACTTCCTACCTGTCCCGTTATATTTCTTTTTCTTGCTCATTTCGAAACGTCTATCTAGTGTAGCCACATCAACTAATGTTTTAACTTCTTGCTCCTTCCAATTCCTCAATATAGCCTTAATGTAGTTCCATCTTGGTGCATTCTCATCAACGGCTTTATTAATTGCATGCTGAATTAACTCATCACTAAACAAATTACAAAAATCCCCCAACTCTGCAATTGCAATTTCACTTAACGGAATGCCCATCCCCTTAATAAAGTTACAACTTACTTTAACCCTCTCATTGATGAATACACGAGATTCTAATTTATCCATATCATCATAATGATTAGTATTTTGTATATTAGTATTTCGTTTATTAGTAGTTAGTCTATTAGTATTTAGTAGTTTCTGATTTTCCTCATATGGCTTTACCACATCTTGGTTTTCCACTTGTGGCATGTTCCTTTGTGGCGTTTCGTAAATTTCCGTATCCCACCTTGTAATTTTTTTCGTATTCCCATCACGAACAGGATAACGTTTTACATAACCTAATTCTTTTAATTCCTTAAAACCTGTACGAAGTGAATCTTCTCCATCCTTAGCATGTCGAGCTAACTCGCTAATATGAAAAGTCCAATCGTCTGGTAATGTAAGCGCATAGGCTAAGATCCCTTTCGCTTTCCATGACAACCTTTCATCTTTTAAACCAGTATTATTTATAACGGAATAATTACTATCTTTTTTCACTCGAATAATCCCCATACTAGCCACCTCATAAATTCTCAAAAACGGTATTCAATGTTATACTTATCTAGAGATATTTTTTCTTATAGAATCCGCTGCAACGGATTCTTTTCTTATGCATTCATTCAAAACAATCATGCTATCCATATCTATTTTCTTCTAAACCTCTCTTATTCCTCAAATTCAACATCCACTTGAATTTCGATATTCATTGGAATTTCTTGTGTTATACGAATCACATTTTGACTCATTCCTTTTTGAATAAGCTTTCTAACCTGCTCTTTTGCATCTTCTTTTGTTTTAAATTCACTGACAGTTGGTAACCCTGCTAAACTGCTAGTAATCACTAAAATCTTTCTTTGCATGTTCTTTCCTCCTACTGAATGTCTGCCATATTTATTTGTGAGTTTTTAACTGTAATTTCTTCATTTAAAACAGTTGGAATTGAATATTCTTCATTAATAATTTGTATTGCTCTATCCAAATGATGACGCTTAATAGCTTTATAACTATTCACACCAAATTCCCGATGTAACTGACTGTAAATGTCTCTATATAACTTCCTTCTAAGGCCGATATCCTGATAAGAATTTGAATTTTTACCTCCCAATAATATAACGCCTAACCTTTTTACAGCCCTTGTTATTTCTTCACACTCGATAGCATAAAGCGGCATATTTTCTCGCAATCCCTTCACCTCAGACTTAATCTCTTGTATCTCCTGAGTATGTCCTTCTAACGCAGCAAATGTTAACTTTAAAACCCCCATTGGATCCTTTGGCACATTTTGTTGATTTTGTATATACTGCTTCATTCGTTTGAACTCTTTCATAAATTTAATTTTCATTCCAACCGCTTCTCTACTGGTATATCCCATAACAAGTAACGTGAATGCTTCTTCTGTTAAATCATATTTAGAGATTCGCCTGTTCTTTGAATTAACATAAGTGGACTCGTGAAAATTTTCTCCACCAAACTCTTCACCTACATATACAATTTGTTTTCGAACTTCCTTCAAAACGTCCAAGTGATTTTTTTTGAATATCTTCGCAATTACCAAACTATCCGTTACTACTTTGCCATTAACTTCAAATACTAATGAACTATGTACTGATGAGTCAGTTAATTGCCTCATCCTCATCTCCTCCTCACTACTAATTTTGGGCTATCTTTATTGCATTGAGATAATTTCGCACTACCCATAATTCGTTACTTTCTTTTTACAAATTAACTAGTTATCGGAATTTAAATTAAATACTTTGATATGAACCCTCTTATTAAATCATCATTTAATAATTCGATTATAGCGTTACATTTTAAGTAAATCTCCTCCGATTTCAATTCGCTTCATTTTCTTCAAATTCAAAAAGATATTCCAAACTATGTTCTGGAAAAAAAGTTTTCTTAATTTCAAAAGCTTCATCATAATAAAAACGAAATTTACCATTTATTTTGTCGCTCACTGTTGCGTGGCGAAGTTTCAGATGCGAAGAAATTTGTGTAATCATAATTCTTTTTCTCGCCATCTCTGCACGCAAATTCGGATACATTGACTCACCACCTGTTTTCCTTGTACGATATTGCGTTCATTTCCATTTAAATATAAACTCAATTTCGTATTTAGTCAACAAAAAAACGTATTTAAATACTCAATTTCGTATATATTTCTATTTACTAATAATTTTAGTTAGGTTATGATATATACAGAAATACGCAATATCGTATACATTTTAATAAGAAAGATGGTGAAAGTAATGAAAAAAGCAGAGGTTGTAACACGCTTAATAAAAGAAGCTGGCTATAGCAAAAGAGCCTTCGCCGAAAAAATAGGTCTCCCCCCCACAACACTGCAATCCATGTTATCAAGAGGGATTGGTAAAGCGTCTGTTGATAATGTCATAAAAGTTTGTAAGGGATTAGGAATCACTACTGATGATTTAGAAAGACTCGCAACTCAAGAGGACAATACTGTTAAAGAAGAAGTTTCTATTTATGAAACCATCCAAAACGATCAATCAAACATTATTCATATTCCTATCATTGGTTCTGTAGCAGCTGGTACACCTATATTCGCCGAAGAAAATATTGAAGGCTATTTACCCATGCTGAGTACATTTTTAAACAAGCGTAAAAAGTATTTTTATCTTACTGTAAAAGGCACTAGCATGAATCTCGAATTCCCTGATGGTTCTTATGTTTTAGTAGAGGAAACTCCTTATGTTGAAAACGGACAAATTGCTGTTGTAAAAGTCAATGGTTATGATGCTACCGTGAAAAAGATTTCAAAATCCGGAAGCATCATTACTTTAATACCATTGAGTAATGACCCTATCCACGAACCAAAAACTTACGACCTTTCAGCTGAAGATGTAAAAATAATTGGTCGCGTTGTACAGGCAGTAAAGAATTATTAAGTTATAGCACAAGTGATTTAAAAAAAGATAAAATCAATTCTTTTGAAAAGATTTTCTTAGTAACATGATTCAAAATAACCAAAAATAATCCATTATCTAGTAGTTAATATATCCAATAACTTCACTAAAAAAGCCCTGATACCGTAGTATCAAGGCTTTTTCATTTCACAAATTATATAAAACTTATGTTTATCTGATAATGTTTTTCTATGATATCACTACTTGTTATTAATTCGTGGCTTTTATGTGGCTTTTTTCATTTTGCAACCACATAAAAGTGTAATAATTGGGAATTAAAAAACCCTTGATACGAGTTGTATCAAGGGTTCAAGCCTCTTAGTATAGAGACATATATTGATCGCGTTCCCATTGGTGAACTTGTGTTCTAAATATATCCCACTCAATCTCTTTCGCTTCGATGAAGTGCTCAAGTAAGTGTTCTCCTAGTGCACCGCATACTACTTCATTAGATTGTAATGTAACTAATGCTTGCGCTAATGTTGCTGGTAAGTCAACGATACCTGCTTCTTCGCGCTCTTCTTTTGTCATTACATAGATATTACGATCTACTGCTGCTGGTGGAGTTAATTTGTTTTTAATTCCATCAAGACCTGCAGCTAATAATGTAGCCATTACTAAATATGGGTTTGCAGCTGGGTCAACACTACGTACTTCTACGCGTGTACTAATACCACGAGATGCAGGGATACGTACTAACGGACTACGGTTTTGTGCAGACCATGCTACGTAACAAGGCGCTTCATATCCAGGCACTAGACGTTTGTATGAGTTTACAGTTGGGTTTGCTATCGCTGTAAATGCTGGTGCATGTTTTAAAATACCTGCGATGAAGTGACGAGCATCATCACTTAATTGTAAGTCACCGTTTGCATCAAAGAATACGTTCTCACCATTTTTAAATAATGATAAGTTACAGTGCATACCTGAACCGTTCACACCGTATAGTGGTTTTGGCATAAACGTTGCGTGTAAACCATGTTTACGAGCAATTGTTTTTACAACAAGTTTGAATGTTTGAATGTCATCACATGAGCGAATTGCATTTGCATATTTAAAGTCAATTTCGTGCTGCCCTGGAGCAACCTCATGGTGAGATGCTTCAATTTCAAATCCCATTTCTTCAAGTTCAAGAACGATATCACGACGACAGTTTTCCCCTAGATCCATCGGCGCAAGGTCGAAGTATCCACCGTTATCGTTTAGTTCTAATGTTGGATTTCCTTTTTCATCAACCTTAAATAGGAAGAATTCTGGCTCTGGTCCAAGATTGAAGTCTGAAAATCCTAAAGCTTCCATTTCTTTTAACACACGTTTTAAGTTGTTACGTGGGTCTCCATCAAATGGAGTGCCATCTGCATTGTAAATATCACAGATTAGTCGAGCTACTTTACCTTTTTCAGCTGTCCAAGGGAAAATTACCCAAGTGTCTAAATCAGGATATAAATACATATCAGATTCTTCAATACGTACGAAACCTTCAATCGAAGATCCATCAAACATCATTTTGTTATCAAGAGCTTTCGTTAATTGTCTCACTGGAATCTCTACGTTTTTAATTACCCCTAAAAGGTCCGTAAATTGTAAACGGATATACTTTACATTCTCTTCTTTCGCCAAACGGAAAATATCTTCTTTTGTGTATCTAGACATTATAAATTCCTCCTTAGTCCCTCTAATCGCCTTCAGAATCAGTTATCTTTAGTGAAAAAATCTTGAAATGTCACCTTGTCGCAATGAAGTTCGATTGAATCTACCTGTATGTTGTAGTTCATCTCGAAGTATTTTGCGAAGCTCAGTTTTTGAAATTTCTTTCGTTTCTTCTTTTACTTTCACTGCTTCTGTTTGATTTTCTTTCATTAGTAACACTTGTTTAATACCAGCCATATTCAAGCCTTGATCTAACAAATCTTTAATTTCTAACAACTTATCTACATCGTTAAATGAAAATAATCTACGATTCCCCTTTGTACGGGTTGGAGAAACAAGATTATGCTCTTCATAGTAGCGAATTTGACGTGCAGACAATTGTGTTAAATCCATAACAATACCAATAGGAAACAGCGGGGCAGAACGTCTATCTTCTTTCATTTTTCAGTTCCTCCTTCGCCTTAACTGCTTCTCATTTTATACTATGTTATGTTTAGTGTCAATAGATGTTAGCTTTTCTTACATGATTTTTTATAATTTTTTTTATGAATTTTTTCATTCTTTTTTCTAATCGCATAAATCATTACTTTTATACGAAAAAAGCTGCCGAAATCGACAGCTTCCCCTTAAGAAATTGTTAATAATTCTTTTTCAATTAATGCATCAATTGCAGAACAAATCGCAATCTTCACATGTGAATAAGTTAACCCACCTTGGACGTAAGCAACATAAGGCGGACGAATTGGACCATCAGCAGACAATTCAATACTTGCACCTTGAATAAATGTTCCCGCAGCCATAATTACATCATCTTCATAGCCTGGCATATAGTTTGCATACGGAGTAAAATGCGAATTAATTGGAGATGCATATTGAATCGCTTGGCAGAAGGCAATCATACGGTCTTTATCATCAAATTGAACAGATTGAATTAAGTCTGTTCTTGGTGCATTCCACGCTGGTGACGTGTTCATTCCTAACTTTTCTAAAAACGCAGCTGTAAAAATTGCACCTTTCAGCGCTTGTCCTGCAACATGTGGCGCTAAGAAGAACCCTTGATACATTTCTTGCAGACTGTATAAAGACGCTCCAGCTTCCGCGCCAATTCCCGGAGATGTTAAACGATATGCACACGCTTCAACATACTGTTCTTTCCCGACAATATAACCACCAGTTTTAACAATTCCGCCGCCCGGGTTTTTAATAAGCGAACCCGCCATTAAATCTGCACCAACATGACATGGCTCTTGCTCTTCAATAAACTCGCCATAACAGTTATCTACAAACACAACAACATCAGGTTTAATTTCTTTAACAAACGCGATCATCTCTTTAATTTGAGAAATAGTAAACGATGGACGAGTAGCATAACCTTTCGAGCGCTGAATACCGATCATTTTCGTATTATTATGAATCGCTGCTGCAACAGCCTCAAAATCAACAAGCCCAGCTTCAGTTAGCGGAACTGCATTGTAACCGATATTATATTCTTTAAATGAACCTACACCTTTCCCACGCACACCAACAATTTCCTCTAACGTATCATACGGTTTCCCAGTGATATACAATAACTCATCTCCCGGGCGTAAAATACCAAATAACGCTGTAGAGATAGCGTGAGTACCTGAAATAATTTGCGGACGAACAAGTCCAGCTTCCGCCCCAAATACATCAGCATACACTTTTTCTAACGTATCACGGCCAATATCATCATAACCATAACCTGTTGTCGGGATAAAATGCGAGTCACTAATTTTATGTTTACGAAAACTTTCTAATACACGAAACTGATTGCTTTCAATTACTTCATCCGCACGTTTATGTACTTCTGTAATCTGACTCTCTACTTCTTTTACGATTGGAGCAATTTTTTCTCCATTTTTCAAACGATCAAACATTTTTATTTTCTCCTTCTTCCACTAAAAATCTCTTTAATTGCACATTAAGCGATGAATGAGTAAAAATATACCCTGCACAATCATATACAAATTTATCTTCTAGAAACTCCATCTTTGCTAATAGAGTTTCCGTCTTTAAAAGCGTTAACAACTTACCTTCACTCGGAGGGATTTCCACTCGATAACGATCCATTTCTTTCTTCATCTTCGTTTCTATCGCTTCTTTTATACGCAATAAATCACTTTCTTCAAAAGCACTAGTCATTAAGAAATCACTTTTCGGAAACGGAATAAAGTTTTGATGTAATTCATCTTTTTTATTATATAACGTAATAACAGGAATATGGTTAATTTCAAGTTCTGATAATAATCTTTTTACTGTTTTTTCATGCCCTATGTAGTTAGGATCCGCGGAATCAACTACATGTAAAATGACATCTGCTTCCCCCGCTTCTTCCAGTGTTGAACGAAAAGCAGCGATTAATGAAGTAGGTAAATCTTGTATAAAACCAACAGTATCAGTTAGTAATACTGTATAACCAGAAGGTAACGGCATCTTCCTTGTCGTTGGGTCTAATGTTGCAAACAGAAGGTTTTCTTCAAACGTATCAGCTTCCGTTAATCTATTAAACAGTGTCGATTTCCCTGCATTTGTATACCCTATTAATGACACTTGAAATACTTTATTATCTTTTCTTCTCTCACGATATCTTTTTCGATGTTCCACAACAACTGCAAGTTGTTTCTTTATTTCATCAATACGCGATCGAATATGACGACGATCCGTCTCTAATTTCGTCTCACCCGGTCCTCTTGTTCCAATACCACCACCAAGACGCGATAAGGACAATCCTTGCCCCATAAGACGCGGCATTGTATATTGCAACTGAGCTAATTCTACTTGAAGCTTACCTTCCCTCGACTTCGCACGTTGCGCAAAAATATCCAGTATTAGTTGCGTTCGATCAATTACTCTCGCATCTAATACTGAGGATAAATTCCGAATTTGACTCGGCGTTAATTCATTATTAAATACAATAACATCCGGCTCTAACTCTTCAGTTAACATTGTAAGCTCTTCTAATTTCCCTTTACCTATGTAAGTTGCCGGATGAAACTTTGGTCGTTTTTGCGTTGTTGACACTAACAATTCTGCTCGTGCAGTCTTCGCTAGTGATGCAAGCTCTTTCATGGAATGCATAAATTTTTCATCATCATCTTGTGGCAATTGACAGCCTACTAATATGACTTTTTCTTTTTCTTCCATCAAATATGTTCACTCATCCTTTTCGAAATTTAAACCTTCTAATATAATAGCAGAGGAAGCACATTTCATCTAGTTAGCGGGGGAGAAAATTCATGGCATGGGAGATTTTTAGCATCATAGGCACAATCGCTTTCGCACTAAGCGGAGCCATTGTTGCAATGGAAGAGGATTATGATATTTTCGGGGTGTATATTTTAGGAATGGCAACCGCATTTGGGGGAGGTGCCCTTCGTAATTTATTAATCGGTTATCCGATTGTCGCGTTTTGGCAACAAGACATGTTATTCCAAATCGCACTTTTATCAATGACTATTATTTTTCTTTTTCCAAATAAGTTAATTAGACATTGGAAAAAGTGGGAAAATATCACTGACGCTATCGGCTTATCGGCATTTGCTGTACAAGGAGCATTATATGCCCAAAAATTAAATTTACCAATTAGCGCCACAATTGTAGCAGCTGTTTTAACTGGTATCGGCGGCGGTATCATTCGCGATCTTTTAGCCCGCAGAAAACCTCTCGTTCTTCGAGCTGAAGTATATGCCTTTTGGACAATTTTAGCAGGTTTCTTAATTGGAGCTCAAATTATTGTTAGCGATTGGGCTCTTTACATTCTATTCATTTTAATTGTTTGCTTCCGCATGGTTTCTATTCATTACAAATGGCATTTACCGCACAGACGTATCGAAACGAAAGAACGTTCAATGCATAAATAGCAATCTAACCTCTTTACATATCGTAAAGAGGTTTTTCTTTTCTAACGATTTTTTCTTTATATAATGTTTATACTAATTTTTAAAGTGAGGTGAATACAAATGACAAACCACGTTAATAAAGGAGCTCAAAAAAGCTCAGTAAATCAATTTGGACACGATCCTAATTCAGCACACGAAAAGAGCGCTAAAATGGAACACTTCCATAAAACACACCAAGAAAAAGCAAAAAAAGAGTAAACGAACTTATACACAAAAATTGACGCACAGTTTATGTACTGTGCGTCTCCTCTTCGAGCATCAAATCCACACTCGATATTCCAATTAAATCATTTTTATCATACGCATCTTCTTGCAACAACCGCATCGCCTGTGTACGAATTGATTTTTCAACAATATTCCGTACATATCGCCCATTACTAAACGATGTAATTTGCGACGAATACTTCACCGCATGTAAATGATCCCTAAATTTCCATTCAGCTTCTTTTGATAACTGATATTCACGATCTTCATACATTCTCTTCCCAATTTCCAATAGCTGATTTACCGAGTAATCCGCAAACTCAATAATAAATGGAAAACGAGATTGAAGCCCTGGATTTAATGAAAGAAAGTGATTCATCTCTCTTGAATATCCAGCTAAAATCAATACAAAACCATGTTGTTTATCTTCCATATGTTTTACAAGCGTATCAATTGCTTCTTTTCCAAAGTCCTTCTCTCCTCCTCGAGCTAAAGAATACGCCTCATCAATAAACAAAATACCTCCCATTGCTTTTTTTATTAAATCTCTTGTTTTTTGGGCTGTATGGCCGATGTACTCTCCTACAAGATCAGCACGTTCAGCTTCAACCAAGTGGCCTTTCGATAGAATATTCATCTCAAACAGCAATTTTCCTATCATTCTAGCAACAGTTGTCTTCCCTGTACCTGGATTCCCTTTAAACAGCATATGAAGTACTTGCTTCTCTGACTTCAATCCCTTTTCTTGTCTTTTTTTATTCACATAAATCCAAGCATATATTTCTTTTATTATCTTTTTTATATCCTCCATCCCAACAAGCTTCCCCATCTCTTCTTCAATTCTCTGCAGCATTTCATGTTTAATTGCAGTTTCATTTGAAATTACCGTTTTATTTTCTGCGGCTGGCAAAGAAATTTTCTTTCGATGGTTTAACACAATATTAATTTGATTGTTGTTTTTCTTTCGCATCGATTGTTCCATACAATCACCTCATTTTATCCACTCACCAAATATTATTATTCCTGTCCCCCTTGTAAATGCCTATTTTCAGAAAAGTTTGCTATAATATAAGAAATAATTAAGGTGGTGGGACTATGGAGACAACGGAATTCCATGATACAATACAAGCCTTTTCTATTTTTTTATTGAATAAAGGCCGAAAACCCTCAACTATTAAACGTTATGTTTATGACATTGAAGACTTCGGACATTGGTTAGAAAAAAACAAAAAGCTCCCTTCCAGTAATATATGGGCTACACTTTGTACAAAAGACTACGAAGATTACTTTTCCGATTTAAAAACGAATCGACATTACTCAGAAAAAACGATGCATCGTGTATTTATTGTACTAAATAGAATGCATCATTTTCTAAACATTCCTAATCCATTGAAGAATATGGAAATATCTATTCAACCAGACCGTACACTTCGTAACGAAGATTTCATTTCACCTGATGAAGAAAAAAGGTTAAAGTATATAGTCACTTCATTAGAAGGACTTTCAGAAAAACAACTTCCTGTGCGCCCCTTATTAATGGATCGCAATATTGCTATTTTAAATCTATTGATTGACTACGGTTTATCCTTACAGGAACTTACAGCATTAACAATGCATCACGTTCACTTTGAAACTAATACATTATCAATCCCAGCAACCGCAGGTGTAGAAAGAACAATTACATTAGCAAAAGAAGACAAAAAACAACTATATAATTATTACAAAAGCATCCCAGAACCAGTTCGTCCTAAATACCATAGTGATGATCCATTATTTGTCGCATTCGATTTTAACCGTGGAACATACAGGTGGGTATATGAAAATGATGCACCAAAGGCATTAACGGAAATTGCTATACAAAAAATGATTCGCCTCGAAGTGGCTAGAGCCAATTTACGTAAAGGAATTTCAGGACAACATTTTCGTAACACCTATATTTTAAACTTAATAAAAAAAGAAACTCCTGAATCAGAAATTATAAAACTCGCTGGATTCAAATCAAAAATTTCCTTAAAGCGATATTATCAATACGCAGAAAATAGAAAAAACGCCTTATTGTAAGGCGTTTTTTCTATTTTTTCTTTAAACAAACGATTTTACTATGACCATTTAACTAATTTCTGCATCTACTATGATGAGTTTCGTTCACATTTTCGTGAGAAAGGAGAGATTTAATGTCTCGTTATAACGACAATCAAAACAAATTCTCCAAACCATGCTTTCCAAGTAGCGCCGGACGAATCCCGAATACTCCATCAATCCCAATTACTAAAGCTCAACTTAGAACATTTCGTGCGATTATTATTGATTTAACAAAAATAATCCCAAAACTTTTCGCAAATCCATCTCCCCAAAATATTGAAGACCTAATCGATACATTGAACCTACTGAGTAAATTTATTTGTTCACTAGACGCTACTTCCTCCCTGAAAGCACAAGGGTTAGCTATTATTAAAAACTTAATAACTATATTAAGAAATCCAACCTTTGTAGCAAGCGCTGTATTTATTGAGCTTCAAAATCTCATTAACTATTTACTATACATTACAAAATTATTCCGAATTGACCCTTGCACACTTCAAGAGCTCCTTAAATTAATAGCAGCATTACAAACTGCTCTAGTTAATTCTGCTTCGTTCATTCAAGGACCTACCGGACCTACTGGACCAGCAGGCGCTACTGGTGCCACTGGGCCTCGAGGTAACACGGGCGCTACTGGCGCTACTGGGCCTCAAGGTAACACGGGCGCTACTGGCGCCACTGGACCTCAAGGTAACACGGGCGCTACTGGCGCTACCGGTGCCACTGGGCCTCGAGGTAACACGGGCGCTACCGGCGCTACTGGGCCTCGAGGTAACACGGGCGCTACTGGCGCTACCGGTGCCACTGGGCCTCGAGGTAACACGGGCGCTACTGGACCTCAAGGTGTTCAAGGTAACACAGGCGCTACTGGACCTCAAGGTAACACAGGTGCTACTGGCGCTACTGGACCTCAAGGTGCTCAAGGTAACACGGGTGCTACTGGTGCCACTGGACCTCAGGGACCTCAAGGTAACACGGGTGCTACTGGTGCTACTGGACCTCAAGGTGTTCAAGGTAACACAGGCGCTACTGGACCTCAAGGCGCTCAAGGTAACACAGGCGCTACTGGTGCTACTGGACCTCAAGGTGTTCAAGGTAACACAGGTGCTACTGGTGCCACTGGACCTCAAGGTAACACAGGCGCTACTGGTGCTACTGGACCTCAAGGTGTTCAAGGTAACACAGGTGCTACTGGTGCCACTGGACCTCAAGGTAACACGGGCGCTACTGGCGCTACCGGTGCCACTGGGCCTCGAGGTAACACGGGCGCTACCGGCGCTACTGGGCCTCGAGGTAACACGGGCGCTACTGGCGCTACCGGTGCCACTGGACCTCGAGGTAACACGGGCGCTACTGGCGCTACCGGTGCCACTGGGCCTCGAGGTAACACAGGCGCTACTGGTGCCACTGGACCTCAAGGTAACACGGGCGCTACTGGCGCTACCGGTGCCACTGGGCCTCGAGGTAACACAGGCGCTACCGGTGCCACTGGGCCTCGAGGTAATACGGGCGCTACTGGCGCTACTGGGCCTCAAGGTAACACGGGCGCTACTGGCGCCACTGGACCTCAAGGTAACACGGGCGCTACTGGCGCTACCGGTGCCACTGGGCCTCGAGGTAACACGGGCGCTACTGGCGCTACCGGTGCCACTGGGCCTCGAGGTAACACGGGCGCTACTGGCGCTACCGGTGCCACTGGGCCTCGAGGTAACACGGGCGCTACTGGACCTCAAGGTGTTCAAGGTAACACAGGCGCTACTGGACCTCAAGGTAACACAGGTGCTACTGGCGCTACTGGACCTCAAGGTGCTCAAGGTAACACGGGTGCTACTGGTGCCACTGGACCTCAGGGACCTCAAGGTAACACGGGTGCTACTGGTGCTACTGGACCTCAAGGTGTTCAAGGTAACACAGGCGCTACTGGACCTCAAGGCGCTCAAGGTAACACAGGCGCTACTGGTGCTACTGGACCTCAAGGTGTTCAAGGTAACACAGGTGCTACTGGTGCCACTGGACCTCAAGGTAACACAGGCGCTACTGGTGCTACTGGACCTCAAGGTGTTCAAGGTAACACAGGTGCTACTGGTGCCACTGGACCTCAAGGTGTTCAAGGTAACACAGGCGCTACCGGCGCTACTGGTGCCACTGGACCTCAAGGTGTTCAAGGTAACACAGGTGCTACTGGCGCTACTGGACCTCAAGGCGCTCAAGGTAACACAGGTGCTACTGGTGCCACTGGACCTCAAGGTGTTCAAGGTAACACAGGCGCTACCGGCGCTACTGGTGCTACTGGACCTCAAGGTGTTCAAGGTAACACAGGTGCTACTGGCGCTACTGGACCTCAAGGCGCTCAAGGTAACACAGGTGCTACTGGTGCTACTGGACCTCAAGGTGTTCAAGGTAACACAGGCGCTACTGGTGCCACTGGACCTCAAGGTGTTCAAGGTAACACAGGCGCTACCGGTGCCACTGGACCTCAAGGTGTTCAAGGTAACACGGGTGCTACTGGCGCTACTGGTGCCACTGGACCTCAAGGTGCTCAAGGTAACACAGGCGCTACTGGTGCCACTGGACCTCAAGGTGTTCAAGGTAACACAGGCGCTACCGGTGCCACTGGACCTCAAGGTGTTCAAGGTAACACAGGCGCTACCGGGCCTCAAGGCATTCAAGGACCAACGGGTGCTACCGGCGCTACTGGCATAGGAGTTACTGGACCTACTGGACCTTCTGGTGGACCTACCGGACCTACTGGGCCTACTGGACCTAGCTTCCCTATAGCAACAATTGTTGTAACAAACAATATTCAGCAAACAGTACTGCAATTTAATAATTTTATTTTTAGTACTGCAATTAACGTAAACAATATTATCTTCAACGGCACAGATACAGTTACTGTTATTAACGGTGGTATTTATGTAATTAGCGTATCCATTTCTACAACTGCGCCAGGATGCGCTCCACTCGGAGTAGGAATTTCAATTAATGGAGCAGTCGCAACTGATAATTTCTCTTCAAATTTAATAGGCGACTCACTTTCATTTACTACAATAGAAACATTAGCAGCTGGTGCAAGAATCTCTGTCCAATCTACACTTAATGAGATTACGATCCCTGCAACAGGAAATACTAACATCCGCCTTACTGTATTTAGAATCGCTTAAATTTCACTATATATTGTTTATGACAAATAAAAAAAGAGCGAGGAAACTCGCTCTTTTTTGTTATGTACAATAATTCATTACTATTCTAATTCAATTGAAACATTTTTTTGTGGTACAAATGTAGAAATTGCATGTTTATAAATAAGCTGTTGCTTACCTTCTGTTTCCAGCAGGACTGTAAAATTATCAAACCCTTTAATTAGTCCACGAAGCTGGAAACCATTTAATAAGTACAGCGTAACAAACGTATTTTCTTTACGGAGTTGATTTAAAAACTGATCTTGAATATTGATTGATTGCTTCATGTCGAATCCTCCTCTTTTTCTCTACTTACTATTATTCGACTTTACTTGTAACTTTCCTTCTATGTATCGTAAAATTTCTGACGTTTTTTCACCGTTTGTAACATCAAACCACGTGACATCCATTTTATTACGGAACCACGTTAATTGACGCTTTGCATAACGACGCGAATTCGTCTTTAATTGTGATACCGCATCTTCTAAAGAAACTCGATTCTCAAAATAATCATAGATTTCTTTATATCCAATCGCTTGAATAGATTGACAATCTCGTATCCCTCTATTATACAGCCCTTCTACTTCCTCTAATAGGCCTTGTTCCATCATCAAATCCACTCGTAAGTTAATGCGATCGTATAGCATTTCCCGATCCATTGTCAAGCCAATTAATGAAACATCATAGAGTAACTCTTTTTCTTGTTTCTCAATTTGTTCACTCATTTTTTCACCCGACGTGTGGAAAATTTCTAACGCCCGAATGACACGTCGTACATTATTTGCGTGAATACGCTCCGCACTTTCTGGATCTACTTCTTGCAATTTTTTATGTACATATTCCACACCGCGTTCTAAAGCTAACTTTTCCATTTGCTCTCGGTATATCACATCACCAGCATCATCTGTAAACTGATAATCGAATAAAACAGATTGTATATAAAGACCGGTCCCACCAACTATAATTGGTAATTTACCACGTTCTGTAATTTCTCGAATATGCTTGCGAACACGTTCTTGAAATTCCGCGACAGAAAATGAATCTTCCGGATTTTTTATATCGATCATATAATGTGGAATTCCGTCCATCTCTGCTTTTGTTACCTTTGCAGTTCCAATATCCATCGTTCGATAGATCTGCATGGAATCACCACTAATAATTTCACCGTTCAACGCTTTGGCAAGATTGATACTTAACTTCGTCTTTCCAACAGCAGTTGGTCCAATGATGACAGCAACTTTTTCACGTTGCACTTCTCCCATATCATTCAACTCTCTTTATGTAATATACTCCATCTATTGATTATACCCAATCTTACCAATTTTAACGGCATGATTGCAAGTTCTTTCATTTCGGTACATGAAATTATACAGAAAAAAGAACATAGTTTGTCCAATTCTGCATATACATGATAAAAATAGTTTCGAGAGGATGAGTTAACTATGAAACAATCCACCATCAATTTTTCATCTTTGACAAAAGACCTCATTTTAGCTACTTCTATAAAAGAACAAAATTGTTCACAAGAGGAATTATACTTCGCCCTAAATTGTTTACTACGGGCTTTTCATTCTACCCTCCATGAAACAACATTACATCCAGAAAATAAAAATACAGAATATATACAAACGCAATTTTGCAGTGCATATAAAATTATTACAGGTAAAACTATTTATCCATTTCAATAATCCATAAAAAGCGGCTGCTTACATAATTTCAAGCAACCGCTTTTTATATTAATATCGATAACCTATTGTATAACTTTCACTTTTACAGATTTGCGCCCCCAGCTATTAGCACTACCATCTGAACCGACTAATACATCAATACGATTTCCTTTAATCGCACCACCAGTGTCTCCAGCAATCGCTTCTCCATATCCTTCTACCCATACTTTTGATCCAAGCGGAATTACTTTCGGATCAACAGCAATTACTTTCATATTTGGATTTGCTGTTAAATCATGCCCCATTGCAGTTAATACACGACCACCATACGAACCATTCTCACTCGGATCTGCTGTATATGCCGTCGCTTCTACTGTAATTTCACGACCACCAGTAGGCGCACTTGTTTCAGTAGATTTTGCAACTGGTTTTGCAGCCGGTTTTTCTTTTACCACAGGTTTACTTGATTCTACATTCTTAATAGAATCGTTACTCTTAACAGACTCTTTATTCTTAACTACTGTATTATTTTTAACCGGCGTATTTGTTCTAGCTGGCGCTTCTTCTTGAGCTACAACCTCTTTCTTTTCGATTACAGGTGCTGTTCCTGTTAAAAATGGCACGTGAACATATCCAACTTTTCCATTGTAGTCGAATTGTAACCATTCATTTTGAACTTGATTCGTCGTTTCAATCACATCATTTTTATTAAGTTTACCTAAAATTTCAGAATCAGTATTCGCTCCAGCACGAACATTTAATACGCCCGCCGTTACATAATATGTGCTCTTTGTAAAATCGGCACTTACAAACGCTTCCTTACCGTTCAACTTAATTTTTGTCCATCCATTTTCTGTATTTATAACATCTAGTGTATTCCCACTTAACACTTTACCTACAAGCTTTGACTCTACATTTGGGTTTTCTCTAACATTTAATACGTCTGTTGTTACAATTGTTTCCGCTTTAGCAGAACCCGCAAAAATCCCAAGACCAAAAACTGCTGCTGTTGCTATACCTAATAATTTTTTCATGAATAGCCTCCATTTGCTTTGTTTTCGTATTTTCATTATAGCAACAGATTTTTAGAATTTTTAGAAATCACACAATTACAAAGCATTCGTAATATACGATTAACGAGTTGTAACATAAATTTCCATATTAATAAAATGTATTTCTCATACAATCTCCAGTGGTTTTCATATATTTTTCATATACGAGCACAAGAACTTTTTTCCAGAAAAAATTACAGTGTTACTTTTTTGTTACAAAAAATTCACAATTCGTTACATCTTTTACCAAAAAACATCAATATTTAATTGTTAACCTATTTTTTTGTAATAAAAAGAGAGTAGCTACTAAAAGCTGCTCTCTTTTCATTTGTTATTGAACTTTCTTTTTCCAAACACCTAGCATAATAGCCGAGACAATCGTTCCAATTAATATAGAGAAAATATATAGTAACGGTTTATTTACTAACGCTATTACAAATAATCCACCATGCGGTGCTGGTAATGTAATTTGGAATAACATAGATAACGCACCTGCAATACTTGAACCAACAACACAACTTACAATTACTCGAACCGGATCTGCAGCTGCAAACGGAATCGCACCTTCTGTAATGAACGATGCTCCCATAATATAATTTGTTAAACCAGATTTACGTTCCGCTTCTGTAAACTTTGATTTAAAGAATGTAGTTGCAAATGCAATCGCAAGTGGCGGTACCATACCACCAGCCATAACTGCTGAGTGCACTCCAAAATTCTGTGCTTCTATTGCAGCAATACCAAACGTAAACGCCGCTTTATTAATTGGACCACCCATATCAATTGCCATCATACCACCTAAAATAAGACCTAGTAATATAGCATTCGTACCGTTTAAACCATTTAACCACCCTGTCAACATTTCATTTAATGCTACTACAGGCGGAATCACTGCTTTTTGCATTACAACTCCTGTAATCAATAATCCAAAGACTGGATATAACAAAACAGGTTTAATTCCTTCTAATTGTACTGGTAGTCCTGAAAATAATCTTTTCAACCCTAAAACAACATATCCAGCTAAGAAACCAGCAATTAATCCACCTAAAAAGCCAGCATTCGCATTCGCCGCTAAAAATCCACCTACAACACCAGGCATAAAACCAGGACGATCAGCAATAGAACTTGCAATAAATCCAGCTAAAATTGGTACAAGGAATAAAAACGCACCTGTTTTTCCTCCACCAATTGACATGAACAATTCAGCTAAAGGACCTTCCGCCTTTATACCACCAAACGAAAACGCTAGCGCTATTAAAATCCCGCCGCCAACAACGAACGGAAGCATATTACTTACGCCATTCATTAAATGCTTATAAATTCCTAATCCTTTTTCTTTTTCCGTACTTTCTGCCTTTCCATCTTCTTTTACACCTTTAAAGATTGGTGCATCTTGCTTTACAGCTCGATTAAGAAGTGTTTCCGTTTTTCTAATCCCATCAGCGACTGGTACTTGAATGACATGTTTACCAGCAAAACGATTCATTTCTACTTGTTTATCCGCCGCAACAATAATAGCTGTTGCACGTTCAATATCCTCTTTCGTTAAACCGTTTTTAATACCTGTCGATCCGTTTGTTTCAACTTTAATCGCTATTCCTAACTCTGTCGCTTTTGCTTTTAAGCTATCCGCTGCCATATATGTGTGAGCGATTCCAGTTGGACAAGCTGTAACAGCAAGTACGTACGGTTCATTTACTTCTGGTTTTGCGACTTCAATCTCTTCTTCTTTTTCATTCTCTTTTTCATCAAATAGTTGAAGAAGCTCACTTTCATCCTTTGCTTCTAATAGTTGCTTGCGAAATCCTTCATCCATTAATAATGTCGATAAACGAGACAACGTTTCTAAATGAGTATTATTCGCTCCTTCACTTGCAGCAATCATAAAGAATAAGTGTGCTGGCTGTCCGTCAAGCGACTCATAATTGATACCGCTTACACTTCTACCAAAACAAATCGATGGTTGTTTAACAGCCTTTGTCTTCGCATGAGGTATTGCAATACCTTCCCCTATTCCAGTCGTACTTTGGGACTCCCGCTTTAAAATAGCTTCTTTAAATTCCATTTTACTATTTAAACGATTTGCCCCATTTAATTTCTCAACTAATTCATCTATGACAGCTTCTTTATTTGAAGCTGTCAAATCCATAATGACTGTATCTCTTTTTAATAGTTCTGTAATTTTCATATGTTGCTTCCCCCTATCGCTTAGCTACAATTACTTGCGACAATAATTCTTCTACTTTTTCCTTCTTACATAAATCAGCTGAAAATGCTGTTGCACTCCCTGTTGCAACGCCGTATTGAAATGCCTTTTCAATATCTTTTGTCTGTTCATATTTGCCTACAAACCCTGCAACAAGAGAATCTCCGGCCCCAACTGAATTAATTACAACACCTTTTGGAACAGTCGCTTCATATATACCTTCTGCCGTAAATAATAAAGCTCCCTCTCCAGCCATCGATACGATAACGTGTTTTATACCTTGTTCAATTAATTTTCTTCCATAAGGTAAAACGTCCTCTACTGTTGAAAGCTCCACTCCAAACAACTCACCAAGTTCATGATGGTTTGGCTTAATTAAAAATGGCTTATTTTTAATTACATGCTGCAGTGCACTTCCACTCGCATCGACTACTACTCGAATACCTTTTTCAGCTCCGAGCGCTGCGATTGATTCATAAAAGGTAGTTGGGATAGATGCAGGTACACTTCCAGCTAGCACAACGCAATCTCCCTGCTTCATACTTTCGATTTGTTTCATTAATTGTTCAAATTGCTCATTTGTCACATTAGGACCTTGCCCATTTAATTCTGTCTCTTCTTGCCCTTTTATTTTCACATTAATTCGGGAATCTCCGTCTACTTGGATGAAGTTTGTCATTACGCCTTCCGCCTGTAATACACCTTTAATAAATTGACCGGTGAATCCACCAGTAAATCCAAGTGCTATATTTTCCACACCTAAACGATGAAGAACGCGAGAAACATTAATCCCTTTTCCTCCAGGAAACTTCATATCTTTCTCTGCTCGATTGACTGCGCCTAAATCAAAAGAATTAACTTGTACTACATAATCAATAGATGGGTTTAAAGTAACTGTATAGATCATTGTTTATCAGCCTCAATTACATTGGTTTGTCTTTTATATTTTTCTAAATCAATTTCTAAATGGTTTGTAATAATATTTGCTTCTTCAACATTTGCAATTTTCGCAAATGCAACTTCTGAAAACTTACTTTCATCAATTAAGAAATATCCTTCGTTTGCTAATGTTAATGCCATTTGTTTTAAGAGCGCTTCTTCTGGATCTGGCGTTGTAAAGCCAAGCTGTTCATGTACACCATTTGCACCTAAAAAACATTTATCAAAACGATACTTCTGCATACTTTCCTGTGCCATAGCACCGATTAAAGCTTTCGTCCTACTCTTCATCATTCCACCTAGTAAATACGCACGAATATTATTTTCAACTAAAGCTTCAATATGCATAAGTCCATTCGTAACGACAGTCACATCTTTATTTATTAAAAATGGAATCATTTCAAATGTTGTACTTCCTGCATCTAAATAAATACAATCACCTTGTTCAATAACGCTAGCCGCATAATTAGCAATTTGTTGTTTTATTTGAATGTTTTTGGATGATTTTTCAACCATCGTTGGTTCTTGCCCTTTTCCTGTTAAAACAGCGGCACCACCATGAACTCTTTTTAATAACCTTTGCTTTTCCAATTGTGCTAAATCACGGCGAATTGTCGACTCAGAGCTTTCTGTTCTTTCAACTAATTGCTGTAATTTTACAACTTTCTGTTCTTTTACAAGTTGCAATATCATTTGATGACGTTCAGGAGTTAACATTTTATTCACCTCTTCTTTGATTACAGTATAATGAAAACGGTCACAAAAATCAACCACAAACAATCAAAAATAATCAAAAACACCCATAAACATTTATAAACAGCAAAAAGAAACCTATTCGATTAAACAATCAAATAGGTTTCTTTTCTAAATTCACTTATAAAGAAGCTTTATATATACTTAAAACATCATCTTTATTTAATTTTTTAAAGTTACCAAATTCACCATACGCCATCGCTTTATTAGCCATTATATCAATTTCATTTTCTCCAATACCGTAATCAGCTAATGTTGCTGGCGCTTCAATTGAAGTCCAAAATTGACGCAGTGCCTTAATTCCTTCTAAAGCCACTTCTTTATCTGTTTTGCCATCTGTTTCTATATCAAATACACGAATAGCGAACTGTTTAAAACGACTTACATTTTCCTCTACAACATGTTTCATCCAGTTCGGGAATAAAATCGCAAGGCCACCCCCGTGTGGTATATCATGAACAGCAGAAACTGCATGCTCAATATTATGAGTCGCCCAATCTCCTTTTACTCCCATCGCTAAAATGCCGTTTAACGCCATAGTACCACAATATAAAATAGTTTCTCTATGCTCATAATTTTCTAAATCACTTAAAAGCTTAGGTGCTGTCTCAATTACTGTTTTTAAAACAGCTTCACAATAACGATCTTGTAGTTCTGTATTCGTTCCATGATGGAAATATTGTTCTAATACGTGCGACATAATATCTACCATACCGTAAATGGTTTGATCTTTCGGTACAGAAGTAGTATGAACTGGATCTAAAATTGAAAACTGCGGGAAAGTAACTGGGCTACCCCATCCATACTTTTCATTCGTTTCCCAGTTTGTAATTACCGAGCCTGCATTCATTTCAGATCCTGTTGCTGCAAGAGTAAGTACAGTACCAAATGGTAATGCCTCATTAGCAAATGTTTTTTTCGTTACAATATCCCATACATCTCCATCGTACTTACTACCAGCTGCAATTGCCTTCGTACAGTCGATCACACTTCCTCCACCAACTGCTAAAATAAATTCAACACCATTTTCTTTACAAATTTGAATCCCTTTCTTTACAGTTGATACACGTGGATTCGGTTCAACACCTGTCAATTCAAATACTTCTGCATTTATATCCTTTAAAATAGAAATTACATTATCATAAATACCGTTTCTTTTAATGCTGCCTCCCCCGTATACGAGAAGAACTTTTTTACCGAACTGTGGAATTTCAGTTTTTAACTGCTCTAATTGACCTTTACCGAAAATAAGTTTCGTTGGATTACGAAATACAAAATTTTGCATATTCCTTTACCATCCCTTCTATATGAAAAGCAACTATACTTTTGTATACCATATTTTTTTCATTTCACAAAAATATTTGCTTAATAAAAAAACCCCAGCCTACAGGCTGAGATTTTTTATTGGTAATAAGGTGAGATCATTAAGTAAACAATAACACCAGATAAACTTACATATAACCAAATCGGCATCGTCCAACGTACAATTTTACGATGACGTGTTAATTGATTTGTAAAACCAAATACAAGTGCAAACAATGCAAGCGGTACAATAATTGCCGCCAGGATAATATGTGTAATTAAAATGATGAAATACACATATTTAATGAATCCTTCTCCGCCAAAATGTGTTGCTGGCGCTAAGTAATGATAAGATAAATAAGAAACACAAAATAGCAACGTCGTTGTAAATGCTGCCAGGATGAAACCACGGTGCATTTTCACATTCTTCTTAATAATAGAGTATAGAGCTGCTAATAAGAATACGAACGTAAAGCTATTAAAAATTGCATTTAACATTGGTAAAATTGTTACATCAAAATGTAATTCTCCTTCATAGCCAACAGGTCCAAAGAACAAAAATAAAATAATCGCATTTACAATTACAGAAAGCGTTATCACAATAGGAGCATAGCTTTTCTGATTTGTTGATTGATCCACCAAAATGGTCACTCCCTCTTCCTTCAAATATGTATACGTAACCTCACTATTTTAACATACTATTCACAGTGTAAATGTGACAATAGTTTGACACAGCAAGATAAGACAAAGAAAAAATCCTTCTTAATAAAACTTCTTAAGAAGGATTTTATCGCTTTATTATTCAAATAGCAACGCGATTAGTTTTTGTTAAAAAATGTATCGCTATATGCTTGAAAAATTTCAGACACTTGATATCCCATTAAAGAAATTGCTGTTAATGAAAAGAAACCAATCATAAGAAATCGAAACCACATATAAATCTCCTCCTTGTATTTAGCTTAAAAAACATTCGCTATATTACAAGTTGAGTGGCACTCTTCATCGTCACTTTCCTTTTTCCTTACAATTGCTGTAATAAATCGAATCATAAAGAAAATAACAAAAGGAATTTGTTCGTAATTCACATTGGCATAGTTTAGCAACGGCTCGCGCTGCATATCGAACGGGGATGAGAAGGAATAGAACATACCTTGCTCTTCCATATATACAATTACAATTTTCATGCAAAATACGATTCCTAGAAACGAAACAATATCTTGCCATTCTGTCGTATATAACAGGTTATACAGCTCTAATACGTACTCTTCCATTATCATCCCCCCCTTCCTTTTTTACCATTTTGCTCGCCTTCGTATAAAAAGTCAAGAAAAAAGTTTATATCCACTATGACAATAGTAATTACTTGTTTCTATGATTATATATGATTCTTTTATAGCAATGACTGGGTGTAACTCTCTTCGAAAATTAGAAAATTAGAATCGAACAGATTCCTCATTCTTACTTTTAGGATTCAAAACTGTGCTATTTTTATTTCTATTAAAAATAAAATAAGAAAGTATGATAAGAACAGTAACAAACATTGTTAAAAGTGCTTGTGAACGTAAAGTATCAATTGCGAACATCGCAACTAAAACTGCTATAATAGCAACAATTGTAACATACGTTACATACGGAAAAAGCCACATTTTCACTTTCAAATTTTGTTGTTCCACTTTCCCCATTTTTTTACGCATCTTTAAATGCGAAACTGCAATAACGAGATAAACTAGTAACGCAATCCCGCCAGATGCATTCACTAAAAACAAAAAGACTTTATCTGGAGAAATGTAACTAAACACAACGCCAATATAAGCGAAGAAAGTTCCAAATAAAACGGCCCGAACTGGAACACCACTACTGTTCAATTTCAAAAACGCCTTTGGAGCATCTCCTCTTTCTGCCATCGAAAAAAGCATTCTTGAGTTTGTATATAAACCCGAATTTAAACAAGAGAGTACAGCTGTTAAAACGATAAAATTCATAATTTGTGCCGCAGCTGGTATTCCTATATGTTCCAATACAGCTACAAATGGACTTTTTAATATGTTTGCTGAATTCCATGGCAGTAGCGTAACAACTACCGCTATAGACCCAATAAAAAATACAAGAATACGCCAAATCACACTGTTTGTTGCTGTTTTTACTGCTTTTACAGGTTCTGCAGATTCACCTGCGGCTACCGCTACAATTTCTGATCCCATAAATGAAAATATAACGACAGTAATTCCAAGCAGTACCGAACTTATACCGTTTGGCATAAATCCACCTTGTCCAATTAAATTCGAAGTGCCGGGTGCTTCTGTTCCTGGAACAAATCCTAAAATAACAGCAAGACCTAGACAAAGGAACAAAACAATACTTATTACTTTAATAAAAGAAAACCAATATTCAAACTCTCCAAATGATTTCACCGAAAAAACGTTCGTCAGCGTTAATAAAATTGTTAATATTAAACTTAATAACCAAAGCGGTATTTGTGGAATCCAATATTGGATAATACCAGCACCTGCTGTGGCTTCTATTGCAATAACAATTACCCAAAAAAACCAGTATAACCAGCCTATTGTATAACCCGCCCAAGGACCAATCGCTTCTCTTGCATACGTTGCAAATGAACCACTTGTCGGATTAACAGCTGCCATTTCTCCTAGCATTCTCATGACGAAAATGACTAGAAGTCCTGCTAATGCATATGAAACGATAGAACCTGGTCCTGCCGAATGTACAACTGCACCACTTCCAACAAACAAACCAGCCCCTATTACACCGCCAATTGAAATCATTGTAATGTGGCGTATTTTGAGGTCTTTCTTTAGATTTTTATCCAAATCTTGTACATCCCCTTCCAAACTAAATTTTGAAATTTATGTAAGAGTACTGTGCGAAAGATTTTGTCCTATACTTTAAAATATATCAAAATATTCTGAATTCAACAATTAAAATTCAACCTCCTTCAAAAATTATTACATTAGGTTTAATACTTTCCCATACACAATTGTTGAGAAAATTATAGTCCCTTTACAAAAGAAAGAATTTTCAGATATTATTAAATAAACAAGATTATACATCTAGACAACTTTTTGTATAGGAGTGTTGATATGTTAAACAAGTTCAAATTTTTTTGTTGTATTTTAGTAATGTTCTTACTTCTACCGTTATCCCCTTTCCAAGCACAAGCAGCAAACAATTTAGGTTCAAAATTACTCGTTGGATACTGGCATAATTTTGATAACGGTACTGGCATTATTAAATTAAAAGACGTTTCACCAAAATGGGATGTAATCAATGTATCTTTTGGTGAAACTGGTGGTGATCGTTCCACTGTTGAATTTTCTCCTGTGTATGGTACAGATGCAGAATTCAAATCAGATATTTCTTATTTAAAAAGTAAAGGAAAGAAAGTAGTTCTTTCAATAGGTGGACAAAATGGGGTCGTTTTACTTCCTGACAATGCCGCTAAGGATCGTTTTATTAATTCCATACAATCTCTGATCGATAAATACGGTTTTGACGGAATAGATATTGACCTTGAATCAGGTATTTACTTAAACGGAAATGACACTAACTTCAAAAACCCAACTACCCCTCAAATCGTAAATCTTATTTCAGCTATTCGAACAATCTCAGATCATTATGGTCCAGATTTTCTATTAAGCATGGCCCCTGAAACAGCTTATGTTCAAGGCGGATATAGCGCATATGGAAGCATATGGGGTGCATATTTACCAATTATTTACGGAGTGAAAGATAAACTAACATACATTCACGTTCAACACTACAACGCTGGTAGCGGGATTGGAATGGACGGTAATAACTACAATCAAGGTACTGCAGACTACGAGGTCGCTATGGCAGATATGCTCTTACATGGTTTTCCTGTAGGTGGTAATGCAAATAACATTTTCCCAGCTCTTCGTTCAGATCAAGTCATGATTGGGCTTCCAGCAGCACCAGCGGCAGCTCCAAGTGGTGGATACATTTCGCCAACTGAAATGAAAAAAGCTTTAAATTATATCATTAAAGGAGTTCCATTCGGAGGAAAGTATAAACTTTCTAACCAGAGTGGCTATCCTGCATTCCGCGGCCTAATGTCTTGGTCTATTAATTGGGATGCAAAAAACAACTTTGAATTCTCTAGTAACTATAGAACATATTTTGATGGTCTTTCCTTGCAAAAATAACAAAGTAAAACTATAATTAGCCCTCATCAATCGGACATTTATGGGCAATCAATGCAGGATAAAAACAACAATAGGTCCCTTTATAGGTCCTATTGTTGTTTTTTACTTATGAAAATTACTTTGTCACATCTAAAGTTTTAAGAAACTCTTTTCCATCGACCAACATCGCACGTTCCTTGGAATCATATTGTTAAATATTCTAGTTACTATTTTGCTTCAACACAAAAATTGAAAGTTCAGGTACACTACAAAATCTAACAGGCATCCTAGTAGTCCCAATGCCACGATTTACATATAAATATAACGGCTTACTCTTCCCCTCTACTTCATACATACCTTCAACGTAGTGCTCAGCTAGTTTGGTAGTAATTAACGGACCTACAAAAGGAATTTGGACTTGTCCTCCGTGACTATGTCCTGACAGTTGAAGATCAACTGGGTAACGATTTATTTTGGTTACAACATCCGGCTCATGTACTAATAACATGTTGAAATCATTTTGTTTCAAGTTTTTTAAAGTTGAATCTATTTGCGGCTTCCCTAATAGAAAATCATCCAAACCTGATATTATAATATATTTGCCGTTTTCCACTTTAATTTTCTGTACTTCATTTACTAATACAGAAAAACCAGCTTCTTCCATATATTTTTTGTAAAATAAACTACCGCCCCCGCCCCTATCATGATTCCCAAACACAGCATATTTCCCTAAGGGAGCGTAAATTTTCTGCAAAATAACCTTCGCTTCTTCTCTTTCCGCACTATAAGACCCAAATTTATCTATTAAATCTCCGGTAAAAACTACTATATCTGGATGTAATTCATTCATCTTCTCCACTAAATGTTCAAGTTGTTTCAGTGTAAACTCTGGTCCTAAATGTACATCTGAAAACTGCAATATTTTTTTATTATTAAACTCTTTAGGAATTGTAGAAGCTTCTATTTCATTCCACGTAACTGTTACTAGTTTTCGTTCTATTTCTGTCGCATAATAATACAAACTTACTGGTATCATTAATATACTTATAAAACTAATAATAAATATCTTTACGATTGATTTTTTTCGTTCTTTTTTTACATGATTCGTATTCATGTTTTCACCTCTAGAAACACTTTAAATCCTTATTGTTACATTCATGTGACAACATGAACAATGTTATCAATATGTAATTCCCTCTCTATTCACTTTGACAATTTTATACAGAAGTCATAACATATTTTTATAATACATAGATTTTCGAAATTTTTTCTATTCATTCCATCATTTTATTACGGAGGGGTTATTCATGTCTGTATTTACACCAGAAGAAATTACGGAACTTGCTGCTAATTCCGGAAGAAAAAAAGCTCATTTATCATTACTCCCTATGTTAATTCTCGGTTTTTTTGGCGGTGCTTTTATAGCATTAGGGTATTTACTCGATATTCATGTTATTGGAACAATGCCAAAGGCTTGGGGATCATTTACTAGTTTTCTAGGCGCTGCTGTATTCCCTATTGGCCTTATTCTCGTTATTCTTGCAGGCGGTGAACTAGTAACTGGTAACATGATGACAGTTTCTATGGCCTGGCTTCAAAAGAAAATTACTTTATTTTATTTCATACGAAATTTAGTTATTGTTACATTTAGCAATTTCATAGGGGCTGTATTTGTAGCCTACTTTTTCGGTCATATCGTTGGCTTAACTGAAGGAGCTTTTTTAGCAAAAACTATTTCTATCGCTCAAGCGAAACTACAAGATACACCATTGCAAGCATTTATTTCTGCAATCGGATGTAATTGGCTCGTTTGTTTAGCTGTTTGGCTCAGTATGGGAAGTAAAGAATTTATCGGAAAGATTATCGGTATTTGGTTCCCGGTTATGACTTTTGTTGCGATTGGATTTCAACACGTTGTAGCCAATATGTTTGTCATCCCAGCCGCCATTTTTGCCGGTCATTTCACTTGGGCTGAATATTTTCCAAACTTTATTTTTGTTTTCTTTGGAAATTTAGTAGGAGGTATGTTATTTGTAGCACTACCTTACTTCATATCTTATAATAAGAAACTACCTGCTCATCAAGAGAAGACTGAAATGAAGAACAAATCTCTGTCCGCTTAAATGGAATGTCTATAAAGTGCCCTAAAAAATATTACAAATTTCATTTTTTTTGCGAATATATGTACGTACACTTGTTCTCGAATGTTTTATACGTTATAATAACAACTTAAATAGCATTATTTACATATGAGGTGAAAAACATGAACAAAACAGAATTAATTAAAAACGTAGCACAAAATGCTGAGATTTCTCAAAAAGAAGCTACTGTAGTTGTACAAACTGTAGTAGAATCAATCACTAACACTTTAGCTGCTGGTGAAAAAGTACAACTTATCGGATTCGGTACATTCGAAGTTCGTGAAAGAGCTGCTCGTACAGGCCGTAACCCACAAACTGGTGAAGAAATGCAAATCGCAGCTTCTAAAGTACCTGCTTTCAAAGCTGGTAAAGAACTAAAAGAAGCTGTAAAATAATGAAAAATATCCTTCTCATTTATGAGAAGGATATTTTTTTCATAACATAATTAATAAAAATCTGACCATTATGTTGTTTCTTTTGTTCTTTTATGCAAATAAAACCTTTACTTTCAAAAAAAGGTTTTGCGGTAATGCTCGCCTCTGTATATATCTCCCTATGCCCTAGGTTCACTGCTTCTTTTTCTAACTTCTGTAGTATGTATGAAGCGACTCTTTTCCCTTGATAATCTTTATGCGTAAATAAACGATCTACGTAACGATCATCGTTATAATCCCCAAACCCCACAATCACACCTTTATGATCCGCTACATAGCTAATATTCTTTTCTAAAGACTGTAACCAATTTTCTCTATCTAGTCGCTCCGGTGCCCACGCCTGTAGCTGTAACTCATTATAATCTTTTGCATTAACCGTATGAACTGTTTCATAGAACAATTGTAATACTTGATCTAAATCTTCTTTCTGGAATGTTCTAATTATAATATCTTTTAACATATATAAGTCTCCTTACGAAACTACCTCTTAACTTTTCTACTACATACGATTCTATATTTCTGCTTTATTATATCGTTTTAATTTCTATACGAACAAAAAAACAATACTTATTCAAAGTATTGTTTTTTAATTCTATTCAATTACTTAATGTAGCTCTTTAAGATTTTAATTTAACTCTTTGTAATCGTAATGCATTTAATACAACGGATACAGAACTAAATGCCATCGCTGCTCCAGCAACCCAAGGGGCTAAGAAACCTAATGCCGCAATTGGAATTCCTAACGCGTTATAAGCTAATGCCCAGAATAAATTTTGTTTAATATTTCTTATCGTCATTTTACTCATAAAGATCGCATCAGCAATACTATTTAAGTCACCGCGGATTAACGTTATATCCGCTGCTTCCATCGCTACATCCGTTCCCGTTCCAATTGCCATACCAATGTTCGCTGTAGCAAGAGCAGGAGCATCATTTATCCCGTCTCCAACCATCGCTACTTTCTTACCATTTGCTTGCAGTTTTTTCACTTCTTCTGCTTTTCCTTCTGGCAATACTTCTGCAATTACGTGATCAATACCAACTTGCTTTGCAATTGCCTGAGCAGTTTGTGTATTATCTCCTGTAATCATCACAACGTCTAGACCCATTTTTTTCAGTCTTGCGATAGCTGCTTTTGAAGTATCTTTTACAGTATCTGCAACGGCAACTATACCAGCATATTCTTTATCGATTGCAATAAGCATTGCTGTTTTTCCTTCTCGTTCTAGCGCTTCCATTGATTTAGAAACTTCTTCAATATCAATATTGAATTTCTTCATTAATCGACGTGTACCAATTAATAAGTGTTTTCCTTCTACAACTGATTCGATACCAAATCCCGGAATCGCTTCAAACGTTTCTGAACTTGGGATATCAATTTTCTTTTCTTTAATTCCTTCTACAATCGCTTCTGCAAGTGGATGTTCAGAATTTCTTTCTGCTGCCCCTACTAATCTAAGCAGTTCATTTTCATTGAATCCATCTGCTACAATTACATCTGTTAACACCGGCTTCCCATTTGTCACTGTACCCGTTTTATCTAAAATAACCGTATCTAATCGGTGCGTTGCTTCTAAATGCTCTCCACCTTTAAATAAAATACCATACTCTGCTGATCTTCCTGATCCTGCCATAATAGATGTAGGCGTTGCAAGACCTAATGCACATGGACAAGCGATAACAAGTACTGCTATCATTTTCTCAAGTGCTCCGCCAAAATCACCAGGTGTAACAAATATCATCCATACTGCAAATGTGATAATCGCAATCACAACTACAACCGGTACGAAAATACCTGAAATTTGATCTGCTACCCTTTGAATAGGAGCTTTTGAACCTTGTGCCTCTTCTACTACTTTAATAATTTGAGCTAATGCAGTATCTCTTCCTACTTTAGTTGCTTTCACTTTTAAAAATCCATTTTTATTTATTGTCGAACCTATTACTACATCCCCAATTGACTTATCAACAGGAATACTTTCACCCGTTAACATCGATTCATCAATTGCTGACTTTCCTTCTACAATCTCACCATCTACTGGTATTTTTTCACCAGGCTTTACATAGACGATATCACCAGCTACTACTTCTTCAATCAAAATTTTTATTTCTGTTCCATCTCGCACAACTGTAGCTGTCTTCGCTTGTAAACCCATCAATTTTTTAATTGCTTCTGATGAGCGCCCTTTTGCTTTCGCTTCAAATAATTTACCTAAAATAATTAATGTAATAAGTACCGCACTCGTTTCAAAATATAAATCTGTCATATGTTTCGAAGAACCAATAGATTGAATACTTAAATATACACTATAGAAATACGCGGCCGACGTTCCAAGCGCCACGAGAACATCCATATTCGCACTTTTATTACGTAACGCTTTATAAGCTCCAACATAAAACTGTCCACCAATGATAAATTGAACAGGGGTTGCAAGTGCTAGTTGCACCCAAGGGTTCATTAACATATCCGGTAAATAAATAAACGACGTAAATGAGAAATGACTAACCATTGCCCACAATAATGGGAAAGATAAAATAAACGAAATAATAAACTTCTTCTTTTGTCTTTCAATTTCTTGTAATCGATGATCAGTTGATGCATCTTGATCATCTGGTTTCACTTCTAATTTATATCCTAGCTTCGTAATCGCACTCTTCATTTCATTTACATTAACTTCATCAGGATTAAAGTCTACTGTAGCTGATTCTAAAGCAAAATTTACTGTCGCTTTGTTCACACCATCTAACTTATTTAAACGCTTTTCAACTCTATTTGCACATGCTGCACATGTCATTCCTGAAACAGTAAATTCAGCTTTATCACTTACAATTCCATATCCTAACGATTCAACTTTTTCTTTAAACTGTTGCGGATTTGTTTTAGTTGGATCGTACATTATTTTTGTTTTTTCAAGTGCAAAATTTACATTCGCCTCATGAACACCTTCTACTTTTTTTAGACCTTTTTCAATTCTATTTGCACATGCCGCACATGTCATTCCTGATATTTGAAGATTGGCCTCTTTTTTTTCATTCATGTCTCTCACCTCTATATACCCTTATGAGGTATAATTATTAGCAAAATAAATCGTACTTCATTTAAAGTACGATTTATTTCCATATCTAAAAATAATTATTGAACATCGTATCCTTGGTCTTCGATTACAGCAACGATATCTTTTAATGTTACGGCAGACGAGTCGATAGTAACTTCAACAGTTCCTTCTGCTAATTGAACCTTCACTTGTTCAACACCGTTTAGCTCTTTCACACTGCTTTCGATAGCATTTACACAATGTCCACAAGACATACCTTCAACCTGTAATGTTAACTGTTCCATTTAAAATCCTCCTCTTGTTTATTCATTGTTTGTTAATCACAATTACATCTTACCATACCCCCCTAAGGTAATCAATGGGTTTATATCATGATTTTTCAATTATTTTCTAAAAGTTTATTTTACACACACTTTTTCACATCAATACGCCGAGATCTTATTATGAAGGTAAACAAAAAAAAACAAGCCAGTGACATACTAGCTTGTTTTTACGCTTTTGAAAAACGTTCAAATACAGTCATTAATTCTTCAATTGCTTCGTCACCATTGCCATCTTTAATAGCACCTGAAACACAATGACTTGTATGGTTTTTTAATACACCCATTCCTACTTTTTTCATCGCTGCATTAATCGCTGAAATTTGCACTAAAATATCCACGCAATAACGATCATTTTCAATCATATTTTGAATACCGCGGACCTGTCCTTCAATTCTCTTTAATCTATTTATAATCTGTTCTTTTTCTTTTTCTGATCTATGTGTTACTGCTTCATGCTCTTTATGATCCATATTATCACCTTCTTAAAGTTTCTCTTCACCCAATAAAACAATTGTTTTTATGAGTATACCAATTATAGCATTAAATATCTACGCACGATACCCCATAAGAGTATATTTACGCTTTATGATTATTCTTAACAATGCATTAGCTTCTTAATCTCAATTTTTAGTATACCCTTTCCTTTTTGTCAAAAAAATCATTATATCTCTCATCAAAATTCAATAAAGTGAAACAAGAATAAGCAGGGATTACCCGCCCCCGCTTATTCTTCATCTATAATATTAAAATCTTAATTTTCAGATATTTAATCCAAGAATTTTTTCTTTCCATATATAATTATTGTTGATCACATACTTTTGTATCATTCACTACTGAAGTTCCTTCAACGGTTACCGTATGAAAACAGTCATTTACTCGAACTGTTACAACATTATCTTGCCGGTCAATGATATGATATTCATTAAAATTTTTATTCAGAGCACTGCGAATTTGTTCTCCTTCATAAATTGGGATGCCATGCGATAGAACCCAAATAAGTCCAGCGATAGCAAGAATAGTTTTCATACGATCTACCTCCTTGGGAATATAGTGAACTTTTAATCCATACTTTTTCAGCTCTACAAATCATGATCGGAATAAACCGAGCCTTTTTGGAAATAAGTTCATTTCGTCTATTTTATGTTTATGCTAATTGTGACCGTTTTGTGACAACTTTTTGTCTCTTTAGACGAAAAGTTGAAACAAAACTTTCAAAAAGGACAATTCTACATATCAAAAAAGGTTATGGAATGTTTCATCCATAACCTTTTTTCCTATATGTAACTAATAAATCTCAACCCTTTACTTAAAGACGTCGGCACAACAGATGCATGATTCTCCCCTTCAGCTTCATAAAACTTAAATTTAAGTTTATCGTGGTTTACTTGGAGAAGGCGCTCTGATAATTCATTTGCACCTACAACCATATGCTCTCGTTCTAGTGACCCAACTGTAAGGAACACTCCTGTTTCAAACTTAGCATTGTTTAATTCATTTATAAGGTTCTCTTCTTTTTCAAGTACGGATTTATTATTCCACCATATAGATGGACTACTAATAAAATAATTTTGAAAAGCATTTAAGTTTGTAAATAGTATATGGAGAGCAAATAATCCACCTAAAGAATGCCCAAATAACGTTTGCTTACCTTTATCAATCTCAAAATTCTTTTCAATTTGTGGTTTCAGTTCTTCTTCAATAAAAGTAAAGAAATTATGTGCTCCTCCTGTTTTAGGCCACGGTTTACCGTCTGGTTTTAAAGGGGCATCTTTTGAAATTACGCTAGGCGTAAAATCATAACATCTTTCTTCCCCTGAAAATGCGCCTTCAATTGGATAACCCACTCCTACTATAACAGCTGGTGAAACACCAGTTTTTTCCGCTCTTACTGATTGTATTTTAACTGCTTCATGAAATGTTTGAAAAAAGGCATTGCCATCTAATACGTAAATGACAGGATATCCTGAATCCGGTGCTGGTTGCCTCGGCTTTGAAATATGAATTTGATATTCCTTACCTTCTAATTTTGAATACATTTTCCATTGTTCTGTATTAGATATTATAATCTGCTGTTTTTCAACTGTAGTATTCACCCTATCCCCCCTTTTTAACTTGTTACATATATTTCGATTTTTTCTTCTTGAGATACAACGCTATCATAACCGAAACAAACAGGAGCCCCGTTATACGGATCAATCATGACACGTGCATCAATATGAAATACTTCTTTTAATACTTCATTTGTAATGATTTCTTCTGGGCTACCAGTTGTAACAATTTCTCCTTCCTTCATTGCAATAATTTCATCTGAAAATCTTGCTGCATGGTTGATATCATGTAATACCATAACAACCGTACAATTATGTTCTTTATTTAACTTCTCCACAATTTGTAATACATCTAATTGATGAGACATATCAAGGTATGTAGTTGGCTCATCTAATAGCAACACTTCTGTCTCTTGTGCTAATGCCATCGCTAGCCATACCTTTTGTCTTTGACCACCTGATAAATTTGCAATTTGTCTCGTTCGAAATTCAGAAGTTTTCGTTATATTTAATGCCCAATCAATCATTTCTTTATCTTTTGTCATTAACTTATTTACGTTATTTCGATGTGGATAGCGTCCATAAGAAATTAATTCTTCCACTTTAAGTTCACCTGGTGCAATTGGAGTTTGCGGGAGTAAAGCTAACTGCTTCGCAATTTCTTTCGTTGAAATTGTATGTAAATCTTGCCCTTGCAAATATACTTTTCCGCTTTTTTGTTTTAAAATTCTTCCCATTGTTTTTAACAATGTCGATTTACCGCAACCGTTTGGACCTATAATTGTCGTTACTTTTCCTTCTTGTATTTCCACATTTAAATCGCGAAACACTGTAAGCTTTTCATAACTTGTTTCTAAATTTTTTGCACTTAAAATACTCACTTTTATTCCTCCTCTTACGCTTTCGCCTTATAAAGTAAATATAAGAAATACGGTACACCGACAATAGAAATAACGATTCCAACTGGTAACTCTACAGGTGTGAAAACTGTTTTTGCAATAAAGTCTGAGGCAATTACAAGAAACATTCCGATTACGCCGCACGTAGGAATTATATACTTATGTTGAATACCAACAAGTCTTTTCGCTATATGCGGTGCCATTAAGCCAATAAAACCGATACTCCCTGAAACAGCAACACATGCACTCACAAGCCCGATACTGCTTAATAATAAAATCGATTTCTCTCTTTCTACTGAAACACCTAAACTTGTAATACTCGTTTCTTCCAATTGGAATAAATCTAATAAATAAGCTTTCTTTTGTATAAGTGGAATTAAGATAATAAGCCATGGTAACATAGCCACAATATACTTCCAGTTCGCACTATATATGCTTCCAGACACCCACACTGCAGCCATCTCGAAATCAGTTGACTTCATTTTGAGTGATAAGTACATAGAAAAAGCTCCAAATCCCGATCCAATTGCAATCCCTGTTAATAAAAGTCGCTGCGAATCTAATTTACCGTTTTTCCAAGAAAACAGATAAATGATGATAGCTGCACCTAATCCACCTACTAAACCAAACATTGGCATCATCATAATAGAAACCCAGTCTGTGCTTTTTAATTGTCCTTGAAAGAAAAACATAAAAATGACAATCGCTGTTCCCGCTCCGGCATTTACTCCTAAAATACCTGGGTCCGCCAATCCATTTCTCGTAATCCCTTGAATAACAGCACCTGCAACACCAAGGCCTAATCCTACTAATCCAGCAATTACGATACGCGGAAGACGAAACTCAAAAATAACTAAATCATGTTCTGGTACTGGATCAATTCTAAAAAGTGTTTTAAATACATCTGTAATCGTAATGTCGAACGTACCATTTGTTAAACTAATATAGATAGCACATAGTATTAAAAATATAATAATCCCCATCGTCATTCCGAAACGTTGACTTGAACTTTTAAGCATGTCTCTCTCCTCCTCTAGTACGGATTAAATAAAGGAAGAAAGGAATTCCAATTAAGGAGGTAACGACTCCAATAGGTGTTTCAAATGGATAGTTTACAAATCTACTCAAAACGTCACATAACGCTAAGAAAACGCCACCAATAACACCTGCACATGGCAAAATCCACTTATAATCTACCCCAATTATAAAGCGGGTAATGTGCGGAATAATTAAACCTACAAAACCAACTTTCCCCACTAAAGCAACTGCTGTTCCTGTTAAAAAAATTACCGATAAAATTGCCATCGCTTTAACTAGTTTTGTACGCTGTCCTAAATTAATAGAAACCTCTTCGCCTAATGAAAGAATGGTAATAGATTTTGATATTAACAATGCTAAAATTATTCCAATTATCCCAAACGGTATCGTGATTTTAATTATATTAGGATCTACTTGATCTAACTTTGCATTAAACCAAAAACTAACATTTTGAGAAATTTGGAAATACGAAGCCATTGCAGCCGATACACTGCTTAAAAATGTTCCAATAACTGTTCCTATAATTGCTAACCTAACTGGTGATAAGCCATTTTGAAGGAGCGAACCAAAACCAAACACGATACCGGCTCCGAGTGCAGAACCAATCATTGAACATATAACCATACCAATTGATGACATTCCTGGAAGAAAAATTATACAAAGTGTAATAACAAAGGCAGCACCATCCGTCACACCCATAATAGAAGGGGATGCAAGATAGTTTCTTGTCATCCCCTGCATAAGTGCTCCTGATATGGCTAGAAATGCTCCGACTAAAAGAGCTGCAACTACCCTTGGTAAACGTGAAGTAATAATAATATTATGATTTACATCACTTGAATCAAAATGAAATAATGCGTTCCACACTGTTTCAGCATCAATACTTTTCGCCCCATACAAAATCGAAAGTATAACTGTAAATAAGATGAGTATGGGTGCTATACATAATATAGTTACTGGTACTGCATTTGTTTTCTGCATATCATTCAACGCACCTTACTTATTGTATTATTTAGATAAATTTTTCACTGCTTCTTTTAAGAAGGCAGTTTTACTCCAAGCAGTACCACCTTGCGCCATTGGATCTACAACGTTTACAAATACTTTCTTTTCCTTCGCAGCATTCATACTTTGCCAAATTGGATTACTTTCAATTTCTTCTAACACTTTTGGATTTTTATTTTCACTTGCCTCATATTGTAAGAAAATATAATCTGGGTTAAGTTCAGCAAGTTTTTCAAATGAAATTTTCTCTTGTGCTTTTACAGTTTTCAATTGTTCTGGAGCAGTTAGTCCAAGATCTTTATAAATTACAGGGTTGAAGTATACTCCTTCTGGATATAGGAATAATTCGTTTGCTCTTAGTCTAATGACAAGTACTTTTTTATCTTTTAACTTATCTCCTAGTTTTGCTTTTGCTTTTTCAGCGTCTGAATTGTAGTCTTTAATAATTTTTTCTGCTTTATCTTTTTTACCAGTTAATTCTCCCATTAACTTTAAGTTATCTTCCCAATTTGTTGAAACGTGTGATACCGGGAATGTAGGAGCTACTTTCGTAAACTTTTCAGCTGTTTCTGCTGGGAATTTCGTACTTGATGTAATCACATCTGGTTTTAATTGTAGTAATGTTTCGAAATTGGGTTGCATTTTCTCACCAACAGATTTCGCACCTTCTAACTCTTTTTCCAGGTATTTTGGTAGTTTACCACCTACAGTAATGGCACCAACTGGTTTAATTCCAAGTACTGCCGCATCTTCCATTGACTCTAAACTAGCTGTCGCAATTTTATCTACTTTTGCTGGCACTGTATATTCTTTACCTAAATATGTAATTTTTCGTTTTTCATCTTTTTTCGTTTCCGTAGCTTTTGTCTGTTGTTTTTGCTCGCCTGAAGTTTTATCCGCACTATTACATGCCGCTAAACCTACACTTAAAACGGTAACCATCCCTAAAGTAAATAATTTCTTGTTCATCTTTATATGTCTCCTCTCAAATTTTCAAACTATATTCTCAATAGAATTTAACTATATGAATCTTATTCCATATATATATTTCATTAGATTAATAATTTTATCCAGAACTCATTCACGTTCACTTCCCCTAGACTATAATTCTTTTACGTCTTCATCACTTGATAATCATTTTCACTGATAATGATTATCGTTACTAAGTATATATTTAATATGAAATTATTTCAAGAATGATTTGAAAAATTTTAACAAACTGAATTAAAAAAAGAAGTATCTCCCTAATATTAGGGAGATACTTCTTTTTTTAGAAATTTATATGTAATTCAACTGGACAATGGTCTGATCCCATCACTTCACTATTAATTTTCGCTTCTGTTATCTGGTCTTTCATTCTTTCCGAAACAACAAAATAATCTAAACGCCATCCGATATTTTCACCTTTGTAATCTTGCTCTTACATTTATGAATACATACATACGCACTTTATTCAGGTTATACTAATTTCAGAGGTGATGTTCTTTGCACAATGAAGGAGTTACATTAACAAATGAGTATTGGCAAGCAATTATTCATAATGATTCTTCCTATGATAGCAAATTCTTTTATGCTGTGAAATCAACTGGAATTTTTTGCAGGCCATCATGCAAATCAAGAATACCGAATAGAAACAATGTACGAATTTTTCATCATGCAGAGCAAGCATTAAGCGAAAACTTTCGCCCGTGCAAACGTTGTAAGCCAAATGGGATCACTTTACCTAATGAAGAGTGGGTAGAACAAATTAAAGACTATATCGAAAAGCATTATGACGAATCCTTAACTCTCGACATGCTTGCGGAAATGTGTCACGGTAGCCCTTTTCATTTACAGCGTACTTTCAAAAGAATAATAGGGCTAACTCCTATAGAATATATACAACAATTCAGGGTTCTTAAAGCAACCAAATACCTTTTACACACAAATCAATCTATTAAAGAAATTAGTACTGCTGTCGGGATAGAAAACCCAGAGTATTTCGCAACTTTATTTAAAAAGAAAACCGGATTTACTCCTACTGAATATCGAAAAAAGAACAAAATGAAAGAGGGATACGATAATGAATTCCTACAAAAATAATTATATATATTGGACGCTACTTACACATAAAAATTGGCGATTTCATATTGCTGCAACTGAAAATGGACTATGTTTCATTGGATCACAAGACGAAAACTTTGAAGAATTAAATATATGGGCTAGAAAAAAACTGCCCCAACATATATTGATTCATAGTCCAGATTACTTGCAAATATATACGCAAGAAGTTATCGAGTATTTAGAAAACAAGCGAGAAACTTTTACATTTCCTATCGATGCTTATGGAACTAATTTTCAATTATCTGTTTGGAATACGGTACGTGAAATTCCTTATGGAAAGACATATTCTTATACAGAAATTGCTGAAAAAATTCAAAAACCTAAAGCTGTGCGCGCCGTTGCTTCTGCTATTGCTGCTAACCCTCTCCTTATTACTATTCCTTGTCACCGTGTTATTGGGAAGAATGGGAAACTAACCGGATTTAGGGGTGGATTAGAAATGAAGAAAAAATTGCTTACATTAGAAAAGTTACAGGTGGAATTCATATGACAGCAGAATATAATAGCGCATTATCTATAGCAGTTCCAAAAGAATTTTGTTTCCAAGAAAATTTACGTTATCTATCACGTTCTAACAATGAATGTATGTTTCATATTGAAGATAACAAAATTTATAAAGTTATCCCTGTTCAAGATGTAAATCCTTTAGTTGAAATTAGTGTGAATACAGATGGCAATATTCAAATACGTTGTTTAGAAGAATCATATACATCTGAAAAATCGATACGTGAAGCTGTAGCTAACTATGTAAAAGAATGGTTTGATTTAACTACTGATTTAGCTCCCTTTTATACATTAGCTAAACATGATTTACTCCTTCAAGGACCAATTGAACAATATTATGGCCTTCGTAATTTAGGTATTCCAGACTTATTTGAGGCACTTTCCTGGGGAATTATCGGTCAACAAATTAACTTAACATATGCTTATACGCTAAAAAGAAGATTAGTTGAGCAATTTGGCAGTTATGTAGAATGGGACGGTAGAAAGCATTGGATATTCCCATCACCTGAAACAATTGCAAATCTACATGTAGAAGATCTCCAACAATTAAAAATGACGACTAGAAAATGTGAATATTTAATCGGTATTGCGAAGCTTATTACAGAGAGAAAACTATCAAAAGAGGATTTACTGCAAACACAAGATGTAAAGGTTGCTGAGAAACAATTAACTGCTATCCATGGTATAGGGCCATGGACTGCCAACTATGTTTTAATGCGTTGTTTAAGATTTCCTTCAGCTTTTCCAATTGATGATGTTGGTCTGCATAATGCAATTAAATTTATAACAGGTTCCGAAAATAAACCGACTAAAAATGAAATAAAAGGTTTCGCGGCAAACTGGGCTAATTGGGAGTCTTATGCGATTTTTTATTTGTGGCGAGTACTATATTAAAAAAACCAAGTAGCACATTCGTACTACTTGGTTCTTTTTTAAGCTTGCTCCTCAAAACGTCTTGCAATTTCCACAATAACTTGAACGGCTTTTTCCATAGTATCTACCGAAACATATTCAAATTTACCATGATAGTTTTCACCACCAGTGAAAATATTCGGCGTCGGTAATCCCATATATGATAATTGTGATCCATCTGTGCCTCCGCGAATCGGATGAATATTTGGTTCAATGTCTAAACTTTTCATTGCTTCATATGCAATATCAACAATTTCTCTTACCGGTTCAATTTTTTCAAGCATGTTATAGTATTGATCATTCATTTCTAAAACGACTGCATCTTCGCCATACTTTTCTTGCATAGTCTTCACAATATTTTTAACGTTATTTTTACGCGCCTCAAAATTTTCACGATCAAAGTCTCGAATAATATAATACGCTTTACTTTGCTCAACATCACCATTTAAAGAAAGTAAATGATAGAATCCTTCATAGCCTTCTGTATATTCTGGCGCCTCTTCTACTGGTAAATACCCGTTAAACTCCATAGCTAGTTTAGTAGCATTGCGCATTTTATTTTTCGCTGTTCCAGGATGTGTATTCGTTCCGTTAAACGTTAACTTAGCACCTGCAGCATTAAAACTTTCATACTCTAAACCACCTAATGGACCTCCATCCATCGTATAAGCGAATGATGCACCAAACGCTTCTACATCAAAATGCGCTGGCCCACGACCAATTTCTTCATCCGGTGTAAATGCTACTCTTATTTTCCCGTGCTTAATTTGCGGATTATGTATTAAATGGTTCATTGCAACCATAATTTCTGTAAGACCAGCTTTATCATCTGCTCCTAGAAGTGTTGTACCATCAGTTGTAATAATGGTATGTCCTTTATATGATGGTAATTCCGGGAACTGCTCTGGTGTTAACACAACATTTAGCTCTTCATTTAACGTAATTGCATTACCATCAAAATTTTCATGAATTTGTGGTTTGACGTTTTTCCCTGTAAAGTCTGTTGCTGTATCTAAATGGGCTAAAAATCCAATTACAGGAACATCCTTGTCCGTATTAGCTGGAAGTGTTGCCATTACATAACCATTATCATCCATCGTTACTTCTGTTAAACCAATTTCTTTTAGCTCTTCCACTAATAACTTACCAAACTCAATTTGTCCTGGTGTTGTTGGTACTGTATGGCTTTCTTCATTTGATTGCGTATCAATTTTTACATATCTCGTAAATCTTTCAATAAGTTCTTGTTTCAAGTTCATTCACTCCCTTTTATGTTTCTCCCTCCATTATAATCCTTAAAACGAAATATTTTAACTTTTTTGAATGTGAAGATGTATATTTCATTTACATTGTTAACACTTTTACATATTTTACATAACAAAAAGAAAATTAGTGAACATATTTAAAGTACAGCTTAATACAAATAAATTCACCCTATTTACGACTCTCATCGCAAATAGGGTGTTTCTGTTTTTATCTCGCAATTTAAGAATATATACTACTCATTTACAATAAAAGTATATACATCATCATAAATACAGCCATTTACTTTAATCACATACTTCCCAGGTTTATTAAAACTAATTGTGTATTTATTTAACTGAATTGCTTCTTTATCTCCAGAAAGAATATCAATACTTCTGCCACTTAATACATACAATTCATTTAGATTCATCGTTACATCAATTATATTGAAATTTTCTACTTTCACTTGCTGTGCTTCCGCAACGCTTACACTTGGTTCTAAAAACAGTAGTCCACTTAATCCAATCGTCCCCGCTAAAGCAACTCCCGCAAACTTTTTAATCTGTTTCATTACAATGACCTCCTTATAGATTTTGTGTAAAGGTGATGTCCTCCCCTACACCACAAAGCCTATATGTAATGAAATGAAAAGTAAACGGGGACTGTAAGACAAAATTCTACATCTTTTTCTCCTATTGAATATAAATCCAACGTTTGGAGTTTTGACACATTTAAAATTGTTTCCCTAAACCAATTTCTCCATAATTTATTCAAAGACTGAATAATTACTTATTTATTTAACATTCTAAAAATAGTTGATAAAGATGCTTTCTATTCAAAAAAAAAAGACTTTGCTATAAAAGTAACTTTTACAACAAAATCCATGCAACTAATTTTATTCCTCTTTCCATAATCTCTCTACATTCATTAATTGTTCTTCTTTAAACTCCATCTTATATATATCCGGTTTTGACGTATTCATTAAAAATTCAAAACCATATTGTTTATCAAAATAGTTTATCATTAATGTCATGACAAGCCCATGTGTACCAATTACAATTTTGCATCCTTGAAAATCCATTAAGATTTCTTTTAATACTTTCACTACTCTTCTCTGGCAATCTGCATATGACTCTCCTTCCGTTCGTGCAAAGTCCGGATTAGAGAACATCTTCTGTACAAGTGGATACACCTCTTTGTCTGATATAACCTGATCCTCACTTGAAAACATACACTCTTTAAGATTTTCATATACTACTATTTCTTTTTCATGGAAATTAGCTGACTCCTCTATCGTTAGCACAGCCCGATTATAAGGACTTGAAATAAAAGTATCAATCCTCTCCGCTTTTAATATGTCAGTTACTCTACGGGCATCCATATGTCCCCTCTCAGTTAACCCGCGCATTCTTTCATTTCCTTCTAGTTTTGGTGATTCACCATGTCTAACCATATAAATATATGTGCTCATAATTTCTCCTTAAAATTTTTTATAAAGTGAAACTTTAATTAGTCCTCACTAATCGGGCTTTTACAGGCAGCCCGCCCCCACCTAATTTCTTTGCTTCCGCTAAATTTTGAGGTGGGGGTCTTACTGCCCGGCAAATAGCGAGATAAGTTAATAAATCACGTTCATTTATCCCATTTCAACACTTAGGCGTAATACTAAAATACTTTATAAACTGTGCTGATTTGTTCGTCTAATCCATTCTCCTACTAAACTCTCAAATAATTCAGGCTGCTCAATTTGCAAATTATGCCCTGCCATATCTAACACTGCTAATGTTGCCCTTGGATATTCTTCAATAATTTCTATAATATTTTGATAACCTACTGATATATCTTGTCTTCCAGTCAGTAAAAGAACGGGATTTTCATATTTTTTACGCTGAAAATCCATAGTAAGAGAGTAATTCTTTTGCAACCTTTCAATAAATTCATCATTAGCAACATCTAACCCAGGCTTAATTTCTTCTTTAAATCGCTTATATGTATATTCATTTGCTATTACAGCTAACTCACAAAATTCCTCTCTTTCTGTGGAAGTGAGCGTATTTAAAAATTCCTCATCTTGTACAATTACCTGTTTATCTGGAAGAATCCTTTTTTCTGGCTCCGCTACAACAACAGGACATACTAATAGTAATCCGCTAACTCTCTCAAACATCTTTGCAAGTATACCTTTGGCTAAATAGCCTCCATATGATTCTCCTACCAATAAAAATTTTTCAGTAGAAATGATTTCCTCAATAAATGTGATAAGCACTTCTACTATACGATCTGAACTATTTATCCAATTTGGAGCATTCGATTTTCCCATACCAGGTAAATCAATATATATTCGCTTATAACCTTCATACTTCTGAAATACTGATTCCATACATTTCATCATTAACCTATGGTCAGGGGAGCAGCCATGTATGATAATGACTGGTTTACCCTCTCCCACAATTTCATAGTATATTTCTGCATCTTTAATTCGATATATCATAAAAAAGCCTCCCTATTTAGTGGCAATACTATTCCACTCTGTAAGAATACACGTTCTTATTTTATATCCTTTCTCAACATTTTCACAAATGTTAATTTTCAGATTAAAAATAAAAATCTCACCAAAAAAAGATACACATCATTTTATATGCAATTTTGCATCTCCACTTACAAATCACTAAAAAAACTTTACAATTCAAAGGATGACTAAATATACAATTTCTATTTAAAGTCTTGATACAGTCTATACTATCAACCGCAATATTTTTTCAACCTTAAGAATACTTACACTCTTTAACACTTTCTTATAAACATGATTTTTATAAGGAAATCTGATACAATTCTTAAATAATATTATTATGTATAGATATAACGAACATAGTGCATAATTAAAGAAGGTGATTTCATTGAAATTAAATAAAAATTTACAATTATGTATATTAATCGGAACATTGATATGCTATTCAATCTATTTTATGTTTTTCTATCTGTTCCCTACTCATTTTTCAAATTCAGATGTACGCTTCGCTTCACTTGTCGTTGAAGCCATTACATTTGTATCACTGATTTACTCTATATATTCTAAGAAAGTCAGTTCAAATCCGTTTTGGATATGTATTACAATAGCAATTGGTAGTTTTTTATTAGGAAAAATAGTATATACATATCAAGATAGCTTCTTCGAAATTCCAATACATCGTTTTACGGTTTCTGATGTATTTTACATGTTTTTTCTATTTTTCTGTCTTATCGCTTTCTGCTATAAAATCTTAAAGGAATGCAATAAATGGGAAAAAGCGTTCTTTATTTGTGATATATGCATAGTGCTTACTTCCATATTCACATTAGAATGGTATTTATTTAATCAACCAAATTTAAATATATTCGCTCTTTCACTAGGAGATGTTTTCCTTTCATTTTTATACCCAATTGCAGATTTATTATTTCTACTGCTAGGTGTTAGTCTCTTTTTCCGTCCAACAATTTTTAATTCCAAACGGAAAATTTATATCTTTATTTTTGTATTAATAAGTTCTGCAACTTTTAACTATATTTATTTTTACTTAAATAACCACTTATCAACTGAAACTATAATATTATTACGTCTTTTATATAGAATACCTATATTACTTATTGCAATAGCTGGCTCTATTTCAGAAGATCATAATAGCCATAAAAATTATTTCCTTGTAAACCCTATAATAGGAAAAAAAGCTTTAGTTGTATTTCCCTATCTTGCTGTTGCAATACTAATCGGGTTTACATTAAAAGAACAAACATCCTCTTCAACTCTCATTACAGGAAATTGTATTACTTTTATTTTCGTACTCATTCGTCATTCTATCGTACGTATGCAAAACAATTCCTTAACAAAACGTTTGCAGGCATTTAATGCCCAACTAGAAGAAAAAGTTACTTTACGGACGTCTGATTTAGTTCATAAATCAGAGGCTCTTTCTCAAAAACAGCAAAAGTTTAAATCATTATATGAATATCATCCTGACCCTATCTTCACCATTGATTTAAATGGAATATTCTTAAATGTAAATAAGGCTGGGAGTGTACTACTTGGGGCACCAACGGATGAGTTACTAGGTGAAACTTGTTTTTCGATCATTTTAGATGAAGATAAGCATAAGCTAGCATTGGCATTAGAAAAAGTGAAACAACAAGAATCGGCATTCTTACAACTTAGTTCTCAATATAAAGATGGCTTTACTTATTTTTTATACGTTACAATCATTCCTATTATAATAGACGGACAAATTTCAGGAAGCTATATTATGGTGAAAGATATTACTGCACTAAAAAAACAGCAAGAAGAAATAAAATATTTAGCATTCCATGACACTGTAACGAAAATTGGGAACCGTGCCTTTTTCCATAAGAAATTAAAGAGAGTTATAAAAAATGCTAAAATAACAGAAAGCGAGTTTGCATTATTATATTTAGATTTAGATCGCTTTAAAGCAATTAACGATACACTTGGACATTCATCAGGAGATTACATATTAGAAGAAGTAGCAAAGCGATTCCAATCATGTCTTCCATCACATACTCATCTTTCAAGAATCGGTGGCGATGAATTTACAATCATAATTGAAAACTATACTGACGAAGATTACTTATTCCAATTATGTAACCAATTATTTGAATGCATGAAAAAGTCATTTATCATACATGAGCATAAATTAACTTTATCACTGAGTATCGGCATCGCTATTTATCCACATTCCGGAATCGATACCGCTACACTTCTGAAAAACGCTAATGTTGCAATGTATGATGCAAAAGCAAAAGAGCTTAACTCTGTCTCTATTTATGACGATGTAATCGCTAAAAAAATTGAAAGACGATTACGATTAGAAAAAGATTTACCAAACGCACTACAAAATGAAGAATTGTTCCTTTTGTATCAACCTCAAGTTGATAGTGAATCTAATAAAATTATCGGTGCAGAAGCTTTAATTAGGTGGAATCATCCTGAATTAGGTATTATTTCTCCATACGAGTTTATTCCGATTGCAGAAGAAACACTACAAATTATTTCAATAGGAAAATGGACATTAGAGCAGGCTTGCAAGCAAATGAAACGTTGGCACGCACTCGGATATTCACATTTAAAAATAGGTGTAAATTTATCTGCTAAAGAATTTGAACAAGAAGATTTTGTAAAATCTATTTCTTCTACTTTAACAAATACAGGTTTACCAGCAAGCTCTCTTGATCTTGAATTAACAGAGCGAATTGCAATGATGGATGAGCGAGAAACATTGATAAAACTGCGTACACTAAAAAGTTTAGGGATTCACATTTCTATCGACGATTTTGGTACAGGTTATTCTTCGCTAGCCTACTTACCTTTGTATCCAATTGATACGTTAAAAATCCCGAGAGAATTTATTACAATGTCTGAAACATGTGATGATGGAATGGAAATTATTAAAACGATCATCACATTAGCAAATACATTAGGAATGTCTGTCATTGCTGAAGGTGTAGAAACGAAAGAGCACGTAAATTTCCTTCAAAAAAATAAATGTCAGTTTATTCAAGGTTATTATTACAGTAAACCTATTCATATTCATGCATTTACTGAGCTATTAGAAAACGGCATTCACCGATAGTACATAACTAATTAGAATAAATAATAATGAATTTGAACAAATATAGTAAAAAGGAAAGAAGATACCTTCTTTCCTTTTGTTTTTCTATTTACATTTCTATTACTCCACCACTTCATTTATTATATCTATTATTTGATGAATTCCCTCATCATTTGTTTTCTTATATCCATTCATGTTTTGAATATATTTCTCCTTATTTGTATACAACTTATTTACTGCATGTATAAATGTATTCGTACTTACTCTGTCTTGGAGTATAACTTCCGCATATCCTTGCCGTGAAAAATATTCAGCATTTAAAACTTGATCTCCCCTGCTGGAACTGTTAGTTAACGGGATAAGCAACATCGGTTTCTTCAAAAATAACAATTCAGAAATAGCAGTAGAACCCGCTCTGGAAACTACAACACTTGCCATATTTAGTATATGCGGCAACTCGTCGCCTATATATTCAAATTGCATATACCCCTCCATGCCAATAGATGGGTCTACCTTCCCTTTACCACATATATGAATAATATTAAAGTTTAATAGTATTGTATCTAAACATTCCCTTACCATATCATTTATCCACTTAGCACCTTGACTCCCACCCATAATTAATAATACTGGTTTATCTTGCTGAAATTCACAATATCTTCTTCCTCGTAATACGTTACCCTTCTCAATTTCTTCCCTTACAATTGGTCCTACATAAACCTTCTTCTCATTACTTACATTTTCTCCTGTCTGAGGAAATGTTGTGCATAGCTTTGTAGCAAAAGGTAATGCTATTTTATTGGCAAGTCCTAATGTGCTATCTGGTTCACGTATAATTATAGGCACACGATTTAACCATGCTCCTATAGCTACAGGAACTGAAACAAATCCTCCTGCTGAAAAGATAACGTCAGGCTTTGTTTTCTTAATTAATTTATAACTTTGTAAACAACCTCGTATAATTTTAAAAGGATCTTTAAAATTTTCCCAATCCCAATATCTCCTAAGTTTGCCCGTTGAAACACTATTGTATTTAACATTTTGCACTAATGATTTTTCAATTCCATTTTTGGATCCAATATACTCGACTCTCCAGCCTTTCTCTATAAATTTAGGAATTAATACAATATTAATCATAACGTGTCCGGCTGTACCGCCCCCAGTAAAAAGAATCGTTTTGCTCATAACTTATACCCACCTTTATTATTAAAAATCTAGCTTTATATTTACCTTTTAAATGTAAATAAAATTATTATTTTTTATATAAATCTTTAACTCCACCTCTATATCTTGTAAAAGATCTTTAATGAGTTCATAAAAATCATTTCCATACTCACTACACTCGTATTGAGCAAAGATTTGAATCACATATCTAGTTTCCGTCTCTAATGCTGACTTTATTTGATTAACCCTTTTTTCTTCTACATACGCTTGATATTTATGTATTGCCTCATAAAGACGCAATACATGCGCTTCTTCATCTCTCCAATCCAACGCATCAACAATTGAAAGAAATAGCGTATTTTGATTATCTATTATTTCATAATCATTCATATATTTCTTACACCCTTTTTTGTTTTTCATTGCATGCAGATGTCACTACACTTCGCATACTCAAGTACATCTTTTAATGATTGATGAAATTCAATTTCTGGGATCCAACCTAACCTTTTTATTTCCTCTATTGCTAAACTCTCATTTGAGTCGCTCCCACTTTTCTCTGTTTCCTCTATAAAAAAATTTAGCTGTGTTAATTCTTTATATTGTTCTAGTACATTTAACAAAGATCGTTTTACTCCTGATCCGATATTATATTGTTTTCCATTTATTCCATCTCGTAATAACACATGATACGCTTTAATCGCATCACGTACATCTAGAAAATCTCTACTATCTTTCAAACTGTTTACTTCAATAATGGCTTTACTTCTACCTGATTCTATATCTATCATTTTCTTTGCGAGAATCGAACAAATGCCATTCGATTCCCCTGGACCAATTAAGTTTGAGGGCTTTGCAATGATAATATTTGAATCCATTAATCCTCCCCAAGCCTCTGCAATAATAACTTGCATCGTTTTACTTAAACTATATGGATTTGAAATTTTTATTTCGTTCATACTATCTGCTTGCAAAGCAGATCCTATAACTAATGTTCTACAATGCGAGGCTTCTTGCTTAATTGCTTCTAATAAATATAATGTTCCTATTACATTAACCTCTATATATTCAAGGGCAGCTGTCCAAGATTCTATAACCGAATTCCTTCCTGCTAAATGCAATACGTAGTCTGGCTTTATTTGTTTCATTACCTTCATTACTTCGCTCTTATTAGTTAAATTACAAGTAATACCATTTCTAATTTTTTCTCCATATGCACAATTTTGAAACATAGGAATTACATGAAAGCCCTGCTGTAAAAAATAGTGGCAAGCATGGCGTCCTGTGAAACCATTTGCACCAGTTATTAAAAGGCTCGCATTTTTTTTCATCGCAAAAACCCTCCTTTTAATAGCATTTGTTTCACCTCATGTTTTGCAAGTAAATCTTGTTGAGAACTAAAACTCTTCACATCCACTAGAGGATAGCTTGAATAATATTGTTGAAGTCCTTGTATAGGAATAGTCGGTAGTACCACAAAATAATTTTGATCAAAACTTATACTTGTTTTACTCTCTACCTCAGATAGAAGCATTTCACTTAATTTTTCACCCGGTCTTATCCCTACCTCTTTTACCTTAACATTTTCTTTTCCGGAATCTTCAATTAATACTTCTGCTAAATCTGTTATTTTACATGCCGGCATTTTCATAACAAAGATTTCCCCGCCTCTACCTTGAGATACGGCTTTAAATAACAACCCAACAGCATCTTCAACTGTTAAGAAAAATCTAGTCATATTCGCATCGGTAATCCCTACTTGTGAAGATTTTTTAATTTGTTGTTTAAAAAGTGGTACTACACTTCCACTCGTTCCTAAAACATTTCCACCACGAACACAAATGAATTTTGTTTTCTTCGTTTGTATATTCGCATGAACCATTAATTTTTCACCAATTGCTTTTGTCATCCCATACGTATTTGATGGATCAGCTGCTTTATCCGTTGAAACATATATAACTTTTTCAACTTGCATCTGTATAGAGGCTTCAATTACATTTTGCGTACCATGTATATTGGTTTTTATAGCTTCATAAGGATAATACTCACATACTGGAACATGTTTTAAAGCTGCAAGATGGAACACATAATGTACACCTTGGCAAGCATAGACTAGTTGATCTTTATCACGAATATCTCCAATAATAAATTTTAACCTATCATCATTTATAAACTGTTGCTGCATTTCAAACTGAACCGTTTCATTTCTTGAAAAAATTCTAATTTCTTTCGGTGATTTTTCTAATAGTTGTTTTATAAGTTCATGCCCCCACGAACCTGTACCACCAGTAATTAAAATTATTTTATTTAACATTCTTCTTCCTCCTACGAAACATCTCAATTTAAATAATATTTATTGAATTATTTTCAATTGATTCAAATCATAATCGTCGTTTGTTACATTTAATTGACAAAATAAAAAAACAGAAACTATTAAACGTAGTTTCTGTTTTTCATTTCATCTCACAACAGTAAGATTTTTTATACCGTTTGCATGATAAATAAATTCCTTGTAAAAAAACACCGCTCATTTATTTCTTATACTCGTAATAAAATAAATAGAATGATTCATAGCCAATAATCATATTTAAATTTATGAAAAAGGGAGGTAACGGAATGGACCGAAGCAATTCAAATCATACATATAACGGACCTTCCAAAGCACTGCCTCTCTCCCTATTCGACGTAAAAAATGAATTGAAACAAAAAAGCAAACTTATTCCTTCTGACACCATGTATAAATTAACGAAAGAAGAACAACTCATCATCAACAAAATAAAAATACAAACAGAACAACTAAATAAAAATAATGTTACAAGAACACGCGCATACTACCAATTTTACATTCAATATCCAGAAATACATTGGGCACTGCTTGGGCATATGGTATCACGTAACGGCGGTTGGAATATGACTGATTTAAAGGGCGATTTATATACGAGAATTTTATCAGAGAAAGATCAATTCATATTTTTTTCTTTTTTAGAAAGAGGGAATTGGCTTATTTTCCAAGATGTATACCCTCAATTTTTACTTTACGAACAAAGTGTAAAGAGATCACAAAAGTTATTTCACCTTCTCCCTCACCTAAATGTTTCTACATTTATGGAAACGATGTGGAACCATTTTTGGAAAACAGGTAACAAAAAAACTTTAGCAATTGCAACTATTATTAATGAACAAAACTACTTAGAAAAAAGAGTAATTCAAAATGTACAATTTAAAAAGACTGTACTAAATAGTATTGGATTTAAACTCTTTGATTTCTTTCAGTTTAATCATATCCTTTTCCCATTCTACGAAAATGATAAGAAACAAAAAGTATTACTATTTGGTGATACAATGAAACATTTCACTTCCTTACATGAACGGATATTAATTGGAAAAAGATTGTACTCATTATTATTTCGAGATACACATGTTTTATCTCAAATAATAAGCTGGGCTCAACACCATCCACATACAGGATCTAGGAAAGATTACTGGCCCCATTTATTTTCAAGTGTAAATGAATCTTTTTCCCGTGAGTTTTATAAGCGCCGAATTAAGAAATGCCAGTTACGAAATGGCGCTTATCGTATATACAGCCCTGCACTCATCTATGCATGGCGAGATATGAAGCATGAAGAAGTTGACAGTGAAGATTGGTTTACCGATTGGCAAGTTGTAAATTACTTAGTTGATAAGGAGGAAAATATAAATGGACAAATTACAGAAGACTACTGCAAAACACTCGAAAAAATTGAAATCGCCATTCTCGCAAAGAAAAATGTCCTCCTCCGAGAAGAAGAATGAGTTTCTAGCATTAGTAGTTACAATCTTTCTCTCTTCTATTATTGCAACTTGCTTAGATGCCTTTTTTGTTCATAAACAAATATATTCCTTTCCGGCTAGGCCCTTCTCATCCACATTTTCGGTTAATATAGCTTTTACATTGTTCGTACTGCCGATTTTAACAGTTATCTTTATACACATTTCAAAAAAATTATCTAAAGTTTCTAGAATTTCATTTATTATTTCAATCGGTATTTGTGCTAGCCTTTTTGAACAGATTGCTGAAAGTTTAGGTTTATTTGTACATAGTGCGAATTGGAACCATACATATTCTTTATTTGGTTATATAATTTTTCATTCTTTTATTTGGAACGTATATAATTGGATAAAAAAATAAAGAGACCATTATAGGTCTCTTCTTAAGCATACTCTTCCGTTATTACTAATGGTGTCAATGTTTGAAGGCTTTTAGAGCGTAAACGATAGGCAACGACTTTCTTCTTATATTGCTTAATGACATCAACATGTTCCTCATAGCTATATAGCGAAAATCTAATCTCTTTACTCCCTTTCTTCGTATCAATGACTATTGGTGTCCCTTCTCCGTGCGGCGGGAAATAATGTTTATCTAAAAACAACGCCTCATTAAATTCATGAATAACTTGTAGTTTCATTTCTCCCTCTATATTTTTTCCATCTATCGATATAGAAGTATTTTCCGCCTCAAGCTTTTGATGCAATTCAAATCTACTAATAATTGATTCTACAACAGAAGTGGGCATGCTAGAAACTAATACTTTAATAGCTCCAAAAACAAATAATGTAACTATAAACCATGTTGTCATTGTTATCATCTCCATTACATTTAAAAAATAAATTTCGTTCCATACGGTATTAGTATACTAATAAGTATTCCAGTTACAATCATCGTTACCGAACCGATAGTCGCTTCTTTCTCGCCTTCTTTCACTAAACGACTCACACCGATAATATGTGATGCACAGCCCATTCCAACTCCTTTTCCAATCGTACTTGTTATACGGAAAAACTTAAGTACTGTTGGTCCGATCATAGCACCTGTTATTCCTGCAACAACTACAAAACTAGAAGTCATAGATGGAATACCACCAATTTGATCCGCTATTGAAAGGGCAATTGGCATTGTCGCTACCTGTGGTAAAGTAGTTAATATAAGTTCCTTATCTATATTTAAAATTCCGCCAATCACTACATTCATGCTCGTTACAGCCACTATACCTATCACTACTCCGATTAGTATCGATGAAAAATTTTTCATCAGTATCTTTCGCTCTTTAAATAGAGGTATGGCCAATGCTACAATTGCAGGGCTCAATAAGCTTGAAAGAATGTTTCCCCCATTTTCCCTATACTCATGATGAGAAATACCAAAAATCAAAAATAAACAAATCATAATTGCCGTAACTGTTAACACTGGTAACGTAAATGCAAACGTAAATTTTTTATATAGCTTTGTCGCCAAGAAATAAATTGCTACAGTAATAATAATTAAGACCATTTGAATCGTGCACCTTGTCGATTTTATTTTTTTGATGTGACTAATAATTGACTTATATACCCTGAAACAATCAAAGTTACTACAGTACTTGCAACTACTAAAAGGAATATAATACTTCCCTTACTGAAAAGAAAAGACCCGTATTCCATGAGCCCTGTTGTCGAAGGGATTAAAAATAACGGTAAAAATACGATTAACTTTTCCGAACCTAACTCAAACCATTTTAACGGTAAAACGCGAGTGGAAAGGAGCAGGAACAGTATTAACATCCCTATTAAATTCCCCGGTATTGATAGATGGAATATTTCCTGAATCCACGTACCCACTAGGCTAAATACATATAGCACGCCTACTTGAAGTAAAAGCGTCACGTACTTCATTTCTTTCCCTCATTTCACTATCACACATCCATATTATGAAATCTCATTTAGCGTGTCGGCAAACCGTTTAATTCCAAGTTGAATTTGTTCTATATTCGCTCTACCAAACGTAAATCGTATATATTCATTTTTCGAACCTAAAACACTGCCCGGAACAAATGCGACACCATTCCGTATAGATTCACCTAATAAGTGATATTCATCAAACTTTCCTGTTACTTTACACCATACATGTATTCCACCCTCTGGCACGAAACATTCAACTCGTTCTCCCAATGTTCCTTCAAGCTCTGCAATTAATTCATCTCTTCTTTGCTTCAATTGTCCACGAAGTATCGTAATATGTGTATGGAAATCCTTTGATTCTAAAAATTGATTTGCTACCCACTGCGTAAATACACTATGGCCAAAATCAACTTGTTGCTTTGCATCTGCTAAACGCTCAATTACGCGTGTAGGACCAATTACCCATCCAATACGTAATCCTGATGCAACAATTTTTGATAGTGAACTTATATAAAGAACATTTCCATTTTGGTCCATTGATTTTAATGTTGGGTTCACTTCTCCATTAAAAGAAATTAAACTATACGGATCATCTTCTACAATTGGTATACCGAACTCAGAAGACAGTTCTAAAATTTTTTTACGTCTCGCTAATGAAAGCACAGTACCCGTCGGATTCTGATAATCTGGATTCAAAAACACCATACGAATGCGATGCTTTTTGTGCAAATCGATTAAGTCATCTGGATTCATTCCATGCTCATCAACAGGTAAATGAAATATGTTTAAACCGGCCGATTTAAACATTGGAAGCGAAAAACAATACGAAGGATCTTCAATCGCGATCGCATCGCCAGGTTTTAATAAACATTGAACGATAAGATTAAGCGCCTGTTGTGCTCCTGACGTAATAAGAATAGAGCTTGAATCTGCTTCAATTTGTTTATATTGCTGAACATGTGCTGCAATTGTTTTTCTCAACATCTCATTTCCAAGTGGATGGTCATAACCGAGGTTTTCCATAAATGTTTTCTCCGACAAAATTGTTCGAAATCTATCACTTGGAATTAATTCTGGTGACAGTTCACCACTTGCTAAATTAATTAAATCATCTTTTTGTGTTTCCGTTCGAATTTGTTGAACGAGTGGTACGTTAGGTAAGAACGATCCATCCTCCACGTACCTACCCCAGTTCGGTATTCGTTTATGTGAGACACCCCATATGTCTGTATTGACCCGTGTTCCGCTTCCCTTTTGCCGTTCTACTACTCCAAGTGATTTTAATTCTTCATACGCAGCTACTATTGTACTCCGGTTCACCTGTAATTCCTTTGCTAACATACGCTCAGAAGGTAACTTACTATCAGAAGGAAATTCGCCTGAAGAAATGCCTCTTTCAATATAATCTGCAATTTGTTTATATACAGGTGTCTTATCTGCACGATTTGGTTTCCATTCCATATAGTTCCCTCCTTTCAAAACGAACTATCCTCATTTTTTACTAACAGTATTCACCGTAAAAATAGTATTAATTAGTCACATTTTCTTATCCATAAATGGATATATCCAAAATGGTTCTCTTTCTGATTACTCAATAGCTTCTGAAATTCCAACTTCATACTCTCATTTCAGTTCTTTTACAAACTATTAAATCATTACCGCATACCATGTTACCCCAACTAGTAGAACAAAAAGAAGAAGAATATAGATTGCAGATAAGTTTTTCACATTTCTTTTTGTAGACTTACTGTAATTCTCCTCCACGTTTCTTGCAACTAGTACAGTCCCAAATAGTGATACAATTACAATAATAACGACTAGTGAAATTGCAAAACTCATTGTCTTTTCACCTCTCTAAGACCCATCTATTTTAATTAAAGAACTTACATAAAAACCTTCCTCTTTAAAACGTTGATAACATACTACCTTTCTTCTCTTATCATAATAGATGTTTGCAAAAAGCGGACCAACCACTTTCGTGTTTTTTTGCTCATCCACTTAAAAAATAAAAAGCAACTGATCACTTAGGACCAGTTGCTTTTTTCACACAATAATTTTTCATTTAAAATTAATTCGATTTAAAAGTTTCGCCTTTTCATAATGAAACATCGACTGAGATAACTCAAAAATTGTTCCATTTACAAGATACACTGTATTTTCAATAAGAAGCGCCGGATCACCTTCATTTAATTCTAAAAGCTGTGCATTTTCTTTATTTACTTTTTCACAACTAATAACTTTATCAGCAAAACCAATATTTAATCGTAAATCTTCAATGAAATAACTGTATACAGAGCTTAATGCTATTTCTTCGTTCAAATATGGAATAATATCCTTTTTGAAATAACTTACTTCAATAGAGAATGGTTTAGCATCTACAATTCTTAAGCGCTTCAAAAAATACAACCTAGTTCCAGCTTCGCATTGCATCTGCTTTGCTATCTCTTCGTCCGCATCTATTACTTCAAGCTCTAACACTTTCGTTTCAATATTTTGTGAAACAAGATTTTTCGTTAATCCACGTAAACTTCCTAAATTAATGTAATCTGTTACAGAAGTTTCGCGTAAAAACATGCCACTACCTTGCACTTGAAAAATATAACCTCTATTCACAAGCTGACTAATTACTTTACGTATCGTATTACGGCTTACTTCAAATAGATTCATCAACGCTTCTTCTGTAGGTAGTTTTTTCGTTTCATTAAAAAGCCCATCTCGAATGTTTTGCTCTAACACATCTGCAATTTGTTTATACTTTGCACTCATACACTTTCTCCTAAAATACTCTTTTATCTGTTATAACTCTTCCCCTCTCGTTTCGATCACACGTTTATACCAATGAAACGAAAGTTTCTTCTTACGTTTTAAGTTATCATTATGATCGACAAAAATAAAGCCATATTGCTTTTTATATCCATTTAACCAACTTAAAAGATCAATCACTGACCATGCATAATAACCTTTTAAGTTAATTCCCTCTTCAATTGCACGCTTCATTACTTTTAAATGCGCTTCAATAAATTTAATTCTCGGAACATCTACAATTTCTCCGTCAATGATCGGATCTTCATCACCAAGTCCATTTTCCGTTACATACATCTTTATGTCACCGTAACGCGTTTTCAACATATGCAATCCCTCTAAGAAACCTTCGGGAGATATTTCCCATCCCCATTTTGTATATGTTTTATCATCCATTTTAACTGTTCGATAAAAACCATCAAAAGAAGAGTTACCTGGAGCAAGCGTTGAGTTTTCTCGAGAATGTTCCTCACTCTTTATATCCATATCATATCTTTCTACTCGTATTGGTTGATAATAATTCAAGCCAATAAAATCATTTTCTTCTGCATTTTGTTTAATGATTTCTAATTCTTCAACCGTCCAATTAGGAGTCCATCCTTTTTCCTTTAATTGTTGTACAACATAAGACGGATACTCGCCTTTTAAAATTGGATCATAATACCAATACGTTTCATATTCATTCGCATGATTTGCTGCTTGTATATTTTCTTTTTGATCATCCACACTATAAGCTGGTAAGAAAACATGTGTAATCCCAATTTCACCATATTGTTTCAGCTGCTTGTACACCGCAACTGTTTTCGCGTGTGCATAAAATACATAATGAGTAGCTTGAAAATACTTTGGAACATCATTTTGTATTCCTGGTGGATGTGCACCTTTTAAATAACCTAATCCACAAAACATTACGGTCTCATTAAAAGTAATCCAATGCTTAACTCTGTCACCAAATGCCTTAAAACAAGTTTCTGCATATTTTACGAAAGCCTCTGCTGTTCTTTTATTCGTCCATCCACCATCTTTTTCTAACGGTAATGGTAAATCCCAATGATATAAAGTGACAAACGGCACAATCCCGTATTTTAAACATTCATCAATTAAGTTGTTATAAAATTCAATCCCTTTTTCATTTACCTTTCCATCTCCAGTCGGCAATATTCTCGCCCAAGAAATAGAAAAACGATACGATTCTAATCCCATCTCAGCCATTAAGCGAACATCTTCCTTATATCGATGATAATGATCAACAGCTACATCACCATTTGTTCCATTGTATGTTTTGCCAGGAATTTTTGAAAACTCGTCCCAATTCGTAACACCTTTTCCATCTTCATTCCATGCACCTTCTACTTGATAAGAAGCTGAAGCAGCTCCGAATAAAAAATCATGTGGAAACTTCATAGTATATACCTCCATTTCATTACAACAAATCAAATTCAATCATACATATAAAATTTATAGGTACAAATTTTATATGTATGATTATATCTTATGTTTTTATTTTTTTCTATTATAAAAGTACAATTTATATTGTTGGTTATTGGAAAAGAAAAAGAAGCGATATATTTTATCGCTTCTTACTCTCATCATCTTTATTCTTTTATTAATGACTTATTCGCTCTTATAACTTCTTGATACAATAATGGTGACCACTTTTCATTTATGTAGTCTTGAATTACCCAGCCCACTCTCAAAGGATTCTTTTGTTTTATATAGTTTGCAATTTCAGGATTTATATAAGAGGCATAGTAATATGGACTATTCCATGCTGTACCACCAGAAGACAAGCTTGTAAAATTAATATATAGATGATTTAAATCCTCGCTATTGTTCATCGTTTCATCCATCGTATCTTTAATAGATTTTACTTTCTCATCATAGCTCACTTTATATTTATCTTGTACTGTTACATTTGCATTTTGGTTTACAGTTGTGGTAAACGTCTCATTATCTGGCCAATAAAAATTATTATATCCTCCAGGTTCATTACTACCACTATATCTTTTTAGTAGTACAATTTTCCCACGAGCATCTCCAAGCTTTATATTTCCTTCTGTTTTTAAAAAAATAGGATTAACAAAATATTTTTTTTCAAACGTGCTACTAAATGAATCTTCTGCCCCTTTCATATCCTCATACTCTTTTTTTAAAGACATAATAATTGTTTCACTCGGGTTATCTTTTAAAAATTGTTTCGCTTCATTTATGAATTCATGCAGTGTTACGTAAAGATATAATGGCCCATGATGAAGAACTATCGTATTATCATCTGTTAAACGTCCTCTTATATCAAAAATGCGAGCTCCATGGTCCATTTGATAGCGAAAATCATATTCTTGCGTCATTCCCCATACTTGCTTAATCGGATTTTGCAACTTGAACGTCCCACTATCGTGTGTTCCTGGAATTGAAATTCGTGCTAACGGGATATTATCAGGTATAGGTTGCATCCATTTTGACAAATTTTCAAACTCATTAACAGAGCTAGCTGCAACTACTCTCTTATCATGTAAAGCAAATACAAATGTGATAAATATTGTACTACATATGAATAATTTCAAAATTAACTTCTTATTGCTCATTATTATCCCTCTCTCTTTCTGTTTTTATATCAAACTTATTGAATATAATATAAGCTAGCTCAGAAAAAATAAATAACATTTCATCAATATGAAATATTGCATAGAAGTAAAGTTAAAAAATCATTCACATATACTAAATTAGAAAAATTTAAAGGAACTTCATCTGAAGTTCCTTTTACTTATTTTATGTTCAATACGTATGAACCATTTTTATTCTCATATTTATAGACGTATAAATAATATTTACCTGGCTTTGCATTATAAGTTCCTTTAACTACATTGCCTTCATTTTCACCATATGCTACATAGTTATTTAAATCTGATTCATGATGAAGTACCCATGTCATTCCAATATTTTGTTCATTTAGTAGAGAAATATTAATATTTTCCGGCGAATCAATTTGGAAAGTAAATACATCTACTCTATCACTATTATGTAGCGTTCCTTTCACCGGTGTATGAAAGTTAACTTTATTTGCCTGTCTAGGCTCATTATTTGGTTCATTTTCTGTTACTTGTAATTCATTCCCACCGTTTGGTTTTCTTTGTTCATAGCCTAAGTTTGCTAGTATAGACTTCAAATCTGGTAAAACACCAATTTTATCTGCATATGGATCTTTAGATTTTGTTCCTGTGCTCTGGTTACTTAATATTGCTCTTAGTTCACTAGGTCTATATGGTTGTCCTAAATTTTCTTTAGCAATGCTTTGTACTAAAGTCGCTGCCCCAGCAATAATTGGCGAAGCACTAGATGTTCCGCTAAAGCTTGAAGTATAAAGATTTACAGCACTTCTACTTTGCTCGGCTGTAGTTGTATCTACATTTTCTCCCCATCCGTACACATCAATACGGCTTCCATAATTCGAAAACCACATACGTTCATGAGGGAAAGATGAAGAGCCAGCTCCTACCATAATTGCACCCGAATCTTTAAAATCTTTACTATTACGATTTAAGACTTGCTTACCTTTTCTATCTTTGAACTGGTCTAAATCATTCCACCCATTTGCTCCGGCCTCTATAATTACAATCCCTTTATCTGTACCAGCACGAATTGCATCAAAGATATCTGGTTGTACTTCAACAGGTAAATATTTATCACCATATCCATCGAAAGATGCTTGTGCCTCTAACAATAAAACATCCCCAGCTTCTAACTGATTTACAGCGCTTAATATTGCATCAGCCGTATTATAGTGTCCATTATCTCTTATTTGAGAGATAACCTTTGCTTTCGCTTTTGGCGCAATCCCAATATTCCCAACTTCATTGTCCTCAGAGGATACAATTCCTAGTACAGACGTCCCATGACCGACATGCTGATCTATATTTCTTCCAGACATTAACTCAATTTTTTGATGTAATAAATCCTCATGATTTAATAACCATCCGTATTCCATATCAACAAAAGTGATACCATTTCCATTACCGCCTTGAATTCCCCAGGCGAAAGGCGCATTAATACCGTATGGGGCCGCTTCAAGATAACCTTGTTTTTTAAATCTAGGATTGTTACTAGGATTAAGAGCTACACTTGATGATTGCACTTCAGGTGGCATTATTTTCTCTTGTTTCTTCATATACGCATCTTCTATTAAAGACGATGCCTTTAACTTATCTACTATTTCTTCTTCATACCCACTATTTTGATTTTGAAGAATATAGTAGTTTAATAAACTTGTAGATACATGATTAGGTGCTTTCACTTCAAGGTTTTGTATTTGTTCCGGGCTTACAGATGTGAATAAACGAGTAAATGTTGCATCTGGATATTCTGTCAAAAGATCTTTTATTACTTTATCATTCGTTTGAGATTGTATTTGTTTTTCAATACCATCTTCATATGGCAAATCCAAATCCGCTTTAAATTTCACAATAATTTGCTTATCTGTTTCTTGTTCTATCCCTGATTTAATCTGCTGTTCTATAGAATCAGCATGTACACTATTAATAGTACCTCCTGTTCCTAAAAGTGTTGTAATGATTACAGTTGACGCACACATTTTTTGAAATATTTTCATTACATTAATCCTCCTATTAATAATTAATCATTATATTAATCTATAATGATTTTATTTCTATAACATATTCCCTTTCTACTAAATAGATTATAGTAATCAGAAATATGAACTTCAATGTATTTTCATATGCAATATTTCATATTCGGACTCTACACTACACGAATATGAAACTTATAGTGATTATTTATTTTATATGTGCTTATATACTTACATTAATATATTACGCATATATACATTCAAACTACATTACTTAATAGTTTCACCTTAATTTTTTGTTAGGAGGATTTACAATGAAATTACTAAAACTAAAACATATAATCCCTTTATCTGCAGCTGCAATTACATTCGTATGTAGTCAAAGCACAGCTGAAGCTTCTACCATTCATACAGTAAAAAAGAACGATACACTTTGGGGCATTAGTAAACAATACGGAGTTTCAATACAATCCATTAAACAGGCTAATAATAAAGGAAACGATCAAACCTTTATTGGCGAACAGTTACATATTCCAGGGTCCGTGAAATCAAATGAAATCACTGTTCCTCAAAACGCCAAGCCTGCGAACATTTCTGGACAAATTATTTATCAAGTACAACCGGGAGATTCATTAGAAACGATAGCAAGGCGTTACAATGTCACTGTCCAATCTATAAAACAAATTAACAATACAGTCGGAAACAAGCTTTATACAGGACAACATTTAAAAATCAACTCAAGCATTTCACAAAAAGAAAAAGACTTAATGGCACGCTTAGTTACCGCTGAAGCAGGTGGCGAATCCTATAAAGGAAAAGTAGCAGTAGCGAAAGTTATACTAAATCGTGTAAATGCAAAAGGTTTTCCAAATACAATAACAGGCGTTATTTATGAACCTATTAAATACGGATATGCATTTACTCCTGTTACAGATGGAAGAATTAATCAGCCTGCAAGCGCAGAAGCAAAAATGGCTGTAGAAGAGGCTATCTCCACAAATGGAGTACATTCTGACTGGCTTTATTTCTACAATCCAAAAACATCAACAGACAAGTGGATTACGACACGTCAGACAGTAGCAGTAATTGGTAATCATGTGTTTGCTAAATAAGATTTAAAATCATTAACAGACCTCTTCACTTAAAAGGTCTGTTTTTTTCTATGTAAGATGTTATTAATCATATGACATAGTTATTTTTTAAACTATTTCTTCTTTCAAATAAAAATTTTTGTATTTACTCCACCACTCGTAGAAATTAATAAAGCATCAAGTTCAAAAACTCCCACTTTATTAATAAAAGCTATTTCTTAACTTCATAAAATTGTTATACACTAGAAAAATAAAAAACAAACTATTCGTTAGCAGGTGGAAGAATATGTATGATGTTACAATTATCGGCGCTGGAGTAAGTAGCATTTTTATGGCTTATTCACTAGCTAAAAGTAACAAAAAAGTTTTAATTCTTGATAAAGGTAAAGCGCTAGAAGATCGCCATTGTCCTTTAGACGAAGGAAAAGTGTGTAATTGTACTACATGTGATAAATATTTCGGGTTTGGTGGTTTAGGAAAATCTGAAGGGAAATTTAATTATACAAACGGATTTGGCGGAGAACTTGAGAAAAAAGTCGGTAAAGAGGGTTTTATACAACTCATGGCTGAAGTAGATGAAATTCTATGTCAGTTTGGTGGAAGTTCGGTTTCAAAATATTCTACTGAAAATTCAAGTCTCACTAAGAGAGCTGAAGCGTGTGGTTTACAAATGCTAACAACAGAAGTAAGACATCTTGGTACTACACTTTCCAGTAACATTTTTCAGCAGCTCTATGAATTTTTACTGACGAAAATAAAGATCCAATTTCATATAGATGTACAACATATTCTGAAACAGGAAGATCATTTTACAATAGAGACAAATCAAGGAACAGTTCAAACTAAGCAACTTGTATTTGCAACTGGGCGCTCTGGGGCCGATTGGTTAAAAGAAATATGCAGTTCCCTAAATATTTCTCAGGAGCAAACACGTGTAGATTTAGGAATTAGAGTAGAAATGAAAGAACATCAATTACGTTCTATATTAAAAGATACTTTTGAAACAAAACTTTCTTATCAAGGTGAGCATTTCACAGCAACTACTTACTGTATGAATCCACAAGGCCGCATCATTCGAAAGTACGAAGAAGGTTTAGTTATGCCTGACGGTCAAAATTTTCGGGAACAAGGAACTGGCACTTCTAACTTAAATTTCACTTTATTTATTCCTCGCTATTTTCCAACTCTCAAAGAAGCAAATGCATACGCAAGTTCAATTATTGAAGGCATTAACCAAGGACGAGATCGGATTGTTATACAGCGCTTAGAGGACTTACTAAAGAAACAACCTACGGTGGAAAACAGCATGGAGCATAATCGTATACAGCCTACACTACAGGGGGATTATGGAGATTTGAATCAAGAAATCCCTCAATTATATATTGAAGGGCTCAAAGAATTTTTATTACGTTTAGAACAATTTATACAAGAGCCTATCGATCAACATACTTTACTATATGGAATTGATGGAAAATTCTATGCTCCTACGATAAAAATTAATAATCATTTTGAAACTAGTATACATGGGCTATTTTTAATTGGAGATTGTTCAGGCATTACGCATTCATTATCTCAAGCAGCTGCAAGTGGTCTGTATGTTGGAAAGTACTTATCTGACATTTAATTTCTATCATTAAAATGTCAGTCAAATATTTTCAATTTCAAAACACTTTACTTATATATAGTAAAATTATATTAATAAAACCCCTATCCTTCCCTGCTAATAATTAACCGACAAAAAATCGGGATTTTACAAAATACATATGTAATATAACTGTATATTTAAAACGATTGGCATTCAATTCTAATAAATTGAATGTCAACAGTTTTAAAAGTCTCTATCCATTTTCACTTTTATTTGTTCGATATTTTGTAACATCATCATAGTGTTTAATATGGTAGGATGTCTATAAGTCAATTTCACTACAACTATGACTTTTTCTGCCTGTTTCTCAAAAAAGAGTTATATTTATGCTACTACGCTTTAAAAATCCCCATTGTATATATATGAATACTTCAAATTATTCCCTTTAGAAAACAAAGTCTAAATGGTTCATTACAGTCTAATAGTTATAAAAACATAATATATAACTTTAGTTAAATAAATTATATAAAGAAGGTGTAAAAATGAAGAACAAAATAAATTTACAAATGCAAAATATAAGTTTTGTTATAATAATGGCTTTAGCAGTATGGTTAAAAACATATCTTATTACGCGATTCAGTTTTGATTTAAAAATCGAGTCTTCAACGCAAGAGCTTATTTTGTTTATTAGCCCTCTAGCCGCATCATTAGCATTTGTTGGATTAGCATTATTTGCAACTGGTGAAAAGCGAAATTATATAGCGCTCTGTATTAATTTCTTATTAACAATCGTGCTTGTTGGAAATGTAATGTTCTATGATTTTTATAGTGATTTCGTTACATTACCAGTACTTGGACAAACCTCAAACTTTGGCCAATTAGGCGGCAGTATTATAGAAATATTAAACTACAAAATTATACTCGCATTCGTAGACATTGTTTTCTTCTTTATTTTATTAAAAAAGAAATCATTGGTCTTTAAAACAGAACGTGTAACTCATTCTACGCGCTTGTTATACTTTCTTTTAACAATTGGTGTATTCTTTGCGAATCTACATCTTGCAGAAAAAGAGCGCCCCGAATTATTAACGAGATCATTCGACCGAGTCATGCTTGTCAAAAATTTAGGCTTATATACTCACCAAGTATATGACTTAACACTGCAAGTAAAAGCTGGGTCACAAAAAGCACTTGCTGATAGTAGTAAATTACAAGAAACTGAAAACTACGTAAAAGCAAATCAAAGCGAGCCAAACCCTAATATGTTTGGTGCAGCGAAAGGAAAAAACGTAATTGTCGTCACTCTTGAATCCTTGCAGACCTTCTTAATAGGCGCATCAGTGAACGGGCAAGAAGTTACACCATTCCTAAATGAATTCATAAATGAAAGTTATTACTTTGATAACTTTTTCCATCAAACTGGTCAAGGGAAAACATCCGATTCAGAATTTCTAATCGATACGTCGTTGTATCCATTAAATCGAGGAGCTGTATTCTTCACACACGGTAACAATGATTATACTGCAACTCCAGAAATTTTACGTCAACAAGGTTATTTCACTTCTGTATTTCACGCGAATAACGCAACATTTTGGAATCGTAATATTATGTACTCCGCTCTTGGTTATGACCGTTACTATAATGAACTTGATTACAAAATCACACCAGAAACAAATTTAAATTGGGGATTAAAAGATATCGAATACTTTGATCAATCAGTAGATATATTAAAAACTGTTAATCAACCATTCTATGCTCGTTTCCTTACTTTAACAAACCATTATCCATTTACGTATGATGAAGATACAAAATTCATTGAACCATACAACTCTGGTAATGGCGTATTTGATCGTTACATCGTAACAGCACGTTACTTAGACGAATCCATTAAAAAATTTATTGAACGTCTAAAGGCCGAGGGGCTTTACGATAATTCTATTATTGTATTATACGGTGATCATTATGGAATTTCCGAAAAACATAATCGTGCAATGGCACAGTTTTTAGAAAAAGATCAAATAACAGAATTTGATACTTTAAATTTACAACGTACACCTTTATATATTCATATTCCTGGACAAACAGAAGGTCAAACTATTTCAAAGCCTACGGGACAAATCGATATGAAACCTACGATTCTAAATTTATTAGGTGTTGATTCTACGAATGATATCCGTTTTGGCCATGATATGTTTTCAGATGAATATACTGGCTTTGTTGTTTTACGTGATGGTAGCTTCGTTACAGATAAGTATGCATACAAAAACAACACTTTCTACGACCGTATAACAGGTGAAATTGTAGATTTACCAAAAAAAGAAGCTCAAGCCCTCATTAAACGTGCACAAAATGAATTACGAATGTCTGACAAAATTATTGAAGGCGATTTATTACGTTTCTCAGAAAGCAATAAAATTAAAACTGGCGAAGTACAAACTAAAATTAAAGAAATAGAAAAATAATCTATATGAAAAAGGAGCAACTTATTACAGTTGCTCCTTTTTACTTTTATTCTACACTTGTTTCTAAAGCTACATCTGTATAGGTATTATCATTACCTATATTTAAAATTACTTCACATTGACGCAATCTCAATTCAAAGAGCATGATAGAATCATGATAAACTTCAGGATTTGATTTCATTTTATGTAACATCTCTTGTTTTTCTTGTATTTCTAATTGCGTATTTTCTACAGCTTGCTTTAAGGAGTTAAATGGATTCCTAAAGAATATATGAATATCCCTCTCTTGTGTGTTTTCAAACAGCTCAAATTGCAAGAAAAATTTCTTCATAATAGAAGCCGTTACTTCAGTATAATCTTCATTTTCTACATACTGTTTATATTTGTTATATAGCATAGATTTATTTTTAGGAAGAACTCCAAATAATTTACCGGCACTTTTTAGTAAAAATTGTGCTGGCGTAAATCGACGTAAAATATTTACTTCATCCATTTGTATTCTAGTCGTCATCCTGTCAGTATCTCTGCGCCAGTCATCAAGCACTTTAAAGTCACATTCTAACTGTATTTTATTTTCTCCAAATAGTGAATTAAGCCCTTCACTAAGTTCTTCTAAATACGTTTGACTTTGAAGAAGCTCATTATTAGAAGTTGCAATCCAATTTTGCATAGAAAGAGCAAGATTAGGTAATACAGTTTGTTCTAAATATTTATGCACTCTTTCATTCATTGCTTTATTTAGTTCCGTATCCATGTGCCCGAAATCACTTTCTTCACTAATTAAATTAGAACAGCTCTTTAATATCTTCGGAATATTTTCGGTAAGATCATTTGTAATTTCAGTCTTCATTGAACGATATGATTGTGTAATGAAATGAATTTTTTCCCTTTCAAATGCAGTAAGGTTATTAATGCTACCGTTTAGTTTCACTAGCATATCTTCATTCCAATTAATAGCATCCACTAGATTGTTTTCTTTCTCAACACGTTTATCCAAAAGATATGTAATTGTTTTTCGAATGAAATATAATAACTTTTCAGTACGTTCTGCATCTATATGTTTATGATTAAAGTTAAAATGAATAAACTCAGTTAAATCATTTAATTGTTGACTACTTGTATATAACGAAGAATAAGGGAAAATTCTCGCATGCGGGAAATATGTGTTTATTCTCGTTGCCGTATCATGTAATACCCTTTTCACTTCTGCTTCACTGTAAATGTTATCGATTTTATTTAGTAAGAAATGAATTTGTAAATTTGGCGTATGTTCTTGAATACTTAATAGAATGTCACGTTCTTTATCAGTAAAAGGTGAATCCGCATTCAATACGAATAGTAATTCGTCTACAGAATTTAAATATTCGAATATTTCATCTCTAGTGTCGTTATTCCTATTAAAGCCAGGTGTCACTACAAATGTAAGTTTATTTTCATTTAAAAATCTGCATGGTAATTTAAATTCAACACACGCTCTATCTCTATATGTTTGATGGTGCTGAGACATCATATTATGGTAATCAGAGACATCTTCCGTTGTTGTAATTGCTGAGTCTGTTATAGCGTTTATTTCTATATGAGCATCATTTTTTAAAACTACTACATTTGAAATTGATTTTTCTAATATATTTTCTCCTAATATAGAGTTAATAAATGTAGTTTTTCCGTTCCCTGAAGTTCCCGTTACTAAAATACGATTTGTTCTTAAATCTGCGAGCTCGTCAACTAACCATTTAAATCGGTGACCTATTTCTATATTCTGCTTTTGTGCCCACTGTGTAATAGATTCAAAAAGGTGTAAGCTGTACTCTAAGCCATTTACATGATTAATAGAATGTGACAGTAAGTTTTCCGCATGTTCTATATTTGCTGAATCTATTTTGGAAGGGAAAATCTCATCCCATGCCAATACAGCTGCAGATGGAAATACAGCATAAGATGGATTGACTACCTTTAACCAGTTTGCTAACAGATTTGGTATGATATCGTCTAATTGTCTAAGCGTATATTGACCTTGAATTAATGTAAAGTACGTTTCTTCGTAAAGAGCAGAAACTTTGTTCCATATATCGGACGAATGTATTTCAATATGTAAGAAAAATTCATTTATTGTATTAAGCCATAATAAATAATTTGGTTCATCTTTATAACTGTTCCAAAGTGATGAAACCATTTGTGTAAATTGTACTTGATCTACATTATTTAATGTAGCTAATGCATCATAAAAATAGTCTGGTGAAATATGTTTAGTAAACCCTTTATCGATATATCCTTTTAACACCTCAAACCACGGATACGACTCTATTCGAATTAACTCATTCACAGCAAGCTCTACTGCACTATCAAAATCTTGCTGTTCCTCATAAAAGGAACGGGCAATTTTTGTGACGTTCGGATAATCAGGATTTAAAGAAACTGCTTCTTTAATAACACCGAAAGCTGAATCAAAATTATTTTGCTCAATGTAAAGAGAAAGTAATTGTAATCTAATTTCGGTCATCAATATTTTATTATCAGTAGTAATGGAAGTATAAATATTTTCAGCATATGGTAATTGATTAAGTTCGAAATAAGCATCCGCAATATTTTTTTGTGCCCATGGTGCTAATTCATTACTAACCTTCTCCCATTTAAAAATAGCTGCTTCAAAATCTTGATGACGATAATAAAATTCACCTTGTGCAAAACGAATATAAGACCCATCAGAAATCTCATTTTTTTCTTCGTTTACATAAGCTTGTCCAAGTACGTCAAGAGTTGGTTTTGTTTCATTCTCCATTAGGAACGTTTCATAATACATCTTTTTTATTAATTGTTTTTCTAATCTCATCTTTTCCCCCACTATATCTTGAAAATAAATTTTTAAGATATGTCAATGCTTTTTGTATGTATGCTTTTTATCTTAACAAAGAATATCTTTTGGAAAATTTCATTTTCCTTTCATTTTTCAAGTTAGATTGAATTTTTATGAGAAAAGTTTCAGTTTTTTTTCAATTCCCTTTCAGTTATGAAACAGCATTAAATGTTCCTAATAACCTAATAACACTATAATATTCCACATTATATTATCAGGAAAACCCCATATAAACCATATTATAAAAACAATCTATAATGAATTTATATGCACAATTCACTGTGCTGTTAAACAAAAAAATAACAATAGGAGCCAACATCTATTCATACCATTTCTTTCTCAAATTGTTTTCCTTTAAAATGTTTCATTAGTTATGTAATTAAATTCCATTAACCTATATAAATAACTAGTCCAAAAAATATCTATATGCATATCATGTTATAGTAAAGAATTTAGGAGATCCTAAAAGGAGGCATTTTCATGTTTGAAGATAAATCTAAAATAAATTACCCATATGAATTTACTGAAACTACAACAGTTCCTCTAAAGAACCCCATTGACAAAAAATTCAAGAACGGCACAGGTACACATAACTTCCCAATTAAGAAGCACTATAAAGAGCAAGTTCTATACACTGAAAAAATTAATAATAATAAAAATAAGTAATTGTATAGATCCTTATGACAATTAGCTAAATAAGAAGCAACATTTGGCCATGATAGTTATTTAGTTAGTAATGATACAATTCATGCACCTTTTAAAAAGTGCTGTATACAGCGCTTTTTTATACATAGATAAATTTAAGTTAACGCAACCAAGAAATACAATACAAAATTACTCCACCATATTCTCGTTTAACAATTAAATCTACATATTAAAAGGGAGCAACAGTAAATGTTGCTCCCTTTTGAAATGTAATCTATTCACTCTACATAACCCTCTTAAACATCTTCTCCAACTCATAAGTAGAATGATGCACAAGAATTGGTCTTCCGTGCGGGCATGTGTACGGGTTTGTTGTTGTACGTAGTTCTTCCAGTAAAGCAAATATTTGATCGTTCGTTAAGTATTGATTCGCTTTAATGGATGCTTTACAGCTCATCATGATGGCTGCTTCTTCACGTAACTTTTTAATATCAACTTTTTTTAGTTTAACAACTTGCTCCATCATTTCATCGATGATTTCTGTTTCTTGCCCTTTCGGGAACCATGTTGGATGCGAGCGGACGATAAAGGATTGATGGCCGAATTGTTCTAAAAATAGCCCGACTTTTTTTAGTTCTTCTAACTGCTCTTCGACACGTAAAAATTCAGTAAGAGATAAATCAATACGGTACGGTACAAGTAACTCTTGTACTTCTTGCGCTACTCTTCCTACTTTATCACGGAAGTATTCATAATTAATACGTTCCTGCGCGGCATGCTGGTCAATCATATATAAGCCTTTATCATTTTGAGCGAAAATATATGTTCCATGCATTTGTCCAATTGGATAAAGCGGTGGTAAATCATTCCCGTTCATCTCAATCTCTTTTATTTCCCGAACTTCTTCTTCTAATTCCTCTAGTTCAAAGTCCTCTTCATTACTGTCCCACGATTTCTCTTCTTGAATTGGTTCTTCGATTATCGGTTTAGTGGATGGTAGCCAACTTTGTTCTTCTCTCACGAGCGACTGTGGTGGTTGCCATTCTTGCTTCGGTGGTTGCCAAAGCTGCGCTGGCTGTTTCACAGTCAGCGGTTCTTCTTGCTTTTCATCCATGCCAGTCGGTAAAACGATGTCCGGCATAGATGGTTCTTTCGGCTTCGCATGCTCAAACTGGAACTGTTCTTGCACACTTTCGTCTTTTTCTTTTTTCTTCGTTGTTACACCTGCATCTGGAATAAGCTGTATTTTTTTAAATGCAGCTTGCAATGTTTCTTCGATCAGCTTTAGCAATTCTTGTTCTTTACTAAAACGAACTTCTAACTTCGCTGGATGTACGTTAACGTCAACTAGCATTGGATCCATTTCAATCGATAAGAAACCAATTGGATACCGGCCAACTGGCAGTAATGTATGGTATCCTTGCTGAATTGCTTTCATTAATACAAAGTTTCGAACGTAACGACCATTTACAATCGTTGACATATAATTACGAGATGCTCTCGTTACTTCTGGTAATGTTACATAGCCTTTAATTGTAAAGTCTAAAGATTCTGCTTCAATTGGAACAAGCTTCTTCGCAACTTGAATACTGTAAATCGATGCAAGTACTTGTCTTACATCACCGTTACCTGACGTATGAAGCAATTTCTTTTCATTATGAAATAGTTTTAACGATACCTCTGGATGTGACATTGCAATACGATACACGATATCTGTAATATTTCCGAGCTCTGTATGAATGGTTTTCATATATTTAAGACGCGCTGGTGTATTAAAGAATAAGTTTTTTACTGTAATATCTGTTCCTTTTCGGCTCGCAGTCTTCTTTTGCTTTATAATGTCTCCACCTTTAATAATAAGGTGTGTACCAGGTGCATCACCTGTGCTAGTAATTAATTCTAATTCACTAACTGAGGCAATACTTGGCAATGCCTCACCGCGGAAACCGAGTGTTCTTATGCGGAACAGATCGTTTTCATCTTTAATTTTACTCGTTGCATGGCGTTCAAAAGCGACGATACAGTCTTCTTCTGCAATACCATCACCATTATCAATGATACGAATTTTCGATAACCCAGCTTCTTCTAAGTGGATTTCAATAGATGTACTATTCGCATCGATAGAATTTTCCACAAGTTCTTTTACGACTGAAGCAGGGCGCTCTACTACTTCCCCTGCCGCAATTAAGTTAGAGAGTTGGTCATCGAGTTTGCGAATTTTCCCCATCTACTTACTCATCCTTTCTTTAACTTTTTCTGTAAGCGATACAATTCGTTCATCGCTTCTAAAGGTGTCATATCAAGTAAATCGATTTTTTTAATTTGCGCCAGTACTGCCGTTTCTTTTTGATCTAGCAGAGGCTTTTCTTGTTTCTTCGAAGACTGTTCTCCTCCAAAGAAAGATAGTTGCGATTCTTCTTCAGTCTCTACTTTCGTTTCCTGTATTTCTGCTATTTCTTCTTTTACAACTACAGGTTCTGGAGCAGCTTCTTTTACTTTCACTTCTACTCGCTTTGGAATAATAATTTCTTCCTGCCCTTCTAGCTGTGCTAACACTTCTTTCGCACGAGCGATTAAGCTATCTGGAAGCTCCGCAAGTTGCGCAACGTGAATTCCGTAACTTTTATCAGCTGCTCCATCTTGAATTTTATGAAGGAATACTACTTTTCCATTCTCTTCAATTGCTGAAACGTGTACATTTTTCAGTTGATTTAAACTCTCTTCTAACACCGTCAATTCGTGATAATGCGTAGAGAATAACGTTTTTGCACCAATTTGGTCATGAATATGTTCAATAATCGCTTGTGCAAGTGCCATACCATCATACGTAGATGTACCGCGTCCAATTTCATCGAATAAAATTAAACTTCTTTCTGATGCGTTTGCAATTGCATTTTTCGCTTCTAACATTTCGACCATAAATGTACTTTGACCTGAAATTAAATCATCCGCTGCACCAATTCTCGTAAAGATTTGGTCAAATACAGGTAATACTGCTTCTGTTGCTGGTACGAAACAACCGATTTGCGACATAACCGTTACAAGTGCTAATTGTCTCATATACGTACTTTTACCAGACATGTTCGGCCCTGTAATTAAAAAGACATCCATATTCTCTGGCATAATACAATCATTCGGTACATACAATTTCCCGTTCAATACTTTTTCAACAACAGGATGACGACCATCTTTAATAAAGATTTCGCGCTTCGTTGTCAGTACAGGTTTTACAAACTGTTCTTCTTCACTAACTGTCGCAAAACTTTGCAGTACGTCTAATTCACTAATTACTTTCGCTAAATGTTGTAATTTCGGAATAAATACTTTTACTTCTTCACGAAGTGCTGTAAATAAATCGTATTCTAGCTGTACAATTTTTTCTTCAGCTTCTAAGATTAACGTTTCTTTTTCTTTCAGTTCATCTGTAATGAAACGTTCAGCATTAGCAAGCGTCTGTTTACGCTCATAGCGACCTTCTGGAAGTGCTGCAAGATTCGCTTTCGTTACTTCAATGTAGTAACCGAAAATACGGTTGTATCCGATTTTTAATGATTTAATTCCGGTAATATCACGTTCTCTTTTTTCAAGCTCAGCAATCCACGTTTTCCCGTTTTTACTAACGTAACGATATTGATCAAGCTTGTCATTATAACCATCTTTAATAATATCTCCATCTTTAATCGAAAGCGGTGGGTTTTCTTGAATACTTCTTCCTAGTAATTCTGTTAAGCTTTCACATGGATCTGCACCTTGAATTAATCTCGATGCATAAGCGTTATCTAACAAACTAATTGCTTCTAAAATAGCTGGTACTTGAAGCAATGAACGTCTTAATTGTAATAAGTCTCTTGCATTTACGTTACCAAATGCAACTTTTCCTGCTAAGCGTTCTAAATCATATACTTCTTTTAACTTTTCCTTTAAATCTTCACGTAAGAAGTAATCATTTACAAACGTTTCAACCATTTCTAAACGCTCTTCAATTCTTTCTTTTTGTATAAGTGGACGTTCCATCCACTGTTTTAACATACGACCACCCATAGCTGTTTTCGTCTTGTCCAATAACCATAATAGTGATCCTGTTTTTTCTTTCGTTCGAAGTGTTTCTGTCAGTTCTAAATTTCGCTTTGAATGTACATCAATTTTCATAAATTGATTCGTATAATAAATTTCTACTGGTTGCAAATGATCTAAAGAACGTTTTTGCGTTCTTATTACATAGTTAAATAAACGTCCAACTACTTTAATTAATTTTGCTTGTGAAACATTTTTCACAAGATGTTCTAATCCTTCCGGAATTGCCGTTGCATCTTCATACGAAATCGTCATTTTCAATGTTTCAGTTAACTTGTTTAGTTCATCTTTAGAAAATGAAGAATCAACAACAATTTCTTTCGAACCAGTTGCATACACTTCTAATAAAATATCTTCTACTGAACCAGTCAATAACGTTACTGTATTTTGTCCAGTCGTTAAGTCGTTACAAGCTAATGCATATGATCCATCTTCAAAATGTGTTAATGCGGCTAAGAAGTTATTTTCTTTCTCATCAATTGTACGCCCTTCCATCATCGTTCCTGGCGTAATTAATTGTACTACTTCACGACGTACTACACCTTTAGCTGTTTTCGGATCTTCTACTTGCTCACAAACAGCTACTTTATATCCTTTTTCAACAAGTTGTTCAATATAGTTTTTAGCCGCATGATACGGTACACCGCACATTGGTATACGTTCACTACTACCGCCATCTCGGCTCGTTAATGTAATTTCAAGTTCATGAGCTGCTTTTACAGCATCCTCAAAGAACATTTCATAAAAATCGCCTAAGCGAAAAAATAAAAAGGCATCTTGATAATCTGCCTTAACCTTTAAATATTGCTGTATCATAGGCGTATATTGAGTCATACTTTTCCTCCATAATTCTTACATGATAATCTATTTTCATATATGTCGCATTTCACGGACACTCTTATCTCCTATTTCAGGAGTCTTTCTTCATTATAACATATTTCATAAAGAATCATGTTCATTCAGCCCCACTTATGTAAAGTAAAAAGCTAGGAAGAACTTCTCCCTAGCTTTCTATTACTCTTCTTCTGCATCAACTATAAAGTTCGGATCTAATTCTTCAAATTCATCATCAGCAATTTGGAAATCATCATCTGATTCTACGCAGCCTTCAGGATTTACACTTACACAAATTTTCGTTTCTCCAACTACTTCTGTTACAAATTCACGTTCTACAGTTACAACAATTTTATTACCATTTGGTGATACAAGTGCTTCTAAACAATTTGGCGGCTGAATAACACGAGCAATAATTTCTAAATCGTCACCAGAAAAGTTTTTATCACGATAACCAATACTTACTTCGTCCGTGTAGTTCACACGTTCTGTTACAACTTCAGTCTTTGTATTTCCATCAAATGAATACCAAGTGTTCACATCATAGAAACCTTCAATTTCCACATGTTTTCCATTCTTTCTTGCTTCGTACGAGTGGTTAATTACCCAGCACCCTAAAATACTTGTTGGCTCATTATTCGATTCACATGTATGCGTTGACTTTGTATACTTACGTCCTTTTCCAACCACTGCTTTTGTAATAATCTCTCTAAATTCGGACATTCGTAACCCTCCTCAATCACTATTCACTTAATCATATGCGTGACAATAGCGGAATGTGTCATTCTTTTTTTGAGAAGAACTTACGTTTAATCCACACAAAAAAAAGAGATGTCAATATGACATCTCTTTAACAACCACAATTTCCTTTTTTACTTTCTACCGCTGCGCCAGTTTCACCCTTTAGTACATCGCCACCAGTTGAAATTAATATTTCATCTGTTACATTGTTAGAAATTGTACTAGCAACTAACTGTAATAAGTCATTTACGTATGTTTGTGAAGATTTAAATTGTTGTACGACTGGAATACTGTCTAACTTATCTTGCAATGCATCAATTTCAGCTTCTACCTTTTTTAAAGCTTCCCATTTCCCGTAATGTTGCAAGTTTACTGCTTGTTTTTGCAGTGCTTTAATTTCATCGATTGCGCGCTTTACATTTTCATTTTTATGAATTTGCGCCTCTGCTTTCTTAAAAAAATCAACTTCTTCTGTTTCAGAAATCATTTTTGCTAATTCTTTCGCTTGTTCAACAATGTCATCTTTCGAATATACTTTCATCTATTATTTCACCTCAATCGGCTCTTCAACTAATTCCCCGTTAAGAGACCAAGTTTTTGCTTCCGTTATTTTCACTTTCACAAGCTGACCAATTAAAGATTTTGAAGCGACGAAGTTTACAAGTTTATTCGTACGAGTATAACCTGCAAGTACTTCCGGATTATTTTTACTTTCCCCATCAACTAACACTTCTACAATTTGACCTTTGTAACGACTATTCTTTTCAATTGCCAACGTATTTACTAGTGTATTTAAGCGCTGAAGACGTTCTTTCTTTACTTGCATCGGTACATTATCTTTCATTTTTGCAGCTGGTGTACCTTCGCGAGGAGAATAAATGAATGTAAAGGCAGTATCAAACCCTACTTCACGATATAACGACATCGTTTCTTCAAATTGCTCATCTGTTTCATTTGGAAAACCAACGATAATATCTGTTGTTAATACTACATCTGGAATTGCTTCTTTAATTTTTCTTACAAGTTCTAAATAATGCTCACGCGAATATTTACGTGCCATAATTTTCAGCATATCTGTACTTCCAGATTGAACTGGTAAATGGATATGTTCTACTAGGTTGCCACCTTTTCCAAGCACTTCAATTAAGTGATCATCGAAATCACGTGGATGGCTCGTTGTAAAACGAATACGGGCAATATCAACTTTACGAAGTTCGTCCATTAAATCGCCAAGACCGTATTCTATATCTTCAAAGTCTTTACCATATGCATTTACGTTTTGTCCAAGTAAAGTAATTTCTTTATAACCATTTGCAGCTAAATGACGAATCTCTTGGATAATATCTTCTGGACGTCTACTTCGCTCTTTTCCGCGTGTATACGGTACAATACAATACGTACAGAATTTATCACAGCCATACATAATATTTACCCACGCTTTAATATCACCACGACGTACTTTCGGAAGGTTTTCAATTACGTCACCTTCTTTTGACCAAACTTCAACTACCGTCTCTTTCGAGAACATCGCATCTTTTAGAATGTACGGTAATCTATGAATATTATGCGTTCCAAATACCATATCTACATGCTGATTTTTTTGCATAATTTTATTTACAACAGATTCCTCTTGAGACATACAACCACATACACCAATTAAAAGGTCTGGATTTCTTCGTTTGAGTGACTTTAAATGGCCTAGCTCACCAAACACCTTATTTTCAGCATTTTCACGAATTGCACAAGTGTTTAATAAAACTACATCTGCATCCTCAGTTGAAAAAGTTGGTTCATATCCAAGTGCTGTGAAAATACCTGCCATTACTTCCGTATCATGCTCATTCATTTGACAACCATATGTACGAATATAGAACTTTCTTCCTGTACCAAAATTGCGAAACTCTTCAGGTAAGCCAAAATCCCGTTCAATTTTAACTTCTTCTTTTCCACGCTTTTTCGCATCCTTTAAGGAAGGTGGTTGATATACACTTTCAAAGTATTTACTATAATCTTTCTCTTCTTTTTTCGTAGAGGAATTTGCTTGTTGACTTGCTAATCGTTGTTGCTCGTTCATCGGTAATCTCCTTTCACCCTTAACTATACACACTCTATAGTCCATTTTAATGCGCTTAGACTCACCTCAAAAATGGTTAGATAGCTTGAGAGATAACTTGTCCTTTGAAACTTGAGTAATCAATCTAATCATTCATAAGAATGAAGTCTTCCCCACGCAAATAGACATTCCCTTTTTATCATTTCTTGTTGTCCTACCCAAAAGCATATTGCTTTATCCCTATAAACATTACCATAGTATGACGTGTTTCGCCAATTTTAACAATACAAAGGCCTTTTATTACCTTACATTTCATAAGCAATGAACTTGCCATTTTCATACAACGATTTATATATTATTTTATCATTCTGAATTTTCTAAGTAAATAAGACTACCCTATATTTTTGTACATAAAAAAAGGTTGCCAAATCGGCAACCTTTTTTTCTTACATTACATAAATTCAGCAACAAGCTCATCAAACATTTTCTGATCCATATTTAAATCAGATTTCACTAAAGGCTCTTCACTATAGCCTTTAACAAGTTCTTGATATGATGGTTGCTTAGTATTTTGATAAATTAACCCTGTTACTAAACCGTTATTTTCCATTAAAGTTTGCATAGCCATCATGCGATTAGATGGATCATATCCCTCTACTGTGCTTAGTTTCGTTAAGTTCTCTTTAAACCAATCGTAAGTATTTACTTTATTGTAAGTAACACATGGGCTAAATACGTTAATTAATGAAAATCCTTTATGGTTAATACCAGCTTCAATAATTTGTGTTAATTCTTTTAAATCACTCGAAAAGCTTTGCGCCACAAATGTCGCACCAGCTGTTAAGGCCATTTCCATTACATTTAGTGATGGTTCAATTGAACCTTGTGGTGTGCTTTTCGTTTTAAATCCAGCTTCACTACGTGGTGAAGTTTGCCCTTTTGTTAATCCATAAATTTGGTTATCCATTACGATGTACGTAATGTCGATATTACGACGAATAGAATGGATTGTATGTCCCATACCAATCGCAAATCCATCACCGTCACCACCTGAAGCGATAACTGTTAAATCACGATTTGCCATTTTCACACCTTGTGCAATCGGAAGGGCACGACCATGAATACTATGCACACCATATGAATTAATATAACCTGAAATACGGCCTGAACAGCCGATACCAGAAATAACAGCAAGTTCATCTGGATTTAGGCCAACGTTAGCTGCCGCACGTTGAATTGCAGCTTGCACTGAGAAGTCTCCGCAACCTGGGCACCAGTTTGGCTTTACACTGTTACGAAAGTCCTTAAATGTTGCCATTTAATACAACCCCTTTTTTGCATTCGTTGTAAATCTCTTTCGGCAAGAATGGGTTTCCATCATATTTTAAAAGACTAGAAATTTTCTCACCATTACCAAGATTCATTTTCATAATGTTAGCAAGCTGACCTGTTGCATTGTTTTCTACTACTACAACACGCTTCGCCTTTTTCACAAGTGGATCGATTTCAGCTGTTGGGAACGGGTGAATTAAACGCACATGAGCATGGTTTACTTTCATACCCTCTTGTTCTAAACGCGTCATTGCCTCTTCGATCGCACCACGAGTTGAGTTAAATCCAACAAGCAATACGTCTGCTTCTTCATGCTTAACATTTTTATAAACAGGGGTATTAAACTTCAAGTTCTCCATTTTACGGAAACGTTTGTCCATTTGATCTTTACGGTTTATTGCTGATTCCGATGGTTTTCCAGTTTCATCATGTTCTACACCTGTAACATGGTGAACACCATTTTTCATACCAGGTAAAACACGTGGTGAAACGCCGTCTTCTGTTACTTCATAACGCTTGAAGTATGCTTTATTTTCACGTTCTGGTAATTCTGCTTCTAAATCAAGCTTACCACGACGAATTTCCACTTTATCTAATTTAAGTGGTTCTACTGTTTGTTTTCCTAACGAAAGCTGTAAATCTGTTAAGAAAATAACAGGAACTTGATATTCTTCAGATAAGTTAAATGCTTCTACAATGTCATAGAAAGCTTCTTCAACTGTACTTGGCGCCATTACGATTTTTGGAATTTCACCATGCGTACCGTAAATCATCGCCATTAAGTCAGACTGTTCTTGTTTCGTTGGTAATCCTGTACTTGGGCCGCCACGTTGTGTATCAACAATTACTAATGGGGTTTCTGTAATACCTGCTAAACCGATTGCTTCCATCATTAATGAAAGACCAGGACCAGCAGATGCCGTTAATGTACGAACACCAGCATAGTTTGCACCGATTGCCATTGTACAAGCTGCGATTTCATCCTCAGTTTGGATTACTGTTCCGCCGACTTTCGGTAATTTTTTAATTAAGTATTCCATAATTTCTGATGCAGGTGTGATTGGGTATGCTGACATAAAACGAGCACCACCAGCTACCGCACCAAATGCGATTGCATCGTTTCCAATCATAAACATGCGTTTTTTACCATCAGCTTTTTCAAGCTGCATCATGTTTACTTTCTCACCTAGTAATTCTTTCATATATTGAGAGCCGCGTTTAATTGCGTCCATATTCTTTTGAACGACTTGCTCTCCTTTACGACCAAAGATTTCTTCAACAACATCTAAATAAGCTGTTTCATCTAATCCTAATACTGCACTTGATGCTCCTACAGCAACCATGTTTTTCATTAATGATGTGCCTAATTCTGAAGCAATATCTGTAAACGGTATCACATATAGATTTACATCTGTATTGTCAGGTATTGTTGGATTAAATTTCGCATCTGCAACTACAATTCCACCTGGACGTAGTTCGTGGAAATTAAAATCAATTGTTTCTTGGTCAAAAGCAATTAAAATATCTAAATCATCTGAGATCGCTCGTACTTCTGTTGTACTTACACGAATTTTATTATTTGTATGGCCGCCTTTTATACGTGATGAGAAGTGGCGGTAACCGTATAGGTAATATCCTAATCGGTTTAATGCAATACAGAAGATTTCTCCTGTACTTTCAATTCCTTCACCTTGTTGGCCTCCAACTTTCCATGAAAGTTGACTAATCATCTCCTACACCCCTTTTGGCTGCATTCATTGTAGTGTATTTTTTTACAGTAATAGTTTAGCATTTTTTATGCAAATAAACTACAACGGACGCAAATTATGCCTCTTCTGATTTCCCTGAATCTTTAGTATAAAGCTATTTTGTTTTTCATTCTAGTATTAGGTCTTAAAAAAAGCAATAAAATCAAAAACTTAAAAACTTATATGTTCAACAAAATTATTATATAAAAATCGTTCTACAGTTGATGCAGCATAGTGTTTACAAAGCTCATTCATTACATTTTCATAATCTCGATAAGCTGATACATTTACAACTGTATCTACAATCCCATCAAAATCTGAACCAAACCCTATATTGTTTTCTCCACCTAGCGAACAAATATATTCGATATGTTTTATTATATCTATTATATTTGCTTGCCTTTCGCTTGTTAGAAATTGCGGTACAAAAGTGACACCGATCATGCCACTTTTCTTTATAAGAGCTTTAAGTTGTTCATCATTCAAATTACGTGGGTGCTCGCAAAGTTTCATACAATTTGAGTGGGAAGCAATAGGATTTTTTGCAATCTCTATAACATCCCAAAAACTTCTTTCATTCAAATGAGACACATCAGTCCATACATGTAACGTATTCAGTTCTTGTACAACATGTTTACCAAAAGTCGTTAAACCCGCCCCACGTGTCTCTAGCGCACCATCAGCTAAGAGATTGGCATAATTCCATGTTAGTCCAAAAGAACGTACTCCTAGGCGATACAACAACCGTAATTTCATTGCATCTTTTCCAATTGTTTCGCATCCTTCTATTGTTAATATCGCTCCAATCTCGTCCTGTTTTAATATGTTAATATCATCTTTTGTCTGAATAAACTTCACACCTGGTAGGGATAAAATTTCATTATAAAAAATATCTACCATTTGTAATGCTACTTCAAATCGGTTTTCATATGCCACTGTTTCTGGTACATATATAGCAAAACATTGTATACTTCCTTTTCTTCTCTTTAACTGTTCAAATGTAATATGTAATTGTGAATCATCTTTAAAATTCCTTTTCCCTTGTGCACTCCATAACTGAAGAAGCACGTCACAATGAGCATCAAAAATTTTCATTTTCATTCCTCCATTATAAAAACAACCTGTTTGCATACTGCAAACAGGTTGTTTAAACTTAACGAGGTTCTACAATTAATTTTATTGCTGTACGCTCTTCGCCATCAATCATAATATCTGTAAACGCTGGGATACAAATCAGGTCCAAACCACTAGGCGCTACAAATCCTCTTGCGATTGCTACTGCCTTTACAGCTTGGTTCAATGCACCTGCACCAATAGCTTGAATTTCTGCTGTTCCGCGTTCGCGAATAACACCTGCAAGTGCACCAGCTACAGAATTAGGGACCGACGTTGCTTTAACTTTTAATATTTCCATTCCGCGTTTCCTCCTCGTTTCTTTAAAAAGTATTAGCAATTATTTCACTTTAACTTATATTCACGAGGAATGGCGCGTATTCCTGCTAAATTTTCGTAATTTTTCTAAAAAATTAAAATATAATAACTTATCTAAAATTTAACGGAAATTTACTCAAAAAACGGTTGATCGTCATTAATTAAAATACGTTCAATTTTCTTTGCTTTTCCTGTATTTGGATCCACATCAATTAACACTGCGCTTAATTGCGTTCTACCATTTGTTACTTCAAATCGTACTGGTAAGTTTGTTAAAAACTTCTTCAATACTGCTTCTCTGTCCATACCTAATATTCCGTCATACGGCCCTGTCATCCCAACATCTGTAATGTATGCCGTTCCGCTTGGTAAAATACGGTTATCCGCTGTAGGGACATGCGTATGCGTACCTACTACTGCTGTAGCACGTCCATCTACATACCAACCTAGCGCTTGTTTTTCACTTGTAGTCTCCGCATGGAAATCAACAAATATAATATTCGTACGTTTTTTCGCAATATTAATTAATTCATCCACTTTACGGAATGGACAATCAATTGGAGGAAGGAAAGTACGTCCTTGTAAATTAATAACTGCAACTTCTGTTCCATTACAGTTCACAAAGATAAGTCCTTTTCCTGGAGTTCCTTCTGGGAAGTTAGCTGGTCTTGCAAGATATTTTGCATCATCGATGAATTCAAATACTTCACGATTATCCCAAGCGTGGTTTCCAAGTGTAACTGCCTGCGCCCCACACTCTAAAAAGTTTCGATATATTTTTTCTGTAATCCCACGGCCACCTGCTGCATTTTCTCCATTAATGATTGTTACTGTAGGTGTATATTTTTTCTTTAATGCCGGTACGTATTGTTGAATCATACCTCTACCAGGAGATCCTACTACATCCCCAACAAATAATATTCTCATATGTCTTACCCTTTCTATGTACTGCATTTTTTATTGCTATAGCATCAAGTAAATTCCTTATAATATCTTTATTATAAGTTTGTTTCACTTTTATGCTATATAGCTAACTGTCTTTATTTTATCCAATTCCAACACAAAAAAATAAAGTGGTGTTTCACCACTTTATTTTGCGTATTCCACTGCACGTGTTTCACGAATAACAGTTACTTTAATATGTCCTGGGTAATCCAGTTCATTTTCAATACGTTTTCGGATATCACGAGCTAAACGATGAGCTTCTAAGTCATCGATTGTATCTGGTTTTACCAAAATACGAACTTCACGTCCTGCTTGAATTGCAAATGATTTTTCAACGCCTTCATAAGACTCTGAAATCTCTTCTAACTTTTCAAGACGACGAATATAGTTTTCAAGTGTTTCACTACGAGCTCCCGGTCTTGCAGCTGATAAAGCATCTGCTGCTGCAACTAAAACTGCAATGATAGAAGTTGGTTCTGTGTCACCATGGTGAGATGCAATACTGTTTATAACTACAGGATGCTCTTTATATTTCGTTGCAAGTTCAACACCAATTTCAACGTGGCTTCCTTCTACTTCATGGTCAATCGCTTTTCCGATATCATGTAATAGACCTGCACGTCTTGCTAGTTTTTCATCCTCGCCAAGCTCTGCCGCCATAAGTCCAGTTAAATATGCAACTTCCATAGAGTGTTTTAAGACGTTTTGACCATAACTTGTACGGTATTTTAAACGACCTAAAATTTTAATTAAATCTGGATGTAATCCGTGAACACCTACTTCAAACGTTGTTTGCTCTCCGACTTCGCGAATATACTCGTCCACTTCACGTCTTGATTTTTCGACCATCTCTTCAATACGCGCTGGGTGAATACGTCCGTCCTGTACTAGTTTATCAAGAGCGATACGAGCTGTTTCACGACGAATTGGGTCGAATCCAGAAAGGATTACCGCCTCTGGTGTATCATCGATAATTAAGTCAATACCCGTTAACGTTTCTAACGTACGAATATTACGACCTTCACGCCCGATAATACGTCCCTTCATTTCGTCATTTGGAAGATTTACAACCGAAACGGTTGTTTCAGCAACATGATCAGCTGCACATCTTTGCATTGCAAGAGATAAAATCTCTTTTGCTTTCTTATCCGCTTCTTCTTTCGCGCGAACTTCACTTTCTTTTACCATAACAGCGATTTCATGAGAAACTTCACTTTCTACTTTACCAAGAATAATTGCTTTCGCTTGTTCGCGTGTCAGATTGGAAATGCGCTCTAATTCTGTTTGTTGCTTTTGAACTAACTCTCCCACTTTGCTTTCCAACTCTTCAATCTGTTGTTGTCTCGCTACAAGAGATTCCTCTTTCTTCTCTAACTGTTGCTCGCGTTTATCGAGCGTTTCGTCTTTACGATCAAGGTTCTCTTCTTTTTGCATTAAACGATTTTCTTGTTTTTGTAATTCGCTTCTACGGTCACGAATTTCTAATTCAGCTTCTGTACGAAGTGTATGAATTTCATCCTTTGCTTCTAAAAGCGCTTCTTTCTTAAGTGCTTCAGCATCACGATTCGCTTCGTCTAAAATACGTCTCGCTTCATTAGCTGCACCATTAATCTTCGCTTCAGCAATAGACTTTCGAACAAAAAAGCCAACAACTGCACCGACTGTTGCAAGCAAAATGGAGATGAGTATCCAAACTGTACTCGTCATGATTTCACCTCCCCTTGCTATGAATGAAAAAAGACTGTCGGCATGTACATTGAATTACAACATACAGCAAAGACCGTCGTCCCGCTTTTTTAAGGGACTTTCTTCATTTCACAATTAAAATGTCATATTATTATTTCGGTAAGATTTAAACCTTACTCCGAATATTACTTCTCTTCTTGAGAAGAGTATATTGTATATAAGAAAAAATATACATTCTCATTGTATCTATCGTAATTTTCATTGTCAAGCGTTGTCTACTTTTACTTTCTTTACCTTCAGCCTTGAATGTGACCTAAATTTAAAAAGTAAGGAGCCTACTATACTGGAAAACCTTAGTAATTCCCATTTCTTTTCCTTAAAATATTTAAATATCCTTCTTTACACAACCCATTTGAAGTAAAAAAATATTTTTATCTATAGTATTATGCTCCTTAATAGTAGATAAAAAAATAAAAGACACGAGGCCGTGTCTTTTATTTTTTTAATCAAGAAGAGTTGAATCTTCTGCGCCCTCAGCACCAGAATCTTCACTAATTCCGTGATGCTCACGAATAAAGAAGGCAATTTCTTCTCTTAAATCTGTATTTTCTTTTAAGAACTGCTTCGAATTTTCACGACCTTGTCCTAGGCGTTCTTCATTATAAGAATACCAAGCACCGCTCTTTTGAACGATATCAAGCTCAGAAGCCATATCCAAGATTTCACCTTCTCTTGAAATACCTTCTCCGTACATAATATCAACTTCCGCAACACGGAATGGTGGTGCTACTTTATTTTTCACTACTTTTACTTTTGTTTTATTACCAACGATGTCGTTACCTTGCTTTAATTGCTCCGCACGACGCACTTCAAGACGGACAGTTGAATAGAATTTCAACGCACGACCACCTGGAGTTGTTTCTGGCACTATCTATAGATTTTCCATCTCTATAGTCTGGACTATCTCTTCATCTCTTTACAGAGAGCCTTGCACTTCCAGCAGTAGCCTATCATCTGCCGTACCCTACTCAGTTAACTAAAAGTCCTTTTCGGTAGTCTCTACACCTTCCCCATATCACTATGGAGCTTGGCACGGTATTACCCTAAATAATGGTGGGCTTCACCGTTAGCAACTATATGGATAGTTACACCCTTAGGCAATAAGGTTCACAAGGTTTTTTAACATGCTATCACTAGCAAGGGAAACCCATGGTAAACTCCTTAATCTTTTGTAAGACTTTTTCTTTATTTGCTAACTCTTCTTCATGTATAACAAGATATTTATAGCAGCTCTCTTCCATAAATAAAAGTTTTCTTTTATCTCGTTCTTTTATCTTTTTGAGTGAGTGTGCCCATTTCCCATGGACATCTAAACAATATTTTCTACCTAAGTAGAAATCAATAGACCACTTATCGATTCTTTTTTGCTTAATGAACGCCAGATCTAAACTTAACAACATCTGTTCAACCTGTTGTTCCAGTAAAGTATCATAATTTTTCTTTCTGACCTTTACATTAAGCTCTTTTCTCCTCTTAGCAACACATGTATCGGATACGCCATACTTAATAGCAATTTCAACATGTGATAAATATGGATTTTTCAATTCTTGTTCAACTTCTGCGGTTTTAGGCAAGTAAATCTTTCTATGTCTGGTTCTTTTAATTCCGAGTAACTTTAATATTTCACCTACTCGCCTTTCATCAAGATTAATTTCTTTACCTATATCTTTCAATTTTCTATCCGCATGTTTCACAATAAAATCCACTTGCCATTGTTCTATGTTTCGATAAGTTCTATTTCCAATTGTCACTGCCACTTTAATCTCTCCCTATAAGAAATCCCTTATAAAGACTTAGTCGAAGAAGACAAATAAAGACTCAAGTACATCACTTTGATTAAGCAACTTGTAGTTGATTTCCGAACATAACCCCAACTTTTTCACGAATTTGGTTAATAAAGATTGCAATTGTTTTTGATTTGTTGATTGCTCCTGAAAGCTTACGAAGTGCTTGTGACATTAAACGTGCTTGTAAACCTACGTGTGAGTCACCCATATCGCCTTCAATCTCTGCTTTCGGTACAAGAGCTGCTACAGAGTCAATTACGATAATGTCAACCGCACCACTTCGTACAAGTGCTTCCGCGATTTCCAATCCTTGCTCCCCTGTATCAGGCTGTGATAATAGTAATTCATCTATGTTAACGCCTAATTTTTGTGCATATACAGGATCCATTGCGTGCTCCGCATCAATGAATGCTGCTTGTCCACCTTGACGTTGTACTTCTGCAATTGCATGTAATGAAACTGTCGTTTTACCTGAACTTTCAGGTCCGTAAATTTCGATAATACGGCCACGTGGATATCCGCCTACTCCTAGTGCCACATCAAGTGCTAAAGAACCACTAGAAACCGTAGAAACTCTACGCTCCGCTTGTTCTCCTAATTTCATAATTGAACCTTTACCGAATTGCTTCTCTATTTGTTTTAACGCCATATCTAACGCTGCTTGACGATCACTCATTCAAAATTCCTCCTTAACTGAATTGCTAATCTTATTATACCTATTTTCAATTCAATTTGCCAACAAAAATCGAACATTTATTCGATTTTTTTATTTTCTATCAAATAATATCTAAATTTAACCGTAAAAAAAACTAGAAGAAACTTATATCTCTTCTAGCTTTTTATATAAATGATAAAATCCATATTTTGCTGTTCGTTCTCTAATTTGTTGACGACTTCCGCTTAAATTAAGAGGAAAGACTACAGTTGGTTCATCCTTAATCGAAAGCCCAACAAATACTGTTCCTGGTTCTTTCTGTTCTGAAGCATCTGGCCCTGCTACCCCAGTGAAACTAATTCCGATATCCGCTTTTAATACATCCTTAACATTTTCAGCAAGATAACGAGCACATTCTTTACTAACTGCACCATCAGTATGCAACACTTCTTCAGGCACACGTAAAACATGTTGCTTCACATCATTATGATAACAAATGACACCGCCTTTAAACACAGAAGAAACACCAGCGTTTTCAGTTACTTGATTTCCAAAAAGACCACCTGTTAAACTTTCTGCACACGCTAAAGTTAACCCTTTTCTCTTCAATAACTCGATTGCCTTATAATGCAAAAATTCTTGGTCATATCCGTAGAAAAATTCTCCTACTCTTTCTAAAATCAAATCTTCCACATGTTGAATTAATTTCTCCGCTTCGCTAACATTTTGGTGCTTAGCGGTTAAACGTAATGTCACTTCTCCATCATTTGCTAACGGGGCGATTGTTGGGTTTGTTTGTCCATCAATTAAATCTTGCACTTTCACCTCTAATTGGGACTCCCCAATACCGAAGAAACGAAGCACACGAGAATAAATGTTTTCTCCTGTTGTAAAATTACGTAAAAAAGGCTCTACGTAACTTACATACATTGGTTTCATTTCTTTTGGCGGCCCTGGTAATAAAATATAAACTTTTCCGTTCTTATTTACCCCCATACCAGGCGCCATACCGTGGTCATTTGCAAATACTGTTGCTCCATTTAAAACGAGCGCTTGCTTTTTATTATTCTCCGTAAATTCACGGCCTGTACGCTTAAAGTAATTACTTATTAAGGCTAATGCCTTTTCATCATACACAAGCTCTTCATCTAAACTAGCAGCTATCGTTTCTTTCGTTAAATCATCTTTTGTTGGTCCTAATCCACCTGTAAAAATAAGTATATCAGCACGTTCTTCCGCAGCTTCAATCGCCTTTTGCAATCGCTTATTATTATCACCAACAACAGTATGATAGTACACGTTAATTCCGATTGAAGCTAACTTTTCAGATAAAAACTGGGCATTTGTATTTGCAATTTGTCCAAGTAATAATTCAGTTCCAACCGCAATAATCTCAGCATTCATCCCAATTCCCCCATAAACTTCTATTTTGAGTTTACAAAAGCAGCTCTATTTTTCCAGAAATAATCCCATCCTGAAATAACAGTAAAGATTAATGCAATCCATATGAAGATATCTGCAACTGGAATATGGATTAAATTTAAAGGTACATCGTGTAATAAATATGCTGCAATTGCAATAATTTGTGTCCACGTCTTAATTTTTCCTAGCTGGTTTGCTGCAACTACTTCCCCTGTTCCAGCAAGTACAAGACGTAAACCTGTTACCGCAAACTCACGACTGATAATTACAATAACAATCCAAGCCGGTACATATTGCATCTCTACCAATGTAATAAGTGCTGCCGAAACAAGCAATTTATCAGCTAACGGGTCAAGAAACTTCCCTAAATTCGTTACAAGATTATACTTTCTTGCGTAATGTCCATCAATCCAATCTGTAGCTGAAGCAATGATAAAGATAAGTGCCCCCACTAAATGTTGAATTGGCAAATCAACATCACCAATTTTGTATGAACCCCAATCAAAGGGCGCTAACATAATTACCATAAAAATTGGAATTAAGAAGATTCTAGATATTGTAATTTTATTTGGTAAATTCACAGCTATTCCTCCATCATATCAAAAACATTTGTTCATCGAAAAAAAGTCATCGAAGCGATGACTGTTATTGTGCTGGTTGCTCTATCCCTTGGTTTTTAATCACCAATCTTTGGTGATATTCTTTTTGTGGATCTAACGGGAAAGCAAGCACTTGGCCATTCAGTTTAATTTCAACATTCGGTGCACTTCCAATATTAAGTCGTACTTCTTTTAATGTTGATACATCGCGTTTCTCTGTTTGACCGCTTTGTACTGTAGTGTTTAGAATTTCGTTACCCGCATCATCCTTAACATCTACATAACTTGTACCCTTAGCTGAAATTTCCAGTTCTAATGTTTTATTATTATGAATTTCCAAAGTAGATACCTTTCCAGTTGTTCCAACTACTTTCACTTCTTGCTGTCCAGTTGGTTGTGCTGGTTGCTCCTCTTTCTTTGGTTCTTCTTTCTTTGGTTCCTCTTTTTTTGGCTCTTCCGCTTTCACTTCATCTTTCTTCGTATCTAACGGAGAATCTTTCGCTTTTTGAACTTCAATTTTCTCACTTTGAGCGCTTGGAACTTTTTCATCATCTTTTCCAGTTAACGCTTGAAACACAAACCAGATTACCACTCCAACTGCGATGACTAACAGCGCAACTAAGATTTTCGGCATGTGATCTGCAATTGGCCATGATGAAGATTTTTGCATTGTTTCTTGTGTTTTTTGTCCCGTTGATACTTGTGGAACTTCACGCTTTTCAGATTGTGGTATCGTACTCTGATGTTCTACGAGCAGTTCCTCTCCATTTAATCCAACCGCATCTGCGTATTGTTTAATGAATGCACGCGCATAAAAAGCTCCTGGCAATACATCATAATTGCCTTCTTCAATTGCCACTAAATGGCGTTTTTGAATTTTTGTAATCTCATGCAGCTGATCAATAGTCAAGCCTTTCGCTTCTCTTGCTTCTTTCAGCTTTTGTCCCAATTCCGTCACTACTAACACCTCAATATTTCTTTAAAAGTCAAACATAGAGAAATTATTTTGCGTACCTTGCTCAATTTCATCTACTAAATTATATTGAATTTCTTCATCATAATCGTTACGCAACTCGATAATATAATCAAAATCATCCAATGTGTATTCTGACTGACTCACAAATACATCAGGATGTTCCACAACTTTCGTTGCAGGCAATCTCATAATTTCACGAACGAGCTGCCAATGTCTTTCGTTAGCACGCTTCGTTGACACAATTCCATCTAGGATGAAAATATTGTCATCGCTATACTCATCTTCAATTAATTGACTGCGAACAGTTTGCTTAATAAGAGTAGATGATACAAATAACCACCTTTTATTTGCACAAACACTTGCAGCAACAATGGATTCTGTTTTTCCGACACGAGGCATTCCACGTATCCCAATTAGTTTATGGCCTTCTTTTTTCATGATTTCTGCCATAAAGTCTACAAGTAAGCCTAATTCATCACGCACAAATCGAAATGTTTTCTTATCATCTGCATCTCGTTGTATGTACCTACCATGCCTAACCGCTAGCTTATCTCTTAGCTTGGGCGGACGATATTTCGTTACCGTTATGTTATCCATCGTATTTAAAATTGATTCAAGTCTAGAGATTTGCTCTTGATTATCACACATAAGAAGTAACCCACGTCGTGCATTATCTACACCATTAATTGTGACAATATTAATGCCGAGCATACCGATTAACGAAGAAACGTCACCAAGCAAGCCAGGTCGGTTTTTATGTATTTCATATTCAAAATACCATTCAATCATCCAAGATCACTCCCCTTGCTTACTTTACACCTACGTACTATATTATATGATTTCACCCTAATAGGGAAGCTAAATGTATAATCTATCCTGTGTAATTATTATACAAAAAAAGTAGAGAGGAGAATCTCCTCTCTACTTTTACTTATGTTGTACGAACTTAACCATTAAATTTGCAATTGTATGTTGCTCCTGTTCATCAGCAACTTTCCAAAGCTCAGCTAATAATTTCTCTTGGTCATTGCGTCCTTCTACTTCATTAGCAAGATAGTCGCCAACACGAAATGCCATATCTGATACCGCACCGCCATCTAAACCTTTGTCTTGCGCTTGCTCTAAACGTTCTCCTAAAAAGCTCTTCCACTGATCAAAATTATCTAATACTGACATAATTAAGCACCTCACTATTGAGTAATAAAATCATCCTTAATTTGTGCAACTATTCATTTTTTATGTAAGAATTTTTTAGCAGTGCCAACCGCCATTCACTCCGATAATTTGTCCAGTTATGTAAGACGCTCCTGGTGATACGAGAAATGAAACTGTTTTCGCTACTTCTTCTGGTAATCCTATTCTACCTAATGGTATATCTTCAGCAATTCCCATTTTATCTTCTTCAGAAAAAACACTTAACATTTCCGTTTCAATTGCTCCTGGTGCTACTGCATTCACACGTAATCCACTTAAAGAAACTTCTTTCGCTAAAGCTTTCACATATGAATTTTGCGCCCCTTTTACCATTGAATAAAGCACTTCACAAGAAGCCCCTATTTGTCCCCATATAGATGAAACAATTACAATATTACCACTTCTTCTCTCAATCATAGGCGGAAGTGCCATTGAAAGTAATTTATATACGTTCTTCACTTGAAGTTCTACCATATAATCTAATTCATCGTTTGTTACATCTGTTACTAATCCAAAAATACTCTTCCCCGCTGCGTATACAATAACATCAATAGGATGTTCAATTTGTCCCCACAATCGTTCTGCTCCATCACTAGAAGCTAAATTAGCTTGAACAGGGATAACTTCTCCCCATGCCTTCTGCAATTCCAATACCTTTTCTTCACTGTTATTGTAATGAACATAAACTGTATATCCATCTTGAATTAATTGTTTCGAAATAGCAGAGCCAATCCCTCCGCTCCCTCCAGTTACTAACGCATACTTTTTCATAAATTCCCTCTCTTATCTCTACAACTTCAATTTTCACACAACTAAATAATACCCTCATCTTACAATTTTTCAATGATAAGATGAGGGTATCTTTAAAATTTTATTTTTTCGGTAACACCTGACAAACACTCATTTTTTCTTCTGATAACAATAATCCCGCTACTTCTTGTAAGTCTTGAACGGTTAGTCCTTCTAATACAGTCAATGCATCAAATAGGCTAGATTCATTAAACGCGTATCGTGTAAATTGATTTGCAATATATTCTGGTGAATTTAACGAGCGTAAAAAACCACCAATTTTCTTTTTCTTCACTCGTTCTAATGCCGTCGCATCTAATTGATCATAATCTGTTTTTAATAAAATATCTTTTAAACGATCTGCCAATTCATCAGGTTGTTTCGTATCACCACCAACCATTGCAAAACCGAAGTTATTTTCTTCTGTATAGTCATACGAGAATGAATCATCAATAAGTCCTTCATTATATAAAGCTTCGTAATGAACAGAACTTTTTCCAAATAAATAATCTAAAAGTAACGTAAGCGCAATTTCTTGTTTTAAAAGCGCTTGCCCCTTTTCTTTTAAATTAGTCGCTTTAATACCAACTAAACATTTCGGTGTTTGCACAGGCATTGAAATAATTTTTTTCTTTTCATTTACCTCATGTGGTTCTTCTTCAAATGAACGCACAATTTCTGGCTGGTTTTTATAATCTTTTTTCGCTTGATTTTCACGTACTAAATCCATTGTTTTCTCTGGATCAATTGCACCCACAACAAATAATAACATATTGCTCGGATGATAAAATGTTTCATAACATTCATATAATAAATCTTTCGTAATTTTACTAATAGATTCGATTGTCCCCGCAATATCAATTTTAATTGGGTGTTTTACAAATAAGCTATCAATTAACCCAAAGTACAAACGCCAATCTGGGTTATCTTGATACATTTGAATTTCTTGCCCAATAATCCCCTTCTCTTTTTCAACCGTTTTTTCAGAGAAATAGGGCTCTTGTACGAAGTTTAGCAATGTATTTAAATTTTGTTCTACGTTTGAAGTACCTGAAAAAAGGTAAGCTGTTCGTGTGAAGGATGTAAAAGCATTTGCCGATGCTCCTTGTTTACTAAACAATTGGAAAGCATCGTGATCTTCTTTTTCAAATAATTTATGCTCAAGAAAATGTGCAATCCCATCTGGCACACGAATCATTTCTTCTTTCCCTAATGGTACAAATGTATTATCTACAGAACCATATTTCGTCGTAAACGTCGCAAATGTTTTATTAAATCCTTGTTTCGGTAAAACATATACATCTAATCCATTAGGAAGTTTTTCATAATAGAGTGTTTCTTTTAATTGCTCATAAACAATTTTCTCCATTTACTCTCCCTCCGTTCCTTGTAAAAAGTAAATTGTATCTAGTTCAATATTTTTAGCAACTTTTACAATTTCTTCTTTTGTCACACTTTCTATACCTGTAAGCCATTCTTCAACTGGACGTGTACGATCTGAAATAATACCATGATATAGCATTTCTACAAAGCCACGTGGTGTATCAATTGCCTCTAATATTTGATTTTGGATGACACTTTTTGTTTGATGTATTTCTTCTTCAGAAAACTCTCCGTTTTGCATCGCAAGCATTTGTTCTTTAATAATCTCAACTGCTTTTTCATAATTTTTCGCTTCAATTCCTGACATAACAAATAATAAACCTTTATGACTTTCAAAGCGCGATGCTGCATAGTACGCTAAACTATTTTTTTCACGCACATTTACGAATAACTTCGAATGAGAAAAGCCACCAAACAATCCATTGAACAATTGCAATGCAAAATAATCTTCATCTTTATATGTGACAAATGTACGATAACCGATGTGTAATTTACTTTGTTTTAATTCTTGTTTTTCAACAACTTCTTTTTCTTCATTATTTCGTCTATGAAGGAGTACATTTCTTTCTCTCACTGGACGAGCTGAAATAGAAAAATACTTACTTACAAGATCAACGGCGTTTTCTGAAATATCACCAATAATATATAGATCCATTTCATCTTCCGCTAACACCTTTTGATAATATTGATACAGACTTTCATTTGTAATAGACATAACACTCTCTTTTTTTCCATTTGCACTTAAACGATACGGTTCTACTTTGCACATTTCTTCAATTAAACGCTCGTTTGCATAACGCATTTTATCGTCATAAGTAGCTTCAATTCTCTGTAACAGTGCTCTTTTTTCACTTTCTACGATAGAAGATAGGAAACCATTGCCCTCCGTTGCTGGATGTAACACAATATCTGACAACATAGAAAGCGCTTTTTCAAATAACGGTGGTGCATCATGTAAGTAAACTTCATTTGCAATGTCTACATAAATGGAGATAATATGGTCTTCCCCTTTTTTACTTACATCTACCGCTAAAGAAGATCCGTATAATTCTTCTAAATATTGACGAAGACGAATTACAGAAGGTAATTTTTCTGTCGCACTTTGCAATACGTATGGCAATAAGGCACGCTCTGTCACCGTCTCCTCATTTAAAGGCGCTTTAAAACGAAATACAAAGGTATTCGTTTTATATTTATCAGTCGGAATAATATGTACGCGCAAACCATCTAACTCATGTAGTTGTTGTTCCATTAGTTTCATTTATAGCCCTCCTTTACGTATATAGGAATATTCCTCTTCAATATACAGTTTTTAGAAATAAAAAATCAACTTTTCTCCCTTATTATGCTTACATATGATTCTTTCTAAAAACTTTAATATGTAAGGAACATAGTAAAATTCCGTATTAAATATATTCTATGTAAAAAAGCCCACACTAATGTGCGAGCTTTTTTATACTTATAAAATACTTATCGTTTTCCTTTTTCATAAGGAGTTCCTAATGCTTTCGGAGCTTCAGAACGACCTACAAAACCAACAAGCGCTAATATTGTGAATACATATGGTAATATCGTTAATAAAACACTTGGAATTTGATCTAATACAGGAATTGTTCCGCCCGTTACACTTAGAGATTGCGCAAAACCAAAGAATAGAGCTGCACCTAATGCGCCTAGTGGATTCCACTTCCCAAAAATCATAGCAGCTAAAGCTAAGAAACCTTGTCCTGTAATAGTTGCCCCTGAGAAGTTATTAGAAATTGACATTGCAAAAATCGCTCCACCGATTCCAGCAAACACTCCTGAAATACAGACTCCAATATAACGCATTTTATATACATTAATCCCCATCGTATCCGCTGCCATTGGGTGTTCACCAACAGCACGTAGACGAAGACCGAACGGTGTTTTATAAATAACATACCAAACAACGAATGCTAAAATAATGGCAATATACGACGTTATTGGTACGTTCGAGAAAAATATTTTCCCTAAAACCGGAATATCCGAAAGGCCTGGAATATCAATCTTTTCAATACGATACTGAATAAAGTCAGTCTGCCCTTTATCAAAAATCTTCTTAATTGCAAATACTGTTAAACCAAGAGATAAGAAGTTAATGGCTACACCACTTACAACTTGATCTGCTCGGAATGTAATAGAAGCTACCGCATGAAGTAATGCAAATAATCCACTACCAATTGCCGCAAATAATAACGCAATCCATGGAGTCATCGTTCCCCAAGTATCACCCATTAATAAGTTTGTAACAACTCCAATAAATGCACCAAATAGCATTAGTCCTTCTAATCCGATATTTACAACACCTGATCGTTCACTAAATACACCACCTAGTGCTGTGAAAATGATAGGTGCCGATGTATATAACGTACCCGTCACAAGAATGGCTAATATATCTAAAAAGCTCATTTATTTCCCCTCCTTGCTCATGCGTGTAAGCGCCCATCTTAACACATAACTACATGCAACAAAGAAGATGATACATGCAATAATTACATTAATAAGCTCTGACGGTACATCTGCCTCAAAGTTCATTTGAGGGGAAGCACTTTTCAAACCACCAAATAATAAAGCTGAAAGGATTATACCAAACGGATTATTCCCTCCAAGTAATGCTACGGCAATCCCATCAAATCCTACTCCTGTAAACGAAGACATCGCTGTCATACTCTGGAATGTCCCTAATCCTTCCATCGCTCCACCAATCCCCGCAAATGCACCAGCAATTGTCATAGAGAATACTACATTACGAGAAACTTTCATACCTGCATATTGAGAAGCATGCTGATTAAATCCTACAGACTTTAATTCGTAACCTAAAGTTGTTCGATCTAATAAGAACCACATTAAAATAGCGATTAAAATTGCTACAATAATTCCCCAGTGTAGACGTGAACCGTCAGTAATAGAAGCAAGCCAGTCTGAAGATAGTGACGCACTCTCTTTAATATCATACGTTTTGTCATTACCCGCATGTAAGAAACGCTTAATGATGTCATACGTTACATACAACGCAATATAGTTCATCATAATAGTTACAATAACTTCATTCACTTGAAACTTCCCTTTTAAATATCCCGGAATGAAGCCCCAAATTCCGCCCACCAATGCGGCAAATAAAATCGATAATGGAATATGAAGGAACGCTGGTAGTGAGACTGCATAACCGAACCAAACCGCCGCAAGCCAACCAACTAACAATTGACCCTCTACCCCGATATTAAATAAACCTGTACGAAATGCAAACGCCACCGATAAGCCAGCAAGAATAAGCGGTATCATTGTACGGAGCGTTTCACCAATCGCACTTGCGCTGCCGAACATTCCTGTCCAAAGTGCACTATAACCAACAATTGGATCATAGCCACTAACTAGCATTACAATCGCTCCTACAAGTAAGCCGAAAATAACGGATAGTACTGGGACTAAAATATTTATCGTTCGTTCTGTTAAAAGTTTTTTAGCCATTTGTACCCACCTGCTCCTTCTTTGTTCCTCCAGCCATTAACAATCCAAGCTGTTGTTCATTCGTTTCTTTCGCATCAACTATTGCTACAATTTCCCCTTCATAAATAACAGCAATTCGATCGCTAACATTTAAGATTTCATCTAACTCTAATGATAAAAGTAATACACCTTTTCCTTTATCCCTTTGCTCTATTAATCTCTTATGAATAAATTCAATTGCTCCTACATCTAAACCACGTGTTGGCTGTGCCGCAATTAATAAATCTGGATTTCGGTCTACTTCACGTGCAATAATTGCTTTTTGTTGATTGCCCCCAGATAGAGCGCGTGCTAACGTTTGCTCACTAGGTGTACGTACATCAAACTGTTCAATAAGAGCCTTTGCTTTTTCTGTAATTTTGCTGAAATTTAAAATCCCTTTCTTTGAAAACGGATTTTTATAGTACGTTTGAAGAACTATATTATCTCTAACAGAAAAATCAAGAACGAGTCCGTGTTTATGACGATCTTCTGGAATATGACCAATTCCTTCTTCTGTTATTCTTCTAACAGGCCAATTTGTTATTTCTTTTCCTTTAATTGCAATAGAACCTGACTCAACTTTTCGTAAACCAGTAATCGCTTCTATTAATTCACTTTGTCCGTTTCCATCAATCCCTGCAATCCCAACAATTTCCCCCGCACGAACAGTTAAGTCAAGGCCTTTTACAGCAGGTAGTTGACGTGCATCGTGAACAACAAGGTTTTCAATTGAAAGTACCTCTTCTTTTGGCTTCGCGTCTATTTTTTCTGTTTTAAAATTCACTTGACGTCCGACCATTAATTCTGCAAGTTTATTTTCATCCGTATTTGCAACGTCAACCGTTCCAATCCCTTTTCCTTTACGAATAATCGTACAACGATCGCAAACTTCCATAATTTCTTTCAACTTATGTGTAATAAGAACAATAGATTTTCCTTCTTGTACAAGCTTTTTCATAATTTGAATTAGCTCATGAATTTCTTGTGGTGTTAACACAGCTGTCGGTTCATCAAATATTAAAATTTCTGCACCGCGGTAAAGAGTTTTCAAAATCTCAACACGCTGTTGCATACCAACTGAAATATCCTGTATTTTCGCATATGGATCTACAGCCAAACCGTATTGTTCAGACAGTTTTTGAATTTCTTTAGCAGCATCCTCAACAGCAATTTTCCCTTTTTTCTTCGGTTCATTTCCAAGAATAATATTCTCTGTAACTGTAAAATTATGAACAAGCATAAAGTGTTGATGGACCATTCCAATACCAAGGTCATTTGCTATATTCGGATTTGTAATTTTTACAGGTTTACCTTTAATTTTAATTTCACCCTGCTCTGGTTGGTACAAACCAAATAGTACATTCATCAATGTGGATTTCCCTGCACCATTTTCTCCAAGTAAAGCATGTATCTCACCCTGCTTTACTTGCAGCGTAATATCATCATTCGCTACAATGCCTGGGAATACTTTCGTAATGTTATTCATCTCAATTACGTATTCCATTGTGTTCCTCCTTTTAACAGGGAACATTCCCTATTACACTATTAACTTATTAAGCAATTCGGAAGTTTTATACATACAAAGGTTAGTTCTATGAACTAACCTTTGCTATTTCTCTATTTATTTTTTTAGAGAAGCTTCGTATTCTTTATACTCTTTATCTGTAGCTGGCACTTTAATTTCACCGGCTGTAATTTTCTTTTCAAGCTCTTCTACTTTTGTTAAAATTTCAGGGTTAACTTTTTTCACGTTATCAGTTGTTTTTGAAATACCAATACCGTCATCTTTTAAGCCAAACTCTTCAATTTTCCCACCTTTTAAATTCCCATCTTTTGCTTCTTTAGCTACTTTTTCTACCGCTACATCAACACGTTTAATCATTGAAGTTAATGTTACATTTTCAGGCATACCTTCTTGATGTTGGTCACGGTCAACACCGATTACCCAAACATTTTCACCTTTTTTCTTACGGTTTTTCGCTTCTGTGAACACACCGTTACCTGTACCACCAGCAGCATGATAAATTACGTCTACGCCTTGACCATACATTGCTGAAGCAAGAACTGTACCTTTTTCAGGCTTATCGAATGCTTCTGCATATTCAGATACGATTTCAATGTTTGGATTTACTGCCTTTGCACCAGCTTTAAATCCATTTTCAAATTTACTAATTAAATCACTTTTCATTCCACCAACAAATCCTACTTTATTCGATTTTGTTGACATAGCTGCTACCGCACCTACAAGGAATGATCCTTCATGATCTTTAAACGTAATGCTCGTTACGTTCGGTGCATCTACAACAGTATCTACGATTGCAAATTGTTGTTTTGAAGATTCTTTTGCTACTTCTTTAATTGCACCTTCTAATTTATAACCAATTCCGAATGTTAAATCATATTTATCTTTCGAGAATTTTTTTAAATTCGGAATATAATCAGCCTCTTTTTCAGACTGAAGGTAACGATAATTTGTCTTTTCTTTTAAACCATTATCTTTACCAAACTTTTGTAACCCTTCCCAAGAAGATTGGTTGAATGACTTATCATCAACGCCCCCAACATCCGTTACAAGACCAACCTTGAAGTCTTTATTGTCTTTCGTGTCTTTCTTGTCACTGCTCGCCTTATCCGAGTTACCACATGCACCTAAAACTGTACTTGCTGCTAATGTTAATGATAATAAAAGGCCTGCTTTTTTCTTCATACTAGAAACCCCTCCAAAAATGATATATATTTATTTATTCTTACGCTGCTGTTCCTTACTTCTTGCTGTCACCTCCCTAAAAAGGAATTTACCTACATACGCTTTCTTAATACGTGGAAGCTAAATTTATCAGCTCTAAAGTAATTGATAGAATATAAGATTGGCTCATCATTTTGATCATAGTGCATTTGTTTTAATACAAGCAGTGCTGTTTCAGGCTCACATTCTAAAATCGGTGAGATTTTAGGGTGATAGCCAATTGGCTCAATGTGGGCAACCGCATATGTTATGCGCTTATGTGTGTTATTATGTATCACCGTTAATAATGATTCCTCATTGTAACCCGATAAATCTGGCAATATTTCTTTTGCAAGTTTATCGATACAATACACAACAGGTTCCCCATCTGCTGTACGCACGCGTTCAATCATCACTGCATTAAAACCATCTTCACTATTAAACTTCTCTTTTTCCTCTTCTGTTAAAGTTGTAGTAGATGATGATAAAAAGATTGTTCCTGGTGTTTTCCCCACACTAGAAATCATATCTGTAATACTAGAAAGTTGTTCTATTCCAGAAGAAAATAATGGCTTTGCATTTACAAATGTCCCTACACCATGTCTACGAATGACAACATTTTCTTCTTCTAAAATACGCAACGCTTCCCTTAAAGTCGCTCTACTTACGCCAAGTTCTTTCGCTAAATCAAACTCTGATGGTAACTTTTGTCGTTCTTTATAAGCCCCATCTTTAATTTTTTCTTTGATGTGATCAATCACCCGTAGATATAGGTGACGACTATCGGATTTTACTGACATAAGACTCCCCCGCATTTCAATTATTCGACCTCTGATGTAAGACTTCTTTTCTCTTTTTTCAACTTACAACATAGTACAAATGACTAAACACCAAAATAAGCGTAATTGTCGAATAAATAATAATAATTTTTTTTAATGAAATTTTCACTCTTTATTGCATAAAAAAAACTTTGCACCATAAACATTCCTCATTTCGAGAAAAAGTTCGGCACAAAGATCCTTTACATCCTTTGTTACACACTTTTCCCCTCATAGTCTAGCAATTCATGGTTGCCAGGTAGAAACTTATGGACCTTATCTCCAAGATTATATGAGGCAGTGATTCTTTTCGAAGTAATCTTACCACTTGCTCTCATACGTGTCAACAAAATCCAACATTTTTCTGCATTAAATATCGAACATTTACATAAAACATAATCAAAGTATTCGTATTCTAAAGAGCCCCCCTAAATGTAAGCCCTTTCTTTATTACTGAGTATAGTATATAACAAAAACACTATATAAAAAAGCCTAATTGTAAAAACAATTAGGCTTTTTTTAAGAACTTTTTTCTTGTACATCATTAATGAGCACTTCTCTCGGTTTACTACCTTCATACGGACCTACTACACCATTCATTTCCATTGCATCAATTAGGCGAGCAGCTCGCGTATAACCTACTCTAAACCTACGTTGTAACATAGAAACAGATGCTGTTTGCATTTCCACTACAAGTTGAACCGCTTCATCATATAATTCATCTTCTACTTCCTGCTTCGTATCAGGAACATCTTGCGGAATCATATCTTCTTGATATTGTGCTTTTTGCTGTCCAATAACATATTCTACAACTCTCTCAACTTCATCATCTGATAAAAATGCGCCTTGTACACGTACAGGTTTCGATGCACCAATTGGTATAAACAGCATGTCTCCACGACCTAGTAGCTTCTCTGCACCACCACCGTCAAGAATTGTACGAGAATCTGTTTGAGAAGATACAGCGAATGCAATACGTGATGGAATATTTGCTTTAATAACACCCGTAATAACGTCAACTGACGGACGTTGCGTTGCAATAATTAAATGAATACCAGCAGCACGAGCCATTTGCGCTAGACGCATAATCGCATCCTCTACATCAGACGAAGCAACCATCATTAAATCTGCTAACTCGTCCACAATTACTACAATATAAGGTAATTCGGGTTGTTTCGCTTCTGATTGACTATTATGCTCTTTTATATAATCGTTGTATCCTTCAATGTTACGTGTACCACTATGAGCAAACAATTCATAACGACGTTCCATTTCACTCACAACTTTTTTCAATGCTTGCGATGCTTTTTTCGGATCAGTTACAACTGGCGTTAACAAATGAGGCACACCGTTATATACATTTAACTCTACCATTTTCGGGTCAATCATCATTAATTTTACTTCATGTGGTTTTGCACGCATTAAAATACTAACAATAATACCGTTAATACATACACTTTTCCCGCTACCTGTCGCACCAGCTACGAGTAAATGGGGCATTTTATTTAGACGGGCTAATACAGCTTCACCTGTAATATCTCGGCCAAGACCAATTAACAACTTCTCTTCCGGATGGTTATTAGCCTTAGAATCAAGCACTTCCCTCAGTGTTACCATCGAAACTTCTGAGTTCGGAACTTCGATCCCTACAGCTGATTTCCCGGGAATTGGCGCTTCAATACGAATGTCCTTTGCAGCTAAAGCAAGGGCTAAATCATCACTTAAACTGACAATTTTGCTTACTTTTACCCCCATATCAGGATACACTTCATATTTTGTAACTGCAGGACCTCTATGTACTTTTGTTACTTTCGCTTTCACTCCGAAACTTTGGAATGTACGTTCTAATTTACGAGCATTCTCATAAATTTCCGCATTTTCATTTGTAACTTGCTTATTCTTTGGAAATTTTAATATATCAAGTGAAGGAAGCTTGTAATCTTTATTTTCTACATTTGAAAATTGCATAGGAGGTGCTTGCGCTTCACTCTCTAACGATTCAACAATTTTTTCTCCACGCTTTTTCTTTGGTTCTTCAATTGGCGGAGTCTCTTCAATAAACGGTGAAGTGATCAAATCTTCTTCCTCTACTTCGATTCGTTTATCCTCTTCTTCATTTACAGGATAATTCTCAGTGAAATTCGAAATAATCGGAGGATCAATTGAAATTTCTTCCATCGGCTCAATAATTTCTTCTTGTTCTGCAGCACGTTTGCTTCTTGTGCTTCTTGTTGTTTTTTTCTTTTCTGTTTGTTCAGCCGTTCTTTTAGCTCTCCAATCTTTATAATCCCCTTGCATCACTTGAAATTGACTTCTAAGAATTCTACCAACTGGCGCTAACACTTCTCCAATATGCTTATTTGTTATACAAAGTATACCGAGAATAACTAGAATAATACCAATGATATAAGCTCCTACTTCGTCAAATAAGAAGTAACATGTTGCGAACATAAGCGCACCAAACATACCACCACCTAAATGAACGCTATCTGGCCCCTTTTTCATTTCAAGAAAGAAGTTATCTTTCGTACTCACAATAACAGAAGTATTTTGCACTGCTCCATCTTTTGTAAGAAGGTTAAATAATGTAATATGACTAAACATTAATATCGCCAATACAATTAAATAAAATCCAATTAATCGTTTATTTAAAAGGTTCGGCCATCCGCGTTTTATAACAAAGGAAACCGATAAAGCTATTACACCTAACACACCAATTATGTACCACTCACCAAAGAAGAAGCGAAAAAATAACACAAACGATTTTCCTACAACGCCTAGCTGTAAAATCGTAATGATTGAAAGTGCAAAAAGAGTTAAACCGACAATTTCATAATACAAAGTTGGCTTTATCGTACGCCTTGCCTTTGCCTTCGTCCCTCTTTGCTTTTGTTTTGCCATTTCTTCACCTCGCGTTCTACATATAAATAAAGCTCCCCTCAAAATGCTCTATTTATATGTCTGTTTTCTCTATTTTTCAGGTCTTTATATCTTCTATTTTTACACTTCTTGTAAAATGCTAAATAAACAGAAGAAAGCAGCCTACTCATGGCTGCTCAACCGTCTTGTTTTTTATATTATACCATAGCTTCTAAACAAAATCCTTCTTTTTGCTAAAAGGTTATTTTCTGACCGGGCTCAAACTCTAAATAGTGAAGTGGGTCCGTACTTAGCACACGTACAATAGAATAACATCCATGTTCCTCTTCAGAAACCATTAATTCCACACCATTTATATTTACAACTTTTTGACTTTCACATTGTGAATAATCGGCCGGATACACAAGTTGCTCTGGCATAATTGTATATAAAATCATTGTAGCATTGTCCCTTCTGTACTATCTTCCGCACGAACATCTATTAATTCGTTTAATTTTCGAATTGCATTTCCAATACCGCCGACATCATCTATAAGACCGTACTTTACTGCATCCCCACCAATTACATTCGTCCCAATATCTCGCGTTAAATTTCCTTTCGCAAACATAAGCTCTTTAAAACGATCTTCTGTTACTTTCGAGTGCTTCGTCACAAAACGAATGACTCTTTCTTGCATCTTATCCAAATACTCAAATGTTTGTGGCACACCTATGACAAGACCTGTTAAACGAATTGGATGAATTGTCATCGTCGCAGTTTCCGCAATAAACGAATAGTCAGTAGAAACAGCAATCGGTACACCGATGGAATGTCCCCCACCTAAAACTAGAGATACTGTTGGTTTTGAAAGTGAAGCTACCATTTCAGAAATTGCTAGCCCAGCTTCAACGTCACCTCCAACCGTATTTAATATTAAAAGCAAACCTTCAATTTTCGGATTTTGTTCAATCGCAACAATTTGCGGAATGATATGCTCATATTTTGTTGTTTTATTTTGCGGTGGTAATTGAACATGACCTTCCACTTGTCCGATAATCGTTAAACAATGAATACGTGATTCATTCATCTGTGGTACATTTGTCTGTCCAAGCTGTTGAATTTTTTCAACTATTGAAGCCTCTTTTCCAGCTTCTTTTGGCTCAGCTTCTTTTTCTTCATTTGTATATCGATCACGTTCTGTCATTTCGCATCCCCTTTCACTCGTATATAACTATTATTTCTTAAGTTATAAATTTCATTCGATAGGGTTAAAAAGAAAAAAGATCACCCATAAGGGTGATCTTTTTATACTTCCATAATAATCGGTAAAATCATAGGTTTTCTCTTTGTCTCTTCGTACAAGAACTGTCCTAATAATTCACGAATATTTTGTTTTAACATTGACCATTCAATTGAATATTCTTTAATTGACTGCTCAACAATCATACGTACAATCTCTGTAGATCGTTCAATTAACGCTTCTGATTCACGAACATATACGAAACCACGTGAAATGATTTCTGGACCAGAGATAATTTTCTTTTCATCTTTACCAAGCGTTACAACAACTACTAGTATTCCATCTTGAGATAACATCTTTCTATCTCGAAGAACGATATTACCAACGTCACCTACACCTAATCCATCAATTAAAACATTACCAGCTTGTACTTTACCGACTAAGTTCGCTTCATCGTCACCAAAAGCAATTACATCGCCTTTTTCTACGATAAAGATATTTTCTCTTGTAATCCCTACATCTTCAGCTAAATATGCATGTGCTTTTTGCATACGGAACTCACCATGTACGGGTACAAAGTACTTTGGTTTCATTAAATTTAACATTAATTTTAATTCTTCTTGGCTACCGTGACCTGACACGTGAACTTTTCGTTCGCCGTAATAAACAACTTCAGCTCCAGCTCTAAATAACAAATCAATAATTTTTGATACAGATATTTCATTACCCGGAATTGGCGAAGCAGCAATGATAACAGTATCACCTTTACGAATTGAAATTTGTTTATGTGCTTGTTTTGCCATTCTAGATAGAGCAGCCATCGGTTCACCTTGACTACCTGTCGTTAAAATAGCTACCTTCTTCTCTGGAAAGTTGTCTACTTCTTGTAATGAAATAACCATACCTTCTGGAACATCTAAATAACCAAGACGTCTTGCAATGTCTACTACTTTCACCATACTACGTCCTACTACCGCTACTTTTCGCCCTGTTTCAGCAGCTGCATCAAATACTTGTTGAATACGATGTACATTCGATGCAAATGAAGCAACGATAATACGACCTTCTGCGCCGTAGAACACTTTAGAGATTTCTACACCAACTTCTTTTTCTGAACCTGTATAGCCTGGGCGCTCTGCGTTTGTACTATCAGATAATAAGCAAAGTACGCCTTCATTTCCGATTTGCGCCATTTTCCCAAGGTCTGCTCCACTATTTCCAATTGGAGTTTGATCGAATTTAAAGTCTCCCGTATATACGACTGCACCTTTTGATGTATGGAAACAAACGCCAACAGAATCCGGAATACTATGTGTCGTTCCGAAGAATGACACCGTTGTAGTGTTAAATTCTACTGTTGAATTTGAATCGATTGTTTTTAGGTCTACACGGCCTAACATGCCCGCTTCACCAAGTTTTTCTTGTATAAGTCCTACTGTTAATTTCGTTGCATAGACTGGAATAGATAATTTACGAAGTACATACACAATTCCACCAATATGATCTTCATGACCGTGAGTAATAAATAAACCTTTTACTCGCTCTTGATTTTCCACTAAATATGTAATATCAGGAATAACGATATCAATTCCAAACATTTCATCTCCCGGGAACATTAACCCTGCATCTACGATAAAGATTTCAGAATCAATTTCAACACAGTACATGTTTTTCCCAATTTCACCTACTCCACCAAGAGCAAATACTTTAACAGACTCATTCTCTTTTCTCTTCATGTTGTTGCCTGGTTTAAAAATCTTGCAAACACTGATTTCACTAAAATTGCAGAGACACCAGGGGAAACTCTACAACCACCATATTTTCACCGTCCAAGACGAATGTCCTTACCGTTATGCGATATCATGTCCTTGTTTATTTTTTAAACCAGGTTTCACCTCTCTTTCATTATATAAATCAAATATCTTATTCGATATGATATGAAAATTTAATTAAATTATAATTTTTCCCAATTTTGCTAAGCATACCCGTACTAAGCTACTTAGCCATATTATACCTGATACAAGAAATAGAACACAAGTTAAATCGTGCGAAAGAAAGAGTAAAAGAACGGAATGACAACAAAAGTATCGAACGTATTTCCTTTATATTTACTCCGATTTTATACTCCATATTATTTTGAAAAACTAGCCATACATACGCTAAATTCATTTCATAATAGGGAGTTTCAAGATTTATTTTTCTAGAATCTAACAAAAACACTTACAAAATGGAGTTTTTTTATGAATTACGTCACATTTGAGGGGATTTCTCTAAAAACAGACACCGTAGTTTATTACGTTTATGCCATAATATCTATCATTTTTTGACTCAGTTAAAGGGGTACAATTATTTTCTTATACACATAATGAAGAAGCGATTAATATTCTTATAAGAACACATATAAGTGAGAAAAAGAGGAAAAGATTTGCATATAATAAAAAATGACCTAGTTCTACACTAGGTCATTTTTTATTAACGAGGGATAGATTGCATTACAGATTGTAACGTTACTCTTTCTTCTTCTGTTAATGGAAGAAGTGGTAAACGTACAGAACCTACATCTAATCCAACCATTTGTAACGCTGTTTTTACTGGAGTTGGACTTGGCGCCATAAATAATGAATCAGTTACTCTTACAAGTAATTGATGTAATTTTTGTGCCTTCTTAAATTCTCCTGCTTGAAATGCTGTAATCATTTCTTGCATTTCGTTTCCGATAACATGAGAGGCTACCGAAACGATACCTTTCGCTCCAACTGCCATAGCTGGTAACGTTAAACCGTCATCACCGCTGTATACCGCAAAGTCGTCCGCTGTTTTTTCAATGATTTCTGTCATTGTTAACACATCGCCGCCAGCATCTTTAATAGCAACAATGTTTTCTATTTCTGATAAACGAACAACTGTATCAACGGAGATTTGTACAATAGATCGTCCTGGAACGTTATATAGCATAACCGGAAGCGGCGTGCTTTCAGCAATTGCTTTAAAATGCTGATACATTCCTTCTTGACTCGGTTTGTTATAATACGGTGCTACTAGCATTACTGCATCCACACCAACTTCTGTTGCCTTTTTAGTTAAGTCAATAGAAGCATGCGTATTATTGCTACCTGTTCCAGCGATTACGGGCACTCTTTTATCGACAACAGATACGACATGGCGATATAACGCTACTTTCTCTTCTGAAGTTAATGTAGGAGATTCTCCTGTCGTTCCTCCTACCACGATTGCTGTTGTACCGTTATCAATTAAATAATTTACCAATTTCGTTGTCTTTGCAAAATCGATATTCCCGTTTATATCAAACGGTGTTACCATCGCGGTTGCAATTGTCCCAAAATCTATCATGGTCTCACTCCTTATTGTTCCAGTTGCTTTTCTTTTGAAAGCTCAAACGCACTATGTAATGCATTTACAGCCTCCACTAAATCAGTCTCTTTTACAAGAACCCAAATTGTTGTATGACTATCTGCCGATTGCAGGATTTGAATACCTTTTTCCGCTAAAGCTGTAACGATTTTCGCAGTAACCCCTGGGTATCCTGCCATTCCAGCTCCAACGATAGATACTTTCGCACAATGTTCTGTCACAATTGGCTCATATCCAAGGTTCTGTAATAATTTAACTGCATGACTTGATACATTATCACTCACCGTATATGCTACGCCAGTAGGTGAAATATTAATTAAATCAACACTTATTCCTTCGTTCGCCATCTCTTTAAACACATGTTGTTGCAAATCATATGCCGTTTCTTTTGCAAGCACTTTAATTTGCGTTACGTTTGATACGTGAGCAATGCCCGTAACAGGACGTTCTTCTACATCACGACCTCTTGTAGCACCGTCATATGCTGAAATAAGCGTACCTTCACTATCAGAATACGTAGAACGTACACGAAGTGGCACTTTTGCATGCATCGCAATTTCAACTGCACGTGGATGAACGACTTTCGCACCTTGATAAGCCATGTTACAAATTTCGTTATACGTTACAGTTTGAAGATGACGTGCATCTTTTACAATACGAGGATCTGCAGTCATAACACCTTCTACATCAGTGAATATATCGATGTATTCAGCATGAAGTGCAACACCTAATGCTGAAGCTGAAGTATCACTACCTCCGCGTCCAAGTGTTGTCGTATCACCTTTTTTCGTTTGCCCTTGGAATCCTGTAACGACGATTACATCTACATTTTCTAACTCTTCATGTATACGATCGCAATTCATTTCAATAATCTTTGCATTCGTAAAGTCATCATTCGTTACAAAACCAGCTTGTGCACCATTTAATGCTGCTGCTTTTATACCGTTCTCATTCAACATATTAGAGAAAACAATTGCAGAGATTAACTCTCCGCATGATAATAATAAATCTTGCTCACGTTTAGAAATAGTAGATTCCTCTTGATTTACAAGACTTAATAACGTATCCGTTGCATATGGTTCACCTTTACGGCCCATAGCAGATACAACAGTAACTACTTTATAACCAGCAGCTAATGATTTTTTTATATGATGAAGCGCATGCTTACGTCCATTGTCATCACGTACTGATGTGCCACCAAATTTTTGAACAATTATTTTCATATTTTGCACCTTCTCTTAGCCGTTTACACTAATTGTAATTTTACTAAGCGCTCTGCAATTTGAACAGAATTCCATGCAGCGCCTTTTAATAAGTTATCAGATACGACCCAAAGATGGAATCCTTTATCGTTATTTAAATCTTTACGGATTCTTCCAACGAATACTTCGTTTTTACCTACTGCAGTAGCTGGCATTGGATATAACTGCTCTTCTGGATTATCTTGCAGAACAATACCTTCCGCATTTGCAAGTAAGCTCTTTAATTCTGCTACTGTTACGCCTTCTTTTTCTACTTCGATGTAAACAGACTCAGAGTGTCCTGATACAACTGGTAAACGTACACATGTTGCCGCTACTTCTAATTCAGGCATATGCATAATTTTTTTCGTTTCGTTAATCATTTTCATTTCTTCAAACGTAAATCCATTATCTTGGAATTTATCAATCTGTGGAATCGCATTAAAAGCAATTGGGAAATGCTTCTTATCACCTGATACAGGAAGAACATTTGCCTTAACTTCTTCGCCATTTAAGATTGCTTGTGATTGTTCATGCAGTTCTTCAATAGCTGCCGCACCAGCACCTGATACAGCTTGATATGTGGAAACGATTACTCGTTTTAAACCATATTGCTGACGAACTGGCTCAAGAGCTACTACCATTTGAATTGTAGAACAGTTTGGATTTGCAATAATACCATTATGCTCTTTTAAGTCGTTTTCATTTACTTCAGGTACAACAAGTGGCACGTTTTCTGTCATACGGAATGCACTTGTATTATCAACAACAATCGCACCGCGTTTTGCTGCTTCTGGCGCTAATTGTTTCGATACAGATCCACCAGCACTAAATAGTGCGATATCTACTCCTTCAAAGCTTTCAGGAGTTGCCTCTTGAACTGTAAATTCTTCGCCTTTAAATACAAGTTTCTTACCTGCAGATCGTTTAGATGAAAGTAACGTTAATTTCCCGATTGGAAATTCTCGTTTCTCTAAAGTATTTAACATTTGTTCACCAACTGCGCCGGTTGCTCCAACTACAGCGACATGAAAAGTTTTTTGCTTTTCCATCACTATGCCCCTTTCTAGATACCAATCCTTCTATAACTTAGAATCAGAAGGAGTATACAATACCCCTTCTGATCTTAATAACGTTAATTTTATCATATTCTACAGTAAGAATGATGGTTTCATCAAAAATTGTCCGTTTTTTTTCGTTTTTTAATTCATATATCTGAATTTTTCTACGACCACCGGTTGCAATTGCTTCCCTTGCAGCGCTTCTAACACTGTATCTTCCAGCAGCTCCATGCGAGCTACCATTGAGTTCGGTTTTTTCTCTGGTGCATCTTGGCCGAATGGGACGAAGTAGATGTTTTTTGTTGCCATTAGGCGCATGAGATTTACTCCATTAAGCCCTAAAGCATCATTCGTCGAAACAGCCAATACGACAGGCTTGCCATTTCTTAACGTCGCTTTCGCTGCCATTAGTACTGGAGAGTCTGTCATTGCATTTGCAAATTTACTCATAGAATTCCCTGTTAGTGGTGCAATTACCATACAATCTAGTGGAATTTTAGGTCCTAGTGGTTCTGCACCAACGATTGAATTAATTGCTTTAAAACCTGTTATTTCTTCAATCTTCTTAATCCACTCTGCTCCTTCTCCAAATCTAGTATTTGTTGATTGAACAGTGTAAGAAACAACAGGACGTACTTCTGCTCCCTCAGCAATTAATTTTTCTAAATGAGGCATTACTTCTTCGTACGTACAATGTGAACCTGTAAATCCGAAACCAATTCGTTTCCCCTTCAAACTCATTTCTTTTCCTCCTCCTTTGCAATTGCATCTGCTGCTAATAACTGAGAAAGAACATTTGCTAAAATTTGCCCAGCCGTTTTTGGGGCAACAATACCTGGTAATCCAGGTGCTAGCAATGCTTTGACTCCTCTTTTTTCCGCATATCTAAAGTCGGTACCGCCTGGTTTAGAAGCTAAATCAATCACTAACGTATGAGCTGGCATTTTTGCAATAACATTCGCTGTTACAACGAGATGCGGAATCGTATTAATTACAATATCGATATTTCCTACTTCTTTCTCTATGTCTTGCATATGAAAAGGAGAAAACATCATTTCTGTAATACGTGCAATATGTTCAGATCGTCTTGCTCCAACTTTGACATGGGCTCCTAATGATTGAAATGCTCTCGCAACACTCATTCCTGTTCTCCCAAATCCTAGAACCATTACATTGGACCCATGAATTGTATAGTCGGTATGTTGAATTACCATCATTAATGTACCTTCTACCGTTGGAATAGAATTGTATATTGCTACATCATCACGATCAAATAATTTAACAAGTTTTCGATTCGTAGTAGATACGAGATTTTCCAAGTAAGGTGTACCAATACCTGAATATATAGTAAAGTGTTCTGGTGTATTTTCAATTTGTTCTTTCGTTATTGAAACTTTTTCATTTGAAAAAATAGTATCTACTTCTCCTTTGGCATTTGTACCGGCAACCGGCAAAATAATTGCGTCTACAGAAGTGAAATCTAAATTTTGTATACTTTCTTTTGCTGCCCCTGTGAAACCATGATCTAACTGATCAAAACCTATCAAAGAAAGTTTCGCATCCAATTCAACTAGCTTACGAATTACTTCTAGCTGCCTTGCATCTCCTCCTATGACAGCAATATGCATCTCAGTCAACATTCCCTAATTCACCTTCTTTTTCTGTCATTTATAAGAAAAGTGCCTACTTTTTCTTTTTCCTCCACATCATATGTAATGTACGAGTTTATGGTGATTGAAAATCCAAATGCACATATGATTTATCAGGTTTCTATGTAGATACAAAAAAAGATGACCAAAATGGCCATCCTTCACTCCGAATTTGAACGATCTATACTATCACAAAGAAGCATATCGTGTCCGACTTTCTTTATTTGACTCCATGCCACTCTTACTTCTTGTGGTTCCTTTTTAAAACCTCCCCACTTCCCTACAGGTATTATAAGTGTTTGTATTTGTCCGTCTTTCTCATCAATCTCTAAATCCATATAACCTAAGGCTCCCATTTTTTCCGCTTTTTCTATATCTACAACCTCTTTACCGCTTAATTCACTTAATCGCATACTCACTCCACTCCCCTACTAAATTTTTCATTTGCATTGTCTATAATTAGTACCTATTCTATATGTATAAAAAAAATAACCTTCTCTCATTTAAAAAGAGAGAAGGTTATTTTCAGATACATCGTAAAAGTTGATTATAGTTTTATTCCTTTTGGAAGTTTTCCATCTGGACTAATTAATGCTGCAGAGAATTCATCTGTAAACATGTTACGAATTAACCCATCTACATTTTCTTTTGTTACAGTGTTTACACTTTCGATAATCTCATCAAGTGAACGATGCTTACGAAGTAGCAATTCATTTTTACCATTACGGCTCATACGACTATTCGTACTTTCTAAACTTAACATTAAGTTTCCTTTTAATTGCTCTTTACTATTAATAAGCTCTTTTTCTGTAATACCTGTATTTTTCAATGTTTCTAATGTTTCTTGCATTGTTTCATACAGTGTATCTAATTGTTGACTACCTGTTCCACCATACAGTGTTAACATACCTGTATCTTCATAAGAAGAATGGTAAGAAAATACTGAGTAAGCTAACCCACGTTGCTCACGTACTTCTTGGAATAAACGGCTACTCATACTACCGCCTAAAACGTTATTTAATACAATTAAGTTATAAATATCTTCGTGTCCCATTTGTAAGCCTTTATATCCTAAACATAAATGAGCTTGTTCTGTTTCCTTTTTACGTGCTACTTTATTAAAATGGAAAATTGGACTATGTACTTGTTCACGGTTTGTTGTTCCTTCATAACTACCGAAATATTGCTCTACCGTTTGTAAGAAGGCTTCATCAATATTTCCTGCAACTGAAACAACTACATTTTCAGGTGTATAATGATCCTTAATATATTGGCGTAGCGTATCACCTGTAAACGTATCAAGTGTTTCTTCTGTTCCTAAAATAGGATATCCAAGCGGATGCGTTTCATATGTTGCTTTCGTTAACATATCATGCACAATATCGTCTGGAGCATCTTCGTACATTTTAATTTCTTCACATACGACATTCTTCTCTTTTTTCAATTCTTCTTCATCAAATGTTGAATTAAAGAACATGTCAGCTAATACATCTAAAGCATATTTAGCATGTTCATCTAGCACTTTTGCATAGTAACAAGTGTACTCTTTTGAAGTAAAAGCATTCACTTGCCCACCAATACTATCAAATGATTCTGCAATTTCGCGTGCACTACGTGTTTCTGTCCCTTTAAAGAACATATGCTCTAAAAAGTGAGAAATCCCGTTATTTTTTTCATTTTCATTTCTTGATCCCGCATGGATCCAAATACCAATCGCAACCGATCTTACAGTTGGTATATTTTCCATAACTATTCTTACACCATTTTTACAAGTATATTTTTTAATCAAAAACTTTCCTCCTACTGCCAGTTTCTCTAAATAAGTGCTATTATTTAATGATAACAAGTTTAAGGATGAATGTCATGCAAATGTATTTAATCCACACGTTTTTCATCCAGTAATTCTGTTATATTCCCTACTTTATATCCTTGTTCCTTCAATTTTTTTATCATTGTATCTAATGCTTCTGCCGTTGACGAAGTAGGATGCATTAATACGATAGCACCTGGGTGTATTTTTCTCATTACTCTCTGCAATAGTACATCTGGCTCAGGTCGCTTCCAATCGATTGTATCGACAGTCCACATAATCGTTCCCATTTGGAAATCATCAGCGATTTTCACGACTTCATCCCGAAAACTTCCACTCGGCGGGGCAAACCATCTCACCTTTTGATTCGTAGCAGCTTCAATCATTCGATTTGTTTTTTGTAACTGCTCTCGTATTTCATCAGACGATAGCGTTTTCATATTAGGGTGCGTATAAGAATGATTTCCGACTTCTTGATTTGCATCGACAATCATTTTTGCAAATCGTAAATTTTCTTTCACCCAACGTCCTTCTAAAAAGAAAGTCGCCTTCACATCATGCTTTTTCAATATTTCTAATACACGAGGCAAATACTCGTTTCCCCATGCCACATTTATTGTTAATCCCACCATCTTTTTATTCGGATGCCCCCTATAAATTGGAGCAGGTGATAAATCTTCTAAGTGGACACTCGGTGATACTTCCTTAAATTCAAGGTGTTTTTGATCAAATTCCTTTAGCTTCTTCATATTGTTATAGGATGCTTCCATATCAACTTGTCTTCCATTATATCCTGGTGTTGCTTTCCATATCTTATCAATCATCGCATTTTGAGGTGCAATCTCATATTGTTTTGCATGCTTTTGAATTTCTTCATATAAGTTATCCTGTGCAAAAACAGAATAAGAGCCTAAACTGACATATAAAGAAAATATACATATGTATGCCAATATACGAACTTTCATATAAACCCTCCCAAATTAACTATATAAAAAAACATTTTTCTTCTTATCTTTGTTAATTTGAGCGTTATAATGAAAACTATACCTATACTGACATAAAAATATATATAAATCATATTTTTACATAACAAAAAAAGCCAGTTAAACTGGCTTTCGCTTATTGCTGCTCTTGTTTGTTTTCTTCTTTAGCAGCTTCTTTTTCTTGCTCTTCTTTTAGCAATACTTTTCTAGATAGATTAACACGACCTTGCTTGTCAATCTCGATAACTTTAACCGTAATTACGTCACCGATTTTTACAACGTCTTCTACTTTACCTACACGCTCAAGTGCAAGTTCAGAAATGTGAACTAATCCATCTTTACCGCTGAATAATTCAACGAAAGCACCGAATTTCTCAACACGTTTCACTTTTCCTTCGTAGATTTCACCTACTTGTACTTCGCGAACGATATCTTCGATAATTTTCTTAGCTTTGTCGTTCATTTCTTGGTTTATTGAAGAAATGAATACTGTGCCATCTTGCTCGATGTCAATTTTAACGCCAGTTTCTTCAATAATTTTATTGATTTGTTTACCGCTCGGTCCGATAACGTCACGGATTTTATCTGGATTAATTGTCATTGTAATAATCTTTGGAGCGTACGCTGATAATTCAGTGCGTGGCTCTGGAATAACAGATAACATATGATTTAGAATGTGCACACGACCAACTTTCGCTTGTTGTAATGCCTCTTCTAAAATTTCACGAGATAGACCATCGATTTTAATGTCCATTTGTAGTGCAGTTACACCTTGTGCTGTACCTGCTACTTTAAAGTCCATATCACCTAAATGATCTTCCATACCTTGAATATCAGATAAAATTGTGTAATGCTCACCAGTTTTAACTAGACCCATTGCAATACCTGCAACTGGAGCTTTAAGTGGAACACCAGCATCCATCATTGCTAAAGTACTACCACAAATACTTGCTTGTGAAGTAGAACCATTTGATTCTAAAACTTCAGATACAAGACGTACTGTGTATGGGAAATCTTTTTCAGATGGAATTACAGGCTCAAGTGCGCGTTCTCCTAGTGCACCGTGACCGATTTCACGACGACCTGGTCCACGCATTGGTCTAGTTTCACCAACACTAAATGATGGGAAATTGTAATGGTGCATAAAGCGTTTTGATTCTTCTACACCAAGACCATCTAAAATTTGCACATCGCCTAATGCACCTAATGTACAAATACTTAATGCTTGTGTTTGTCCACGAGTGAACAAACCAGAACCGTGTGTACGAGATAAAATGCCAACCTCTGATGCTAATGGACGGATTTCGTCACCTTTACGGCCATCTGGGCGGATTTTTTCAACTGTAATAAGACGACGTACTTCTTCTTTTACAATTTTATATAAAATCTCATTTACTTGTCCTAATGTATCAGCGTCAGCTTCCTGCGCTTCGTAATGCTCAATAACACGCTTTTTCACTTCGTTAATTGCATCTTCACGTGCATGTTTCTCATGTACTTGAATTGCTGAATGCATATCTTCTTCAGCCATTTCACGTACAGCTTGGTTAAGATCAGCGTCAACTTCATAAAGTTTCACTTCTGATTTCTCTTTACCTACAGCTTGTACAATCTCTTCTTGGAATGCAATTAGACGTTTAATTTCGTCATGACCAAACATAATTGCTTCTAACATTGTTTCCTCAGGCACTTGATCTGCTCCTGCTTCAACCATGTTAATTGCATCTTTCGTACCAGCTACAACAAGGTGAATATCACTTTGTTCTTGCTGTTCTACTGTTGGGTTGATAACGAATTCGCCGTTAATACGACCAACTGTTGCACCCGCGATTGGACCTTCAAATGGAATATCTGAAATCGATAACGCTAATGAAGAACCAAGCATAGCTGCCATTTCAGAAGAACAATCTTGATCAACACTCATTACGATGCTGACAACTTGTACTTCGTTACGGAAACCATCTGCGAAAAGTGGACGGATTGGACGGTCGATTAAACGACTTGCCAAAATTGCTTTTTCACTTGGACGACCTTCACGTTTAATGAAACCGCCAGGAATTTTTCCGACTGCATATAAACGCTCTTCATAGTTTACTGTAAGTGGGAAGAAATCTACATTTTTTGCTTCTTTTGATGCAGTTGCTGTAGATAGAACCGCTGTATCGCCATATCTTACTAATACTGCTCCGTTCGCTTGTTTTGCAAGCTGACCAGTTTCAACTGTTAGCTGGCGACCAGCTAAATCTATCGAGAAGACTTGCTTTTCTTGACTCATTTAAGTACCCCTCTCAATTTAAAGTATTCAATTCTTCTATGTAAATGGATAGTATATCACAATATTCTACCTCTAGTATTGCCTAAAATTAAGTAAGCTATAAAGCGTAGAAGATATATTTTTACCTAACAAAAAAGCGGGAATATTCCCGCTTCTTTGACTATCGACGTAAGCCAAGCTTTGTGATTAATTCACGGTAACGTGTGATATCGCTATTACGAAGGTAAGTTAGTAAGTTACGACGTTTACCAACCATCTTTAATAGACCACGACGTGAATGATGATCTTTCTTGTGAGTACGTAAGTGCTCGTTTAGAGTGTTAATTTGCTCCGTTAGGACAGCAATTTGAACCTCTGGAGAACCAGTATCAGTCTCATGAGTTCTAAATTGTGCAATGATTTCATTTTTACGCTCTTGTGTTAAAGCCATCCTATTTCACCTCCTATTAATTAAACCCCCAATTACCTAGCAAGCGTCGGTGAGTCGCAATGCCAAGCAATGGTTGTCATAAAGTACATAACATAGAATACTACTTTTCATTTGAAAAAGCAAGTATATTCTTTTCGCTCACAAAATATTCTTGGGCTGTTTTCTTATCTTTTGCGATTTGTTCAACTAACTCATCAATACCGTTGAATTTCTTTTCTGCTCTTATACGCATATGCCACTCTACTGTAACATTTTGATCGTATATATCTTTGTTAAATTCAAATAAATGCACTTCAATTGATAATTGACGCTCATCTTCTTTAAAAGTCGGTTTATATCCAATATTACATACACCATCGTACCATTCACCGTGAACTTTTAATCTCACTGCATAAACACCTACAGGTGGCAATAAATACTCATCACTTAAACCTACATTAGCTGTTGGAAAACCAATTTGACGTCCACGTTTGTCGCCGTGTATAACTGTTCCCGCTACAGTATAGGCTCTACCTAAAATAGATGGAATTTGCTCCATTTCGCCATTTCGAATTAACTTTCGTAATGCTGTAGAACTTACTTTCTCTTCTTGAAATTCAACTTTTTCAATCACAGTCTGTGTAAACTCCCCTCTTGCATGAAATGGTAAAGTCTCCATCTTTCCTTTTCCTAAACGTCCATATGAATAATCAAACCCCGCTACTACATGCTTTACATTTAAACCAATAATATAATCATCTACAAATTGTTGCGGTAATAACCCTGCAAATGATTCATCAAATTTAATTACATATAATATATCGATTCCTAAGCTTTCGACTATTTTTTCTTTATCGCGCATCGGTGTAATATACTCCACATGCGCATCCTTTTTTCCTAAAACAACAGATGGATGAGGATGAAATGTCATAACTGCACTTTTATATCCTCGGTCGTCCGCTATTTTTTTCGCAGTTCGAATTACACATTGATGTCCTAAATGAATGCCATCAAAAAATCCTAATGCCATTACAGTAGGTGGTAATTCTAATTTATTTTGTTCATGTGGATGAGTTAAATGAATAAGTTTCACGCTTGAATTCACCTTTTTCTGTAATAATCCTTCCAATAATTCATTATAGCTTTAGTTCTTGATTATTCACAAGTACTTTCATCGGCTTTAACATACCAGGATGTTTCGGATGATGTTCATAAATTGCTAAGCAACGATCATTTTTATCAAACACTGTAATAAATGGTGCTGTTATTTCTAATTCATTTTTTAAGAACATACCATTCTTTATTTTCTCTGCTTGCTTTTCATCTACAACCATTTTTGGAAACTTACTTAATGCTTCATCAATTGAAATGAAGATAGACTCTACTGTTCCATTTTGCACGTTTTCTTCAATTTCTTCAAATGATATGCAATCTTCTAATAAAAATTCACCAGATGCCGTTCTTATAAGGTGCGACATATGTGATGGGAAACCAAGTTTTTCCCCGATCATTACAGCTAACGTTCTTACATATGTTCCTTTACTACACGTTACACGGAAACGGAATGAAATATTTTCTCCTTCAAAAACTTCACGATCATCAAGTAATATGAATTCATGAATTATAATTGTACGAACTGGACGTTCCACCTCTTGCCCTGCTCTTGCATATTCGTATAATTTTTTCCCGTTTACTTTTACAGCCGAGAACATTGGTGGCATTTGTTCAATCGTGCCTGTTAATTCCGCAAGGACTTTCTCTACTTCCTTACGAGTAATAGTACGATCTACATTTTTCGTTTCAACAACCTCACCAGAAGCATCTTCAGTTGTCGTTGAAAACCCTAATGTTACTTCACCTTCATATGTTTTCGTTTCACTTGTTAAAAATTGTGCAATTTTCGTTGCTCTTCCAACGCAAATTGGTAATACTCCTGTTACATCAGGGTCTAATGTTCCCGTATGACCAATTCTCTTTTCTCGCAATATCTTTCTTAATTTAAATACACAATCATGTGATGTCATGCCTTTTGGCTTATGTAATAATACTACACCTTCCATATATGTTCACCTCATCATAATTCTCTCGTAGTAAATATCCAAAACTTATTTTGCATTGAAAAAATGGATAGACAAATGTCTATCCATTATTCTTCACGTTTACCGTCTTTATTAATTTCATGTAAAAGTGTATCAATTCGATGACCATATCCGATAGACTCATCAAACTCAAAGGTAATTTCTGGTGTTTTACGAAGACGAATACGTTGGCCAATTTCTGAACGAATAAAGCCTTTTGCCTTCGCTAAACCTTTTAAAGTATTTTCTTTCTGTTCTTCATCACCTAAAACAGAAATATATACTTTAGCAATTTGTAAATCACCACTCACTTGTACATCAGTTACTGTAACAAATCCAATACGTGGGTCTTTAATTTTACGACTGATAATGTCGCCTAATTCTTTTTTCATTTGCTCGCCCACACGGTTCGCACGTAATTTCATAACTCTTCACCTCATTCAATACCATTCCAAATGTGTTATTGTACGTTCAATTTCAGGAAATGAATCGATGTACTCAAGTACACGATTCATTTCTTTCTCACAGATAACACGATTTGAGGATACGGAAACAACTGCAATTTCTGTACGTTGCCATACATCTTGGTGCCCAACTTCAGAAACAGCTACATTATAGCGCTGTTTTACACGAGTTAACACACGTTGTAAAATTGCACGTTTCTCTTTTAAAGAATGCACATCGTAAATCATACACTCGAATGAGAGTGAAGCGATAATCATCGCTTCACTTCTTCCATAATGTACGCTTCAATGATGTCCCCTTCTTTAAGATCATTATATCTCTCAATTGTAATACCACACTCATAGTTTTGTGCAACTTCTTTTACGTCGTCTTTGAAACGTTTTAACGTATCAAGTTGTCCTTCGAAAATTACTACGCCGTCACGGATAATACGTACGCCACTATCACGCGTAATTTTACCGTCTGTTACGTAACAACCTGCGATTGTTCCAACTTTTGTTACTTTAAACGTTTGACGAACTTCTGCTTGACCGATTACTTTTTCTTCGAATTCTGGATCAAGCATACCTTGCATAGCTGCTTCAATCTCTTCGATTACTTTATAAATAATACGGTGTAAACGAATATCAACGTTCTCTAATTCAGCTGTACGCTTCGCGTTCACATCTGGACGTACGTTAAATCCAATTACAATTGCATTAGATGCAGAAGCTAAAATGATATCAGATTCTGTAATCGCACCTACACCAGTGTGAATGATTTTAACTTTTACGCCTTCAACATCAATTTTACGAAGTGATGCTGCCATCGCTTCAACAGAACCTTGTACGTCTGCTTTTACGATTAAGTTAATTTCTTTTACATCGCCCTCTTGGATTTGTTGGAATAAATCTTCAAGGCTTAATTTAGATTTCTCACCACGTTGTGCAACTAACGCTTCTTGTGCACGTGATTCACCAATTTGACGAGCTTTCTTCTCATCAGCAAATGCCATGAAACGATCTCCAGCCTGTGGTACTTCGTTTAAACCAGTAATTTCAACAGGAGTTGATGGACCAGCAACTTTTACACGACGACCAATATCACTTACCATTGCACGAACACGTCCGAATGAAGTTCCAACAACGATTGGATCTCCAACTCGAAGCGTACCATTTTGAACAAGTAATGTCGCGATAGTTCCTTTACCTTTATCAAGCTGTGCTTCGATTACTGTACCAGTTGCATAGCGGTTTGGATTTGCTTTATATTCTTCTACTTCACTTACAAGAAGGATCATTTCTAGTAAGTTGTCAATGCCTTCGCCTTGAATTGCAGAAATTGGTACGAAAATAGTATCTCCGCCCCAAGCTTCTGGAACTAATTCATATTCAGTTAGTTCTTGCATTACGCGATCAGGGTTTGCAGCTGGTTTATCCATTTTATTCACAGCAACAATAATTGGTACTCCTGCTGCCTTCGCATGGTTAATTGCTTCAACCGTTTGTGGCATAACACCGTCATCCGCTGCAACAACAAGGATTGTAATATCCGTTACTTGTGCCCCACGAGCACGCATCGTTGTAAATGCTGCGTGACCAGGTGTATCTAAGAATGTAATCTTCTTATCGTTTACTTCAACTTGATATGCACCGATATGCTGAGTAATTCCACCCGCTTCGCCTGCAGTTACTTTTGAGTTACGAATAGAATCCAGTAATGTTGTTTTACCATGGTCAACGTGTCCCATGATTGTAACTACAGCTGGACGTTCTTTTAAGTTCTCTTCATCATCTTGCTCATCAATGAATGTTTCAAACTCAGTCTCGCTTACAATTACTTCTTCTTCTACTTCAATACCGTAGTCGTTAGCAATTAACTCAATTGTATCTTTATCCAAGTCTTGGTTAATTGTTGCCATAATTCCAAGCATGAAGAGCTTCTTAATAATTTCAGATGGCTCTTTGCTTAATTTTTTAGCAAGATCTCCTACTGTAAGGCTTCCAGAGAAAGTAATTTTATCTGGTGTTTCTACAATTTGAGTTTGTTGTCTACCAGCAAAGTTCTCTTGACGTTTGTCTTCGTTTCCTTTGCCTTTTTTCTTTTTCTTATTGCTGTTCTTTTTACTGCGAACAACTTTTTCTTCTACTTCAAACTCATCTGCAACAGAAGGTTTTTCAGTTTGATATTCATTATCTAATTTATTTACTACTTCATCGTCTAACATTGTCATATGATTCGAAACCTCGATATTCATTTCTTTTAGTTTTGTCATAAGATCTTTACTTGAGATATTATGTTTTTTTGCATATTCATGCACTCGAATTTTACTCATACCTTCACCCCCGGTAATTTGTATCGAGCATGCTACGCAGCTTTTTCGCAAAGCCTACATCTAACACAGCTACAACGACTCGCTCATCTCTCCCAATCGCATGCCCTAATTGTTGTCGATTTTCGACCTTTCTCATTGGTACGTTGTAGTACGTAGTTTTATCTGTGATGCGTTTTGTAGTATTTACTGACGCATCTTCAGATAGCAATACAAGTTTTGCTTTGCCACTTCGTACTTCTTTTAAAACGAGTTCTTCACCCGAAATAATTTTCCGAGCCCGGTTTGCTAGTCCTAAAAACGATTTCCAATCGGACACTTATTTCGACTCCTTCTCAACAAGCTCAAGAAGCTCTTCATATAAAGAACCGTCGATTTTCGCTTTTAGATGATGTTCCAAAACATTTTTCTTTTGAGCTTGAAGAATGCTCTCCTTGTCCTTCGACAAGTAAGCACCTCGTCCTGATTTTTTCCCAGTTAAATCAATGGACACTTCTCCCTCTTTGGAACGAACAATGCGAACGAGCTCTCGTTTTGATTTCATTTCTTGCGTTGCAACACATTTTCGTAACGGAACTTTTCGATTGCTCATACTCATCACCTCTATTCGATTTCGTCTTCCACTGAATCGAATCCAAATGCGATTACGCTATCTTCTTCTGTTACAATACCAAGTTGTTTCGCATCAGACTCACTCTTAATATCAATTTTCCAGCCTGTTAATTTAGCTGCAAGACGTGCATTTTGTCCACGCTTACCGATAGCTAATGATAACTGGTGGTCTGGAACAACTACTGTTGTCGCTTTTTCTTCTTCATCTACAAGTACTTTAACAACTTGTGATGGGCTTAATGCATTTGCAACATATTCAACTGGATCATTTGACCAGCGGACAATGTCAATTTTTTCACCTTTTAATTCGTCTACAATGCGTTGTACACGTTGCCCTTTTGGTCCTACACAAGAACCAACTGGATCAACATCAGTGTTCTCTGCATATACAGAGATCTTAGAGCGATCGCCAGCTTCACGTGCTACAGAACGAATTTCTACAGTTCCATCATAGATTTCAGGAACTTCCATTTCGAATAAACGTTTTAAAAGACCAGGATGTGTACGTGATACGTAAATTTGTGGTCCTTTTGTCGTTTTTTCTACTTTCGTAATGAATACGCGAATACGATCATGTGGTTTGTATTGCTCATTAGGCATTTGCTCACTTACAGGTAATAAAGCTTCTACTTTTCCTAAGCTTACATAGATGAAACGAGCATCTTGACGTTGTACAATACCTACCATAATATCTTCTTCACGGTCACTAAACTCAGAGTAAATAACACCGCGCTCTGCTTCACGCACTCGTTGTGTGACAACTTGTTTTGCAGTTTGTGCTGCAATACGACCAAAGTCTTTTGGTGTTACTTCAATTTCTAGTACGTCACCATCTTGGTAGTTTGGATTAATTTGTCTTGCTTCCTCTACAGAAATTTCAAGACGTGGATCAAACACATTGTCTACTACGTCTTTACGTGCTAAAACTTGAATTGTTCCCACTTCTGGGTTAAAGCTCACACGAACGTTTTGTGCTTGATTAAAATTGCGCTTATAAGCAGAGATTAAAGCTGCTTCAATCGCATCAATAATAATGTCTTTGCTAATGCCTTTTTCAGATTCTAATACGAGCAAAGCATCTAATAACTCAGTGCTCATGAAGATCCCCCTTCTAACTAAAACGTAACAGCAAGTCGCGCATTTGCGACTTTATCCATCGAAATTTGGATTTCTTTTTTACGTGTTTTAATTGTTAATAATAATGTTATTGTTGTACCATCGTAAGAAAGCAGTTTTCCTTCAAACATCTTTTCACCATCAATCGGCTCATATGTTTTAATTGCCACTTGTTTTCCTACCGCTTGCTGGAAGTCTTTTTCTTTCTTTAATGGGCGTTCCGCTCCAGGAGATGATACATCCAAAAAGTAAAGATGAGGAATTGGATCCTCTTTATCTAAAGCTTCGCTTAAACGTTCACTTACCGCACCGCATTCTTCAATGTCGACTCCCTTTTCAGAATCGATGAATACGCGTAAGAACCAGTCTTGTCCTTCTTTCACATACTCTACATCTACAAGTTCAAGATTTAACTCTTCAACGATCGGCTGCGCAAATGCTTCTACAACTTCTGTGACTTTCTTATCCATAAACAGCCTCCTTCCTGCCGTCATGTACCATTTAAAAGAAGAAGACCCCGCCACTTTAAAAACGGTCTATCTTATTCTTTCTCGTTAGCTAACAAAAGCCCCTGCTGTTCAGCAGGGATTATCTGTCTTAGTATTACCAAATTTAAGAAGTAAAACTTGTAACAAAATATGTATATACGACAGAAATCTTTTACCTATCTACGTAGAGAAAACATAGATAGTAACACGAAAGAGTGGGTTTCCCCACTCTTTTCTTTACACAATATACATGACATGGTTATCTCGGTTAATAGTATATCATAGGAAATGTTGATTTGCAAAGACTTTTCCTACCTACTAGAACAGTGATAACTGGTTTTGATCCGGTAAATCTCCTAAACAACCTTGACTATCTAAATACTCAATAATTGTTTTCGAAACCTTACTACGCTGCTGCAAGTCCTCTTTTGATAAGAAGTCTCCATTTTTACGTGCTTCCACAATACTTAAAGCTGCGTTTGTACCAAGACCAGGTACCGCATTAAATGGAGGAATTAATGTGTCTCCATCAATAATAAATTCTGTTGCATGTGAGCGGTATAAATCCACCTTTTGGAATGAGTATCCACGCTCACACATTTCAAGTGTCATTTCTAGTACTGTTAATAAACTTTTCTCTTTCGGCGCTGCATCCAATCCTTTTTGAGCAATTTCATCAATTCTTGCACGTATAGATGCTGAACCTTTCGCCATTGCCTCTACATCAAAATCATCTGCACGAACTGTAAAATATGCGGCATAGAATAACAGTGCAAAATGTACTTTAAAGTATGCGATACGTACAGCCATAAGTACGTAAGCAGCCGCATGGGCTTTAGGGAACATGTATTTAATCTTCTTACATGAATCAATATACCAACCTGGTACATTATTATTTTTCATGTCTTCTTCCCATTCTTCCGGTACACCTTTACCTTTACGAACCGACTCCATGATTTTGAAGGCTAATGATGGATCTAGACCTTGATAGATTAAATATACCATGATGTCATCACGACAACCGATAACTTCGCTCAGCGTACATGTACCGTTATAAATTAACTCGTTTGCATTACCAAGCCATACGTCAGTACCATGTGATAGTCCAGAAATTTGGACTAACTCTGAGAATGTCGTTGGTTTTGTCTCTTCTAACATCTGTCTTACGAATTTTGTACCAAACTCTGGTATACCAAGTGTACCTGTTTTACAGTTAATTTGCTCTTCCGTTACCCCTAACGATTCTGGACCAGAGAAAATTTTCATTACTTCTGGATCATCCGTTGGGATTGTTTTCGGATCAATACCACTTAAATCTTGTAACATACGAATAACGGTCGGATCATCGTGTCCTAGTATATCAAGTTTTAATAAGTTATCATGAATCGAGTGGAAATCAAAATGCGTTGTTCTCCATTCAGCACCAATTGAATCAGCTGGGTACTGTATTGGTGAGAAATCAAAGATATCCATGTAATCTGGCACAACGATAATACCGCCTGGATGCTGTCCTGTTGTACGTTTTACACCGGTACACCCTGCTACTAAGCGATCAATCTCTGCATTTCGAATCGTTAAGTTATGATCATTTGCATAACCTTTTACATATCCGTAAGCAGTTTTTTCCGCAACTGTACCAATCGTTCCTGCACGATATACATAGTCTTCACCGAACAGTACTTTCGTATAGTTATGGGCACGTGGTTGGTATTCCCCGGAGAAGTTCAAATCGATATCGGGCACCTTATCTCCTTTAAATCCAAGGAACGTTTCGAAAGGAATGTCATGTCCATCTTTTACATATGGAATATTACAAGCAGGACATTCTTTATCTGGTAAGTCAAAACCAGAACCTACAGAACCATCATTAAAGAATTCTGATTGCTTACACTTCGGACATACATAGTGTGGTGGTAATGGGTTTACTTCTGTAATTTCCATCATCGTTGCAACAAATGATGACCCTACCGATCCACGCGAACCTACTAGATATCCGTCTACTAACGATTTTTTCACAAGCTTATGTGAAATTAAATAAATTACGGCGAATCCATGCCCAATAATACTTTTTAATTCTTTTTCTAAACGTGCTTCTACAATTTCCGGTAGCTCTTCACCATAAATGCTACGCGCCATTTTATAACTCATATCACGCGTTTCATCATCAGCACCTTCAATTTTCGGTGTGTATAGATCGTCTTTTACTGGATGCACATCACCAATTAATGACGCAATCTTTTGTGTATTTGTTACAACAACTTCTTTCGCTTTGTCTTCACCTAAGAATGAAAAACATTCTAACATCTCATCAGTTGTACGGAAATGTACTGGCGGTAATGAATGTCGATTTAACGGATTGGCTCCGCCCTGCGAACTGACTAAAATTTTACGATACATCGCATCCTCAGGGTCTAAATAATGCACGTTTCCTGTAGCAACAACTGGTTTATCTAACGTCTCACCTAGTTTTACTAAGTTAGAAATAATTGTTTTTAATTGACCTTCGTCTCGAACAAGCTCACGTTCTACTAAATGACGCAACACCTCTGGAGGCATTACTTCAATGTAATCATAGAACTGGGCAATTTCTTCTACCTCTTCAGGTGCCTTTTGCATCATTGCCTCGAACACTTCACCTTTATCACAAGCCGTTCCTACTAAAATCCCTTCACGATATTTTTTTAATAGTGATCTCGGCACACGTGGTACACGGTAAAAGTAATTAAGGTGAGAATATGAAACAAGTTTATATAAATTTTTCAATCCAACATCTGATGTGGCAAGTAACGTCATATGACTTGGACGGCCACGCTTATACGCATCCCCTTGTCCCATGTTATCATTTAATTGATCGTGATATTCAAATCCCTTTTCAATTACGTCTTTCAACATTTTCACAAGTAAATATCCCGTCGCTTCTGTATCATAAATCGCACGGTGATGTTGTGTTAATTCAATATCAAGTTTTTTACACATCGTATTTAATCGATGATTTTTCATTTCTGGGAATAAAAATCGTGCAAGTTCTAACGTATCAATAACTGGATTATTCGTTTTTTCTAGTCCAGCCTTTTTAAAACCTACGTTAATAAAGCCCATATCAAAGCTCGCGTTATGGGCAACAAGTGTATGGTCGCCCATCCATTCCTCAAACTTTTTAAACACTTCGTCCACTTCAGGTGCATCAGTTAACATATCATCCGTAATACCTGTCAATTCAATAATCGTCGCTGATAATGGTTGATGTGGATTTGCGAAAGATTCAAAGCGATCAATAATTTCGCCACCCTTTACTTTTACGGCAGCCAACTCAATGACTGTATCGTATACAGCTGATAAACCTGTCGTCTCAACGTCGAAAACAACATACGTTTCCTCTGCAAGTAAACGATGCGCTTCGTTATACGCTATCGGTACACCATCATTAACTAGATTTGCTTCTACACCATATATAACTTTAACACCAGCCTTCTTCCCTGCAGAATACGCCTCTGGGAAGGACTGAGCCACGGCATGATCTGTAACCGCGATAGCCTCATGTCCCCATTTACCAGCTTGAGCAACAAGCTTAGAAACTGGAGTGACAGCGTCCATTTGACTCATCGGAGTATGGAGATGCAGCTCTACTCGTTTTTCGCCTTCTGGTGCTTTATCTTTACGAGACGGTCCTGTTATTTCATTAATATCATTTGCAATCATTACTAAATCTCGAACGAATGTATCGTTTTGAACAGAACCACGCGCTTTCACCCACATTCCTTTTTTCAAGGATTGCAGCATTGGAATATCTTCTTTGTCACGCGAGAACATTTTGATCATAATAGAATCCGTATAATCCGTTATTTTTAAAGTTAATAACGTACGCCCACTACGAAGCTCTTTTGTTTCTACATGGAAGACATATCCTTGAACCGTTTTTCTTCTTTCTTCATCTTGAATTTCTCGCATCGGTGTAATCTCTTCATCTGGCTTAATAAGATACCCGAGTGTAATCGGTCCTTCATACACAACGCTGCTTTCTTCAGCTTGCTTCTTCGCCATTTCTTCCATAGCTTGTATAACACGCTCACGGTCTTCTTGCTGCGTTTGTTCACGAAACTTTTGCATTTCTTCTGTATTTTGCTGTATATGTGTGTCTAACTGAAAACGCGGGAATCCAAAAACTTCGTATTGATCCCCTACTGGTTTCGCAACGTTTTTCTTTAAAGCCGTAGACTCCAGCTCGTTATTTACATTTATTAACAACTTCACTCCATTCACCTGTGGAAGCTGCTTCTTTAAGTATGCGAACATAGGTGAAAATGTAATTCGTTCCGTACAAAGCGGCCAATACGCCCTCACTTCTTCTTCTGTAAATTGTTTATTCTCTGTTTCTAATGCAAATGTTGTTCTTGCAATATGAGAAAATGATTGCTTAAGCTTTGTTTCTAGCAATTCATATAATTCTGTAGGCAAAATACGTGGCACTTGTAAATCAAAATGCCAACTTTTATTCGTTTTATCAATAACGAGCCTTTCAATACCACCGCCTTGTAAATATTGATTTATAAGGTCGTCTGGTATTTGCAACTGCTGGAGCAAAATTTGAAATCGCTCTTGTTGTTCATTTGTTAAAGACATAAGCACTCTCCTTCCATTTGCTATTATAAATTGAAACGTACCACAAAGAAAGATTTCTCACCTCTTCTTTTACAAAATACGTTTACAAAGAAAGAGAAGGTACCCCATTACGAGGTACCTCTTCTTATTTTAAAATATTTGCAATATATGTTTGAAGTTCTTCTACTTTTACTTCTTCAGACTCACCTGTAGCACGTACTTTCACTTCTACAATACCTTCGTCTGCTTTTTTACCAACTGTAACACGAACTGGAAGACCGAATAAATCTGCATCTGCAAATTTAACACCTGCACGTTCTGCACGATCGTCTAATAACACTTCATAGCCTTGTTCTTGTAATGAGTTGTAGATATTTTCACCCATTTCACGTTGTGCATCAGATTTCATATTTACTGGAATTACATGCACATGGAACGGTGCTACCGCTTTTGGCCAAACTAAGCCGTTCTCATCGTTAAATTGCTCTGCAATTGCTGCTACTGTACGAGATACACCGATACCGTAACAACCCATAATAAGTGGTTGTGTTTTTCCATTTTCATCTAGGAATGTTGCGTTCATTGCTTCACTATAACGAGTTCCTAATTTGAATACATGACCAACTTCAATTCCGCGTGCGAAAAGAATTGTTCCGTTTCCATCTGGAGATTGGTCTCCTTCTTGAATAAAGCGTAAATCTGTATATTGACTTACTTTAAAGTCACGTTCTGGATTTACATTTACATAATGGAACCCTTCTTCATTCGCTCCTGAACATCCGTTAACAATTGATGCTACAGCGTGATCAGCAATAATTTCGATATCACCTGTTACATTAATCGGTCCTAATGAACCAACTTCACAATTTAATAATGCTTTTACTTCTTCATGAGAAGCAAGCTCAACAACTGAAGCGCCGTATACATTTTTCACTTTCACATCGTTTACTTCGTGATCACCACGAACAAGTACAACTACTAATTTCTCATCTACTTTAAACACCATAGACTTAATGCACTTGTCAGCTGCAATGTTTAAGAATGCAGATACTTCTTCAATTGCTTTTTGGTCTGGTGTTGCTACTTTTTCAAGTGCTTTTTCTGCTTCGTCACTCTTCGTATACGTAGCTACAACAGGAGCCATTTCGATGTTTGCTGCATAATCAGATGTGTCAGAGTATGCAATTGTATCTTCACCAACATCAGATAATACCATAAATTCATGTGTATCTTTTCCGCCCATTGCTCCAGAATCAGCAATAACTGCACGGAAATTCAAGCCACAGCGAGCAAAAATGTTAGAGTATGCTTTATATAAGCGATCGTATACTTCATCTAAGCTCTCTTGTGTAGCATGGAAAGAGTAGGCATCTTTCATTAGAAACTCTCTTCCACGTAATAAGCCGAAACGAGGTCTTTGCTCATCACGGAATTTTGTTTGAATTTGGTATAATGTTAACGGTAATTTTTTATATGATTTCACTTCATCACGCACAAGATCCGTAATTACTTCCTCATGTGTCGCTCCTAATGCGAATTCACGAGCGTTACGATCTTTCATACGCATTAATTCAGATCCGTAAGAATACCAACGACCTGATTCTTGCCATAATTCTGCAGCTTGCATAGCTGGCATTAATAATTCTACAGCTCCTGCGCGCTCCATTTCTTCTCGAACGATACGTTCTACTTTGTGTAATACTTTTAATCCAAATGGTAGAAAGCTATAAATACCAGAAGCATTTTGACGCATAAAACCTGCACGAAGTAATAGCTGATGACTCTTAATTTCAGCATCAGCTGGAACTTCACGTAATGTAGGACTGAATACCATACTTTGTTTCATTTATTTGCACCTCTTCATTTTACTCTTACACGCAGTAAAACCCCTCACCTCGAGTTAGGTGAGGGATTTTACTCTACGAGCTCTATTTCATTATAAGTTTCACTTTATTTTACAAGAAAAACTTACGAATGTCATTCCAAGTTACAACTAACATAAGTAACATTAATAATGCAAAACCAATAAAGTGAACCATTCCTTCTTTTTGGCGATCAATTGGTTTCCCTCGTAACGCTTCAATTAAGAAGAAGAATAAACGGCCACCATCTAAAGCAGGAACTGGTAATAAATTAAATAAACCAAGATTAATGCTTAGAACTGCAGCTAAACTTAGTACACGCGTAAACCCATAATCTACAACTTGATCTGTTAGATTATAAATTCCTACTGGACCTGATAACTCATTAATAGAAAATTGACCAGTTACTAATTTAACAAGAGATTCAAAAATTAGTTTCGTCCATTGGTACGTTTGTTCAAATCCTGATTTAATAGAACCCATCACTGTTTTCTCTACAGGAGAATAAACACCGATTCTACCAACTTCGTCTTTTCCTTCTTTATCGAGTGTTGGCGTTACTTTCACATTAAACTGTTCATTATCACGCTTTACTTGTAACGTAATTTCTTTATTTGGGTTTTCACGTACAATAGTAACAACATCTTTCCATGTACTTGTGTTTTTCCCATCAATAGCTTGAATTGTATCATTCTCTTTCAATCCAGCTTGCTGTGCTGCACTGTTATCCATCACTTTTCCGACCATTGGTTTGTCAATAGGGACCCCTTGTACAAATCCAAGAATCACAAAAATAACAAATGCTAAAATGAAGTTCATTGCAGGACCCGCAAAGATTGTTAAAGCGCGTTGCCCTAGTTTTTTCGAGCCAAATTGTCTATTATACGGGGCAATTTGAATTTCTTCCCCCGCAGTAATAATACGAGCCTTTTCATTCACTCGGAATGTTTGAAGCTCTTCCTCGTACTCTTCATAGCCCGAAATTGTTAAATTATGCTCCAAATCAGCTTGTTCGACTTCAATAACACGAACATTTGGATACTTTTCATATCCATCAAAAACTAATTTCACAACTTCGTCTTTTTCATTTAATACAAGGCCAACCTTTTTCCCAGGCTTTAACTCAACTGTGTCCGCATCCTCGCCAGCCATTCTTACATAGCCACCAAGGGGCAGTAATCGAATCGTATACACCGTTTCATTCTTTTCAAATGAGAATATTTTCGGACCAAAACCAATCGCAAACTCGCGGCATAAAATACCTGCTCTTTTTGCGAAATATAGATGCCCTAGCTCATGGAAAAATACGAGTGCACCGAAAATTAATATAAAGGCAATCGCTGTATTCAATTCCATAACCACCTTTGCTAAATTTGTTCCATCACAAACCGTCTTGTGGCCGCATCAATTTCCAAAATTTCCTCTAAGCTCGGTCGTGCAATGACATTGTGATGGTTCATTGCTTTTTCAATGAGGTCTTCCACTGTTAAGAAATCAATTCTCTTTTGTAAAAAGGCTTCAACAGCTACTTCATTCGCTGCGTTCATTACAGCTGGCATACTTCCACCTGCTTTTCCAGCTTCATACGCAAAACGTAAACAACGGAATCGTTCTTGGTCCATTTTCTCAAAATGCAACGTCCCTATTTCCCATAAGTTTAACTGTTTTGTGTCTGAAAGAGGCAATCTATCCGGATATGTAAGTGCGTATTGAATTGGTACTCGCATATCAGGTGAACCAAGCTGCGCCATTACACTACGATCTTCAAATTCAACCATAGAATGGATAATACTTTCTTTATGTAAAACAACATCGATTTGCTCATAAGGGATACCAAAAAGCCAATGTGCTTCAATTACTTCTAGTCCCTTATTCATCATTGTAGCAGAATCAATTGTAATTTTCGAACCCATTGACCAGTTTGGATGTCGAAGCGCATCTTCTACGGTCACATGATGCAATTCATCCCTCGTTTTATCGCGGAAACTTCCACCAGAAGCCGTTATAATAAGACGAGAAACTCTTTTTTCATTTTCACCATTCAAGCATTGAAAAATAGCCGAATGTTCACTATCAACTGGAAGTAACGAAACATTATGTTTTCGTGCTGCTTCCATTACAAGATGTCCTGCAGTTACTAACGTTTCTTTATTTGCAATTCCAATTGTTTTTTTCGCCTCAATTGCACGAAGTGTTGGTAACAACCCTACGCTACCTACAACAGCATTTACTACAATCTCCGCATCTGGATGTAGTGCTACTTCTAAAAGTCCTTCACTACCATATACAATTTTTGTATTACCAGAAACAGATTGTAATTTTAAAACATCTTCTTCTCTTTGCACAGAGACGATTTGCGGAGAAAATTCTTGAATTACCTTTACTGCGTAGTCAATATTTTTCCCTACAGAAAAAGCAACGAGACGGAATTGGTCTGGGTGCGAGCGTAATACATCTAAAGTTTGTGTACCAATTGATCCGCTTGCACCTAATAAACTAATGTTTTTCATGACTCCAACCCCTCGTTCATTTATTAATTATATTGTAATAAGAAGTAGAGAATTGGTAAAACGAATAACCAACTATCTGTTCGGTCTAATATACCACCATGCCCAGGTAAAATTGTACCTGAATCCTTTACGCCATAATGACGTTTAAAAGCAGATTGTACTAAATCACCAATTTGTCCAAAAATAGAAATAATAATTGTCAGCACAATTAAAATTACTACATTCGATTCGACTGGGAAGAACACGTTGTAAACAAGTGCCACAATAATTCCACAAACGATGCCCCCTAATGAACCTTCAATCGTTTTATTTGGACTGATTTCTGGCCACAATTTTCTCTTGCCCAATGCTTTTCCTACGAAATATGCGCCTGAATCAGTAGCCCATATAACAAATAATGCGCAAAATACATATTTAATTCCTAATATTCTCGTTTCATTTAAATATAAGAATCCCATTGCCACATATGTCGTTGCCATCAGTAAAAATGAAGCATTATCAAAAGTAAATGTATTCTTAGAAAGGACTGTATATGATAAAAGTAATAAAACAATCACAAATGTGATTTCCAATTTACCTAATCCAATCCATGTAAACAGTTCTGATGCACTACTTGGAATTAAAAGAATCCACAATAATACTGCAGCTAAAACTGTCGGTACTGAAATAAGCGTAAGCTTATTCATACGAATTAATTCATATAAACCTATAGAAGCAAGTGCATACACTAAAACCGTAAAAGGCACGCCACCGTATATTACGATGGGAATGAATAGCGCGGCAGCAACCACTCCAGTAATAATTCTCTGTTTCACTACCAAACCCTCTCTTTCTACACGCCTCCGAATCTGCGCCCTCTATGTTGAAAGTCAGTAATCGCATTTAGCAAATGTTCTTCTTTGAAGTCTGGCCAATACACGTCTGTAAACCAAAACTCCGAATATGCAATTTGCCATAACATGAAATTACTAATACGTAGCTCTCCGCTTGTTCGGATTAACAACTCTGGATCAGGTAAAGAACTCGTCATTAAGTAGGAGGAAAGCATTTCTTCACTTACCTCTTCAGAACGAATTTTTCCTTCCTCATTATCTTTCATCATATGTTGCACAGCAGAAACGATTTCATCTCGACTTCCATAGTTTAACGCGAAATTAAGAATTAATCCCGTATTCTCTTTCGTATCTTCCATGGCTTTCTCCATCGCTCTGCGTGTATGCGTAGGAAGACGATCTTTTTGCCCTATTACTCGGACTTGTACGTTTTCTTCAATCAATTCTGGTAAAAATGTACCTAGAAATTCTTCTGGAAGCTTCATTAAATAATCAACTTCCTTTTTCGGTCTTTTCCAGTTCTCAGTTGAAAAAGCATAAAGAGTTAACACTTTCACATTAAGTTTACTTGCAAATTTTGTAATTTTCTTTACAACTTGCATACCTTCATGATGTCCCGCAATACGAGGCATTGCTCTCCTCTTTGCCCATCTTCCATTCCCATCCATAATGATGGCAATATGTTCTGGGATATATCCTTTTTTCACTTCTTCAACGAGATGATCAAACGATGTGTCCTTTTTACCTTTAAAAAAAGGAAAGTTTTTAAACATCATTCATACCCTCCAGCAAGCAGACGTATGCCTAAAAGTGTAAAAAGACCCCCTTAAGAAGAGGGTCATAATTGCGAAGTTATCGCTATTACACTTCCATGATTTCTTTTTCTTTGTTTTTTGCGATTTCGTCAACTTTTGCAATATATTTATCTGTTTCTTTTTGGATATCTTCAGTATATCCTCTTAAATCATCTTCTGTAATCTCGCCAGCTTTTTCAAGCTTCTTAAGATCATCATTTCCGTCACGACGTACGTTACGAACAGCAACTTTAGCTTCTTCAGCATATTTTTTCACAACTTTTACAAGATCACGACGACGTTCTTCTGTTAATGCAGGGAATGCAATACGAATTACAGTTCCATCATTAGAAGGATTTAAGCCTAAATCTGCTTTTAAAATTGCTTTTTCAATATCACCGATAGAAGTTTTATCATAAGGTTGAATTACTAGTAAACGCGCTTCTGGAACTGTAATGTTCGCTAATTGCACAACTGGTGTTGGTGCACCATAGTAATCAACTTGTACCTTATCTAATACAGACGCGTTTGCACGGCCAGCACGAACTGTTGCTAATTCACGAGAATAAGCAGCAACTGCTTTTTCCATTTTTTCATTTGAAGACTTCAATACTTGTTGTCCCATATTTATTTCCCCCTTACCACTGTTCCGATATTTTCGCCTAAAACGGCACGTTTAATATTACCTTTTTCCATAACTGAGAATACAATTAATGGAATATCATTATCCATACATAGAGAAGAAGCTGTAGAATCCATTACACCTAAACCTTCTTTTAATACGTCTAAGTAAGTAAGCGTTTCATATTTCGTAGCTGTTGGATCAATAGATGGATCCGCATTATATACACCATCTACATTGTTTTTCGCCATTAAAATTACATCTGCTTCAATTTCTGCCGCACGTAATGCTGCTGTTGTATCTGTAGAGAAGTATGGGTTACCTGTACCTGCTGCAAAGATAACAACACGTTTTTTCTCTAAGTGACGAACTGCTTTACGACGAATGTAAGGTTCTGCAACTTGACGCATCTCAATTGAAGTTTGTACACGAGTTTGAATTCCGATATTCTCCAAGCTATCTTGAAGAGCTAATGAATTCATAACTGTCGCTAACATGCCCATGTAATCTGCCCCTGCACGATCCATGCCCATTTCACTTCCAATTTTCCCACGCCAAATGTTACCGCCACCAACAACAACAGCAACCTCTACATCAAGTTCTGCAATTTCTTTTACTTGTTCCGCAACTGACTTAATAACAGTTGGGTTAATTCCAAATCCTTGCTCTCCAGCTAAAGCTTCTCCACTTAGCTTTAAAACGACACGATTATATTTCGGTTTACTCATAATGAACCTCCAATTGCTTACATCTTTATTTTAAAAAAGGGAACACAATGTGTTCCCTAATCTGTATTAGTTGCTACCTTTTACTTGGTTCATTACTTCTTCAGCAAAGTTGTCTTCGCGTTTTTCGATACCTTCACCAACAGCGTAGCGAACGAATCCTTTTAATGTTCCGCCTTTAGACTCAACGAACTGACGAACTTTCATATCAGGGTTTTTAACGAATGCTTGGTCAAGTAAGCAAATCTCTTCGAAGAATTTGCCTAAACGGCCTTCAACCATTTTTGCAACGATTTTCTCAGGCTTGCCTTCGTTTAATGCTTGTTGTGTTAATACTTGACGCTCATGCTCAACTTCTTCAGCTGTTACAGCATCGCGGTCGATGTATTTAGGGTTAACTGCAGCGATGTGCATTGCAACATCTTTAGCAGCAGCTTCATCAGTAGAACCTTCAAGAACTGTTAATACACCAATGCGTCCACCCATATGTAGGTAAGCGCCGAATGCATCTGCATCAGTTTTTGATACGATTTCGAAACGACGAAGTGTAAGTTTTTCACCAATTTTAGCGATTGCTTCGTTGATGTGCTCTTCAACTTTTTTACCGTTTTCCATTGTTTGAGCCATAGCTTCTTCAACGTTAGCTGGTTTGTTAGTTAATAAGTGAGCAGCTAATTCTTTAATTAGTGTTTGGAAACCTTCGTTTTTCGCAACGAAATCAGTTTCAGAGTTTAATTCTAAGATTAAAGCGTCGTTACCGTTTGTTTCGATGAAAGTTAAACCTTCAGCAGCAATGCGGTCAGCTTTTTTAGCAGCTTTCGCAATACCTTTTTCACGTAAGAAGTCAATTGCCTTCTCCATGTCGCCGTTAGTTTCTGTTAAAGCTTTTTTGCAGTCCATCATACCTGCGCCAGTTTTTTCACGTAATTCTTTTACCATTTGAGCAGTGATTGCCATACTTTTCATCCTCCTAAAATATGTATTTATACCTTTTATAAAGGTGTTTATACCTTAAAAAAGGTGATAAAAGGCCGAACCCCTTATCACCTTTCCAACTTTGTTACGCAGTAACAGTTTCTTCACCTTGTTTTGCTTCAAGGATCGCGTCTGCCATTTTAGATGTAAGAAGTTTTACAGCACGAATTGCATCATCGTTTGCTGGGATAACGTGATCGATTTCGTCTGGATCACAGTTTGTATCAACGATACCGATGATTGGAATGTGTAATTTGCGTGCTTCAGCAACTGCAATACGCTCTTTACGAGGGTCTACTACGAATAATGCACTTGGAAGACCTTTCATATCTTTAATACCGCCTAAGAATTTCTCAAGACGCTCTAACTCTTTTTTAAGTTGAACAACTTCTTTCTTAGGAAGTACTTCGAAAGTACCATCTTCTTGCATTCTTTCGATGTCTTTAAGACGCTTGATACGCTTTTGGATTGTTTGGAAGTTTGTTAAAGTTCCGCCTAACCAACGTTGGTTAACGAAGTACATACCAGCACGAGTTGCTTCTTCTTTAATAGCTTCTTGTGCTTGTTTTTTAGTACCTACGAATAAGATGTCTCCGCCTTCAGCAGCGATGTCGCGCATCGTTCTGTAAGCTTCCTCAACTTTTTTCACAGTTTTTTGTAAGTCGATGATGTAGATACCGTTACGCTCTGTGAAAATGTAACGCTTCATTTTTGGGTTCCAACGACGAGTTTGATGTCCGAAATGAACACCAGCTTCAAGCAATTGCTTCATAGAAATTACTGACATAATATAGTTCCTCCTAAATGGTTTTTGATATCCTCCGTTTACTTCATCTCTAAGCGAAACTACAAACGTAGCACCAACACTTAAATCAGTAAACGTGTGTACTTTGTACTGACACCACTGCTTACTATATCATACTGAAATATTACAATCAAGTCGAAAATGCGAACAATGTAAAACTTTCTTTGTTCATACTCGAATTCTAGTATTACCAACCTTCATTTCTTTTAAGCAAAAAAAATAAATACAATTAATAGTTTTCCCAGAAAACACGCTTATGACACTTTTCACAAGCACCATCTATCCATTGCACATAAAAAACTCTCCTCAATCGAGGAGAGTTTTTTATAAATTAGTTTGTTTTTAATTTAGCAAGTTCCTGTAGAAACTTGTCGTTTAGCACTTTAATGTATGTTCCTTTCATACCTAAAGAACGAGACTCAATAACACCAGCACTTTCTAATTTACGTAGTGCATTTACGATTACAGAACGAGTAATTCCTACGCGATCAGCAATTTTACTTGCAACAAGTAAACCTTCTGTTCCATTTAATTCTTCGAAGATGTGCTCAATTGCTTCTAACTCACTGTAAGATAATGAGCTGATCGCCATTTGAACAACAGCTTTACTACGTGCTTCCTCTTCGATTTCTTCTGCTTTTTCACGTAAGATTTCCATACCTACAACAGTTGAGCTGTACTCAGCAAGGATTAAATCATCATCTAAGAACTCTTGACCAAGACGAGCTAATACTAATGTACCTAGACGCTCACCGCCACCAACGATTGGTACGATTGTAGTTAAACCTTGACCAAATAATTCTCTGTTTTCTACTGGGAATGCTGTGTAAGCACTGTTCACATCTAAGTTTGAAGATGTTTCTGTAATGTTGAATAAGCTTTGTGTATATTCTTCTGGGAATTGACGTTCTGCAAGCATTTGCTTCATGCGTTCGTTTTCGATTTGTTGGTGAATTGCATAACCTAGTAATTTACCACGACGGCTAACTACGAATACGTTTGCTTCGATTACTTCACACATTGTGTCAGACATTTCTCTAAAGTTTACAGGCTTCCCTGCTGCGCTCTGTAATAACGCATTTAATTTTCTCGTTTTTGCTAATAATTCCATTTCAAAAGTTCCTCCTACATGTTACTCACATATTTTTTCATCACTTGGAAACTAGGGCGAGTCACCTGATGACACTATTACAAAATAAACTGGCTCACATCTTTATTTTTAGCAATTGTTGCTAATTTCTCCTCAACGTATTGAGGTGTTATCGTTATTTTCTCTAACGTAATTTCAGATGCTTCAAACGATAAATCTTCAAGGAGCTTCTCCATAATCGTATGAAGTCTTCTTGCTCCAATATTATCTGTATCCTGATTAACTTGATAAGCAATCTCAGCAATCTTACGAATAGCTTCGTCTGAAAATTCAATTTCTATACCTTCAGTCGCTAATAATGCCATATATTGTTTAATTAACGCATTGTCAGGCTCGATTAGTATTTTAACAAAATCGTCTGTCGATAATTTTGTTAATTCTACTCGAATCGGAAATCTCCCTTGCAATTCCGGAATTAAATCCGACGGTTTAGACATATGGAACGCTCCAGCTGCAACGAATAAAATATAATCCGTTTTTACTGATCCGTATTTTGTCGCAACATTCGACCCTTCTACAATCGGCAAAATGTCACGTTGCACACCTTCACGTGATACATCTACGCTATTCGACTGCTTACCAGCAATTTTGTCAATTTCATCGATAAAAATAATCCCGAGCTGTTCAGCACGATAAACAGCCTCTTGTGTAACTTCATCCATATCAATTAAGCGCTGTGCCTCTTCATTTGTCAAGAGTTTTCTTGCTTCTTTTACAGAAAGTTTACGTTTTTTCGTTTTTTTCGGCATAAAACTTCCTAGCGCATCTTGGAAATTCATTCCCATTTGCTCCATGCCAGTTCCTTGTAACATATCAAACATGGAAGACTGTTGTTCAGTCACTTCAATCGATACAATTTCGTCTTCAAGAAGCCCTGCAGCAAGCTTTCTCTCCACATCTTGACGCTTCTTTTCGATTTCAACATCTTCTTGTGTATCAGACGTTTGATTCGAATTTTGAGTGCCTCCAAAAAGCATCTCTAATGGATTTTTGAATCCAGATTGTTTCTCTGGACTCGGCACTAAAATTTCAACAAGACGTTGATTCGCTTGCTCTTCGGCTTTATCTTGAACTTTCACTACCATTTCTTCTTTTACGATACGAACCGATGTTTCCACTAGGTCACGTACCATCGACTCTACATCTCTACCCACATATCCAACTTCTGTGAATTTTGTAGCCTCAACCTTAATAAAAGGTGCTCCAACGAGTTTCGCCATTCGTCGTGCTACCTCTGTTTTCCCAACACCTGTCGGTCCAATCATTAAGATATTTTTAGGTGCAATTTCGTCACGTAAATTTTCAGCTAATTTACTGCGACGATATCGATTTCTCAACGCTACAGCAACCGCTTTCTTTGCGTCTTTTTGACCGATGATGTATTGATCTAATTTTTCCACAATTTGGCGCGGAGTAAAATGTAAATGCATATAAAATGCCTCCCTTACGATTCTACAATTCTTCAACAATTATGTTGTGATTCGTATAAACACAAATATCGCCAGCAATCTCTAAACTCGCTTTCGCAATTTGCTTCGCTGTTAAGTGTTCACTTGCATATTGCTTTAAAGCACGACCTGCAGAAAGTGCATAATTCCCACCAGATCCAATTGCTAAAATACCATCATCCGGTTCAATTACTTCTCCTGTACCTGAAACAAGGAGCATAGTTGTTTTATCCATGACAATGAGCATTGCTTCTAGCTGACGTAACATTTTATCGCCACGCCATTGTTTGGCCATTTCAACAGCAGCACGCTGCAAGTTGCCATTATACTCTTCTAATTTCCCTTCAAACATTTCAAAAAGAGTAAATGCGTCAGCAACTGATCCTGCGAAACCAGCCAAAACTTTACCTTGGAAAAGTTTACGAACTTTACGAGCTGTATGTTTCATTACAACAGCATTTCCCATTGTCACTTGGCCATCTCCAGCCATTGCACATTCTCCATTATGATGAACTGCAAATATCGTTGTAGCGTGGAAATTTCCCATAGAAAAAACTCCTTTATTTGTTTTTATAGCTTTTAAAGCAATTTATGCCCGCGGGTGATGCTTCATGTAAACAGAACGCAATCTTTCTTTAGAGACATGCGTATAAATTTGTGTCGTCGACAAATTTTCATGGCCTAATAACTCCTGTACAGTACGTAAATCCGCCCCTTCATCTAGCATATGTGTAGCAAATGTATGCCTTAACATATGGGGACTTATCCGCATTGTCAGCGAAGCCTTTTTAATGAGTTCATTTAAAACATAACGAACTCCACGACTTGTTAGCGGTTTACCTTTCGCATTTAAAAATACCATATGAGAGTCTTCGTCAGTCTTATTAACTAACTGTTTTCTCCCATTCTCTATATAAGTAATTAAAGAATCTTGCGCATAGCTTCCGAACGGAATATACCTTTGTTTTTTTCCTTTTCCCATTACTAAAATTGTTCCCACCGCAAAGTCAATATCGGTAAGTTGTAAATTGACACATTCACTCACACGGATCCCAGTCGCATACATCAACTCTAACAAAGCTTGATTCCTTTGACCTAATGGTGTTTCTGTGTCAGAAACTTCAAATAATTCCTCTAACTCTTCAGCATATAAAAACTTTGGGATTGACAATTCTTTTTTGGGGAGTGACGCAAGTGCAAACGGATTATCCTTTCGATAACCTTCACGCATCAAAAAACGATATAAACTTCGTAAGCTTGATACTTTTCTTGCGACAGATTTACGGGCTAACTTCTCATCGTGCAACGTCGTTAAGTACAAACGAACATCCGCGTATGTAACGTCTAAAAAAGAGGATATGCCTTCTCGTTCCATAAATTGCACAAAATGTTCTAAATCATTTTGATAACTTGCAATTGTATATTTTGAATAATTTCTTTCAATTTGTAAATATCCAACGAATAATTGTAACAATTTCTTCACATTCACACAACTCACCTCAATAAAGGCTACTAAATCGTATCACAACTTAGTAGCCTTTGCAAGAAATTTAACTAAATATTTACAAAATTTCGAATCGTTTCTAAAGCGCGTGCTGCGTACGCTTCATTTCGTTCTGCTTTCTTTTTAATCTTCTTCTCTAACGGAGCAAATAGACCGAAGTTCGCATTCATCGGTTGGAAGTTTTTAGCGTTCGTTGCCGTAATGTAATTTGCCATGCTACCCATCGCAGTTACTGGCGGTAATACAACTGGCTCTTCACCTTGCACAAGACGCGCAGCATTAATTCCTGCTAATAATCCTGATGCTGCCGATTCAACATATCCCTCTACTCCAGTCATTTGACCAGCGAAGAATAAATCATCCCGTTGTTTATATTGATATGTTGGACGAAGCAAATTAGGTGAATTAATAAACGTATTACGATGCATTACACCATAACGTACAATCTCTGCATTTTCTAATCCTGGAATTAACTGTAACACTTCTTTTTGCGGTCCCCACTTTAAATGTGTTTGGAAACCTACGATATTGTATAAAGTTCCCGCTGCATCATCTTGACGTAACTGAACAACAGCATATGGCGTTTTCCCTGTTTTTGGATCTTCCAATCCAACAGGTTTCATAGGTCCAAATACTAACGTCTGTCTCCCTCTACTTGCCATAACCTCTACTGGCATACAACCTTCAAAGAAAATTTCTTTTTCAAACTCTTTTAAAGGCACTGTCTCAGCAGCAATTAGAGCCTCATAAAAACGATCAAACTCTTCTTCTGTCATTGGGCAATTTAAATATGCAGCTTCACCTTTGTCATAACGCGATTTTAAATATACTTTATTCATGTCAATGCTGTCTTTTTCTACGATTGGGGCTGCAGCATCATAGAAGTAGAAATAATCTTCTCCTGTTAATTCTTTCAATTTTGCAGAAAGATCAGGAGATGTTAATGGACCTGTAGCAATAATTGTCGGTCCCTCTGGAATATCTGTAATTTCTTCATTCATTACAGTTACATTTGGATGGTTCTTTACGTATTCTGTTACTTTAGCTGCGAACTCATGACGGTCTACAGCTAAAGCGCCTCCAGCTGGTACAGAGCACTCATCCGCCGCACGAATAATTACAGAATCCATTAAGCGCATTTCCTCTTTAATAACTCCAACTGCATTTGTTAAAGTGTTTGCACGAAGTGAGTTACTACATACTAATTCAGCGAATTTATCTGTGTGATGAGCTGGCGTTTGCCTTACCGGTCTCATTTCATATAATCTAACTTGGACACCACGTTTTGCAATTTGATAAGCTGCTTCACTTCCTGCAAGACCTGCGCCAATGACGTTTACTACTTGTGTTGTCATTTATATCACCTTTCCTTTTCTTCCCGAAAAAAATGTGAGCAGTTACGCTCACATTTGTTGTTCTTCTTCATAATCGCACGAAATACATTGTACTTGCACGCCTTTTTTCAACTTTTTCTCTACAAGCATGCCTTCGCACTTCGGACACTTACGACCAATTGGCTTATCCCAAGATACAAAGTCGCATTCCGGATACGTACCGCACCCATAGAAAAGACGTTTCTTTTTATTACTACGGCGTTCAATAATTTGACCCTTATCACACTTTGGACAAGTAACACCGATTTCTTTCACAATCGGCTTTGTATTACGACAATCTGGGAAATTCGAGCAAGCCATAAATTTCCCGTATTTACCCATTTTAAAGACCATTGGGTGATTACATAATTCACAATCTTCCCCAGCTGGTTCATCTTTAATTTCCACTTCACGCATTTCTTTTTCCGCTTTTTCTAAACGCGGTTCAAAACCTACGTAGAAATCATCAACAATTTTTACCCAATTCGCATTTCCTTCTTCTACTTCATCAAGGCTTTGCTCCATATTGGCAGTAAATTCAATGTTAATAATTTCTGGGAAAAACTCTAAAATAAGTTCAATTACTATTTCACCAAGTTCAGTCGGAACGAAGCGTTTATTATCCAAGCCTACATACCCACGCTTTTGAATCGTTTCAAGTGTAGGTACATATGTCGACGGTCTTCCAATTCCAAGTTCTTCAAGTGTTCTTACTAGGCGAGCCTCTGTATAGCGCGGAGGAGGTTGTGTAAAATGTTGCTTTGGTTCTAAATCCTTTGAAAATACAGTTCCCCCTACTTCTAAAGGCGGCAACATCTTATCCTTTTCTTCAGCACCATCATCTTTTGACTCTACATACACTTTCATAAATCCCGGGAACTTTACAATCGATCCACTTGCACGGAACTGAACATTGTTATTAATGAGTCTCGCTGTCACAGTATCCATTATAGCAGACGCCATTTGACTTGCAACAAATCGCTCCCAAATCAATTTATATAATCGAAGTTGATCACGACCTAAGAAACTTTTTAGTTCCTCTGGCTTTCTCATTACCGAAGTAGGACGAATTGCCTCATGCGCATCTTGTGCATTTGACTTTTTCGTTTCTTTCTTCTTTTCTGTTCCTATGTATTCCGTACCATACGCTTCAGTGATGTAAGTACGAGCCTCTGTTTGAGCTGTTTCTGAGATACGTGTTGAATCAGTTCTCATATACGTAATAAGACCTACAGTTCCTTGTTTTCCAAGATCTATCCCTTCATACAATTGCTGTGCAAGCATCATTGTTTTCTTTGCTCGCATGTTTAACTTACGGGCTGCTTCTTGTTGCAAGGAAGATGTTGTAAACGGTAATGCAGGGTTACGTTTTCGCTCTTTGCGCGTTACATTTTCAACTGAAAACGCATTGTCTTTCATCTGTTCAATTATTTCATTCACTTGCGTTTCATTTGTTAATTGAACTTTTTCACCATCTACACCGTAAAAGCTTGCTTCAAATGTGTCTTTTCCTTTTACAAATTCTGTTTTAATTGTCCAGAATTCTTCAGGTTCAAAGTTTTGAATTTCCCTTTCACGCTCGATGATTAAACGAACTGCTACAGATTGTACACGTCCTGCACTTAATCCTTTTTTTACTTTCTTCCATAATAAAGGACTAATATTGTAACCAACAAGACGATCAAGTATACGTCTTGCTTGTTGTGCATCCACTAAATCCATATTAATTGCACGAGGATGTTTAAATGATTCTTTGATCGCATCTTTCGTAATCTCATTAAACACAACCCGACAATCTGATTCAACGTCCACATTTAACGTATTCGCTAAATGCCAAGCAATCGCTTCCCCTTCACGGTCTGGATCGGCCGCGAGATAGACTTTCTTTGCTTTTTTGGCCGCTGATTTTAAATCTTTTAAGACGGGACCTTTACCACGAATGGTAATATACTTCGGGGTGAAGTTGTTCTTTACTTCTATCCCCATTTGACTTTTTGGCAAATCGCGAACATGTCCCATAGACGCGACAACTTTGTATTTTTTCCCTAAATATTTCTCAATGGTCTTCGCCTTAGAAGGCGACTCCACGATTACGAGGTAATCTGACATGCTAGTGCCTCCTTAAGAGGTGGATTCAAGTCTTCATTAATCTTATTGATTTCTCTTGTTTTTGTCAATCAAGAATGAATATACCATACAGTGCCAATCTACCATTTGTCAATAATTGTTTAATAAAAACATAAAAATATAAGGTTAATTTAAAATCTCTTCCAAGATATCTTCTGCATTCCTTACTAGTTTTGCTCCTTGCTGAATAAGATGATTCGTTCCCGATGCCCCCTCTATAAATATAGGTCCAGGAAGCGCAAATACCTCTCTACTTTGCTCTAACGCAAGGTCCGCAGTAATAAGTGTTCCACTTCTCGATTTCGCTTCTACAACTAAAACACCTTTACTTATACCACTAATAATCCGGTTTCTTTTTGGAAAATACCATTTTTTCGGTGCATAGTGCGGCGGATACTCTGTCAATAACAATATATATTCCTTCCACATTTCATATAAAGGTCTATTTTCTTTCGGATACATAAAAGACAATCCATGCCCTAATATCGCAATAGTCGGGCAATGATGCCTTACTGTAATCTCATGAGACATTGTATCTATCCCTTTTGCAAACCCACTGACAATAAGCCACTCTCTTTCTAATAAAGGGTGTAAAATAAACTTCAAACTCTCATGACCATATAATGATGGTTCTCTCGTTCCAACAACTGCTAATTTATTTACTTTATTCAGGAAATCTTTCTCTCCTTTTCCATATAAAACGAAGGGAGGGTCTTGTATTTCACGTAATAATTGCGGATAATTTTCATCCCATATCGTTATATAAAAAATACGATTTTTCTCTAAATAAGATATATATTGCGGAAGATTTGAACTTTGAAGAAATTTTACTAGTTCTGAAGATTTTTTCGAGGATATTCCAGTGTAGTGTTCCATTTGTTTTTCGTTAAAATTATATATGTTCTCTAATTCTGGATCGACATATAGTAGCCTCTCCATCGCTTTCCAATAATCTGCTAGCAAGTAATGAAGATGTAATAATCTCTCTCTTTTCATCTTGATTCTCCTTACCCATAATTTTTATTATGTAAACAGAAAAAGTCTAAAAAGACACCCTCAAGTAAGAAGGTGTCTTTCAACAGATTAATAGTTTTTACAAGTCTCAAATAAACCTTTTTCTTTTAAAACAGAGATTAGCGTTTCTCCCATAACTGCTGGAGTTTCAGCTACTTTAATACCACAAGCTTCCATTGTTTTAATCTTTTCAGCAGCAGTTCCTTTACCGCCAGAAATGATTGCACCAGCATGGCCCATACGTTTGCCAGCAGGCGCTGTTTGACCACCAATGAAGCCTACAACAGGTTTTGTCATATTAGCTTTTACCCATTCAGCTGCCTCTTCTTCTGCTGTACCGCCGATTTCACCAATCATAATTACAGCATGTGTTTCTTCATCTTCATTAAATGCTTTTAAAGCATCAATAAAGTCTGTACCGTTAACAGGGTCTCCGCCGATACCTACAGCAGTAGATTGGCCAATACCTTCTTGTGTTAACTGATGTACAGCTTCATACGTTAATGTACCAGAGCGAGATACGATACCAACATGACCTTTTTTATGAATATATCCTGGCATAATACCAATCTTACATTCATCCGGTGTGATTACACCTGGGCAGTTTGGTCCAAGTAAACGTGTATGTTTACCCGCCATATATCTCTTTACGTTTACCATATCTAATACAGGAATCCCTTCAGTAATACATACTACTAAATCAATTTCTGCATCAACAGCTTCCATAATTGCATCTGCCGCAAAAGCGGGTGGAACGTATACAACTGAAGCGTTTGCGCCTGTTGCTTTCACTGCATCTTCTACTGTATCAAATACTGGTACACCTTCAATATCAGTGCCGCCCTTACCTGGTGTTACACCACCGACAATTTTCGTACCGTATTCAATCATTTGTTTTGTATGGAATAAACCTTGAGAACCTGTAATACCTTGAACAATAACTTTTGTATCTTTATTAACTAATACGCTCATTTTTCTCCCCCGCTTTCTATTAGCCCACTAGTGAAACAATTTTTTGTGCACCGTCTGCCATAGATTCTGCTGCAACAATATTTAAGCCAGACTCATTTAAAATTTTCTTACCTAGTTCTACGTTTGTACCTTCAAGACGTACAACTAAAGGTAACTCAAGACCTACTTGTTTCGTTGCTTCAATAACACCTTCTGCAATAACATCACACTTCATAATGCCACCAAAAATGTTAACAAAGATACCTTTTACATTTTTGTCAGAAAGGATAATTTTGAATGCTTCTGTAACTTTTTCTGCAGTTGCACCGCCACCAACATCTAAGAAGTTAGCTGGGTCACCGTGGTAATGTTTAATGATATCCATTGTAGCCATCGCTAAACCTGCACCATTAACCATACAACCGATATTTCCATCTAAAGGAATGTAGTTTAAGTCGTATTTTGAAGCTTCAATTTCTTTTGAATCCTCTTCATCAAGATCACGAAGCTCTAAAATGTCTTTATGGCGATATAATGCATTAGAATCAAAGTTTAATTTTGCATCTAATGCCATAACTTTACCTTCACCTGTTGTAACAAGTGGGTTAATCTCAGCGATAGAGCAATCTTTTTCGATAAACGCACGGTATAAGCCCATCATAAACTTCACAGCTTGTCCTACAAGCTCTTTTGGAATATTGATGTTAAATGCGATTCGGCGCGCTTGGAAACCTTGTAAGCCTACTGCTGGATCAATATATTCTTTAAAGATTTTTTCAGGTGTTTTTTCTGCTACTTCTTCAATTTCTGTTCCGCCTTCTTCAGACGCCATTAAAACAACTTGAGAAGTTGCACGATCTAAAACTAGACCTACATAATATTCTTTTTTAATATCGCAACCTTCTTCGATAAGTAAGCGTTTTACTTCCTTACCTTCAGGACCTGTTTGATGTGTCACAAGTGTAGTTCCTAAAATGCTTTCTGCATATGTACGAACTTCATCTAAATTTTTTGCAACTTTTACTCCGCCAGCTTTGCCGCGTCCACCAGCGTGAATTTGTGCTTTCACTACACATACATCTGTTCCTAATTCTTTCGCCGCTTCTACAGCTTCTTCTACTGTAAATGCAACCTTCCCGTTCGGAACGCTAACCCCATAGCTTCTAAGGACTGCCTTACCTTGGTACTCATGGATATTCATGGTCCCATCCTCCCCTGTTTTCCTGTTTTACTCGAAAAGTTTTTTAATGTTTAAAAAACATTACATTGCCATTGTATAAGATGATTGGCACGCTGTCTACAATAAAGTGTCAGAAAACTGAAATCGCTTTATTCTTTTTCGGAAATAGTAATGTTTATATGCCAAAATAAAAAAATAAGCTGTATATTTACAGCTTATTTTTGAATCATATCTTTAATTGGCGCGAATGACTTTCGGTGTTCATCTAATACTCCATGCACTTGAATTGCCTCTAAATGTTGCTTTGTGCCATATCCCATATGTTGCTCAAATCCATATTGAGGATACTTCTCTCCCAGTTCTTTCATCATACGATCTCTCGTTACTTTTGCGATAATGGATGCGGCTGAAATCGAAACACTTTTCGCATCACCTTTAATAATTGATGTTTGCGGAATTGGTGTAGGAAGTTTCATCGCATCAATTAATAAATGTTGGGGTGTACAAGATAAATTCGCAACTGCATCTAACATCGCTTGTTTCGTTGCTTGGTAAATATTAATGTCATCAATAACTTGCGGCGATACAATTCCTACTCCAATTGCAATTGCTTGTACTTTTATTTCATCATAAAAACGCTCACGTTTCGCTTCACTCAACTTTTTCGAATCATTTAACCCTGGAATATAAAAATCCTCAGGAAGAACGACAGCTGCCGTCACAACAGGCCCAGCCAATGGCCCGCGCCCTACTTCATCAATACCCGCGATATATGTGACCCCTTTTTCACGCAAAGCATTTTCATACTTGGACATTTCAAAAAACTTCTCTTTTTCTTTCTGTTCTAACTCTTTTTGTTTATACCACTTCAAAACGAGCTTTTGAACACCTTTTCGATCATCTTTCATTAACAGTTGAAAGCGATCATCTTCTTCATTCATAATTTCTTTCAATACATTTTCTGCTTCTTTTATCGTTATAGTTTGCATTTATACAAGCTCCTTTTTAAACATATCCAAAAAGAAAAGACGCACAAACGCACGTCTTATACTTCTTCTATTTTTTCCACATCTTCTACTTGCTCTGCAAACTCTTCCGGTGTTTCAAACGTCATTTTTCCAAGTTTGCCACCACGAAGCTCACGAAGCACAAGCTCAGATGTCTTATCATAATCAATCATTCCGCCGCCCATTAAGCAGCCTCTATTTTTTCCAATTGCATCGAATAATTCCACAATATCTTCTGGAATCTCATTTAAATTATAGCGTTCTTTCAAGCGTTCTGGATAATGTTTCTCCATAAAACGTAATGCGTAAACAGCTACATCTTGTAAATTTAAAATTGAATCTTTAATTGCACCCGTTGTCGCTAAGCGAAGACCCACTAATTGATCTTCAAATTTAGGCCACAGAATACCTGGTGTATCTAACAATTCCATTTCCTTCCCAACTTTAATCCATTGTTGAGCTGTTGTCACACCTGGACGATCTCCTGTTTTAGCAATATTTTTCTTTGCCAATTTATTAATCAATGTAGATTTACCAACATTTGGTATACCTACAATTAATGCACGAATCGCTCTCGGTCTAATACCTTTTGCAACCATTTTATCAAATTTTTCTTTAACAAGCACTTTACAAGCTGCTGCAATTTCCTTCATACCTTGTCCAGCTTGTGCGTTAATTGAAATTGCCATATGGCCTTTTTCTTTAAAATATGCGATCCATTGTTTTGTTAAACGATCATCTGCCATATCCGCTTTATTTAAAACAACAAGCCTTGGCTTATGTGTAATGATTTCATCAATCATTGGGTTTCGAGATGATAATGGTAATCGAGCATCTACAAGTTCAATTACAACATCAATTAATTTTAATTTCTCCGTTACTTGGCGTCTAGCCTTCGCCATATGCCCTGGAAACCATTGAATTACCATGTTGCCACCTTCTTTTTCATTTATTTCACAATACGTGCGTCTTCTAACGGCCAATATAACATATTAGCTTTACCAATTACTTGATCCATTGAAATCGTACCGATTGAACGGCTATCTTTACTAAAACGACGATTATCACCTAAAACAAATAATTGATCTTTTGGAACGGTTTTCTTGCCTGTCATTTCTTCAAGATTAAAATCATATGTAAGCGGTCCGTCAGCAATTTGCTTTTTCTGCTTGTCTAAATACGGCTCCTCATAAGCCTTTCCGTTAATATACAGTTTATCATTACGATACTCTATTTCATCGCCTGGCAGGCCTATAATGCGCTTAATGTAATCTTTATCTTCTGTTGCTCGAAATACGATAATATCAAAGCGTTTTGGATCTCCAATGTGATAACCAATTTTATTCACAATCATTCGATCACGATCATGTAAAGTAGGTGCCATCGATACCCCGTCTACGAGAATTGGCGCAAAGAAAAACTGTCTAATAACACCAGCTAATACAACAGCAATCAAAATTGCTTTAATCCATTCCCAAAGTGAACTCTTCTCTTTTTTCATGCATTTCCCCTCCACGGTTATGTAAACTGCTCGTATTATACCAAAATTTCATATAGATTGGAAAAAGGGAGCTTGTGCATTTACAAGCTCCCATACATGTCTTATCGAATTTCTTTAATACGTGCTTTTTTACCGCGAAGGTTACGTAAGTAGTATAACTTAGCACGACGTACTTTACCACGGCGAAGTACTTCGATTTTCGCGATTCTTGGCGTGTGAACTGGGAATGTACGCTCAACACCTACACCGTAAGAAATCTTACGAACTGTGAATGTTTCACTGATTCCGCCACCACGACGTTTAATTACAACACCTTCGAAAAGCTGAATTCTTTCACGAGTTCCCTCAACAACTTTTACGTGTACACGTAAAGTGTCACCAGGACGGAATGAAGGAAGGTCAGTTTTTAATTGGCCTTTTGTAATTTCTGCGATTAATTGTTGCATATTAAATTCTCTCCTTTAAACAGATGCTCTTATAAAGTCTTAATAAATTACAGCGGAACATCGTTAATACGGCTACTGATTTCAGTAGCACAAATGTTATAATAGCATATTACTAGGCCTGTTGCAATAGCAAATATATGAAGTTATTACTGCTCTCGCTTTATTTCCTCAAGCCATTTTTTCTCTTGTTTAGATAGCTCTCTCTCATCTAATAAATCAGGTCTACGCGTATACGTTCGGCGCAAAGATTCCTTATGTCGCCATTCATCAATGTTTTTATGATTCCCTGACATTAATACATCCGGTACCTTCATACCACGAAAATCAGCTGGACGTGTATAATGAGGATGCTCTAATAAACCTGTACTAAACGAATCCTCTACTTGTGAAGCATGATTTCCTAGCACACCTGGCAAGAGACGTACCACACTATCAGTAATAACCATAGAGGCTAATTCTCCGCCCGTTAATACATAGTCACCAATAGAAATCTCATCCGTTACGAGATGCTCACGAATTCGTTCGTCATATCCTTCATAATGCCCACATACGAAGATTAAATGTTCTTCCCCTGCAAGCTCTTCCGCTTTCTTCTGCGTAAATCTTTCGCCCTGCGGACACATTAAGACAACTCTCGGCTTACGCTCTGTCTCTTTCGTCAAATCCTCTACAGCATCAAAAATAGGCTGAGGAGTAAGCACCATACCAGCTCCTCCGCCGTAAGGATAATCGTCTACGCTATTATGCTTACTTGTTGTATAATCACGAAAGTTAACAACACGAAGGTTTACCGCTTCTTTTTCTTGCGCCTTCTTTAATATAGAAGATCCAAATACACCGGTAAACATGTCTGGGAACAACGTTAAAATATCAATTTTCATTATAGCAGCCCTTCCATTACATGAATGGTTACTAATTTATTTTCAATATTAACTTGAAGTACAACATCATCGATATAAGGAATTAAGAGATCTTGACCCTTCGGGCGTTTAATTACCCAAACATCATTTGCACCAGGAGATAGAATCTCTTTGATTGTCCCTAGCGCTTCTCCTTCTTCCGTTACAACACTGCAACCAATAATTTCATGATAGTAGTATTCACCTTCAGCAAGTTCGCCTAACTGCTCTTCTGGTACTTTTATTAAAGAACCTTTAAACTTCTCTACTTCATCTACATTGTTATATCCTTCAAATGTTAATAAATCGAATGTCTTATGTTGGCGATGAGAAGTTACCTTCACCGGAAGATAGTCTGTGCCTTTCTCATTCGATATGTATAGCATGTTTCCTACTTTATATCGCTCTTCTGGAAAATCAGTACGAGAAATAACACGGATTTCTCCTCTTACGCCATGAGTATTTACAATTTTCCCTACGTTAAACCATTTTGTCATAAATAGTATGTCACCCCTGGTTTCTATATAAATTAAGCATCTCCATTTCGCAGATGGAACATGCAATCTCTATTTAAATGTTAAAAAAGGGAGAGGAATAACTCCTCGCCCTTTTTACGTTTATTGAATTTCCAGTGTTACTTTTTCATCATTATGATGTCCCACTGAATACAAGAGCATTCGAATCGCTTTCGCAACTCTCCCTTGCTTTCCAATGACTTTTCCAACATCCTCAGGATGTACAGTTAATCGATACTTTATCTCTCCGTTGCAAAGTTCCTGTGTAACTTTTACATCTTCAGGATAATCGACAAGAGGCTTGACAATCGTCTCGACTAACTTCTTCATAGTCATTGCCTCAATTACTTACCTTGTTTAGATAAGTGGAATTTCTCCATGATACCTTGGTTAGAGAATAAGTTACGAACTGTATCAGATGGTTTAGCACCATTTCCTAACCATTTTAATGCTGCTTCTTCGTTGATCTTAACTTCAGCTGGTTGAGCAACTGGATTGTAAGTTCCGATTTCCTCAATGAAACGTCCGTCACGAGGAGAACGAGAATCTGCAACAACTACACGATAGAAAGGAGTTTTTTTAGCTCCCATACGTTTTAAACGAATTTTAACTGCCATTTATAAAGCACCTCCGAATTTATTTCACACAGATAATTATATTAGCAAAAAGACTATTGCTTTGTAAAGTATTTTTTCTTAACAGAGCCATCTTTTTTTCCTTACATGAATGGAAACTTCAATCCACCTAGTCCTTTTTTCTTACCTTTTTGCATTCCCGTCATCGTCTTCATCATTTTTTTCATGTCATCGAATTGCTTAATTAGACGATTGATTTCTTGTACAGTTGTACCGCTACCTTTGGCAATGCGCTTTTTGCGACTAGCATTGATTATTTCCGGTTGTTCTCGTTCTAATTTAGTCATAGAACGAATAATTGCCTCAATATGCCCAATTTGTTTTTCATCAACTTGCGCATTTTTCAGCCCTTTAATTTTATTTGCACCAGGAAGCATTCCTAACAATTCATCAAGCGGCCCAAGTTGGCGCACTTGTCCAAGTTGTTCTAGGAAATCGTCAAGCGTAAACGAAAGCGTACGCATTTTTTGCTCAAGTTCTTTTGCTTTCTCTTCATCAACTGTAGCTTGCGCTTTTTCAATTAACGTTAAGACATCGCCCATCCCTAAAATACGGGATGCCATACGCTCTGGATGGAACGCTTCAATTGCATCTAGTTTTTCACCCATACCAGCAAATTTAATCGGCGTGTTTGTTACAGCCTTAATAGATAATGCAGCACCACCGCGCGTATCACCATCTAATTTCGTTAATACAACACCTGTTAAACCTAACTGTTCATGGAAACTTTGTGCAACATTTACCGCGTCTTGCCCCGTCATCGCATCGACAACAAGGAAAATTTCATCCGGTTTCGCAACTTCTTTCACTTTCGCTAATTCATCCATTAATTCTTCATCAATATGCAGGCGACCCGCTGTATCGATTAAAACATAATCGTGATGATCTTCTTTTGCTTTTGCAATCGCTTGTTTCGCAATTTCAACAGGACTTACTTGATCTCCTAAAGAAAATACAGGCATGTCCAATTGCTTCCCTAATGTTTCAAGCTGTTTAATCGCTGCTGGACGGTAAATATCCGCTGCAACAAGCATCGGTTTACGATTATGCTTTTTACGAAGCAAATTCGCAAGCTTACCTGTCGTCGTTGTTTTACCCGCACCTTGCAGACCAACCATCATAATAACAGTCGGTGGCTTATTAGCAACAGCAATTTTGCTTTGCTCTCCGCCCATAAGTTCTGTAAGTTCTTCCTGTACAACTTTAATTACTTGTTGTCCAGGTGTCAAACTTTTCATTACATCTTGTCCGACAGCACGTTCAGACACACGCTTCACAAAATCTTTTACTACTTTAAAGTTAACATCCGCTTCTAAAAGAGCTAGACGAACTTCTCTCATCATTTCTTTCACATCGGCTTCAGAAACTTTTCCTTTGCCGCGGATTTTTTGCATTGTCTGTTGAAGTCGGTCGGCTAATCCTTCAAATGCCATATTGCCGCCCTCCTAATCTAATTTTTCGATAGCTTCAACAACTTGTTTCATTTCTTCATTCACATGCTCTTCTTCGCTGATTAGCTGTTTTAGCTTTGCAACAAGTCGCTGTCGCTCTTGAAACTTTTGAAGTAATACTAATTTTTCTTCATATTCTTCAAGCATCGCTTCAGTCCGTTTAATGTTATCATACACGGCTTGGCGACTTACATCAAATTCTTCCGCAATTTCACCAAGAGATAAATCATCTAGATAATAAAGCGACATATAACTTCTTTGTTTTTGCGTTAACAACGATTGATAAAAATCAAATAAATAGTTCATTCTCGTTGTTTTTTCGAGCATGTTGGATCATCCTTTGTTAAGTGATTTCCCTTTACATGAATTAGTTTACATGTAGTCCAAAAGAGTGTCAAGTTTTTTTCTTAACATCATATATTTTTTATAGAAAAAGAAGCGGAAATACCGCTTCTTTCGCTTATACTTCTTCTGTTTCTACTAAGTTCGCAAATAAACCATACACATATTGTTCTGGATCAAACTGCTGCAAGTCATCCATTTGCTCTCCTAATCCAACAAACTTCACCGGTACATCCATTTCGTTACGAATCGCTAATACAATACCACCTTTAGCAGTTCCATCTAACTTCGTTAAAACAATACCAGTTACATTCGTTGCTTCACGGAATGTTTTCGCTTGGCTTAAACCGTTTTGTCCTGTTGTTGCATCAATAACAAGCAATACTTCATGAGGAGCACCTGGTACTTCACGCTCAATTACACGCTTCACCTTCTCTAACTCTTTCATTAAGTTCACTTTATTTTGCAAGCGTCCTGCTGTGTCACATAGTAATACATCTACCTTACGTGCTTTCGCTGCTTGTACAGCGTCATACATAACCGCCGCTGGATCAGATCCAGATCCTTGTTTAATCACTTCTACACCAACGCGATCGCCCCATACTTCTAATTGTTCAATCGCTCCAGCACGGAATGTGTCTCCTGCCGCCAATAGGACTGACTTACCTTCTGATTTAAACTTATGCGCCAGTTTACCAATTGTCGTCGTTTTTCCTACACCATTAACACCAACAAATAAAACGACCGTTAATTGGTCCTCTTGCATATTAATTTCGTTACTAAAATCGCTGTCACCTTTGTAAATTCCTACTAGTTTTTCTGAAATAACAGCTTGTACTTCTTTTGGATCTTGAATGTTACGACGTTGTACTTCTTCTTTCAATTGGTCAATTAATTCCATTACCGTCGCAACGCCAACGTCTGCACCGATTAAAATTTCTTCTAACTCTTCGAAGAAATCTTCGTCCACTTTACGGTAACGATACACTAAATCATTCACTTTATCCGCAAATGAATTTCTCGTTTTTTCTAATCCTTGTTTAAATTTCTCTGTAACTGTATCCGTTTGTTTTGAAATTTTTTCTTTTAGTTTTTTAAAAAAACTCATACTTTCCCATCCTTCCTATTCACTTGCAATAAGTTCTTCTCCGGCGTCTAAACGAACCGAAACAAGTTTAGATACCCCCGATTCTTGCATTGTTACACCGTACAACACATCAGACTCTTCCATTGTACCTTTTCTATGTGTAATTACAATAAACTGCGTCTCATCACTGAATTTCTTTAAATACTGTGCAAAACGAGCTACATTCGCCTCATCAAGGGCTGCCTCTACCTCATCTAGTACACAGAACGGTACTGGGCGTACTTTTAAAATACCAAATAAAAGCGCAATTGCTGTTAAAGCACGCTCTCCACCTGAAAGTAAACCTAAGTTCTGCAGTTTCTTCCCTGGCGGTTGTGCTACAATATCAATACCCGTATTTAGTAAATCCTCTGGATTAGTCATTACTAAATCCGCTCTACCGCCTCCAAATAATTCAGAGAATACCGATTGAAACTCCATTCTAATGCCTTCAAACGTAGTAGAAAAGCGTTTTTTCATTTCTTCATCCATTTCGGTAATAAGCTGGTGCAATGTCGCTTTCGCTTCTTCTAAGTCGTCTCTCTGCTCTAGTAAGAATGTATGACGCTCCGCTACACGTTCATATTCATCAATTGCCCCTAGGTTCACTGTACCTAACTCTTCTATGGATAATTTGATTAATTTTACTTTCTTACGCGCATCTTCTGCAGGCATTGTCATTGTATATTTTAGTTTTGCCGCTTCAAATGAAATCGTATATGTTTCACGTAAATGTTGTAATCTATTTTCCAACTCTACATCCAGTCGATTTATTCTCACTTCTTGATCTTTCAACATTTCAAGAACATATTTATGTTTACCTGTCGTTTCTTTCAAATTGCGCTCTAAATGTTCTACTCTCTCTTGCAACGATACACGTTGTTCACGACGAGAGCGAATTAATTCTGAAGTTTGATTACGATCATATGCTTTCTTCTCAATCATATTCGTAATTTGCTCTTCACCACTTGAATTAGATGTCATTTCTTGTTTTAAGAACGCTAAATCCTCTTTCGTTTTTACAAGTGTCGCATCCGTTTCTTCTTTTTCCTTCGTCAATCGTTCAACTTTTTCTTTTTGATTAGATAAGCGTTGTTGCTTTTCAGCTGCCAGCACTTTTAACTCAGTCATTTCTTTTTGAACTTTTTCTTTCGAAGAATGTTGCTCACTTTTTTGTTTTGTTAAAGCTACAATTTTACTATCTAACTTAGTGATTTCAGCTTGAAGATTCGTTAAAACCCCTTCTAACTCCTCTTTACGCCCTTGCATTTTTACTCGATCTTGTAAAAACCCTTCAATCTCTAAATCATAAATAGACAACCGATCATTAATACGATGTTCTTCTAATTCTAAACGATTAATCTCTTCTCTTAATTTCTGCTCATCTACACGATCTGCTTCTACAGTTTGCCTTAGTTCGCGTATTTTCACTTCTTTTTCTTGAATCTCTTGTTTTACTGCTTTAACAAAGTTTTCTAACTTCGTTGTTTTTTCTTCCATATCAGTTAACTTGCGAGTCCACTCTTCCAGTTCACGTTGGCGTCCTAATAAAGAAGATTTCGCTTGCTTTACCGCCCCACCAGTCATAGAACCGCCAGGATTCACTACGTCACCTTCGATTGTTACAATGCGATAACGGTATTGCAGTTGTTTCGCCAACTCATTTGCTCCACGTAAATCTTTCGCAACAATAACAGTACCTAATAAATTTGAAACTACATTTTCATATTTATTGTTGTACTGCACAAGTTCTGCCGCCACACCTACAAACGATGGGTGTTGATTTGCAATGCGTAATTGCTCAAATGATAACGATCTGCTTTTAATAACAGCTTGCGGTAAAAACGTTGCACGTCCATGTTTATTTTGCTTTAGAAATGCAATCGCATTACGAGCATGTTCCTCTGTTTGTACAACAATATGCTGCATCGCTGCACCTAGAGCGATTTCCATTGCAACTTCGTATTCTTTCGGTACCGTTAACAGTTCCGCAACAGCACCCTCGATACCTTGCAACCTATTTTCTCTAGCTTTCAATACTTCACGTACACCTTGATAGAATCCAGAATAATCTTCTTGCATCTCTTCAAGCATTTCTTTTCGAGAACGTGCCTGTTGCACAAATTGATATGCTTGATACAGTTTTGTTTCATTTTCACTATACTGCGTCTTACATTTCCCAAGCGCCGCCTCTGTCTTCTGTATATTTGAGAGAATGCCAGCTACTTTTTCTTTCGCTTGTTCGTAACTTTCTACAAGTTTCGTCTTTTTCGCTGTAATTTCCATACGCATTTCTACATATTTCGCATTCTCTTCATCTAGACGCTCGTTTTTAGACGTTTGCTGTTTCGATTGTTCTTCAATCATAGATAATTCATTACGATGACTAGCTTGTTGATTTAAAAGCTCAATATAGTCACCTTTTAAATTCTCAATCTGTTCCTCTAAATTGTCAGCAAAAGTAGCAATCAGTTGCTCATTATCATGCAATTTTTGCTCCAACTCTTTTACTTCATTCACAAATTGCATTAAAGATTCTGTACTTGACTCAATCTCACCATCGTAACTTTTAGCTTTCTCAGTTAATTCAACAATTAACTGCTCAAGTTGCGCACAATGCGTCGTAGCATTTTGCTTTCTTTCTTTTAACAACTCACGCTGCCCTTCTAGTTTTTCTAGCTCTTTACTAGAAAGAAGAAGTACTTCTTGCAACGAGTCTACAGACTCGTCTACCGCTTGTAATTGTCCTCGTAATTCCTCAAGCTCTTCTTCACTTTTTTGTAAATTCGTTGACATTTTAGCTTCTTCGTTTTTATTATGCCCAAACTGATTTCGAAGCGCTTCCCATTTCTCATGCAATTCTTCAATTTCATGAACAATAAGCGCAGCTTCTACTTTCTCTAATTCTTCTTTATTCTCAAGATAATCTTTCGCAATAGAAGCTTGTCTTTCTAAAGGTTCTACTTGACTACTTAATTCATGAATTATATCTTGTACACGATTTAAGTTTTCTTGTGTTTCTGCTAGTTTCCCTTCAGCTTTCTTTTTGCGAAGTTTGTATTTTAGTACGCCTGCCGCTTCTTCAAATACACCTCGACGCTCTTCTGACTTACTACTTAAAATCTCTTCCACTTTCCCCTGGCTAATAATTGAAAAAGCTTCTCTTCCCATACCAGAGTCCATAAATAAATCGATAATATCTTTCAATCTACATGATTGTTTATTAATATAAAAATCACTATCACCTGAACGAGATACACGACGTGTTACACACACCTCATTGTATTCAATTGGTAAACGTTGATCTTCATTATTTAAAGTTATTGTTACTTCAGCAACATTAACCGCTCTCCTCGTATCACTGCCTGCAAAAATAATATCCTCCATCTTTGCACCACGTAATGATTTTGCAGATTGTTCACCAAGTACCCAGCGAATTGCATCAGTAATATTACTTTTCCCGCTTCCATTAGGTCCTACTACAGAAGTTACACCTGGGACAAAATCAACAGATACACGCTCAGCAAAAGACTTAAACCCTGCTATTTCTAATCTTTTTAAAAACACGAAAGGCCTTCCTCCTATTCTCCGTCATTATAAATGTTCTCTATATAAAAACAAGTATTATACGGATTTACCTTCTTTTTCTTTATAAACAAAAAGAAAGTTTCATTCTATGCATAAGGAATCCCCCTCATTCAAAGGGGGATTCCTTATAGTTGTTCTTTTAATTTTTTCAATGCTTCTGCAGCAGCTTGTTGCTCTGCTTCTTTTTTCGACTTACCACTACCAAGACCTAAAGCTACGTTATTTAACGTAACACGTGACACAAATTCTCGATTGTGAGCTGGTCCTTTTTCTTGCAAAATTTGATACTCAACATTGCCACTGCCATCACGCTGAATCAATTCTTGCAACTGACTCTTATAATCCATCACATGAGAAAAAGCACCCTCATTAATTTTCGGATATACAATTTCTTTTAAGAATTCCCAAACTGTTTCTAGCCCTTGATCAAGATAAAGGGCACCAATAAACGCTTCAAAGACATCCGCTAATAAAGCTGGTCGTTCACGTCCACCTGTCATTTCTTCACCTTTTCCTAATAAAACAAGGCTGCCAAATGACAATTCGTTCGCAAAACGAACAAGAGATGGCTCACATACAATAGCTGCACGTAGTTTTGTTAACTCTCCTTCGCTCATTGTCGGATATTTTTGAAACAGATACTGTGATACAGTCAGTTCCAATACTGCATCTCCAAGAAATTCAAGACGCTCATTATCTTCATGCGGTTTTTTTCGATGCTCATTCACATACGATGAATGCGTAAATGCTTGAATCAATAATTTTTCATCTGTAAACGTAATACCTATCTTTTCTTGAAACACTTTAAATGCTTCACGATATTTTGTTTCGTATTTTTTTTCTCTATATTTTCGGTACGGCATAGGTCCCTCCAGATATAAGCCAGAAAGCCCCGCTAAAAAACGGGACTTCACTTAAGCATTATAGATGACTCTCTATGTAAGTCACAGCATCGCCAACAGTAGCAATCTTTTCAGCATCTTCATCAGAAATTTCCATTTCGAATTCATCTTCTAATTGCATTACAAGTTCTACTACATCTAGGGAGTCTGCTCCTAAATCTTCCTTGAAGCTTGCAGCTGGTACTACCTCAGTCTCTTCTACTCCTAAACGATCAACGATGATTTTTGTTACGCGCTCTAAAACATCTGCCATTCCATTCACCTCCCCTCAAATATTATATTAAATATTGACCAAAAAAACTAGGTGAAATCGATTCTTTTATTACATTACCATACCGCCATCAACATTTAACGTTTGACCTGTAACATATTTGCTTTGATCAGAAGCAAAAAACGTTACAGCATTCGCGATATCTTTCGCTTCACCAAATTGAGCAGCTGGAATAACTTTTAACATTTCAGCTTTAATATTCTCATCTAGTACATCCGTCATATCAGTCGCAATAAAGCCCGGCGCAATTGCATTCACAGTAATATTTCGACTTGCTAACTCTTTTGCAGATGTTTTTGTTAATCCAATAACACCCGCTTTAGCAGCAACATAATTAGCTTGCCCTGGGTTTCCTATAACACCCACAACAGAAGCGATATTTATAATTCTACCGTGACGTTGACGCATCATATAACGAGATACTGCTTTTGTACATAAGAATACACCTTTTAAGTTTGTATTAATAACTGTATCCCATTCTTCTTCTTTCATACGCATTAATAAATTATCTTTTGTTACACCAGCATTATTTACAAGAATATCAACTTGTCCAAATGTATCTACTGTTTGTTTCACCATATTTGTAACATCATCAACATTTGCAACATCTGCTTTTACCGCAATTGCATCAGAACCTAATTTCTTAATTTCATCTACTACTTCATTTGCTTTTTGTTCATTACCTGCATAATTTACTACTACATTTGCCCCTTGTTTCGCTAAATCGATCGCAATCGCGCGACCAATTCCACGTGAAGCGCCAGTTACTAATGCTACCTTCCCTTTTAACATCAGTTTTCTCCTCTCAAATTTGAAATGGTATCTTTTAATGTCTCTTCATCATATATCGCATATGCTTTCACTGATGAATCAATTGACTTCATAAGTCCAGCAAGTACTTTTCCAGGCCCAATTTCAATAAATGTATCTACTCCCTGCTTCACCATACATTCAATAGACGGGTACCATAATACAGGCGAATAAAGCTGTTCGATTAACTTTTCTTGAATGTCGGCACCACGTGTAATAACATCCGCCGTAACATTTGCAATAACAGGAATGTTCGTATCATGAATTGTAATTTCATTCAAAACACTTTGAAACTTCTCAGCTGCCGGCTTCATAAGTGAAGAATGGAATGGCCCACTTACTTTTAGTGGAATTGCTCTCTTTGCACCATTTTCTTTCGCTCTTTGAGAAGCAACCTCTACGCCTTGCTTCGTTCCAGAAATTACAATTTGCTTCGTACTATTCATATTAGCGATTTGCACTGCATATCCTTCACTTGTTACTTCTTCTGTAACTTGTTTCAGCATATGTGGGTCAGCACCTAATATAGCTGCCATTGCACCTTCCCCGCCCGGAACAGCTTCTTCCATATATTCCCCGCGTTTCCTTACAGCATATACCGCATCTTCAAAAGTTAATGCACCAGCTGCTACAAGAGCGCTATATTCACCTAAACTATGACCAGCGACAAAGTCAGGTGTAATGTCATACTCTTTCAAAGCTGTCAAAATAGCAAAACTCGTTGTTAATAATGCAGGCTGCGCATTTGTTGTTAATGTAAGCTTTTCCTGCGGTCCTTCAAAAATCACTTCTGAAAGTGAATCTTGCAACACCTCATCTGCTTTTGCAAACACTTTTGCAACCTCTTTATTATTCTCTGCTAATTGTTTACCCATTCCAACTGCCTGTGAACCTTGGCCCGGAAAAAGAAATGCTATTTTTCCCATTTCAAATCCTCCTCTTATTGGAGTGACTCTTTCTCCATTACGCTTGAAATCGTAGGAATTACTTCTTTCGCTACCATTTCTCTCGTTTGACGAATCGCACTAAATATCGACTGGTCATTAGAAGAACCGTGAGCCTTAATGACAGGTGCTTTCAATCCAAATAATGCAGCTCCTCCATACTCCGAATAATCCATTTTATCTTTTAATACCATAAGTTTTGGCTTTAATACCGCCGCTGCTAATTTACTCGTAAATGAACTCATTAATTGTTCTTTCAACATAGAGAATAGCGCAAGTGCTGTTCCCTCTAATGATTTCAACGCTACATTCCCTGTAAAACCATCACATACAACAACATCTGCTACACCTTGCAATAAATCTCTTGATTCAATGTTCCCAACGAAATTAATTGGCGCATCTTTAAGCATTGCAAATACTTGCTTTGAAAGCTCGTTTCCTTTTCCATCCTCTGTTCCAACGTTTAATAGTCCAACGCGAGGATTTTCAATTCCTCTTACCTTCTCAGCATAAACAGATCCCATTACTGCATATTGATATAAATGAATTGGTTTTGCATCAACATTTGCTCCAACATCTAACATAACAAAACCTTTTCCATCTACAGTTGGCATTGTAGGCGATAAAGCTGGTCGCTCAATTCCTTCCATACGACCGACAACAAATAATCCAGCTGCCATTAAAGCTCCTGTACTACCTGCGGATATACAAGCGTCTGCTTCTCCATCCTTTACTTGTTGTGCCGCAAGCACCATTGAAGCTTGTTTTTTTCGACGAACCGCTCTTACTGGTTCCTCCGTTGATTCTATTTTTTCGTCTGTATGAAGAATAGTAATTCGTTCATCACTCGTTAAGTATTGACGAATTTCCTCTTCTTTCCCTACTAACGTAATATGTAAATCAGAATATTCCTTAATAGCTTTCATTGCCCCTAATACTACAGCCTTTGGAGCGTGATCTCCGCCCATTGCATCTATTGCGATTTTCATAAGTTGTTACCTTCCTCACTATAATTACTAGATCGATACATTTCAAAAGTGCCTGTAAAAACAAGTTCTTCTCCAACGAAGCTACGCACTTTGACAACCGTCCGTCCCTTATCATTCTCTACATCTTCAACGCGCGCTTTTGCAACAACACGCTCTCCTAATTTTACAGGGCGAATGTATCGAATGGTAGACTTTGCAGTTAAAGCTAATTCTTCATCAATAACTGCAACAGCTAGTGAGTTTGCTTGCGCAAACAGATGATGCCCACGGGCAATTTGATTTCTTTTAAATACATGTTCTACCTTTACTTCAAAGATAGAGATTGCATGTCTATCTAATTCAATATCAATAATTTCTCCAACAACCTCTTCTAACGGTAAAGATTTCACATCTTCTTCATGTTGCTTTGTAGCTACATGTTTAATTCTCTCTCTTAATTCAGGAATAGACAATTCCATACGATCAAGTCGTACTGTTTGTATACTCACTTGAAATTTTTCCGCTAAATCTTCATCCGTAATAAAAGGATTTGATTCGATTGTTTGTTGTAATAACTCTTGTCTTTCTTTTTTACTTCTTCTTTTTTTCATACCGCACCATCCATTTTTATGACTAGGTACTAACAGTAGTATATAATCATTAAAAGTAGAATGCAACAAAAACTTTTGTTGACTCCCTTTAATCGAGCTTCTCTCCTTGGAACACCCCTGTCCCATCAAGATACGTACGCAAGGCAGCGTACTGATCATTGTGCCAAAACGCTTCTGAATCTACTAGTATCGCCGCATCTTGCCTTGCTGTTTCTAACGCTCGATAATCATGTACCATGTCAGCAACCTTAAATTCTGGTAAGCCACTTTGCTTACTCCCAAAGAAATCTCCAGGACCTCGTAATTCTAAATCTTTTTCTGACAATACAAATCCATCGTTTGTTTCAGTCATTATGCGCATTCTTTCTTTCCCTGTTTCTGATTTAGGGTCTGCTATTAATAAACAATATGATTGCTCACTACCACGGCCGACACGCCCTCTAAGCTGATGAAGCTGCGATAAACCGAAACGTTCTGCATCATAAATAACCATTACAGTCGCATTAGGTACGTTCACACCTACTTCAACAACTGTTGTCGATACAAGAATTTGCACTTTATTTTCACTAAACTGTCCCATTATCTCTTCTTTTTCCTGAGACGATAATCTCCCATGCATCAATCCAACTTGGCATTTCCCTTGGTAATGATGCGTCAGCATACTATGTAAGTCGATAGCATTTTGCACATCAAGTTTCTCAGATTCTTCAATTAGAGGACAAATAACGTATGCCTGTCTTCCTTTTTTTATCTCCTTTTCAACAAAACCGAGAACGCGATCTAACATATCATGTTTTGCCCAATATGTTTCAATCACCTTTCTACCTGCTGGCATCTCATCGATTATCGAAACATCCATCTCTCCAAATGCAGTAATTGCAAGCGTACGCGGAATTGGTGTCGCTGTCATAAATAATACATCTGGACTTTCACCTTTCTCCCGTAAAACTCGGCGCTGCGCTACACCAAATCGATGCTGTTCATCTGTAATAACGAGACCCAACCTATGAAATATAACTTCATCTTGAATTAAGGCATGCGTTCCAACAAGAATATCTATTTCTCCTTGTTCTAACTTCGCTAAAATTTCTCGACGTCTCGCACCTTTAACAGAACTTGTTAACAGTTCCACCTTCATACCAAAATGCGAAAACGTTTCAGCAAGCGACTGATAATGTTGCTCAGCTAAAATTTCTGTAGGAACCATTAAAGCACCTTGATAATGAGCTAATTTCGATGCATAAAGGCCAATCGCAGCAACAACTGTTTTCCCAGAACCAACGTCACCTTGCAATAGTCGGTTCATCCGATAAGGAGATGTCATATCTTTCAAAATTTCATCTACAACTCGGCGCTGCGCACCCGTTAATGGAAACGGCAGTGCATCGATAAATTCTTGTAATTCTACTGACGGAATCTCTTTCTTCGTCCCTTTTGAATTTTCCCTCTCCATTTTCCGGAGCGTTTGCATTTTCAGCTGAAATAAGAAAAATTCTTCATATACAAAACGGCGACGCGCTTGCTTCAAATCTTCCTGTCCTACCGGAAAATGCAATGCCCTAAGCGCTTCATATCTTGGTAATAATTTATATCGCCCTAACAAACCATCCGGTAACACTTCGACTATAGAATCTCCATATTCCTTTAACGCTTGAGCAATAAAACGACGCATCTGTTTTACTGTAAGTTTCCCCTTTACTGAATAAACAGGTTCCACTTCTTGTTGACGTACAACCGGCCCAAAATGAAGTTCTGATACAGCAATTGTTTGACGATGTTGATCCCATTTACCAGTAATCGTTACCGTTTCATCTAACTTTAATTTTTGCTTATAGTAAGGCCTATTAAAACATACCGCCGTAATTAAATAACGACCGACGAGAACACGAACTGTTAAACGCGATTTCTTCTTACCATAATATTGCAGCAAAGGAGCACTATGAATCTTCCCTTCAACCGTTACACGTTCATCATGCTTTACTTCAGCAAGATCTTTCATCGCATAATCTTCATAACGGTATGGAAAATGTTCTAATAGATGAGAAACTGTATAAATACCCATCTCATGTAGTAACTCAGATGTTTCTCCTCCGATCCCCTTTACATCCGTAACAGGAACTTGTACAACATCATTCAAGATTCTCACACCCCGTCACATTATTTTCTTTATTGCATTTTATTTGAGTACCAATTAGCATCTGTAATCGCTCTCTTTCACCTTATATATTCTATCATAGGCATTCTAAGAGAAACTACTCAAATCCCTTATATAAAACAAGTAAAAAAGAGCCTCACTATTAGCAGCAAGGCTCTTTTCTCTCTTCAATATGCTAGCCTTTTGAATAAAAACTAGTAATAAACTTCATATTACTACTTCTTATCCATTAGCAAGTAAGTAATCCATTTATTTTCAAAACGAATCTTATCTTATTCTACAGAGAAGATGAAAGAATACACTGGTTGGTTTCCAGCATGCACTTCTACTTCTGCATCTTCAAATTTCTCTTCTACAAATTCAACTAACTCCGCTACTTCTTCGTCAGTTGCATCTTCACCTTGTAGAATCGTTACGATTTCAGAATCTTCATCAATAAGCGCTTCTAGTAATTGCTTCGCAGCTCCTACTTTTTCAGCATTTGTAGATACAATTTTCCCATCTGCAATACACATGAAATCATCTTTTTGAATTGCTACACCATCAATTTCCGTATCACGTACAGCATACGTAATTTGACCTGTTTTCACATGAGATAAAGCTTCTTGCATGTTTTCTTCATTCTCTTCTAACGTTCCAACTGGGTTAAATGCTAACATTGCTGCCATACCTTGAGGAACTGTTTTCGAACGAACAACAATAACTTCTTGATCTACAACTGATGCCGCTTGTTCTGCTGCCATTACAATATTTCCGTTATTCGGTAAAATAATGATTTTTTCAGCATTTGCTTCTTCAATTGCCTTCACGATATCCTCCGTACTTGGATTCATCGTTTGACCACCTTCGATAACTTTCGTTGCGCCGATGCTCTCAAATAAAGTTTTAATACCAGACCCCATAGCTACAGTTACGATACCATATGGTTGTTTTTCTTTCGATTGAGCTGGTTGTTCAGGAACCATAGTAGGTTCATCTAATAAAGCAGTATGCTGTTCACGCATATTTTCTACTTTAATCTTAATTAAACTACCGTATTTTTGCCCGTAGTTCATAGCGTCTCCAGGATGTTCTGCATGGATATGAACTTTTACAATTTCATCATCAGACACAACTAGTAGAGAATCACCATATACACTAATATCTTCACGGAATTTTTGTTCAGAGAAATGATGCTCTTTCACCTTTTCAGCCTCTAATTTCACCATGAATTCCGTACAATATCCATACTTAATATCTTCTGTACTCAATTGGCTTTGTACACTACGGTGATGTTCTGCGCGTACCATTTCATTCATAGATGGTTGCGTCGGTGCATCAGAAGAAATCGTTTCTCCTTTTAAGTCAGCTAAAAATCCTTCGTATACCACTACAAGACCTTTACCACCGCTATCTACAACGCCAACTTGTTTTAATACAGGTAATAAATCTGGCGTACGATTTAACGATGCGTTTGCTTCTTTCACAACGTCTTCCATAAACAAAACAAAGTCGCGCTGTTTTTTCGCAACTGTTACTGCATATTTACCCGTTTCTCTTGCAACCGTTAAAATCGTTCCTTCAATCGGTTTCATAACCGCTTTATAAGCCGCCTCTACTCCAGCTTCTAGTGCTGCAGCAAAATCAACTGTTGTTAATTCTTCTTTTTGTTCAATGGATTTAGAGAAACCACGGAACAACTGAGATAAAATAACTCCAGAGTTACCACGAGCTCCCATTAATAATCCTTTGGCTAAACTTACGCCGACTTTACCAGCATGCTGTGAAGGGTTTGCTTTCACTTCACGCGCACCTGAAGTCATAGATAAGTTCATGTTTGTACCGGTATCGCCATCTGGAACTGGAAATACGTTTAATGCATCAACAAGCTGAACATTGTTTGTTAAATTATTCGCTCCTTGCATGATCATTTGTGATAAACGTTTTCCATCAATTTTTTGAATTGACACAGATTTTCCTCCTTAATGCACATTACAAGTTTATTACTTTAACTCCTTGTACGTAGATGTTTACAGAATCTACTGCTAGTCCTACAGTTTGATCTAATGTATATTTCACTTTCGTCTGCACATTATGTGCCACTTCTGAAATTTTCGTACCATAGCTCACAATAATATACATATCAATATGTACTTCATCTTCATCTTTACGAACAATAACACCTCTAGTGAAGTTTTCTTTTCGTAAAATGTCTGTTAATCCATCTTTTAACTGATTTTTTGATGCCATACCTACGATACCGTAGCAATCTACCGCGGCACCTCCAGCAATTGTTGCAATTACATCTGTACTAATATCAATTTGACCGTACTTCGTTTTAATTTCAATTGACATCTCGTTTCCCCCTTCATAAATGGTGAAAGTGAGCTAGACTACTTTAGTTACTATCATATAATCTTTTTAAAGAAAATTCCATCGTTCTTTCTTTTCACTCTCATATTTTATGTTTTAAATTACACTTTTTTATGATGAGCAAAATAGTCCATTGTTATTATACAACATGTACCACTATAATATGTCAAGCAATTTTTATGGATTTCAACTTTTCTTCATTGACATATAGTGTCAAGTAAATTTTCTTGATTTCTTTTTTCTACGGTGTTGCATTCTCTTTTTAGTTGTGTTAAATTATAGTAGTGTTTTTAGCATCGCATAAAAGACTAACATTGAAAAATTACGTATGGTAAGGTATCAAGGGAGGGAAATATAAATGGCTCGTGTTTGTGCTATTACTGGAAGAAAAGCTCGTTCTGGTAACTCTCGTTCTCACGCAATGAACGCTACAAAACGTAAATGGGGCGCTAACCTTCAAAAAGTTCGCGTACGCATCGACGGAAAAGTTCAACGTGTTTACGTTTCTGCTAGAGCATTAAAATCTGGCAAAATCGAACGTGTTTAATAATAAAAAAAAGAGCCGATAGGCTCTTTTTTTACTATAACAATGGAAAAAGCACCGGTGATAGGTGCTTTTTTTAATCTTTTTTGAAGGTATTTAACATTGCACGAACTATTCCACCAAGAAATTTAGGTAACTTAATTGTATAAAATCTCATGGTTTCCCTCCTAATCCCTATTACTCCACTTGGTCACTATATGATGTAAGGAGCAAAATTGTTTCTTCAATCAGTGCTTCTTATCAACATTAATATGCCAGAAGTAAATGAAAAAGTACCTTTTTCCTCAACGAGTTCGTTACTAATACAAAGTGTTGATCCCCACTCTATTGTTTTATTAGTAAGAGGGTACTTAAAACCAAACAATGTAATCCCTTCCACTATTTCAGTAACTGGTACAAAAGATACATAAGGAAAATTTTTATTTTCTTCAATTATATGTGTACCCATTTTTTTAACTGTTATTTCATTTTTATTGTCCACAATACACATTTCTATCTCTACTTCTAACCCTTTTAAAAGCATCTGTATATTTGCCAAACCGTGATCAAGCCTTCCACCAGTAGCACCAAAAATACGAATTAGTGCCGGCTTCTGTTCTAATGCCCAGTTGATTGCAATTTCTAAATCCGTTTGATCTTTTTCCCGCGGAACAATATGTAATTCGTTCGTTTGCTGTCCCATCCATACTAATTCTTCTTCAGTAACTGAATCGTAATCTCCAAACGCAACAGCCGGGGTAATCCCTTTCTTTAATAGACGGTATACTCCCCTATCAACCGCTGCCCACACTACTTCCTCATTCTCGTATCGAGCAAAATCTGCGCAATATTCCGAAGGTCCTCCTGCCAAAATATGAATAATCATTTTTTCTTCTCCTTCCATTGTAAAAAGGCAATCTGCCATTTGGTAGATTGCCTTTTTACATATTTTTATCCTATCCTATAAATGCCTTACCAGGATAAAAGTTCATCACTACCCACGAATTACGCGAATTGCTTCACCGCGGTCTTTTTGATTGTATACTGCTGACCCAGCTACAAGTACATTTGCTCCTGCTTCCACACAAAGTCTTGCTGTTTCAGCATTTACACCACCATCAACTTCAATTTCCACTTCTAGATTGCGCTCTTTCACCATGTCTGCAACTTGTTTAATTTTCGGTAATACAGAATGGATAAACTTCTGTCCACCAAATCCAGGGTTTACTGTCATAAGTAATACCATATCTATATCTTCTAATACATGCTCAATCACTGAAACTGGCGTATGTGGATTTAATACAACGCCCGCTTTAATACCATGAGATTTAATTAACTGAATTGTACGATGTAGATGCGGACACGCCTCTACGTGAACAGTAATAATATCCGCTCCCGCTTGTGCGAAAGTCGGGATATAGTTATCAGGATTTTCAATCATTAAATGTACATCTAATGGTAATGATGTAATCGGACGGATTGCTTCTACAATTAACGGTCCAATCGTAATATTTGGTACGAAATGTCCATCCATTACGTCAACGTGAATGTAATCCGCTCCGCCCTTTTCTACATCTTTAATCTCTTCCCCTAATTTTGAAAAATCTGCTGATAAAATCGATGGTGCAATTTTAATCATAACTAATACCTCGGCTTTCTCTCTCTAATTTCTTCTACGAATTGTTTATAGTTCTTATAGCGATATTCTGTAATCTTCCCTTCTTCAACCGCAGCTTTCACCGCACATTTCGGTTCAGAAAGATGTGTACACCCTCTAAATTTACAGTATTGGCTCGCTTCTTTCAACTCTGGAAAACAATATGTAAGATCTTCTACTTCTATATCAATGAAATCTAGTGAACTAAAACCCGGTGTATCTGCTACTAGTCCACTCCCAATTGCAATTAATTCTACGTGTCTTGTCGTATGCTTCCCGCGTCCTAAATGGGAGGAAATATCATTTGTTTTCAGCTCTAATTCTGGACGTAGCACATTAAGCATTGAAGATTTCCCAACACCAGATTGACCCGCAACGACAGAAACACAATTTTCTAAGTATGGTTTTAATATATCAATACTTTCTGACGTATTAATAGAAGTAAATAAAACATCATAACCCATCTCACGATAATCATTCGCATAAGCTTCAACAGTTGCTTTCATTTTTTCATCTACTAAATCCATCTTGCTAATACAAATAATTGGCTTAATGTTATGATATTCAATCAGCACTAAAAATCGATCTAACAGTCCAGGATTAAAATCTGGTTCTACTGCAGAGAACACAAGGATCGCTTGATCGACATTAGCAATAGGAGGTCTAACAAGTTCATTTTTTCGATCAAACACTTCAAGCACATAACCTTCAGTTGGATTATCTGCCTGAAAAACAACTTGGTCTCCTACAAGTGGTGTAATTTTATTTTTTCTAAATACACCTCGCCCACGACATTGCGTAACCCCTTCTTCATGCTGCACGTAATAAAACCCACTTAAAGCTTTTATAATTTTTCCTTCTGGCATAGAATTCTCCTTTTTTGTATAAGGTGATGCTGAATTTAAAAATGAATAGATTTAAATTTTCCAAATAACGATTTCAAAACCTACCATATATACTTTCGCTAATATATATTAAATTTCCCATTAAATGCAAAAAAACATTTACAGCTGCATCACTTTACTAGCTTTTTGAATCATATATTTTTGCCTGCTATACCGTCCACTTTGTAGACAGCATAACAGGCAATAATAATAAGTAGACTTTCACTATTATTGAGTTGGATATGGTACTTCTTTATCAATAATCGTTACTCCATCCCGTACAATTTTATAGTGTCCCTTTGAACCTTCTTGAATTACAAATTCTAAAGAAATAGTCGCTGATTCAGTAATTGTTCTCGTTTCAACCGGTCTATCCATTTTTTGCTGCATGTCTTCTTTATAAATTTCTATTGTTTGCGGCTTTTTTTCACCTGTTACAGCAGGCTCATATGGGATAGAGATATTGTCCACTTTTACCGTTTTAGTCACTTTAGGCTTTTGACCATCAGAGATAATAATAGTTACTTTATCTCCCTCTTTTAATGGTGTACCTGGTTTTGGAAATTGCGAAATTACAAGTCCTTTTTCGACTGTATCTGAATACTCTCGTTTTATATCTGACGTTAGTTTTCTCTCATTCAAATAACCAGTTACACTATTTTCAGTCCACCCCGAAAAGTCACCTGGTCTAATTTGATAAGGGCCTTTACTTACCCAGATTTTCAGTTCTTGCTCCGCTTCTATAACCATTTGATCAGGCGTCGGAATTTGTTCTACAATTTCACCTTTCGGCTTATCATTTTCAATATAATTTACCGTAACTTGTTTATATTTTTCTTCTAACTCAGCTTTTACACTCTCAAAGTTTTGACCTGTGAAATTTGCCATCTTACTTTTCTTTTTTCCACCTGATTGATAGATAGTAATTTTAGCGTTTTCTTTTACGACTCTTCCTGCTACAGGATCCGTTTTTATTACATCCCCAACCTCAACATCATCTGTATATACAATATTAGGCTCCGTCACCTCAAAGCCCTTTTCTACTAATGTATTTACAGCTGTCGTGTATTTCATACCAGCCACATCAGGAACTTTCACATCTTTCGGAATAAATAATCCTGGAATAACCGTAAGTGCTAATGTTATTCCTATTGCTAAAAATAAAAATGTTGAAATTAAAACTTTAAGCCACTTGCTACTCCGTTTTTTCTTCTTATCTAACTCAGCTGCTTCTGCTCTTATCGGTTCTTCCATCTTACTCCCATTTAAAACAATCGTTTCATCACTTACATTTTCAAATAATTGTTCTTGTTGAATAATCGGAATCGCTTTCGTCGCTTCCATATCTTCCGGTATGTAAAATGGTTGCTCATTTATCCTCTCTGGATATAGCGCAGTTTCAATATCTCGCTTCATCGCATTGGCAGATTGATATCGGTGAAACGGATCTTTTGCAGTTGCCTTTAATATAATATTTTCAACACTTTGCGGAATATTTTCATTCCATCTTTTTGGTGATGGAATTTCACTTTGTAAATGTTTTAAAGCTATGGCAACAGCAGATTCGCCAGAAAACGGTTGTCTTCCTGTTAACAATTCAAACATAACTATTCCAAGAGAATAGATATCTGATTGTTTATTTGCTATCCCGCCACGTGCCTGTTCTGGTGATAAATAATGGACTGAACCGAGCACTGAATTTGTATGTGTAATTGTTGTTGCACTTGTAGCTGTCGCAATTCCAAAATCTGTTACTTTTATTATTCCATCAGCTCGAATTAAAATATTGTGCGGCTTTATATCACGATGCACAATTTCAAAATGATGGGCATGTGCCATAGCGGATGTTAACTGCTCCATAATATCAAGAGCTTCTCCTATAGGTAACATCCCTCGCTCAATTATGTATTGCTTCAATGTTTGCCCTGGTACATATTCCATGACAAGATAGTATATACCATCTTCTTCTCCGACATCATACATATTCACAATATTTGGATGCGACAACGTTGTAACAGACTGCGCTTCTCGATGGAAACGTTTAATAAACTCTTCGTTATTTGAGTAGTCGAGTCTTAATATTTTTACCGCTACATCTCGGCCAAGTATATCATCATGAGCTAAATATACATTGGCCATTCCGCCACCACCAATCATTTTCAGCAGCTTATAACGGTCATTTAAGCGTTTTCCAATCAGCACGTTGCACTTCACCTACTTTCGTTTGTCGAACCCGCATAATCAATAAGAACAAGTGTGATATTATCTTCTCCACCGCGATCATTTGCCAATTGAATGAGACACTGCCCTTTACCTTCAAGCTGTTCATTTAACTGTAAAATTTGTCGCATATCATCAATAGAAACTTTGTTTGATAACCCATCAGAGCAAAGAAGTAATTGATCATCTTCCTCAATCACCAACGTTTTAACATCTAACCCAACTTTTTCTTCTGTTCCTAATGCCCTTAATAACACATTCTTTTTCGGATGATACTCTGCGTCTTCCTTTGAAATTTCACCATGTTTCACAAGCTCATTTACAAGTGAATGATCTTCCGTTACTAGCGTCATTTCTCCTTCTGATACCATATAGCAACGACTATCTCCTATATGCCCTATTGTCACAAAGCTTGGTGTACAAACAGCTATTATAAGCGTTGTTCCCATACCATTACATTCTGCATTTTGCTGAGCGTATTCATATATACGCTCATTAATAATCCCAACACTAGTATGTAACCATTGTTCTACTTTTTTCGGCTCATTCATATTATGTGTTTGCTTCCAATAATCATGGAATAATTGAATGGCCATCGAGCTAGCTACATCACCAGCTCGATGACCTCCCATTCCATCTGCTACTACCGCTAATACATTTCCATCTAAATTGTGAAAAACTCCTGCACTATCTTCATTATGTTGACGAACTTTTCCTTTATCCGATAGAAATACGGCTTTCATCTCGTCACCTCGTCTCTTCTTTGCGCTCCTTCGCACGCAACTGACCGCAGGCTGCATCAATATCATGACCTTGTTCACGGCGAATCGTTACATTCACTCCACGATCTTTTAACGTTTTCTCGAACAAGAAAATTTGTTCACGTGGCGTACGTACATAATCACGTTCAGGTACGTAGTTTACCGGAATCAAGTTCACATGACATTTTACACCTTTTAAGAGCGCAGCAAGCTCTTCAGCATGCTCTACTTGGTCATTTTCTCCTCCAAATAATCCATATTCAAAAGTAATACGACGCCCTGTTCTATTTACATAGTATTTAATAGCTTCCATTAAATCTGGTAATTTATAAGCACGGTTAATCGGCATTAATTTTGAACGTAATTCTGAGTTTGGAGCATGCAATGAAATCGCAAAATTAATTTGTAGATCTTCTTCAGCAAACTTATAAATTTTCGGGATAATTCCACTTGTCGAAACAGTCATATGTCTTGCACCAATATGAAGTCCTTTTTCATGGTTAATGATGCGTAAGAATCCCATTAAATTATCATAGTTATCAAATGGTTCTCCAATCCCCATAACAACAAGAGAACTTACACGTTCTTCTGTTTCATCAAGCGCACGCTGAACTTCTACTACTTGCGCTACGATTTCTCCAGCTTCTAGGTTTCGCTTTAATCCACCAAGTGTCGAAGCACAGAACGTACACCCAATACGACAACCAACTTGCGTTGTTACACAAATGGAATTTCCATATTCGTGTCGCATTAATACCGTTTCAATAGAATATCCGTCATATAATTGGAATAAGAATTTAATTGTTCCATCCGAAGACGTTTGTTTTACTAACGTGTTTAAAGTAGTAATATCAAAGGAATTCGACAATTTATCACGCAATCCTTTAGAAAGGTTTGACATATCCTCATAATTTTTTACACGTTTTTTATATAACCAATCAAAAATTTGTCCAGCACGGAACTTCGGTTCTCCTTGTTCCTTTAACCAATCTTGCATTTCATGAAGTTGTAAAGAGTAAATTGATGGTTTCTTCGTTTCTAAATTTTTCTTTTGTTTTCTTACAGTCGTTTCCATGATGCTACACCTTCTTCCTTAAACAAGCAATATAAAAGCCATCCGTCGCAAAATAATGCGGTAAAATTTGTACTTGACCTTCATCAATATACGGAGTTAATTTTTCTGGCATACGCTCTTTAAGCGTAGTATCCCATTCAAATTCAGGATGTTCTTGTAAAAATTTCTCTATTACTTGTTCATTTTCTATTTTCTCAATTGTGCACGTACTATAAACAAGACGACCGCCTTGTTTTAATAATGGTGCTACTTTTTCTAGTATTGCAATTTGAATCGTCGATAATCTTTCACTATCGCCTTTATCTTTTCCTAACTTAATATCAGGCTTACGTCTAATTACACCAAATCCAGAACACGGTGCATCTACCAATATTTTATCAAACGTTTCATTTGCAAAGTGCTCTTGCACTTTTCTAGCATCTAGCGCTTTAGTTTCGACATTTTCTAGACCAAGTCGCTCTGCTTGCTGTTTAATTAAACGTACTTTGTGTGCATGTAAATCAAGGGACATAACCTTACCAGTTCCCTTTAATCGTTCCGCGATATGCGTTGTTTTTCCGCCTGGAGCAGCACAACTATCAAGAACTGCATCTCCCGTATTCGGTTCTAAAGCGCGTGCTACAAGCATAGAACTTTCATCTTGAATAGAAAGAAATCCTTTTTTAAACGCTTCTGTATGCGCTACATTTCCTCTTTCAATCTGAATTGCATCATCTGATAAGTCACCACGTTTTGCTTCTATACCTTCACTTGCCAACAACTCAATCGCTTCTTCTACCGTTACCTTATCAACATTCACACGCGCTGTTGGTACAGGGGGTAACATGTTTACTTCGCACATTTTTTCTGCAGTTTCTAAACCGTATTCTGAAGTCCACTCTTGGACAAGCCAAACTGGATGACTTGTTGTAATTGCAAGACGTTCTACTGGATCCTTGATTTCATCTACAGAAGGTACACCTTCTCTCTGAATCGAACGTAATACACCGTTCACCATACCAGCAATTCCTTTATGCCCGCGACGCTTTGCAATCTCAACCGCTTCATGAATAGCCGCTCTTTCTGGCACTCGGTCTAAATAAATCATTTGATATAAAGATAAGCGAAGCAATACTCTTACCCACGCCTCAACCTTCTTTTTTAAAAAAGGCTGTAAATAATAATCTAATGTGTCACGACGTTGAATCGTTCCATATACAATTTCAGTTAATAAACCAATATCTTTTCTATCAATTGCACTTTTTTCAATTAGATTATTTAAAAGTAAGTTGCTATATGCACCACTTTTTTCCACTTGAATTAAACCATCAAGAGCTAATTCACGAACATTTTGTCTCATGCATTTTCTCCTAACTTCGTTCCAATTTCAGGTTTTGTTCCACGTAAAAATTGTGAACAACTCATACGCTTTTTACCAGAAGGTTGCAATTCAGTAATTTTAACACCTGTTTCATTACTCGTTGCTACAACAAAACCATCTTCTTCGATTGCAACAATCGTACCTGCTTCAGTCGGTTCAGTTATAGGCACTTTTTCTCCCCACCATACTTTAACAACTTGTCCCGCTAAAGTTGTATAAGCAACTGGCCATGGATTCAATCCGCGAATGTGATTGTATACTTCTTCACCTGTTTTTGTCCAATCAATTTTCTCTTGCTCACGTTTTATATTGTACGCAAACGTTACTTCTTCTTCGTTTTGTTTAATCGGTTCTAACTTACCTTGGATTAATAAAGGTACTGTTTTAGATAGAAGGTGTGCTCCTGCTTCACTTAATTTATCAAATAATGAGCCTGTCGTTTCACGCTCTTCAATTTCAACTTCCACTTGCGTTAAGATATCACCAGCATCCAATTTTTCTACCATATACATAATTGTAATACCTGTTTTTTCTTTACCTTCCATAATTGCATAATGAATTGGTGCACCACCACGAAGTTCAGGAAGTAAAGAAGCGTGAACATTAATACATCCATACTTCGGTGCTTCTAAAATTTCATTTGGTACAATCTGCCCAAATGCAGCTGTTACAATTAAATCTGGCTCTAATGCCAATACTTTTTCATATTCATCTTTTTCACGAATTTTTAACGGCTGTAACACAGGGATACCATGTTTTTCCGCTTCAACTTTAACAGGTGTAGGTGTTAATACTTTTTTTCTACCTACTGGACGATCAGGTTGCGTCACAACACCTACTACCTCATAGCCATCTTCAATAAGACGACGAAGCACCGGCACTGAAAAGTCCGGTGTTCCCATAAACACTACTTTTATCATTTAAAAACCGCTCCTTTTAACACCTATTCTAGTTCGTTTTCTTCATAATATCTTGTCACTTTCGATGTAAATAAAACACCGTGTAAATGATCAATTTCATGTTGAATTGCACGCGCTAAAAATCCTTCCGCTTCTAATAAGAATACTTTCCCACGGCGATTTTGCGCTCTTACTTTAATATAATCGGCACGTTCTACTTCACCATAAAGTCCCGGGAAGCTTAAACAGCCTTCGGGACCTACTTGTTCACCACGTTTTTCTAATATTGATGGATTGATTAACTCGATTTTCCCAGTATCATCATCGACATCAACAACCGCTACTTGCAAGCTTACACCTACTTGAGGCGCAGCTAAACCGACTCCGTCCGCAATTAACATTGTTTCATGCATATCTTTCAACAATTTCACTAACTTTTTATCAAAGTTAATTACTCTTTCGCATGGTGTTTCTAACACTTCATTTGGATGCTTTATTATTTCTAAAACTGCCATATTTCCCTCCGCTACATTAACATTGTTGGATTAAAATCAATTGAGATTTGTAGCTCTTTTTGCATTTCTGCTTGATAATGTTCATTTACCATTTTGAGCACGTTCTTTAAGTTTGGTTCCCGTTTGTATTTTATCATGCATTGATAACGATATCTATCTTTTATCCTTGGAATCGCTGAAGCAACTGGTCCTAGCACCATTGTTTGCTGTGAGCAATGCGTTCGTAAATACGAGGCAATTTTTTCCGTCACTTGTACCGCTTTTAATAATTCAGGATGAGATACAGTTACGAGTACAACATAGTAATATGGGGGATATTGTCTTGTTCGTCTCATTTGCATTTCTTGGTCAAAAAACACATCATATTGTTGGTTCTTCGCTAACTCTATACTGTAATGTTCTGGCGTATACGTTTGAATCACAACTTCCCCTGGCAATTCATGTCTACCCGCTCGTCCACTTACTTGCGTCAATAGCTGATATGTCTTTTCACTCGCCCGAAAATCAGGTAAGTGAAGCATCGTATCTGCAGTTAACACCCCAACGAGCGTTACTTTCGGAAAATCTAATCCTTTAGCAATCATTTGTGTTCCGAGTAATATATCTGCTTTTTCTTCCCCGAACGCCTTTAATAATTTTTCATGCATTCCTTTTCGACTTGTCGTATCTACATCCATTCGAATGACTCGTGCCTCTGGAAATAGTTTTGTAATTTCTTCTTCTACCTTTTGTGTACCTGTACCAAAGAAACGAATGTATGTACTTTGACAAGCTGGACACTCAGTTGGCATATTCTCTTCGTAACTACAATAATGACATTTTAAACGATGATTCATTTTATGATATGTCAATGAAATATCACAATGCGGACATTGAACAACATACCCACAATCACGGCACATAACAAATGTAGAATGACCTCTTCTATTTAAAAAGAGTACCATTTGTTCTTTCTTTTCTAATCGATCTGCTATTTTTTCATGCAGCGCCTTAGAAAACATTGATCGATTCCCGTCACGAAGTTCTTCTCGCATGTCAACAATCTCTACCGTTGGTAAAGCTTGTTCATTCATACGTTTTTCCATTGTTAATAGTTCATAAACACCTTTTTTCGCCCTTGCAAACGATTCAAGTGTTGGTGTCGCACTACCAAGAACGATAGGACATTTATGATATTGTCCTCTCCAGACAGCTACATCTCTTGCATGATACCTCGGATTATCTTCTTGTTTGTAACTTGATTCATGCTCTTCATCAATAATAATAATCCCTAAATTCTCAAAAGGCGCAAAAACAGCTGAACGCGCACCAACTACAACTTTCACTTCTTTTCTTAAAATCTTACGCCACTCGTCATACTTTTCTCCAACAGACAACGCACTATGAAGAACTGCAACTTGTGAGCCAAACCTACCTTTAAAACGATCCACCATTTGGGGCGTTAGTGCAATTTCAGGAACAAGAACGATAGCTTCTTTTCCTTTCTTGAGCACTGCTGCTATAGATTGTAAATATACTTCTGTCTTTCCACTTCCTGTAACACCATATAGTAAAAATGGATTATAAGTTTCATTTGTAATTGATGATAAAATCGGTGTAATAACTTGTTTTTGTTCCTCCGTAAGTGGAAATGGTTTTGTTTGTTCAAAATCATCATCGTCATACGGATTTCGGTATACTTCCACATACTTTTCTGAAATGAATCCCTTTTTAACAAGTGCTTTTATTGGAGCATCTGTTATTTGTAACTCTTCTGTAATTACTTTCAACGGTGCACTTTTATAATTTTCCACAAAATAATAAAGTACATCTTGTTGTTTTTTACTTTTCAGTTCAAATGCCGCTAATTCCAATTTATCTTCTGGCAACTCCGGCTGAACCACTCTTTGCTTCTTCTTTTGTACTTTATCTTTCACTTGATAAACGACTTCAACCGTACCATTTTTAATTTCTTGTTGAATAGTTCGGTATAAATGTGGCTGTTGCTCGATTACTTCAAAATCAATTGCTTCTTTATCCTGAAATAAATATAGTATTTCAGGTGCTATTTCTTCCTGTTTACAAAGTTGTAGACGTTTTTTATACGTTGCTTTTATCGCAGTTGGAAGCATCACTTGAAAAGCTGAAATCATGTAGCATAACGTTTCACTTGTAAGCCAATATCCAAGCTTTAATAATTCATCATTTAAAACCGGTGTTACATCTAATATTTCATGGATTGTCTTTAACTTCTTACTTTCTACATCCACCGAATCTTTAATCCCAATAATAAAACCTTGCAATTTTCTTGGGCCAAACGGAACTACTACACGCATTCCTGTCTGTACAATATCTTCCCATTTTTTAGGGATAATGTAATCAAATGGTCGATCTGTCTGACGGGCAGGTACATCAACAATTACACTTGCAAATTTCATAAACGATCATCTTCTAACATCATTTCAATTTGCTTCAATATTTCACGAGCTACCTCTTTTTTCATTAAAATTGGCAACTCAATAACTTTTCCATCTTTTCTATACATTGTTACAATATTCGTATCCGTGCCAAATCCAGCTCCTTGCGCTTTTACATCATTCGCGACAATCATATCTGCATTTTTCTCACGTAGTTTTTTCGTTGCATATTCCTCTACATTTGTCGTTTCAGCAGCAAAACCGATAAGTAACTGTTTATCCTTTTTCTGACCTAACGTTTTTAAAATATCCACCGTTCTTTCAAGTTCAATGACAGCATCACCATTTTGCTTTTTCATTTTATTCTCATGAACATATTTCGGACGATAATCTGCAACTGCTGCTGTTTTAATGACAACGTCTACGTTTTGATAATGTTGAAGAACCGCTTCTAACATATCTTGTGCAGATTCCACTTGCACTGTCGTTACATGTAACGGTGGATTTAATGCTGTCGGTCCTGAAACGAGTATAACATCAGCGCCTAAATTCGCTGCCACTTCCGCAATCGCATACCCCATTTTTCCAGAAGAAAAATTTGTCATAAAACGAACTGGATCAACCTTTTCACGTGTTGGGCCAGCAGTTATTAACATTCTTTTTCCCTGCAATGGTTTGTGTTCTGAGAAAGCTTCCTCTAACCGTGCAATAATTGCTTCAGGTTCTTCTAGTCGTCCCTTCGCCACATATCCACATGCTAAAAAGCCTTCCCCAGGCTCAATAAATGTATATCCTAGCGTTTTCAATGTCATCATATTTTTTTGAACTATTTTATTTTCATACATATGCACATTCATAGCAGGCGCAATCCATACCGGAGCTGTAGTAGCTAACAAAGTAGTTGTAATCATATCATCTGCAATACCACCAGCTAACTTTCCAATACAATTGGCAGTAGCAGGTGCGACAAGTACAACATCCGCCCAATCTGCTAAATCAATATGAGCAATAACAGCTGAGTCTTTCTCATCAAATGTATCCGTATATACATCATGGCGAGAAAGCGCTTGGAATGTAAGAGGCGTAACAAACTTCATTGCCGACTCACTCATCATTACTTTTACAATCGCGCCAGATTGTGTCAATTTACTCGTTAACGCAGCTGCTTTAAAAACCGCAATGCCTCCTGTTACACATAGAAGTATCTTTTTCCCTTTTAGCATATGACTCGTCCTCTTTCTTTTTCAAACTTATAATACTGAAATAGAATTCTCAGCTCGTCAGTACCAATATTTCATTCCTTTCGTAAAAAAATAACAACCTACTTGTAAATAGGTTGTTACCGTTACATAGAAAATTATAAAGTCTATGTTTTATTTTGTCGAAGGCAAAGGCTTATTCAGCTACTTTATCTTCACTTGGTACGTAGCTTAATGCTTCTGCATCGATTTCTTCTAATGCTTTACCTACACATTTATGAGAAACAGGTTTTTCTACAACACAGTTATTAGCAAGTTGCATTTCACGCGCGCGTTTTGCAGCTACTGTTACTAATGTGTACTTAGAATCGATTTTTTGTAGTAATGAGTCAATTGATGGATTTAACATAATTATAGACCCTCCGTCATTTCTTTATAATATTTTGCTACCCTTTCGCGGCGGCAATGTTCGCCAACCACAATTGCTTTAATTCTATCACAAGCTAATTCAACTTGATCGTTTTCTACTACATAGTCGTAAGCGTCCATCATCTCGATTTCTTCTTTCGCTACAGTTAAACGATTTTCAATAACATCTTCAGTCTCTGTACCACGTCCGACAATACGGCTCTTTAGTTCAGATAAACTTGGAGGTGCTAAGAAAATAAATACACCTTCTGGGAAAGCTTTCTTAACTTGAATTGCTCCTTGCACTTCAATTTCTAAGAATACATCTTTTCCTTCTTGTAATGTTTTTTCAACATAGTCAATCGGTGTTCCGTAATAATTACCTACGAACTCAGCCCACTCAAGTAATTTTTCATTACGAATCATTTCCTCGAATTCTTCTCTTTCTTTAAAGAAATAATCCACACCATCTACTTCACCTTCACGCGGCTTACGTGTCGTTACTGAAATAGAGTACTGAAAACGTGTATCCTCATGGCTAAACAGCTCTTTACGAACCGTCCCTTTTCCAACCCCAGAAGGCCCTGAAAGAACGATGAGCAATCCTCTTCTACTTCTCATAAATATGTAAAACCTACCCTTCCTCACTTAAATCTTCTTTATTATTCAAACGATGTGCAATCGTCTCTGGTTGAATTGGACTTAATACAACATGCCCATCATCCATAACAATAACCGCCCTTGTTTTTCTCCCATACGTAGCATCAAGCAAAGCATTATGTTCGCGTGCTTCCTGTACTGTCCGTTTAATAGGAGCTGACTCCGGACTTACAATAGCAATAATTCGATGAGCAGATACAATATTTCCGTATCCAATATTTAAAAACCGCATGGCCATAGTTTGCGCCTCCTAGTAAGTCTATCCGATTTCTCCACCACGTATAACTTTATATATTTTTTGAAAGCTACTCAATATTTTGTACTTGTTCACGAATTTTTTCAAGGTTATTTTTCATTTCTACAACATATTTTGAAATTGTTAAGTCATTTGCCTTAGAACCAATCGTATTAATTTCTCTATGCATCTCTTGCACGATGAAATCCATTTTCCTTCCAACAGGCTCTTCAATCTGCAATGTTTCACGAAATTGCTCTAAATGACTTTGCAAACGAACTAACTCTTCATGAATATCACAACGCTCTGCAAAGATTGCGACTTCTGTTAGCAATCTTTGTTCATCTAGATCTTGATTATGTAATTCTTTTAAGCGATTTTCTAATCGTTCACGATATTTTTGTGTAACAATTGGTGCATGTGGAATAATTGCATTTACACAATTGCTAATCTCTTGTAAACGATACGCTATATCTTTATGTAATCGTTCTCCTTCGCCATCTCTCATCGTTTTCAACATATGAGCAGCTTGACGAACAGCCTCATATAAACTGTTCTCAAAATGTTCATTTACATTTTCTATTTCTTCAATTGCTGTTACTTCTGGCATTGCCATTAATTGCTGAAGTGTAATAGAATCTTGTAATTGAAATTTTCCTTTTATATCTTCCATCATCGATTGGTACTGCTCAAGAAGTGACCAATTCACACTTAATTTTCTTTCAACAAGTCCTTCACCCGCTATACTAATAGACACTTCAATGCGTCCACGTCGAACTTGCTGTGCAATTATTTTACGAATTTTGTCCTCAAATACCATCATTTGCTTAGGAAGTCGAATACTCATCTCTAAAAAACGGTGGTTCACCGATTTCATTTCTACTGTAATTTGAAAAGTATCACTTTCTACTTTCGATCTTCCAAACCCTGTCATACTAGAAATCATTTTTATCACATCCAAGCCATAAAATAACTCAATGAAAAAGGTAATAGAGACAAGGCTCTACTACCTTCTGTAAATTATATCACATTTTCATAACATTGACTATTTCAAGTTTAATCCCTTCTTATATAATATCGGCTTTTTCTTCTTAGCCTTTTTCCCTGTTAATAAAGAACCTACTAGTAAGAAAGTCGGAATTGATGACAAACCTCCAATTAATAACCAATCTCTTGCTTGTATCGGCATTGTGCTAAAGATTGGTTGTAACGGTGGATAATATATAACCACTAGCATGAGTAGTAACGAAATAATAACCGCCCCTACTAAATACACGTTCCCAAATGGATTACGGTGAAAGACAGAATGCTCACTACGACAATCAAATACATGAATAAGCTGAGCAAGTACCAACGTCGCGAACGCTACAGTTTGTGCATATTTCAGTTCATTTGGATGTTGGTTATACGCAATAATAAACGCCACTAACGTCACTGCTCCAATTAAAAACCCTCGACTTATTATTTTCCACGCAAGCCCTCTAGCGAATACCCCTTCTTTCGGGTGACGCGGTGTTCTCTTCATCACATCTCCTTCAGCCTTATCCAAACCTAATGCCATCGCTGGTAAACCATCAGTAACTAAGTTCACCCATAAAATTTGAATAGGAACCATCGGCAGTGGTAATGCAAGTAACATCGCAAATAACATAACTAAAATTTCTCCAACATTTGACGCCAATAAGTAGCGAATGAACTTACGTATGTTCTCATATATATTTCTTCCTTCTTTAATTGCTGATTTAATTGTAGCAAAATTATCGTCTAGTAAAACAAGTGAAGAGGCTTCTTTCGCAACATCTGTCCCTGTAATTCCCATCGCTATCCCAATATCCGCTGTTTTTATCGCTGGAGCATCGTTCACTCCATCACCTGTCATCGCTACTATATGTCCTTGATTTTGCAGTGCCTTAACAATTTTCAATTTATGCTCAGGTGATACACGAGCGAATACATACGTATCTTCTACAACATTTTCTAATTCCTCCACATCCATATTCGCGAGTTCTACTCCTTCAACAACGCGTCCATCTGGTGGTAAAACTCCTAATTGTTCAGCAATCGCCATTGCTGTCACTTTATGATCACCTGTAATCATTACTGTTCGAATACCAGCTTCTTTACACTCTTTTACCGCCTGCGCCACTTCTGGCCTTGGCGGGTCAATCATACCTTGTATTCCAACCAACATAAAATCTTTTTCAACGTCTCTTTCATGTTCAATAGAATCCGTGACTTTTAAAGGTTTAAACGCAACTGCAATTGTTCGAAGCGCTTGACTACCTAAGCTATGAATAGCCGCCTGTACTTCTTTTCTATATAGCTCACTTAACGGCTGCTGCTTATCCCCCCATAAGATTGTTTGACTCAGTTGCAAAAGAACATCCGGTGCTCCTTTCGTAACAATAAACTTTTTCCCCTCTCGATCTCGTACAATAACACTCATCATTTTTCGAGTTGAATCAAAGGGGAATTCACGAATAATTTCAAATTTCCCTTTCAATGCCTCACGTGTTATCCCAGCTTTCATTGCTGCAGCTACAAGCGCTCCCTCTGTTGGATCTCCATCTAATACGTACGCCTTTTTCTTTTGAATAATATTTGCATTGTTACATAGTGAACCAAATGTAAGTAGCTGATAAAGTGATTTTGTCTTAGCTGGATTCACTTCTTTTTCACCTTTCATAAAAGAGCCATTAGGTTCATATCCTTGCCCTGTCACTTTCCACAATTCTCCGCCTGACCACATATGTGTTACCATCATTTTGTTTTGCGTCATTGTTCCCGTTTTATCAGAGCATATAACAGAAGCGCAGCCTAACGTTTCTACGGCCGGTAACTTCCTTACAATTGCTCTCTTTTTTATCATACGCTGTACACCAAGTGATAAAGCTACTGTAACAATTGCTGGCAATCCTTCTGGAATAGCCGCAACAGCTAGCGATACGCCAGCTAAAAACATATGATATACTTCATTCCCTTGATACACACCAGCCAATACAACGAGCGCTGTCAAAATAAGAGCTACAATAATTAATATTTTTCCGAGCTGTTCTAACCTTCTTTGCAGTGGCGTTTCCATTTGCTCTGCATTTTGCAACATATTTGCAATTTGCCCCATCGCTGTATTCATACCAGTTGCTACAACGACTCCTGTACCAGATCCTCGCGTAATCATTGTCCCCATAAAAGCCATATTTTTTTGATCCCCAATTGCAACATCTTGCCCTTGCAATGCTTCTACCTTCTTTTGTACAGGTACGGACTCCCCTGTCAAAGCAGACTCTTCAATATATAAACTTGATGCCTCAACAAGACGCACATCAGCCCCAATACGATCACCACTGGAAAACTTAATAATATCCCCTAAAACAAGTGCTTTAGATGGTGCTTTTACCCACTTTCCATTCCGCATTACAGTAACTTGCGGAGCGGCTAGTTCCTTTAAAGCTTCCAATGATTTTTCAGCTTTTCTTTCTTGAAAAAAGCCGAGAATACCATTGATAATAACAATGGCAACAATAGCAATAGAATCAATGTATTCACCTAAAAACGCAGAAACAATTGTTGCTCCAAACAAAACGAGTACCATGAAATCTTTAAACTGTGCTAAAAATACCATTAGTGCAGAAGGCCTTTTTGCTTCTTCTAATTCATTAGTACCAAATTTCTTTACTCGCCCTTCTGCTTCTTTCTCTGTAAGTCCAACCTTTACATTCGTATTCGTTCTTTCTTCCACTTCATGTGCTCGCATTCCATACCAGTTCATCCTGCTATCGACCTCCTGATTCCAGACATACTCTATTGAAAGCTTATTCAGCCTCGTCCAAAAAAATGCTATAATTAACATTTAGTTAGAAAGGAGTGTTCATTTATGGCATTCGATGGATTATTTACAAGAGCGATTACACATGAAATTGAAAATTCTCTTTACACAGGAAGAATTTCCAAAATATATCAACCTTCAAAATACGAGATTTTATTACATATTCGAGCGAATGGAAAGAACCAAAAACTAATTCTTTCATCTCATCCTACATATGCGCGTATGCACTTAACGAATCAAAACTACGATTCGCCAGCAATACCGCCGATGTTCTGTATGCTTCTTCGCAAACATTTAGAAGGTGGATTTATTGAAAAAATTGAACAAATCGACTTAGAACGCATTATTCAAATTACAGTTCGCAGTCGTAATGAAATCGGAGACGAATCATTAAAAACATTAGTAATTGAAATAATGGGACGACATAGTAACATTATCTTATTAGATACGAAAACAAACGTGATTTTAGATAGCTTAAAACACGTTTCATTAGCCGTAAACCGTCACCGAACTGTATATGCTGGTGCTGAGTACGTCGCGCCACCAGCCCAACATAAAATCAATCCTCTGCAAATTGAAACCGCAGATAATTTTATTAGACCGCTAGACTTTCTATCTGGAAATATGGATAAACAACTCGTCGGTGCTTTCATGGGAATATCCCCATTATTTGCAAAAGAAGTAGTAAAGAAAGCCGGTATGGTAAACGAGAAAGCATTATCAGAAGCATTTTTCTCTATACAAACACCATTACTATCTCATGCATATACACCTACAATGATTACTGCAAATGGAAAAGAATTCTTTTATCTTTTCCCTCTTACACACTTGCAAGGAGAAGAAAAAACATTCTCATCAGTAAGCGAATTGTTAGATCGTTTCTTCTTTGGCAAAGCAGAACGTGATCGTGTAAAACAACAAGCTCATGATTTAGAACGCTTTATGCAAAACGAAAAAAATAAAAACGAGAAAAAACTCATTAAACTCGAAAAAACACTGCAAGATGCTGGAAAAGCAGATAAATATCAACTATTTGGAGAGCTACTTACAGCCAATATGTACGCTTTAAAAAAGGGCGATAAAGATATTGAGGTCGTTAATTATTACGATGAGAATGGTGGAACTGTAAAAATTACATTAGATCCTTTAAAAACACCATCTGAAAATGCACAACGCTATTTCCAAAAGTATCAAAAAGCAAAAAATTCAGTTGTTGTTGTAGAAGAACAAATCGAAAAAACAAATGAAGAAATTCTTTATTTTGATAGCTTACTTCAACAAATGGAAGCTGCTTCTTCAAAAGATATTGAAGAAATTCGTGAGGAATTAGCTGAAGAAGGTTATGTGCGCAATCGTAAAACGAAAAACGCAAAGAAAAAGCCTACTAAACCAGTATTAGATAAATATGTAGCAAGTGATGGCACAGAGATTTTCGTTGGTAAAAACAATAAACAAAATGATTATTTAACAACGAAGTTTGCCCGCCGTGATGAAATTTGGTTACATACGAAAGACATACCTGGCTCTCACGTTGTCATTCGTTCTTTAGAACCTGCTGAAGAAACTTTACTAGAAGCTGCCAAAATTGCTGCCTATTACAGTAAAGCGAAAGAGTCTAGCTCTGTACCTGTTGATTTCACCAAAATACGCCATGTCAAAAAACCGAGTGGTGCAAAACTTGGTTTTGTTACGTACGACAATCAGCAAACCGTATATGTAACACCAGATGCTGATATTGTAATGAAATTAAAAGCGTAAATAAAAAATGCGTTGCTTATAAGCAACGCATTTTTTTATATTCGTTCACACTAATTCATATACCCATTTACTAATTCATAACACCTTGCTTTTGTCATCTTATATTTCTCTTCTGAGGCTTCGATACGCCTCATCGTTCCGTTATTTGTATCAGTACCAATTGCTTTAACTTTACTTTCTTTTTCTTTAACCCACGCAATTTGTTTCGTTTTTAACGACTGGAACGCATCAGCTGACATCGTACTTTTTAATGTACTGTAAATTTCATTTAGTTTATTATCCCACAGTTCATAATTTCCTTCTATTTCATTTACTATATCATTGGTTGACATAGCATTCGTATGTTTTTCTTGTTTATCTATAGCAGCTAATTCGCTTAAAACATTTGCTCTATCTATCTTTGAAGAAGATTCTTTTTGCGATTGTTTCTCGTCTTTTGAGCCTGTATACGCACTGGAATCCTTTCTCTGTACTTGTTCTGTTTCTTGAATATTTCTTTCTTTCGTTACTTTTTCATACCTATTTTCATCTACATTGTATGAAATAAGAGATGTTTTCGCATTTACAGTAATTAATCCGTTACTATCTTTGAATATATATTTCTTATCGCCACTATTTTCTTCACTTACAAATGACACATTCTTATCGTCTGGCATTTGTAAAATTCTATTTGCTTCTTCTTTTGTAAGTTTTAAATCTTCAGGAAAAACGAATGACCATTTATCCATTAACCATTCCCCTTCTTTATACACCAAATGAAATTCCCATTCTTGGGCCGCATGACCTATTTCATCTTCTAAACTTAATGTATGTACCGTTAAATTTTCTTTATCTTGTGAAGAAGAAAATCTTATTTCAGATTGAAAATAATTTGGGAATGGTAACATATCAGTCTCTCTCGATCTATTAAAGTTATTAAGCAATTCAGGAAGCTGATTCTCTACAAACTTTTTTGAAACTAATCCCTTAACTCCTTTTTTAACTGTCTCTAAATCCCCAGGATTATTTCGGCTCCATCCATTTTCTTTTTCCATCTCACTAAACGCGTTTGCTATTCCATCTACACTCTTTCTTACAATCTTTTTTGCTTCTTTTTCTGTCACTTCTGGCGCTTCATCAAGCTGGTCAATCATTTTATTCACTTGAACTTTGTTTTCACTTGTTTCACACCCCGTTATAACAAGCATACTAGCGGCCAAACAAAATGACATTACTTTACTTAATTTCTTCATACATTTACATTCCTTAACCCAATTTTTTCGTTACATCTCTTTACCTACAAAAAAACGTAACAATCCCTTATTATACCAATTTTTTAATTTATTTATACAAAAAATATAATACTTAAATTAAAAAGATTTTGTTTGCAAGTTTACATTATTGTTCATTCGCATAAAAACTTACTGTAAAAATTATATATATATTTATTTTACATCCGTCTAGTTTTTTTGACACACAGCTACCCTCTTCTCTTTTATTCTAAATAAATATATTGGCACAATTCTTGCTTTATTAATGTAAAAAGGAGGAATTAAAATGAATATAAGAATAACTAACATCCAAAAACAACTACATAATTACGGAATCGACGGGTTACTTATTACAAAGAAAGAAAACCGTCAATATGCAACAGGCTTTACAGGTAGCGCTGGCGTCGTCTTAATCTCTGCCGATCAAGCTGTTTTTATCACTGATTTCCGCTATGTAGATCAAGCGAAATCACAAATAAAAGATGCTGAAATTATTATGCATAAAGGAAATTTAGAAAAAGAAATTGCACATCAAGTATCGAAATTAAACATTCAAAAACTTGGAATTGAAGAAAACAACATGACATTGCAACAATATAAAAACTTGCAAAAATACGTACAGGCGGAAATGATTCAAGTGTGCGAAATTATCGAAAATATTCGTATCATTAAAGACACGCCTGAAATAGAAACAATGAAAATTGCAGCTAATATCGCGGACGAAGCATTTCACCACATTCTTACGTTTCTAAAACCAGGAATAAGTGAAAATGCTGTACGAGATGAATTAGAATTTTTCATGCGAAAAAAAGGGGCTACATCTTCTTCATTCCAAATCATTGTAGCCTCAGGCGTTCGTTCTTCACTTCCCCATGGAGTTGCATCAAATAAAATAATCGAACGAGGGGATATCGTTACATTAGACTTCGGTGCACTTTACGACGGATATTGTTCCGATATAACACGTACTGTAGCAATAGGGGAACCATCGGAAGAATTCAAAAAAATATACAATGTTGTACGAGAAGCGTTAAAACGTGGGACTGAAGCGATTAAGCCTGGAGAAACTGCGAAAAGTATCGATGATATAACGAGGGATTACATTACAGAACATGGATACGGTCAATACTTTGGCCACTCTACTGGGCACGGTCTTGGGTTAGAAATACATGAACCTCTTCGCTTATCTCAAGAAAGTACGGCTACTTTAGAAGAAGGTATGGTTGTTACAGTTGAACCTGGTATTTACATTCCGAACTGGGGCGGTTGTAGAATTGAAGATGATATCGTCATTACAAAAGATGGATATGAAGTTATTACAAAATCAAATCGAGAACTAATTGTTATTTCTTGTTGAAATCACGACCTTTTTTAAAGGAGTTTTTCGTTGCACATAGAATTCTTTCTCTGGAGTCATCGTTTAAGAGGGGGAATTTAAATTGAATTTTGTAATTGATAAGATAGATGGGTTACAGCCTGAATTTTCAAATCTTGTTTCCATGATGAATTACGCTCGCTATACAACAATGCAAGGGGTGGAAGGTTTAACAATTGAGGAACTTGATTATTTATATGATAAGGACACAAATTCAATTGGCATGTTATTGTACCATATGGCCGCTATTGAATTTTACTACCAGATTCATACTTTTGAAGACCGTGAACCAACGGAGGCTGAATTAGAACGCTGGTTACCTGGCATTGAATTAGGCGATCTTGGACGTGAGAAAATAAAAGGAAACGCTATAGAATTTTACATAAATACATTACAAGAAGTACGTTCCAAAACAATCGAGACTTTTCAATCGTTACCTGATGAATGGTTATTTAAAACGACAGACTTTTGGTATGACAAACCAGCAAATAACTATTTTAAGTGGTTTCACGTTTTTGAAGATGAAATCAATCATCGTGGACAAATTCGTTTAATTAAAAAGATGCAAAAAGCTCATGCAGTAAAATAAGAAAGTGCCACCATATAAGGTGGCACTTTCTTTTATTCATTTTTTAGGATTAACTGTATTGTAACATCCATTTATCGTTCTCACCATTACAGTACATGAAATTTTTTCTTTTTCCTATACTCACATACTTTCACTGCTTTCATACAATACACTACACGAATGCCTAAAGGATGTGAATGTTATGGGAGTTGAATTAACGCTATTACACGCTCTCTACATTATTTGTTTACTCACTATTATTACCTTTTTTATTCTCCGAAAAGATACGACTATCATTTGTATCGTTTTTATCTTTTTATTAGCATTAACTGCAACAAGTTCTATCCCTCTTGCCATTAGCGGAATTTTTCAAAGTTTCATTTACGCCATTACTGAGCTATTACCAACTATATTAATCATCTCCATTATCGTATCAATGAGCAATTTACTCGTTCATACTGGCATAAATGATACGATGATTTCACCATTTACAAAAATGATTCGTACACCTACACTCGCCTACTGGATTATCGGCCTTTTAATGATGACCATTTCTTTCTTCTTTTGGCCTTCTCCAGCTGTCGCCTTAATGGGAGCTATTTTATTACCGGTTGCTGTACGTGTCGGCCTTCCTCCAATTGGGGTCGCAATTGCTATGAACTTATTTGGACACGGCATCGCCTTATCTGGAGACTTCGTTATTCAAGGTGCACCGAAATTAACTGCAGACGCGGCTGGTCTCCCTGTTTCCAGCATCGTATCTGCAAGTGTTCCACTCGTTATCGTTATGGGCATTGTGACAACTTCTGTCGCTTTTTTCTTCTTACGAAAAGAGTTTCATACAGGCTTATCTATACAAGAAGCTATTCCATCAACTGAGTCTTCTAAAACGCTCACTTCATTATCTTCTCGCATAAAAAAATGGCTCGCTATTTGTATCCCTATCATATATATCATTGATATCCTTTGCATGATTCAATTTAAATTACAAGGAAGCGACGCAACTGCACTTATCGGCGGAACGACTGTTATTATGATTATCATCATTTCCCTCATCGCCTACAAAGGAAATGGACTGAATAAAACGACCGATTATTTCATAGAAGGGCTCCAATTTGGCTTTAAAATTTTCGGACCAGTTATTCCTATCGCTGCACTCTTTTATTTAGGAGATAGTGGATTTGTAAAAATTATCGGGGACTATTTACCGAAAGGTTCACACGGAATCATTAACGACTTAGGCATCGCTTTATCTCAAACTGTTCCTTTAAATCAATATGTATCGGCAGGGACATTAACCATCGTTGGTGTCATTACCGGCTTAGATGGATCAGGTTTTTCAGGTATATCACTTGCTGGTTCCATTGCCAATCTTTTTGGAACAGCACTTGGCCATGGAACAGCTACATTAACAGCACTCGGGCAAATTGCAGCTATATGGACCGGGGGCGGGACGTTAATTCCTTGGGCACTTATTCCTGCTGCTGCGATTTGTAAAGTCGATCCATTTGAACTTGCACGCCGAAACTTTTTACCGGTTGTTATCGGTTTAATTGTCACCACGATCGTTGCGATGTTTATTCTATAACGTAAGCAAGTGTTCTCTTGCTTACGTTTTTTGCTTGTAAAATTCATCATGAATTATCAGTTTTCAAGAGGGATTCGTTATTACTTAGCGAAATTATATTAGGAGAGTAATTATTTCAAAACGTTTACGAGAAACAGATTACTGCAATTAGAAAAGGGGACATACCTATGAATGAATTGATTTTCGTCTTATTAATTTGTCCATTACTTATCTTTATCGTTTCTGTTATTGGAACGCGCAAGACGAAAACGTATTACGTAATGCCGATTGTAACGTTTGCTAGTTTTTTAATAATAGGTGTTATCGCCTTTACTCCAAAATTTTTCTTTTGGGTTGGCATGTACAGCATCTTCTCATTTATTGTTTCTTATATGACTTTATTGTTTGTAAGAGGATATGAGCTTGCAGAAAGCGCTAAGTAGTTAAGGAGATTGTAATATGATTTTCTTTGATATTGATGGAACTTTACTTGAAGTTTTAACAATGATATAAAAAACGACCGCGTTCCCCCGCGGTCGTCTTTTTTCGTGTTACGCTGTGATCCAAGCTTCGTTAGCTGGATTTTTACGCCACTCTTGTAATTTCTTCGTTTCAGCTTGTCCAATCATACCTTTTTCTGCTGCAACTTCAGTTAATGCACTGTAATCACTTAAAGAATATGATGCTACGTTCGCTGCTTCTAACTTTTCTTTTCCTGCTTCTAGCTCGTATGTGAAGATTGATACGATCCCTAATACTTCACAGCCAGCTTCGCGAAGTGCTTCTACACATGTAATTGCACTACCGCCAGTTGAAATTAGGTCCTCTACTACTACTACTTTTTGACCTTTTTCAGCTTTTCCTTCGATTTGGTTCCCTTTACCGTGACCTTTTGCTTTACTACGTACGTAGCACATTGGTAAATCCATACGATCGCTTACCCATGCAGCGTGCGCAATACCAGCAGTTGCTGTTCCTGCAATAACTTCTACAGTTGGGAAGTGCTCTTTAATCAACTCTTCTAATCCAGCTGCAATCGCTTGACGTACTTTTGGATAAGATAAAGTTAAACGGTTATCACAATAAATTGGTGATTTCATACCTGAAGACCATGTGAATGGATCGTTCGGTTGTAAAAATACTGCTCCAATTTCTAATAAATGCGATGCGATTTCTTTTTTCATACTGTTACACCTTCCCACTGTTGTTTTACTGTTTTATACGCTTCAAGCGGATTTTCTGCTTTTGTAATACTACGTCCAACTACGATGTAGCTTGAGCCAAGTTCCCTCGCACGTTTCGGTGTTGCTACGCGCACCTGGTCATTTACATCATCGCTTGCAAGACGAATCCCCGGTGTTACTGTTACAAATTCATTTCCGCATACTTCACGTAATTTTGGAACTTCAAGTGTTGAACAAACAACGCCATCAAGTCCACTTTCTTTCGTTAGTTTTGCATAATGAGCAACCGCTTCTTCTAACGTTTTCTCAATGCCGATCTCTTTTTTCATCATAGCTTCCGAAGTGCTTGTTAGTTGTGTAACTGCAATACAAATCGGTCTCTCTTTTCCTTCTTGCTTACCTTCCTCTAATCCCTCAATCGCAGCTTTCATCATACTGCTTCCCCCTGCAGCATGAACATTTACCATATCAACATCTAGACTAGCTAGGCTACGCATAGCGCTTTTTACTGTATTCGGAATATCATGAAGTTTTAAATCTAGAAAAATCTTATGTCCTTTTTCTTTTAAGTACGTAATAATCGCAGGGCCTTCTTTGTAAAATAACTCCATACCAACTTTGACAAATAACTCTTCCCCTTCAAAGTGGCGCAAGAATTGTTCTACATCTTGTTTCCCTGGAAAATCTAATGCAACGATTAACGACTGTGACATGTTTGCTTCCAGCTCCTTCCTTGACATTCCGAAATGTGATCAAATCCTAATTCATCTAGTAATGCTGGTAACTCTTCAATAATTGTCGGACATACGAACGGATCAATAAAGTTCGCTGTACCTACTGCAACTGCGCTTGCGCCAGCATAGAAGAATTCAATTACATCTTCCGCTGTCTCAATACCACCCATTCCGATAATCGGAATGTTTACCGCTTGGCTTACTTCATGTACCATACGAATTGCTACTGGCTTAATCGCAGGACCTGATAATCCACCTGTACGGTTTGCTAAAATTGGTTTAGCTGTTTTTAAATCTAGACGCATACCAAGCAATGTATTAATCATCGTTAAACCATCTGCACCTGCATTTTCAATCGCTTTTGCAATTTCCACAATGTTTGCCACGTTCGGTGACAACTTCACGTATACAGGTACTTCAGAAACCTCTTTTACTCGCTTCGTTAAATCAGCAGCAATTTCAGGATTTGTACCAAAGGCGATACCACCTGTTTTTACGTTCGGACAAGAAATATTTAATTCTAGTGCATGGACATTAGGCGCTTTAGAAATTTCCTTCGCAACCGCTACGTAATCCTCAGCTTGTGAGCCTGCAACGTTTGCAATAATTGGAAGGTCAAATTGTTCTAACCATGGTAATTCCGAATTCATTACTTTGTCTAATCCCGGGTTTTGAAGTCCGATTGCATTTAGCATGCCGCCTGGTGTTTCAGCAACACGAGGCGTCGGATTTCCATAACGTGGTTGTTCTGTCGTCGCTTTAATCATGATTGATCCTAATACACTTAAATCGTAAAACTGTGCATATTCACGACCAAACCCAAAGCATCCAGATGCCGGTATAATTGGATTTTTTAATGATAATCCTGGTAATTCAACTTGCAATCTGTTCATAGTACAACCTCCCCGATTGGAAATACTGGTCCGTCGCTACACACCTTCTTGTAAGAATGTCCACTTGGATCTTCTTGTAAGTGGCATACACATGCGAAACAAGCTCCAATACCACAGCCCATACGTTCTTCTAATGAAATATAGGCTTTTTTCTCTTTGTAACGTCCTTCTAATGCACGAAGCATCGCTAACGGACCACATGAATAAAGAATATCAAAGTCAATTCCGTAATTATCAATTACATCTGTGACAAATCCTTTTGTACCGTGTGTACCGTCTACTGTTGCAACGTACGTATCACCAAGTTCTGCAAATTTTTCTTCATAGAAAACTACATCTTTCGTTTGAAAGCCTAAGATGTGAATAACACGTACACCTTTTGCAACGAGGCGCTGTGATAATTCATAAAGTGGTGGTACACCAATTCCCCCGCCTACTAGTAAAGCTGTTTGACCAGCTTCTGCTTCTTCTACAGGAAAACCGTGTCCTAATGGTCCTAGTACATCTACCATTTCACCTTGTTTTCTAGTTGCTAATGTTTTTGTCCCTTGTCCTTCGGCACGATATAGCATTGTAAATTCGTTCTTCTCTTGATCTACATTACAAATACTAATTGGGCGGCGCAGAAGGGGCGCAATGCCCTCTGCTACCTTAATGTGTACAAACTGCCCTGGTTCGTTCATTTGCTGTACTAACGTTCCTTGAAGCACTAATTCGTAAATATTTTTTGCGATTTCTTTTTGATTAACGACGATCATATTTTGCTTTTGCATCATGCATGTACCACCTCGTGACGCTTTGTTTGCGTAATTTCTTTCATTGAATGAGCTGAGAATGTCATAGATTCTAATACTCGTAAGATTGCTCTCGTTGTATCAAGTGATGTTAAGCAAGCCACACCATTTTCTACTGATTCACGGCGAATGCGGAAACCATCACGCGCTGGTTGTTTACCTTTTGTTAATGTGTTAATTACAAACTGTGCTTTTCCTTGACGGATAATATCTAGTAAGTTGTAGTCTTCAGAATCAATTTTGTTTACAACTTGTACTGGGATATTTTGCTCTTCTAATGATTGTGCTGTTCCAGCTGTTGCTAATAAGTTATAGCCGATTTCGTGGAAACGTTTTGCAATTTCCATCGCTTCTTCTTTATCTTTATCAGCTACAGTAATGATTACTGAGCCGTGCGTTGGGATGTTAATTCCAGAAGCAACTAATCCTTTATATAATGCTTTTTCAAGCGTTAAGTCTTTACCCATTACTTCCCCTGTTGATTTCATTTCAGGTCCTAATGTTGTATCAACTGAGCGTAGTTTCGCGAATGAGAATACCGGAGCTTTTACATATACTTCTTTCTCTTCTGGGTGATAGCCAGTTCCGTATCCTTGCTCTACTAGGTCTTGCCCTAAAATAACTTTCGTTGCAACATTCGCCATCGGTACGCCTGTAATTTTACTTAAGAACGGTACTGTACGGCTTGCACGTGGATTTACTTCAATTACGTACACTTGATCTTTGAATACTACAAACTGGATATTTAGTAATCCAACAATGTTTAATCCTTTTCCAAGTGCAATTGTATGTTCAATGATTTGTTCTTTTAGTTTTTCAGATAAACTTTGTGGTGGATATACTCCAATTGAGTCACCAGAGTGAACTCCAGCGCGTTCAATATGTTCCATAATACCTGGAATGAATACATTCTCACCATCCGAAATTGCATCTACTTCAATTTCTTTACCAACCATGTAACGGTCGATTAATACTGGGTGATCTGCATGAACTTTAACTGCATTTTTCATGTAGTGCAGCAGTTCTTCTTGACGATATACGATTTCCATTGCACGTCCACCTAGTACGTAAGATGGTCTTACTAATACTGGGTAACCAATTTCTTCTGCGATTGCTACCGCTTGTTCTACAGTCGTTGCTGTTTTACCAACTGGTTGCGGGATGCCAAGTTTTGTTAAAGCAGCTTCGAATTTATCACGATCTTCTGCACGGTCTAAGTCTTCAAGTGATGTTCCTAAAATTTTCACACCGTGTTCTTCTAGTTTCGCTGCTAAGTTAATTGCCGTTTGTCCACCGAACTGAACGATAACACCTTCTGGTTTTTCTAAATCGATAATGTGCATTACATCTTCAATCGTTAATGGTTCAAAGTATAATTTGTCAGAAATACTGAAGTCTGTTGAAACTGTTTCTGGGTTGTTGTTAATGATAATTGCTTCATATCCAGCTTCTTTAATTGCCCATACTGAGTGAACTGTTGCGTAATCAAACTCAACACCTTGACCAATTCGGATCGGACCAGATCCTAGAACTACTACACTCTTACGATCTGTTACAATCGATTCATTTTCGTCCGCATATGTGCTGTAGTAATATGGCGTTGCAGATTCAAACTCTGCCGCACAAGTATCTACCATTTTGAATACTGGCATCATATTATTTTCTTTACGCATATCGTAAATTTCGCGCTCCGTTTTGTTCCAAGCTGCTGCAATGTAGTGATCGCTGAAGCCCATTTCTTTTGCAGTTTGTAGTACTTCTATATTTCCTACATTCGCTTTTACTTCACGTTCCATATTTACGATGTTTTCAACTTTTTGTAAGAAGAAGAAGTCCATTTCACACCATTCATTGATTTCTTCTTTCGTTACACCTTGGCGAATTGCTTCTGCTACAATAAACAGTCGTTCATCATCCGCTTTAATGATACGTTTTTTCATCGTTTCTTTATCAAGTTCTTTTAAGTGGTCTAATTCTAAGTGATAAATGCCAAGCTCTAAAGAACGAACTGCTTTTAGTAATGATTCTTCTAAGTTACGTCCGATCGACATAACTTCACCAGTTGCTTTCATTTGTGTTCCAAGCGTTCTGTTCGCTGATTCAAACTTATCAAACGGCCAACGTGGAATTTTTGAAACAACATAGTCTAACGCTGGCTCGAAGCAAGCGTAAGTTTTTTGTGTTACTGGGTTTACAATTTCATCTAACGTTAAGCCGACTGCAATTTTTGCTGCTAATTTCGCAATTGGATATCCAGTTGCTTTAGATGCTAGTGCAGATGAACGACTTACACGTGGATTTACTTCGATTACATAGTATTGGAAGCTATATGGATCAAGCGCAAGCTGAACGTTACATCCACCTTCAATTCCTAGTGCACGAATAATTCGTAATGAAGTGTTACGTAACATTTGATATTCACGGTCGCTTAGCGTTTGGCTCGGTGCTACTACAATCGAATCACCTGTGTGAACACCAACTGGATCGATGTTTTCCATGTTACATACTACAATCGCGTTATCATTTGAATCACGCATTACTTCATATTCAATTTCCTTACAGCCAGCAATACTTTTCTCTAATAAACATTGTGTTACTGGACTATGTTTTAAACCACTTGTTACGATTTCAATTAGCTCTTCTTCGTTATGGCAAATTCCGCCGCCCGTTCCTCCTAATGTGAACGCTGGTCGAACGATTACTGGATAACCAATTTCATTTACAAATCCATATGCTTCATCAAGGTTATGAATAATTTCACTTGGTGGTGTTGGTTCATTTAAATCTTGCATTAATGTACGGAATAAATCACGATCTTCCGCTTGCTCGATTGCTGATAATTTTGTTCCTAAAATTTCAACTCCGCACTCGTCAAGTACGCCTGATTTTGCAAGTTCAACAGCCATGTTTAAACCTGTTTGACCACCTAATGTTGGTAGGATTGCATCAGGACGTTCTTTACGAATAATACGGCTTACGAATTCTAATGTTAATGGCTCGATGTATACTTTATCTGCTGTTGCAGTATCCGTCATAATTGTTGCTGGGTTAGAGTTAACAAGGATTACTTTGTAACCTTCCTCTTTAAGAGATTGACAAGCTTGTGTACCAGAGTAGTCAAACTCCGCTGCTTGCCCAATTACAATTGGTCCTGATCCGATTACTAAAATTGTGTTAATGTCTAGGCGTTTTGGCATAACTCTTCCCCTTCTTTCTTGAAGTTTTCAATCATTGTTAAGAAATCTTCGAATAAATCATTTGCATCTTCTGGTCCCGCTGAAGCTTCTGGATGGTATTGTACTGTAAATGCTGGGAACTTCTTATGACGAAGACCTTCTACCGTTCCATCGTTTAAAGCAACATGTGTAATTTCAAGATCTGTATTTTCAACTGATTCTTCTTCTACTGCGTATCCGTGGTTTTGAGATGTAATTGCTACTTTTCCAGTTGCAAGATTTTTTACTGGATGGTTTAAACCACGGTGACCAAATTTCAACTTACTTGTATTTGCACCTGATGCTAGAGCGAACAATTGATGTCCTAGGCAAATTCCGAATAAAGGAACTTTACCGATAATGTCTTTTAACATTTCAATTGCTTCTGATACATCTTTCGGATCTCCAGGTCCATTACTTAACATAATTCCATCTGGGCTAAGGCGTAAAATTTCTTCTGCTGTTGTGTTGTAAGGAACTACAATTACATCACAGTCACGCTTATTTAATTCTCGTAAAATACCATGTTTCATACCGAAGTCTACTAGTACAACTCGGTGACCACGACCTGGGCTTGGGTATGGATCTTTCGTTGATACGCGTTTTACATGATCTGTAAATACTGTCGCTTTTAATTGACTTACAATGTACTCTACATCTGCATCCATATTACAAAGGCGTCCGCGTAATGTACCGTATTGACGAATTTTTCTCGTTAATTTTCTCGTATCAATCCCTGCTAATCCTGGGATATTTCTTTCTTTCAAGTAATCATTTAACGAAATTTCATTACGGAAGTTTGATGGATGATCACAAATTTCGTTTACGATTAAACCATTTACAGATGGGTGAATGGATTCAAAATCGTCACGGTTAATGCCGTAGTTTCCGATTAATGGGTACGTGAATGTTACGATTTGACCGCAATATGATGGATCAGATAATGTTTCTTGATATCCAGTCATTCCTGTTGTAAATACAACCTCACCTGACTTTTCGATTTCGCCTCCGAAACCTGTTCCAATTAATACTGTTCCATCTTCTAAGATAAGTTGTCTTTTCATACTAATGCACTCTCCTTTTGCCATGCGATCTTACCACCAACGATTGTCATTACCGGCCATCCTTGGCATTTCCAACCTGCGAATGGTGTATTTTTTCCTTTTGATAAGAATGTTGTTGGGTCAATCTCTTCTTCTTGTTCTAAATCAATGATTGTAATATCAGCTGCTCTACCTTCTTTTAGGCGACCTGCTTCTAAGCCGAATGTATCAGCTGGCTTTTCTGTTAAGAATTGAATTAACTGTTCTAGCGTAATAACTCCCTTTTTCACAAGGTTTGTGTATAGAAGCGGGAATGCTGTTTCAAAACCAGTAATTCCAAACGGTGCTCTTTCAATTCCTTGTGCTTTCTCTTCCGCTGTATGCGGTGCATGGTCAGTTGCAATCATATCGATCGTTCCATCTAATAAACCTTCAATTAATGCTGCATGGTCTTCTTTTCCACGAAGCGGTGGGTTCATTTTAAAGTTAGGATCAGCTGATGGGATATCATCTTCACATAACACTAGGTGATGCGGTGTTACTTCTGCTGTTACTTTAATTCCAGCGCGTTTCGCATCACGGATTACACGTACCGAACCTTTCGTACTTACATGACATACGTGATAGTGGCAATCTGCTGCTTCAGCAAGCAGTATATCCCTTGCAATATGTACAGATTCACATACTGATGGGATACCGTTTAATCCGTGTTTCTCAGAAAACTTCCCTTCATGTACACAACCTTTATTAATAAGCGTATTCTCTTCACAGTGCGCAACTACTGCCATATCTAATTTTGCTGCACGTTTCATAGCCGCTAACATCATGCTCGCATCTTGTACGCCTACGCCGTCATCTGTGAAAGCAAATGCTCCAAGTTCTTTTAATGTTTCGAAATCTGTCATTTCAGAACCAGCTTGACGTACTGTAATTGCTCCGTATGGTAGTACGTTAACATGAGCTTTTTCTTCAATACGTTTTTGCAAGTCTTCCATATGTTCTCTGCAATCTGGTACCGGGCGTGTATTTGGCATTGCGCAAATTGTAGTGAATCCACCTTTTGCCGCTGCTAGTGTACCTGTTTCAATTGTTTCTTTATGTTCACCACCTGGTTCACGAAGATGTACGTGTACATCTACTAATCCAGGTGCGATTAACTTTCCGTTCACATCGATTACTTCAGCATTATCTGCCGTAATATTTTCTGCTACCTTAGCGATTTTACCGTCTTGTACGAGAAGATCCGTTGCTACGATTTTTCCTTCTTCATTCATATAACGACCATTTTTAAACAAATAATTCATGTTTCATTCCTCCTAATACATTTGGTAAGGCGCGTTTTAGTACAGCCATTCTTACGTAAACTCCATTTTCCATTTGTTTAAATATGCGTGAACGCTCACACTCAACAAGTTCACTTGCAATTTCAACATCACGGTTTACAGGAGCTGGATGCATAATAATGCTTCCTTCTTTCATACGCTTTTCTCTTTCTACTGTTAATCCGTGTTTCTCATGATATTCTTTCATAATGTCTGTTTCATAATGATCATGACGCTCATGTTGTACACGGAGTAACATCATTACATCAACTTCTGGAACAAGTTCATCTAATGGTTTGTATGTTCCAAATGTGTTGTCTTCATCTTTCCACTCTTCTGGACTTGCAAAGTAAATTGTTGCACCAAGCTTCGTTAATGCTTCTGCATTAGAACGTGCTACTCGGCTATGACGAACATCTCCTACTATTGCAATCTTCAAACCTTCAAATCTTCCAAACTCTTGTTTAATTGTAAGAAGATCGAGTAGGCACTGCGTTGGGTGGTTTCCGCATCCATCTCCAGCGTTTAAGATTGGAATATTCACCTGATCTTTTAGTTCATCGAAGTAGCGATCTTGCTCGTGGCGGATGACCACTGCTTTTGTTCCGATTGATTCTAGTGTTCTTATCGTATCGTATAAAGTTTCTCCTTTTTGTACGCTAGATGCATCAGCTGAAAAGTTTAAAACATCAAGTCCTAATCTCTTCTCAGCAACTTCAAAGCTAAATCTCGTTCTCGTACTATTCTCAAAGAACAAGTTCGCAACAAAAGTTTGCTCTGCCGTTTTGCTCTCTTTTCCATTCGCAAAATCTTCTGCATCTTTTAGGATTTCTGAAATTTCTACTTCCGATAATTCACTCATCGTTAACAAATGGCTCATCGTCATCCCTCATCTTTCTGATTTTTATGTTACCACTTTTGAATTTTTATAACAACCTTTGCATAAAAATACCCTAGTCATGTGAGACTAGGGTGCAAGAAAGAAGCCACCCTTTCCGGTCTCACAGGACTGAATTAAAAGGTTATTATTATGAAGCAATCTGCTTAGATTGTTTTATTTGTTTCGTTTCCGGTAGTAGTAGATTTAACAGTACACCTACAATTGCTGCTAGTGCCATTCCTTCTACTTGGAATGATTCTCCTACGTGAAGTACCGCTCCACCAATACCGATTACTAATATTACTGATGCAATCATTAAGTTTCGTTTGTCACTTAAATCTGTTTTATCATCTACCATCATGCGTAATCCGCTTGATGCGATTACACCGAATAGTAAGATTGATACACCACCCATAACTGGTGTTGGGATCGAATGAATCAGTGCAGAAATCTTACCGATAAACCCGAACATGATTGCGAATACTGCTGAACCGATGAATAAGTATACACTGTATGCTCTCGTAATTGCTAGCACACCGATGTTTTCCCCATACGTTGTATTCGGTGGCCCACCGATTAGTGACGCAATTAATGTTGCTACTCCGTCACCGAAGATTGAACGGTGTAAACCTGGTTTTTCAATTAAATCTCTTTTAATAACATTTCCAAGAACAATTTGATGTCCGATATGTTCTGATATTGTTACTAGTGCAACTGGTACCATCAAGAGTACAATCTTCCATGAAAACTCTGGTGTATATGTTACAAATGGTACTGTGAAATCTGGTACAACAAACCATTTTGCCTCAGCTACCGGCTTTAAGTCTACTAGCCCTTGGAAGTAAGCGAAGATATATCCGCCGATAATGCCAAGTAACACTGGTATTATACTGAAAAATCCTCTTCCAAATATCGAGCATATAATGGTAATTGCTAATGTTACTAATGCTACTGAAAAGTGTGTAAAGCTATATTTGCCATCCGCACCGTTCATCGCCATGTTAACTGCTGTATGTGCTAAAGCTAGACCGATTACCATTACTACTGGACCAACTACGATTGGTGGTAGTAATTTCATAATCCACTCTGATCCTGATTTCTTAATTCCGAGTGAGATTAAGATGTACACAAGTCCTGCTAGCAAACCACCAAGCATTGCTGCTCCCGGTCCACCTGCCGTTTTCGCTGTTATAATCGGTGCGATAAAGGCGAATGATGATCCTAGATAGGCAGGTACTTGACCTTTCGTTATAAGAAGGAACGCTAACGTTCCTAATCCACTTGATATTAATGCTACTGATGGATTCAATCCTGTTAAAAACGGAACAAGCACTGTTGATCCAAACATCGCGAACAAATGTTGTATACTTAAAAATAACCATTTTCCCGGTTTCGGTACTTCATTAACGTCTAACACTGGCTTTTGTTCCATTGTTACATCCTCCTTCAGTTTAAATCTTTGCAATAAAAAAACTCTTTGTGCCTGTGCACAAAGAGTCCTACACTTTCGTATGCCAAATTTGACATATGAAAGCCAAGACCCTTTGGCAGCCTCACAGGACTACATTTAAAAGGGCTTTACTTATCGTATATGCTTACTCGATCTTGTTGATCTGTCTCTTGCAAATCAACTTCGATACGCTCTTCACTTGATGTTGGAATGTTCTTCCCTACATAATCAGCGCGAATTGGTAATTCGCGATGACCTCTATCAACAAGAACCGCCAATTGGATTTGAGATGGTCTACCTAAATCCATAAGAGCATCCATTGCTGCTCGAACTGTTCTTCCTGTATATAATACGTCATCCACAAGGATAACTTTCTTCTTCGTAATATCTACAGGGATATCAGAACCTTTTACAAGTGGTTCTTTATTTTTCGATTGTAGTGTTAAATCATCACGATATAACGTAATGTCTAACTCTCCAACTTCCATTTCTTTTCCTTCAATTTGACCAATTCGTTCTGCCAAACGTTGTGCAATAAAAATTCCACGAGTTTTAATTCCGACAAGAACACAATTATCGACACCTTTATTTCGTTCCACGATTTCATGACTAATTCGTGTTAAAGCGCGGCGAATCATTTGGTCATCTAAAACGACAGCTTTCTCTTGCATGCTCTACACCTCCAAGCTTTTTTCTTGCGTGAGAGAATGGTATAAAAAAAGTCCTCTCAGCGTGTGCGAGAGGACTTTTGAAAAAAGGGTACAACATACCCTAAGTATTTCAAACCGTTACCTTCTCAACCTCACGGGGCTGTGTTAAAGGATCATTATTTAACTGTTGTCAGTATCTCAGTTTTCTTATGATTTGTCAATACTATTTTCGTAAAATATTTAATACGTCTTCAAACACTTCTGGAATCGGTGCCTCAAACTGAATATATTCACCAGTACGAGGATGATCAAAGCCTAAAATACCCGCATGAAGTGCTTGTCCATTCATATCTAACGTTTTCTTCGGACCATACTTTGGATCTCCTGCAAGTGGATAGCCAATATATTTCATATGAACACGAATTTGGTGCGTACGTCCCGTTTCTAAGCGACATTCTACAAGCGTAAAGTCTTTAAAGCGTTCTAACACTTGGAAGTGCGTAACAGCGTTCTTACCATTTTCATCAACTGTCATACTTTGACGCTCTTTCTTATCACGAGCAATCGGAGCATCAATCGTTCCCTTATCATGCGGAATCACACCGTGTACAATCGCTTTGTAACGTCTCGTTACTGTTTTTGCTACAAGCTGATTTACAAGCGATTCATGTGCCATATCATTTTTAGCAACCATTAATAGTCCAGATGTATCTTTATCAATACGATGCACGATACCTGGACGCATTACACCGTTAATGCCTGATAAGTCTGTACAATGGTGCATAAGGCCGTTTACAAGTGTACCACTTGTATGCCCTGGTGCTGGATGTACAACCATACCACGTGGCTTATTTACAACAAGCACATCTGCATCTTCATAATAAATTTCTAAATTTAAATCCTCTGGTTGAATATCTAACTCTTCTGGTTCAGGAATTGTTACTGTAATTTCATCTTCTTCTTTTACTTTATAATTCCCTTTTACCGCTTTTCCGTTTACTGTCACAACGTCATCTTTAATCCATTGCTGCACTTGCGTACGTGACCATTCGTTATTTATCCCTGCAACGAATTTATCAATTCGCTCGTTTTTTTGCTCTGCTGCAACTGTTACTTGTACTACTTCACTCATTCAATTACTCCTTCGCTTTCTTGCCTTCTAATAATGTTTGAATAATAATTAATACAACACCAATACATAATGCTGAATCAGCTATATTGAATACTGGATAGTTGTACGAGAAAATATACACGTGAATGAAATCCACTACTTCTTGTCTAAATACACGATCAATAAAGTTACCAATTGCCCCGCCCAAAATTAGGCTTAACGAAATACCTAGAAGCTTGTCTGTTTTCGCATACTTTTTCATATAAAATACAATAAACACTACAAAAACAACTGTAATAATGTAGAAGAACCACATTTTATTTTCTAAAATACCCCAAGCAGCGCCTCTATTTCGATGTGATGTTATGTATAATACATTGTCGATAATCGGAATACTCGTACCCAATTCCATGTTCTTTACAATTAACCACTTCGATATTTGATCGATAGCAATGACGAATAACGCTATTACATAATATATCATTTTCATTTCCCCCACAAAGACAGTGTACCTCAAAATTTTAGCATAGCTGCTACCTTTTCACAATGAACCTTTATAGAAGAATAAAATAAATTAAAAAAAGGTAATATAATATCGTTGTGCGTATTCATACATTTACCTTTTCGTAGAAGAATTCATGAATCGTACGGGCAGTCGGCATTGTCTTCATTTGCTTTGTCGAAATTAATCTCCCCGTCTCTTCACAAATACCATACATGTCTATTTCCATTTTAAATAATGCGCGTTCTACATCCTTTAAATCCTCTTTTATATCATGTAATAGCAATTTTTTCTTTATCTCTTCCTTAATTTCATATCCAAGCTCTTGGCTGAACTCGACATCATATTTGTGCATTACTTCTTTAGCTAGTCTCTCTTGCAACTCTTTTCTCATCAATTGCAATTCTTCTTTTATTTCCATGTAAATTTCATTCACGTGTACATTCCTCCTAGCTGTAATGTACAGTTAGTGTGTCCGAAATTTATTTGCTTACCTCACACACATTTTTCCTTCACAGGAAAGAGTCTGAAAGTGATCTTGATATACCATCAACAAAAAAACTGACCGCATCAATAGCAGTCAGTTTTTTATTATTTTACATAGTTTTCTTTAACAACTGTTGCACAACGCTCACATAATGTTTCATGTTCAGCATCTTTACCAATTGTTTCTGAAACTACCCAACAACGTTCACATGTTTCACCAGTTGCTTGAACAACAACAACCGCTGTATGTTCATACTTCGGTGCATCTGCTGGCGCTTCATCCATCATACCACCAAGTTTATACTCAGAAACGATGAATAATTGCTTTAAGTCTTCGCTAATAGACTCTAACATAGCTTTCATTTCTGCAGTTGGATATAGCGTAATGCTTGCATTTAATGACTTACCGATTACTTTTTCATTACGAGCTACTTCTAGTGCTTTTAACACGTCATCACGTAATGTCATAAATGCATCCCATTTTGTTTTTAACGCTTCCGCGTCATCTAATTGTACAGCTTCTGGCATATCAGTTAATTGTACACTTTCTTCTGTTACGCCTGGAATATATGGCCATACTTCATCAGCTGTGTGCGGTAAGATTGGTGTTACAAGTTTCGTTAACGCAACAAGAACATCATATAATACAGTTTGAATTGCACGACGATCTTCGTGGTTTGCACCTTCAATGTATAAGATGTCTTTTGCAAAGTCTAAGTAGAATGAACTTAAATCAATTGTACAGAAGTTATGAATTGCATGATACACAGCAGCGAAATCGTATGTCTCATATGCTTCTTTAACTTTTGTAATTAAGTCATTTAATTTTACTAACATGTAACGATCTACTTCACGAAGTTCAGCTACAGCTACTGCATTTTCACTTGGCTTAAAGTCGTCTAAGTTTCCTAATAAGAAACGGAATGTGTTACGGATTTTACGATACACTTCTGCTACTTGTTTTAAAATATCATCTGAAATACGTACGTCAGATTGATAGTCAACAGAAGATACCCATAAGCGTAAAATGTCTCCGCCTAATTGATCCATGATTTTCTTCGGTACGACGATGTTTCCAATCGACTTACTCATTTTACGTCCTTCACCATCTAGTACGAAACCGTGGCTTAGTACGCCTTTATATGGAGCTTTACCTGTTACAGCAACTGCTGTTGATAATGAAGAGTTAAACCAACCACGATACTGGTCAGATCCTTCTAAATATAAATCAGCTGGACGCTGTAAATCTTCGCGCTCTTCTAATACCGCTTGGTGAGAAGAACCTGAATCGAACCATACATCCATGATGTCTGTTTCTTTACGGAATTCACCATTTGGGCTACCTGGATGTGTAAATCCTTCTGGTAATAGATCTTTCGCTTCACGCTCGAACCATACGTTAGAACCGTGTTCACGGAATAAATCTGCTACATGGTTAATTGTTTCATCCGTAATAATTGGATCACCATTCTCAGCATAGAATACCGGAATTGGCACACCCCATGCACGCTGACGAGAAATACACCAGTCACCACGGTCACGAACCATATTATGAAGACGAGTTTCTCCCCATGCTGGTACCCATTTTGTTTCTGCTACAGCTTCTATTAATTCTTTACGGAATGCTTCAATAGATGCAAACCACTGTGCTGTCGCACGGAAAATAATTGGTTTTTTCGTTCTCCAATCATGTGGGTATGAATGTGTAATGAATGTTAGTTTCAGTAACGCGCCTACTTCTTCTAATTTTTCTGTAATTGGTTTGTTAGCTTTATCATAGAATAAGCCTTCAAATCCAGGTGCCTCATTTGTTAATACACCTTTATCATCGACTGGGCAAAGTACTTCTAATCCATACTTTTTACCAACAACGAAGTCATCTTCCCCGTGTCCTGGTGCTGTATGAACACAACCTGTACCTGCATCTGTTGTTACGTGATCTCCTAGCATAACTAATGAATCACGATCGTAGAATGGATGTTTTGCAACTGTATACTCAAGTTCGCTACCTTTTACTGTTTTCACAACTTCAGCATTTTCCCACTCTAACGTTTTTGCAACTGTCTCAAACAGCTCAGAAGCAATGATATATTTCTCATCATTTACTTTTACAATGCTATATTCAAGCTCTGGATGAACAGAAATACCTAAGTTTGCAGGTAATGTCCAAGGTGTTGTTGTCCAAATGATGTACTTTTCATCACCTTCTAATACGTTCTTTCCATCTTTTACAGGGAATGCTACGTAAATAGATGCTGATTTTTTATCTTGATATTCAATTTCAGCTTCCGCTAAAGCAGATTCACTCGTTGGAGACCAGTAAACTGGTTTTTGACCTTTATAGATATAACCTTTTTTCGCCATGTCACCAAACACTTTAATTTGTTGTGCTTCATAAGCTGGCTCTAAAGTAATATATGGATTATCCCAATCTGCACGTACACCTAGACGCTTAAATTGTTCACGTTGACGTTCTACTTGTTCATATGCATACTCTGCACATAACTTACGGAACTCAGCAACTGTCATTTCTTTACGTTTTACACCTTTATTTGTTAAAGCTTGTTCAATTGGTAAACCGTGCGTATCCCATCCCGGAACATATGGCGCACTAAAACCAGTCATTGATTTATAACGAACAATAAAGTCTTTTAATACTTTATTTAATGCATGTCCCATATGAATATCACCATTCGCATATGGAGGTCCATCATGCAATACAAATAAAGGACGACCTTTTGTATGTTCTTGTACTTTTTCGTAAATATTCATTTCAGCCCATTTTTCTTGCATTGCAGGCTCACGTTTTGGTAAATTCCCACGCATTGGGAACTCTGTTTTTGGCATCAGTAATGTATTTTTGTACTCCATGCTCAATTCCTCCTTACATGTATAAAAGAAATACTTAAAAAACGGAATAAAAAAGAGACCTTCTCATCCCCAAAAGGGACGAGAAAGTCTCCCGCGGTACCACCCTAGTAGATTATATACATATGTATAGAATCCTCTTTATATTCTTAACGCGAATACACGCCTACGCTTACTCTATTTGTTCAGCGCGGAACTCCAGGGTGATATTCCCACTATCTCCTTATCCTGAGCTTACACCATCCTCAGTTCGCTATATAAGGTTTGAAAAGGTACTTATCCCTATCTTCGTTTTTCTTAATAAATATGTTGTTTAAAATTATATGTAATAATGAGAAAAACGTCAAGCTTACACTGTTTCTTCTTTTTTCAACAGTTCATCTACTTCGTCTTCTAATTCAATTAGTTTATCCCAATCATCGTTGTTTAACATCTCAAGCTGTGTTTCTAATAACATACGGAAACGAGTTCGGAATACTTTCGCTTGTTTCTTTAGCTCTTCAATATCAAAAGCAACTTTTCTTGATTTTACTAATGCTTCGTTAATAATACGATCAGCATTCTTTTCAGCTTCACGCACAATTAATTTCGCTTCTTTTTGCGCATTACGTTTTACTTCTTCCGCTGCTTCTTGTGCAACAACGATAGATTTGTTTAACGTATCTTCAATATTAGAGAAATGATCTAACTTCCCTTCTAACTGCGCAACTTTTTCTTCTAAAGCTTTTTTCTCACGAATGACCAATTCATAATCTTTGATAATTTGATCAAGAAACTCATTTACTTGATCTTCATCATAGCCACGGAATCCGCGACCAAATTCTTTGTTATGAATATCTAATGGTGTTAACGGCACAACGCCACCTCCAAGTAGTTATCTAAATTTCCTCTTTCAATTATATCTTTTCTTCGACAAAATAGGAGGATTTCCTTCTAAAAAACCAATCATTTTAGTATACCATACAAAATTCTCCATTTGTCGCGTTTTGTTCTACCTTCTACAGAAAATAATTTACTTCGGCCATATCCTCTAACAGAAAAAACATCTCCTGGATAACATTCATAAGAAGTTTGCTCCACTGTTTTCCAATTGACTTTTACTAAACCATTTTTTATGAAAGGTTGTACTTTCTGTCTAGATAAATGTAACATTTCAGCTAACATAACATCTAAACGAAGTGAAGAAACCGTTCCAGATTTCTCTCCCCACGTTTCATGTATCTGTAGAATTTGTTCTCCTTGCACTGACGCTAAAGAGACTTTTACTTTCCCTATTGATTGTAAGTTCATCTCAATATACGATACAATTTCTTTCGCAACTACAATTTGGGCACGATTTTCTTGCAGCAAAATATCACCACATTTTTCTCTTGTTAAACCAAGAGACATAAATGTACCTAATATTTGCCTATGTTCTAGCGTATAAAACTTGGAAGGATAGTCAATTTCTAATACTTCTACTTGAAATTCTTCTTCATTTAATTCTAGATAGTCTGGATAAATAAGTGCTCTTTTACGCTCTGCATTAGGCGTTGCACCACCAAATTGCACAGCAACATCACCTTGTCCTATTACCATAGAAACAATTTGTTGTTGCCTAGGATCAAGAAAATCCGTTAACTTCACTTGATGGTACTCCGCCGCTCGCTTCCACTCTAGCACTTTATCCACAAAGACCTCCTCATCAGGCCTAAAATGTTCGTAGATGCTCATGTATTTACCTTCTTACTATAAGAAATAGCTTAATAAACTGAACAAACCAGTTTTAGCAAGTTTCAACGCAAAGATTGCAACGATTGGAGAAATATCAATCATTCCAAGCGGCGGAATAAAGCGGCGGAATGGTTCTAAATACGGTTCACAAATACGTGCCAGGAACTCTCCAAAAGATGATTCCTTTGCACCAGGAAACCATGATAGGAGAATGTAAATAATAAGTGCCCACGAGTAAATCTCGATAGCATAACTTAACACTATAAAAACTGTTGTCATGGCGTATTACCACCTCTTTATATTTGTTTCTTCTTCTTCACCGAATAACTCTGAAATCGCACCAACAATATCTACATTTTCAGGTGTACACATAAATGTTTTCGGCCCTATTTTTTGAATGTCCCCGCCTATAGCGTATACAGTACCACTTAAAAAGTCAACGATACGTACCGCTTGATCAGTAGACATTCTCTGCAAATTAATTACAACAGCTCGTCTACCTTTTAAGTGGTCCGCAATCCCTTGTGCTTCCGAATATGTGCGTGGTTCTAATAAAACAACTTTTGAAGATTGTTTTGCTGTTTCAATACTCACAACATTTTGCTTCGGTTGCGCTTTCGGAAACGTAACGTCTTGTTGTTCTGGTGGATCTTGCTGCTTTTTCATGTCTGTTTGCTCCTTTTCATAACCATATTGAGCTGCTTCTTTTTCTTCCGGTGTATCAAAAAAGAAGTATTTTACTTTTGACCAACTCATAATAAGATTCTCCTTCCTTTTACGCTTTTCCTACTAAAATCGTTCCCAAACGAATATATGTAGCCCCTTCTTCAATTGCAATCTTGTAATCGTTGGACATTCCCATTGATAATTCTTTACATGGCGCATGTAATAACTCTAGCTCCTGCACCTCTGTTTGCAGCATACGTAATTCCTTAAAACAGCGTCTGATTTCTTCCTCTTCTTCTGTAAATGGAGCCATCGTCATTAGTCCAACCACTTCAATTTTATCGAATTCTTGCAAACTTTGAATAAAAGAAACAACCTCTTCTATTGCCAATCCTTGCTTCGATTCTTCAGATGAGGTTTTCACTTGAATAAAGCATTTCACTTTCTTATCAGCACGTTTCTGAATTTCTTTCGCCAGTGAAAGACGATCTAACGAATGTAAATAATCAATTTCATTAATGATTTCTTTTACTTTTCTCGTTTGTAATGAGCCAATAAAGTGCCAATTAACTTTTGAACCGAAATGCTCGTATTTCTGTAAGAAACCTTCATTTCTATTTTCACCTAAATCGATAACTCCAGCTTCAATTACTTCGTTTGTTTTTTCAATCCCTACAGTTTTTGTAACTGCAACAAGTTTAATATCTTGCAACGAACGTCCAGCTCGAGCGCAAGATTCTTTAATAGCTTCGTTTACAATTTCTAAATTTTCTTGTACTGTCACTTGCTTTCTTCCTCCTTAAAACCTATGAAACTCAACATTCTTCCTGTCTTACCTTGATCACGACGATGAGAGAAAAATAGTTGCTCTTCACAGCTTGTACAAAGAGATGACATTACAATATGCTCTTCTTTTATGCCTGCTTGTACACATAATATACGATTAATTTCTTTTAAATTAATTGCGTACTGCCCGTCAGAAATTTTTTGATGAGGAACAGCACCCCTAACTACTTCCTGTGCTGCTGTTAATACACGATCATCCACAACATAACAACAAGATCCGATCGACGGCCCAATTGCAACATGAATTTCATCACTTGAAATACCTTCTGCATTCCACTTTTGAATCATTTCCTTTGCAATCTCTTGTACAGTGCCTTTCCATCCAGCATGCGCAAGTCCTATCATACCATGTGATGGTGCATAAAAATAGAGCGGAACACAATCCGCGTAACAAGACGTTAACAGAACATCTTCATTACTCGTATAAATGCCATCTGTTTTTGAAATGCCGTCCTCATATGAATAGACACCACTTCCCTTTTCCTGTTGCCCTACTTTTTCAACATGATGAGCATGAACTTGTTCAGAGCAAATCCAATTTTCTAATGGTTTTTGTAACTTATTTGCTAAAATGCGTCTGTTTTCATGAACGTTCTCCACGATATCATTCACATGTAATCCTAAATTCATCGCATGAAAGGAGCCCGTACTTATCCCACCATCTTTTGTCGTAAATCCAGCAGTAATGTTTCCAAGTTCTTTCCACGCTTGTAAATACAGTATACCGTCCACATATTTAAATGGTTCTCTCATAATAAAGCGGCTCCTTTTAATTAAAATAACAGAAAAAAGCATGGTACTTCCTGTCTATTTTACCATACTTTTATTTTTTCATAATCCTAACAGAAAAAAAAGAGGAATTTGTAATATTCTTTATGAAATTGTCGGTGTTTGTATTGATTCTGTTACAGAATTAACAGGATTTACTCTTACAAGTATGACATCTTCCCCAATTTTCACAATTTCCTTCCAAGGAATTACAATCTCAACATCTTTTCCAAAAATACCTAGCATACGTGTCTGTTTGGAAATAATAACAGAACAAATTTTCCCTGTGTTCATATCAATTTCAATATCTCCAATATTCCCAATCCTTTTTCCATCTGAAATATTTATAACATCCTTCATCTGTAACTCTGAAATTCGTATCACCATTTTTATCCTCTCCCTTATATGACAAATTGGAAACTGTTTCTCATATTTACAGGAAGCCACCTACACGAAACACCATGCTAGTTTCATTATATGAACACAAATCCCCTACTATGAGCACAAACCATATTACATATAAAAAGGTCTCACCATAATTGGTGAGACCTTATCCTTGAATCGTTTTATTCATTTGTTTAATGGCTGACTTCTCTAAACGTGATACTTGCGCTTGGGAAATCCCAATTTCTTCTGCAACTTCCATCTGTGTCTTTCCTTGGAAGAAACGTTTTCTAATAATCATTTTCTCTCTATCATTTAAACGCTTCATTCCTTCTTTCAATGCTAATTCTTCAACCCACTGCTCGTCCTTTTGTTTTTCATCACTTAACTGATCCATAACAAAGATAGGATCTCCCCCATCATTATAAATCGGTTCAAATAATGAAACTGGATCTTGAATTGCATCTAAAGCAAATACTATCTCTTCATGAGTTACTTCTAGCACTTTTGCAATATCCATTGCTGTTGGTTCTTTTGAATTTTCTGCAATCAACTTTTCTCTTACTTGCAAAGCTTTATACGCAATATCTCGCAATGAGCGCGATACGCGAATCGGATTATTATCACGCAAATATCTGCGTATTTCCCCAATAATCATCGGCACAGCATACGTTGAAAATTTTACATTTTGGCCTAAATCAAAATTATCAATTGATTTCATAAGTCCGATGCAACCAACTTGAAATAAATCGTCAACATATTCTCCTCTGTTATTAAATCTTTGGATGACGCTCAGTACAAGACGTAAGTTTCCATTCACTAATTTTTCTCTTGCGCTTATCTCTCCACTTTGCATTTCACGAAATAATTTACGCATCTCTTCATTTTTTAATACTGGAAGTTTAGCTGTATCAACACCGCAAATTTCTACTTTGTTTCTCGTCAAAGTGTTCCCTCCTATCGGGAGTTGCTGTACAGTGTAAAGTATTTCCTTTGAAGGGGATTTTATGCATGTGGTTTTTTCACGATTTGTTATTTAAATTATCTTTCCTAATACAACTAAATAGAATAAGACCAGCCTACATAACGGCTGGTCTTATTCTTTACACCATTTTATTAAATTCTTTTCGTAATCTTTTTATAATTCTTTTTTCTAAACGCGAAATATATGACTGTGAAATCCCAAGCATATCAGCCACATCTTTTTGCGTCTTTTCCTCTCCTCCAGCAAGCCCAAACCGAAGTTCCATAATTTGTTTTTCACGATCATTTAATTGGTGTAATGCTTTCATTAAAAGGTGACGATCTACAGTAGCTTCTAAATCTTTTGTAATAATATCATCATCTGTACCTAACACGTCAGACAATAACAGTTCATTCCCATCCCAATCAATGTTTAGTGGTTCATCAAAAGAAACTTCCGAACGATTTTTGTTATTTCGACGTAAATGCATTAAAATTTCATTTTCTATACAACGCGATGCATATGTTGCTAATTTTATTTTCTTTTCTGGATTAAATGTATTTACCGCTTTAATAAGGCCGATTGTTCCTATACTAATCAAATCTTCAATATTTATCCCTGTATTTTCAAACTTTCTTGCTATATATACAACGAGCCTTAAGTTACGTTCAATAAGTAATGACCTTGCTGCCTGATCTCCTTTTGGCAATTTATTCAAAAGAACTTCCTCTTCTTCTTTTGTTAACGGTGGTGGCAACGCTTCACTTCCACCAATATAATAAATTTCATCGGTCTTAATTCCTAATTTCAGCAATACTTTATACCAAAGGTATACTAAATAAAATTTTAATTTCATCATATTATCCCGCCTCTCATTATTAAGCGATTACCATTTTTTGCGAAATCAACATTTTTGGATGCACAATACATTGATACTCCCCATTAGTAGAAAGCTGTTGTGTATTTAATCCAATTAATACTTTGTTTACAACAATAGAACTACCTTCATGGTCAACTTGCACACTGTCAGGCTTAATTGCCCACAAAAATTGACTCTCTACTCCTACTGCACGGAAAGGAATTAAGCGTAATTTTGTCGCCCAACCAGAATCATTTTCTGGTATTTGAGGAATTTCTGTTTTGGAATAAATTTGTTCTGTTAACCAAGATGGTAAGCAATGTTCTAATGATGAAACATGCATAATCATAACGGGTGTTTTTGTTAATGGGTCATAAAGTTGGTTCCCACTGTCAATAAGACCTGCCAGTTCTAGTTCTTCTTCTGCTAATTGAATTTTTACTTTCACAATTTGATCATAGTGTATTTTCGTGACCTCTACGCTTTCAATACGCTTTTTAGAAAAATAATAAATTACTGGAAAACCAAAAATAACAAATAACCAACTAATTGGATCACCGTAAGAAATTGACTGAGATTGAACCAATCCATTTACCATTTCATTCGTTTGCAAAAAGAAATGAGTTCCAATTAATCCTCCGCCAACCATAAAGGTTACAAAGTAAAAAGTAAAAACAGTTTGTGCATAATTTCTAAATGTTGTAAACCCAAATGCTGTATACACAATAAGTAACGAGTACAGTAGTTTCATAATTGGATGTGTCATCATAGAAGCAAAAGGAGTAAAGGCAAAAATAACAATAGTTGAACCTATAAATGCCCCTAACACAAGCCTCCATTTTTTGATTTTCTTTTTTAACACGGTAGCTGTTAATAAAAGCAAAAGAAAATCAATGCAGGCGTTTAACAACCAAACAACGTCGGCGTAAACAACCAAACAATTCACCTCTTTTTTCAAGTTGAGACTAGTATAATGCATATCCAATAGGAAAGTGTGTCAATTTGCGGAGGTGTTTTTTTGTTATTTTGTGATTTCTAGACATAATCTGTCGGTAAAAAATAAAAGTACAAATTCATAGAATGATATACTCTTATTTTCACCAACAAAATATACCAAATAAAAAAAAAGACCTGCTTAGCAGGTCTTTTCCATTTAAAAAACAAAAAAGGAGCATGAAAGCTCCTTTTTTTATCGTCTACGACGGTTACGTAAAAATGCTGGAATATCGATATCATCTGAATCTGAATGACGCTCATGTACAACTGGCTCTTCACGCTTCATTTCACGTTTTACTTCACGTTGTTTTGAAGGTTGAGCTACTGGTTGTTGCTGTTGTTGCGTGTGGTTCGCATTCGGACGAATAATTGGTTTTGGTGGTTGAGTTGCAATGCTATCATCAAAACCAGTTGCAATTACAGTTACAACGATATCATCTTTTAATCCTTCGTTAATAACAGAACCGAAGATCATATTTACTTCTGGATCTGAAGCTGAAGCTACGATATCTGCCGCTTCTTGTACTTCATATAAGCTTAAGTTAGCGCCACCCGTAATGTTCATGATAACACCTTGAGCTCCATCAATAGATGTTTCTAGTAATGGACTAGAAATCGCTTTTTTCGCAGCTTCTGCAGCACGATTTTCCCCGTTACCAGAACCAATACCCATTAAAGCAGAACCTCTATTAGACATAATTGTCTTTACGTCTGCAAAGTCTAAGTTAATTAAACCTGGCGTTGCAATTAAATCCGAAATACCTTGAACACCTTGACGTAATACGTTATCAGCTTCACGGAATGCTTCTAACATTGGCGTATTTTTATCAACAATCTCTAATAAGCGATCGTTTGGAATTACAATAAGAGTATCTACATTTTCTTTAAATGCTGCAATACCAGATGCTGCTTGCGTCGCACGCTTACGTCCTTCAAAAGTAAATGGACGTGTTACAACACCAACTGTTAAAGCACCTAATTCTTTTGCAACTTGAGCAACAACTGGAGCTGCACCAGTTCCAGTTCCACCGCCCATACCGGCAGTTACGAAGACCATATCCGCACCACGAAGTGCTTCTTGGATCTGTTCTTTACTTTCTTCTGCAGCTTTTTTCCCTACTTCAGGGTTTGCGCCTGCACCAAGTCCACGCGTTAATTTTCCACCAATTTGCATTTTTGTTTCAGCTTTTGATAGATTTAATGCTTGTGCATCAGTGTTCACAGCGATAAAGTCTACACCTTGTACACCGTGTTCAATCATACGGTTTACAGCATTGTTTCCGCCACCGCCGACACCGATAACTTTTATATTCGCTAATTGATCTTGAGTAGTATCAAACTCTAACATGTCGAAATCCCCCTAGAACCTCATTTTTCGTGTCCAATTTTAATCCCATAAATAACGGAATACACGTTTTACTTTTGACATCATGCGGTCATCATTTTGATTATTATTGTTTTGATTACGAGTTTTTTGTTTCGCGGGTTGCTGTTGTACCGGCGTTGGTGCTGGTGCTGGTACTGGTTCAAAATGCTCTTGCTTTTCCTGCACATTTTTCCCACGTAATTTAGCTTTTTGATAAGAATGTTTAATTAATCCAACTCCACTTGTATATTGGGGCTCACGCACACCAATATAATCAGGAGTTGCTACACGAACATTTTCATGTAAAATATCATATGCAAGATCAAGAACACCTGGCATAGAAGCAATTCCGCCAGTTAGTACATAACCAGAAGCCACTTGCTTTACTCCTAACTTACGCACTTCATCTTGAACAAACATTAAAATTTCCTCTACACGAGCCTCTATTATATCCGATAATTCCAACTGAGAATATTGTTCTGTTTGATCACTTCCCATAATAGGAACCGTAAACATCTCTTCTTCAGATGCTGTATCATAAAAAGCATGTCCATATTTCAACTTAATTTGATCTGCATTTTCTGTTGAAGTTTTCAACCCAATCGCAATATCTTTCGTTATATGGTCTCCACCTAATGGTAATACGCTCGTCGCTTGTAACTCTCCATCTTTAAAAATAGATAAAGTTGTAGATCCTCCCCCCATATCAACAAGGGCTACTCCTCTATTTTTTTCATCTGAAGATATAGCAACTGTTGCAGCCGCTAAAGGTTGAAGGCAAATATCAACAATTTCAAGACCTGCTTTTTCTACACAACGAAGTAGGTTATGTAGTAAAGTTCTCGAGCCTGTAATAAGTGTACCTTCCATTTCTAATCTTACACCGATCATCCCGCGTGGATCGTTAATCTCGTCAAGACCGTCTACGATGAACTGTCGAGGTACCACATCAATAAACTCACGTTCTGGAGCAATTGACACAACTTGTGCTGCATCTAGAACGCGTAAGACATCTTCATTCCCGATTTCACGATCTTCATTTGAAACAGCGACTACTCCGTGACAAGGAAGTAGCTGTACCTGGTTTGCATTGACACCTACTACAACTTGCTCAATGTGGATTCCCACCATGCGCTCAGCTTGTTCAATTGCTTTTTTAATTGATCGAACAGTCTCGTCTATATCAACTATCGATCCCTTCTTTAAACCATTTGATTTTACATTTCCAACACCAATAATGTTTAAGCTGTCATTAACCATTTCACCAATGATGACTTTAACATTGGATGTACCGATGTCAAGACTAACATATATTTCATTGCTGTTCATTCTTTGGCACCTCCTTCTTTATTTATACCATACAACTCAATATATGGAACAACAATCGCAACTTTACTATTTATAAGAAAAATATTCAACGTCTTTATACGTTTCCCTTTTTTAACCCTATATTTTTCTTATTTTTATTTAGCATTCAATTAAGAATATCGCAGTAAACTATGAATAACTGCTTATCTTGAAATAATTCTATTTCGAGTGTAAAGTTTACCGCCAAGTATAAGTCTACACTAAGATGTACTCATAGAAAAGTGAAACTTGTACCAATACTAGTATGAATCTAAGAATTTTTACATATTTTTCATCAAATGAACCATTCTTCTAAATTCGTATACATATAATAGAACATTCGTTTCGTTTTTTCTGCTATGAGCAACGAAAACTACCATTCTATTCTTTTTTTTCTTCCGCACCTAATTCTTTCGTATATGCACCTACTTCTAAGTCAATTAATACCTTCTTACCTGGCTCAATTGTTTTTAAAATAAGTGGATAGGCTTCCATACGTTTTGCGAAATTTTGAATCGTAGTGCTCACTTCATAACCTTCATTCATATATAAAGTAAGATGATCTTCATTCGCATTCGTTGGTGAATAGCGAATCTCCGAAATAGATTTTAAAATAGCTGGTGTTAATTTTTCTAGTTCAGCAATTAACTCCTTCATTTTCTCTTCTTTAAAAGGTTCGAAAATCGGTGCTGCAACAGGAAGTTTTCCATTAGGTAGTACATCAAGCGTTTTTCCATTTTCTAATAACGGTTGTAATTTTCCCTCTTTATTTATATAACCAATCGTTAAATATTCTTCGATATGAATATCAATCTTGTTTGGAAAACGTTTTTTTACATTTACTGCTTTAATTTCTTTTCGCTTCGTTAAGTTTTCTTCAGCTTTATGTGCTGTCACTCGGAAATAACTTGTATCATATGTCACGCCTGAATCCTTCATTACTTGCTCATCCGTCATATAGTGATTTCCAAACACACTAATCTTTTTTATATTACTAAGCGGAGACCGAAAATAAATTAAAAAGAGCACTAATAAAAATAAAATTGATATGTATAAAATCAATCGATGATTAACATTTTTTTTGTTTTTTTTCTTTTGATTTTTCAATTTTGGTACACGATCTTGTAGTTTAATCACTTTACTATTATTCATGTACGATCCCCCTATGTAACATAAAGAACGGCATGTTCCTCATGCCGTTCTTATCTTCTTATTATAACATAAATGATAATGAGCGGAACGAATAACCGTTATCTTCCAATGATTTCTACTTCTGTGTGCATATCTACATCAAATTTATCCTTAATTGTATGTTTTATTAATTCAATTAAAGACAATACATCTTGCGCTGAAGCTCCCCCGGTATTAACAATAAAATTGCCATGCATTTCAGAAATTTGAGCTCCACCAATCCTATAACCACGAAGCCCTGCTTTTTCTACTAAATCTCCTGCAAAATGTGGGATTGGATTCCGAAATATACTTCCTGCACACGGATGATTCCATGGTTGCGTTTCACGGCGGTAGTCTTTATTATTTTGCATGCTACGTACAATTTCTTCACGTTTTCCCGCCTGTAATTGAAACTCCGCCTCTAAAACAATACCAGGACGTGTCGTTTGCAATACAGATGACCGATAAGAAAACTCCAGTTCTTTATTCGTTAACCAGGCAATTGTACCGTCTTCAAACAGAATGAGAGCCTTCGATAATACACTCGATATATCCGATTTATGTGCACCTGCATTCATATATACTGCACCACCGACACTTCCTGGAATACCGCTCGCAAACTCCAATCCAGCTAACCCTTGACGACTAAGTAAAGTTGACAATTTAATAAGAGGATATCCACTACCAACTCTTACCTTATGTTTTTCGACCTCTAAGTGATCTAATCCTTCTCCTAAACGAATAACAACACCTTCTATGCCTTGATCAGATACAAGAAGGTTTGAACCGCGACCAATTACAGTCCACTTCGTTTTGTATTGCTTTACTAACTGTAATGTTTTTTCAATACCGGCTACATGCTTTGGCACAATTAAAATATCCGCTGGTCCACCTATTTTCATAGTTGTATAACGTGCTAACGGCTCGTTAACTAAAACACGACCAACGTCTGCTTCTATAAGCTCATTTACTAATTGTTCCATAGACAATCTCCCCCATATTAAGTCTCCTTATGACAATAATATGCAGGGCGTTCACCTAACGTTATCCCTCTATTTACGGGCAGTACAGCTCCTAAATCAAAATTCGGCGATAACAAAGAAATTAGGCGGAATCAGGATGTCAGTAAACATCCGATTAGTGAAAGATAATAATCAACGAGAGAGAATCACTCCCCACTAATTAAAGCCTCACTTTATTTTTTTACAAGCTTATTCATTACTTCATACAGCTTATTTGTTGCATCTGGAATACCTAGTTGCTTAGCCGCTAGCTTCATATTTTGTAATGTTTGTGCATTCAATAAAATCTCATCAATATCACGAATAAGCGTTTCAGCTGTTAAATCTTTTTCAAGTAACATTTTTGCCGCTCCTTTATCAACAACTGAACGTGCATTCTTTTCCTGATGATTATTTGTTACATATGGACTCGGTATTAACACACTTGGTTTTCCTAACGCTGTTAATTCTGCAAGTGTTGTTGCCCCAGCCCTTGAAACAACAAGGTCTACACCAGTTAGTACCTCTGGCATATTATGAATGAACGGCTTAATAATAACATTGCTTGGGTTCCCTTTTTGCTTCACGGCTTCCATCACTTTATCATAATGTACTTCACCCGTTACATATAGTATTTCGTAGCTTTTGTTCCCAAACTGTTCAATTGCTTCAACGAAGGCATCGTTAATCGGTCTAGCCCCACGACTTCCACCAAATATAAGTACAGACTTTTTAGGAAGAGAAAGCCCAACTGAACGTTTCCCCTTCATTCCATTTTGATCCATTACCTCTGATGCTCGTGGATTACCTGTCATTACCACTTTTGACTCTGGAAAATGCTCTATAGCTGCTTCAAAACAAACAGCAACTTTATCAACATAACGGCTTAAAAACTTGTTCGTTACACCTGGTACACTATTTTGTTCATGTACAATAGTTGGAATACCTAATTTGGCTGCAGCGTATACAACTGGTCCACATACATATCCACCCGTTCCAATTACAATATCCGGATTAAAACGACGAATATATCGTTTACTATCCTGTACACCTTTTAGAAAACGCATTACTGTTTTCACATTATCTAATGATATTTTTCGTTTAAATCCACTTATAACAATAGATTGAAATGGTATACCTGCTTTTGGAACGATTGTACTCTCTAGTCCATTTTCCGTACCAATATATAAAAATCTTGCTTCTGGATTTAACTTTTTTATTTCTCTAATTAAAGCAAGAGCTGGATAAATATGACCACCAGTACCCCCACCACTCACTAATACACGCACTACTAACTCCTCCGCTTCTCTTTTCTTATTTCCATTATATTTATTTCTATATACATATTGCATTTTTACACACATACGAAAAACCCTGTCTTATAAACAGGGTTTAGTAGCGAGAATGGCGACTTATATTTAATAATACACCTACTGCCATTAACATTAATGTCAAACTTGATCCACCATAACTTAAAAACGGCAAGGTAATACCCGTAACAGGCATCAGTCCTGTTACAACACCAACATTAATCATTACTTGAATCGCAATCATCGCCACAATACCTACTGCTAAAAACGTACCATATAAATCTGGCGCTCCTAATGCGATACGAATCCCGCGCCATAATAATAGACTAAATAATAATAACACAAATGAACCACCAATAAAACCTAATTCCTCGGATAAGATCGCAAATATAAAGTCAGTTTGCGGTTCAGGTAAATAAAGAAATTTTTGTCTACTTTGTCCAAGTCCAAGCCCAAATAATCCACCAGGTCCAATTGCAAGTAATGATTGGATAATTTGAAATCCACTTCCGAGCGGATCTGACCACGGATCTAAATATGATGTAATGCGTTTCATTCGATACGGTGCTGATGCAATTAACCCTACAAATCCTGCTACACCAATCAAACCAAACATTGCAAAGTGAAAGACCCTCGCTCCCGAAATGAATATCATAATGATACATGTCCCAACCATTACCGTTCCTGTCCCAAGGTCTGGCTGTAACATAATCATCCCAAAAGCAAGAAAAACAAAACTAAGAGCCGGTAATAAACCACGTTTAAAAGATGTAATCAATTTTTGACGTTCTGCTAAAAACTTTGCCAAGAAAATAATCATCGCAAACTTCATAAATTCTGACGGTTGAATCGAAAATGCTCCGATTCCAATCCAACTTCGTGCTCCTCCTCGAACAAGACCTACTCCAGGAATAAGAACGAGAATAAGAAGAATGAAGCAAACTAGCAAAATCACTTTTGAATACGTACGCCACACCCAATAATCAATTTTCATAATAAAAAACATAGCTACTACACCAAGACCCGCAAACAGTAATTGTCTTTTTGCAAAAAAGAATGAGTCCCCCATTTTATAAGAGGCCCAAACTGCACTCGCACTATAAACCATAATCATTCCGATTGTCAACAATGAAAGTGTTACGATGATGAGAATAAAATCAGGCGTTTTCTTCATTACCCACAAACACCACCTCTTTAGGCAGAACCTTTTGCCCTATGTAACAAAACATCAGTAGGTGTTAGCCTACTGATGTTTTGATTTACTTTATATAAGTTTATGCACAGCTTGTATAAAAATGTCTCCTCTTTCTTCAAATGTTTTAAATTGATCCCAGCTTGCACACGCTGGAGAAAGAAGAACGACATCGCCATCTTTAGAATGAGCATAAGCCTTCACCACTGCTTCATCTAAAGTATCGACACTTTCAATTATATCTAATCCCGCTTTTTCTGCCGCTCTTACTAGTTTGGGAGCTGTTTGTCCAAATGTTACAATCGCTTTTACATTTTTGAAATACGGAATTAAATCATCGAATTCATTTCCGCGATCAAGCCCACCTGCTAGTAACACAATCGGTTGTGTAAACGCAGATAGTGCTTTCTCAGTCGCTAACATATTCGTTGCTTTTGAATCGTTATAAAACTTACGGTTGTTAATCGTTGTTACATATTCTAAACGATGTTTTACACCCGTAAAACGTTTTAACACGACCGTAATTGCTTCATTAGAAGTACCTAATAATTTCGCAATACTCATCGCAGCTAAAATATTTTCTAGATTATGTTGACCAGGTAAAACGATATCGCTTACTTCAACAACTTTTTCACCTTTGAAATAAAGAGCGTTATCTTTTATACACGCGCCATCTTCAATTTCTTTCGTTGTCGAAAACAGGATTTTTTGACCTTTAGAATACGCAGACAAAGCCATCACATCTGCATCATCCGCATTTATTACACTATAATCATTTTCTGTTTGGTTTTTAAAAATATTTGCTTTCGCTAAACCATATTCTTTCTTCGTCCCATGATAATCTAAGTGGGCCTCAAATAAATTTAAAAACGCAGCAATTTTAGGTTGGAACAATTCTACTCCCATCAATTGAAACGATGAAAGTTCTGTAACTACAACTTCATTTTCTTTTGCATCCTGTGCTACTTCACACGCTACAGTTCCAATGTTCCCTGCAATTACAGGATGCTTTTGTCCTTCTTTTAGCATTTCAAATGTCAGCATTGTCGTCGTCGTTTTACCGTTAGACCCCGTAATCCCAACAAATGGTGCTTCTGAAATACGATATGCTAATTCAACTTCCGTAACAATCGGAATTTGCTTTTCTTTCGCAGCAACTAATATTGGATTAGAATACGGGATTCCTGGATTTTTTACTACAAGAGAAATATTTCTCTCTAATAATTCTAAAGGATGACCACCGCATACAACGTCCATTCCTTTTGCTTGTAATTCTGCAGCAAGTACATTCTCTGCTAAAGGCTTTCCGTCATTTACAATAACATTTGCCCCTAACTTTTGTAACAATGTAGCTGCTGCATAACCACTTTTTGCAATGCCTAATACAAGAATATTCTTATTTTGAAATTCAGTTACAGTTTTCAATTACATCCACACCCCGATATAAATTCCTAACACAGCTAATAAAAATCCTGCAGACCAAAACGTCACAACAACACGCCACTCTGACCAACCACATAATTCATAATGATGGTGTAATGGACTCATTTTAAAGACACGTTTTCCTGTTGTTTTAAATGAAATGACCTGAATGATAACCGATAAAGTTTCCATTACGAATACTCCGCCGATAATTACAAGTAGCAATTCTTGTTTTAATAAAATCGCTACAGCTGCAATGGCTCCACCTAAAGCTAATGAACCTGTATCTCCCATAAACACTTTTGCTGGATTCGCATTGAATACTAAAAATCCAAGTACAGCTCCTACAACTGCCATACAGAATATCGCCACTCCAAATTGCTCTTGTGCCACAGCAATAATACTAAATGCTCCAAATGCAATAGCAGCTGTTCCTGATAATAAACCATCTAAACCGTCAGTTAAGTTAACTGCATTTGATCCACCAATAAGCATAAATAGTACAAGTACGAAATACGCCCAACCTAATTCAAACTTAACATCCGTTCCCGGAATCATGATGTATGTGTGGAACGCTTGCCCTTTTCCAATTAAAAAGAATGCAATAGCAATAACAAGCTGACCTACTAATTTTTGTTTTGATGTTAAACCAAGATTTCTCTTCTTAACTACCTTTATGTAGTCATCTAAAAATCCAATCAAGCCGTAACCAAACGTCACTAATAGTAATAACGAAACCTCTGCACCTAAATAATTAAACTTAATCGCCATAATAAGTGAAGTTACCATCATAGATACGTATATGACGATACCACCCATTGTCGGTGTCCCTGATTTTTTTTGATGTGACTTTGGTCCCTCATCACGAATACTCTGTCCGAACTTTAATTTTCTTAAAAATGGAATAAACAATGGCGAAAGGGCAACAGAAATTAAGAATGCTACCCCAGCCGTTACTAATAAACCTTGCTCAAGCACATGTAGTCCTCCTCTCACGTTGTTACTCTTCGTTGCTTAAACGCCCTTTAATTGCTTCTTTAGCAACTTCACGATCATCAAAATGATGAACTTCTTTACCAATAATTTGATACGTTTCATGACCCTTACCAGCAATAATAATGATATCATCTGCTTTCGCTTTAGTGATTGCATGGTGTATCGCTTCTTTTCTATCAATAATCACTTCATAATTTTTCCCACTTGCACCATGTACCATATCATCTAAAATAGCCGCTGGATCTTCACTTCTTGGATTATCTGATGTGTAAATTGCATGAGTTGCATATTTTGTTGCAACACTTGCCATTATCGGTCTCTTCGTTCGGTCCCTATCGCCGCCACAACCAACGATACAATACACATCACCTTTTGCAAATTGTTTTGCAGTTTTTAATACATTTTCTAAACTATCCGGCGTATGTGCGTAATCAACAATAACTGTATAATTTTGTCCTCCATCAACAACTTCAAAACGCCCTGGAACCCCAGCTAGTTCTTTTATAACAGCAATGATTGTTTCTAATTTCACACCCGAAACAAGTCCTGCTGCTGTTGCTGCAAGTACGTTATATACATTAAATTTACCTATTAATTTCATCGTAACATTTACACTTTCATATGGTGTGACAAGCGTAAATGTAGTCCCGCCACTCGTCATAACGATATTTTTTGCCATAATGTCACTTGTTGTATCAATACCATATGTTACAACTGTTGCTGCAGTACTTCTCATATACTCTTCTGTTACATTATCATCGCTATTCAGCACAGCGTACTTTTCACGATTATGATTATAACTATTGCCAAGCTGTGCAAATAGTAACCCTTTTGCATGTTTATATTCTTCCATCGTTTTATGATAGTCTAAATGATCTTGTGTTAAATTCGTAAACACCGCTACATCGTAATCACATCCGTGTACACGACCAAGATCTAACGCATGTGACGAAACTTCCATTACCGTGCTGTCCACACCTTGTTCAACCATTTTTGAAAACGTCTGTTGAAGTGTTAGTGCATCTGGTGTTGTATTTTTCACCTCAAATGTTTCATCACCGATTTTCATATTAATCGTTCCAATTAGCCCTGTTTTATGACCATGTGCTCGCATAATCTCATCCATAATATGCGATGTTGTTGTCTTTCCATTTGTACCTGTAATTCCGATTAAATGTAACTTGTGTGTCGGTTGACCATAAAAATAATCAGCTAAAACCGCTAACGAACGAAAAGTATTTTTCACAAGTACAACTGGAACGTCAACATCAATTGGTCTTTCCGCAACAATAGCAGCCGCTCCTTGTGCCGCTGCTTGCTTAGCAAAATCATGGCTATCAACCGTATATCCTTTCATACATACAAATAAGCTTCCCTCTTTCACTTTACGTGAATCAGCTTCTATAGATGTGATTTCTGGATTTTCTTTTGGAACAACTGGAAAATCATGCAAACATGATACAAGTGTATGCAACTTCATTTCACTAAACCCTCTCTACATTGTTTATTTATCTTTTTTCAGTAAGCAACACATTACCTCCTATATAAGGAGGTAAGTGCTACTGACCTATTTATGAATGAGACACTTACTGTCTCAAATTAAGTAACTGTTCTATAAAGAACTCACTTCCACCAATTGTACCATAAAACGTACTATGTTACCTTTAATTCCCGAAGTAAATTCTAATTTTTGAGCCTTCTTTTACTTTAGCTCCCGCTTCTGGTGATTGTTTAATTACTTTCTCTCCATCTCCACTTATATCAAGCTTCAAATCGACGAGTTGTGTTTGTAAGTCTTTCTTTTTCATTCCAATTAAATTCGGAACTTCCACAGTTGGTGTATCGCCCCATTTATATTCTTTCTCAACTTGTTCTTTTCTCGGTTTCACTCCCATAACAGGAAGCGCATCTCGAAGGATATTCCCGACAATCGGAGCTGCTACCACTCCACCAAACTGTGTAACCCCTTTTGGATTATCAACAGCTACATACACAACAATCTCTGGATCATCCGCTGGAGCAAATCCGATAAAAGATACTATATAATTATTCTCTAAATATTTACCATCCTTCACCTTTTGAGCAGTACCCGTTTTTCCACCTACGCGATATCCATCAATATAAGCACCTTTACCAGAACCTTTCGCTACAACATTCTCTAATGCATAACGAACTTTTTCTGAAGTTTCCTTGGAAATAACTTTTCTTTTCTCAACAGGTGTCTTTTTACTAACAACTTGATTATTTTTCGGATCAATAAACTCCTTAGCTATATACGGCTGATACAATGTTCCACCATTTACAGCCGCCGCTACAGCTGCTACTTGTTGAATCGGCGTAACAGAAACTCCTTGGCCGAATGAAGTTGTTGCTTGCTCTACTGGACCAACTTTATCTAAATTAAATAAAATCCCACTGCCTTCACCTTGCAAGTCAATTCCAGTCTTCTGCCCAAAACCAAAATTACGAATGTATTTAAATAATCGGTCTTTACCAAGGCGATCACCAAGTTCAATAAATCCCGGGTTACATGAGTTTTGAACGACTTCTAAAAACGTTTGACTGCCATGACCTCCTGCTTTCCAGCATTTCAATCTAGCTCCACCTACTTCAGCTGCTCCATCATCATAAAACGTATCCTTCTCTAAGTCTACTAAATTTTCATTCAATGCTGCAGCTAATGTAATGATCTTAAATGTTGAACCAGGCTCATACGTACTCCATACAGGTAGATTTCTGTTATACACTTCTGGAGAGACACTTTGAAAATCCGCTGGGTCAAAACTCGGTCGACTAGACATCCCTAAAACTTCACCATTTTTAGGGTTCATTGCAATCGCAATCATACCGTCAGGATTATAAGTTGACTCCGCAATATTCATTTCTCTTTCCATAATCCTTGTAATACGCGCATCGATTGTTAATCCTAAATTTAAACCGGCTTCTGGCTTTTTGAAATCATCACCAACATTAGGCATCCTTTGTCCTTTCGCATCTGCAAAAAAACGCACATGACCTTTGTCCCCATTTAGCTCTTTATCATAATATTTTTCTAGTCCCATAAGACCTTGGTTATCGCTACCTGCAAAACCTAATACATGTGATAAAAAGTTTCCAAATGGATAGTACCGGATAGAATCCTCTGCGATATACACGCCCTTCAGACTTAATCCTCGTACTTCTTTCGCTTTGTCATGTGATATTTTCCTTCCGCCTTTATCTAACCTTACAATCGATTCTTTTTTTGTAATCCTTTTATAAATCTCATCTTTTTCCACACCTAATACTGCAGCTAACTTCTCTGCAGTCTCCGCTGGTTTTTCAATTTGCCTCGGTACAACAAAGACAGTTGGAGCACTTTTATTCGTGGCAAGTTCCACACCATTTCGGTCTAAAATTTTCCCACGTTCGGGTTCGAAAGTAATATTACGACTCCATGAATCTTTCGCACGATCTGTTAACATATTCCCAAGAAAAAATTGCACATATCCAAGACGAATATCGATAATCGTGAAAATAAGTATACCTGATATAAGTATAAAAATAAGTCGTTTTCTAACTGTTACATTTGATACACGCATATTGGAACAAGCCTCCCTTACGCCTAGCTTGTTCCAATATATGCTTGTACTTATTTAATTAGAACTTATTCTCTTTTACCATTACGGCTTTTCTGCTTCTTGCTGTGGTTCGAGTGGCGGTACGAGTGTGACACCTAATTCTGTACCAGGTTGTAATAATGTTCCTTCCGCCACACTTTGTTCTGTTACGTATCCTGTACCAGAAGGTTTCAAGTTAAGCTGTAATGTCTTCGCTAAATTCATAACATCACGCAGTGCCCATCCTTGTATATTTGGCATTGTAGGCTTATCTCCTACCAAGAAGACTCGGTCGCCTTTTAATGTTTGTTCAGTCGCTTTTGGTACTTGTTGCTGTACTTTCCCTTCACCTAGCACGATTGGACGAAGTTTTGCTTTATCAATCGCTTTCCCCGCTTCAGCCATCGTTTTACCATTTACATCCGGAACAGTAGTTTGTTGTTCTTTCAGATGTTTTTTCGGATCTTTAACTTCATTTGGCTTAATCTTTAAATACTCTAAACTATTTTTTGTTACATATTTAAAAATATCAGCTAACGGTTGTGCACCGTTCTCATCATCTTTTAATTTAGGCTGTTTAACAGCTACATACACAACAAGTTGTGGATCGTCCATTGGTGCCATACCTAAGAATGAGAATATATAATTCTGTCTCCCTGTCATATAGCCGCCTTTTCCATCCGGAATTTGCGCTGTACCTGTTTTACCACCAACTGAATATCCATCAATTTTATAAGCTGTCCCTGTACCTTTCGGAGATGTAACAACACGTTCTAATAATTGTCTTACTTGCGCTGCTGTTTCCTTTGTAACAGGTTTTCCTACTTCTTCTGGCTTATGTTCTAATTTTACTTTGTCTGTTATCGGATCTACAATTTTATCAATTGCATAAGGTTTCATCATTTTCCCATCATTTGCAATGGCCGTTGCAGCTTGTACAAGCTGAATTGGTGTTACAGTGGAACCTTGTCCAAAAGCTGTTGTCACTTGTTGTATTTGCTGATCAAATAAAATTGTATTCGATCCTTCACCTGATAAATCAATGTTCGTTTTTTCATCTAATCCAAAACTATGAATATATTTTCGGAAACGTTCTGGACCAAGTTTTTGATCTCCTAAAATTGCAAACGCTACGTTTGAAGAACGCTCTACCCCTTCATCAAACGTGATAGAGCCCCAACCAGCACCACCGTTATGATCTTTTATTTTCCTATTTCCGACTTGATATGTCCCGGACTGATAATAATCTTGGCCTTTGTACACACCTTCATTAATAGCTGCCGCTAACGTGAAAATTTTCATTGTTGATCCAGGTTCAAATGCATTGGCAATTGCGTCATTATAAAAGTATTTATTATTCTCTATGTTCGGATCATAACTAGGTTTACTAGACATTGCTAATATTTTCCCCGTTTTCGGATCCGCCACAATTCCAATTAAACTTTCCGGCTCATAATGTTGACTCGCCGATTTCATCGCGTCTTCTAAATAACTTTGAATACGTTGATCCATTGTCAAATATACATTATCTCCATTTTTAGGTGCCTTCACATTCACTTTCCCACCGTCAAGAGATACCCCCCTACGATCACCTGTATAAGCTACCTCTCCATTTGAAGCTCCTAAATATTTATCCAAACTTTTTTCTAATCCAAATTGACCTACTGCAATTCCATCTTCATTCGGTTTCGCATGCCCTATAACATAAGATGCGAAATCACCATTTGGATAAACTCTCGCATTTTCCGTAATAAAAGAAACCCCTGGCAATTTCAATGCTTCTATTTGTTCTTTCTTTTCTTTCGTCAAGCCCTTACCTATCTTCCCAAATTCCACTTGACTTTTATCTTTATTTAACGTCGCTAAAATATCCTCTTCGCCTTTTCCAAGTACTCCTGCAATTTTCTTTGCAGTATCTTCTTTATTCTCAACTGAGTTAGCACCTTTTAGTGCAGCTACCATTTTGTAAGAGTTTGCGTCTTGCGCTAACACATGACCGTTTTGATCATAAATGGTTCCTCGGTTCGCTTCAAGAACTCCTTTTTTACTATGCTTTTGTTTAGCAAGTGCATCTAAATCCTGATTATGAACTGTTCCTGTTGATTGTATGTAAAAAAATCGGGCTAATAACAGCAAAAAGAGCAGGAGGAAAAATATCATAAAATAACCTGCTCCCTTATTGGTATGAAATTTAGTCATATTCTTCTTCATCGTTCCTTCACACCTATTGCCTTATTTGAGGCCTTTCACATTATTCGCATTAATTTCTAGCCCGTGTTTTTTTGCAACTTCAGCGATTCGTTCATAGCGACTTAGCTTCTCTACTTCAGCTTGTAATTCTTGATTTTCTTTTTGCTGCTGTACAATTTTTTCTTCTATCGTCGCTGCTTCTACATTAACTTGATAAAGGCCTGCTTTATTTCCAATAAACGCGACACAGGCATACAATAAAAAGCCAATAAACGCTACATACAACAGTTTTTCGATTCTTGTAATTTTCGCTTTAACCTTCGGCTTAGCCATCTGCTGTGGGGGCGTTTGAATTTGCACCTCTTCTTGCGCTTGTTGTTTGTACTTTACAGCTAAATTAGTCATACCTCTCTCTCCCTTTTATCGTTTTTCAGCGATTCTCAACTTCGCAGAACGCGCACGATTATTTTCTTCTAGCTCTATATCAGAAGGTAAAATCGGTTTTCTTGTAATAAGCTTTAATTTCGGCTTAAATTCATCAGGAATAATCGGTAATCCTGGCGGCAATTGTGGCGTTGTACTATTTCGCTTAAACGTTGTTTTACAAATACGATCTTCTAATGAATGGAATGTTATAACACTAACTCTTCCACCTGGCTTAACCATCTCAATAGCAGATTCCAATGCTTCTTCAAATACTTTTAATTCATCATTTACAGCTATACGAATTGCCTGAAACACTCGCTTAGCAGGATGCCCACCCGTTCTACGAGCTGGAGCCGGAATACCTTCTTTAATTAGCTCTACTAATTCTCCTGTCGTTTCAATAGCTTTATTCTCACGATAAGCTTCAATTTTTCTTGCAATTTGTTTTGAAAATTTCTCTTCACCGTATTGGAAGAAAATCCTTACAAGTTGTTCATATGACCAGCTATTTACAACATCATACGCTGTTAATGGGGCATCTTGATCCATCCGCATATCTAGCGGTGCATCATGATGATAACTAAAGCCTCGTTCTGGTGTATCTAATTGTGGGGATGAAACACCTAAATCAAATAAAATACCATCTACTTCTGTTATACCTATTTCCTGCAGTTTTTCAGCTAAATAACGGAAGTTACTCTTTACTGTTATAAACTGTTCACCGTATGAAGAGAACTTTTCTTTCGCGTTTTGAATCGCTATCTCATCTTGATCAAACGCTATTAATTTTCCACCTTCAGTTAATTGGGATAATAAATAAGAACTATGTCCTCCTCCCCCCAGTGTACAATCTACATATGTACCATCTGGCTTTATATCTAAGCCGTCTACTGTTTCCTTTAAAAGCACTGTTACGTGTTTAAACATTGTTGCACCTACTCTTTTTCCAATTAATTATGTTGAATGTATCCCTTCCTCTAAACACATATTTCACGCTTAGAGAATGAAATAATACGAAAGAACGACTCATTTAACTTACCAACAAAGGCAACATACTATACAAATCGCTATTTTCTTTTATTATATACTAAATTTTATCATCTTTTGCGGGAATTTAAATAAAAAACTGTCGAAAAAGCGAATAATACGTTTACATTTTGTGCTATTTTGTCATATATTTAAGTATCCAACACAATTGCCATATCTAACATTTTTTGATTGATAATTCAGAAAAAAATCACTTCACAGTAAATTCAACGGAATAAAAATAAAATCCTGCTCCAAAGAGCAAGATTTTATAGTTTTATAACATGATGTTTTCCGTCCCAAGAAAAAGGGTTTTCCATTACACGATCAACGAAATCCAAACCAAACTGATTTAAATAATAACATACATTCCACACACGTTCTTGCGGCGCACCTAATGGACGAAGTGCGAATTGTATACGGCGGAATTTATTTAGCTGAACCTCATACTTTTTCTCAACATTTCTTTTCAACATTCTTTCCAACAGTTCAATTTGTTCATTAATTTTCAATTCGTTTTTCCCTGCAAACGCACCTAACCCTGGCTCTATTTTCTTTACAAATTGCTGTAAAGATGTATGAATATCGGCAATTTCTTTTTTCGCCTTTTCAAAATGATCATCAATCGGTTCCTCTATTTGATTAGACAACCAGTTTTCACGCAGTTTATCGACATCATTTAAAAACGGATCAATTTCTCTCAATTGCAGATCGAATAAATCTGTCGCTATATCTCTCTCCACATAAGTAATTGTAAGACGAGGAACGACAGGTGGCATTTGAAAACCGACAGTATGGAATACTTGTTGTAATTCACTCCAATAAGCTAATTCCCCTGGACCTCCAATAAATGCGAGCGTAGGAAATACATACTCTTGCATAAGAGGACGTGTTACAACATTATTACTAAAACGTGCCGGATTTCTCTCCATCTCTTCAATCAACTCTTCGTATGAAAAGGAATGCGCCCCATCCTTTCCAACAAACTTACCTTGATGCTCTTCAAGCAATACTCGTTCATTATCTATTTCCATGAATATATGCACTGCATGAGACTTCGTTTCAATAATCGGTTTGTATCCTAGTTCTTTAATTACTTCCTGCTGATTACGAAGGCCCTCTTGTACCTCTTTATACTTACTTATAATTCGCTTGAAAAATGGAATTTCTAACTTTCTTAATTCAGGATGATGTGAATCAACAAGGATTAAACCAGAATTAGCAAAGATTTTCGTAATAAGATGAGCAAAGAAATCTACATACGTATTCGATTTTTTCAAAGCATCATCAACAAATTTTAATACATCTTTTGTAAAATTTGTTTCTGGGTATGTTTTAAAAATCTCTTCAATCCAATTTCTACAATCTTCAACAGAAAGTTCAGACTCAGAAGCACTTGCCTTTTTCGGATTACGGTCATAAAAAATAGTTTTTTTCATCTTTTTATTTTTCGCTACAAAAGTATGATTAATCTCATCCATATCATGGTCTTCACCCGCAATCCAGAAGACAGGGACAACTTTAACTCCTAAACTTTCTTCCTTTTCCTTTGCAAGCTGTAAAATTGAAATAACTTTATGAATTGTATAAAGCGGTCCAGTTAATAACCCCGCTTGTTGTCCAGCTATAACAACATATGTATTTTCATCTCCAAGCGCTTTTACATTTTGAAGTGTAGATTCTCCCGCTTGTAATTTTTTATTATATTCTAATAAATGCGCTACTAAATCTTGGCGGAAAAACTCCCTTTCACGCAAATCATGTAAACGTTGTTTAAAAGCATCTTCTGTTAACATATAATCAAAACATGACTGTATCTCTTTTTTACCGTTCATATAGTCCGCTACAATACCTTGTTGCGGAACAGAGATTTCTTTTATCTCCATATAATTCTTCCTTTCGTATCCAGTTCTCTCACCAATCCACATTGTAGTCAATGTTTCACGTAAAAGCAAAGAATAACACTTATACTCTTGTTTCTAAACCTTTTATTGCATCGAACAAAAATTGAAGTGTCGGAACTGGTCGTTGCTGTTTCTTAGCTTCTTCTAATACATATCCAACAATCGCATTAATTTCCGTCTTTCTACTCGCTCTTACATCCGCTAGCATAGAAGATGTATTACGAGACGTTCCTTCACACACATTTCGTACCATTTGCCATACCATTTCTTTTTCTCCTCTAATAAGAAATGCTGCCTCCTGAAACACTTGCTCCATCATTTGATAAAAAAAACGATTCGTGATTAATTCACCATTCTTAACTCCCAATAGTGCTGTCAACGGATTGATACATACATTTACTACTAATTTTTTATGCATAATCTCTTCCCAATCCGTTTCTATTTGAACTGGAAAATAAGCAACAGGAAAATAATTGAATATTTTTTTAAAATGTATAGATTGACCACAAACCACTCCAAATTTTGTTACCCCTATCCCAGTATGATGAACGATATGCCCTCCCTCTTTTTTCGCACCATGTTCTACAATACCAACAGCTATATTTTTACTCCCTATGTTCAGCATCTTTTGAAGATGCGACATTCCGTTTTGCAAAAAGATTAATGATGATGCCCCTTCCACAAACGGTAGTACGTCCTCTATATGATATTGCTTCACAGCAATAAATATATAATCTAAATTTTGCGCTACCATACTTTCTATCGGTAAAACAGATGGATATACTGTTTCACATCTTCCATCTCTAATACAAGTTACACCTGTTTCATTTAATTCTTCAGCTTGTTTAGCTGTTCTTGTAAACAACGTAACATCTTGGTTATTTTTTTGTAAATAAAATGTATACAATAGACCAATAGCACCTGGTCCGACAATTCCAATTTTCATTTTCACACAAGGAATTCACACTAAGTGCCCTTGCCTTCCCCCCTTTATATCTTTTTAAAGCACCTGAGCACGCCCTATAATTCCGCTGTCCTCTGCCCAACAAATATACTCTCATTTTTCACTATGTATGTACCACCTATTAATACGCTTCTACTCTTAGTTTAGCAAATCCTCAAAAAAATAAAAAAAGAAATATACTATCTTCTTCATAAAAATAAAAAAATGAGTTATACTATTATTATAAATATTTTTACTTTTCTGCATTCAACGAGACAAGAAAAGGATGTGATGTAATGGGATTCCCAAAAGTTGAGCGCTTGCTCATCAATTATAAAACGTTAGATGAATTCAAAAAATTTAAAGGGTGCGGAGCCCAGGAACTATCTATGCTGGAAGAATTACAAGCAAACATTATTGAAAACGACAGTGAATCTCCATTTTACGGTATTTATTATGGCGGATCACTAATCGCACGTATGAGTCTATATATGAAAAGAAACGGCGGAGAACCATTCGAAATTACAGGTCCCTACCTAGAACTTTATAAACTTGAAGTATTACCAACTTTTCAAAAACAAGGATTCGGGCAAATGCTTGTAAATCATGCGAAACAAATGCAATTTCCTATTAAAACGATAGCACGTATTCATTCAGCTGGTTTTTGGGATAAATTAAATTTCAACCCCGTATCAGTAACTGATGGAGATTTTTATATTTGGCATCCAGAAGCAAATTTGAATGCGGTTACAAACGAAGAATCGGCTTAAGAAATAAAAAAACAGCTGTATAACAGCTGTTTTTTATTTCTTAAGCTTCTCTAACTTCTCATTCGAGCGAGCATTGTTTCTTTCCGCTACCATTACACTTCTTTTTTGATCGATATAATCAAGTAGTGTTCTATACTCTTCTTCATATACTGATAATCGCTCCAGAAGACGCTCTCTTTCTGTTTGTAATGATTCAACTTGTTGTTGCAACACCGTTAAAGAGTTTTCATCTTTATAATTTTGCAAGAAATCAATAACATCATTCAACGTAATTGACGTAGGTTCTAACACCTTTGTCTCTTTCACTTCATAATTTTCTACTTTACGAAGTTGCTTTGCTTCCTCAATACGTTCTTTATATTGCTTTCTTACGTAAGAATTCCATCTAAACCCACATGCTGCTGGTGTACGAGATAAATTTTTCCCCACTTCCTTAAAGGCAGAAAGTTGTGTTCCACCTTCTCGAATATGCCGGAGTACTACTTCTGCCAGAAGCAAATCTTCATCATCAGTCCAAGCATCTTGTCTTGTTGTCGCCATCTCTCTAGTCCTCCCTATGCATTTTTTATTAAGCATATGCAGTTACTAGAAAAGATAGAATACAACAACTAAAGATTAAGACAAAAAAATAAACGCAGAAGATATCTTCTGCGTTTATTTTCCCGCAATTACTTGCTGATTACTTCTTTACCTTTGTAAGTACCGCATGCTTTACATACACGGTGAGCTAATTTCGCTTCACCACAGCTTGGGCACTCTACCATACCAGGTACTGATAATTTGAAATGCGTACGACGCTTTCTTTTTACTGTTTTAGAAGTTCTTCTAAAAGGTACAGCCATTCTTCCCACCTCCTTAAAAGAAATAGTTATTTTCATATGAAGGCCTGAACCAGTCTTCCGATTATTTGTCAAAAAACTTTGCAAGTCCTGCCAATCTTGGATCAACAGTCTTTTCTTTGTCTTCTTCCGAAATCACTTGCCAGTCTTGACCTTGCGTCGGTGCTCCACCAGAAACATCATCACTGAAAATTTGCATTGGAATCTCCAAAAGTATATTTTCCTTGATTACGGGCAGTAAGTCAAGTACTTCTCCTTCTAAAGAATGAATTTCAGCTTCAGTTTCAAATTCTTCTTGTGAAGTTTGGAACACCTCAGTTGTTTTAATGTCAAATGGTAATGTCACATCTACTAAAGAGCGAGAACATGGTAAAACCATGCTTCCAGTTATATGTAGATGAAACGTAAACTTACCGGAGCCAAAATCAACTCTTCCCGTTACATGAACAGGATTAATTTCACGAATATCTTTCTCGACCTCTTTTAGCTCACTTACATCTACCATCTCATCCAATGTCAATCCTTTATTTCTCAATTTATTCAATTGATGGATGGACCATTTCATATCATATCACCTCAAGGCAACAAACAAAATTATAGCTAGCCATTTTATATTTGTCAATGTTTTTTCTTTACACTATAATGAAGTCATCATAGTAAATAATATATAGAGTATCACGTTTTTCAAAAAGATGCTACATCGAAAGGAGAGATTACCATAAAAGCTGGTGGTATTGTTGTTGAATATAACCCTTTTCATAACGGTCATCTTTATCATGTGCAACAGACAAAAAAGTTAACACAATCTGATATAATAATTGCCGTTATGAGTGGTCCTTTTTTACAGCGTGGTGAGCCCGCACTCATTTCCAAATGGTATCGCACTAAAATGGCCTTAGCAAACGGCGTAGACCTTGTTGTAGAGCTTCCATACATCTTTGCAACACAAAAGGCTGAAACCTTCGCAAATGGTGCTATTTCCATTTTAAATGCCCTACGTGTTTCTGAAATTTGTTTCGGTAGTGAGGATGGACAAATCGAAAATTTTTATAATACCATCTCCGTACAAAAAAACGAAGAAGAGACTTTTAACTACCTTGTAAAACAATTCATGGACGCTGGTAATAGTTATGCAAAAGCAACATCGGATGCTTTCTCACACATTTTAACATCTGAAAAAAACATAGATATGTCACAACCAAATAATATTTTAGGCTTCCAATATATGAAAGCAATTCTGTCACAAAATAGCTCTATACAAGCTCAAACTATAAAAAGATTTGCCTCTCATTATCATGATGAAACATTTAATGACCAACATATTGCAAGCGCGACAAGCATCCGAAAACAACTCTTTAGCGAAGAAGGATCATTTACAACAATTGAACCTTTTCTCCCACAGGCAACCACTTCGCTTTTAGCAAATTACAAACAAAATTACGGGATATTACATAATTGGGAACAATACTTTTCATTTTTTAAATATAGACTCATGACGATGTCTCCAGGGGACTTACGACATATATATGAAATAGAAGAAGGTTTAGAGCATCGTATTTTATCAAAAATACAAAACAGTTCCTCCTTCTATTCATTCATGGAAGCATTAAAAACAAAACGTTATACATGGACTAGATTACAAAGAGCTTGTACACACATTTTAACAAACACAACAAAAGAGGAAATACGTAGCGCAAATATAGAACAACACGCACCATATATTCGCCTGCTAGGTATGTCACAAAAAGGACAAACTTACCTTTCAAAAAACAAGAAAAAAATCGAACTTCCAATCCTTACTCATACAAAAACATTCGACCATGCCGCTTTAGATATAGAGAAAAAAGCAAACTCTGTATATTTCTCCATCATGCACGAACCGTTACGCACACAACTATTAAAACAGGATATAACACACCATCCTGTTCGCTATGATGAAACAACTACAAAATTCCTATAAAAAAACCTCTCTATTTCAGAGAGGTTTTTTCCTTATCCATCTTTTCTAAATATGTTAACGCATCATCCAGCGTATCTACTGGTACAATTTTCATTTTTGTTTTAATATCCTTTGCAGTCTCAAGTGCATCTTTATAGTTCGATTTCTCCGCACCTTTTTCATTTGGCGCAAAGAACACTTCAGCCCCGGCATCGCTAGCAGCCACCACTTTTTGATTTATACCACCAATTGGGCCCACTTCTCCTTTTTCATTAATTGTACCTGTTCCAGCTATTTCATGTCCTTTCGTTAAGTCTTCTTCCACAAGTTGATTATATATTTCTAATGTGAACATTAAACCTGCGGATGGTCCACCAATTTCATGAGAATTAATTTTCACTTTCGGATCGACCACTAATTCTCTTTCCGTAACGATAGAAACACCTATGCCGACACGCCCATTCCCATTAGGAATCGTCTTTACATTTAAATTCTCTTTCAATTGTTTTCCATTTCTCATGTACTCAATACTTACAGCATCGTTTTCTTTTTTCCCTGTCATATATTCAATAAATTGCTCCGTCTTTTCAAATGTTTTTCCGTCAACAGCTATAATAACATCACCAAGCTTAAGCTTTCCTTCTGACGGCATTCCTTTTGCCACACCAGCAACTAATACACCTTTATTTTCAAAAGATACTGAGCGATTTGCACGTTTATATGCATTATAAATTGCTGCATTTTGCGAATCTTTCATCGCATAATTTTGGCGAAATTGATATTCTTCATCACTCTCACCTTTTTGCAATATTTCTTCCGCTTTCGAAATATGTGTATATTTATTAAACTGTGCCGCTATTAAATTCACCACATTTGCTGGTCCCATTGAAACCGTAACAAGCATAAAATCACCAGATTCTTTCGTTCCACCCTCAACTTGAACATAAGGCTCTAATTTGGCAGCCATTCCTGGTTTTGTTATATAATACGGTAAACGTACGTAAACAAGTAACATCGCCAATATAACCCCTATTAAGATTGCATATATAAACCGAAAACGCTTAAACATTATGTTTCTCCTTCCACTGCTCAATTAATAAATAAATATTTGAAACATGTTTTTCTGCTTCTACTTCTCCAACTCGAATAATGTCTTCAATGTTTGTAAAAGCACGTGAACTAAATTGCTCTACAGCTGGTCGCATCATTAAATCCGATGCAATTTGCCGATTCATTACAAGCTCATGCTGCATAATTTCAATACTTTGCATGATTACGTCATAAATGGACGTAACATCGCCATTCACCTTAATTGGAGATACATCAACAGCGATAACAATATCGGCCCCTAACTCTTTCACAACCGATACTGGGATGCGATCAATGACTCCACCATCCACTAATAATCTTCCATCTATTTTTTCTGGTACAAACACTCCAGGAACAGATATGCTAGCCCTCACCGCATCTGCAACTGGCCCACTTGTAAAAACCACTTTTTCCCCCTTCAATATGTCAGTAGCCACAACAGCCGTCGGGATATCTAACTCTTCTAAATTTTTATTATATGTAAACATTTTAATCATATCTTTGACACGTTTTCCAGCAATAAATCCCATTTTCGGTACCGTGAAATCTAAATAATACTTCCGCTTAAAAACAGATGCCAATTTATACAATCTTTCAACGTTACTACTTGCCGCATAAAACGTACCTATTAGCGCCCCCATACTACTTCCTGCAATCATGTGAATAGGGATACCAGCTTCCCTTAAAACCTTTATTACACCAATATGAGCAAACCCTTTGGCTCCTCCAGACCCAAGTGCTAAACCAATCTTTGGTTCTTTCATTTTTCTCACCCTTTAATTTTTTTCATTCCTTTTTCATACTTATGGTCTAAATTCACTACGTATCCACGTATACTGAAATGAACGTTTTTTGGGACAAAGGGGGATTTACTTACATGTATGAAAAATGGAAAACCGCTTTCCTTACCATATCAACGCTATTTTTAACCTTTTCTCTTGTACTCCACCCCCAAGCCGCTTTGCAAGCTTCTATTCGCGGGTTAAATATATGGTGGGAAGTTGTATTCCCTTCACTACTACCGTTTTTCATCATTGCGGAACTTCTAATTAGTATCGGTGTTGTAAAATTTATTGGCGTTATATTAGAACCACTCATGCGCCCACTTTTTCGCGTTCCAGGGATAGGCGGATTTGTTTGGGCGATGGGAATGGCTTCTGGTTTCCCTGCAGGCGCCAAATTAAGCGCTAGACTACGAAAAAGCAATCTTTTAACTCAGATTGAAGCAGAGCGCCTCGTTTCTTTCACAAATTCTTCTAATCCACTTTTTATTTTCGGTGCTGTGTCTATCGGTTTTTTTAATAATCCGAAATTAGGAATTATATTAGCCGCTGCCCATTATTTCAGTAACTTTGCTGTCGGATTAATTATGCGTTTTTACGGCGATAATACCGCTTACAAAAATAATACACACACTACAAAAAAACGTCGCTTTCAAAACCCTTTTTTAATTCTTCACGAGACACGCTTACAAGAAAAAAGACCAATTGGTAAATTACTTGGGGATGCCATTGTTTCTTCTATTCAAACATTACTTATGATTGGCGGATTTATTATTTTATTCTCTGTGTTAAATAAAATGATTACTGTATTCCACATTACAGCAGCTCTTTCTTTTATTATGCAACATATTTTATCATTCTTCCAACTAAGTACAGATTTTAGTATACCTATATTATCAGGTATTTTCGAAATGACACTCGGAAGCCAAATGATTAGTCAAATAAATGAAACACCGCTCTTACAACAAGCTATGGTAACAAGCTTCATTTTAGCATTTAGCGGTCTTTCTATTCAGGCACAAGTTGCTAGCATATTAGCTGAAACAGATATCCGATTTAAACCCTATTTTTTCGCACGAATTATTCAAAGTATTCTTGCCCCTATTTTTACATTTGTATTTTGGACACCATTTTATGAGAAAGTGAGTTCTTTCTCACCTATGCCAAAAGATATTCCTGTATTTTTATCCGAGCATCCTTCTATACTACATGAAATTTGGACATCTTTTATACATTATGGACCAATTTTTACATTATTTTGTCTATACTTATATGTTATTTTATTATTTTTGCGCACGTATAAAGAAAAACCCCGTTCACTTTAACGGGGTTTGAAACTTTTCTTTTAAAGCACGCTCTACAATAGGAGGTACAAGATCCACTACACTTCCTCCATACCTCGCAACTTCTTTTACAATACTCGAGCTTAAAAATGAATATTGGTTGTTTGTCATAATAAAAAATGTTTCAATATTTTCATCTAATTTTCGATTCATAGAAGTAATTTGCATCTCATATTCAAAATCAGAAACTGCTCGTAAACCACGTAATATTGCATTTGCATTACGCATTTTTGCATACTCTACTAATAGCCCACTATGCGAATCTACCTTTACATTCGGGATATCCTTTGTCGCTTCTCGAATTAGTTCTAATCGCTCTTCAACTGAAAAGAATGGTTTTTTTGATGAATTGTTTAAAACGACTACGTACACCTCATCAAATACTTTTGCTCCCCTTTTAATAATATCCAGATGCCCAAGGGTAATTGGATCAAAACTTCCTGAAGAAATAGCTATACTTGTCATTCTGTCCCCTCACCTTCATACTTATAAATCGATATTGCAGTAATCCCATAATTCTCAGCTCGTACTTTTACAAGCCTTCCTATTGAATTAGGTAAAACTACATCATTACCATGCTCTGCCATAATTAATCCATCACTATGTAGCAATCCATGTTGATCCATTACACTAATTAAAGATACAATTTTTTGCTCTTTATATGGAGGATCTATTAATATAAGATCGAATGACATTTCACGTTTTATTAACGCCTTTACTGCACGTTCAGCATCATTTCGATATACTTCAGCTTGTTCCTGTACTCTACAACTTTCTAAATTTTGATGAATTACTTTTATCGCTTTACTATCCCGATCAACAAAAATTGCTTTATCGATCCCTCTGCTCAAAGCCTCAATTCCAAGACCACCACTACCACCAAATAAATCAAGGGCGATACCACCATCAAAATAAGGACCTATCATATTAAAAATAGATTCTTTTACTTTATCTGTCGTTGGACGTGTTGTATTACCAGGAACCGCTTTAAGTGGGTGTCCTTTACATTTTCCTGAAACTACTCTCATCTGTTGTCACTACCTTTATTTCAATCTATCGAGCGATTATAGAAAGCCATTCCCACTTCGGTAACCGTTAACAAACCACATTCACCTAACTATAGAAAAACTCGGCCTCAAATAACCTCTCGTTATTTTTATGTATTCATCTCATCATTCACTAATATGAACCCAATATGTATATTAGTTCCACTTTATCTTTTTTATCCTATCACAAAATAAAAAAAAGAAAAATAAAAAGCCCAACATAAAATTTAATTTCATTATGTATATCTTCATTTAGATTGGACATAAATAATTATAACAACATCACCTTCGATGTTGTTGCCAACCGCGGAGAAGACTTACGTTTCCCCATAAGTTCTTCCTCCGGTTTCTCCTCTCCCTTTGCCTTCTTACTAGTACATGCTAGTATAAGAAGGGCCCTGCTATGCAGGGTTTTTTTTCTTTGTGTGCTTTTCATTTAAAAAGTGAAATGGTACAGTAAAAGAAAGAGGAGGAAAAGATATGATTCAACGCTTTATAGAACTTGGAGAAGGCTACTCTGATTTATATGAATTACTTGAAATTGCCAAAACAAATCAAGAACGTATAGCACATATGTTACAATTTGAAACGATAAAAAACGATAAAAAAGTGTGTTCGCTTGTTGTAATATTAAAACCAACTACTACTGGTGATTTCCAACCATTATACATATGTCGTGAAGGCATTCCTGTATTTGAAAATAAAAAAAGTAAACGTGTCATTTTATTTGAAGAAACGGCAGAACAACTCGGGAAAAAAGTGGCTACCTTTACTGTAAAACCATCTACAACTTTCCCAGAAAAAGAACTATTTTTTAATCATTTAATTGGTATTTTACGAATGAACAATTTCATTCCTCCGATGAAATAACACGTTATTTCAAGTGAAAAATCCCCCGCTAAATTTAAATTTAGCAGGGGATTTTTTCTATTAGCTATAATCGTATTCTTTTGCTCGATCAGGACGGGAATTTTCAAATTCCGTTTTTAAATACGGGCGATACGACTGTTCTATCTTTTTCACAAAAGGAAGTTTGTTCAACTTATGCATCATATGCTCAATTTGTTCCATATCACAATATACTACAGCATATTTTAATCGTTTTGATATGTAATGTATGTTACCATATTTCCTTAAAATCTTGGCATGTTTCAATGAATGTAAATAAACAATCATACTTTGTCGTTGCCCGAACATAATCTTCTCCATCTTCTCCTTTTAAAAACATATATTTTATATTCTATGAAAACCAATCAGAAATTTATAACATTACAGGACAAACTCTGTATACGTTTTCTTCCAACTTCTAAAAAACGGGGTACATCACCCCGTTTTTTTACAACCACAACCTCCGCCAGTACCACAACCTCCACCACAGCCACCAGCATCAAAGAATGGATTTCCTGTTGGCACTTTAATGGAAGAAGACACTTCCGAACCGATTGCTACACTAACTTCGTCTAATAACTTCTGCAAAGCAGTTTCTGCTCTTTTAAAAGCTGCAACCTTATCATGTAAGTCCACAGAACGCTTTAATTCTCTCATTTTCATCGACACGGTAGTATAGTCAGGATGGTATTTTCCAAAACGCTGTACTTCCTCATACCGTTCTTTCATCGCTGTAAATTGCTGAATTAGCGTCTGAAGTTCCATATCTTCATGTAATTCTCTATAATACTTACGATAATCTTCTGCTATATCTGAACAGATAATCGCTTTTGCAAGCTGCTCTGCCTTATCTAATATTAATACGCTTTCTAGCGTCGCTACAATCATGAGAGACACCTCCGAGTATCCATCATACCACATTTAGATTAGAACTACTAATTGAAGTGACTTACTCAAAAGAAAGATATAACGTAACTATTTTTACACTATATCCGTACACACTTATACATTAATATGTTCCGCTATATTATATTTAAGAACATCCCATTTTCCACTATTTTGTTTCACATAACTAATACACGCATTTTTTAATGGTGTCTTAAATGTAATTTCATCTGGTTCAATGGCATGTAAAATCGCTTTTATCGCGTGTGAGTGAGCAACAATAATAATACGTTTGCCAAAATGAGTTGTCGCAACATCTTCTAAAGCAGCAAAGCAACGAGCTACAATCTCTTCATCTCGCTCCATACCTTCTACTTTACCCTCAGCAATCAACTCTCTAACAGCCGCAACCGGCTTCCCTGAAGCTTCTCCAAAATTCCGTTCAACAAATCGCTCATCTAATAAAATCGATTGTAATCCAACTGCCGTTGCGATTTCATTAGCCGTTTCTTGCGCTCTAATTAACGGGCTACTTATAATGATATCCCACGTTTCTTCTTGTAAAGCAGCTGCACTTTGACTCGCTTGCTTCTTACCAACTTCATTAAGCGGAATATCTTCTCGCCCCTGAATAATTTCTTGAAAATTCCAATCAGTTTGTCCATGTCGTACTAAACAAATTTCCGTCATGCTGCAACTCCTTTTTAAATAATCAACTTCTATTGTAACAAAAGTTCTGCATGACGGACATATTTTTCACTTCCAATTAGGTTGCGTTTTGTTGCTTCATATACTGAAACATATCAATCATGATCGAAGCAACGGCCAATTGATTTTGAAACTTTTCCACTTTATCTGGTATCGTTTTTTTGAAATGTTGCATCGCCGCTAACTCAAAAGCCTCTTTTTCTTCAGGATTTCGTGTTAATTTTCTATACCAGTACGGTTGCTCTCTAATATAACGAGATAAATCCTCATCAGCCTTTATAAACTCCATAATTTCTGCTCTCATCATCTTTCCCCCTAATCCTTTTGAAAGAAAAACGGGTTATTTTCTGAAGTACTTTGCTCTTGCTGCGTACGGTTACCTTGAAATTGCTGAATAACTTGTTGCACGCTCCCAATTGCACTCGTCACATTGGCTAAATGGTTCTGCATTTGTTCCACGTCCAACTTTTTAAAAAAAGAAAGCATTTGCCCCATCACATCAGCAGTTTTTTCCTCTTCAGTTCGATTATCTTTTTCTTTTTTATTTTCTTTTACCGAAGAAAAAGCAGGCGCTCCATCCGGTCTATAAGTTGCCCATATTGGATCTTCTTCACCAAGTAAGTACCATTCTTCATAAAATTGTTGCCATGTTTTATGACCACTTCTAACCTCATGAACCATTTTAGGGTGATGGTTTACAAATTCTTTAAACTGTTGAACCGATGGATGTAACGGTCCTTTTGTTGTTGGCATAATCCTCACCTCTCCATGTATATCTACTATATAGTAAGAAAAAAAAGGCGCATGGTTCGCCTATTTTTAGACGATTCATGCACCTTTTTTTCTGCTATTTGCATACGGTCAGATTCCCACCTACAATTCAGTGAATACGAAGTAACTAATTAGGTGATGTAACACCCCACCGCTTACAGTTTCGCTTTATTTTCGAATAAAGTTTTGTGTATAAAATTTATCGTATACACCAACACCTAATCCTGTAAATTGTTCATTTAATAAATTCTTTCTATGCCCCTCACTATTTAACCAACCTTGCACTGCCGCAATTCCGTCACTATGTTGCGCCGCTATGTTCTCACCAGCAAGTTGAAATCCTACTTTCCCGCGCTGCAAACGATCTCCTAGTGTACCTAATGTAGGTGAGTCATGAGAAAAATAATTATTGTCTTTCATATCTTTACTGTGACCAACAGCAACATCTGCTGTTTCCTGATCCCATGTTAATAATGGTAATTTATGACGACTTCGAATGATATTTGTTAAATCAAAAATTTGTTGCATATTCCCATTTTCTACTTGTTTTATTTTTTCTGGAGTCAATGGTTGTTCTGCTATTAATTCACCTGAATAAACGAGCTGATACGGTCTTTGGCGTAATAAAGTTTCATCATCCATATAACGAACACCAACAAGCTCATGTGTAAATTGATCAAAATACAATTGCGCCCATCCATCTTCTACAGGTATTAACGGTTGTTCCATGACTTCGGTATCAGATAGCTCAAATTGATAACTATTTTTCCCTCTTTTTAATGAAATTTCATGCGAAAGCGGACTTTTTTTATATACTTCTTCATATTTTTCATTTATATAATAAGGTGGAACCTTAACTTGTTCACCAGCTGCGTATGCCGTTACAACTTTACGTTCAGAAACTCCAAATTGAACATACTGAGTTAAATCCTGGTTGTATACCCACCATTCATATCCGTATGCAGATGGCTCTATTCGAGAGGGTTCTCCCCACTTCGCTAATAGGTTTTCAGAGTCTTCACCAATCATATTTAAAACAGTGTCTGAGGAGTCTTCCTTAATTTGCTTTTTCTTTTTCACAATTTTATTTTCTTGCTTTGATTGAGATGGGGTTAATATATATTGTGAAACGAGTAATTTCCCGTATAAATCAACAGCTAAAATTAAAAATGTAATCATTACGATACGCAATAATTTCTTCAAACGATATACCTCCTGAACAAAACATAAAATTGAGATATACACAAATCCTTTTCTTTCTTTTTGTGTGTACCGTACTCTTTTCACTATATCATATTTTTGTGAAAAAAGTCTGGATTATCCCTTTTCTCTCAATATGAATTGCACTTTCTTATTATTCATACTATTATAAAAATAATGGTGTAACATTAAAAAAGGAGGTATTATATGCAATTTACAAATACGAAATTTAATGGAGCCGTCGTTGAATTAACTCTTTTAACTGAAATCATGGAAAACAACCACTTCGTACTTGCCGGACAGTGGGATTATGAACGAGTTACATACGATTATAAATTTGAAATATTAAAGGATGTTTATTATTTACGAGTGCAAGGAGTTGCTGTTGAAGGTGACATTGGCAGTAGACACGCTGAAGTAAAACTACTCCCCCCCTTATTAGGAAAACATTATTATCCTCACGGCGTTGAATATGGTGATGATGAGACTTTCCCAACGAATGTACTTCAAAAAAGCGAACAACTCCTACAAAATGTCGAAAAAGAGTTAAAAGAATTTCAAATTATTGATTAACAAAAACAAGCGCATCAATATGATGCGCTTGTTTCATTTCCCTTCCCTAAGAATGAATCGTTTTTTTTACTGGATATCCATAAATAGATCCATCTTTTACTTTAATCTCATCTTCCCAAGGGACCTTATATTTACCTTCAGCTAAATCTTTTACAAACGTATATGGATTTTCTTTCACCCCACCAGGAGTTGCTACATATCCTCTTGAACCTAGATTATATATATTATTTTCCAATCCCCATCCTAATCTAGCCTGATCTGCTAGTTCTGGATATACTTCAGCAGTAACAATCTCCCAAGGATTTCGATGACCCTGTACTAAAGTAGTCCCATCAAAATTACATACTTGTCCTTCACCAAAGTAATAAAATACACCATCATAACCCGCTAAGTTTACCGACAATGTATACATTAAATTTTGCCATGCATTTGAACGATTCGTTAGCATCCATTGTTCACTAACTTGTGTACTATATCCAGAAATACGAATTAAGACATTTGCACCTTTATAGGCCGCTTCACGAGCTACTTCAGGGAACATGCCATCATGACAAATACAAACAGCTAATTTACTTCCTCCAGGTCCATCACAAACAGGTAAGCCTAAATCTCCAGCTTTCCAAGGCTCGACTGGCACCCAAGGATTTAGCTTACGATACTTCAAAATCATTTCACCTTGTGGATCAATAATAACTGCTGTATTATACGGCTCTCCACCATCAGGATTTTTCTCCATTATTGAAAAAACACCATATACTTTAGATTCTTTACATGCCTCAGCAAATAAGTCTGTTTCTGGCCCAGGCACTGTGCATAAAAATTCTTCTGTAGTCCATTTTTTTGTATTGAGCCCTTGTGTACTATATTCAGGAAATACTATCAATTCTAAACCAGGGTAACCTGATTTGGTCGAATGAATTGTTTTTATGATTTGTTGAATTTGTTTATCAATGTCTGTACGCGATTCTACTACTGGTACTGGATATTGAATTAGTGCTGTCAAAAAACCACTAATCGGCTTTACCATACTTCCACTACTACCCATTTAAACTCCCCCTTAAAATAGTTCGTGTTTATTAAAGATAACAATATATATTTGTAACTCTCTAAAAAACTTGCACTACATATGGAATTATTACGCATGAAAGCTAGTAGTAAATTTTATCTCCACTTTTAGTACACGCCTACACTAACTTAACATAAAAAGTTAGAAAATTCAATCTTTTTAAGGTAACTAAAAAAGAAAAAGCGCATGGAATCACATACACTTTTTTACTTAATCTGTAAATACGGCGGCAATTGTTGCAACTGCTCCTTATCCTTTTCACGTTCTCTACGTGCCCATCTAAAGAATACATAACCTATAATTGTACCGTACACTATTTCCTGGACAATTTTCATTATGATACCACCAGTTTGCTGATCTTGTACGACTGGCATCCAGTGCAAAAATTCTGGTCCCGTTATATTTAAATCTGATAAAGTGCCCGCTGGTACACATAGTTCCATCGCTTTCATCCAAGCAGCCGGATCCGTATACGTTGCAAATAACGGGGCTGTCGCAAAAATGATTAACGCACATGCAGGCGTTAATAATATGCCGTTAGCAAACATATAACCAAGTTTCTTTATATCACTTAACGTTTGATATTCTGGTAATGGATTTAACATCGGCCACCACATCATGATTGCTGTAAAAAACAATATAGCGAGACAAATAGGATGAGCTATTTGACTTTGTTTTACTGTATCAAAAACAACTGGTAAATGATAAAAAGAAAACAGGCCGTTAAATACAAACAACGCAATAAGTGGTTTAGCAAATGCCTTTAATATAATTTGAACGAACTTAAAAGAAGTAATGTAACGATATAACCAAATTGGTATACCAAGCAACAGTAACGGTGGAACTGCAATATACATGACTGCCATTTCAAACATATGAGCACTAAATATAATATGGCCAATTAAATCAATAGGCCCTCCCTTTACAAAATACAAAAGAACAATACCAGTCGTAAAATAAAAAATTTGCTTCTTACTTACCTTCGTCGCATTTTCAAATCGCATTCTATATGGTCCAATAATTAAGAAGTACCCAATAAGAATCGAAAGCATAAATAATAAAAAGATTGGACTCCATAAAGCCTGAAAACCAAATATCCACAAGTTACTCATTTTCACACCTGCCTTCGTAAGGTTATCTCATAATATGAAGAGGGAGCTGTGACAACACAAGCTCCCTTATTTTTCACTTTTCAAATCCACACGATTGTCATAAAAGCTAAAATTGTAATTAACCCTATTAGCAGACCAGAGTAAAGAAAGAAACTTGCTGCTTCATGTCCTTTATGACTCATATGCATAAAATAATACAATTGAAAAATTACTTGTACCACTGCTAATAGTAAAATAAACGGTACAGAGAAAATCGGACTAAAAGTTTTTGGATACGCCACTGCTACAAATGCAACTAATGTTAAAAAAATCATTAATGCAAACGTAATAACTTGATGCCTCATTTCCTCCGCACTTTTTCTCTTCCGATAAACAAGATCAACTTTAGGATTATTCGTTTGCTTTATCGCCATTGTTTATCCCACCATTCCCATTAAATATACTACAGTGAAAATAAACACCCAAACTACGTCAATAAAGTGCCAATAAATCGATGCAACATAAAACTTCGGTGCATTGTATAAATTTAGACCTCTCTTCGCATTTCTAAAGATTAATGTTAAAATCCAACATAACCCAAACAATACGTGGAGTCCATGTGTACCAACAAGAGCATAAAACGCAGAGCCAAAGGCACTACTTCTCATAGTATGCTTAAATTCATGTGTATAATGATAAAACTCATATATCTCAAATCCTAAAAACCCTAAACCTAGCAATACTGTTACTAGTAACCAAAGCTGCATTTTCTTAAAGTTAAAGTTTTTCATGTGATACATCGCATATACACTCGTTAAGCTACTCGTTAATAAAAGCATCGTCATAATGAAAACGAGTGGCATTTGGAACATCTCTTGAGATGTTGGTCCACCATTTGTAGAATTCTTTAACGCTAAATATGTTCCGAATAAGGAAGCGAACAACACTGTTTCGCCTCCAAGAAATAACCAAAAACCGACAAACTTATTTTTCCCTTCAAGGGTTGCTTTTTCAGGCTCTGCTGGAAATGTTTCATTCGTTAATTTTTCATCTACATGCATTATGCCTTGCCCCCCTTATCCTCTAAATCTTCTTTATGAATATGATACCCATGATCATCAATTACTGAACGTAGGAACATTGTGCCAAATGTAATGATTAAACCAATAATTGCTACTAATAACCAGAACTTATCTTTTCCGCCCTGCATATACATCGCACCAAATGCCGCTATAAACAATCCGAAAGAAATGACAAATGGTGAAAACGAAGGATTTGGCATATGAATATCACCAACTGGTTCCGCTGCTGTCATTTCTTTATTACCTTCACGTTTTTCAATCCAAAACGGATCTAATCCGCGAACAAATGGTAATTGTTTAAAGTTATATTCTGGTGTCGGTGCTGGCATTGTCCATTCTAATGTACGTGCATCCCACGGATCACGACCAGCTTTTTCTTTTGATACTGTCGTTTTAATTACATTGAATAGAAGAACAATCGTTCCAAGAGCCATAAACACCGCTCCGATGGAACTAATCATATTCCCCATTTCCAACCCTTGCCCTTCAAGATATGTGTAGTAACGGCGTGGCATACCAATCAAGCCAAGGAAATGCTGAATAAAGAAAGTTAAATGGAAGCCGATAAAGAATAGCCAAAACGTTATCTTTCCTAATGTTTCATTTAATACTTTATTAAACATCAGTGGCCAATAATAATGAGCTCCTGCAAGTAAACCAAATACAACACCGCCAACGATTACATAATGAAAATGTGCTACTACGAAATAGTTATCATGAAATTGATAATCAGCTGGTGCAGATGCTAGCATAACCCCTGTAACTCCACCCATTACGAATGATGGAATGAAAGCTACTGCCCACATCATTGGTGTCGTAAAACGAATACTTCCGCCCCACATTGTAAAGAGCCAGTTGAATATTTTGATACCAGTCGGAACCGCAATCGCCATTGTTGCAACTGAGAAAATAGCATTAGCAACTGGACCAAGTCCAACAGTAAACATATGGTGCGCCCATACCATAAATCCTAAAAATCCAATTAATACAGTCGCAAACACCATCGATGAATAACCAAACAATCGTTTTTTCGAAAATGTTGCGAAGATTTCTGAGAATATTCCGAAAGCTGGGAGTATAAGAATGTATACTTCTGGATGACCGAAAATCCAGAATAAATGCTCCCATATAATTGTATTCCCGCCCAATGCCGGATTAAAGAAACTTGTTCCAAATAAACGATCTAACATTAAAAGTCCTAATCCTACAGTTAACGGCGGAAAAGCGAATAATATAAGCGAAGATGTTACAAATGTTGTCCATGTAAACATCGGCATACGCATATACGTCATTCCTGGAGCGCGCATATTAATAATGGTTACAAGGAAGTTAATTCCTCCAATTAGTGTACCAATACCTGAGATTTGCAAGCCGAGTACATAGAAATCAACACCATGACCTTTAGAGGCTAAAGCTAAAGATGCATAAGATGTCCATCCTGCATCAGGTGCTCCACCTAAAAACCAACTTAAATTTAAAAATACTCCACCAAAGAAAAATAACCAAAATCCGAGTGAATTCAAAAACGGGAACGCTACATCACGTGCACCAATTTGAAGTGGTACAGCGGCGTTCATAAATGCAAACACGAGTGGCATAGCTGCGAGGAAAATCATTGTTGTACCGTGCATCGTTAATACTTGATTATAAGCATCCCCAACAAGAAAAGCGTTGTTAGGAATCGCTAATTGAAGGCGAATAAATAGAGCTTCTATTCCGCCTATTACAAAAAACAATCCACCTGCAATTAAATAGAGAATGGCAATCTTTTTATGGTCTACTGTCGTTAAATAATCCCATATGACAGCACCCATCCCCTGTTTTTTTGCTACAGAACTCACGTTTTCAACCTCCCCTTCGCGAATAGTCCCTCTTTACTTTTCAACTTTTAACGTTTGTAAGTATGCATTTAATGCATCAATTTGATCATCCGTTAAGTTGCCATATTTGCCAGTCATTTTGTTTCCTGGCTTCATATTTTCAGGATCTTTCAGCCATTTTTTTAAGTTTTCTTCATTGTTTTCGGCAATACCGGCAACCATATCGCGATCCGCAAAGTTTGCTAAGTTTGGTGCGATACGAGCGGAAGGTGGTCTACTATCATTAGATCCAACTGCGTGACAACCAATACAGCTTTTATTAAATATCTCTTGGCCCTCTTGCGCCTTTGTTGAAGCTACTTCTTTCTTCCCATCAATCTTCTTCATATCAGCAAGCCATTTTTTGTACTCGCTTTCATCTAAAACTTTCACTTTAAATTGCATTAAAGAATGTGATGGGCCGCAAAATTCTGTACAAAAACCATTATAAGTGCCCGATTTATCTGCCTTTAACCACATTTTGTTCACATTGTCTGTATTTGTATCCATTTTCCCTGCTAAAGATGGAACCCAAAATGAGTGTTTAATATCGGCACCCTTCAAATTTAAATACACTTTCTTACCTGTGGGGATGACCAAATCTTGCGAAGTTACTATCTTTTCTGATTTATAAGAAAATTCCCACCAATAAAGATTCGCTGTTACATCAACAACGATAGTATCTTTATCAATATTCTTTTTCTCCATCGCACTTACATCAGCAAGTTTGAATGTATATGTAACTGTTGGAACAGCTAAGATTAGTAAAAGAATAATCGGAATAACTGTCCATATAATTTCTAGCTTGTGATTCCCTTCAACTTGCTCTGGAATATAATCTTCCTGACCTTTCTTTTGTCGGAAACGCACAATTACATATAAGAAAATAATAGTAACTACTAGTACTACTCCTACCATGATTGCACTCGCCAGTAGAAGTAAATCATATTGCATTTTTGCTACTTCTCCTTGCGGAATTAAAGTAGATTGAAAGGCTTTACCGCATCCCCCTAACAGTAAAGCCAGCAGTGAAACGAACGAAAGCAGTCGCCACTGTTTCTTCATACAAACAACCCCCACTTTCCTTGTGAATTAGATTGTACTTTATAGTTAAGTAAAGTAAATCTCAACGTAAAGAAATCCAATTATGTCGTTGTCTTAGAAGAATGTAACTACAATCATTGATACAAATAAGATTGTTAAATAATTTAGGGAATAAACAAACATTTGCACGGACCATTTGATGTCATCTTTCTTACGGAAGCCATAAAATCCTAAAACGATCCATCCGATGTTAAGCAGTGTTGCAATTACCATAAATGTTATCCCTAGTCCACTCATATAAAATGGTAGTGGTAATAAACATACTGTCCAAATCATAATTTGGCGTTTCGTAATTTCAAATCCATGAACTACAGGAAGCATTGGAATTCCTGCATTTCGATATTCATCAACACGTTTCATTGCTAATGCAAGGAAATGTGGGATTTGCCAAATAAACATAATTAAAAATAACATCCAAGCAATTGGATGGCCTAAAGATGGATCGATTGCTGCCCATCCAATTAAAGGAGGAACTGCACCAGATATACTACCTACAACAGTATTTAGTGTATACTTTCTCTTTGTCCATAAACTATATAGAACAACATATGTGAAAGCACCAATAAATCCCATTAAGACTGCCATTGGTGTTGTTAATAATAAAAATACAAAACCAAGAAGTAATATGACTAGTCCAAATGTAAGTGCAAATCCTGGTTTATACTTTCCAGTAACCGTTGGACGGGTCTTTGTTCTTTCCATTAATGGATCGATGTCTCGATCAATGTAGTTGTTTAAACAACATACCCCTGCCATAATTAATCCTGAACCAACGATTGTAAAGAATAACTTATCCAGATTATCCATTACACTTAATCCATTAAAGTGTAATGCCAACCAAAATCCTGTAAATACAGTAAGTGTATTTGAGTTTACAATCCCCATTTTAACGAGTGCTTTTAAATCTTGTAACCGAGTTGTTTCCGGTACACTTGTAACAGCGGACTCATCATGCAGCTCACTTGTTGCATGGTTCATCACTCTAACCCCCTCTTAAAACTTTCATCTTTCTTTTTGCGCCTATTTCAAATGAAATAATTCGCTTCTATATAGCAATATTATTACAGTAGAAACATTGTTAACCCATTCTACTACTAATCTACGCCCATACTCCAATATATTAAATCATATTTCCCGAACATTTTGTGAAGAAAACATGAACTTTTTGTGTCGAATATAAAAAACTTCATTCTGACTTGTCCTTATCATAACATGATGTTACCTTCTATAATAAACTATTTTGTCCTATTTAACACGTATTCTCCCCATTTCTTTTCAAAATAGCCTATTTTTCACCCAAAATTTTCCTTGCGAACCCTGTTTTTACACCTATTTTCTCTCCCTTTCCTTCCCCCTCCATTTCTTTGCTATTTTATTATTTTTTATATATCATAGGAACTAGCGCGTTTTATTCTATACATAATGGAATGAAAATATTTCGCAATAACTTCATAGCAGAAAGATGGTGAAAGAGATTGCAACGCTTTATTAAATGGTTAGCAGTCATTACAAGCCTTGATTTATTAATAGTTTTATTAGGAGGCGCTTTAGTTACAAAAACAGGTTCTGGTCAAGGTTGTGGTAAATCATGGCCACTTTGTAACGGTGAATTTGTTCCATCTAATTTATCAATGGAAACTATTATTGAACTTAGCCACCGATTAACATCAGGATCAGCTGGAATTCTTGTCACTCTACTTTGTATTTTGTCCTGGAAATATTATAAACATGTGCGTGAAACAAAAACGTTAGCAATTTTATCCTTCGTATTTTTAGTTGCACAAGCATTAATGGGAGCAGCAGCAGTTGTTTGGGGACAAATGCCAGCTGTACTTGCTATCCATTTCGGTATTTCCTTAATTTCATTTGCTTCTGTCATTTTATTAACGTGTCTTATCTTTGAAATTGACCAAAAATTTGATGCACGTTCACTTATTATGGACAAAAAAATGAAATTTCATATTTATGGTGTAACAATTTACAGTTATATCGTCGTCTACACAGGTGCTTTAGTACGTCACGAACGAGCTAGCTTAGCCTGTCCAGACTTTCCTTTATGTAGCAAAAACAGACCTATGCCAACTCAACTACATGAATGGGTTCAAATGGGCCATAGAGTTGCAGCGATGTTAATTTTCGCTTGGATACTATACGCGATGATTCTCGCTATTCGCCATTACAAGCAGCAATCTGTAGTATATTGGGGATGGATTATTTCATTTATCCTTGTTACACTTCAAGCTGTAGTAGGAGTTTTAGTTGTATTTACAAACGCTAGTTTAGCAATGGCATTGTTACATTCTCTATTCATTTCTTGCTTGTTTGCCGTACTATGCTATTTAGTTATGCTAGGAACAAGAAGTAAAGTGAATGCCAAAGAAGCCGAATCAACTTCTAAACAAACAAAATAATTTAAAACTAAAATCCCTTGCCAATTCGGCAAGGGATTTTTTGCAATAAAAAAAGAGCTGTATTTACACAGCTCTTTTCTTATTTTAGTGATCTAATTCAATAAGTAAATCACCCGTTTGAATCGCATCACCATCGTTAACATATACTTTCTTCACTTTACCATTGAACGGCGCTTGAACTGTCGTTTCCATTTTCATCGCTTCTGTAATTGCCATAGAATCGCCTTTTTTCACTTCGTCGCCTTCTTTTACAACTACTTTAATTACCGTTCCTGGCATCGTTGCACTAATATGATTTGGATTCTCACGGTTTCCTTTCACACGTTGTGCAACTGTTGCTTTTACACTCTCGTCTTTCACGATAATTTCACGTGGTTGACCGTTAAATTCCAAGTAAAGAACACGGTTTCCATCCGGCTGAGGTTCTCCAATTGATACTAGTTTAACCATCAATGTTTTACCCTGTTCAATTTCTACATCAATTTCTTCACCTAGTCTCATACCATAGAAGAACGTCGGTGTATCAAGTACAGATACATTTCCATAAAGCTCAGCAACTTTTTCATAATCCATAAATACTTTTGGATATAAAGCATATGCTACTACATCAAAAATCGTTACTTCGCGTCCAAGTTTATGGAATAATTCTTCTTTTAACGCTTCGAAATCTACTGGCTCTAGTAATTCACCTGGTCTTACTGTTAATGGCTCTTTCCCTTTTAAAATAATCTTTTGTAATTCTTTCGGGAAACCACCGTACGGTTGACCTAAATCACCAGAGAACATTTCAACAACAGACCCTGGGAAGTCCATCGCATGTCCACGCTCTAAAACATCTTGTTCTGTCAGATGGTTTTGAACCATAAATAATGCCATATCACCAACAACTTTTGATGATGGTGTTACTTTTACAATATCTCCAAACATGTCATTCACACGGCGGTACATTACTTTCACTTCATCGAAGCGATCTCCTAAACCAACCGCCTTCGCTTGTTGCTGAAGATTACTATACTGCCCACCCGGCATTTCATGCATATATACCTCTGTATGAGGGGCATTCATACCACTTTCAAACGGTGCATAGTATTTGCGTACATCTTCCCAATAGTGAGATAGTTTTTCTAAAGAATCTATATTAACATCTGGTTGTCTTTCGTTTCCGCCTAACGCATAGTATAGCGTGTTCGCACTTGGTTGTGACGTTTGACCAGCCATAGAACTCACTGCTACATCGACGATATCAACACCTGCTTCAATTGCCTTCGTATACGTTAATATACCATTTCCACTCGTATCGTGCGTGTGCAGATGAATTGGAATCGACACTGTCTCTTTTAATGCAGAAACTAAATCATATGCTGCATTTGGTTTTAGTAAGCCCGCCATATCTTTAATACCTAAAATGTGAGCTCCTGATGCTTCTAACTCTTTTGCTAAATTTTTATAATAATTTAAATCATATTTACTACGCAGTGGATCATGAATATCCCCTGTGTAGCACATTGTTGCTTCTGCAATTTTACCAGTGTCTCGTACAGCGTCAATTGCAACTCTCATGCCTTCCACCCAGTTTAAACTATCAAAAATACGGAATACATCAATGCCTGCTTGAGCAGAACATTCCACAAATTTTTGAATTAAATTATCTGGATAGTTTTTGTATCCAACTGCGTTTGAAGAACGAAGTAACATTTGGAATAACACGTTCGGCATTTTTTCACGAAGATCTAGTAATCGTTCCCATGGATCTTCTTTTAAGAAACGATACGCAACATCAAACGTTGCACCGCCCCACATTTCCGCTGAGAATAGGTTCGGTAACATTCTCGCTGTTGGCTCCGCAATTTGATGTAAATCTTTTGTACGAATACGAGTTGCAAGTAATGACTGGTGTGCATCACGGAATGTTGTATCCGTTAAAAGTACACGTTTTTGATCCTGTACCCATTTTACTAATCCGTCCGCTCCACGCTCGTCCAAAATTTGTTTCGTTCCATTTTGGATTGGCTCTGAATGTTTTAAACATGGAATACGAGCATCTGGGAATATTGGTTTTTCTTTTTTCCCTACTCCTGGGAAACCATTTACTGTTACTGTACCAATGTAATTTAACATTTTCGTTCCACGGTCTTTACGTTTCGGGAACAAGAACAATTCAGGTGACGCATCGATAAATGAAGTATCATATTCTCCTGATAAGAAGTTTTTATGCTTTACTACATTCTCTAGGAATGGAATATTTGTTTTAATACCACGAATACGGAATTCTTTTAAGTTACGTTCCATTTTTGCAGCAGCTTGCTCAAAAGTAAGTGCCCAAGTTGTAACTTTTACAAGTAAAGAATCGTAGTACGGTGTAATAACTGCACCTTGGAAGCTATTCCCTGTATCAAGACGCACACCAAAACCACCACCTGATCGATACGCCATAATTTTTCCTGTATCCGGCATAAAATTATTTAGCGGATCTTCAGTTGTTACACGAGATTGAATTGCAAATCCATGTACAACTACTTCCTCTTGCTTCGGAACACCTACCATTTTGCTATGTAATGAATGTCCATCCGCTATTAAAATTTGTGATTGAACAATATCTACTCCCGTAATCATTTCTGTAATCGTATGTTCTACTTGAACACGTGGATTTACTTCAATAAAGTAAAACTCATCATCTTTTACAAGGAATTCTACTGTTCCTGCATTTAAATAGTTTACATTTTTCGTTAACTTCACAGCAGCATCACAAATACGCTGACGCAGATCATCTGAAAGTGATACACTCGGTGCAATTTCTACAACTTTTTGATGACGACGTTGTACAGAACAGTCACGCTCGTATAAATGAACAACATTGCCTTCTTCATCTGCTAAAATTTGTACTTCTATATGTTTAGGTTTTTCAACGAATTTTTCGACGTAAACTTCATCATTACCAAAAGCTGCTTTCGCTTCTGATTTCGCTCGATTATATGATTCTCCTAATTCCTCACTAGTACGCACAATACGCATACCACGACCGCCACCCCCAAGGGATGCTTTAATAATAATCGGGTAATCATACTTTTCAGCAAATTTTTCGACTTCTTCTAATGAATTTACTGGACCATCACTACCAGGTATAACTGGAATTTGTGCTAGCTGCGCTTGTGTTCTTGCTTTCACTTTATCTCCAAACATATCTAAATGCTTACTTTTCGGACCGATAAAGATAATTCCTTCTTCTTCACAACGTTTAGCGAATTGAATATTTTCTGATAAGAAACCATATCCAGGGTGGATTGCATCTACATGATTACTTTTTGCAATCTCAATAATGCCTTCAATATCTAGATAAGCATCAATTGGTTTTTTTCCTTCCCCAACTAAATAGGACTCATCGGCTTTATAGCGATGATAAGAACCACTATCCTCTTTAGAATAGATTGCAACTGTTTTTAATCCAAGTTCCGAACAAGCTCGAAACACACGAATTGCAATCTCTCCACGGTTAGCTACCAATACTTTTTGAATACGTTGCAGCTTTGTCATGATTTTCCCCCTCTACTTTCCTACCACTCTAGAGATAAAATATATACACACCTTAAAAAGCGTGAAGTTCTTCACTTTCCACATTATATTATACTTAGAAAGCTTCACTTTATTTTTATCCATCATACCTTATTTTCTAACAAATGATAAGTTTTCTGTGCAATTTGTTTCACAAAAATAGTATAGCATACCTCTTCCTTTTCTAACAACTTAATTGTATATCACATTTAACTTAATGTGATATATCTTTTAACTGAAAGAGAAATTAGTACATCATATTTAAAACTACTTAAAAATAAAAAACACATCATGCTCTAAAGCACAATGTGTTTTTATTTTACAACTACAAGATGTGGTCCATTTTGTTCTCTTTCTTTCATTACACCATTCTGTTGTTTCTCTTGTCGTTTCACGTGACTAGCAATATTAAGTAGTATTCCCATTGCAAGTAGATTAGCTATTAAGGAACTTCCACCATAACTAATAAACGGTAAAGGCACTCCAGTAAGCGGTATTAATCCAGACATACCACCAACATTAACAAAAGTTTGTACTCCTATTAAACTTGCAATTCCGATTGCAATTAAACTTCCAAAAGGATCGTTACATTTTTGAGCAATCCTGAATGAACGAATAATAATAAGTAGCAAGCAAATTAAAATAATAGCTACACCAATAAAACCTAATTCTTCAGATATAATTGCCATTATAAAATCTGTTTGAGGTTCTGGTAAATAACCATATTTTTGCACACTATTTCCTAATCCTCGACCATTTAGCCCTCCTGAAGCAATTCCAATAAAAGAATTTACTAATTGGAATCCATCATTCTGAGGATCATTGAATGGATCAAGAAAAACTGAAAAACGTGCCTTTTGATATCCACTTAATTTATAATTAGCCAAAAAATATAGAGCTGGAATCCATACTATAGAAGTTAAAACAATTCGTTTAATCCATAAATTAATCCTTACTCCTGAACAAAGAAACATAATCCCTACTGTTCCTGCAATTAACAAATCGGTACCTAAATCATTTTGCTTTAAAATTAAAAACATTGCCATTCCAACAAAACCAAGTGTAAGTCCCGACCCTTTAAAAACAGGTGTATTTGTTTCTTGTCTCCTTGCAAAAAAGCGAGCTAATATAATAATAATCGATAATTTAACAAATTCAGCGGGCTGTATACCTAATATCCAACCTTTTGCACCATTTATTTCCTTACCAAAAATCAAGGCTGCTGCTAGTAAAGCAATACTCCCTAGCCCCATCGCCGATAAAATTATTCGTTTTCTCCAAAACTTATAAGGTAACGAAGCTACAATTACTAACAATACCGTTCCAATAGCTAAAGTTATTAATTGTTTTTTAAAAAAGTAATTTGCCGGCCAGTTATGCCTCGAAATCGCAACAATGGAACTAGAACTATATACCATTATTACTCCCAGCACACATAAGATAACAAGAGGAAGTAATAATGAATAATCCATTGATTTCCATACTTTTTTCATTTCATTTCCTCTTTCTGTTTCAATTTAATTATTGTTGTATTCCATATGTACATTGATTCTTCCTGCTTTATTATACAAATAAAAAGCTCAAACTAATTTAGTTTGAGCCCCCTTATTTGAACCCGTTATTGTTGTTTGTTTGTAAATGCTTCATGAAGTGCAGATAACTCACGTTCGAGCTCACCTAACATTGCTTTCCCTTGTTCTTCTGCAATAAGACCAAGGCGAACCGCAAAATCGACCTCGCGGGATAGTCCAAACATTTGTGTGTCTAACACTTCTTCATATAATGGACATTGCGGCATTGTAAGATGGTCCATTTGCACCTTAATAAGTCTTAAAATCTTCTCTGCATCCGCTTGTAGAAGGGCTAGTGCCTTTTCCTGATGATTTGCTACTGTCTCAGACGCCAAATTGATTCCCTCCGTTTCCGTCCTACTCTCCTCTATCCTATCTATTAATATTAGCGATAGTTTTAATAAATTGCAATAGAAACATTTTTTGTGACAACAGTGTCTAATACTATTATACTGAAAAGTGGGAGTATAACACAAATGGGGGAACAACAATGAGCGAAATTTTATTTATTAACGGAAAAGTACGTTTTCCAATCACTATTGATCCAACTGTTTGGATCTTTGATGATCGAAAAGTAGATTTGACAACTTACTTTGATGAAACTAGAGAAAACACGTCTGAACTAGAAACTTATTTAAAAAACACTTCAGAACATTGGGATCGCGAAATCCGTGATGGTGCCGCTTTTCCTCCAATACAACAAAGTGTGAAGAAATATAAAAAAGAACAGCTGATTACTGGAACATTTGGTATACCATTTCATCCATTTCTTGCTAACGCTGAAATTTTAGAGGACGCTACGCAAGTTGAAATTGAAACGGTAGATCATACAATGACACTTCCATTAGAAACTGTCAAAAATGCTATACTAGGCTTTTCAAAAGAAGGAAAACCATTAAAAGAAGACGGACCTGTTCATCTCTATTTCAATGATGGATCTAATCAACAAAATCCAATCCGTAACATCCGTAAATTTACAATTATTTAAAGAAAAGGAGTGAGCTTAAGCTCACTCCTTTTTACAATAAATCTGCTGCTAGTTGAGCTAAATTAGATCGCTCACCTTTAACAAACTTCACATGACCACTAATACGCTGTTCTTTAAACTTCTCTACAACATATGTTAAGCCATTATTATATTCATCTAAATATGGGTGATCGATTTGCTGAGGATCTCCCATCAATACAATCTTACTCTTTTCCCCTACCCTAGTTAATATCGTTTTCACTTCATGCTTTGTTAAATTTTGTGCTTCGTCAATGATAATGAACTGATCTGGAATACTTCTCCCGCGTATATAAGTAAGGGCTTCTACTTCAATCGAACCCATTCCAGCTAAAATAGCATCTAACTCTCCTGGCTTTTTCGTATTAAATAAATACTCTAGGTTATCAAAAATTGGCTGCATCCATGGTCTTAACTTTTCTTCTTTTTCTCCTGGTAAATAACCGATATCTTTTCCGACTGGAACAATTGGTCTTGCCACAAGTAATTTTTTATATAACCCTAAGTCTTCTGTTTGCATAAGTCCCGAAGCTAACGCAAGTAACGTTTTTCCTGTGCCGGCTTTCCCCGTTAACGTTACAAGCGGAATATCTTCACGAAGCAACAATTCTAATCCCATAATTTGCTGCACGTTTCGTGGTCGTATCCCCCATACTTGTTCATTGTGAAAAATAAGTTTCTTTACCTTCTTACCTAAGTGATCCACAATGCCAAGAGCAGAACTAGAGCCCCCTAATGCATCTTTCATCACTACAAACTGATTTGGGTAAAAAGGATGATTCGCAATTTCAGATAGAGGCAATTCACCTTTCTCATAAAAATAATCCAATTGTTCTTTTGATATATATCCTTCTAAAAAGCCAGAATATATATTTTCTACTTCAATTACGCGATCACTTAAATAATCTTCAGCCTTCAAACCAATTGCATCAGCTTTTACCCTTACGAGTACATCTTTACTTACCAAAATAACAGACTTCCCGTCCTCTTTTTCCTGTTCTTCTAAAGATAGATTTTTTGCTACAGCTAAAATTCGATTATCATTTGTTTTTTCTACAAAAATATCTTGTAGTTGAACAAATGAACGATGGTTCAATTCAATACGAAATGTTCCGCCGTTTTCTAGCGGGATACTTTCATGCAGCTTTCCTATTTCACGAAATTTATCTATTAACTTAGATACATAACGAGCGTTTCGTCCTACTTCATCCATATAACGTTTTTTCGAATCAACCTCTTCTAATACAACTGCTGGAATCACTACTTCATTGGTTTCAAATGAAAAAATAGATAAAGGATCCTGCAAAAGTACATTCGTATCTAACACATAAATTTTATCCAACCTGTTACCCCCTGACTCCACTTTTAAATTTGTAGAACAAGGGTTTCATCCATACAATATGGACGAACCATTGTTATAATTATATGTAACGTGTAAACGAGGTAGAATCGAAAATCATAGTCATTAAACCTTTTATTTATTCTTTATTCATTTCTATTCAATATATTACTTTTTATTATAATTATTAACGTTAAATCACAATAACCGATTACAAAAGTGAATAAACGAATTTCCTATTTAGCATCTTTATAATTCTCTTATCCCTACTAACACTTCATTATCCAGCTTTTTCGCTGCCCGAAGATCATATGTTTTTTCATATGTTGGTTCAATTGCAAGTTTCGCTCCATAAAACATAACATCACGCACTTCTTGCACATTTACTTCTATTACAGTTAATTTTAGAGAAATACCTTCCATTCTATCTGTCAAAATTTCACCTGCACCACTTATAGAAAATACGGATTCATTCGCCATTATAGTCAATACCACACCTGTATTATGCCGTATATTTTCCACAATACGTGAACGTTGATCTACTGCAAATCGAATACTAGTTTTACTCACTGCATACACCCAAGAAATAGCACTTACGTTAGGAACTTGCTTTTCGAAATCTGTCGTTGCTATCATAACAATACACTCTTTACGCAACGTTTGTACTAAATCCTCTGTTAAGGTAGGCTCTACTACATTCGCCATATTTTCACCTCCAAACATACTTGGTATATCCTTATCATAACTTATTTTTTGAATTGCGAAAATATTATTTTTTCCCACTATTATTCAAAAACATTATACTTCCATGATATACTTATACTGATAGAATTCGTATTGAGGTGACGAAATGAGAGTCAAATGTATGATTTGTGATAAAAAAGATATGTTAGATGATGAAAATCCTATGGCAAAAAAACTGCGTAATCGCCCTATTCATACATATATGTGCATGGAATGTTCGGAACGAATTGCAGAGCGTACAATGGAACGTCATGCAAGTGGTAATTTCCGATTATATCGTGATAAAAAAATCGAAGATGATTGGTAAAATGTAAATAAGTCCTTACTCATATAGATAAGGACTTATTTATATTTTTCTGGTTCACGATTCATCTGATCCAAAAAACAATCAATGGCTTCTAACGGAAACCTTGCAGATTTCCGTTCTCCATTCATTTCATATGTAATTAAATACATTTCCTCGTTCTTTTCGACTTCCACATTTCTTAATTTATGTTCTTCATATATCATATTTTGAAATAACAAATATGTTTCTTTTGCAGCACTATCATCTGGGCGTGCTTCCGCAACTGTTTTAATTGTTAACCAATTATATAGTGCATCTTGTACTGAACGCATGAAAACTCCCCTTCCTTATCCTGCTTTTTGTTGTTTCGCTTGACGCAAACGCAATCTATAAATTCCAAGTACAATTGCCGCTACAACAAGTCCTTCTCCAACAGGTAAAAACACAGCAAAAAAGGTTAATACTGTGCATCCAATTGCTAATGATATGTATATCACAATATTTTTTAGTACAGACAACTTTCTAGCAAACCCTAAATTATAAACGAGAGCACTTAATATAATAATCGTCCCATAAAGTAACCACATTCCTAACTCTGGATTTTCATCTACCTTACACAATTTTGCAAAAAAAGACATCCTTTCTAACACACTCTTCCCCCCTAGCAGTAAAATGCAATTTTCTTTATACACTTAATACAAGAGTAACTCGCAAAAAAAATACTGTCCACAAAAATGAGTAAATATTCTAAAAAATAAACAAAATAAAAAAACAACGCCCTTTATAAAGGGCGTTGTTTTTTTATTTTTACGCTTCGACAGATTTCTTTTTCTTAGCAGCTCTTTCGCGCTCACTCTTATCAAGAATCTTTTTACGTAGACGAATTGATTCTGGAGTTACTTCACAGAACTCGTCATCGTTTAAGTACTCTAATGATTCTTCTAAAGTCATTAGGCGTGGTTTCTTCATTGTTGAAGTTTGATCTTTCGTCGCAGAACGAATGTTAGTTTGTTGTTTCATTTTCACAACGTTAACTGTTAAGTCATTCTCACGAGTGTGTTCTCCTACAATCATACCAGCATATACTTCTGTACCTGGTTCAACGAAGATTACACCACGGTCTTCAACTTGCATAATACCGTATTGTGATGCTTTTCCTGTTTCAAGTGAAACTAGAACACCTTGACGACGTCCACCAACTTGTCCAGCGTGTACTGGTTGGTAGCAATCGAATGTATGGTTTAAAATACCGTAACCACGAGTTAATGTTAAGAATTCTGTTGTGTAACCAATTAAACCACGTGCTGGAACCATGAAAGTAAGGCGAACTTGACCGTTTCCGTTATTCACCATATCTAACATTTCACCTTTACGTGCACCCATAGATTCCATAATAGAACCAGTGTATTCTTCAGGTACATCGATTTGTACACGCTCTACAGGCTCACATCTTACGCCATCAACTTCTTTAATGATTACTTCTGGCTTAGATACTTGTAATTCATAACCTTCACGACGCATGTTTTCAATTAAGATAGATAAATGTAGTTCCCCACGTCCAGATACGATCCACGCATCAGGAGAATCTGTATTATCTACACGTAAACTTACATCTGTTTCTAATTGTGAACGAAGACGCTCTTCAATTTTACGAGATGTAATGTATTTACCTTCACGACCTGCAAATGGGCTGTTATTTACAAGGAACGTCATTTGTAGTGTTGGCTCATCAATACGTAATAATGGTAACGCATCTTGATGTTCAACTGGACATACTGTTTCACCTACGTTAATGTCTTCCATACCAGAAACGGCTACTAAGTCCCCTGCTTTTGCTTCTTCAATTTCTTGACGTTTTAATCCCATGTAACCGAATAATTTCGTTACGCGGAATTGCTTCACACTTCCGTCTACTTTCATTAAAGCAACTTGTTGTCCAACCTTCATTGTACCGCGGAATACGCGACCAACTCCAATACGTCCAACGTAGTCGTTGTAATCAAGAAGTGCTACTTGGAATTGAAGTGGCTCTTCGCTGTTATCAATTGGTGCTGGAATATGTTCGATAATTGTATCGAATAATGATTTCATATTCTCTTCTTGATTTGCTGGGTTTGAATCTAAGCTTGCTGTTCCGTTCATTGCTGATGCAAATACAACTGGGAACTCTAATTGATCTTCGTTTGCACCAAGCTCAATGAATAAGTCGATTACTTCATCAACTACTTCATCTGGACGAGCGAAGTCACGGTCAATTTTGTTTACAACTACGATTGGAGTTAAGTTTTGCTCAAGAGCTTTCTTTAAAACAAATCGTGTTTGTGGCATACAACCTTCATATGCATCAACAACAAGTAAAACACCATCAACCATTTTCATGATACGTTCTACTTCTCCACCGAAGTCAGCGTGACCAGGTGTATCTAAAATGTTAATTCTTTTATCTTCATAGTGAATCGCTGTATTTTTCGCTAAAATTGTAATACCGCGTTCTCTTTCTAGATCATTTGAATCCATTGCGCGTTCTTCAACGTGTTCGTTCGCACGGAAAGTCCCCGCTTGACGTAATAACTGGTCAACAAGTGTTGTTTTACCATGGTCAACGTGGGCAATAATTGCTATATTACGTAAATCTTGTCGTTTTTTCAACATGTCCAACTCCTAATGTCTTTTTAATCCTTCTCTATTATAAGAGCGAAGGGGATACAATAGCAATTAAAATAAAAGCAAGAATGAAAATATAGTTGTATTCTTACTTTTGTGAAAGTAAAATGAGATTGGAGGGTGAAGAAATGGAACACATTCAATATCGCTTTTTATTAACTGCAATTATCGGTGTTATTTTCTTAATCGGTATCGGCATTATGATTGCTGAAAATAGTCCAATCGGTATTATTATTTGCATTATCGGCACATTTGTTACAGTTGGATACGGTTTTGTAACAAAAAGAAAAATGCGCAAATCACAATAACGCTAAAAAGTAAGAAGCTTATACACAGCCTCTTACTTTTTTTGTTGCTCTCATATAAACGATAACACTTCTTCATACACTCCTGGTTTTGCAACTAACACACTGCTCTTCTCTATGATAGAAAGTGGCGCTCCAGAGAATGTCGTCACCTTACCTCCAACTTCTTCTACAATTATCTTTCCTCCGCCAAAATCCCATGGTGATAATCTCGGCGTTACATATGCATCTATTCTTCCTGTTGCAACGTATACCATCTCTAACGCTGCACAGCCATATGATCTTGTGCCTCTTGCTTTCTTAACAAGTGCCATCATACTTTCCATATTAAGCAATGGATTATCTGTAAGCCATATCGCATTTAAAGCTACAATACCTTGCTCTACAGTTCCTTTTTTCAGTGTAGGAATTGATATATCATTACAAAAAGCTCCATATCCCTTGACTGCATGATATAGTTCATCATGCACTGGATCATATATAAGTCCAATCTTTCCGATACCGTTCTCATAAATCCCAATTGAAATCGCAAAATTTCTTTTTTGATGAACAAAGTTCATCGTGCCGTCAATTGGATCAATTAACCAAACAACCCCGTCAGAAGACGTTATCTCGTCTCCATAACCCTCTTCTCCTAAAATATTATGATTCGGGAATGTTTCTTTAATTTTCCCAATTAAAAACTGTTCTATCTCTCGGTCCATATTTGTAACTAAGTCAGCTGCATTTGATTTTGTTTCTATAATAAGTGCTTTTTTCATTGATGCCATTAAATGCTCTCCTGCATCCCGAATCCACCGTTTGGCGTGTGCATCAATGTCTTTCCATACTTCTTGCATGTTTAAACACTCCGATCTATACTGTTCACAGAAAAAACGAACCCTTTATAAGGTTCGCACCAACTAATTTTTTATACATATACTATTATTACGCTTCTAAACGAATCATTTCAAGTCTTAACACTTCTAACTTTTGTACACACTCTTCTTTTTTCTGTTTGTCATCTTCCATCATCGCATCATATAAAGTTGCTAATTCATAATCTAGCTCCAAACGTAGCACCGGTATTCTCTTTTCAGCATCTGTTCTCTTTAACGCATTAATCACCTGTCTCATATTATTTGCCTCCTCCCAATATTCGTCTGCCCTCGGACTAGAATTAATTCAATTTTCTGATTTTTTGTTTTATACTATACTATGTTGGATAAATCATCTATGCAACAAAATTATATTTTTTTATTTAAATTTTTTTGTGCTGTTTTTTTTATGAATAGTACAAGCTATGCTAAAATAAAAGCAAAATAGGAGTTGGAGGAACAATCATGACAATACAAACATTCAAGTCAACTGATTTTGATGTCTTTACAGTTGATGGTCTCGAAGAACGAATGAGTGCAATTAAAACGAACATTCATCCTAAGCTAGAAGCTTTAGGGGAACAATTTGCAGAATACTTATCCAAACAAACTGATGAGAACTTTTTTTATCATGTTGCAAAACACGCACGCCGCAAAGTCAATCCACCAAACGATACTTGGGTTGCTTTTTCAACAAATAAACGAGGATATAAAATGCTACCGCATTTCCAAATCGGCTTATGGGGTACTCATGCCTTCATATACTTTGGTTTAATCTATGAGTGTCCACAAAAAGTTGAGACGGCTCATGCCTTCTTAGAACATTTAAATGATTTAAAAACAAATATTCCAAATGACTTCGTTTGGTCCATTGACCATACTAAACCAAGTGTGAAATTACATAAAACACTTGAAACCGAAGACTTACAAAAGATGATTGAACGATTAGCTACTGTAAAAAAAGCAGAATTATTAGTTGGTATTCATATATCACCAGAGGAGTTTTCAGCAATGACCAACGAACAATTCCTTGCTAAGATTGAATCTACGATGCAATCACTCCTTCCTTTATATGCACTGTGTAATCGATAGTAGAAAACGGACAATTTATATTGTCCGTTTTTAGTTGTTATCACATTATATCACTTCAGTTTTTATTTTTCAAAATATTTTTTACATTTTTACGAGCTTTTGTTCTTCGACTTCTTTTGCCCTTTGAATAGCACGATATATAGAGTATCCACTTACTTCTTGAAATTCTTTATCAATTTTCTTTTCTTCTGCTTTCGATGGAACAATCTCTTTAAAACGACGATATAAACCCATTAACTCTTCTCTTATAATCCCTTTTTCATAAGCTTTCTCAATCGCTTCATAAAACTTAACAATTGTAACCATTTCCTCATTTGACCAATCATAATCTAACGGATATTGATATTCCATTTCGCACCTCATTTATCATTTCTTCTTGTTTCATTATGCTATCTTAAAGAGAATATTTTATTCTTCATTATAGCCACTCTGCATTATACACTATTTATTCATTTTAATGGAATTGTCTTCCTCTATGCATTAGTTGAGGCTAACTATTAAACATACTCACCTTAAAAACATTTTTTTCTATACATCTATAATTATTGGTGATATAATGCTTTTGTTTTATAGAAAATAAAGTGAAGCTACCATCTCAAAAACGATTTTTTGAATGGCAGAAAAACAAGCCTTATTCTAAAAAAGGCTACACTTTTTTAGAGCAGGATTATATAAAACAAATTACACTAAATATTATGAAGAAGAAGGGGTGTATAGATTGTCCCAATACGAAACACCATTGTTTACCGCTTTAGTTGAGCACAGTAAGCGAAATCCAATTCAATTCCATATTCCTGGTCATAAAAAAGGACAGGGCATGGATCCTACATTTCGCGAATTTATTGGGCATAATGCATTAGCAATTGATTTAATTAATATTGCGCCACTCGATGATTTACATCATCCAAAAGGTATGATTAAAGAAGCACAGGATTTAGCAGCCGCTGCATTCGGTGCAGATCATACTTTCTTTTCTATTCAAGGTACAAGTGGCGCTATTATGACAATGGTGATGAGCGTTTGCGGTCCTGGTGACAAAATCCTAGTACCACGAAACGTGCATAAATCAGTAATGTCAGCTATTATTTTCTCAGGTGCAAAACCGATTTTCATGCATCCTGAAATCGATCCGAAGCTCGGTATTTCTCATGGAATCACAATTCAATCTGTCAAAAAAGCACTTGAAGAGCACTCAGATGCAAAGGGCTTACTTGTTATTAACCCAACGTACTTTGGGTTTGCTGCAGACTTAGAACAGATTGTACAATTAGCACATTCTTATGACATCCCTGTACTAGTCGACGAGGCTCATGGTGTTCATATTCATTTTCACGATGAATTACCTATGTCAGCGATGCAAGCTGGTGCGGATATGGCAGCAACAAGTGTTCACAAATTAGGAGGCTCTTTAACTCAAAGTTCTATTCTTAATGTGAAAGAAGGCTTAGTGAATGTAAAGCATGTCCAATCTATTATTAGTATGCTTACAACTACATCAACTTCTTACATCTTGTTAGCATCCCTTGATGTTGCGAGAAAACGTCTTGCTACAGAAGGAACAGCACTCATAGAACAAACAATACAATTAGCTGAGCATGTTCGTGATGCTATAAATTCTATTGAGCATCTTTACTGTCCTGGAAAAGAAATGTTAGGTACAGATGCTACCTTTAACTATGATCCTACAAAGATAATTGTATCTGTAAAAGATTTAGGTATTACCGGCCACCAAGCTGAAGTATGGCTTAGAGAGCAATATAACATTGAAGTAGAACTCTCAGATCTATACAACATACTATGTCTTATCACTTTGGGAGATACAGAAAGTGATACAAATACACTTATTGCAGCTTTACACGATTTAGCAGCAACATTTAGAAATAGGGCAGATAAAGGTGTTCAAGTACAAGTAGAGATTCCAGAAATTCCAGTGCTAGCACTTTCTCCTCGAGATGCTTTTTATTCGGAAACAGAAGTCATCCCATTTGAAAATGCAGCGGGTCGTATTATAGCTGATTTTGTTATGGTTTATCCGCCAGGGATTCCAATCTTTACTCCGGGGGAAATTATTACACAAGAAAACTTAGAGTATATTCGGAAAAACTTAGAAGCAGGTTTACCTGTACAAGGTCCTGAAGATATGACATTACAAACATTACGTGTTATTAAAGAGTACAAGCCTATCAGTTGATAGGCTTTTTTTTCACCTTTTTTCCTTTTCTTCATACGATACTTAAGAATGTAACGTATAGGTGGGGATACTATTATGATTGTAATAGGCCGTTCTATTGTACATCCTTATATTACAAATGAATATGAGCCATTTGCAGCAGAGAAACAACAAATTTTATCAATAATGGCAGGAAATCAAGAAGTTTATTCCTTCCGAACAGCTGATGAACTCAGCTTTGATCTCAATTTACGAGTTAATATTATTATCTCTGCACTAGAGCTTTTTCAAAGTGGATTTCAGTTTCGCACATTTCAACAATCCTTTTGCAACCCCCAGTATTGGAAAAGAACATCCCTTGGAGGATTCGAGCTTCTTCCAAACATACCATCTTCTATTGCCATACAAGATATTTTTAAAAATGGAAAACTATATGGAACTGAATGCGCAACCGCTATGATCATTATTTTTTATAAAGCTTTACTATCATTGTATGAGGAAGAAACTTTCAATCGTCTATTTGCAAATCTTTTACTTTATACATGGGACTACGATCAAGATCTAAGGCTCATAACAAAAAACGGTGGCGATCTTGTTCCAGGTGACCTCGTTTACTTTAAAAACCCACAAGTGAATCCAGCTACGATTGAGTGGCAAGGAGAAAACACAATCTATTTAGGAAATTTCTTTTTTTACGGACATGGCGTGGGTGTAAAAACAAAAGAAGAAATTATTTATTCATTAAATGAACGAAGAGTCCCTTACGCTTTTATTTCAGCTTTCTTGACCGATACTATTACCCGTATCGATAGCCGTATAATGAGCCAATATGCTTCTTCTAGTACACCACAGACATCCATAAGCTTTATTCCAATTAGAGATGATGCAATCGTTGCAACAGTTGGTCATACAACTACAATTTATTAAAAAAGCGCCTACACATGTAGGCGCTTTTTCTTATTATTAAGCTTTTGTATGTTCTTTATGGTCACATTCGCAATGAGATCCACATTTCCCGTATAGTACTGTTGATTTTTCATCTTCAAAATGTCCAATTGTTCCTTCACATACTTGGCATACGATTGTTCCCATTTTCATTTCCCCCTGAGTTTTAATAGTAATCTATTTATTTATCATTAAGCTTTCGCATTATCTTTTCTAGCACAGTCACAATTTGTTCCACATTTTCCGTAAAGTACCGTCGTTTTCTCATCTTCAAAATGTCCGATTGTTCCTTCACATACTTGGCATACGATTGTTCCCATTTTCATTTCCCCCTAAGTTTATGGTCCTAAAAACTTTTAGCTGTCCATTTCCTATCAATTATTGGGCTTTTGTATGCTCTGTGTGATCACATCCGCAAGATCCACATTTCCCGTAAAGTACCGTTACTTTCTCATCTTCGAAGTGTGCAATTGTACCTTCACAATCTTGACATACGATTGTTCCCATTTTTCATTTCCCCCTAAGTTTATAATCCCAAAAACTTTTTGTAACCGCTTAACTTTCTGTCTTCATTTTAATATGTTATACTTTTTACGTCAATAGGTTTTTAGTATAACACATTAAATATTTTTAATTTAAATTAGTATGCGATATTAAAATAAAAAAACAGCCATATTTATAAGTACGACTGTTTCACATTAATTATTCTTCATATTCCGCATGTAAAGAAGTTGACGGAACTAGAAATTTGAAAAACTGAGCTAACTCCTTTGCTTCCTCTTCTGATCCTAATTTAAAAATCTCCTGTATATATTGAACATTCTCTACATCATCTCGTCCGAGTAAAGTAGATCTTCCTGTTTGCATACAAACAATGAGCGGCTTTCCAAAAAACATATTTGTATAAATAACACCAAAATCATAACGTGTATCATGTGTCATAAACCCTAAAAATCGTACCTTCACACTTTCATGCTCATCATACAATTTTTCAAACATTGGTTTCCACCTTTCTACATCACGTTTCATTAATAGTATATTAAACAAAACATGTAATACTCCTTTTAATTGTCAAAAAATTCAGTAGGATGTAGAATGATAGTATTCTACTAAGCTAGGGGGAACTTATATGCAACACGCCTTTATTACGCTTGTACCGAAATCCAACCAACAATCAGTTTCAATAGATGATATAAAACAACTTTTTCATTATTATAAAACAGTTACTTCTAAAACTGGTGCCCAAATTAATTACACGTATACAAATACCGCTTTTCCTTATGAAATTTTAGATACATCTACAACAACATTAAAACTTCAATCCACTCACGACCGGTATGACTCAATTTATATTGGTGTTGGTATAGAAAATGAACAATCTTTCATCCAAGTTTCTTTACCACCTAATGCAACATTTGGTGACAAAGGGAAAGCAAATGAATTTTGCCGTTTTTTAGCGAAGAAATTAGAAGGAGAGTTACAATTATTTAATGGAAGAACAATGTATTTTTATAAACGCTAATTTAAAAAATAGATAATATGATTAAAAATAATATACAATTCGAACATGTAAGAAATAAAGCTTGCTTTCTTACGTGCAATACAAAATATGCTATTACATAGGCTAAATATAGAAATACGAAAAAAAGAATAACTTTATAATGAAACTTATCACCATTCGATAATGTTAATACAGTGGAAAAGCCACTCCATAGTAGTAAATGATAAAATATAACATGTAATATTTTCATGGAACCTTCTCCTTTGACATGCTCTATTTTATTAATATATGGGGGTAAGTTTGAATCAATTACATATTATAGGATGATATATATTACCTTCGAAGTAAGTTAAGCCTGAATCATTTGTTAAAGTATTATATATTCATTCGACAAGTACGTTTAAAGACCTTGCAAGTCATTTGATGAAAATAAAAATAGCCCCTCTCTTACAATAAGAGAAGGGCTATTTACATTACTTGAATTATTTTACAATGTGAATTGGCATTCCAAGAGCAACTTCAGCTGCTTCCATTGTGATTTCACCTAATGTTGGGTGAGCATGGATTGTTTGAGCGATATCTTCAGCTGTCATTCCAGCTTCGATAGCTAAACCAATCTCAGAAATAATATCAGAAGCACCTGCACCTGCAACTTGAGCACCTACAAGAAGGCCATCTTCTTTACGTGTTACAAGTTGTAGGAAACCGTCAGTGCTGTTTAATGATAATGCACGACCGTTAGCAGCGAATGGGAACTTAGATACAGTTACAGTCATTCCAGCTTCTTCAGCTTGTTTTTTAGTGTAACCAACAGATGCTAGTTCTGGATCAGTGAAGCATACTGCAGGAATTCCGATGTAATCGATAGCTGATGCATGGCCACTAATTGCTTCTACAGCTACTTTACCTTCGTAAGAAGCTTTGTGAGCTAATGGTGGTCCAGGAACGATATCACCGATTGCATAGATGTTTGGTACATTTGTACGACATTGCTCATCGATTTCGATGATGCCGCGGTCAGTCATTTTAACTCCAACTTGCTCAAGACCGATTTCTTGAGTGTTTGGACGACGACCTACAGTTACTAATACGTAATCTGCTTCTACAGTTTGGATTTCACCTTTAACTTCAAAGCTAACTTTTACGCCAGTTTCTGTTTCTTCAACGCCTTTAGCCATAGCTTTTGTATGGATATTTACGTTACCTTTTTTCTGTAGAGCACGTTTAACAACAGAGCTCATAGCTTTTTCGAAACCAGCTAAGATTTCGTCGCCAGCTTCTACTACAGTAACTTCTGTACCGAAGTTAGCATATGCAGTACCTAATTCCATACCGATGTAACCGCCGCCGATTACAACAAGTTTTTTAGGAATTTCAGGTAAGCTTAAAGCACCTGTAGAGTTGATAACACGTTTAGAGTATTTGAATCCTGGAATTTCGATTGGTGTAGAACCAGTTGCAAGAACAGCATTTTTAAACGTATAAGTTTGAGCTGCATCTTCAGTCATAACGCGTAATGTATTAGCATCTACGAAGTAAGCTTCACCGCGAATGATTTCAACTTTGTTACCTTTAAGAAGGCCTTCAACACCGCCAGTTAATTTCTTAACTACGCCGTTTTTCCATTCTTGAACTTTTGTAAAGTCAACTTTTACGTTTTCTGCAGTAATACCCATGTCATCAGAATGCATTGCATTCTCATAACGATGACCTGCATTGATTAACGCTTTTGAAGGAATACATCCAACGTTTAAGCATACGCCACCAAGGTTAGCTTTTTCAATGATTGCTACCTTTTGACCTAATTGTGCTGCACGAATTGCCGCAACGTATCCACCAGGACCTGCACCAACAACGACTGTATCTAATTCAATTGGGAAATCTCCTACTACCATTGTTATTACGCCTCCATTACTAATAATTGTGGGTCATTCAATAGACGTTTAATTTGGTTTAACGCTTTTTGAGCAGTTGCACCGTCAATTAAACGATGGTCAAAGCTTAGAGATAATGCTAATACTGGAGCTGCAACGATCTCACCGTTTTTCACAACTGGTTTTTCAGCGATACGGCCGATACCAAGGATTGCTACTTCTGGGTGGTTGATAACTGGAGTGAACCATTGTCCACCTGCAGAACCAATGTTTGTAATTGTGCAAGAAGCACCTTTCATTTCAGCTGGAGCTAGACGACCTTCACGTGCTTTACCAGCAAGATCATTGATCTCGTTAGAGATTGTGAAGATAGACTTACGATCTGTATCTTTAACAACTGGTACTAATAGACCTTTGTCTGTATCAGCTGCGATACCGATGTTGAAGTAATGTTTATGAACTACTTCTTGAGATGCATCGTCTAAAGAAGTGTTTAACATTGGGTATTCACGTAATGCAGATGTTAAAGCTTTAACAACGTACGGAAGGTAAGTTAATTTAATACCTTTGTCAGCTGCTACTGCTTTGAACTTCTTACGGTGAGCAACAAGTTCTGTTACATCTACTTCGTCCATTAATGTTACGTGAGGAGCTGTGTGTTTAGAGTTAACCATTGCTTTCGCAATCGCTTTACGGATACCACTCATTTTCTCACGAGTTTCTGGATATTCACCAGCTGGGATTGGTTGTGCTTTTGGTGCTTCTTCTTTCGCTGCTGCTGGAGTAGCTTCTACTGCTGCTGGAGCCTCAGTTGCTGCTACAGTTTGTCCACCATTTGCAAATGCATCGATGTCAGCTTTTACGATACGGCCATTCTTACCAGTACCAGCTACTTTATGAATGTCTACACCTTTTTCACGAGCGTATTTACGAACAGATGGCATAGCAATTACGCGCTCATTTACTACTTCTGCAGTTGCTGCTGGAGTAGCTTCCGCTGCTGGAGCTTCTACTGCTGCTTCTTCAGCTTTTGGAGCTTCATCATGATCGTCACCTTTAAATTTAAGGTTTTCGTATCCAGGAGCATCAAATTTAATTAATGTATCTCCTACGATTGCAACTGTTCCTTCTTCTACAAGTACTTCAAGTACTTTACCTTTAACAGGAGAAGGGATTTCTACTACTGCTTTATCATTTTGTACTTCAAGAAGTACATCGTCTTCGTTTACTTCATCGCCTGGTTTAATAAACCATTTTACGATTTCACCTTCGTGGATACCTTCACCGATATCTGGTAGTTTAAATTCAAATGCCACGGAATTCAGCCCCCTGATTCATTTCATTATTATGGAATATGTACAAAAGAAACCAGCATGTGCTGATTTCTTTTGCACATGAAAAGCTAAAAATTAGAAGTTCATTACTTTGTTTACAGCTTCAACAATATCTTTGTGGTTTGGTAACCATACGCTCTCTGCTTGAGAGAATGGGAATACTGTATCAGCAGCTGCAACACGTACAACTGGAGCTTCTAAGTTTAAGATTGCACGGTCGTTAATTTCCGCTACAACGTTAGCTGCAATACCAGCTTGTTTTTGAGCTTCTTGAACTACAACTACGCGACCTGTTTTTTCAACAGAAGCGATGATTGTTTCGATATCTAATGGTTGAACTGTACGTAAGTCAACAACCTCTAAAGAGATACCTTCTTTTTCAAGTTCTTCAGCAGCTTTTAATGCAGCGTGAACCATAGCACCGTAAGCGATAACAGATACATCTGTACCTTCACGTTTGATATCAGCTTTACCTAAATCAATTGTGTAATCACCTTCTGGTACCTCTTGACGGAATGAACGGTACAATTTCATATGCTCTAAGTAGATAACTGGATCGTTGTCACGAATCGCAGAGATTAAAAGACCTTTAGCATCGTATGGAGTAGATGGAATAACAACTTTTAGACCAGGTTGTTGAGCCACTAATCCTTCTAAGCTATCAGCATGTAGTTCAGGAGTATGAACACCACCACCGAATGGAGAACGAACTGTTACTGGAGCAGTCCAACGTCCACCAGAACGGTAACGCATACGAGCTAATTGACCAGAAATTGAATCCATTACTTCATAAACGAAACCGAAGAATTGGATCTCTGGAACTGGACGGAATCCTTCAAGTGCAAGACCAACTGCAAGTCCACCAATACCAGACTCTGCAAGTGGAGTATCCATTACACGATCTTCACCAAATTCAGCTTGTAAACCTTCAGTAGCACGGAATACACCGCCGTTTACACCAACGTCTTCACCAAATACAAGTACGTTAGGGTCATTTTTCATTTCAACGCGTAAAGCATCAGTGATTGCTTGAATCATTGTCATTTGAGCCATGGCTTACTTCGACTCCTTTTCTTTGTAGATTTCATATTGTTCAGCTAAGTTGTAAGGCATTTTTTCGTACATGATTTCCATTAAATCAGTTACTTTTTGTTTTGGAGCTTGGTCAGCCTTAGCAATTGCTTGTTTGATATCTTCTTTTGCTTCTTCGATTACTGTCTCTTCAACTTCTTGAGACCATAGGCCTTTAGCTTCTAAGAACTTACGGAAGCGTACGATTGGGTCTTTTTGTTCCCATTCGTTTTCGATATCTTTTGTACGGTAACGAGTTGGGTCATCACCAGCCATTGTATGTGGACCGTAACGGAATGTTAAAGTCTCGATTAAAGTAGGGCCTTCGCCATTTACTGCGCGCTCACGAGCAAAAGCAGTTGCTGCGTATACAGCTAATGGATCCATACCGTCTACTTGAATTCCGTAAATACCTGCTGCTACTGCTTTTTGTGCTACAGTTTTAGCTGCAGATTGCTTTTCTACTGGAGTAGAGATTGCATAACGGTTGTTTTGAACAACGAAGATTGCTGGAGCTTTGAATGCACCTGCAAAGTTCATACCTTCGTAGAAGTCACCTTGTGAAGCACCACCGTCACCAGTGTAAGTAATTGCAACAGATTTTTTACCACGTAGTTTCATACCTAACGCAACACCAGCAGTTTGGATGATTTGCGCACCGATAATAATCTGTGGAGCTAATGCATTTACATTCTCAGGCATTTGGTTACCCATGAAGTGTCCACGAGAGAATAAGAATGCTTGGTATAATGGTAATCCGTGCCATACTAATTGTGGTACATCACGGTATCCTGGTAAGATGAAGTCTTCTGCTTCAAGTGCGAAATGACTTGCTAATTGAGAAGCTTCTTGTCCAGCTGTAGGTGCGTAGAAACCTAAACGTCCTTGACGGTTTAAAGAAATAGAACGTTGATCTAATACGCGAGTATACACCATACGACGCATTAATTCTTTTAATTGATCATCAGATAATTCAGGCATAGCTGCTTCATTCACAACTTCACCGTTTTCATTTAAAATTTGTAATGTTTCAAATTGAGCTGCGATAGCTTTCATTTGCTCATCAACATTAAATAGGGTCTTTTTTGTTTTAGTACCCATTCCGTTCACCTCTTCCTCTCTTGAACCATATTCTGAAACGCTTTCACTGGCTATTTTCCAGTTTAAAAAGCGCAACGATGTAAACCAACATGTTTGTATGTCGGTTGAGAATAATTTTGTGTACCTAACAATCTGTACTAATGTTTTTTCAGAAACATATTAATACAATCTTGATCACGTTTTTTAGTTTACAACTATTCTAATTACGATGTCAATTACTTTGAATACGTTTTTTTATAAATAATATGCAGGTTTCTACTACACAAACGTGTTTTTATTTTTTACATCTGTATTAGTAAGCATTGACCTACTGTTATATTATTCCCTTTTTCACTTATTTTTTCTCTTAGAATAATATGTAAACGATTTAATTCTCTTTAGTTTTTCTCTCTTCGTAACAAAAATATACAAACTACTCTTCCTTTTTTAGGTAAATACCTATACATTTCTACCCTCTCTTCCATACATTATAGTAACCGCAGTATTAGCGGGAAATGATAAAGGAGGTCATCTCATGTACGGATACTCATATTGCTATCCAACTTGTTCATATCCTTCCTACGGTTATGGCGGTTCTTGTGGCGGGTCTGGACGCGGCTTCGCCTTAATCGTTGTGTTGTTTATTCTTTTAATTATCGTTGGTGCTGCTTGCATTCGCTAATGTAAAACGAAACAACTATGGAAAGAAAAAGACGGCTTTGCCGTCTTTTTCTTTTTATCACATACATAACTACTCTATAATAGAACAATTTCCAAAATGCCTTCCCTTTCTTGCCGATGACTTTTTCCATCTCCTTTGGTAGACTAAAGAGGAAAGGAGAGATTACATATGCTTACAATGAAAGATGTTATTCGCGAAGGAGATCCTATTTTGCGCAACGTTGCAGAAGAGGTGTCATTACCGGCAAGCGAAGAAGATACAACTACCTTAAAAGAAATGATTGAATTCGTAATAAATAGCCAAGATCCTGAAATGGCTGAAAAATATAGTTTACGCCCTGGAATCGGATTAGCGGCTCCGCAAATCGGTGTTTCAAAAAAAATGATTGCAGTTCATGTAACCGATGCGGATGGTACATTATATAGCCATGCATTATTCAATCCAAAAATCATTAGCCATTCTGTTGAACGTACATATTTACAGGGTGGTGAAGGCTGTCTGTCTGTAGACCGCGAAGTACCTGGTTATGTTCCTCGTTATACAAGAATTACAGTAAAAGCAACTTCTATTAACGGAGAAGAAGTAAAATTACGTTTAAAAGGTTTACCAGCAATCGTATTCCAACACGAGATTGATCATTTAAATGGCGTTATGTTCTATGACCATATCAATAAAGAAAATCCTTTTGCCGCTCCTAATGATTCCAAACCTCTAGAGCGATAATAATAAAAAGGCGGAAGTTAATCTTCCGCCTTTTTATTATGAAATGGGTTCCATATTCACTTATAGCAATCCAGCCCACTTTAGTCCATGATATATACCGTCTTCATTAACATCCTTTGTCACATGATTTGCAAGTTTTTTCAAGTCTTCATGGCCATTTCCCATCACAATACCTGTGCCAACGGCTTCGATCATTTCTAAATCATTTAAGCCATCTCCAAATGCATACACTTGATCACGATTAAAACCTAACTTTTCAATGTATTTCTCAATTCCTTTTGCCTTAGAACCACCATTCGGAATGATATCCATTGAATATGCATGCCAACGAATAAAATGAAAATCTGGATAATGATTAATAAACTTTTCCTCTTCATTTACTTCACAAAAAAGTAGTGTTTGATAAATATTACGTTCCTCATAAAAATTAGGCTCATATGCTGGATGCTCAAAGTTTAAGCTTCCAAAGCCTTCTTTCACATAATCATGATATTCCACTGATGCTCTCATATCTTGATGGTCAAGATATACAAGTGGATATCCTTCTTGTTTTGCAAACTGAGTAAACCTATGTAAAGCATCTGGATGTAACGGATTATTAAATATTACCTCATCTTCAAAGACAACATATTGTCCATTAAAACTAACATAATTATGTATATTAAGTTCCCTGCGAATATCTTCGAACATAAATGGCGCGCGCCCTGTCGCAATTGCTACATGTACACCTTTTTCTTGTAACTGTTTTACTGCATCTCGTGTAGATTGCGGAATTTTTTTATCATGATCTAATAATGTTCCATCAATATCAAAAAAGACAATTTTATCATTCATTTGTCAAAATCCTTTCTGGGACTCTATATTCCTATTTTGAATATCACTTTTCAAATTCTAAAAAAAAGTATAACATATTAAACATCTGTGAAGAAAGCGTTCCCTTTCTGACCTTATTTGTAAACTTTGCATATATATATTAGTAAAACATGTAGATACTTGTTCGGATGAATTTTCTTTTCCATTCTTCCTCATACTATACCTATAACTAACGGCTACTGATCGTTACTATAGAATAACTTTCACTGTATGGGAAAGGACAAGATTCACCATTCACTTTTGTCCTATCTCTTATATCAGAGATAGAGTTTTCACTAGTAATAGGCATGTTTAAAATAAGGAAAGGAAGGAGTAATCATGCTGAAGAAGCTGAAGAAAAAGCTCAAGCGTTATTTAAACGGTCTAGTCCGTAAAAAGACAATCGCTTAAATTGTGCCCATTTCGGGCTTTTTCTTCATTCTCATTCGAAAAAACATGAAAATCGTGACTGTTTGCTTTATAATAAGTAACAGATAATGCAAAACATAGACAAGGAGAGGTTTTCCAAATGATTTTTAAAGTATTTTATCAAGAAAAATTAACTGAGGTTCCAGTACGTGAAAATACAAAAGTTTTATATTTAGAGGCTACGTCTGAAAAGGATGTTCGTACAAAGTTAAATAAGTTCGCATATAATATCGAGTTTGTTCAGTCTGTTACTGGCGCTCATCTTGAATATGAAAAAGAAAACGCTGATTTAACATTAGCGGAAATCGTATAGCGATATGAAATTTCTAAAAAACGACCAAGTTGCTGTATTTGCTCTCGGTGGGCTTGGTGAAATCGGTAAAAATACATACGCTGTTCAATTTCAAGATGAAATTATTATAATTGATGCTGGAATTAAATTTCCAGAGGACGAACTTCTCGGGATCGATTATGTAATACCAGACTACACTTATTTTGTGCGAAACGAAGATAAAATTAAAGGGTTATTCATTACACATGGTCACGAAGATCATATCGGCGGAATCCCTTACCTATTACGTCAAGTGAACATTCCGATTTACGGCGGAAAATTAGCAATTGCACTCATCAAAAACAAATTAGAAGAACACGGCTTACTTCGTAAAGCAAAACTTTACGAGATTCAAGAAGATGACGTTATTAAATTCAAAAAAACGTCTGTATCCTTCTTCCGTACAACTCACAGTATTCCAGATTCGTACGGCGTTGTTGTGAAAACACCTCAAGGTCAAGTTGTTCATACAGGTGACTTCAAATTTGACTTCACACCAGTTGGTGAACCAGCTGATTTAACAAAAATGGCTGAAATCGGTAAAGATGGCGTACTATGTCTATTATCTGATAGTACGAACAGTGAAGTTCCAAACTTTACTATGTCTGAGCGTCGCGTTGGTGATAGCATTCAAGACATTTTCCGTAAAGTAGAAGGACGGATTATATTCGCAACCTTTGCATCAAATATCCACCGCTTACAACAAGTTGTTGAAGCTGCTGTTGAAAACAACCGTAAAGTAGCTGTGTTTGGTCGAAGTATGGAAGCAGCGATTGAAATTGGACAAAACCTTGGTTATATTCGTTGCCCGAAAGATACATTCATAGATGCATCTCAACTAAACCGCTTACCAGCTAATAAAGTTGTTATTTTATGTACAGGTAGTCAAGGTGAACCGATGGCAGCACTTTCACGTATTGCAAATGGTACACACCGCCAAATTCAAATTATTCCTGGAGATACAGTTGTTTTCTCTTCTTCACCAATTCCAGGAAATACAATTAGCGTAAGTCGTACAATTAACATGTTGTACCGCGCTGGCGCTGATGTAATTCACGGGAAACTTTCAAATATCCATACAAGTGGACACGGTGGACAAGAAGAACAAAAGTTAATGTTACGTCTAATTAAACCGAAGTACTTCATGCCAATTCATGGTGAATATCGTATGCAGCGTATGCACATGAACATAGCAAATGATTGTGGCATCCCTGAAGAAAATTGCTTCATTATGGATAATGGCGATGTTCTTGCTTTACGTTCGGATGAAGCTAGCGTAGCTGGAAAAATCCCATCTGGTTCGGTCTACATTGATGGAAACGGTATTGGAGATATTGGCAATATCGTATTACGCGATCGTCGTATCCTTTCTGAAGAAGGACTTGTAATTGTAGTTGTAAGCATTGATATGAAAGAATTTAAAGTTGCAGCAGGACCTGATATCATCTCACGCGGTTTCGTTTACATGCGTGAAAGCAGCGATTTAATCAATGATGCACAAACATTAATTACAACTCATTTAGAAAAAGTAATGGAGCGTAAAACAACACAATGGTCTGAAATTAAAAATGAAATTACAGACACATTAGCCCCATTCCTATATGAGAAAACGAAACGTCGTCCAATGATTTTACCAATCATTATGGAAATATAAGAAAAAGGACAATGCCATGAAGGCATTGTCCTTTTCTTTTCTCTTATCTTAAAAAGTGTTTAAATCGATCCACTTCATCGTCATGACCAATGACAATTAATATATCTCCTGCTTGAATATTCTCCGTAGCTCGAGGGGATACGATAACTTCTTTGCCTCGTTTAATTGCTACAATATTCAATCCAAACTTCGCACGAATATCTAATTCAATTAAAGAGTGCCCATCAATTTTTTTATTCGCAATAATCTCTACAATACTATGCTCATCTGAAAGCTCAAGGTAGTCTAGCACATTGCTTGATGCAATATTATTAGCAATCCTTTTTCCCATATCACGTTCTGGATGCACAATATGATCTGCACCTATTTTACTTAACACTTTTTCATGATAATCATTTTGAGCTTTTACAGTAATATTTTTTACACCCAACTCTTTCAAAATCAAAGTCGTTAAAATACTTGAATTTAAATTATCTCCAATAGCAACGACTACGTGATCAAAATTTCGAATACCAAGGCTTTTTAATACCATCTCATCTGTTGAATCTGCAATTACAGCATGCGAAGCTATATTTGCAAATTCATTAATTTTATCCTCATCTGAATCGATTGCCATTACTTCCATACCTAATTGAGCTAGTTCTCGACAAATACTTCCACCAAAGCGACCAAGTCCAATGACAGCAAATTCTTTTTCTTTCTCACCCACAAGAATTCCTCCAATAACTTCAAGTACTATTTATTTTCAGTGTAACACACTTTATATGCGTCACAAAAACTATGATTAGCTCTTATTTTTGTTTTTGTATATAAAAATATTGTTGCAAGTAAAAAGCGATACCAACAAGTAGCATAGCAAATACAAATATATTTCCAAAAGAACTAAATGTTTCAAAAACGAATAATAATGTTTCTTGACCAAAAAAGGCAAATAGAAGCTGTGTGAATGCAAATAACAACGCCCATATGTAATGATGTTGATGGAATAAATAATGCGTTGCACCTAAAAAAGCAATAAACGAAAAGATAAAGATCCACCAATTTTCTAAAAATAGTTGCCAATTAGAAAATTGATATCCATTTACTAATATCGCAATAAGCGCGATAACTGCCATCGTCGGCACACTCCAAAATAATGCCCGTCCTCTAAAGAAACGAGTGCCTTTAACATCTCCTTTTTCATGTGCAATATATGTTAGTACTACTGTGCTTATATACAAAACAGAAAGAATTGTTAAAACGATAATAAGCCAAAAATGTAATTGATAATATTCATGCTCTATATTTGTCACGATTGCAGCTAACATGCACGGAATTAACATTCCCGTCCAACCATCTACTTTTCTTTCATTCCAAAAGACCGTATTACCAATCCTTATTCCTAACAACATAAAAATAATGATACCCAATACAAATAACGTAGTTTTATTCCCTACTAAACTCGTTGAGAAAGCAATTAATCCAATAAATAAAAAGAGCACAAACCCATTCATAATTTCTAGTACAGGTGATAAATATCTCTTCACCCATTTGTATGTTTCGTCATATTCATTATTATCTACTAGACGATAGGCATAAAAACTTATCCCAAAATAAACCGCCGCAATAATAACATACGCATATAAGACGAAACATAAAATCGCACTGCTAATTTGCACGTAATTCCCCACCCTTTTTTCTATGTTTCACATTGATTTTACACACTTTTCATACTAAAAGTAAACATATATAAGTTAGTCAAATAATTAATAATGAGCAGTGGCTAAACCCCCTGCTCATTATTAAAACAGTACAATTAACTTTAATTCTTCCATTTGTATGTAAATGTCTAAAATCAATCTATACGAGCGTTACTTACACCTCAGAACAAAAAGTTATTTGGAACCTTCAAGAGAGCGGAAGTTTTATTTTCTATTCCCTTTCCACTTTACATATTGGCTTAAAAATGTGATTGCCTTTTCAATCACTTCTTCGTCTGGTTTTAATTTTGCATGATGTAAACCATATTCTGAATTTACTCCAAGCCAAAACATAAATCCAGGGATTTCTCGAAGCATATAACCAAAATCTTCACCCGTCATTGCCTCAGTACATGTAATAACATTCATATCAGTTTGTTTATGTACAAATTCCATAAACTCTCTTGTTAACTCTTCATGGTTATATACTTGATGATACATTGCTCCGTAATCTATAATCGCCTCACACTGGAAAGAAGCTTCGATACCTGTAACAATTGACTCAATTCTGCTTTTCACACGCTTCATTGATTCCACTGATAATGTTCGAATCGTTCCTTCTAAACGAGATTTTTCTGCAATAATATTTTGAACCGTACCACCTGTAATTTTCCCGATTGTAATTACTGCACTATCAAGAGGATTTACATTGCGACTAATAACGGATTGAAGCTGTGTAACAAGGTGACTCGCTGCAACAATCATGTCATTTGCAGTATGCGGATAGGCAGCATGGCCACCTTTCCCTTTTAAATCAATATATAATTCTGAAGTATTGGCAAATAACAGTCCTTCTTTCGTTGCAATTGTCCCCACAGCGTATTCTGGTGCAATATGAAGACCAAGAATTATATTTGGTTTCCATTCTTTTAACTCTTCACTTTCTAACATAGGAAGAGCACCGCCTGGTCCTTCTTCTGCTGGCTGGAATAGAAATACAAGGTCATCATCTATTCTTTCGCTCACAGCTTTCGTTAGAAGGCCTAAACCGATTGTTGTATGTACATCATGGCCACATGCATGCATCATTCCTTCATGAATAGAAGCAAACTCGTATCCAGTTTCCTCTGTAATTGGTAAACCGTCTATATCTGCACGATAACCTATTATTTTTTCGGGATTTTTTCCATTTACTTTAACGATTACACCCGTTTTCCATGTCTTCACTTCCACAAATTCATGAGAAAGTGTTCCTATATAATCTAAAATATACTGTTGTGTTTTCCATTCCTTAAATCCGATTTCTGGAATTCTATGTAAATCTCTACGAATTTGGATAAATTTGCTTACTGTCATTTTTGCACCTCTATCTATAAAAAGCGTAAGAGCCCATTTACGCTCTTACGCTTTTTTTACTTTTTATTTCTCTGGGTTTAATTGACGAAGCTCTTGTTTAATTTCTGTTTTTGCTTTTGTCTTCTCATCAATTTCTTTAATTACACGTGCTGGAGTACCTGCAACAACTGTGTATGGAGGCACATCTTCTGTTACAACAGCTCCTGCTGCTACGACTGCACCTTTCCCTACTGTAACACCCTCTAAAACAACCACGTTTGCACCGATTACTACATCATCTTCAACGATAACTGGTTTTGCAGAAGGTGGCTCAATAACACCTGCAAGTACAGCACCTGCACCTACGTGACAGTTTTTACCGACTGTTGCACGTCCACCAAGTACTGCGTTCATGTCGATCATAGAACCTTCACCAATTACAGCACCAATGTTAATTGTTGCATTCATCATAATTACAGCGTTGTCACCAATTTCAACATGGTCACGAATAATAGCACCTGGCTCGATGCGAGCTTTAATACCTTTTAAATCAAGCATCGGGATTGCAGAATTACGACGATCGTTTTCTACAACGTAGTCAACGATGTGCTTATTATTCTCATCAAGAATTGTCTTAATTTCAGACCATTCTCCGAATAATACACCTGACTTTTTATTCACAAATGCTTGTACTGTTTCAGGGAATGTTACTTCTTTTAAATCCCCTTTTATGTATACCTTTACAGGAGTTTTCTTTTCACTTTTTTGAATAAACGAAATAATTTCGTTAGCGTCCATCATTTTCATTCTTGTTGCCTCCTAAATCCATTTATAATGTTACTCTACCAAACGAAAGAGCGAGTAGCAAGATAATAATCTTATTTTTCCCTTTGAATTTCTTCTATAATTTCTAAAAATGCTTGTACTTGCTTCAACTGCCTTGCCGAGTCACTTGTTAACAACCATGTTTCTCTCGTCAGTTGAACAGGTGTTTTATACATATTTTCCTGTACTTCCTTTAAAACAGTAGAAGGTAAAAGGGCATAACCTATACCATTTAAAACAAGTTGTTTACATGTTTCAATTTGGTCAACTACAATCGTTCGCTTAGGCGGATTAGAAAATAAACCATACCACCAATTTTGTATTTGTCCATAATAAGTCGAATCACTTTTAAATTGAATGAACGGCCTATTTGTTTCTTTTAACATCGAAATATCTTTTATTTCTTTATCAACTAAATACAGTTCATCTTCAAATAATTGTTGCTTCTGACCTTTATATTCTTGTGTTCCCCTCAGTATAGCAACATGAACGTCTCCTTCATAAAACTGCTTTTGCACTTCACTACTCCATCCAGTAAACAGCGATATCTTGACAGAAGGATATTTATGCACAAACTTTTTCAAAACAGGAGGGAGCCAATATTGACCAATAACTGATGCAACAGCTATTTTTAACGTTCCATGAGTTTCCGTTCTGAAAACAGCTAGCTCACTTTTTATATCTTCTTCCCTTTGCAACATTTCTTTAGCATAATTTGCAACTTTTTCCCCTTCAGGTGTAATTGTCAATCCTTTTTGTGAGCGAATAAAAAACTTCATTCCCCATTGTTTCTCCATAGATTGTAATCGTTGACTCAGCGCAGGTTGGGAAACAAATAAACGTTCCGCCGCTTTTCTCATATTTGATTCCTGAGCTAACACAACCATCATTTGAAAATCATCAATTTGCAACTTTCTCCCTCTTTCCTTAGCTTCCATACACCTTATTTCAATAAGCTTTTCATCCTTAATTTACCCGAATGCTTTCATTCAGAAAATACAATTGTCCAGCGCAAACTTTCCTTATGTTTTATGTCTTTTTAAATATAATACATACACAAGTGATATGCACGAAAAAAAAGTGACTTCTTCGTTTCTATGAAGTCACTTTTCTTACGTTATCGATTATGTTGCCTTACTTTCTTATTCAACAATTTTAAAATAGCCCGACGTGTTAAAATCCCCTCAAAATAGCCTTCTTCATTAACAGCGCAAATAAAAGGATGATCAATTGTCATTTCTAAAGCTTTTGCAAATGAATCGTCTAATTTAAGAACAGGTATATCTTCTTTCATCACCTGCTCTACTTTCATATCATCGAGTCTTTCAAACTCAATACGTTCTAATCCTAACATACCATCTAATATCATGGCAGTACTAATCAAACCATGTAGTTTATACATTGGATCTAAGACAGGTATCGCCGAATATCCAGATTTCACAAGAACGAGTAAAGCATGTTCTAAACTATTTCCAATTTGGACATGAGCTACTTTTTCCGATGAAATCATTAAATCCTTCACAAGAATTTGTTGAAATTCGTCTTTCGGAATACTAATCATATTACATCCCCCATTTTCCCTTTTTCCTGCTTATGTTCACAACTCTATTCACATTTTATGACAGCGTTTTCATATTATTATTTTGTCCTAAATTTATTTCAATAAAAATACAATCACACAGCTATTTTAGCATACAGCACAAAAAAAAGACTACCATTCCGGTAGCGCTTAATACCCTTTATTTTTTAATCTGTAAAATAACCTTGTGATTTTTTTATATTGCATCACATCTGTCTGTTTCAAACCATTCTCAATATCTGTAAGTTCCACAGCTAAAATTTCACTTGCGTAATTTTGCTGAAATAAAATATCTAGTAGTAAACTTTCTTCTTCCTTCGTTAAAACAACTTCCCTTTGCATATACCCCTCTCCTTACACTCGCATCGTTACTCTTATTATATAAAAAATTCAACCTATTTAATAGATGTAATATTCAGTTTTTATTAAAAGATATATAGCAATCGTATACATACAAAAAAATCATTTCGTATATCGATTTGCATAGCTAAACGCCGCATAAGCATCTGGCTTAATTTTTGCAGTTAATCCCATCGCTCGAATTTTTTCTGTCATATCTAAAATAAATTCTTTTGTTAAACCATCATTCCCAATGTCTAAATGAATTTCCATTATGAATCCAGCACCATCTTGAGCATAAGGATGCAATAACTCCCATATTGTTTGTATATGAGTAGGCGTAAATAGACATGCGATTTCTTGACTAAACTGCGTTTCTAAATATATTTTCTCACGTAAGGTTGCCGGCTTATCTTTTACTGATCTATGGTGTAAACAGCCCCAGGCACCTTTTCCAACACGATGAATATGGATTGCTGTAATAAACCTCGTATCCTTTTGATGCGCTTGTGAGTCTGTCCCAATGGATAATCGATATAAATTTCGCGGATCCTTTTCAATGAAACTACAAATACGGTTAAAGACCATATCAAAATTTAAATGTCTCTCTGAAACATTGTAAAATTTATGTGCACCGTCCACAGAGTCACGTCCTTTCAATTAGACAGACTTTTCGTATTCTCATTGTATGGGACAAAAACTAAAATTATAACTTCCTATCCTTTATTCGTTTCAATATTTCGAATTACAAAGTGACAAACTTGGCACGTATAAATTACATTTTGATTAGATTGAGCCGTTAATACATGAATAATCTCAGCAGAACTTTGACAATTAGGACAAATCACAACTGGTAAACGTTCCATACGATAACCTCCTAGTTATATTTCTCCCGCTATTTGCAGAACCCAGCGATTGTGAGAAGTTTAGCTTCACATATTCACCCGGTTGACGGGACTCATTTTCCACATGGATAAGCAAACTTGCACGGATTAAAATTTCATTTTAATACCATTGTAGGAAAAATAAAAAACTTCTATACATTCCACTAGAAAGTAATAGAACTAAAAAAGGTACTGCCACATGGCAGTACCTTTTTTATATGTATCAAGAAATGATATCGTAAATCTCAATTGCAACCATGTCGATATTATCGAATTGATACACTTGAGGTTTTTCACCTTGTTGATACACTTCTAACTCATACATTTCACTTTTATCGAAAAATTTCACGCTACATTTGCGCTCACCGTTCACTTCAAAATAGCGTTGTGCTACTTCACCGCTTTCAGCTTGTTCTTGTAGACTAACAAGTCGAGTTAAAATTCCTTGGAGTAGAGACATGAAATCTCTCCTTTCTCTGATCTTCCTACCAATAGGTTTTACAGCTATACTCATTCTATCCGTCATAACAGAAAAAATGTTCCACACTCTAGGATAAAGGTTATTGGCCAGAAACTCAACTAAAAATTTGTCGAAATGCGAAGGAAAAAACAGAAAGAACATATTTCCCCTTCTTTATTGCGGTTTTTATACTGGAAGAATATAATAAAAAACAGAAAAAAGGAGGAATAACAATGAAAAAAATTGAGGTTTATACACAACCCGATTGTCCGCCCTGTGTTATTGTGAAAGAATTTTTGAAGCATAATAACGTTGCATATGAAGAATTTGACGTAAAAAAAGACGCTGCTGCTCGCAATCGTCTTTTATACGACTATGATTCTTATTCAACTCCAACAGTCGTAATTGATGGCGAAGTAGTTGCAGGGTTTCAAATTGAAAAGTTACAACAACTACTCAATATAGAATAGGAATAGGTAAATACCTATTCCTATTCTTATCCCGCTATTTGTGGGTAGTAAAACTCCTACCCCAAATTTAGCTACAGCAAAGAAGTTAGATGGAAGAGTAATCCCTCCCACTGATTAAAAGTTTCACTTTATAATTGTTGCAACCTTTTTATTTCAGTTAAAAGTTCCTGACTTTCATGATATCCTGCTAGCTTCCATTTATCTTGATCCCTTTTCAATGTTACAATTTGATACTGTCCACTTTTTGTCCGCTCATATACATATAAATTTTTATGTTCTTCATCATACGACATTTTCGTTTCTGAATTAAAAGAAAACGGTGCTTCTTTTGCCGGAAGTAAATATTCACCACTTTGTTTATCACTTCTGCTATTTTCATCTGTAAATACTTGAAGGAAATTATCTGTAAAATACGGTGATAACGTCTCTATCATCTTATTCATCGGCAAATGCTTCCCACGAATTGAAAACTGGGTTTCATAGCCTTTTTGTATCGTTGTAAATACTTCTTTCCGATCGACTTCCACTTCCTCTTTTCCTAAAACAGTCGTAACACTATAACCAACTAGAAAGGCAACACATACAAATAGAACAAGCCATATTCCATATTTCCTCATTTTTTCACCTTCCTTTTAAAAGAACTTGTCTTTGTAGTATTCATTGTAACAATGATTATGCAAAGACAGGACAGATTTCGTTCGTAAAATCTTTACAACGATAGACAGCATTTTCATCACCATTTTCACTATTACCAATTTATGATAAAAACAAACAAAAAATGCACGAATCTCTTCGTGCATTAAAATAAAACATCTTCTTCATATAAATATTCATAAGATAAATCTATAAATAAAAAGTTGTCATCATCAATCGGGAAAGAAAATGTTCGTACCATTTCTCCCGTTTCAATATCTGCATATAAATCTGAAAGCCTCGCCTTATTCTCAAAACGCATTTTCATGATATTCTCGAGAAAATACGGGCGCCAACTCCAGTTCTTCATATAATAATCCGGCATCACAATCCATTCTCCATCTTTTTTCATAACATTTCCTGATTGTTGGAAACCATCTTCATTACAAATAAATATACGAAAACTACACTGTGATACACTTTGACTAAATTGTAATAACCAATCATTTATATCTTCATTCTTTTTTTGTTTTGATAAAACATCGCCAATGCGATCGCGTAACATCTCTGTTAAATTATAAATTTTTTGTAACTTCTTCTTTTCATGCTGAATAAACTGATGACATTCATTACCTAGTCGCTCTTTCAAAACATTCGTTTCAATAAAATCAGGTAAACATTCTTTCAAATAATTACCTTGATAATATCTTCCGCCGTTCTTCCAAGCATATTGCAGTTGATAAAAAGCATCTATTTCTTCATATAACAAAGTTGCACCAATTCTTCTAGCAAGTAATGATAAAGAATATAAAATATCTTGATAAGATTGTAAAAGTGCTGTTTGCCTTAAGTTCGTTAAATCTACTTTTAAAATATCAGGTGCTAACACGCTAATACGCTCTAAATTACTTGTGCCCGTTCCGACTTTATTAATCGAAATTTGAATACCATATGTACGATAATACATAAGCAAATGATTAAATTGCTCTATATCTTCTTTACATTCATGTTCTGTAATCTCTAAAACAATTTGTTTTAAATTTAAACCTTGTTCTTCATACCTCAATAAAAGTTGAAGCAAGCTTTCATCATCATCATTCATTAATACATTAGCATTCCGATGTATAAATAATAATAATTTTTGATCGCTTTCTAAATAACGATTTAAAGCTTTTTCTACTATAATATTATCCGCTTCCAGTTGAAATTCACTTGGAATCGAATCATCGTGAAAGAAAGAAGCTAAACTTTGTATGCCCTCTTCTGTTTGAATACGTCCTACTACTTCGTATCCAATTACAGTATGCTCATCAGCACTAAAAATAGCTTGATAATAAGGAAGGACTTTATCCAAGTTACTCATTACATCTAATGCATCTATCAACGTGCTTCCCTCCCTTTACTTTTCAAAAATTATAACATGATATTTACGGAAAAATAATAAAAAATCCCTTCAGTTTTCCTGAAGGGATTAGAGGGGTAAAATGCTAAGGGGAATTAGCAATTCTACTATGAAGAAAAAAGAGGTCTTAAATATAACGTATATATGACCTCTTGTAAACACTTTTCTTTCATATGTCACAATTCCGTCACATTTAGCCATAAAAAAATGAATCAAATATTCATTTTTTTATCCCTTTTAAAATGGATATTGATGTAAATGTTGTCCTCCATCCATTGTCATGCAAGTTCCATTTATGTACGCAGCTTCATCTGAACATAAATAATAAGCTAGACCAGCGATTTCTTCTGGCGTACCCAGCCTTCCAAGCGGAACACTTTGTATCGTACGTTTAGCCATTTCTTCTGAAATCCATAATTTATCAGCACCGCCCGTACGTTCAATTGGTCCTGGCGCGATAGCGTTAACTCGTATTCCATATTTACGTCCCCACTCAACAGCGAGCGTCTTCGTCATCGCTAATACTCCTGCCTTCGCTGCAGCCGAATGAATAACTCCTGGACCAGCATCCCATGCATATGTTGCTACCATGTTAATGATATTCCCTTTTATACCTTTTTCAATCCAATATTTTCCGACAGCATGACTACAGTAAAACGTACCGTTTAATACAATATTAATGACTGAATTCCAGCCATTCACAGATAAATCTTCTGCTGGACAAATAAAGTTTCCAGCTGCATTATTTATTAAAACATCAATTCTACCAAACTTCTCATCAATCTGTTCAATCATTTTCTGAATGTCATCCGTATTTCTTACATCCATTTGTACAGGTAATACTTGCCCTGGAAATTGTTCAATTTCCAACTTTGTTTCCTCTAGTTTTTCCTTTGTACGTCCTGTAATAACAACTCGTGCCCCTTCTTTTGCAAAACGAGTCGCCATTCCTTTTCCCATTCCACTCGATCCACCTGTTATAATAACTACCTTTTCTTTCACATACATCCCCTCCAAAAAATGAATACACATTCATTTTATCACTTTATTTAATAGAAATCTTTATATTTTTAAACTTTTCTGATATTTTAGCGTAAAGAACTTTCTTTTTATTCATTTTTTTTCGTAATCTATACTACTTTTTATTATGTAAAGTATATTTTAAATAAACTGAAAGGAGATTTGAGTAGCCTATAAATGGAATGAAAACATTGAGGTATACTCATATTTTTATGAAGCACATTACAAGAAGAAATTTTTTAAAAATTGGTATGCGTACTTGTCTCTATTCATTTATAACCAGTAGCATCGGATACTACTATGCTAAATATATAGAGCCCCATTTCATTTCTTTTACACAGCACACATTAAAATCACAACTCATCCCAAAAAGTTTTCATGGTATGAAAATTCTTCAATTCAGCGATTTACATCTCGGATACTATTTCTCGCTTCAACATTTATCTAAAGTTGTTTCTAAAATTAATGCTGTAAATCCAGATATTGTCCTTTTTACCGGAGATCTCATTGATAATTATCAAACGTATACTGACACTCCTTTCGTTGCATCCATTTTAAAAAATATACAAGCCCCCTTTGGTAAATTCGCTATTTATGGTAACCATGATCACGGTGGATATGGAACTGAATACTATGAGCACATCATGCGTGAATCAGGATTTGAGCTATTGCTCAATAGTGAAAAAAGAATTCATCTAATGGATAATAGTGAAATTTCTATTTTCGGTCTCGATGATATACTATTAGGCAAACCAAAAATAGAGAAAACATTAGAGCATGCACGGCAAAGTACTTATAACATTGTTCTTGTTCACGAACCAGATATCGCGCCCAAAGTTTCTAAATATCCAATCAACTTGCAACTTTCTGGTCATAGTCACGGCGGACAAGTACAAATTCCTTTTTTAGGAGCTATTATTACACCTTCACTCGCCAAAGACTATATTGAAGGCTTCTATACAATTCAGGATTTAACTCTCTATGTCAATCGAGGCCTGGGAAGAACACGTGTCCCATTTCGCTTTATGTCAAAACCTGAAATCACAATTTTCACACTCCAACATTCGTAATAATTCGCCTATTTTCTTACATATCCTTTCTTGTACGCGCTCATCCACGTTTTGTTTACCATATGATAAAAGTGAGTCCAATAAAGGAGGTATGTTCATGTATCCATATTATCAACCAATTCCAGTCCGTTCAGCACCTATTGGTCCAGTAGGCGACTCACGCTTCTTCCCGTTTTTTGGCGTTCCCTTTCTAGCTGGAATTGCTGGTGGATTGCTCGGCGGAGCATTAGCTTTCGGCCCTAGACCATTTTATCCACCTTATCCACCACCTTTCCCGCCGCCAGCACCTTATCCTTGTTACGGTGGACCATGTCAGCAACCATACTATTACTAAGTTAAAATAACGATTCTTTCAAATATTATTCTCTCAACGAGCCATCTCATTACACGCTTATAATAAAACTATTGTTTCTACTCATCCTTCCATTTTTGGAGCATATGAGTAGAAAAAAGTAAAAACCTCTTATTGACATAAGAGGTTTTTACTTTTTTCATTATTCAGCGTCTGTATTTTGATATGCCATCTTAAACAACTTCACTTGGCTATCAATTTCTTCTGTACTACTATTAATAACATAATAGTAATCACCATCTTTATTTTGTTCACGTGTTTTCACATTATCAGCTAATGTAAGCTGTAAAATCGCCTTAATTCGTGCCTTCATTTCAATATCTAATATCGGGAAAGATATTTCCACTCGCTTCTCCATATTTCGCGTCATCAAATCAGCTGAAGATAAATATATTTTCTCCTCCCCATTATGATGGAAATAATAAATACGGCTATGCTCTAAGTATCTTCCAACAACACTAACTACACGAATATTTTCACTTACATTTGGAATGCCAGGTCTTAAACAACATGTCCCTCGAACAATGAGCTCTACCTTTACTCCAGCTTGTGATGCTTCGTACATTTTTTTAATTAATGGTTTATCTGTTAATGAATTCATCTTAGCGATAATATATCCATTTCCATATTGCCTATGATAACGGATTTCTTCATCTATTAAATCTATAAATTGCTCTCTTATATCAAATGGAGCAACCGATAAATGATGAAAATGTGGCTTTGTTGTATAACCACTTAAATAATTAAAGAAATTGGTTGCATCAACCCCAAAGTCTTTTCTTGATGTAATATATCCAAAATCAGTATATAACTTCGCTGTTGCATCATTATAGTTTCCAGTTCCGAGATGTACGAACCTTTCGATTTTTCCGTTTTTTCTTCTTACAACTAATGTAATTTTACTATGTGTTTTCAAGTGACTTACACCGTAAATAACATGACAGCCTGCCTGTTCCAATTCTTTAGCCCAATGAACATTGTTTTCTTCATCAAATCTTGCCTTTAATTCAACTAATACTGTCACTTGTTTTCCCTTTTCAGCCGCTATCTTTAACGCCTGAATAATCGGTGAATCACCACTTACACGATATAACGTTTGTTTAATCGCAAGTACATTCGGATCGTCCGCCGCATCACGGACAAAATCAACTACCGGCTGAAATGATTCAAAAGGATGATGTAATAAAATATCATGCTCAATTGCTTTTTCAAATACATCTTCTTCATCACCTAAATCTTGAGGTGGTTGCGGAATAAGAGCCGGATATACAAGATGTTCATATAAAGGAGCTAGTTTTTTATATAAAGAAAACAAACATGTTAAATCTAATGGACCATCCATTATATATACATCTTCATCTTTTACTTCCAGAACCTCATATAATAACGCTAGTACTCTTTCATCAATGTGTTCTTTCCCAACTTCTAAACGAACAGCAGCCCCCCACTTACGCTTTTTTAATTCTTTTTCAATTACCTTTAATAAATCTCTCGCACCTTCTTCATGAATCGTTAAATCTGCATTGCGTGTAATACGGAAACGAGTAACAGATGATACTGTATATCCCGTAAATAATTTATGAGTAAAGCTACTAATTACGTCTTCTAATAAAATAAATTTATGCTTTTGCCCTTCGCTCGGTAAAATTATGAAGCGCTCAAGTAATGAAGGAACTTGCACAATTCCTAACTTCGTCCTGTTTTCCTCTTCCGCTTGCTTCTCATCATATAAAAGAGTAGCCAAATTCAAACTTTTGTTTAATAACATTGGAAATGGGCGATATGCATCAATAGCTACAGGAGTTAACACCGGAAAAATTTGCTCATCAAAATACTCTTCTATAAATTCTCGCTGCTCTTTCGTCAAATCATTGAATGTTAAACGTTCAATTCCCTCTAACTCAAGCGCTGGTAATACATAATTTTTAAATGTATCATATTGTACTGTCATTAGTGCATGGGCTTTTATCGCAATTTTATTTAATTGCTTTTTTGGTGTTAAGCCAGCTTTATTTTCTGGCTGATTAAATCCAGCACTCACTTGATCCTTTAATCCCGCTACACGTACCATAAAAAATTCATCTAAATTCGAACTAAAAATACTAATAAATTTCAATCTTTCCAAAAGTGGATTATTTGCATCTTGCGCTTCTTGTAAGACACGTTCATTAAATGCTAACCAACTTAACTCTCGATTATTGTAATAAGCTGTATCATTTAAATTTACTGCATTCCCCTTCAATAATTCCATTCTCTTCACACTTCCCCTTGAAACTTTTTCACTATAATTTAGTTACTTTTATTTTAGCAAATTACAATATTATAAAGTGTAATTTTTTTGTAAAGACATCCGTACAACCTAATGTTTTAGTTCGAATAACAAGTTAATATTCGTTTTTAACACTCTTTCTAACTGTTTTTTTTGTTTTTCAGCCTGCACTTTTTCCGCTAATGCCGATTGTTCACATAAAGCTTTAAATGTTAATCCTTCTTCGTTTTCTGTTATAGATATGGTATCAATAAGCGATCGTTGCCTTACATTTAAAGTAGCTGAAAATTGTAAAACAGCTCCTAACAGGCGGATTTTTTTTTGTTCGCTTTTATCAAACCAACCTTCAAATGGAGATAAATGTTGTTTAAATAACATTTTTGATTTATACGATGCAATAAGCGCTAGCCTTACTCGATCTTTATGCATCATGCCATCAATTGTCTTATTCGCTAATAAATAAAACGTATGTAAACGACTTGCTTCTTCGTCTATATATTTGCCTATATTAAATACTTTCGCTGCTTGATGGAACACTTCCCAGTCTTTTACTGACATAGAAATAAGCCCTATTTCCTCAAGTTGTTTGCAAATTAGTCTTCCATGTTTAATAAGCTGAATAACAAATTCCATGTCCATTTCGTATTCATGTGATAGTAAATGCAGACTTTCTTCAACTACGTTCGGATAATATGAAATCCCCAAATCTTTTGTCAACTCTTCATAGAAAACACCTTCTCTTAACCCTTTTCTACTTAATACAAATGCCGGTGCCTCTATAACATTAACAAGTGTATGAAATACTTCAACCGCTGGAATAATCGTATCTGCTCGATCTTTTGCCAATCCTTCCAATTTCTGAAGTTCTATGTACGACAATTTTTCCAATTCATCTTTTACACTTTCAATATCTTCTTCTTTCATCTTGTATAAATGTAATCCTGCTATAGGATAGCATATTAAATTTTGATGGATTTTCACTAAGTTCCTAGCACTACCACCAATTGCAATAAGAGGCAATTTCTTATTGATTAACCATGGTAACGTTCGAAATTGAAACTCTAAATACTGTTGCATTCCCTCTAACTCATCTTTAGTAGGAATATCCCCTTTAATAAATTGTTGCTTTAAAGAAAGTGCCCCAAATGGAAAACTATGGTACTCTAAAATCTCTCTATTTCTAAAGTATGTAACTTCTGTACTTCCCCCGCCGATATCTACCGTTATTCCTTCTGAAAACGATGTAGAATTCATAACCGCCAAGTATCCGTAACGCGCTTCCTCATACTCTGATAATACTCTAAGAGTAAAGTCCGTTTGTCCTTCAACAAGCTTTTTAATTTCCTCTTGATTCTCCGACTGTCTAATTGTTGCTGTTGCAACACAAAGTACATGATGCAACTGATGGAATCTTGTACTTTCTTGAAATTGAAATAATGTCTGTAATAATACTTCTATTCCCTCTTCATTCAACACACCATCAATTAAGTAATTCCTTAACCTAGCAACAACTTTCGTATTTTCAATCTCTTTATAAAAACCTCCATTTTGCTTTTCATAAATAACTAAACGCATTGTATTAGATCCAATATCTATAATGGCATACTGTTGTTTTAATATTTCTTTCAAACTTCTCACTCTTTCATTATCAAATTTCAAAAACATATTCTATTACTATTATACAAAATAGTTGTTTTTTGTAACAATATTGCTTTAATATTGAAAATATATACAATCACTTTTTGCGTATAATAAATACCTATTTTATTTATGGTATAATAATGAAAAATTGAAAGGAGATTCAATATGAAACCTTCACAACCACAATCTCAATTACAAAACCAACATTCTATTAATCGACTAGCTCAATCTATTTTCGTTGTGAATCGTCATGCTAAAGCAGCTACTAATCCTAAATATTTATACTGGTTAAAAAAGACAGCTTTAGAACGTTTGATTGCTGAAAAAAAAGCAATTAAAGAAGGATTACATTTTTCTAGAAACCCACGTTTTAGCCAACAACAATCTGATGTCCTTATACGTTTAGGCGATTATTTTTTCCACATCCCTCCTACGAAAGAAGATTTTCGAATTCTACCGCATCTTGGTCATCTTGAATCCTCCTATCGAAATCCGAAAACAACCTTATCTTTAACAGTGGCAAAAAAAACAATTCAAGATTATATTGGTCCTGAAGCATTAAAACAAGAAAAAAAATTAAGTGAACCTGTTCCATGGTATAGTCGTACTTATACAAAAAAATAAAACAGTTTGGCCAAGTGTAGGCCAAACTGTTTTATTTTTTCTCTTCTTTAATTTTAATATTTGCTTGTTTATAAAAAGCTACTTTTTCTGTATTATAAGACTTTGTGAATTCATTAAATTTATCTTTTTCTGACTCAATATCCTTATAAGATTGATTTACTACTTTTACTTTTTCACTAATATCTTTTAATTTAGTACCTTTATCTTGTAACATTGTATATAACTCTTTTTCTTGTTTTAAAGATTTGTCATAGCTGTCATACATTTTATTAAATGAATCGTGTCGTTTCTCATACGTGCTTTTCACTTTATCAGCTTGATCTTTCAATTTCTTATCTTCAATTTTCTTCACATACTTATCAGCTGACTTCACTTCTTCTTGCGCTTTATTTAAAACTTCTTTTTCTTTTGCAAGCACTTTTTCTCGTTCAGTTGTATTTTTCACTGCTTGATTCAGTTTTTCTTTAACAGTTTGATTATTATCTTTTCCTTCTTGAACAATCTGGTTATATAATTCTTGTCCTTCTTTCTCTAAAGTCTCAAGTTTTTTTGCATCTTCAAACATTGTTTTTTCTTGTTTAGCAGCGTTTTCAAACGCTACATATAATTCTTCTTCTGGTTTCGGACCGAAACAACCGGCTAATAAAATCATTGATAATGCAGTTACAATTGCTAATTTACTATATTTCAACATCTCTTCCTCCTACTTATAAACGACCATCGTGTAATATAAAAAAGTTATAAAATATGTAATTGTTCTATACACTCGCATCTTTTTTACGAAGATCATTAATATTGTTTGTACAAATTATTACTTGATATTACATTATTCTTTTTGAATTATTTAGCAATTCCATATCCATCTTTAAGTATACTACTTCGTGTTTTTTAAGGCCTGTTTACACTATGTATTACTTTAATGTCCACGGAATTTCACCTCAGTCTTAATAAGACTATAATAGTTCACCTGATAAAAGGTGATCGCTCCGCTCTCACGTCTATCATTCCCTTTCCAGCTTTCTATCAATTAATCTCTTTGTTCATTTTACACAGTACAATCGATATCTCGCAACAACTTACAAATATTCTTTTCATTTCCTAAAAAGGAAAAGTGTAGAGCTTGCTTTCCTCTACACTTTTAAAATAAAACACACTGTGCAAATTGCATTGACACTACCATCATAATTATATGCTTATTTCATATATTTTTAAAGACTTTTATTACAAACGTGGCGTTTTTTTGTAATAAAAGTCAAAAAAATGTTACAAATAAAACATCTTCCTATCATATATCTTCAAATCAAAGCTTCACTCATTTTCTTGCAAATTTCTATACTGGTACAATTGATTTTGCGACTTTCTCAACAGTTCTTCAAACGTTTTTCCTTCTACTGGATAGCTAGCTGCTCCAAATAAAAGAGTGACACTGAGTAAATCACCTTCTATTTCACTTTCAATATTTTTCATTAATCGTTTTGTTATTGTTGATGTTTCATGACCATTATCAATTGCTACAATAACGTACTTATTTTCATCCCACTTTGTAACAACATCGCCCTTCCGAATTGTCTTTACAATGGTACTCTCTAATTTTTGTACTAATACTCCCAACTTTTTTTCTTGCAACGTGTCTTTTAATCCTTCCCATTCTTTTACAGAAAGAATGTACACTGTAATATTACGAGAATCTCTTTCAGATAAAGCAGCTACTTTCCCAAAAAAATCAACAACAAAATCATTGCTTGCCATTCCTCCTACTTCCATACCCATACGCTCGTTCGCTCTTTTATCGTACCAATGTCCAAAATAATAACTTAGTATCATTTGCAATATATAAATAATAAAGACGGTATAAAATGATCGTGAATCCAGTTTTGCAATTACATCCTGAAGTGCAATCCATTCTGTAACTGCCACAGTATTGCCAAGCAATAATCCACTAATTTTCCCTTTATGTTTCATACTTTTCCCCCTTTTATACCAATATATGTTTCTATATCAATAATGTTTTTCTACAAAATAAAAAATGTACATATGCAATGTACATTTCTGCTTAAGCTTGTATACCTTTTCTACTCTATTTCATATATATATATAATATAACTTTTATAGAAAGGAGTAATCTATATGCTACAAAAAGAGAATCTATCAGATGCTATGCGTTTACTAGCTGGTTTTCTATTATCATTAAAATTATTATTTACCTCTTTCGGCATACACTTTATTACAAACGATCAAATCGACGCTATTGTTAATGTTGTTTCATTTTTATTTATTCTATACTTTGGCTACAAAAATAACTATGTAGGAAAAAAAGGAATAGAGCAAAAGAAAATACTCAAAAAACACAACCTTCACTAAAAAAGGAACCTTTTGTACAGGTTCCTTTTTATCATTGACGCACAACAACTTCATTTGTTTGCAGTGGGCCATATGATATCTCTTTATCTTGAAATGTATATGTAGCCTGAAAGAATGTTTGTTTAAGAGCTTTATCTTTATTAGCTTTTATTTTACAACGTAGTTCCACCTTCTCATTCGGTAACAAATCATCAATTCGCCATCTAACAAGCTGGAATAAAAACTCACTTATCCCCTTATCAACTTTTAAAGAATTAGGAATATAAGCAAAGTAATCTCGAATCATATGACTTACAACAACTCTCGAAATCATTTCTACCCCTTTATTTTCCACTTCAATTCGCATAATAAGTATGTCGTTTACATCGTAGGTCAATTCATACGAAAACTGTTCTGTATACATACTACCAATTTGTAATGTAACGGCTACTTGAGGAAATTCGTTTTCCTTTTTCGATCCGTCAATCCACAATACTGGTTGTAGCGGTATTGAATACTTTCCTGTATCCGAAATTCGTCCCCATATTTTCATAATATATATTCACCTCATTTCAGATGTAACATACACACAATGAATTCCCCAAATCACTAAAGCTTGCTACAAGCAATGTTTAATATTTCTCTTCCTTTTATCCTATTCGACAATATGAAGAAAAAACCATTTTTCATCTATTAACAGAAGGTGTTCTTTATGAAATTTTTTTACAATTTACTTCATTTCCTTTATAGCAATATTCAGTATGGCTCACTCGTTCTCTACTCATACGAAAGAATATTTTGACGGAAGAAAAAGTTTGCCTTATAGTCAAATTTGACTATAATATTCTTTATGGCATATCAGTGCACTTATGGAAAAGGAATTAAAATCAACTATACATTTAAAATTTTTTATCCACTGCACTCAAAACTTAATATAGTTTACTTATTTCTAAAGGAGGGTTATATTTGGAAACTCAACCATTAAAAAAAGACGCCAACAAGACAAAATTTGTTGTTGCTGGTTTACTGCTTGGTATATTAATGGCCGCAATGGATAATACAATCGTTGCAACCGCAATGGCAACAATCGTTGGAGACCTAGGAGGATTTGATAAGTTTGTTTGGGTCACATCAGCTTATATGGTAGCAACAATGGCAGGGATGCCTATCTTCGGGAAACTTTCTGATATGTACGGGCGGAAACGTTTTTATATTGGTGGCCTCATTCTTTTCTTATTCGGTTCTGCTCTTTGCGGAACAGCTTCAAGTATTGAGCAATTAAGTATTTATAGAGCTATTCAAGGTATCGGTGGTGGTGCCCTTATGCCTATCGCCTTCACAATTATGTATGATATCTTCCCACCAGAAAAACGCGGGAAGATGACAGGACTATTCGGTGCTGTTTTTGGGACATCTAGTGTATTCGGTCCTTTATTAGGTGCTTATATTACTGACTATATAAGTTGGCATTGGGTCTTCTATATTAATATTCCATTAGGACTTATCTCCTTTTTCTTCATTACTAAATACTACAGTGAGTCTCTAGAATTTAGAAAACAAAAAATTGATTGGGCTGGTGCTATTACACTTGTCATAAGTATCGTTTGCTTAATGTTCGCATTAGAACTTGGTGGTAAGGAATATGCCTGGAATTCCACTGTAATTATTGGCTTATTTACAACAGTATTTATTACGCTTATTATTTTCTTCTTTGTAGAACGAAAAGCAACCGAGCCTATTATTTCGTTCCATCTATTTAAAAAACCTTTATTCGCAGCTAGCCAAGGAGTTGCCTTTTTCTATGGTGCCGCTTTTATTATCTGTACAGTTTATATTCCAATCTTCATTCAAGGCGTTCTTGGAGGTTCCGCCTCTAATGCTGGATTAATTTTAACACCAATGATGGTTGGTTCTGTAATTGGAAGTCAAACAGGAGGACAATTAGCTTCTCGAACAAGCTATCGTAACATTATGATGGTATCTGGTGTCTTCTTCGTTCTTGGTATTTATTTATTAAGTACTTTAACAATGGACACACCTCGTTTACTCGTAACACTATTTATGATTCTCGCTGGGCTTGGTGTTGGTTTCTCATTCTCAGTATTAAGTATGTCTTCTATTCACAAGTTGGAAATGCGGGACCGTGGTTCGGCGACATCAACAAACTCATTCTTCCGATCACTCGGTATGACTCTTGGTGTAACGATTTTCGGTACAATTCAAAATCATATTTTTACAGATAAACTAAACTCTGTATTTCCCCCTGAACTAGCAAAATTAGCTCCAAAAGGCGGAGACACAAGTTTCTTATTATCACCAGGCGCTACCGCAAAAATTCCTGCTGAAATATTAGCGGGTATTAAAGAAGCTCTCGCTACATCTATTGCGAATACATTCTTCTGGGCACTCATCCCGGCTGTACTAAGTATTATTTGTATTTTACTTATGGGAAATGAACGCCTCTTTACAGGCCCTAAAAAGAAAGAAAAACAAAAGCAAGTTAGTTAATATAAAAAAGAAGCGGCATATTCCTTTATGAAAAAGGATATGCCGTTTATAATATGTATAAAGTGAAACTTTAATCAGTGGGGGGGTGTGTTCATCCCCCACTGATTATTAGCCCTCACCAATCGGGCTTTTACGGGCAGTTAATCCCCACCTAACTTCTTTGCTTCCGCTGAATTTTTGGGTGGGGATCTTACTGGATAAAGTTTTTATATACAGGAGTTGAGACAGCATGAGCATGAAATTAGTCATTCTCGGCTTGCTACTCGAAGGAGATAAACATCCATATGAAGTGCAGCATATTATGAAAGAACGACAAATGGATTGTTACATTAAATATGCTAAAGGATCACTTTATTACGCCTTCGAGCAATTAGAAAAGCAAGGCGCAATTCATATTACAAATGTAATTAGAGACACAAATCGACCTGACAAAACGATTTTTCATATAACAGAAGAAGGCAAAAAACTATTCCATACTTTACTATTAAAACAATTCGAAGCCAAAAACCAAATATATAAACCTATTTATTCAGCCTTATCTTTCGCTCACTTTAGCAATGATCACGAATTAGTTCCTATTTTAGAAAAAAAGAAAAACGATACTCTTCAATATTTACATACTATGCAAACGATATATGATTGTAATAAAGGAAAGGTTCCACGTGCACAACTATATATTTTGCAAAGTGTAATTGAGCATATTACAGTTGAATTACAATGGCTAAACACCCTCCTTAAAGATGCTATAGCAGGCCGACTTTCAGAAGTTGCTATAGATGAAAATTGAGCTATGAAAGAAGACATCCCTACTTCTTTCATAGCTCAATTTCTCTTTTTATACTGTAATATTATTAGTTAATCCAGGATGAAAAGTCATAATAATAAGAAATAAAAACTTTTGAATTTTCTTATTTCAAAACAGTAGACAAAATTCCAAAAATTGTGTTAGAATTTGTTTCAATATCATATCGCTTGTTAAATTCCTTTCAAAAGGAAAATAGGTACACGAAAGTTTCGTTTCGTGTTTAAAAGGGAAGCTTGGTGAAACTCCAACACGGTCCCGCCACTGTAAATGCTGAGATTTCTTTTTGGTGCCACTGTGAAAACGGGAAGGTGAAAGAAATTATATGAAGCATAAGTCAGGAGACCTGCCTGTTTTAACAACACTGATAGATTCACGGATGATGATGAGGTGTTAAAACAAAAAGGAAGGCTTATTTTCTATGTCTTTGTACTTTTTGTTATAGGTATTTCCTAGTAAACGGAAATGCTTACTTTCAATTAGGGAGGAATTTAAAATGGCAATTCAAACAAGTAACTTAGGTTATCCACGTATCGGACTACAACGAGAGTGGAAAAAAACATTGGAAGCTTTTTGGTCCAATAAAATCGATGAAGAACAATTTTTAACAACAATGAAAGAAATTCGCCTTCAACACGTAAAAGTACAGCAAGAAAAAGGGATTGAACTCATTCCAATTGGCGACTTTACATATTATGATCACGTTTTGGATACTGCCTATATGCTAGGATTTATTCCATCACGTTTTTCTGAGTTTACATCTTACCTTGATGTATATTTCGCAATGGCGCGTGGCTCTAAAGATCACGTAGCTTCCGAAATGACAAAATGGTTTAACACAAACTATCACTATATCGTTCCTGAATATGAAGAGGGATTACAAATCTCTTTAAAAGATAATCGCCCACTTCGCTTATACGAAGAGGCAAAACAAGAATTAGGAGTAGATGGAAAGCCTGTTATTTTAGGACCATATACTTTCTTAAAATTAGCTAAAGGCTATACACAAGAACAATTTCCTAACATTTTAAAACAGTTAGTTGCACCTTACGTACAACTGCTTTCAGAACTACATGCAGCTGGGGCACAAGCCATTCAAGTTGATGAACCGATTTTCGCTTCTTTAACTAAAAAAGAAGTTCAACAAGCAAAAGAAATTTATGAAGCTATTCGTAAAGAAGTTCCAAATGCGACTCTTCTTTTACAAACATATTTTGATAGCGTAGAAGAAAACTATGAAGAAATTATTACATTCCCGGTATCCGGTATTGGATTAGATTTCATTCATGGTAAAGAAGGTAATCTAAATGCTATTTCAAAATATGGATTCCCAGCTGATAAAACTTTAGCTGTCGGTTGTATAGATGGCCGTAACATTTGGAGAGCTGACCTTGATGAAGTTCTTGAGTTATTTACAACGTTACAAAAACAAGTCCAAACGAAAGATATCATCGTTCAGCCTTCTTGTAGCTTATTGCATACACCAATCGATAAAACAGAAGAAACTCACTTATCGACTGAGCTGTTTGATGCGTTAGCATTTGCAAATCAAAAATTAGAAGAGTTAGTTCTTATTCATTCCGCTCTCACTCAAGGTACAGAAAGCATTAGTAATGAGCTGGAAACATATCGAAACGTACATCATACAATTCGTTCATCTGCTGCACGTAACCGAGAAGATGTCAAAGCAGCACGAACAGCACTAAAAGAAGAAGATTTTTCACGTCCTCTTCCATTTGAAAAACGATACGAATTACAACAAGTTGCTCTAGAGTTACCGCTATTACCAACAACGACTATTGGTAGCTTCCCGCAAACAACTGAAGTTCGTCAAACGCGAAAAGAATGGCGTAACGGTGTTATTTCAAATGACCAATATGAACAATTTATTGAAAAAGAGACAGAAAAATGGATTCGTTACCAAGAAGAAATTGGGCTTGATGTACTTGTACATGGTGAATTTGAAAGAACTGACATGGTCGAATATTTTGGTGAGCGCCTTGCTGGTTTCTCATTCACTAAAAACGGTTGGGTACAATCATACGGTTCCCGCTGCGTAAAACCACCTGTTATTTATGGTGATGTAGCCTTTATTAACGGCATGACTATTAAGGAAACAGTTTATGCACAAAGCTTAACAGAGAAAGTTGTAAAAGGAATGTTAACCGGACCTGTTACAATTTTAAATTGGTCCTTCGTTCGAAATGATATTCCAAGAAAAGAAGTTTCGTATCAAATTGCACTAGCTCTTCGTCACGAAATTGAACTACTTGAATCTTCTGGAATTAGAGTAATCCAAGTCGATGAGCCCGCACTTCGTGAAGGAATGCCACTAAAAGAAAAAGATTGGGATGCTTATATTACATGGGCAGTACAATCCTTCCTTTTAGCAACTTCTTCTGTAGCAAATGAAACACAAATTCATACTCATATGTGTTACAGTAACTTCGAAGATATTGTTGACGCGATTCGCGCATTAGATGCAGATGTAATTTCTATCGAAACATCAAGAAGTCACGGAGAATTTATTGATACATTAAAACATACAACATATGAAAAAGGCATTGGCCTAGGTGTATATGATATTCATAGCCCACGTGTACCGAGTAAAGATGAAATGTATAAAATCGTAGAACAATCTTTAGAAGTATGTGATCCTAAATATTTCTGGATTAATCCCGATTGTGGTTTAAAAACGAGAAGAACAGAAGAAGTTATTCCAGCTTTAGAACATATGGTGCAAGCAGCGAAAGATGCTCGTTCCCTTTTAAAAACAAACGCATAACAAAAATGGGTTATCCTTTTCTCAGGATAACCCATTTTTTATTCTTTACTTTCAAAAAAGAATTCATATTGTATTTTATATAATTCATCATCCGTTGGCTCTTCAAGAGGAATTGCTTGTAATACAACTGTATACTCACCATTTGGAATAGGTATTTGAAATTTATTAGAAAGAATACTCGTTATAACGATACTTTCATTTTCAACTGTAAAAGGAACCGTAATCGTTCTAACTACTTCTTCTTTTTCAATATGTTTCCCTGGGGTCACTTTCACTTCACAAGTATAATCAGAAAGTGCTTCAAAAATAACAGTTCCATCTGCCTTAGCATAACCTCTTTCAAAATCTTCATCAGTCCAATCTACATAAGGCTGCTCACCGTCATAGTTCATCAACATTAATTGCGAATAAGAAATCGTTAACTCCATAGTTCCCCTTCTCCTTCATTATGAAATATACAACTACTACTTCACTTCAAATTTTACTCGCGTACCATCTGGGTATTTATCTAACTTATTCCCTACCCAAGAGCCTGCTCCGCGGTTATCCGCCGGACTTATATATTCAATATGTGCTCCTTTTCCGCCTTCCTTGCACATCGCCATTGGCCATTCATCACGATCATACCCTTTTTTTGATGGATATGGTGCTAACGACAATTTCCTTCTATCTGCAGCACCACCACGATCGATTGTACAAACTTCTGAATGCCCTTCTTTTATAGCATCCGTAATATGTTTTCCTGTCTCTGGATAACGTTCTTTCGGAAATTCTAACACTTGATCATACGTATTCGTTTTCTTTACACTTGTTTCCTCTGGCACAAGTACTTCATAAACTGCTACTAAAATAGACAGAATTGCGATAATTGAAATGATAATACCTTTTAATTGCTTCATGTATACCTCCATGTTTCTACCAGTTTCTTTTCCTCCGTTATTATAACAAACTTCTCCTGTATATGTTTTCAGACATTATTTTAGTTATTCCTTGCCATTCCGCCAAAAATTTTCATTTTTTCACTAATGCTGTAGAAAACTAATAGCCTTCCGACATTCTTTTTCAAAGGAAGTCCTCATAAAAGATTGAAATGATATATACGATACTTTTTGGGGAGGAAATATGATGGAAGCTACCTATAAAACGAAAGATGTCACGAATAAAACAGGCATCCCAAAACATATAGTTCGCAAATATAGTCAGCTGTTAGAGGAACATGGTTATATGATTTCCAAAACAGCTGATGCTCGTATTTATAAACTTGATGATTTAAAACTATTGAAATCTATACACGAAAGAGCTGCTACATTACAAGAAGATATTTCAGAAACGATACCGATTATTTTAAAAGAAAAAGAGGCCCCACCTGTACCAGTTATACAAGATAAGCAAGAGATACAAACGAAAGAAAAAGAAGATGGGCGTAACTTTGAGGAGTTCATGTTAAAACTTGAAATGCTAGCTCAATTAAATGAAGCAATTATTCATCAAAATTCTACTCTAATTACACAAAATCGTTTAAAGGATGAGAAACTAGACGAATTGATGCAACAAGTTTATGTAAAAGAAGGCTCTCAAGAAAAAATGCTTCAAGAGTTAGTCGATCACGCCGCTCAAACAGATGCACTGCAAAAAGAAAAGATGGACTTATTAATGAATCATATGTATAAACGAGAATCCAAACAGGAAGAAAAAATGAATAAACTTGTTAGTCAAATTTATAACAAAGACAGTAACCGTGATGCACAGCTTATGCAAGTTATTCGAGAAATTCAAGAAACAAAAAGAATGGTTGCTGCCTCAAAAGAGCAAAGCTTCTTTCAATCATTTAAAAGTTTATTTAGCCGAGCAAAACAAGAAAAAACAAATGAATAAACAATATAAAATAAAAAGTTACCTTTCATCGGTAACTTTTATTCCTTATTTTGTACAGCTGGTAATATAATAATTGCTTCAGTGCCTTTTCCACTTTCACTCTTATATTCCAATGTACCATTATGCGCTTGTAAAATACTAAATGTTACCATAAGTCCTAATCCTGTCCCTTTTTCTTTTAAAGAATAATATGGTTGCCCAAGCCTTGCTAACTGTTCTTTCGTCATACCAACACCACTATCTTTAACTCTTATTATGATTGTTTCATCTTTTTGAATAGCTGTTACTTTTAAATATCCTTTATTTCCTTGAATTGCTTCAATACCATTTTTAACAACATTCATAATAGCTTGCTTCAATTTTGTCTTATCACCAATCGTATAAAGACTTTCTGAAATTTCAACTTGTAAATATACACCTTGCATCGCTGCAAATGACGACATAAGAGTGGTCATTTCTATTAATTGGGCTGATAAACAAATGTGTTCTTTTTTCTCAATTTGCGGCCTTGCTAAATTTAAGTAATCTGAAATAATTTGTTCCGCCCGATCCAATTCAGCTAATACAAGACGCATATAATCCTTATTCTTCACATCTTCCGTACTTTCTAGCAATTGGATAAATCCACGAACAACAGTTAGTGGATTTCGAACTTCATGTGCCACACTTGCTGCTAACTCACTTACAATATTAAGCTTTTCTGATTTTTGCATCTCTGTACGTAGCAATGCATTTTCATTTAAATATTCAGTTAAATACACCTGAAATACCATTGTCATGACCATGATAAGCGAGGCAAATATAAATCCGCTATATATTTGCGAAATATACGGTGTAAATCCTGTTTCCAAAAGAACATTAATCATGCCTAATACTAAAGAAACAAGCACATAAAATGATGAAATCATAAATGCTAAAATTAATTTCTTATCCCTTGAAAAAAGAGACCATTTCTTTGATAAAAATAGCGGAACTATCAATAGAAATATTACTTCTAAAACTGGAAGAAAGCTCATTCCCTTTAGTAACCATTCATATGCAACAAAAATAACCGCTGGGATTAAACCAACAATCCCACCATATAAAAAACCACTGACAATTGGAATGGGGTGAAAGTTATACCCACACACATTGCCAAAACAAATAGAGTATGTCATGGAGAGAACGAGCGTAACGCTAGATAAAAACATAATAAAGTAACGATTTGGCTTCGGAGGCATTTCTTGATAGCGATTTAAACGAATCGCTTCATATAAAAATAGTGGCAAAATTATGATGGCAATTTGAATCAATAAATCACGGATAAGCTCCATAACCTCTCATCCCCTATATGTATTTTGATATGATTATATCATTTTATAGGTGTATTTGTTTTAAAATTTTGATTTTTCTTAACATATTTGTTAATTCTTTGTTAACAACTCATAATAATTGTTACAGATTTTCGAAATGATTGTAAACCCTGTACCAAATTTCCTTCGTGCAGTATACAATGAATACGGATTACAAAGAAAATATAAAAATACTTTTTTAGACGGACAATTATAGCAAAATACAGCATATAATCCATACTATCTATGTTTACAAATAAGTGATCATTACTTTAGTAGGAGGAAGATAAATATGGCGGGTACTACGCTTGTTTTAAAAGAAGAAAATTTGGTTGTTCTAGAAAATGTTGAAAAATCAGTATATGAAGAGTTACAGCATAAAGCGGGAGATGAAAACTGCACATGTGCTGTAAACGAATCAGTCGTTCACCTTGGCAAGGTATCCTCTGTACTCTGGAATGAAGATGAAATAGATTGGGAATACGGATATTAAAAAGTCGCTTATAGCGGCTTTTTTTCTCTTTTCTCTCTCTTTCTAAATAACATATACAAAGCGTAATCATAGAAAATATGATAAAATGAACTTAATTTTCAAACGGAAGAAAGGGAGATACAATGGAACAATTCATTAACCCTAGAGTGAAGGACATCCAAATTTCTGGAATCCGTCAGTTCTCTAACATGATTCAAAACTATGATAATTTGATTTCTTTAACAATTGGACAACCCGATTTCCCTACACCTTCTCTCGTGAAAGAAGCGGCTAAACGGGCTATTACAGAAAACTATACAAGCTATACACATAACGCTGGTTTACTAGAATTACGTAAGGCAGCTTGTAACTTCGTAAAAGATAACTACGATTTACATTATTCACCTGAAAACGAAACCATCGTTACAATCGGTGCTAGCGAAGCAATTGATGTTGCATTCCGAACGATTTTAGAGCCAGGAACAGAAGTAATTTTACCTGCTCCTATTTATCCAGGCTACGAACCTATTATTCGATTATGCGGTGCAACGCCTATTTTTGTAGATGTTCGTGAAACTGGATTTCGTTTAACAGCTGAAGCGCTTAAAAATGCTATTACAGAAAAAACAAGATGTATCGTACTACCGTATCCTTCTAACCCAACCGGTGTAACTTTATCAACAGAAGAGCTAAAAGATATTGTAGATGTTTTAAAAGATAAAAATATTTTCGTCCTTTCAGATGAAATTTATAGCGAGCTTGTATATGAACAAAAGCATACAACTATCGCTCATTTCCCAGAAATGCGTGAAAAAACAATTGTCATTAACGGTTTATCTAAATCACATTCTATGACTGGCTGGCGTGTTGGACTTTTATTTGCACCAAGTTATTTAGCAGGACACATATTAAAAGTTCATCAATACAATGTAACGTGTGCTACTTCAATCGCTCAATACGCTGCAATTGAAGCATTAACAGCAGCTAAAGACGCACCAAAAATGATGCGCCACCAATATAAAAAACGCCGTGATTACGTATATAATAGACTCACTCAAATGGGATTAACAGTTGAAAAGCCAACAGGTGCATTTTACTTATTCCCATATGTTGGTCATTTGACATCTTCATCATTTGATTTTGCACTTGATCTTGTCAAAGAAGCGGGACTAGCTGTAGTTCCTGGAACAGCATTCTCTGAATACGGTGAAGGCTACCTTCGCTTGTCCTATGCGTATAGTATCGAAACTTTAAAAGAAGGCTGCGACCGATTAGAAGCCTTTCTAATGAAAAAAGCTAAGAGTTAAACTCTTAGCTTTTTTATGCATAATGATCACAAGTTTGACGTTTTAGTAATTTATGAGGAATAATGATACACTTTGCAGTGGATTCTGCATTCTCTACTTTATCAACTAAAGCTTTTGCTGCCTCATATCCTAGCTGATAAATATTCACATCAACTGTCGAAAGTGGAGGGCTCGCAATTTCTGATAATAAAGCATTATTAAAGCTTACAATAGAAACATCTTTCGGTACAACGAATCCTTTTTTAGAAAGAGCACTTAACACACCAAGTCCAATTAAGTCATCCGTTGCCATAATTGCCGTTGGCGGTTGCTGCAGTCCCATTAATTCCTCAACAGCTTGTTGACCACTTTCCCTCGAAAAATCAAAATGTAAAATATATTCTTTTGGTAATACAATGTCTGCTAATTTCAAGGCATCACTCATACCAGCTAAACGATCTCTCGTTACAAGTAAATCTGATCCACCACCAATGAACGCGATTTGCTTATGCCCTAATGAAATTAAATATTCTGCCACTTCTCTTGCAGCTGTATAATTGTCATTATCTACATATGTAATTTCATCTTTTCGATCATATGGTTTTCCTATTAAAACAAACGGGAAATTTTGTTCATGTAAATATTGAATAATCCGATCATTCTCCCTTGAATATAAAAGAATAATGCCACCAATTTGGCGTCCCTGTACCATCTTTACGACACCATTAAAAATTTCTTCTTCCGTTTCACCTGTCGACATGTAAAGCGCATAACCTTCTACGTGTGCAAATGAACTAATCCCTCTTATAACTTCTGGGAAAAATGGATTTTGAAAAGCTTTACTTGCAGAACTTGGCATAACAAGACCAAGTGTTTTCGTCGTTTGGTTCGCAAGATTTCTCGCATTTAAATTGGGATGATACCCTAATTCACTCATCACTTTCCTAACACGGCGCTTTGTCTTTTCACTTATACTTGGATTATCAGCAATTACACGAGAAACTGTTGATGGTGCAACATTCGCTTGCTTCGCCACATCTTTAATTGTAACTGTCATAAAAATCCCCCTCCTCTCATTTCTCTGCCATTTTTCATATATTTTATCTCGCACTCATTGCAAGTCATAAACTTTCATTTCTTATATCTTGCAAAACTAATCCTATTCTCCCTCTTCATGTATTGTAAGGGATATAGCTATTTTTTCCTATACTATAATATACTATTTATTTCACTTCTTTTCACATGTGATGTCAAATCTCTTTTCATCTCCCTATAAACTTATTTATAGGGAGATGAAAAGAAAAATGGGACGTAATGTCCCATTTTTCATCCTTTTGTACCTCCAGCTGTTAAACCAGAAATAAAGTATTTTTGTAGTGATAGGAATAAAATTGAAATTGGGATCGCAATTAACACAGAACCCGCTGCAAACGTTGTAAATTCATTACCGAATTTCTTCGCAACCATTTCATATAATCCAACTGCTAAAGTATAATTTTCTGGTGTTCGCAAAATAATACTCGCTAAAATGAAATCTGTAAATGGACCAATGAAAGTAAATAACGCTACAACCGCTACGATTGGCTTTGCAAGTGGCATAATGATTTGCCAAAAAATACGAAAATGTCCTGCTCCATCCATTCGAGCTGATTCATCCAGTTCTTTCGGAATCGTATCAAAATACCCTTTCATAAGCCATGTATTCATCGGAATAGCCCCGCCTACATAAATTAAAATTAATGCAAGGTGTGTATCAATTAATCCTGTTAATTGAGCTAATACGTATAAAGCAATTAACGCTGCAAAGTTTGGAATCATTTGCAGAATTAAAAATGTTAATAAACCATTTTTTCTTCCAACAAAACGATATCTCGAAAATGCATAAGCGGTAAAACTAATTGCTAACACTGAGAAAATCATCGTTAAAACACTTACTTTTAATGTGTTTTTATACCATAGTAAGTAATTACTATTCTCTAGATCTAATAACTTACGATAATGATCTAACGTTGCATTTTGTGGAATAATACTTGATCCAGATAAACTATCACCTGGATTAAACGATGAGCCAATAATCCATAATAACGGATAGAAAATGATGGCACACATTACGAAAATAACTAAATAACTTAATGAGAGACGTAACATCTTCTGTCTTTTAATATTCATTTACATCATATCCTCTTCTTGGAATGATTTTGTTCTCTTAAATTGCCATAACGCAACTGTAATAACAATTAACGATAATATCATTGTAAGAGCTGCTGCTTTTCCGTACTGCGCTGAAGTCATCGTTAACTTATAAATCCATGAAATTAAAATATCCGTTCCACCTGCGTCTTGTCCAGCTACAGCAGGACCTCCACCATTAAATAGATAGATGATACTAAAGTTATTAAAGTTAAACGTATATTGCGTAATTAATATTGGTGCTGTTGCATATAACACAAGTGGCAATGTAATTTTACGAAACTGTTGCCAAGCTGTCGCTCCATCTACTGTAGCCGCTTCATATAATTCTCCCGGAATCGATTGCAGTATACCTGTTGTCATCGCAAAGATAAACGGGAACCCAAGCCACGTTTGAATCATAATTAAAGCAATCTTCGCCCAAAATGGATCTGTCATCCAAGCAATCTTTTCAATTCCGAATAAAGCTAATACTTGATTGTTAATCGCTCCGAATGTTTCATTAAACATACCAGAGAAAACAAGAATAGATACGAATGCTGGAACCGCCCACGGTAAAATGAAGATTGTTCGAATAATCGCCTTTCCTTTAATACCAGGCTGATTTACGATAATCGCTAAGAAAATACCAAGTGCAACTTGTAATGTTGTTGCAACGAATGTCCAAATGACAGTCCAAGAGAATACACTTACAAATGTCTCTCTCCACATCGGTAAAGTGAAAATATCAATAAAGTTTTTAAAGCCCACCCAATCTACTAATTTAGCTGGAGGAGAATGATATAAATCATAGTTTGTAAATCCAATTAAAATTACGAAGATGATTGGAAATACGACCACAAAGATAAGTAGTAGAAAACCTGGTGAAACCATTAAATAAGGAAAACCTTGATCTAACAAATTACGATATTGCTCTTTTACAGAATTTAACGGTGTTCCGCTATCACGTTTCTTTCCATTTTGGTATGCATCATATAAGTTAAATGCATATATGCCTAGCCCAAAAGCGATAACGATAAGGGCCAAGATTCCTTCTACTAATAGAAAGACAGAATGGTCACGTGGAACTTCTGTACCAAGCGTTACAATACCCCATAATCCCATATTTAATAAATCAGCAAAGGCTACAATAAAAGAACCTGTTAATACTAGAAAAATAAGACCTTTTACAAATTGTTTATTATACATTTGGCCCACGCCTGGAATGATTGATAACATGGTTGCCATTTTCCTATGCTTTGAATGGTTTAACCCATTTGCTGGTTCCATAGATGTTTGCATGTTCCTTCCCCCTTTTTTCTTCCTACATGGAAGGGAGAGAATTCGTGCCTCTCATATTAGAGGCACGAATTTCACCTTATTTTTTCTTGTTATGATTTGCCTCAATATTACCTTTAATTTGTTTCACTGCACTATCAAGCGCCGCTTTTGGTGGCTCTTTATCTGTAACAACTAATTGAAGCGCATCTCCAGCTGGTTTCCAAACTTCTTGCATTTCTGGAATGTTTGGCATTGGAATTCCATTTTCAGATTGCGTTGCAACTGCTTTTGCAGCTTCGTTATCTTTAATAATTGGATCTTCCATTACTGATTTTACTGGAGGAATTTCTTTTGTTTTCTCAAATCGAATTTTTGCGTTTTCTTCATTTGTTACCCACTCAGTGAATTTTGTAGCTAAATCATTTTGTTTAGAGAAACTTGTTACATGCCATCCTTTAACCCCAACAAACGTTTTCATTGGTTGACCATTTGGTAATTTCGGCATTGGAGCAACGCCATAATCAATCCCGTTCTTTTCCATTGCTTGGAACGCCCATGGGCCATTCATGATAGAAGCTGCTTTTCCTTCATTGAATAGTCCATCAGCAGCAGGCCCACCTGATTCACCGATAATACCTTTTGGGAATAATTTTTCCTTGTACCATTTTTGAAGATATTCAGCACCTTGTACTGCTCCACTATTATTTAATCCAACATCACTTGCATTTGGCTTTCCATCTTTTTCACCAAATACATAACCGCCCATACCTGCCATGAATGCATTAGCAAAGTAGAAGTTATCTCCTAATGCTAAAAATCCGTACTTGCCATCTTTCGTAAATTCTTTTGAGAAGTTAAACAGCTCGTCCATCGTTTCTGGCGCTTTTGGCATTAGTTTTTTATTGTAAATAAAGACTGGTGTCTCAATTGCTTTTGGTAAACCATATAATTTCCCATTATATGTCTGTGCTTCTATTGATGAATTAGTAAATTTACTCTTTACAGCATCATCTGCTTTCACTTCAGAAAGTAAACCTTCTGTTACTGCATTTCCGATTTGATCGTGTGGCAATGTTACAACATCTGGTCCAGTCCCCGCTGGCCCATCAAGGCGTAACTTCTTCACTTGATCTGTCATTTGCATTTCAACAACTTTTACTTTTACTTTATATTTTTCCTCAAAGCTTTTCACTGCTGGTTCTAAACCAACACCTTTTTTATCATCTTCCCAAACAAGAAGATCATAGTCTTTTTTCGCTTTACTTTCCTCTTTTTTCCCTGAATCTTTCGGTCCACATGCAGATAACATACCAATAGATAATGCTGAAACCGTTAATAATGATAATGCTTTCTTCATCCCAAAAACCTCCCTAAATTGTCTATGTACCTCAGTAACTGAAAACGTTTGCATTTAATAGTTTAATTGAAGCGCAAACAATATCTCAATCTATGAAAACGTTTGCGCTATTTGTCTATCATTATACATTCTTTTATTCATTTTGCAAATATTAATTTAAAAATTATGTCATTATACTCTTTATACATTGACTTTATATAAAATGAATACTACTCTTATAAGCAATATTAAAGCTACGAGAAAGGCAATCGTTTGCAATACAGGCTTTATTATTACACTTAAGGGAATACTATGTATAGAGATATTGAAGGGGGATTTTCTATATGTTTAAAGAAGCCATTTATCATAGGCCGAAAGATAATTATGCATACGCTTATGATGAACAAACAATTCACATCCGAGTACGTACTAAGAGAGATGATATTCAAAGCGCCGATCTTATTTACGGTGATCCTTACGAATGGAAAGACGGGAAATGGATATCAGCAAGTACACCCATGAAAAAAACGGGTTCTACTGCATTATTTGATTATTGGTCCATTGCAATTGAACCAAAATTTAAGCGCTTACGTTATGGGTTTGAATTAAAATCTGAAACAGACACTCTTATTTATGCAGAGCGAGGATTCTTTTCTAGCATTCCAAATGATGATGTTGGTAACTTTTTCTGTTTTCCATTTATTCATGCAGATGATGTATTCAAAGCACCATCTTGGATTAAAGACACCATTTGGTATCAGATTTTCCCTGAGCGATTCGCTAATGGCGATAGTACGCTGAATCCAGAAAACACCCTTCCTTGGGGAAGTGCGAATCCAACTCCAACTAATTTTTTCGGCGGAGATTTTTCTGGTGTTATTCAAAACCTTGATTACCTTGTTAAGTTTGGCATTTCCGGAATATATTTCACACCTATTTTCAAAGCTCATTCAAACCATAAATATGACACAATTGACTATATGGAAATTGACCCACAATTTGGGACGAAAGAAACTTTTAAAGAGCTCGTTGAAGAATGTCATAAGCACGGTATAAAAGTAATGCTCGATGCTGTGTTTAATCATAGTGGATACTTTTTCGAGAAATTTCAAGACGTACTAGAGAATGGTGAGAAGTCCGCATATAAAGAGTGGTTCCACATTCATGAATTTCCGATTATAACCGAACCACTTCCAAATTATGATACTTTCGCCTTTACACCGTATATGCCTAAATTAAATACAGCTCATCCAGATGTAAAAGAATACTTACTTGAAGTAGGACGTTATTGGGTACGAGAATTCAATATAGATGGCTGGCGCCTTGATGTCGCCAATGAAGTCGATCACAACTTTTGGAGAGAATTCCGAACTGAAATAAAGACACTAAATCCTGAAGTATATATTTTGGGAGAAATTTGGCACGATGCCCTTCCGTGGCTACAAGGCGATCAATTTGATGCTGTCATGAGCTATCCTGTTACAAATGCTCTACTTTCTTACTTTGCTAACGATTCCATTAAAGCAAGTGAATTCATGAAGCAAATTACAGAATCTCTACATTCCTACTCTATGAATGTAAATGAAGCAGCATTTCATTTATTAGACAGCCATGATACTCCAAGAATTTTAACAACATGCAACGGAGATAAAAATAAGTTGAAATTGCTCTATGTATTCCATCTTTCTTTCATCGGCTCTCCTTGTATTTATTACGGGGATGAAATTGGTATGGATGGCGGCATGGACCCTGATTGCCGTAAATGTATGATTTGGGATACTAAAGAACAAGATCATGCATTATTTACCCATATACAAACATTGATTTTATTACGTAAACAACATAAAGCATTTGGAGGACATGGTACTTTTCAATTCATCGAAGCAAATGATGAACATAATTATATTTCTTATACGAAAACATATGAGGATGAAACTATCTTTTTCGTTTTAAACCCTACTAATAGTGAAGTTACAGTTTCACTCCCTCTTCATGTTACTGGTAAGAAAATAATTAACATTTATACAAACGAAGAATTTTCAGCGGAAGCAAGTGTATTACAAGTTACACTTCCTCCATATGGATTCTCCATATTAAAATGGTAATCCAAAAAAGCCTTATGCCAAGTTCGAAATGGCATAAGGCTTTTTCTTATTTCAATTTGAACACTATCGCTTCATACGGACGTAATGGAATGTTATCTATTGATCCGATTTCTACATCGTAATTGTGTATAAATAACTCTGATTCACTATAACTAATATCCTTAGGCATTTCAAATACACTTTCATCCGCAGTAAAGTTTGCAATGACAAGTAGTTTTTCATCTCCATATGTTCTTACATAAGCAAAAATAGAAGGGTCATTATCTAATATTAAATCATATGATCCATACACAACTATTTCATTATTTTTGCGTAGTTCAATTAATTTCTTATAGTAATAAAAAATTGAACCTTCATCTTGGATTGCTTGTTTCACATTAATCTCTTTATAGTTAGGATTTACAGTAATCCAAGGTTCACCTTTTGTAAATCCAGCGTGATTCTGATCATTCCACTGCATCGGAGTTCTAGCATTATCACGACCCTTTATATAAATAGATTCCATTACTTTTTCTATATCTTCACCATGGTCTATCACTTTTTCTTTATACATATTTAACGTTTCAATATCTCGATATTCATCAATTGATTGGAATCGAACGTTCGTCATTCCAATTTCCTCTCCTTGATAAATATATGGCGTTCCTTTCATCATATGAAGAACTGTCGCTAACATTTTTGCTGATTCAATGCGATACATTCCATCATTACCAAAACGAGATACAACGCGAGGCTGATCATGATTATTCCAATAAAGGCTATTCCATCCGGTATGCTCTAATGCTTTTTGCCACTTTGTTAAATTCTCTTTTAAAGTAAGAAGTGAGCATGGTTTTACATCCCACTTTCCACCTTCTCCTGAATCTAAATCCATATGTTCAAATTGGAATACCATTTGCAACTCTTTTCGTTCTTCTCCAGTATACAATTTCGCTTCTTCTGTCGTTACACCAGGCATTTCACCAACCGTCATAATATCATAATGCGATAATACTTCCTCATTCATTTCATGTAAATATTTATGAATGTTTGGACCGTTCATAAAATGCTTATGACCTGAAACATACCCCTCTTCTTCTGTTTCAACAGCTGGTAATCCCTCTTCTTTAGAAATAAAATTAATAACATCCATACGGAAGCCATCAATTCCTTTTTCTAACCAAAACTTCATCATTTCATAAACATCTTGTCTTACCTTTTCATTATCCCAATTTAAATCTGGCTGTTTTTTAGAAAACAGATGTAAATAATATTCATCCGTCATTTCATCATACTGCCATGCAGATCCACTAAAAGCAGCTCCCCAGTTGTTCGGTTCTTTCCCTTCTTTTCCAGGGCGCCATATATAGTAATCTCTATATTTATTATCTTTTGATTTACGTGATTCAATAAACCAATTATGTTCATCCGAAGTATGATTAACAACTAAGTCCATCATAAGTTTCATATTACGTTCATGCATTTCATGTAATAGCTCATCCCAATCTTCCATTGTTCCGAACTCGTTCATAATTTTACAATAATCGCTTATATCATAACCATTATCATCATTTGGAGATTCATAGACTGGTGATAACCAAATCACATCAATCCCTAACTCTTTTAAGTAATCTAGCTTTGAAATAATCCCTTGAAGATCTCCTATACCATCACCATTACTATCCATAAAGCTACGAGGATAAATTTGATATACTACACTTTCTTTCCACCATTGTTTTTCCATTATGCTACCCCATTTCATTCATCATTCATTTTTCTCTTTTTTAAGGCGCAAACGTTTTCATTAATGAATGATAACAGATTCTATCTCAATTTAAAATAGCGCTTACAATTTTTATTGTTCTTTTTCTAAGAAAACATATGAAAACCACTAATAAATCTCCAATAAATGAAAACGTTTTATTTTTTTATTTATTTTTTGAATCTATTCGTTTATAATGAACTCAAAGAAAACGTTTGCATAATTTATTTCTAGGGGGAAATACCATGGCAGAACTTAAATTAGAAAACATTTATAAAATATATGATAATAACGTAACAGCTGTAACTGATTTTAATTTACACATTCAAGATAAAGAATTTATTGTATTTGTCGGTCCTTCTGGATGCGGAAAATCTACAACATTACGAATGGTAGCTGGACTTGAAGATATTTCAAAAGGCGAGTTTTCAATTGATGGTAAACTAATGAATGATGTTCCTCCAAAAGATCGAGATATCGCTATGGTATTCCAAAACTACGCTCTTTATCCACATATGAGTGTATATGATAATATGGCATTTGGATTAAAACTTCGAAAAATACCAAAAGATGAAATCGATCGTCGTGTGAAAGATGCAGCAAAAATTTTAGGACTTGAACAATATTTAGATAGAAAACCGAAAGCATTATCAGGTGGACAGCGCCAACGTGTTGCGTTAGGTAGAGCAATCGTTCGAGATGCAAAAGTTTTCTTAATGGATGAACCATTATCAAACTTAGATGCTAAACTCCGTGTTGCAATGCGCTCAGAAATTTCTAAGCTACATCATCGCCTTGGAACAACAACAATTTATGTAACACATGACCAAACAGAAGCAATGACTATGGCTTCGCGTCTTGTCGTTATGAAGGATGGAAAAATCCAACAAATTGGAACTCCAAAAGAAGTATACGAAACGCCAGAAAACATTTTCGTGGGTGGATTTATCGGCTCACCAGCGATGAATTTCTTCCGTGGTAAATTGACTGAAACCGATTTCGTTATAGACAATACTATAAAAATTAAAGTATCTGAAGGAAAAATGAAGATGCTACGTGAACAAGGCTATGTAAATAAGGAAATTGTTTTAGGTATTCGCCCAGAGGACATTCATGATGAACTACTATTTTTAGAAGCTTCGCAATCTACTGCCTTCACAACAAAAATTGAAGTCGCTGAATTATTAGGTGCTGAATCCATTTTATATATGAAACTTGGAAATCAAGATTTTGCAGCACGTGTAGATGCAAGACATACATTTTCACCTGGTGATCAAATTAAATTAGCATTTGATATGAATAAAGCACATTTCTTTGATAACCAAACTGAACAACGTATTCGCTAAAAAATTTATCTTTACTATACACATACAAAAAAACCGTCCACATATATTGAGGGCGGTTTTTATTATTATACTAGGGCTTCTACTGTATGAAATGATTGTCCTTTTGTGCTAATAATACCGAAAATCGGTAAATCACTAAGCACCACTTCTTCTTGCTGTTTCATAAAAGATGACGTTAATTGTTTTATCTCTATCCAAACGTCATTAATACAAAGTACATTGGAATCGTTCTCTTGTTGGCGAGAAAAAATAGAATCTATTTTATATAAACCTGCATTTTGAAAAAGCATATCAATGCGACTGAATGCATTCAAAGTAATGCTAATAACGCGTTGCCAATCTCCTTGCTTTCCCATATCATAGGATACAAAAAGTGCCTCTCCGCCTAGATTCATAATTTCCTCCACTGTTGCTTGTCCACTCTCTTGATCAATGTCCGTCACAATAACTTTTGCGCCTTGTTTAGCCAACAAAAGAGCTGTATTACGTCCAATACCGATGCCACCGCCAGTTACGATAGCAACTTTTCCTGCAAGCTTCATTTTCATTACCCCTTCTATAAGTCTTACCGTCATTCAGTATACTCCTTTATAAGATTAATCTGCAAGCAAGAAAAATTGCTATTTTACTTGTAAACGTTTACTTTTTATCCTTCTTTTTTCTTATTATTACGCTGATCGAAAACTAAACCGATGAAAATTAAAATCCCCCAAAAGATTACACTACCTCCAGTCATTTTAATCTCCCCCTTATTATATAAAGTGAAATTTTAATCAGCCCCAATATGGCGGAATAAAGATATTATTTTTAATCATTATATCATTTTCTTAATTTTCAATCTATTATAAATAGAATTAACACATTTTAGCTTTTCCTTACTGTAAACATTCCCCATATACTTATAAAATCAAAAAGACCCTTTTATATATAAAAAGGTCTTTTTTTCATTATACAAGACTTATTACTTTCGTTTTTGTAATTAAATCCTGAAAACCACAATTATCTTTGCGGAACAACATCATATATATATTACATATTAATGGAATTCCTAATAGCAATACGTTCGGTAATAACACTACAAAAAATCTTATAATTAATGTTTGCAACGTTAGCTTTTCACTCTTCAATGAAATTAATTTTATTCTCGTTACCTTTTTTCCAAGTGTAACACCGTTCCAAATAAAGGGTAACACAATAAAATATATCGCCATTAATATAAAAACTACTGCGAAATCATATCTAAAATCACCTAAGCTTATATTAAAGCGCTTAAACATAGCACTATAGTTTCCGGTCATAATAGCTACTACTACACCATACATAACCGAGATTAAAAACATGTCAATTAGGGAAGCACCTATGCGATTCATTACAAGCGCTGGACGATGCATCTTTAACTTCATTTTATGTCGACTCCTTCATATCCTTCTTTACCCGTCTCATCGTACCACTTCTAAAAAACATTGTAAACTAGCCTTTCTCTTACTTTTCTTGTACAATTTGTTACAATAGCATTATAAAGGAGGTTCCCATATTGAAAAAATGGATAATCCTATTCGTCGCCTTCCTATTAACTGGTTGTGCAGGAAACACAGGTCACTTAACTTATACGGTTAACGATGAATACGAACTCATACGTACTTCTGGAAATGCATTTGAACTTTTCCCCTCGCAAGATGCTGTATATGCCACACAATACATCCCTGCAAAAATTACAGACATTGCTTGGGATGATAAATACATTATTGCAAAACAAACCGAGAAAAAATCAGATCCGAATAACCCTGACGCAGCAATTGCAAATAAAAAAAGTGAACATTATTGGATTATTGACGTAAAGCACAATAAACGTTTCGGTCCCTACAATGAAAAGCAATTTAATGAACAAAAAGATGCGTTTAAAATTAAGGTGCCTTTTCAAAATGTAGATTCATACATAAAAGAAATAAAAAAACAGTCAGCATAATATTTGAATGCTGACTGTTTTGCCTTACATTATTTTAGTGAGATGTTAAACGTTTGTGGCTCTTTTACAACATCTTGTGTTTCTGAATCTCCTGCAAGTAAATCATCAGTTGTAAACTGAATATCCTTTACCTTGTCTTTTCCATCGTCAAGTATTAAACCAATAATACCATCTCTTGTTTCACCAGGCTTATAGTCTTCTCTTGATACATTTTTTGTACCAACTAACGTATCTTCGTCATATAAAAAGTTTTGAGTGGCTACTTTAAAATGTTGCTTACCATTAATCATAACATCATTCATAGAGAAAAATTGCATATTTTTATTTCCGGTATTCTCCACTTTATATGTAATCTCAACGTAACGAATTGTATTACTAATCTCTGTTCCACTTAGCGATGCATATAATTCTGCATCTTCTTGGCTTACTTTATCCCCTAATCTCCGTTTTACTTCTTCAGGGGTTAGTGCCGTGTATACTTTCAATGTTTTTTTTGCCTTTTCACTCATCTGTGATAAAGAAATTACTTTCACATCTTGTACGTGAATTTTCATTGGCGCTACTTCAAATGTTTGATTCACAGAATGCATCTGCTCTAACTTAAAAGTACCCCATCCTGTTTCTTTCACTTTTTGTCCTACTTTTTTCAGCTCACGCCCACCATATTCTTTTGTTTCAGGAATAGATTCTTTCTTCTTCGGTTCAGCTTTCTTTTCTTCTTGATGGAAGCAACCACTTAACATAAGAAGAAAACTACATAAAACAAAAATACTTTTCCATGCTTTCATCATTTCATTTCTCCTAACGCTATCATTCATGAATATAAAATTAGTCCCTGGCTTTGTAAACTATAGAAACAATGACAAGTCCACAAAATGAACTTGTCAGTCCAGATACTATTATACCTCCAATTTGGAAAATATGAAAATAGGGATCTAGGAACGCGTGCACGATAAATATAATAGTTGCTACAACAATTACTGAAACCCAATACTTTCTTTTTTCCGAAGCTAAAATAAGATCTTTACCCATTTCATTTCTATACTTCCATAAAACGTATACTAATAGTAGAACACCAATACATGTACTTCCATGTTGCATATATTTATAAACAGAGATACCGTACCATTCTCTTTGTAATAATGGTATTTTCATAACGAAATAGCCTGTCTTATGAGTGAATGCATCCCAAACAACATGCGTGAGCATACCGAATAATGCAGAATAGCAAAATACAAAGAATTCTTTCCAGGTATGTAGCCCCCACCTCTCATCTATTGCATATGAATAATAACCAGCAAACGGTTTAGGTAAATGCGTTATAAACGGCTTTTTTAAAATGTAGTGATATATGTATGCGAGTAGAAATACAAGCGGTAAATTTAAATATAAGAACCCGAGCCATTTATGGCCAATAACACCATACGGTCTAAAGTGTAAAAAATATTCAAAGTCAGGCGCCATACTACCTAATATAAGAGCCGTTACTGAAATATGTTTAGAATGCTTTTTCGCAAAAGGAAGAACTGCTGCTGGATGTGCAAATGTAAACGGCATACTTTAACTCCTTCTCACATTTTCAATAGAATACCATATATCATAACGAGAGAATGGATCTTCATGCAATATTTATTTTCACATTGGAATATGATAGTTTAAATGATATAATCCACATAAAATATTCAGAAAATAAGGAAGGAATTCAGGTGTCATTAACACTTGTATTTGCCGCCTTTTTAGAATCAAAATCCGTTATGAATTGAGGTTTATATATTGATTGACGTACCCTTTTTACAAAATGTTACATTAAAAAAAGAAAATATCCCTAGTTTTTCCGCATATCCTTACTGCTTACCTGCTATCCGAACATTACAATCACTAGTTTTTCATCCAAATGTAACATTCATTATTGGAGAAAATGGAACGGGTAAATCAACATTACTTGAAGGAATTGCAATTGCGTTAGGCTTTAATGCAGAAGGTGGAACGAAGAATTTCCGCTTTAGCACTAACGATTCACATTCATCTTTACATGAATACCTTCGAATTTCCAAAAGTTTCAATACACCAAACGACGGTTTCTTTCTTCGCGCTGAATCATTTTATAACGTTGCTTCTTATATTGATGAAATAGATGCTATAAAATCTTACGGCGGCGTTTCACTACACGAACAATCTCACGGCGAATCATTCTTTTCCTTATTTATGAACCGTTTTTCAGGACAAGGTTTATACATTTTAGATGAGCCTGAGGCAGCTTTATCACCAATGAGACAACTTTCCATGCTTATTCGAATGCATGAGCTAGTGGAACAAGGTTCACAATTTGTTATTGCGACGCATTCTCCTGTTTTAATGGCCTACCCTGAATCCACTATATATTCTTTAACACAAGAAGGGATTCACGAATCCACATTAGAAGAAACTGAGCATTACCAAACGACGAAACTTTTCTTTGAAAATCGTAATCGATTATTTCATCATCTATTTGAGTCGTAAAAAAAGAAGCAGCAATAGCTGCTTCTTTTTTATAGTGCTTCTATAAATAAGGCAACCCCGATACCGCCACCGACGCATAAAGAGGCAATTCCTTTTTCTAACCCACGTCTTTTTAATTCGTGAATTAAACTTACTGTAATACGAGCCCCTGTACAACCAATTGGATGCCCAAGTCCTACGCCACTACCGTTTACGTTCACTTTTTCACGGTCTAAGCCTAACTCTTTCTCTACAGCTAAATATTGAGCCGCGAAAGCTTCATTAATTTCAAGTAAATCTGCATCTTCCAATGACCAATCTACTTTTTCTAAACCTTTACGAATTGCTGGTGCTGGTCCAATACCCATAATTTTCGGGTCTACTCCAGCTACTGAATATCCAACAATTCTAGCTAACGGTTGTAAGCCTTTTTCTTTCGCTTTTTCTTCGCTCATTAATACTAGAACTGCACTTCCGTCATTCAGGCCAGATGCATTACCTGCAGTTACAGACCCATCTTTACGGAATGCTGGTTTTAACCCTGCTAATTTTTCCGCTGTAATATCTGCACGTGGATGCTCATCCTTCGAAAATACTACTTCTTTTCTACGTTCTTTTATTGTAATAGGAACAATTTGATCGTCAAAGTGTCCAGACTCGATTGCCTTCAGTGCCAATGTATGACTGCGAAGAGCAACTTCATCTTGTTCCTCTCTTGTAATTTCATATTGTTCAACTAAATTTTCCGCTGTTTCACCCATCATAATATGGTGAATCGGATCTTCTAACACTTCCCACACCGTATCACGAATTTCTCCGTGCTGTAGACGTTGTCCCCAGCGGTGCTGTTTCAATGCATAAGGGCTCGAACTCATCGCTTCTACTCCACCTGCAACAACAACATCACTTACACCTAATTGGATTTGCATTGCAGCTGACATAATTGCTTGCATACCTGAAGAACATTGACGTTGGATTGTATATCCCGTAACTGTGTCAGGAAATCCTGCCGCTAATGCAGCTGTTCTCGCTGTATTTGCTTCATCAGTTCTTTGAATACAATGACCTAAAATTACTTCATCAACTTCATGTGGTTCTACCCCGCCTCGTTTTACAGCTTCCTGAAGTACAGGAACAGCTAATTCTACTGGCGTTACATTTTTTAGCGCTCCTCCAAAAGTTCCAATTGGCGAACGAACTGCAGCTGTAATAACAACATTATGCATTTTGTACTTGCCCCTCTCTTATGTACCCTAGTAAGTTTTTAGGTGAAATTCCATAAGATGTATATCTATAACTATCATACTATAAACATACTAAAAAATCAAAATATTTAATATAATAAAAATAGAAGGAATTAACCTTCTATTCTGTCAGTGCATATAAAAACTTTTGCAAAATTTTCTCTGTCGTTTCATTCAATTTTGGCAACTTATCTACTGGAAAATATTGAAGTTTCAACCCTTCATGATCGAGCTTTAATTCCCCGCTCACATGATGTGCCTGATACAGATGAATGACATTGAAAATTTCATCGCCATTCGGATAACGGAAATATACTTCTTTTCCTGATAGAACACCAAGAAATTGCATTATTTTTGCAGTTAACCCCGTTTCCTCAAATAACTCTCTACGTGCCGTTTCTTCTGTCGTTTCACCCAGTTCCATCGCCCCGCCAGGTACACCCCAATCATATGTATCTGAACGATATTGAAGCAATACTTCTTGTTTATCATTTAATATAATGATTGCTGATCCTACGAGAATAAGCGGTCTTGTACCAACGACTTTTCGTAACTCTTCAATATACCCCATATGTAAATTCCCCTTTCCCTAACCTCCCTTATCATAACAAAATTTCTCTCTTTTTGTTCATGTAATTTTAAAGAAAAAAAGGAAGCTTTCGCCTCCGTTTTTTCATCTTTATTTCTTAAAACTTTCATATTTTACAGCTTCAAAAGCTTCCTCAATTTCATCATTACGATAATGGACATATGTAAAACGACCCAATTCTACTAATCTTGCTATTTCCTGTAACGCTTTATGCTGCTCATATGTTTCTTTCAGCTTAATATGTACATAAAACTTCATTAAAGGATGTTCATATAAAGGTTCTCCCACCTCTACATATACATCTTCAACCCCTTGTACAACTCTTACATAACTCGCAAATTGATAAAGTGCTTCTCTGTCTGAAACGATTTTTAATGTATACATATATTCTCCCCCTTTCCTTTACTATATCAAAAAGACGACCATACCATGTTATAGAACTATGAAATTTTTTCGACTTGTCATCTATATATTCAATAAAGAAGGCGTTTATCCATACATGACATCTTTTCCCCACATATATTATAGGAAGAACTTTTTTTTATTTGAGGTGTTCCTTATGGATCCATACGTCAATATATGTATTTGCATTACTCCCGGCGCCGATATTTCTGATGACCGCATCGCAAAAGATTTAGCTGTTGCAGAATCAATTTGGCACCCCATTACATTTCAAATTCAAGAAGTAATTGTATTAAATGAACTTTTCCGTTTTTTTGACCGTGAAATCAGTTATAAAAATTCCATTCAAAGTCAAGAAAAGTTGGCATCCTTTTTCCAAACATGTGTAAATGAAGCTCCTGAATGCGACCTTTATATTTGTTATATTGGCAGTGATTATTTCAAAGAAACAGCAGTAATTGCCTGCGCTTATTCTTTAGCAAAACAACAGCAACTTACTGGCTATATCGTTTTAACAAATTCGGCTGCCCCTATGAAAAATATATATACGCTCGCTCACGAAATCGGTCATATTTTATTTACAAGACGTATTCATGGAAAACTTACTCATGCAGATCCTCATTCTCCAACCGGCTCGGAGCACCACCCTTCTCCAACAAATCTTATGTATCCGATAGTCCCTCGTCCAGAAAACGTTCATATTCATTCCTTATTAACAGCAGAACAAAAAGCGCTCTCTTTACAAAGCTCTTTATTACAAAGAAAAAAACAGTAACCCTCATGTTACTGTTTAAAACAACTTATTCCAATCAACAAAACAAATCCCGGCTGCTAGAAATAAAAATAGACAACTAAATGTAAATGTAATCCCTCTAAAAATCCCTATATAATATTTCTTTGGAAATAATTTTTGGTATATCCAGAGCAGCCGCTTTTTATTGAATTTCTAGTTCATACTTTTTCTTTCTTCAATTTTTAAAGACCATTTCATTAATCCATATATACTTCCATACATAAGTAAGACCTTTGTAATTCCCCAAAATACATTACTTTCTTCTAAGTCTTTAAATAAGAACATAATCATAAGAGGAACAATTAGTACAAAAACACCCATCCAGCCAAGAACATATACTTCACCAATAAGAAGTAATAAAAAGATAATTGCTGCTAATATATATGTTTGCATTGTCGCCAATTGCAATACAGGTGTCCCATACCATTTATTCATAAACATCAATAACACCAATAATAAAATAGGAACCATTACTATTACATAAATCATTCCAAATTCTACTAATTTACTTTTAAAAGAAGACATTCTAAATGCAACAATCGTTCCAATAATCGTAATGATTAAAACGATAGGATAACCAATTAACTGTACATTTGTTAACGTAAATTGTTGATCGGGGCTTCCAAATAAAATATTTGTCAGTAACCAATATCCACCAATACCAATAATCATCCCTAAAATACTTTTTATGCTCCCGCTTTTATCCTTCTCCATCTCTTTCGCTAATTCTTCCGCATACTCTTTTGGTGAGTCACCAAATATGTCACTTACTGTCTTTCCCTTTTTTTCACCTTCTATTAAATGAAGCTCTGCATCTTCTAGAAAAGCGTCCACATCTTCTTCTTTAATCCCTTTTGTTATTAAATATACTTTCGTATCGATTAAAAACTTTTCACCTTCTTTAGAAATCTTCATTATAACCCCTCCCTTATTTAACCATTTCTCTTCTATTCGTCTTCATCATAATTTCAAGGAAGATTAAAATAAACAAACTTCCGTATAAACATATAATTTGAAATAACATTGGCACGAGATCTTCTGATGTAAATGTTTTAAATAGTAACATAATCGAAAGTGGAATAATTAAATATAAGTTTTTAAACCATCCATCAAAATACATATTTACCGCTACTGTAATGATAAAAATACCACCAGCCAATAAATAACTTTGCATTTGATTGAATATAAACATTTTTGTAGGATATATCACATCTAGTACCATAATGACTCCCATTAAACACATTGGCGCTATCATTACTAAAAACCACATAGAAAACCACGTTTTTGAAAAACTTGTTACAAAAGTCATTTTGCGAAGTAGAAAATTAGGACCTATAACAACTAAAATAAATGAAAAACTATAACCGATACACTGAATAAGTGAAATCTGTAACATTCCATGGTTCACTATTAAGATAGAAGCAATAATCCAAAACGATACGATATTCATTACTGTAAAACCAATTTGCTTCCACGTTTCCTGTCTATCCCTTTCCATCACTTTTACAAGTTCATTTGCATATTCTTTCGGTGAGCTTCCGAAAATATCTTCTACACTCTTCCCCTCACTCTCAGCTTCTATTAAATGCAACTCTGCATCTTCTAAAAAGTTTTCAATATCACTTTCTTTTACACTCTTTGCCGTCAAAAATAATCTCATATCTAACAAAAACTTTCGCGCTTCACTTGATAGCATTATTTTTTTCTCCCCTTCCCTTCAAGTAGACGCTCTACACTACTTTGCATCGCTTCCCAGCGATCCATAAATTCACCAAGTGCTTCCTCGCCTTTTTCTGCTAATGTATAATATTTTCTCTTTGGACCAGATGGAGATTCCTTCATTACGCTTGTTATTAGTCCTTCTTTTTGCATTCGTATTAATAACGGATAAATACTTCCCTCACTCGCCATTGTAAAACCATACTTCGCTAGCTTTTCACTCATTTCATAACCGTATATTTCGCCTTCAGAAATAATAGCAAGTAAGCATCCTTCTAAAATCCCTTTCAGCATTTGACTTGTCGACATAATTTAAATCCTCCTAACGATATTTTTTTCCAAATGTTTGCAGGAATTTCATTATAGCTTCTCTAAATAGAGCACTATGAAAACTTTATTATGAAGGGATGTTTTTCATCATGGTTACAAATCGAGTTGTCTTTTTAACAGGTGCTGCAAGTGGTATTGGTTATGAAATGGGAAAGGCTTTTGCAAAAGAAGGTGCAAAAGTTGTGATTACCGATCGACTTGAAGAACGTGCAAAAGAAGCTGCTGAACAATTACAAAATGAAGGTTTTCAAGCTATCGGTTTAAAATGTGACGTTACATCTGAAGAGGAAATTACAGCAGCAATTTCTCAAACAGTTGATCATTTCGGTTCATTACATATATTAATTAACAACGCAGGAATGCAACACGTTTCACCCATTGAAGACTTTCCAACTGAAAAGTTCGAGCTACTAATTCAAATTATGCAAATTGCTCCGTTTATCGCAATTAAGCATGCCTTTCCGATTATGAAACAACAAAAATATGGTCGTATTATTAATGTCGCTTCTATTAACGGCCTTGTCGGATTTGCTGGAAAAGTTGCCTACAATAGTGCAAAACATGGCGTAATTGGATTAACAAAAGTTGCTGCTTTAGAAGGTGCTACGCATGGTATTACTGTTAATGCCCTTTGCCCTGGTTATGTCGATACCCCTCTTGTACGTAATCAACTACAAGACTTAGCTACTACACGAAATGTACCACTTGAAAATGTTTTAGAAGATGTTATTTATCCACTCGTCCCACAAAAGCGCTTATTACAAGTACAAGAAATCGCTGATTATGCGATGTTTTTAGCGAGTGAAAAAGCTAAAGGTATAACGGGACAAGCTGTTGTTATAGATGGTGGTTATACCGCTCAATAAAAATAAAGTTTGCTCAAGAAGAGCAAACTTTATTTTTATTCCCGAGGATCTTCGTACTTTAGTAATTGCCGCGGGAGCTTCTCAATTGCAACAATTACCCCCTCTAGTTTACTTTCAATACGGTGGAGTAAATATAATGTTACAACAATCGGAAACCCTACATTACCTATCATCTTGATCCACTCTTCCATCCTCTTCCCCTCCTTTCATTATATAAGTAAGAGAAAACACTGCATTTAGGCATAAAAAAACAAGCTATTATGTATTAGCTTGTTTTTCAAATAATGATGCAATTTCTCGTTTATAGTCCCCGCGTATAATACCTTTCTCAGTAATAATTCCTGTAATTAATTCATTCGGCGTTATGTCAAATGCTGGATTATAAACATCCGTTCCAATTGGTGCTACTTGTTTTCCAAAGATTTTCGTAACTTCTGTTTCATCTCTTTCTTCAATAATAATTTCAGCTCCAGTTTCTTTCGTAACATCAAATGTTGACAGTGGAGCAGCAACGTAAAATGGGATATTAAAGTGCTTTGCTAAAATAGCTAAATTCATTGTCCCTATTTTATTTGCCGTATCTCCATTTGCGACAATTCGATCCGCCCCTACAATAATTGCATTTATTTCTTTCGTTTGAATAGCATGAGCTGCAGTATTATCTGTAATAAGGGTCACATCAATATTTGCTTGCTTCAATTCCCAGGTCGTTAAGCGACCACCTTGTAAAACTGGTCTCGTTTCACACGCATATGCATGTAAACGCACACCTTTCTCTTTTCCAATATAAAAGGGAGCTAATGCAGTTCCATATCTGGCAGTTGCGATACTTCCAGCGTTACAGATTGTTAAAATATTATCGCCATCTTTAAAACATGTTAACGCATATTCCCCAATATTTCGGCACACCTCTTCATCTTCCTGCTGAATGCGAAGCGCTTCTTCTTCTAATGTTTTTTGTGCTTCTTTTATTGTAGTAATCTCTCGAATAGATTCTCTCATACGATCAATTGCCCAAAATAAATTTACTGCTGTCGGGCGTGACGTTCCTAAATAATTACAATCTCTATTAAACTTCTTTTGAAATTCTTCAATATGTACAGTGTTATATTTTTTTGATGCAAGCGCCAAGCCAAATGCAGCTACAATTCCAATTGCAGGCGCTCCTCGTACTTCTAACATTACGATGCTTTTCCAAACCTCTTCAATAGTCGTCAATGTTTTGTATTCTGTGCTATGCGGCAATTTCGTTTGATTTAATACCGCAATTGCATCACCTTTCCAGCTTACAGATCTCGGAACAGTAACAATTGTACTCACGCTTTTACGCCCCCTGAAACTGTCTGTTGAAATAATATTCGAAACAGTTGAAGATCAGCACTTTTAGATTCATATTTTATTAGTTCTTTACCTAAGGATAGCGCTTGTTTCTTAGCTTGAATTCTTGTTTCTTTATTTTCTATTTCATCTAAATCTGCTACATGAGCTAAACCAATTGTTCTACGAATCAGTTCACATCCGGCAAATCCAACTGCATCAGTAAAGATATTTTGCAAAATAATTGGTAACCATTGTTTTTCTTTCGTATATGCTTCTACACCTTCTCCAATCCATAACTTTGTAAAAGTTTCTACAAAATAACTCCACGTCTTTTCTATATGGAAAAATAGTACACTTCTTTTTTCTTCTTCTCTAGATAAAGCATTTAATAATAGATTTGCAATAAATTGACCTATGTCAAATCCAAATGGGCCATATGTCGCAAATTCTGGATCAATCACTTTCGTTTCAGAAGGTGACGAAAAAATACTACCAGTATGTAAATCACCATGAATAAGAGTTTCTTTTCTTGTTAAGAACTTATATTTATATTGTGCTACTTTTAGTTTTAAAGTTTTATCACTCCAAAGTTCATCAACCACGAGCTGTAAATCTGGCTCATAATCATTTGTATCATAATGTCCAAACGGATCTGTAAACACTAAATCCTCTGTAATTTTACAAAGGTCCGGATTTACAAAGGTACCTTCTAGTACCCTCTTCTCTTCTGACTGTAAACCAAAATCTGAAGTATAAAATAAAACATGTGCTAGAAAACGGCCGATATGCTGGGATAAAAGCGGATATTCTTCTCCGTCTATTAATCCTTTTCTTGTAATTGTTAGTCTTGATAAGTCTTCTATTACCGTTATCGCTAACTCTTCATCATGACTGTACACTACTGGAACATAATCCGGTACATACTGCGCAAAAATTTGTAATGCCTTGCTTTCAATCGTTGCTCTTTTTATAGACAATGGCCAGCTTTCACCAACTACTTTCGCATAAGGCAGTGCTTGTTTTATTATAATGGATTTCTCTCCATCATCTAATTTGAACACGTAATTTAAGTTTCCGTCTCCAATTTCATGACAAACGACATTTGCCTTCGCTTCAAAATAGCCATGATCTTTCGCATATTGTACAGCTGTTATTTCTGTTAATGAATAATATCCCATCGTCTTCTCCCCCTTTTTAAATTCAGAGGTTTTTCTAACATAGAAAAACCTCTTTCCACTAAGAAAGAGGTTTGAAGTTTATCTTCTCCCCTCTTATCTGCCAGAAAGTTTTACTTTCTGCTGGAATTAGCACCGTGCCTTTTGGCGTAATAAACGCCCCATTTCACAATGGTATTACGGTCGGTTGCTGGGCTTCATCGGGCCAAATCCCTCCACCTGCTCTTGATAAGAGTTGTATAATTTTTTGAATTTTTAACTTTATGTTGAAGACTATACCAAGAATAAAAATCACTTGTCAACATTTTATTTGTATAATTCTGGACGGCGATCCGCAAAAACCGGAATTCCTTTACGTACTTCTTTAATTTTCTCGAATTCAAGCTCTCCAAATAAAATTGATTCCTCTTCATTCGCCTCTACTACAACTTCACCCCAAGGGTCCACAATTAAAGAATGACCCGCAAATACATTATTTGGATCCTTTCCTGCTCTATTACACGCAACAACATAACACTGATTTTCAACTGCTCTTGCTTGCAATAGCAAACGCCAATGTGCTAAACGAACTAATGGCCATTCTGCTACAACAAATAATACTTTTGCCCCTTTAGCAGTATGGACACGCATCCACTCTGGAAAACGAATATCATAACAAATTGTTCCAGCGCATTCGACATCATCTAGCTTAAATTCGCCCGTACCATTACCGGCTATTAAATATTTATGTTCATCCATAAGCTGAAATAAATGTACTTTACTATATTCGTTGACTAGCTGTCCTTCATTATTTACAACATACATCGTATTTGTAACGCCTTGCTCTGTTTGCTTTGCTATAGAACCACCAACAATATGTATATCATATTGCTTCGCCCATTCTATTAACTTTTCTTTCGTTTCCACTCCATCCCTATCTGCAATTTCAGAAAGTCTCGTTAAATCATATCCTGTTGTCCATAGTTCTGGTAAGACGATAACATCTGGCCTTTCCTTCATAGCTTCGCTTATTTTATTTTTAGCATTCTCAATATTTTTTTCTACATCTCCAAAAACAATATCCATTTGAATACATGCGACTTTCATTTTTTCAGCCCCATTCTTATTTTTTTCTTTACAAAATACTGGAAAGATTATATCATTTGTCACTAGAATTGTAACAACTTTCAAAAGAGGTGGAAAGTATGAAATTATTTCAACCTTCTGAGATAGTAACATCATTGCCAACACAATTTTTCGCTTCACTTGTTGCAAAAGTTAACAAAGTCGTTGCAGCTGGTCACGATGTTATTAATCTAGGTCAAGGTAATCCAGATCAACCAACACCGCAGCATATCGTAAAAGCTTTACAAGATGCTGCCGAAAAGACCATTCATCATAAATATCCGCCATTTCGCGGACATGAAAGCTTAAAGGAAGCCGTGGCTACATTCTATAAACGTGAATACGGCGTCGAATTAAACCCAAAAACTGAAGTTGCTATTTTGTTTGGCGGGAAGGCTGGACTAGTAGAATTACCGATTTGTTTTACAAATCCTGGTGATACGATTCTCGTTCCGGATCCAGGTTATCCAGATTATTTATCCGGAGTTGCTTTAGCAAAAGCACACTTTGAAACAATGCCGCTTATTGCAGAAAATAACTTTTTACCAGATTATACGAACATTGATGACTCTATTGCAGAGCGTGCAAAATTAATGTTTTTAAACTATCCAAATAATCCTACCGGTGCTACTGCATCAAAAGATTTTTTTGATGCAACCATTCACTTTGCTAATAAACATAATATATTAGTTGTTCACGATTTTGCTTATGGCGCTATCGGATTTGATGGTCAAAAACCTGTTAGTTTCTTGCAAGCAGATGGTGCGAAAGATATAGGAATTGAAATTTACACATTATCAAAAACTTTCAATATGGCTGGCTGGCGCATCGCTTTTGCTGTAGGGAATGAAAGTGTGATTGAAACAATTAACCTATTACAAGATCATATGTATGTTAGTATATTCGGTGCAGTTCAAGATGCTGCTCGAGAAGCGCTATTAAGTTCACAGTCTTGCGTAATAGACCTTGTAAATAGTTACGAATCTCGAAGAAACGCTCTTATTTCAGCCTGTCACTCAATTGGTTGGAATGTAGACATTCCAAAAGGATCATTCTTTGCATGGCTTCCCGTTCCAAAAGGATATACCTCTGAGCAATTTTCTGATATTTTACTAGAAAAAGCACATGTCGCAGTTGCTCCTGGTGTTGGATTTGGTAAGCATGGGGAAGGGTATGTCCGTGTTGGTCTCTTGCATGCAGAAGATAGATTACGAGAAGCCATTAATCGAATTGATAAATTAAATTTTTTCAAAAAGTAATTGACAACACGAAAAATATCTGACAAAATTCAGTTATCTTAAAAATTTAAACATTTCTAAATACTTCTTATCAAGAGCAGGTGGAGGGACGAGCCCGACGAAACCCGGCAACCGATCTACAATTGTAGACACGGTGCTAATTCTCGCAGCATTACGCTGACAGATAAGGAGCTGGTTGTAAAAAAACCTCTCCTTAGCTGAGAGGTTTTTTTATTTAACTAGGAGGTTATAACAATGAGCGGAATTATAGCGACGTATTTAATCCATGATGATTCACATAACTTAGAAAAAAAAGCTGAGCAAATTGCACTCGGTTTAACAATTGGCTCTTGGACTCATTTGCCACACTTATTGCAAGAACAATTAAAGCAGCATAAAGGCAACGTCATTCATGTTGAGGAATTAGCTGAACATGAATATACCAATTCGTATTTACGTAAAAAAGTAAAACGCGGAATTATTAAAATCGAATATCCGCTATTAAACTTCAGTCCAGATTTACCAGCGATTTTAACGACTACATTTGGAAAGCTATCACTTGATGGCGAAGTAAAACTAATTGACTTAACTTTTTCAGACGAGTTAAAAAAACATTTTCCTGGTCCAAAATTCGGGATAGATGGTATTCGAAATCTTTTACAAGTGCATGATCGTCCCCTTTTAATGAGTATTTTTAAAGGAATGATTGGACGAAACATTGGGTATTTAAAAACGCAATTACGCGATCAAGCAATTGGTGGTGTAGATATAGTAAAAGATGATGAAATATTATTTGAAAATGCATTAACACCACTTACGAAACGCATTGTATCTGGAAAAGAAGTTTTACAATCTGTCTACGAAACATACGGTCATAAAACGTTATATGCCTTAAATTTAACAGGACGAACTTTTGATTTAAAAGAAAATGCTAAACGTGCAGTGCAAGCTGGAGCTGATATTCTATTATTTAACGTATTTGCTTACGGACTAGATGTACTACAATCACTTGCAGAAGATGATGAAATCCCAGTTCCTATTATGGCACATCCTGCTGTAAGTGGTGCTTATTCAGCATCCAAGTTATATGGAGTTTCATCACCATTATTACTTGGAAAGCTACTACGTTATGCTGGGGCTGACTTTTCATTATTCCCATCTCCATACGGAAGTGTTGCGCTAGAAAAAGAGGAGGCTCTTGCTATCTCAAAATATTTAACTGAAGACGATGCATTTTTCAAGAAGAGCTTTTCTGTTCCGTCTGCTGGTATTCATCCTGGTTTCGTTCCCTTTATTGTACGAGATTTCGGTAAAGATGTTGTTATTAATGCTGGCGGCGGGATACACGGACATCCAAATGGAGCGCAAGGCGGCGGTAAAGCTTTCCGTACTGCAATTGATGCTACTTTGCAAAATAAACCACTCCATGAAGTAGACGACATAAATTTGCATAGTGCACTACAAATATGGGGAAATCCCTCTTATGAGGTGAAATTATGAGTATTCAAGTATTTTGTGATTTCGATGGCACGATTACAAATAATGATAACATTATGTCCATTATGGAAAAATTCGCACCACCAGAAGCCGAAGAAGTAAAGAATAAAATTTTATCACAAGAACTATCCATCCAAGAAGGTGTTTCTCGATTATTTCAATTAATACCTACTAATCTGCACGATGATATTATTCAATTTTTAATAGAAACTGCTGAAATCCGTAGTGGTTTTCATGAGTTTATACAATTCGTAAAGGAAAATAACATTTCTTTTTACGTGATATCAGGTGGAATGGATTTCTTCGTCTATCCACTCTTACAAGGAATCATTCCAAAAGAGCAAATTTATTGTAATGAAACAGACTTTTCAGCAGAGTTTATTACAGTTAAATGGCCTCATTCTTGTGATGATCATTGTCAAAATCATTGCGGATTATGTAAATCATCATTAATCCGTAAATTAAGTGATACAAATGACTTTCATATTGTAATTGGAGATTCTATTACTGATTTACAAGCCGCGAAACAAGCTGATAAAGTATTCGCTCGCGATTTTCTTATTACAAAGTGTGAAGAAAATCATATTGCTTATACACCGTTTGAAACATTTCAAGATGTGCAAGCTGAATTAAAACTTTTGTTGGAGGTGAAGGCATGAAACAACTTTTTCGTCAATGGTATGACTTAAGCGAGTTAAAAAAAGAGTTAACAACACGAAATTGGTTTCCAGCAACAAGTGGTAATATTTCTATAAAGGTTAGCCATGAACCACTTACTTTTCTTATTACAGCAAGCGGTAAAGATAAAACAAAAACCACTCCAGATGATTTTCTATTAGTAGATCATGTAGGAGTTCCCGTTTTAGAGACTGAATTACGCCCTTCAGCAGAAACAATATTGCATACACACATTTATAACAATACGAATGCCGGGTGCGTACTTCATGTTCATACAACTGATAATAATGTCATCACAAATTTATATAGTGATGCAGTCACCCTTCAAAATCAAGAAATTATTAAAGCACTCGATATTTGGGAAGAAGGTGCAACAATTCAAATTCCTATTATTGAAAACCATGCCCATATCCCAACGCTTGGAGAAAACTTCCGAAAGCATATACAAGGAGATTCGGGTGCAGTATTAATCCGTAACCACGGTATTACTGTATGGGGCCGAGATAGCTTTGATGCAAAGAAGAGATTAGAAGCTTATGAGTTTTTATTCCAATTTCATATAAAACTATTATCAATTCAAGGAGGCGTTTCTAATGGCGCAAATTCGTATTCATGAAGTAAATACTCGTATTGAAAATGAAGTGGAAGTATCTAAATTTCTACAAGAGGAAGGCGTTTTATATGAGAAATGGAATATTTCTAAACTTCCTACTCATTTAAATGAAAATTATTCGTTAACAGATGAAAACAAAGCTGAAATATTAGCTGTGTTTTCAAAAGAAATCGCTGATGTTTCAGCACGCCGTGGTTATAAAGCACATGATGTAATTTCACTTTCAAATAGCACCCCTAACCTTGACGAATTATTAATTAATTTCCAAAAGGAACACCATCATACAGATGACGAAGTTCGCTTTATCGTCAGTGGTCATGGCATTTTCGCTATTGAAGGTAAAGATGGGAAATTCTTTGATGTTGAACTTGAGCCAGGCGATTTAATATCTGTTCCTGAAAATGCAAGACATTATTTTACCTTGCAAGATGATCGCCAAGTTGTAGCTATTCGTATTTTTGTGACAACTGAAGGCTGGGTTCCAATCTATTAAGGTAGTTAGTTGAATAAAAGGACTTGGACCCCCTTTTCCAAACTTTTATTCACTCTACATATATACATCCTCCTATGGAACAGGCTTATTTCATTTTGAAATAAGCCTGATTTTTTATTTACTTGAAAGTACTATTTCATCACAAATTTAACACCCTGATTTTTCAAGTGCATTTTTCGAACATTTGTTGAACATTTATTGAATTTTTTCTGAAAATTCTGTTTTATATGTGATATACTACAATTAACTAAGAAGGAAAATAATATCGCAAACAGAGGGGGATAATCATGAGCTTACTTATCGCACTTATACTTGGAGTTACATGCGGAGCATTTCCTGTTATTTTAGGAGCTATTATGGAAGAGTTAGAAATTGGTGTTTTAGGATTTGTCGCATCTTGTGTAAGCGCTTTATTATTTGGTTTATTCGGCGCTATTCCTGTTTCAATTCTGTGTGCTTTTTATATAATACGCCATGCTCGTACAAAACAATTTGGCCCTAATCACATCGCACAAATTATCCCGTTCCCGGTTGAACGATGCCGCCGGGCTTCTAACTTATAATTATAAAAATTAAAGATGACTAAATAAATAAAAGTCCTCATTTGAGGACTTTTATTTATTTTCTTCTAGAAATTGAAACAATTCTTGTAGATGTAGGGCATCTTCACCATAGCTAATAGATACATAAAATATGCCGTCAATCTCAGCTTGCATATAAAGATCCACTCCATCACGATCATATTTCAATGCTAAATAAAACTCCATTTCTTCTAACATCTTTTTTGAGGTTCGAATTACATAATGCCCCTTCTCATCTCTTCCATATTCAAATTCTGGTTCAAAATCATATTTTTGTTTAAAAGCTTCTTTTTGTCTTTCATTAATTTGCATACAAGTAGCTCGCTGTACAGTATCAATCATCTCATCAAACTTTTGAAGGTCCACCTCGTTTACCCCCTTATATATTTTTTATATAATACTTGTGTTCCACTATTTTCTTCGCCATCCTTAATTAACTCTTCATACAATTCTTTCGCCAAACTTAAGCCTGGGACTGGTAATTGTAATTTTTCTGCTTCCTCTAAAGCAATTTTCATATCTTTCATAAAATGCTTTACATAAAATCCTGGCTCAAAGTCTCCTTTTAACATTCGAGGAGCTAAATTACTTAATGACCAGCTACCTGCTGCTCCTGTTGAAATACTCTCTAACACTTTATCTGGATTCAGTCCAGCCTTCTTCGCGTAAGCAACAGCTTCACATACTCCAATCATATTGGAAGCAATGGCAATTTGATTGCACATTTTTGTATGTTGTCCACTCCCAGCTGGTCCTTGTAATTGAATGTTTGTTCCTAACTTTTCAAGTAAAGGTAAGCATCTATCATATATTTCTTTCTCTCCACCTACCATAATTGCGAGTTTTGCTTCTTTCGCGCCAACATCTCCTCCTGAGACAGGTGCATCTAACGTATATATTTTTTTGCTTTTTGCAACTTCATTAATACGTTTTGCTAAAGTAGGTGTAGATGTCGTAAAGTCAATTGCTATCGTACCTTCTTTTGCATGTTCTATAATTCCTTCTATACCAAAATACACTTCTTCTACATCATGTGGATATCCAACCATTGTCATTACAATATCAACTTGCTTCACTAACTCTTTTGGCGTATTACACCAATTTGCACCAGCTTGCACTAAAGAATCTGTTTTTGCTTTCGTTCTATTATATACATATACTTTATGACCATCTTGCATTAAGTGATAAACCATACTTTTTCCCATTACGCCAATACCAATGAAACCTATTGATACAGTTTTATGTTCCATTTTCTCATCCCCTTTGTTCTAATAAATCATTTACCATCTTTCGGAACTCTTTATTAAAGTCATCATCCATACTATTTTTCACATTTGAAAATAACATAACAAAAATTCCTTTTTCTTTATTAAAATTATTGAAAGTGTTCCAACCAGATAACACACCATGATTATGAAAATAATCTGGATATATATATAAACTAAATGCATATTTCCGTTCTGCTGAAGGCGAAAACATTGCTTGTATACTTTGTTCAGAAAGAAGTTTTCCATTTATAATTGCTTCGTCTAACTTCTTCATATCTCCAACTGTCGTATACATCTCACCACAACCATATAGCCAATCCATGCCTAACTTCTGCGCTGGTACAAGCTCTTTATCTTTTTTCACATAACCCTTTGCAAAATTTTTATCTCCAGGTACCATATTTCCCATACCGGATTCATGCATATCTGCTTTTATAAATATGTTTTCTTTTATGTAATCTCCTAAAGGTTTTTTGGAGATATGTTCTATTATATAAGCAAGAACCATATAATTATAATCTGTATATCTCCAACCTGTTCCTGCAGGAAATTCTAAATTTTGACGTCCAATCCAATTAATTAACTGTAAACGGGAAGCAGCATTCACATTTCCTTTCGCATGTTCAGGTAAACCAGAGGTATGCGTTAATAAATGATATAGCGTAATATTTTTATTCTCCGGAAATGAAGGAATATATTTATTTACATTATCTTGAATATTCAATTTACCTTGTTCTTGCAACTGTAAAATAGATGTGGCAACAACTGTTTTCGTAATAGAACCGATACGATATTTTGTTTGAGGCGTATTTTCTATTTTATTTTGAACATCAGCATACCCATATCCTTTATTCAATATAACATGCTCTTTATCTGTTACCAAAACTGTTCCATTAAATTGCTTTCCGACTAAATATTGATCTAATTTTTGAGATATGCTAGCATAATCAATTTGTTGCTCTTCTTTTTCTTCTATATTCCCTTGTACTTCCGATTCAATAGTAGGATTCACTTTAGTTGTTAATACAGTGTTTTCCTTTATATTGGGGCTAACAAGAAAATAGTATACTCCGCCGCCAACTATAGCAGACAGTGAAGCCATCACCATTACTTTTTTTATCATATTGATCCTCCATAATTCCTTCGCTAAAAATTATCCCCCCTATTCTATTATCAAACAATAAAAAAAAATCGCAACAATTTGTTGCGAAAAATTACATTTTTTCTTTTCTATACACACATACTTGATTCTTTCCATTTTTTTTCGCTTCATATAATGCAATGTCCGCTCGTTGCATTAATTCTTCTCTTGTAGTTCCTTGTTCATATAACGCAACTCCAAAGCTAGCTGTTAACTTCGAAATTCCAGTAAATTGCTTTGTTTCAATAAAGAATCGTAATGACTCCGCAACTTGAAATGCTTCCTTTTCTACTGTATTTGTCACTAATATAATGAATTCTTCTCCTCCCCATCTTGCAAATACATGTTGCTGCTCCACTTTAGATTTCATAAGCTCTGCAAGTTGTATTAATGCTAAATCGCCAAAATCATGACCATATGTGTCATTAACTGTTTTAAAATTATCTATATCAAATAAAATGATTGCTATTTTCTCATCACTACGTATTACCTTTTCCCATTCTACCTCTAGTATTTGTTGAAACTTTAAACGATTATAAATCTCTGTCAATGAATCTATCATAGCAAGTCTTTCTTGTTCTTGATAGATTTCATCTAATTCTGTAATTTCCGTGCACTTTACAATAAATCTTGATAAATCTTCTGGCAATGGTGTCGCACGTAATAGAAAAGTAGATACTGCCCCTTCATAATTTAACATCTTAATTCTTCTACCACTAGATAAAGTATCGTCTAGCCATGTTATATCATGCGTCGTCGAGTAGTATCCATTTTCTCTAATAAAATGTTCAGCAAATACTAAATGTTGCTCACGATAGGCAAACAAATTTTCATATCCGAAAAAAGCTAAAAAATTTGTATTACAATCAACTATTTCATCATCTTCTACTATAAATAATAGATCATTTTGAAAATCAAACATCGTTTGAAGCAATTCCTGCTGCAAACTAACTTGCCTTACTAAAGAAAGTTGATACAAACTCTTATTCACTTCCTCTAACACTGCTTGCGGAGTTACAGGAGCTATTACAATATTACGTATTCCTAATGCAAGTACATCTGTGAATTCTTTTGTTATTTGTTGATCCCAAATGACAATGAATGTACTGTGCGGAGTATACATATTCTTTATATATTTTATTTGAGAATAATCTGTTACATACGTAATGATAATGTGTGGTTTCGTTCTTTGAAATAATAGTTCGCCCTCTTCAAAACTATTTGCTATAAACATACATTTTGGATGGATATTTTCTACCGTTTGTTGATGCTTACATCCATTTTCTATATAAAGGACATTTAACTGCAGATCTTGTAACACATTTTGGAAAACCGTATTCTCTAATAAAAAATGTAGTATGTTCATCACTAGTCTTCACTCACTTCATATATCTTGTTCTACTGAATTCCTCACAAACTTTTTTAAAAGACTGGTCTCCAATAAACTTTAATTTGTGAGAGATACATATTAACAAGCTAATTGAGAATGTTATCTTCGCTTTTCACTCTATAAATTCCTTTTTTAGTGTATGATTGTAGGAATTGTATCGTTTGTATGAATGCCCTAGCTAAATTTTAAAACTTGACAATTAAAATAAAGATATTATATTCTTAAATTCGATAACTTACAAAATGTAAGTAGTGTATATTATTTTTTTGAAAATAATTCGATATACAATTTGGAGGATATACAATGACAAACGACAACTTTTTTGATGTTCTATATGAACGCACATCTACACGTGCATTCAACCCAAATAAAGAAATCTCATCTACAGAATTACATGAGATTTTAAAAGCCGCAGCACAAGCACCTTCCGCTTGGAACTTACAACACTGGAAATTCCTTGTTTTTCAAGGTGAAGATGTACAAAAACGATTACACCCAATAGCTTATAACCAACAACAAATTCTTGATGCTTCTGCAGTAGTCGCTATTTTAGGCGATTTAGAAGCTTATAAAAATGTTGAGCCGGTATATGGTCCAATTGTAGAACAAGGATTTATGAAAGAAGAAGCAAAAGAACGCTTAGCTAAAAATATTGAATCTGCATATGCTCGTGAACAATTCCCAAGAGATGCTGCCTTTTCAAATGCATCTTTAGCAGCAATGCAACTTATGCTTGCAGCTAAAGCAACTGGTTGGGATACTTGTGCTATTGGTGGCTTCAATCCACAAGCACTGACCGACGAATTTAACGTTTCATCTCGTTACGTTCCAATTATGCTTATTACAATTGGTGAATCAACTTTAAAAGGCCACCCTGCACCTCGCATGAGCGTAGAGCAAGTGAGTGAGTGGGCAAAATAATAAAAAACGAAGGTAACTACGTTGCCTTCGTTTTTTTATTTCCTGTCATACTTTTGTAATATTACTACAAATCATTCGACATTTATACTTATGGGAAAGTATATTCTATTCCCTCCTCATAAATAAACGTGACGTTTCGTGTCGAATTTTGTTAAGGTGTTGAAATATACCCGTGTATTTTTGTTACAATTGTGATACAATGATAACAAATAGATAACAAGAGAGGGATTTTCATTGAGTTCATACGGAAGCTTTATCGCACTTTTATGTTACATAGTAACTGTACTGCTTCTATATTTTATTGGTGATGCCGCAAACATCTCCATTTTACAATTTCCAAAAGAAGAAGCATTCCAATTAGAATCAGAAAAACATACTGCGCGATCCATTGTGCCACTACTCCTAGCTCTTCCTGTATATATCATCGTTTTATATAAAAGTAAAAAAGTGTAAAGGCTACCCATTTCATTTATTTCGGTGGTTTTTACATTTTTTTGTTATATTCCCCCTATTTTAAACATCATTCCATACTAAACACCCAGCTAGTCATTTAAAATGAGAAAATCCCCTAGAAAAAATTCCACTCTCTGTCCAGTCACTAACTACCGAACTTACATAGATTATAAGTGTGAAGGGGGTGATGAGGATTATGTTTGGATCATTTGGATGCTGTGATAACTTTAGAGACTGTCATCATCGTGAAAGAGAGTGTGACCATCGCGAACATCGCGAGAAAGAGAGAGAAGTAGTTAGACCACAACAACCAGCTGTATGTAACGTACTTGCTAGCATTTCAGTTGGAACAGAGCTTTCTCTTTTAAGCATTAGAGGTAATGGCACTTTCAATAATGTAATTTTTGAAGGTTTCGCTAACGGTGTTGCTCTTTTCTCTGCTTTAGCTCGTAATAACAAAGATAACAAAGATAACAATAAAGACGATAAGAACAATCAAAATCGAAATACTTTTACTGGTATTTTACGTGTATGCCCAACTGATATCGTTGCAATCGCTATCTAATTCTGTTTCTTATCCTCGATAGTAAGCAAATAAGATTTACTTTTCTCATAGAAAAAACCTGAGACCGATTTCAAATCGGCTCAGGTTTTTTTATTGATTATATGCTTTTAACTAGTTCAACAACTTCTTCAGCAGTTGACATCATTAATGCTTTTTCTGCTAATGTTTCCATTTCTGCTTTTGACAACTTGCTTAGCTGTGTTCTTGCAGGAAGAATAGATGTTGCACTCATACTGAACTCATCTAAACCTAATCCTAATAATAATGGGATAGCAAGTGAATCGCCCGCCATCTCACCACACATACCAGCCCATTTGCCTTCTTTATGAGCAGCATCGATAACCATTTTTACAAGACGTAAAATAGATGGGTTATATGGTTGGTATAAGTAAGATACTTGTTCGTTCATACGGTCTGCAGCCATTGTGTATTGGATTAAATCATTTGTTCCGATAGAGAAGAAGTCAACTTCTTTCGCGAATTGATCTGCTAATACTGCTGAAGCTGGGATTTCAACCATCATACCAACTTCAATAGAATCAGAAACAGTTGTACCCGCTTCTACAAGTTTCGCTTTCTCTTCTAATAAAATCGCTTTCGCTTGACGGAACTCATCAAGAGTTGCAATCATTGGGAACATAATTTTTAAGTTACCGTATACGCTAGCACGAAGTAATGCACGAAGTTGTGTACGGAACACATCTTGCTCATCAAGACATAAGCGAATTGCACGGTATCCTAAGAATGGGTTCATTTCTTTTGGTAAATGTAAGTATGGAAGCTCTTTATCTCCACCGATGTCAAGTGTACGAACAACGACTGGTTGACCTTCTTTTACACCTTCAAGAACTGCTTTATACGCTTCGAACTGCTCTTCTTCTGTTGGAAGATTGTCACGGCCCATGTATAAGAATTCTGTACGGTATAAGCCAACGCCTTCTCCGCCATTATCGATAATACCTTGTACATCATTTGGTGTTCCGATATTTGCAACAAGCTCAACGTGATGTCCGTCACTTGTTACAGTAGCTTGGTCTTTTAATTTAGCCCATTCAGCTTTTTGCTCTTCAAATTTCGCTTTCTTTTCTTCAAACGAACGAAGAGTTTCTTCTGATGGGTTTACGATTACTTCTCCATCTAAACCGTCAATGATAACGATATCGCCGTTTTGGATTTTCTCCATAACAACTTTCGTACCAACAACAGCTGGAATTTCCATAGAACGAGCCATAATTGCAGAGTGAGATGTACGTCCACCGATATCAGTAGTGAAACCTTTTGCATACTTACGGTTTAACTGAGCTGTATCAGATGGTGTTAAATCTTCAGCAATGATGATTACTTCTTCAGAAATTGTACCAGGATTTGAGAAGTTAATTCCTAGTAAATGTGCAAGAACGCGTTTTGTTACGTCACGAATGTCCGCAGCACGTTCTTTCATATATTCGTTATCCATGTTTTCAAACATAGAAATAAACATTGATGCAACTTCATCCATTGCAAATTCAGCATTTACTTTTTCGCTATTTACTTTATCTTTTACTGGGTTTACTAGTTCTGGATCATTTAACACTAATAAATGTGCTTCAAAGATCGCAGCTTTGTCAGCACCTAGCTCAGCAAATGCGTGGTCCTTAATAGCTTCTAATTCAGTTTTTGCTTTCTCAAGCGCAGCGTCTAAGCGTGCAATTTCTGCAGCTTCGTTTGTAATTGATTTCTTTTCGATGTTAAATTCAGGATTTTCAAGTCTGAAAGCCTTTGCAATAGCAATCCCACTTGATGCAGCGATCCCTTGAATGTTAAGAGTCATTATTCTCCTAATCCTTCGTTTTTCATAGTTTCTTCGATAGCTGCTAGTGCTTGAGCTGCATCATCACCATTTGCAGTGATTTTAATTTCTGCGTTTTGTTGAATGCCTAAAGACATAACGCCCATGATTGATTTTAAGTTAACGTTCTTTCCGTTATACTCTAAGTTAATGTCAGAACCGAATTTGCTTGCAGTGTTTACAAGTAGAGTTGCTGGACGAGCATGAATTCCTGAGTCGCTAGTTACTTTAAAGATTTTTTCCATGATAATTTATCTCCTTTAAATTACAGTATTTTTTAGTTGTATAGACGTGAGTACTACACCATCTATTGTATATAATAGGCGATGTTCGGTCAACCACATCGCCTATTATAATTATAAACATTTTGCGTCAAATTCCTACTGAATGTCAATAATAGCGGTTTCGCCCTTCTTAACATTTCCATCTTTTTTCAATTCGACTTGTTGCCCTTGTTGTAAGTTTGTAAAGACAATTGGTGTAATGATAGATGGTGCATTTTCTTTTACAAATGCAAGATCTACTTTTAATAATGGTTGGCCTTGTTTCACCTTGTCACCTTGTGCTACAAGCGCTTCAAAACCTTCACCATTTAATTTTACAGTATCAATACCGAAGTGGATTAAAATTTCTTTTCCGCCTTCAGATTGAATGCCAATCGCATGTTTTGTAGGGAATACATTGACAATCTCACCGTTCACTGGAGAAACTACTGTTCCTTCAGTTGGTTCAATTGCAAATCCGTCTCCCATCATTTTTCCTGAGAATACTTGGTCAGGTACTTCTGTAATTGGTAAGATTTTTCCTTCGATTGGTGATACAATTGTTTCATTTTCATCAACTTTTTGAGGAGTTTCTTCCACTTTTACAGGTTCTTCTTTTTCAACATGAGGTGTACGACCTGACATAATATCATGAATTTGTGATTTTAATGTGTCAGATTTCGGCCCGAAAATAGCTTGAATGTTATTTCCAACTTCAAGTACACCAGCTGCTCCAAGTTCTTTTAAGCGGTCTTTGTTTACATTCTTTTGTTCGTTAACTTGAACACGTAAACGAGTAATACAAGCATCTAAAGAAGCAATGTTTTCTTTACCACCAAGTGCTACTAATACTTCACGAGGAAGTTCGCCTGCTTCTGCTTTTCCTGCGCCGTCATTTGCATTTGCCACTTCACGACCAGGTGTTTTTAGATTCCATTTGCGAATTGCAAAGCGGAATCCGAAGTAGTAAATAACTGCTAGTACAAGACCAACAATAATTACCCACCACCATGCTGTACGGCCTGGTAATACACCGAATAATAGGAAGTCAATTAAACCACCAGAGAATGTCATACCAATTTTAACACCTAAAATTTGCATTGTCATAAATGATAGACCAGCAAATACAGCGTGAATTCCGAATAATACTGGCGCTACGAATAAGAATGAAAATTCAAGTGGCTCTGTAATACCTGTTAAGAAAGATGTTAATGCTGCAGAACCTAAAATACCTGCTGCTAATTTTTTATTTTCTGGACGTGCTTCATGGTACATTGCTAAAGCTGCTGCTGGAAGACCAAACATCATGAACGGATACTTACCAGTTGTAAATGTACCTGCTGTTAATTCTACACCGTCTTTTAACTGTGCCATAAAGATTTTTTGGTCACCACGGATTAATTCGCCAGCTGCATTTGTATACTGACCGAATTCGAACCAGAACGGTGAATAGAAAATGTGATGTAATCCAAATGGAATTAATGAACGTTCAATTAAACCGAATATAAATGCTGCGATTGTTCTATTTGCATCAATCATTTGATGTGAGAACGTGTTTAAGCCACCTTGAATGTATGGCCAAATGAAGCACATGATAATACCTACTATTAAAGAAAATGTTGCAGTTGCGATCGGTACGAAGCGCTTACCTGCAAAGAAACCTAAGTATGATGGTAATTCAATGTTGAAGTATTTATTATAGCAATATGCCGCTACTATACCGACGATAATACCACCAAATACTCCTGTTTGTAGCGTTGGAATACCTAATACGTTTGCATACGCTGGATCTGCAAATCCAATTTTTACTGGGTCTGCTCCAGAACTTGTTACTTTCACTAGCTTATCTACTTCTAAGAACACACTCATCGTTTTGTTCATAATTAAGTAGCCGACGAATGCTGCTAAACCAGCTACTCCGTCTCCACCAGCTAAACCAATTGCTACCCCAACTGCGAATAATAATGCAAGGTTAGCGAAAATAATATCACCAGATTGTTCCATAATTTTTGCAACCATTACGAACCAATCTGCTTTTAAAGCAGGAATAACATTTGTTAACTGTGGATTTTGAAATGCATTACCAAATCCAAGTAAAATACCTGCCGCCGGTAAAATCGCTACTGGAAGCATTAACGCTTTTCCGACTTTTTGAAGAACACCAAAGATCTTCTTAAACATGGAAACCCTTCCTCTCTTATCTATATTGATACCTTCCGACAAACGCCAAAAAGACATGAGGAAAAAAAGATAGAACGATAGCTATACAAAGGGTAGTATATCCCTTTCTCTAGCTTACATTCCTTACTTTTCTCCACTCATGCCTGATCGAATCAGTAACACGTGTCAAAAATAGGTTTACGTATAAGTTCACTATAATTAAGGCAAACGTTTTCGTTACTCACCTTAATGTGTTTGTCGAAATTTGTATAACTTTGCAATAGTTATTATACATAACTATTGTAAGCGATTCAATCATTTTTTTTAACGTTTTCATTTTAGACAAAAATATATGACTTTTTACACATGCTCTGCCTTCACTAAGCGTTGCAAGTGCATCGTTAAATAAATACTTTCAGCTTCATATACAGGTAGTTGCAACTCTTTTTGCATGACCTTAACTAGCTTCCAAGCCAAGTTATAGCAAACTGGATACTCCGCCTTTAATAAATCAGCAAAACTTTGCGATTCTTCTACTTTTTCTCCTTTTTTCACCCTCTCAATAGCATATTGAAGATGACGAATAAGGCGTAAATAATGAATGCTCTCTTGGTCTAATATAATTTGTAAGTTTGTCTCAATTAAAGATACAAGTTGTGCAATGAGACGGGAGTTTTGATTAACTGAAGATAAATCAGAATTTGTAAGCGAACTGTAAATGTGAAGTGCAATAAAACCAATTTCTCCTTCTGGCAATGTAATTTGCAAACGAGAATTTAAAAGTTGTACAACACCTTCCGCAATTTCATATTCCTCTGGATAGAGCATTTTTGTTTCAACTAAAAAAGGGTTATCAATTGTAAGTCCTTGTTTTAACCTTTTAATCGCAAATGAAATATGATCCGTTAACGCAATATGAATATGTTCATTTAGTGGAGATTTCGCTTTTTCTTGAATGTACAGCATAATATCGTTCATCAATTCAATTAATTTTTCACTAATATGCGGCACTAATAATTTATATTGTTCACGATCACGTTCATTTTTTAAGACAAACATTTTTTCGATTTGTTCTTGCTCCAATACATCTTTTGCTTTTTTCCCAAATCCAATTCCTTTTCCAATCACTACTACTTCCTCGTGTTCAGGATGGCTAGCAATGATGACATTATTATTTAAAACTTTTTTAATTTCTAGATAATTATTCATATAACACCACCCTCGTACTTAAATAGCCTACTTTCATGTTACAGAATATTCTTCTTTGTCGTCAATGTAAAACATCTGCCATTTAATAAAAATTCATTTTTTAGACATGTTTATATATGATGCGTATAATGTAAGAGCAACTGTACATAGAAAGGAGATAACAGCATGATTAAAATGTTTGTAAGTGATATCGATGGTACAATGATGCAACACGGAGGTCTTATTGATGAACAAGATGTTGCGGCACTACGCAGCCTTGCCGAACAAAATGTTATTCTTTGCTTCGCTTCCGGAAGACTTGATAATGAAATTGCAGACTTAATGAAAGCTGTAAATACAAATTTTCATCGCATTAGTGTAAATGGTGTTTTTGTATATACACATGAAAATAAACAACTATTATCTGCAACTTTTGATTCCAGCATACTTCCCGATTTGTTAGCTATGACGAATGAAGATCCTTATTTCCGTTATGTAAGTGATGAGCATAATTATTACATTGAAGAGAAAACACCTTTTATTCAAGAACTTGAACAACAAGTAACTATGACTTCTGTTGAAGAACCAAACTTACTACAGAAGATTGATGATACGATTTTCCCAAATAAAATTTCTGTCGGTGGAACAAAGGAGAGCTTACAACTCCTTCAGAAAAAAATTGATGAAAAATTCCACGGGAAAGTTAGTACTTTCATCTCAGCAGAACAATGTTTAGATGTAATGCCACCGAATGTTAGTAAAGGCTCTGCCATTTCTGTTTTATTAAATGAGTTTCAAATAAAACCTGAGGAAATTGCTTGTATAGGGGATTCTTACAATGATATTCCTATGTTTTCTTTAACTCCTCACAGTTTTGCTATGTCACAAGCAGATGATGCAGTAAAAAATCACGCTCACTATGTAGTAAATCACGTCAAAGATGCTGTTAACCACGTAATTGCTCATAATAAAAATACGACTCATTCCTTATAAGGATGAGTCGTATTTTTATTTCTTTACATGTTAACCATTTTCAATTCCACTGTACTTCACAAACTGAAATATACTATTTGTTACGTGCGATATTCGTAATAAATTTATAACGATCTCCACGATAAATACATTTCACGTACTCTAGCGGTACCTCACCTTCTGAATATGACCATTGACGCATTACAAGTACAGGCGCCTTTTTAGGAATATGCAGATGTTCAGCTTCATTTTCCGTCGCAACGGAAGCTTCAATTGACTGAGTAGCGCTAACAAGTTTAAAGCCCAGTTTTTTCTCTAAATGTTCATATAAAGATTGTTGCAATATCTCTTCGTTAATATCTTTTACAAGAGCTGGCGACAAATATGTCGTCTCAAAAGCAATCGGTTCATCATCAGCTAAGCGAATACGCCTCACTTCATAAACCGATTCCCCCTCCTGTATTCTCAACCGGTCTGCTATTTTCGCAGTAGCTGGAACTAGGCGGAAACTAAGTAATTGACTACTTGGGTTCATCCCACGAGAAATCATGTCTTCTGTGAATCCCGTCATTCCTTGCAATTTTTGTTCCACTTTCGGAAGTTGGACAAATGTTCCAATTCCACGCTTCCGATATAAATAGCCCTGTTCCACTAAATTATTAATCGCCTGTCTGATTGTCATTCTACTCACTTCGAACTTATCACAAAGTTCATTCTCAGATGGGATTTTATCTCCCGGCTTCCATTCGCCGTCCTCAATTAGCTGTTTCACCCACTCTTGAATCTGATAATAGATCGGAAATGGTGAATACTTGTCGATGTTCATCAGCAATCGCCTCACTGCATAAAGATAGAGCTTCTTGATCAGCGATTACGGTTACATTCGGATGACGTTGTAAAACTGTAGCCGGACACTCTTCACTATATTCACCTTGCAATAATTCTTTAACAGCTTCTGCCTTTTTAGAACCCATAGCAACAAGTAGAACTTGTTTCGCTTTCATAATGCTTCCAATTCCCATTGTAATCGCATGAGTTGGCACATCTTCTTCTTTTTCGAAGAAGCGAAGGTTTGCTTGGCGTGTAGATTCTGTTAATTCAACAATGTTTGTTGGAGAATTAAACGGTGTTCCTGGCTCATTAAATCCGATGTGACCGTTTTCACCGATTCCAAGAATCTGTAGGTCAACTGGGTTAGCAGCTAGAATGCTCTCGTAACGTTTGCACTCTTCCTCTAAATCACTTGCCATCCCGTTTGGTACATAAGTTTGTTTAAATGGAAGATGATCAAACAACTGTTCTTGCATGAAATAGTGATAGCTGTTTTTATCTTCATGTGGTAAATTTACGTACTCATCTAAGTTTACAGTGGTTACACGGCTTGTATCAAGTTTATTTTTTCGCATTTCTGCATAAATACCTAATGGAGAGCTTCCTGTAGCCATTCCTAACGTTGGATTTTCTTTTGTTTTTACAACTTCTTCAATTAATTTATAACCTGCTTCTGCTAGTTCTTCTGGAGTTTTTACAACAAGAATATTCATTTAATTACTTCCCTTCCTTCATATGAATTCCTAAACGAACCGTATCATATACATGTAAATCTTCATTCATCACAACAAAGTCTGCATCTTTTCCTACCGCTAATGCACCTTTATTATTTAATCCAAACTCTTCTGCTTGGTTAACTGATGTCATCAGTACTGCATCTTCGATTGAACAACCTGTAAATTCAATTACATTTCGGAAAGCTTGATCCATTTTTAAAATACTACCAGCTAACGTTCCATCTTCTAATCGGGCACTACCATCTTTTACATGTACTGGCTGTCCGCCAAGCTCATATAATCCATCTTCAAGACCTTTTGCACGCATTGCGTCAGTGATAACACTTACTTTTTTTGGTCCTTTTAACTTATATGCTAATTTCACCATATCAGGGTGAATATGAATGCCATCTGTAATTACTTCAACCATCACATCTGGATTTAATAACACATGACCAACAACTCCTGGTTCACGGTGATGTAATCCACGCATTTGATTGTATAAATGTGTCGCATGTGTAATCTTTCTATTTTTTAGTTGCGCATCAATTGCATCTGTATGCCCCATTGTGCCAACTGCACCAGTTTCAGCAAGATATTGTTCAAACTCTAACGCTCCCTCTTCTTCTGGTGCATATGTTACTAATTTAATTAAATTCCCACTTGCTTCTTGCCATTGTTTAAATTGCTCAATATTTGCAGGAACGATATGTTCAAGTGGTTGTGCACCTGCACGTTTCTTTGAAACATAAGGTCCTTCTAAGTGAATATATTCGAAATGCGCTCCTTTTTCTTTTGCTTCTTTTGCAGCAGTTAACGCTGCTTCAATTGCCTCTGGAGCTTGTGTCATTGTTGTTGGGAAGTAAGTTGTAACCCCTTCTTTTAACATTTCTTTACCTAGAGTTACTAACCCATCGCTATTTGCATCCATCGCATCAATATCGTATCCACCATGAATATGAACATCGATCATACCTGGAATTACAATCTTCCCTGTAGCATCAAAAACAGTTTCATTTTCTTGTGGTACATATTGAGCCATCAAACCAATTTCTTTAATGGTTTCTGCGTAACGAATAAATCCGTTTTCCACTATTTCTTGACCTGTGTAAATTTTGGCATTGATGACAATTTGCGTTTTCATTTTCATCGATCCTTTCCCATGAATTACCTACTTGTTATTATTACCTTATTCGCCTAGTTCCATCTTAATATACGCACGAGTAGTTGTCTATACATTCTAATGAAATTTCCTTTTTATTCAACAGAAAAGGAAATTTCTTACGTCTCTTATAATTATAATATATATTATTCATTTTTCCAAAAAGGGACAGTATCGCCCCCTAATCTAGAAATCACTTCAATAATGGCATTAACCCGCTAGACTCTAACATAATATGTTCACCATCTGTTTCCATTTCTACTGTACGTTTATTCGTTCTATATACCATTATACCGTGCCTTTTTAAGCGTTTCACTACACTTTGGTGAGGATGTCCATACGGATTACTACTCCCGTACGACAAAATAGCAAACTGCGGTTCCACTTTTTTTATAAACGTTTCACTTGTTGAAGTATATGAGCCGTGATGCCCCACTTTTAACACATCTGCATGGACATCAAATTGTTTTAATATTTCATGTTCTGTCCGTACATCCGCGTCACCCATTAATAAAAAATCCGCTTTTCCATATCGCACCTTTAAAACAATTGAGGATTCATTATTTTCATCTTTTGATTTCCCGTTGTTTAATACTTGTATAGAAACATGTGGATCCAGCGGTATATATTGTCCTTCCTTTACTGAAACGAAAGGTATCCCTCTTTTTTTAATATTATTCCGATACGTATGATAAGTAAGAGAACTATATGTTTTTCCGCTATCTAATATAAGCGATACCGGCATTTGCTCTACAATTGGAATTAACCCCCCTATGTGATCCATATCGGGATGCGTACTGACAATTACATCTAAATGATTAATCCCTTTCTCAATTAATTTCTGAATAATAACCTCTCCTGCTTCATAAGGTCCTCCATCAATTAACATTGTTTGTCCATTTGGCATTATAATAAGTGTTGCGTCACCTTGCCCCACTTTTAAAAAGCTCACTTTCATTTTACTAAGATGTTGCCGATGCATATGTAAAGGAGACGTAGTATGAATGGACATCATATACCTTTTAGCTGATGCGCTATTTAAAGAAAAACATAATAAAACAGAAACTAATAATAAAATAATCCGCATACCTCTCATAACTCGTCTCCTTTTTTCATTTAGTATGGCACTGTAAATAATTGATATACAAAAAAAGCTTAGCAAAATGCTAAGCTTTTATTTCGATATCTCTTGTAAGGAACCGAAGAATAAATCTGCTTCATTCATTTGTTCATTCTCTTCAGAAAGCAGTGGTAAATCATCTAATGTTTTCAATCCAAATGTGTCCAAAAATTCTTTTGTTGTTCCGTATAAAATAGGACGCCCTGGTCCTTCTGCTCTTCCCATTTCTTTTATAAGTAAATGTGAAACCAACGTTTGTAACGCCTTATCGGTTTTAACTCCTCTAATCTCTTCCATTTCAGTCCTTGTGATTGGTTGGCGATATGCAACAATCGCTAAAGTTTCGAGGGCAGCTTGTGAGAGTGAAGCAGCTGTTGGTGTATCTATTAATTTTTGATAATATGAAGCATGTTCTTTCTTTGTAGCAAAACGATATACTTTTGCATACTGTACAATTTGCAAACCACGGTTTGCACCTTCACATTCTTGTTGCATTTCTTCTAAAATATTAATTACTTCATTCATTTCAATTTCAAGAACTTTTGCTATTTGTTCTGGATAAATCCCTTCATCACCAGAAACAAATAAAAGGCCTTCAATAATTGACTTTTGTTCTTTCCTATCCATTTCACGAGCTCCTTCCTTCTATTTTCCCATAAAAATACACATCAAAAAACCGAATCACAATTAATGCGTTCGGTTCAATATTTTTTCTCTTGTTCCAAACGATACATTAAAACATAGCATGAGATAAAATGTTTGTATCCCATTTTCACATACTTGCTCTATGCAGATTTATTAGAGCTTGATACGAAAATTTCATCAAAATTATGTTCTTGCTCAATTATGATTTGTTGATTTTTCATAAGTTCCAGAACTGCTAAAAATGTTACAACCATTATTTCACGTTCATCATCAACAAACAAATCGTAAAAGCTTTGGCGACCACCCTTTATTTTTAACTGCTTTAAAATATCAGTCATTCGCTGTTCAATTGGTATTTCTTGACGAGTAATACGTGTTGTTACAGGTTTTTTTGCCTTTTTACGGCGCATTAATTTTTGAAATGCTGCTAGCATATCATATAACGTAACATCAAGAGGTAAGCTTGTCTCCTCTTCTTGTTGCAACGATGTAAAGTCAATTGGTGGACGTGTATATAGCTGTGCTCTTTCTTGTTCTCTTTCTTTTAACTCAGTAGCAACTTGCTTATATTTCTTATATTCAATTAACCTCTCCATCAATTCTTGACGAGGATCATCTATAAAATCATCACCGTTATCAAGTACATCTTCTTCGTGTTTCGGCAACAACATCTTACTTTTAATTTGTAATAACGTTGCAGCCATTACTAAATACTCACTTGCAACATCTAATTGAAGTTCTTTCATCGTATGCACATAAGATAAATATTGCTCTGTAATATCTGCTACAGGAATATTATATATATCAATTTCATAACGATGTATTAAATGTAACAATAGATCTAACGGCCCTTCAAAAGCCTCTACTTTAAAATTATATTGCACAAAGCATCCCACCACATTTTTTCTATAACAACATAAGTATAGAGCATACTCATGTTCTATCCAACCTTTTTAAGAAATTTAATTAAAAATAGACCGATGCCTATGTCATCATGCCCACCACTTCATATGATAACAGTGTAGTAAGAACAATGTAGGAGGTCAAAAAACTATGGGTCACGTTGATTGTGGTTTTAGCGGTGGGTTCGCATTACTTGTTGTACTGTTTATTTTACTAATTATTGTAGGAGCAGCTTGCTTCTGCTAATATGAACAATAACGGCTAGGGGGAAACCTCCTAGTCGTTTATTGTTCATATTTCTATGATACACTTATATGTATAACCGTTAGATAGGAGCGAGAAAACATGTATCCTACCGAATACATACAATTTTTAATTCATTTCCATGGAGATTATGACTATTTTGAATGCCACGAAATACTAGAAGAGTATTGGAAAACAAAACCAAGAGGTAATCGTGATTATTACTTAGTTGGTCTCATTCAAATCGCAGTTTCTTTATACCACCAAAGACGTGCTAATTGGAATGGTTCCACAAAAATGATGAAAAGCGCAATCACAATTTTAGAAAAAAGCGGTGTGCCTTTACAACGTTTAGGAATTAATCAAGTACAACTTCTTTCCTTGCTCAATGAAAGATTGCAATCTATCCATAAAAAAGAACGTTTTTTACCTTTATTTTTACCCTTATCAGATCCATCGTTAGAGAAGCAGTGCATAGAGTTATGTCAAAAACAAAACCTCTCTTGGAAAGACTTGAATGCTATCCCAGGTGAATATATTATAAACAAGCACACTATGCGTGATCGCACAGAGGTCATTACTGAACGAAACGAACAATTACAAAAAAGAAAGCAGAGATAATAAACTACTTATCTCTGCTTTCACGAATGTATATTTTGTTCTAGCCCTTTACATTTTTCGCAAAAACTTGCCGTTTGCTCATTTCCGCAAATTGTAAACTCAAGAAATTTACTCTTTAACTCTTGAACCATCTTCGTCCCAATCCCCACATGACGGTGAGACGGGTTCACACTCAAATGCTGAATTTCTAATACTTGATTCTCTTTTTTTACAATCCCCATTATTCCAACAAAATCTTCATTTTCTTTCCACAAATACAATTGCCAATCATCTTTTGCTTCATATTCTTTCATTGTCAATTGTAATGTTTTCACATCTTTTTCAGTTGGCATAAACGAAAGAAGCCCCATTGCAATTTTTTCATAACTTTTTTTAAAACGAATTAACATAACCCTTATCCCTTCTTACAAAAGTTACAAACTAGTAATCCCCTCAATCACTCTTTTCATATCACATTCATTTTACAATATTTTCAACAGAGTGAGAAGAGTCTAAAACAACTTGATAATCATACAAAGCGAAAAGAAGAAAGTCAAATCTATGTTTCAGCACTATTCCTTTAATAAATAGAGTTAAAAAAAGAAAATTTTATATGGAATGGAAAGAAACATATCATTCAACAGCACTTCATTTATAGTTACCCTAAAGCAGCACAATTCTAGCAAAATTAATATAACAAAAAATATTTATTGAAACATATAATGTAATGTATTCTATGTAATTGGTTAAAGTTTTGTTCTCACAAGCAATATATTTTAGCAACAATACTACTTGTATGATGAGCTGTAGAAGAAGTACTCAATCTCATTAAAAATAAAAAAGAGAGCAAAAGCTCTCTTTTTCCTTACCTTATTCTTCCCAAACTTTAACTTCTTTCATTACATCGCCTTGACGCATTTTTAATACTGTTTCAATACCGCTTGTTGCTTTACCAAATACAGTATGAACACCATCTAAATGCGGTTGTGGCTCATGAACGATAAAGAATTGGCTACCGCCTGTGTTACGGCCAGCGTGAGCCATAGAAAGTGATCCTACAAGGTGTCTATGAGGGTTTCCATCAGTTTCACATGGAATAGAGTAACCTGGGCCACCTGCACCTGTACCTGTTGGGTCTCCACCTTGGCTTACGAAGCCAGGAATAACACGGTGGAATGTCACACCATCATAAAATCCTTGCTCTGCTAATTTTTTAAAGTTTTCTACTGTTTTCGGTGCTTCTTCTGGGAAAAATTCCAAGTCGATTTTTTCACCGTTTTCCATTAATATGTATCCTAAAGTTTTCATGCGTATATGTCTCCTTTCAATTATCTCAGCACTATATTACCACATTCATGACTAGAAACAAAAAGAATCCGACAATCTAGATACTTCTTTTTTGAAATGTGGAAAAAGCTAGGTGACAAATAAGAAATATATACTATAATAACTTTGTTGCCCGAAAATTTTAGAAAGAGAAAGGGAGCGATTTTTCGTGAAAACGAAATTATTAGCTCTGCTATTAGCTGTAACGGTATTTATGATGCCAACAGCTTCATTTGCAGACATCATCGAGGGAGAATCAATTGTTACATTAGGAGAGAACTTATCCGAACAACAAAAACAAGATCTGTTAAAAGAAATGAAAGCACCAAAAGATGCTACAATTATCACTGTATCTAATGCGGAAGAACATAAATTTCTAGAAGGCATTGTTCCAAAAGCACAAATTGGTACGAGAGCAATTTCTTCTTCTATGATTACATACACAAAGCCAGGATCTGGTCTTATTGTACGATCAAAGAACATTAACTGGGTAACAGATGCAATGTACACTAACGCTTTGATTACAGCAGGTGTAAAAGATGCAGAAATTCAAATTACTGCACCTTTTAAAGTTTCAGGAACTGCAGCTTTAACTGGATTAATGAAAGCATACGAAACTGCGTCCAATAAACAAATTCCTGAAGAAGTTAAAAAAGTAGCGAATGAAGAAATGGTACAAACAGCCCAGCTTGGTGATAAAATTGGTGAAGAAAAAGCAGTTCAACTTGTTGCAAAAATTAAAGAAGAAATTGCAAAAGAACAGCCAAAAACAACAGAAGATTTACGTTCATTAATTAAAAAAATTGCTGACCAACTCGGCATTACATTAACAGATGAACAGTTAGATAACTTAGTATCGTTATTTGATAAAATGAAGAATCTTAATATCGATTGGAATCAAGTTGGTAGTCAATTAAACAAAGCAAAAGAACATGTTTCTGCCTTTTTAGGATCTGAAGAAGGGCAAAGTTTTCTAGATAAAGTGAAAGATTTCTTCTCAAGTATCATTGATTTTGTTAAATCTTTATTCAAGTAAAAAAGAAGCCCGCCAATGACGGGCTTCTTTTTTATACAAGTAACGGTAATTTCATAACAGCCTCTTCAACCGAACGCACTATATGATTTGCTTTCTCCTTTACATATGGATGGGCATGATGAAGAGTAAATGAATGCGGGGTTACTTCAAACATAGAAATATCATTGAAAGAATCTCCAATACAAGCAACTTCATTTGCTTCAATTTGCAAATAATCCATTAGTCGCTTTAGAGCACTCCCCTTACTCACGCCTCTTGGCATAATATCAACATAGCGTTTACCTGATATAAAAACTTCCGCTTCGCCTTGAAACGTATCTCGTAGCTCTTGATCTAACGTCACAATTTTCTCTTCTTCTCCAAAAACAAACAATTTTGCAGGGTGTACAGTCTTACCAAACTCTTCTTCTAACGCTTCAATTTCAGCGATATGCACGCCCATATATGCTTCAAAATTATGGTGATGTTCATTCTTCCTTTTTGTATATCGCTGCTCATTTGCACAAACAATATCCGCTAGTCCTTTTTTATGTATATATCGATATATTTCCTGGGCAACCACATTTTCAAAACTCGATTCATGAAATAAATTTCCATCTGGAAGTAACATTGTCGCTCCATTTAAGCCAGTTGTGTAATATGGGAATGCAAACCTTTTTACAACTTCATCAATTCTGTGTGTAAAGCGGCCAGAGGCAAAACAAATATTTGTCCCTTTCTCAGCTAACCAACACAGCGCACGTTCATCTTCTTTTTGCATATGATTCACATCGTAAACGAGCGTGTCATCTAAATCACTTACAAATAATTTAATCATGTCCTCTTCCCCTTTCATACACAATATCTACTCTAAGTGTACACAAAAAATGTTTGATTTTTGTTAAAAAATAATAAATTTTTGCTAAAAAAAATAAACGGGTGTATAATCCCGTTTATTTTTGTCTTTTTACATTTTGAGGTCTTACAATACTTGGTCGTACTTTTAAACTAGACATCGTTGGACGGAGTAAAATTTTTGTTAACGCGCCCCAATCAAATGGTAAAAACGGCCATAAATAAGGTGTTTGTAAACTTTTTATAGACGTTAAAAATAAAATTAATATCGTCATACCAATTACAAATCCCATCTCATGGAAGAGACCTGTTAAAATAATAACAAACAATTTCCCAACCTTATTCCCTAATCCTAGTTCATAACTCGGTGTTGCATATGCACCAACCATCGAAACTGCTACATACAAAATTACTTCTGGCACAAACAAACCTACATCAATTGCAATTTGACCAATTAATATAGCGGAAATCAACCCTGCTGCAGACGATAACGGCGTTGGAGTATGAATGGCTGCCATCCTTAAAAACTCAAGTCCGACCTCTGCCATTAACACCTGTAATAAAATTGGTAAATGCGTCATCTTAGTCGGTCCAATAAAAGCAAGATTTGCTGGCAAAAGAGTTGGATCAAATACAAACACTAACCAAAATGGTAATAAAAATAACGAGAATATAACACCTAAAAAGCGCACCCAGCGTAAAAATGTACCGACAGCTGGATTTTGTCTAAACTCTTCCGCGTGCTGTAAATGATGAAAATATGTTGTCGGTGTAATCATAGCACTTGGCGATGTGTCAACAAGTACTAACACATGTCCTTCTAGTAGATGATTTGCTGCTACATCTGGCCTTTCTGTATATCGAATAAGTGGGAATGGGTTATAGCTTTGCTTTACAACAAATTCTTCTACTGTTTTATCCGCCATCGTAATTCCATCTACATCGATGTTATTTAATTCTTGTTTTATAATCTTTACTAAATCTGGATTTGCAACATCTTGAACGTATGTAATACAAATATCCGTTTGCGATCTATCTCCTACTCGAACCATTTCATTTCGAAGACGTGGATCTCGAATTCTCCTACGAATTAACGCTGTATTTACAACGATATTTTCAACAAATCCATCCCTCGCACCTCGTACTACCTTTTCGGTATCCGGTTCTGTCGGTGTTCGCCCTGGATAACTACGAACATCGATCGCGAACGCTTCCGTTTCACCTTCCACAAATATCACGATCAGTCCTGATAATACTTGGAGCATTACCTCATCCATCGTTTTCACTTTACTTACTTGTTGATGGATTAAGCGATTCTCTAAAAGCTTCACTGTATCTTCTTCTACATCCCTTATCTCATTTGTATCCACCGCTTCTTCTAAAATAGGGATAATATAATTTGTATCACAAAGTCCGTTTACAAATAACACACCAATTTCTTTATTCAAAATTTGAAATTTACGAATGCCGACATCGTATGTAACGCCTAGTCCAACTGTCTGCTTTAAATAATTTTCATTGTCACTTATGAAAGTTGATATAGGGATATCCACTTTTTTAGGCTTCGTCATAAAAACCACTCCTTTCCAAAATTAATTGAATTGCTTTCTTCGTAATAGGTGATCCCCTCTCCCATTCATCATTTCCACACATCTTACCAATGTCACCGACTCCAACAATGACAGGAACATTTAAATCGTCTAAACAATATATTGTATCTCCGCTAATCCTGCCAATTTCACCATCTGGAAGTCCAAATTTATCAACACCGTATTCGGTTAAATTCCCGTTCCGATCTACACTTACATCTACACGTGCCCATTCCCAATGATGCGTATTAGACGCTACTGCTAAAATACCGAGCACATCAATTTGTTTATGGGTAGCCACATATTTTAATGCCTTTTCACCAGATCCTTCTCCAATAAATCCACTGTCATCAAACATGACAAATACAGGGTCATATGGCGTTTGCATAATAAGCTCAACAACTTTTTTCCCTGTCAATTTGGTTGGATTACTTTGTGATGCTGAAATACACCTTCCCCCAAATTCCTTCGTTAAAAGCTCAATTGTCCGCTTTGCATATTCATCTCCATCTGTGACCAAAACAACCCTTCGTCTCATTTGATTTATCCTTTCGGTTTACATATAAGTGCTATAAAAAATGAAAACAATATCGCTGCGGAAATGCCCGCAGACGTTAAACTAAACATGCCAATACCAATTCCTAAATATCCATGTTTTTCTGCTGCATGCATTGCTCCGTGCAATAGTGAATGTCCAAAACTTGTAATAGGGACTGTCGCTCCAGCACCTGCAAATTTTATTAGTTTATCGTACAATCCAAATCCATCTAAAATTGCTCCGATGACTACAAAAGTTGCCATTAAATGAGCTGGTGTTAACTTTACGAAATCTAACAATAGTTGCCCAATTAAACAAATAGCTCCACCTACAAGAAATGCATATATAAAATCCACAATTCACTCTCCTTTAACTCTCTCAAATACGACACCATGTGCAATTGTTGGAATCGTTTCCTTCTGTTGCATCATCATCGGGCTTAATAATGCACCAGTCGCAACGACAAAAATTCGTTGTAAATTCCCTTTTTGCATCTCGTGTAATAAATGGCCATACGTAACAACTGCTGAACAAGCGCAACCACTACCACCTGCAAACACTTCTTCTTGACTTGATTCATAAATCATCAATCCACAATCATTGTATATATGCCCAAGATCATAACCTTCCTCAAGTAAAAGTTGTTTCGCAATCGGCGTCCCAACAGCTGATAAATCACCCGTAACAATCAAATCATAATCATCGGCACTTCTTCTTAAATCTTCAAAATGTTGTTGAATTGTATGAGCTGCTGCTGGAGCCATCGCTGCCCCCATATCCAAAGGATTTGTAATTCCTAAATCTTGCACTTTTCCGATTGTAGCTGACGTAATTTTAATTGCACTTTTTTCATTGCTAATTAATATAGATCCTGCACCAGTCACAGTTGAATTTGCTGTCCCTGGTTTTTGCCCACCGTACTCTGTTGGATAGCGAAATTGTCTTTCAGCCGTTGCATTATGACTGCTTACTGTAGCTAAGACACGATTTGCAAATCCACCGTCTATAAAAGCTGAGCCAACTGCTAAAGTCTCCATAGACGTTGCACAAGCGCTAAACATTCCTAAAAAAGGAATGCCCCACTTACGCGCAACATAATTTGCTGTCACTGTTTGATTTAATAAATCTCCCGCTAAAAAGAAATCAATTTGCGATGTTTTTATATTCCCTTTTTGCACTGCTTGTTGAATTGAGTCTGACATTAATCTTCGTTCGGCGAGCTCCCAATTTTCTTCTCCACAATGCAAGTCATCATATGAAATATCAAATTTTTTCCCAAGAGGGCCCTCAGCTTCTTTCGGACCGACAGCAGTACCCGTTGCATTCACATATATATCATTTTGAAATACCCACGTTTGTTTTCCGGTCAACCTCATACTAGCCCCTCCTTTAAGACATAAAAATTTTAAAGGTATACCTTATTAACCCAATGATATATGCACCAACAACCCCAAATACAATCACACTTCCTGCCAGTTTAAACATATTTGTAGCAATCCCTAGAACAACCCCTTCGCTCTTATGTTCTAAGGCAGCGCTCGCCATAGAATTTGCAAATCCTGTTACCGGTACCGCTGATCCTGCTCCAGCAAATTGACCGATTTTATCATATACACCACACCCTGTTAAAATCGCGGATAATAAAACAAGGGTTGCAACAGTTGGGTTTCCTGCCTCTTGTTCACTGAAGTGAAAATAATGTATATAAAATTTCATCAATACTTCTCCAACTGTGCAAATGAGTCCACCTACAAGAAATGCTTTGATACAATTTAGTAAATAGTTTGGCTTTGGATGATACTCCTTCACTTTATTTATGTAATCATCCTTCAATTTCTGACTTGTCATTTATATACTGCCTCCTACTTTACGAAATAAATCCAGTGAAACAACGATCCTATTACTTTCCCAAGTACAAGAGCAACGAGTAAAACAATAATCTTCCCCTCTACCCCTACTCGTTTCGCTAAAATAGGCAGAACATTTAACACCTCTGTTAATGCCGCAGCAAGCATTCCAATGAACGTGCCACAAAATATCCCTAATATAACGAGCCAATATTGCGACGTTTGAAATGTAATGTTTTTCAAACTGCACCAAGCCCCTGTTAAAGTACCTGCAATGACTGCCCACTCAAAATATTGAATATGCTTTCCACTTCTCGTTAATTGGGCTAAACGGGGGATTATACCAAGTACAGCTAAAAATGCGACATATCCGCTACCTACCGCAATCCCTCCAGCTAAACCAATTAAAATAACAAATCCAGACTCAATCATCGGTAAGTTGTTTCATATTATCCTTGTTTTCATTAACGATTACATACTGATCAAGTGACTGTTGGTATTGAAACATCTCAACTTCTAGCGGACTCGGCTCTTCATTAATTCGCTTTTGAAATACATGATTAAAGAATAAAACCATCCCTAAGCCAAGACCTAAAGAATAAGGAATTTGAAATAAAAGTGGTTGCGCATTAAATTCTCCAGTAATCATGTAATATAACCGTTGATGTACTTGTTGCATACTTACATCTTCATGGAAATAAATGATCGCAAGGGCCGCTCCAATGAAAAGTAACAGCCATACAAGCCCGAAAAAAATTGGGTGTGTCTTCTTTTTTTCGTATATAATTTCAACAAGAGTTTGTCCAGAACCGAGTAAATTAATTTGTAGATGAGATGCTTTCTGTTGAATAATCTCAATTACTTTCATAACATCAATTACAACATGCGTCTTATCATGCGCTGTTATTTTGTAAACTATCTCATTTTGTAACAACTCAACTACGGAAGAATCTCCGGCAAGTTGAGCAACATCGCCCAGCTTTACTTCATAAGTAGGAGAAACTTTTAAACGATTGCGCATTTTAATATAAATCGTTTGTTCCAACTTTCATTCACCCCTTCACTCTTCCTCGTAGTTGTAGTATGGTTATTGAATTTTTTTCTAATACAATTTTTTCATAAAAAAACATCTGCACCATTTCGGTACAGATGTTTTTTACTTATGCCTTTTTCTTAAATAAGTTTGCAATACTTAATGCAAGCCCTCCCCAAATGACTACTATTCCAATAACCATCATCATAATTGCTGATTCACTCATTATGAAACACCTCGATCTTTCCATTCTTTTTCAAGCTTGGCAGAATCCGAATGTATTTGTGCATTCCATTTCTTTAGACTAATAATTAGCGCAACGATAAGGAAGGCTGCTGCTATCGACCAACCATACGTTACAACAAACTCAGTCGGATAATCTCCATAATTCTTTTTAATGTTTTGGATTGTACCATCAATTAGCATATACCCTAACATAAGCGGAGTAATAACGAGTAAACTTACTCTCCAAAACGTTCCTAATTTAATATCAGATACAAAGTTTGCATGATTTTGATAAACTGGTAAACGACGTAAAATGAGCCCTATCGTCACTACTTCCGCAAGTGCAATTGTAATTAATCCGAAATTATTAGCGAAATAGTCGACAACATCTAAGAACATAAGCCCACCACGTGTTGCAAATACAAGAGAAACTAACACGAGAAGGGTTCCCATAATTCCAATGGTTTTTTCCCGACTTAAACTGAATTTTTCAGATACAGCGGCAAAACATACTTCCGCGAGTGAAATAAGTGATGTGATTCCAGCAACCGTTAACGATAAGAAAAATAATACACCAAACAACGGTGACATCGGTAATTCATTAATAATTTGCGGAAATACTACGAACGCAAGCCCAACGCCAGCACTTGCTACTTTATCAACCGGTACTCCCATATTATTCGCCATAAATCCAAGAGCTGCAAAGACCCCAATACCTGCTAATAATTCAAATCCTGAGTTTGCAAATCCAGTAATAAAGGCATTATTTGTTGTATCCGAGTTTTTCGGTAAATAACTAGAATACGTAATCATAATTCCAAATGCTAAAGATAAACTAAAGAATATTTGACCATAAGCAGCAAGCCATACTTTCCCATCAAAAATACGACTCCAATCTGGTTTAAAGAATGCATCTAGTCCTTGCATAGCACCTTCCATCGTCACTGCACGAACGACGATAATAAGGAACATAACAACTAATAAAGGAATAAATATACGGTTAACAACTTCGATTCCTTTTTTAACTCCTTTAAATGCAACGCCAAGCACAATAATCCAAACGAGAGCTAATGGAATTAATACTTCCGGTACAAGTCCTCCAAATTGCCCTGGCTTATCTGCAACATGTAAGTACTCTTTAAATAAAAATGATTGCGTGTCTTTTCCCCATGCTCCAGTAATTGCAAAGTATGTATACGATATAGACCAAGCAATAATCACTGCATAATATGTTGAAACGATAAATGTTACGCACATTTGCCACCATCCAATAAATTCGGCCCGCGGGCTAATACGGAAAAATGTAAGTGGTGCTGAACCACGATGACGATGACCAAGGGCAAACTCAAACGCTAACAATGAAATACCAGTCGTTAATAATGCAAATAAGTACGGTAAAAAGAATGCTCCTCCTCCATTTTCATACGCTGTATAAGGAAAACGCCATATGTTTCCTAATCCAACGGCAGATCCGACCGCTGCAAAAATAAATCCAGCTCTCGTTCCCCATTGTTGCCTCGTTTCCATGTTTCCTTCCCCCTTTATGACAAGTTCATACTTGGATTATATTTTAAATTGACTAAATTATCAATAAATTCTGTTAATTTTTGCGAAAATTTACATCTCTCTCCTATTAACGGCATAAAAAAATCGAATAGACAATTATTCGTCTATTCGATCTTTCATCTGTTTTAATATTTTCTTTTCAAGTCTTGAAACTTGTACTTGCGAAATGCCTATGCGCTCTGCTACTTCTGACTGTGTTTGATCTTTATAGTAACGCAAGTATACAATTAAGCGCTCTCGTTCATCTAGTTCTCTAATCGCTTCTTTTAAAGCAATTTTATCGAACCATTTTGTTTCAGATTGATCTGCAATTTGATCTAAAATAGTGATTGGATCTCCATCGTTTTCATATACAGTTTCATGTATAGACGAAGGGGCCCGGCTCGCTTCTTGTGCTAGAACAACTTCCTCTGGCGTTAGTTCTAGTGCCTCTGCCACTTCATTAATCGTTGGAGCCCTTCCGAATTCTTTCGAAAGCTCATCTCTCATCTTTCGAATTTTGTTTCCTGTTTCTTTTAAAGACCTACTAACTTTCACTGATCCATCATCACGTAAGAAACGTTGTATTTCACCAATAATCATTGGAACTGCATATGTTGAAAATTTCACGTCGAAAGATAAATCAAATTTATCTACCGATTTCAAGAGCCCAATACATCCAATTTGAAATAGGTCGTCTGGTTCGTATCCTCGATTAAGAAACCGCTGTACAACCGACCAAACGAGGCGCATATTACTTTGAACGATTGTATCTCTCGCTTGTTGATCTCCATCTTGACTTTTTTGAATTAACGCTTTTAGCTCGTGGTCCTTTAACTGAGGTTTCTTCTTCTCATTTTTGACCTCTATGTCCATAGGCTATTCTCCTTAATTGCATAGAGCGTTACTATTTGATAAGTATTTTGTCAAATGGATTGTTGTCCCGAAAGATTCGTTTGAAATAACTTCTACTTCATCCATAAAATTTTCCATGATAGTAAATCCCATTCCGGAACGCTCTAATTCAGGTTTAGTTGTAAAAAGGGGTTGTCTCGCTTCATCTAAGTTAAAGATTCCAATCCCTTCATCTCGAATCGTGAGTTTCACCATTGCTTCTTCCAAAATTACAGAAATATAAACAATACCTTCTGCATTTCCTTCGTATCCATGAATAATTGCATTTGTAACCGCTTCTGACACAACTGTTTTAATCTCCGTTAATTCTTCCATCGTTGGATCTAGTTGTGCAATGAAAGCCGCTACTGTAACGCGAGCGAACGATTCATTTTGACTTAATGCTGAAAATTGAAGGTTCATTTCATTTCTCATCTATGCCACCCCCAACGTCGCGAGCGCGTGCGCTTCACTTTCTTCTAAGCGAACGATTTTGAATAAGCCCGACATTTCAAATAAACGCTTAACAGGCGGTGAAATTGCACAAACAACCATTTCTCCACCTAATCCCTTTACGTGTTTATATCGGCCTAATATAACACCTAGACCAGAACTATCCATAAAAGATAAGTTCTCTAGGCTCAAAACAATATGATGAACACCATGTGTCTCAATCATATCTGTTACTTTCGTTCGCAACTCTTCAGCCGTATGATGATCTAATTCACCCTCTAGTCTCACACATAGGACGTCACGTTTTACTTCTAATTGCATGGAAAGACTCACACGATTTCCTCCTTATGCTCAAACTTTACTTATTCACATACATAAAGATTTTCGTGATACAAAATAAGAATCCTTCCTGCTGACAAAAGAAGAACTATTTCGTCATAAAGTGAAACCTTTCAGCATTATTCACTTACATACGAATAGAAAAGCGGCAAAATATTTGCCGCTATTTTGATGTTGAAAACATCCCAAAGCTTCTTTTAAATAACTCCCACCAGCTCGCTGCAGCAACATCTTCTTTTGCTACAATTGTTTGTTTTAATAAAACATCTTTATCTTTTTTAATAACAAGTGTACCAAGCGCGTCACCTTTTTTAATCGGTGCTTTTACTTTCTTTTCAGCAATTACTTCTTGTTTTACCTTGTCCATATTCTCGCCCTTCTTCATAAGAAGAGAAACATTATCTGATGCAACTAAATCTACTTTTTCTTTTTTCCCTTTCCCTACTTGAACTGTCTTAATTTTTTCGCCACTCGTATACAATTTCTTTGTCATATATTGACCAAATGCGTAGTCAAGAAGCTTCGTCACTTGGTTGTTCCGTTCTTTTGATGTTGGTGCTCCCATGACAACTGAAATGATACGCATGCCATTTTTTTCAGCCGATGCTGTTAAACAATATTTCGCTTCTGTCGTAAAACCTGTTTTTACTCCATCTACGCCAGGATAAAAACGTACTAGCTTATTCGTATTAACGAGCCAAAACTTTTTATCCGTATCTTCACGTAAATAATCTTCGTACTTACCTGTGTATTTACGAATAAGTGGATACTTCATCAATTCTCTCGCCATTATAGCCATATCATTTGCTGTCGAATAATGGTCTTTGGCCGGAAGACCTGTTGGGTTTTGAAAATGTGTATTTTTCAGCCCTAGATCTTTCGCCTTTTTGTTCATCATATCTACAAATCCTTCTTCTGAACCTGCGATATGCTCGGCTACTGCAACAGATGCGTCATTTCCAGATGCAATTGCAATACCCTTTAACATCTCATTTACAGTCATCTCTTCCCCAGGTTCTAAAAAGATTTGCGATCCACCCATTGAAGCTGCATGTTCGCTCGCTCTAACTTTATCGGTCAGTTTTAGTTTTCCTTTTTCAACTTGTTCCATAATTAAAAGCATTGTCATAATCTTTGTCATACTAGCAGGTGGTAATTTTTCATTTGGGTTTTTATCAAATAAAACTTTACCTGTATCTTGCTCAATTACGATTGCTGACGACGCTTGTTCCGCTAACTTCGGCGTTGTTTCTTCTGTTTTCTCCTGCTTCGTTTTCTCAGATTGTGCGAAACTCACTGAAGTTCCAGAAAGCAATAACATGAAACAAACAAGTATTCCAAAAACTCGCTTCATGACTAACCCTCCATTCTATATCAGACCTATTTTTTCCAATTTACCTTTTTTTAATACCAAATTTTTCTAACATTTTCAGTTGACAAATACATTCGTCCCCTATATTGTATTAAGTGTATTACACACAGTAGTACACTTAATACATATGAGGAAGGAGACATTGCTCTTGCATATTCAACTTGACCCAAGAAGCAACACTCCGATATGGGAACAAATTGTTCAAAATATAAAAGAACTCGTATTGAAAAACATGTTGGCTCCAAGTGATAAACTTCCTTCTGTACGCGAACTCGCTTCTTTACTCGTTATAAATCCAAATACAGTGAGTAAAGCGTATCAAGAGTTAGAGCGACAAGGAATTATTGAAACGTTACGAGGAAAAGGAACATTTGTATCCCAATCGATTACCCCAACATTAGACGAAAGGAAAATCGCTATGGTTGAAAAGCAATTTCATCAATTACTATTAGAAGCCTCTTATCTTGGTATTACGAAAGATAAAATTCATGATTGGATAGATTCATACTATAAAGAGATTGGAGGGAATACGGATGTTGAAAGTGACAAACTTGAAGAAAACAATTGATAATCAAACAATTTTAGACGATGTTTCTTTCACATTGCAAAGAGGGAGTATCATCGGATTACTCGGAAGAAACGGTGCGGGGAAAACAACTTTATTGCGAACGATGGTCGGTATTTTAGACCCAGACGAGGGAACTGTTACATATGAGGATATCGACATCCATAAAAATCCTGAAACGAAACAAAAAATCGTATATGTTCCGGATTCTACTAACATGCTGAACGGTTATACAGTAAAAGAAATCGTGAAGTTTTATAAATCAGTTTATACAGCATTTGATGAACCATATTTCTATGAACTACTAGAACATTTCAACTTACCAAATAAACGAATTCGTAGTTATTCAAAAGGAATGAAAGCACTGCTCGCCATCATTTTAGCCGTTTCTACAAAGGCAGAATATATCATTTTAGATGAACCGACAAATGGACTTGATCCTATCGTGAAAAGGAAAATTTTACAGTTTCTCGTTGGAGAAGTTGCAGAAAAAGAGATTACCATTTTCATCTCCACCCACCATTTAGATGAAGTAGAACAAATTGCAGATACAATTATTATATTAAAAGGCCATACTATCTCGTCTATTACATCACTAGACGATGCAAAATCACGATTTGCTAAAATACAAGTTGCTTATGAACGTTCATTACCTCAAAAACTAGAAAACTTAAGCAATATTAAAATATTAAATCAAACAGGAAAAGTATATACAATCTTAATCGAAGGAAATGTGGCTACAACACTGGAGAAGTTTTACAAAGAGCAACCTATACTTATTGAAGAATTAACAATGTCACTTGAAGATGTCTTCGTTACGACACTGGAGGAGGATGGGTATGTTTCATAAAGCGTTGTGGATGTGGAATTGGAAGCGTGGGAAATATGCTGCGTTACTTTTTCTCTTCAGTTCACTTTATTTTTTATCTTTCGAATACTATCAAGAAGCAGAAACTCAACAGTCTCTCTTTCTCCATCCAGAAAAAATAGGTGAAGAAAAGTTATACTATCATTATTCTTTTTATTCTTCTAATAGCTTTTGGTTAGGTATTATTACAATTATCCTATCCTGTATATTAATTGGCTGGGAGCGAAGTAATCAAAATGGAGATCCACTTATGACATTTCCATTTAAAAGACGTGATATGTTCTTATCGAAATGGGTTTTCGGTGGATTTTTCATTGTACTATCATTTCTAATCAATTGGGGTCTTATGTATTTTATTTATAAATCTACGATTCACTTTGAATATCAATCTTTCGAACCATTTCACCGATATTTCCTGTACGCAATTTTCACATATATCGCTATCTATACTGTCTCTTTATGTATAGGTACATTTACTGGCAGTATTATTTCACAAAGCATCTTCAGCATTACTTTTTGCATAATGGGAATGGGAATCTTTTCACTCTTACTCCTTTTCTTTACAGCTCACGCTGAGGCAATACAGGGGAATAAAAGTTATACGAATTTCGAAAACATTTATAAATTCAATAAAAAGACCAACATTTCAAGCGCTATATTAGACTTTTCAATTAGTTATAATTACCACCCTACTGTCCAATCAGATGAAGATCATGGAAAAGTAATACAAAGGGGACCCACTTTTCATAGTTACTACTCTGCAAAAGTAATACTTGTTCCTATCTTCTATACTATTTCCAGCTTACTAATTGGTATGTTTCTTTATGCACGATCACCTAATGAACATAATAAGAAAATTTTCCTTTTTCCAAAATACAACTCACTCTGGATGTGGGGTACTACCTTTTATTTTGCATTAATAGGTGGGCAAATGTTAAAACGTTTTGATTTATTATTTAGTTACTATGTTGGATTCTTTTTATTTGGAATCGTCACTTATTTTATATTATCACGTCTTACAAACTATAAAGTTTTTTAAAGGAGAGATCCTATGTTTCAAAAAGCATTATGGGTGCATACCTACAAACAAAGTAAATATATTGTTTGGCTATTTTGGTTAGTAAGTTTTTATGTACTATCATATAAATACTATTTAGCAGCTGCCGAGCAATTAAAATATTTTCATGAACATAATGAATGGAAATATATATACCGATATAATTATCAACTTTCACTTCCCGATGCTATTATGGTTCAAGGAGGACTCCTTATTATATTAGCCTGTATTCTTATTGGATGGGAACGTCAAAATCAATCAAGTGACATTTTATGGTCTATGCCATTTAAACGAACACATCTCTTCATAACGAAATGGCTTTTTGGTGTGTGTAATATTGTAGCTATCGTTATACTAAATTGGGGACTTTTTGCTATTATGAAAAAGACAACCTTTCATAATAAGTATCAAATATTTTCACCATTTCATACTTACTTCTTATACATGGTTATTATCTTAATTGCTATATATACACTTGCATTATGCATAGGAACAATTGCTGGTAATATGATTTCACAAGGATTTTTCAGTGTTGCTATACTTGGATTCCCTTTTATTTTGCCGACTCTAATTGCCGGGGCTATTTCTATTCATACGGTTGGACTTATTTCCAATCATCCCATCTATACGGAGGAAAATGTAGATCGTTACGGTTCAGTAATAGAAAAAGTGAGTATTTTAGCGCCAGTTCGCGGATTCAATATTAATTTTAATTACGATCCTCAACGTGCTTATACTGATCAACAAGGCGTACGTCATGATGAACCTAATTTTACGTATATTCCTTCAGCAACAAAACTTATCGGTCCAATCGTAAATATACTTATTCTATTACCTTTAGGAATGTACTTATATACAAGATCACCTAATGAACAAAACGGAAACTTTCTATTATATCCGAAGCTTAAAACACTATGTATGATATGTTGTGTAACCTTTATTGGAATGTTTGGAGGAATGGCAGCGGGCGGAAGTCATTCTATCGTAAATTATTATATTGGTTTTATAGGGACCAGTACGATAGTCTACCTACTATTATCTCGCTTATTAAAATTCAAATTTTCTTGGCGTGTGAAATAACCTCCTTTTAAAGGAGGTTATTTCACATTCTCTCTCCTATCCCCATACACCATCTCTTCTTTCATCCCAAATCCATCACCATTTTGCACAATTTGCTCTGTCGGTGCAACTACACTTTCAGCAATTTTCCATTCCCCACGCTCTTTCACAAATACTTGTAGAAAATAGTTCATGCCATCTAATTGATATGCATTTTCTTTTTTCACATTATAGTGAATCGCAATGTAGTACACTTGAATATTTTCTTTTCCTATTTTTGATACGTATTGCGATAGTCTCGGTATATAGAGTGCTGCTTTCTGAAAAGATAGTTGTTTCGCTTTAACAAGCGATGAACTTGTTACATTACGTAATGTGTCCTGATTACGAATATTATCGCTATGGTGGAATAATACTGCGTTTTGCATAGAACGAACCCATAATTTCGAATATAAGACTGTATTATCGGTTTCAATGTACTTCACTTCTTTTCGTACCACTTGGATAGGCGTATCTGCGTACGTAAATGTTTGAAAATAGAAAAAACCACCAAATAAAATGGTAAGTGCAGCAATATATTTCATAATCTTTCCTCCGATCTTTTAATTAAAGTATCGGAGTTTCAAAATATTTTTATTCAAAAGAAAAAGGATAGGAATGCTTTCGCTTCCTATCCTCATTTATTATAATACGCGGCCAAATAGTTCTAAGACCATTTCTATTTCTTGGTCGCTCCAACCTTTAAATCTCTCTTTATAATATTCTTTACGCACAGCTTCAAGTTTTTCAGTTACTTCTCTTCCGTGCTCTGTAATTTCTAAATACACGATTCGACGATCTGAATTAGAACGTTTTCTTTCTACTAATCCTTTTCGTACGAGACGATCTGTAACAGCTGTAATATGACTGGAGGTTACGTTTACTTCACTCGCAATTTGCGAAGCCATCTGTGGACTCTTTAAAAATAACGCACGTAATACAGAAAATTCATTATATGGCATATGTTCTGCAAAACGTGTATTAATATCATTTTGTAATAAACGTATCATTTTTCGAAATGATGCAGATAAATCTAAAATCAGTGTTTCTCTTTTTTCGTTCAATAGCCTCGTCCCTTTTTTATCATATTTACACATATTATAATCTATAAATACCTATGTTGTACATGCTTTCTTTCCTCAACATTCTCATTTATGTAACTTTTTTCATATAAATTTCTTTTTTGTTCACACATATACATATAAAAAGGATGGTGATGGAAAATGCAGGGTGGAATGAATCCTTATTTACACAACGTACGCACAGCTAATACTGGTAAAGAAGCTACTATTACTGTACAAGGCGAAGGCGTTGTCAAAGCAAAACCGAATGTTGTTATATTAACGCTTGGCATTCGAACAGATGATAAAAATGTAAAACAGGCTCAAGAAGAAAATGCAGTGCAATCCAAACAATTGCTGGATGCACTTAAACAGCTTGGTATTGCCGATAAAGATATAGAAACAATTTCTTATACAATTACTCCTCAATACGAATATGTAAATGATAAAGCATTGCTACAAGGATACCGCGTGGAGCATTTGTATGAAATTACCGTTTTAAATGTACAAAAAGCTGGGGAAGTATATGATATAGCCGTTTCAAATGGCGCAAATGTAGCAAAAGGTTTACGTTTCCGAGTATCTCATCCAAATAAATATTATGAGCAAGCTCTCATTCAAGCTCTGCACCAAGCAGTAGAAAAAGCTCGTGCTATTGCGAGTACATATAATTTAAATATTAATCCTGTTCCCCTCTCATTCGTTGAAGAATCTGCCCAATTACCACGGGAGGTTACGTCTTATGCTACTTTACATGCGCAAGCAGCCCCTCCCATTCAATCGGGTGAATTAGAAATCATTTCATCCATACGGGCTATTTTTACGTATTTATAACGAATTCTCTTTACAAGTAAACGTTATCATTTTACTTGTTGTAAAAACATGATGTTCTGATATAATAAAGAACGGTGAGCTCTTACATAAGAGATATCACGGGTGGGAGAGGGATATGAAAAAGAAGGTTTAACATGAAAGGAATACTTGAAAGAACATTTAAATTAGGTTTACACGAAACATCACCAAAACAAGAAGTATTAGCTGGAGTTACGTCATTTTTCACAATCGTATATATTATGATTGTAAATGCGTCAATCTTATCAGATGCTGGCATTCCTCTTGAAGCTGGAATTTTAGCAACTGTTTTTAGTTCATTTGTCGGATGTCTACTCATGGCATTTTGGGCAAATGCACCTGCTATTCTTGTCCCGGGTATGGGTGTAAATGCATTCTTCACGTACACAGCTGTGCATACGCTTGGACTAACTTGGCAAGAAGCATTGGCTGCTGTCTTTATCTCTGGTATTATTTTTGCAATTGCCGCTTTTACACCAATCGCTCGCGTGCTATCAGTATCAATTCCAAAGTCATTAAAGGAAGCGATTACTGTCGGCATCGGATTATTTTTAGCGTTTATCGGGTTGCAAAAAGGTGGTTTAGTCGTTTCGAACCCAAATACTGCTGTGGCAATGGGGAAATTAAGTAATCCTGTCGTTCTTGCGACATTACTTACTCTTATCATTGCACTTGTATTATTTATTCGTAACGTACGTGGAAACTTTTTATGGACGATTGCAATAGGAACTGGTATCGCCTGGCTATTTGGTCTTGTGGATACGAGTCAAGTGGGAAGTAGTTCATTCTCATTCGCTAATTACGGTGATGTGTTTGGAGCTATGTCATTTGGGAAACTTTCTTCCTTACCATTTTGGATTGCAACATTCTCTTTAAGCATGGTGCTTATCTTTGAGAACATGGGACTTCTGCACGGTTTATTAGAAGATGATCGTAAATTCCCACGTGCTTACCAAGCCAATGCAATTTCAGCAATGACATGTGGTCTATTTGGCACAAGTCCTACCGTTTCAACAGTAGAAAGTGCCGCAGGTATTACTGCAGGTGGTAAGACAGGTCTGACGTCTATCGTTACTGGGTTGCTATTCTTTGCATCACTGTTTGCTCTTCCATTTGTCAAATTAATTCCTGATAGTGCCATTGCACCAATCTTAATTATTATTGGCGGTCTGATGATTACAAGCATTCAACAAATTCCTCTGAATGACTTTTCAGAAGGATTTCCAGCATTCTTAATTATCGTTATGATCCCGCTCACATATAGTATCGCTGATGGCATTGCGTTCGGATTTATTGCTTACCCTATCTTAAAAGTTGCTCTTGGAAAGCGTAAAGAAGTCGCACCATCTATGTATATCATTACATGCTTATTCTTAGCTATGTTTGTATTACATGCTATTGGTTAAAAAAAACACCGAGGAAATCCTCGGTGTTTTTTTACTTAAACCATCCTTTTTTATAAAACCAGGCCATCATTCCGCCGCCAATTAGTGCCATGATAAGTAGACAAATAAAATAACTATATTGTCCACCAAGCTCTGGCATATGCGTAAAGTTCATTCCATATACTCCCGCAATAAATGTTAATGGCATGAAAATAGTCGAGAATACAGTTAATGTTTTCATAATGTTATTCATATGATGTGAGTTTAATGAAAAATAACTATCCCGAATATCTGCTGTTAACTCTCGGCTTGCCTCAATCATTTCTGTTAGTTTAAGCAAATGATCATGTATATCTTTAAAGTAAATTTCATGATCGCTTATACCGTAAAAACGAGTCGAATTTAAAATACGATATAATAAATCACGCATCGGAATGATTGTACGCCTTAGCTTTGATAAATCTGTACGTATATCAAATACCTCTTCTAATACACTTCCTGCTGTCTCCCCCGTTAAATTATCATCAATTGCATTTAAATGATCCTCAATGTAATATACAGGCGCAAAATAGTCATCTACAATTTGGTCGATAATTGTATGAGCTACGTGTAAAGGACTATTTTTAATACGCTTCTTTTCTCCAAGTGTTTTCCATACTCTTTCGATTGCATTGTTATGAGAAAAGTGGAAAGAAACAATATAACGATCACTAATAAATAAATCGATTTCGTGCGGTTCTAGTCCATCTTCCCCAAATGCATGAAGTACTAAAAAGTTATATCCATCATAAAAATCAACTTTTGGCCTCTGTACATATTCTATACAGTCTTCAATTGCAAGGGGATGGAACTTAAAATGGTCTTGCAGAATATATGTATACTCTTCTTTCGTTGGCTTATATAAATCTAGCCAATACCATACAATATGGTCTTTCTTTGTTTCTTCTAGAGAAACATCATATAATACTTCATCTGTTTTTGTTACTGCACAAATTCTAATCATAATTTCACCCATTATTATTATAAACAAAAAATAGTAAAAAAAGCCAAGGAGAAATCTCCTCAGCTTTTTTTTATTACTTCGTTACGATACCGTGTACTAAAGTTGGTGCATCTACGTGTTCTTTAGAGATCTTCATGTTCTCATAAATTTTCGCTTTTACATCTTCAACATTTTCGCGGTTTGCGTAAATTGTAACGAGAGATTCACCTTGCTTCACGCTATCGCCTACTTTTTTGCGCAGCATTAGACCAACTGCTAAATCAATTTCAGACTCTTTCGTTGCACGTCCTGCTCCTAAAAGCATTGCTGCTGTTCCGATTTCGTCTGCAACGATTTCTGATACATATCCGTCTTCTTTCGCTTCCACTTCAATTTTAAATTGTGCTTGTGGCAATTTAGAAGGGTTATCAACAACAGATGCGTCGCCGCCTTGCGCTGATAAGAACGTTTTAAATGATTCTAGCGCTTTTCCGTTGTTCATTACTTCAATTAGCTTTTCACGTGCATCTTCTAAAGATGAAGCTTGTCCAGCAAGGTACACCATTTGACTTCCAAGTGTTAAACATAGTTCTTCTAAATCTTTCGGCCCTTTACCTTGTAATGTATCAATTGCTTCTTGAACTTCTAATGCGTTACCGATAGCTTCACCGAGTGGTTGACTCATATCAGAAATAACTGCCATCGTGTTACGACCAACGTTATTACCGATGCGTACCATTGCTTCTGCTAAACGTTTTGCATCTTCATCCGTTTTCATAAATGCACCTGCTCCAGTTTTTACATCAAGAACAATTGCATCTGCACCAGCAGCAATTTTTTTACTCATAATCGAACTTGCAATAAGCGGAATTGAGTTTACTGTTGCTGTCACATCACGAAGTGCATATAGCTTTTTATCAGCAGGTGTTAAGTTACCACTTTGACCGATAACAGCGATTTTGTTTTCATTTACAAGACGCATGAATTCATCGTTTTCAATTTCCACATGGAATCCTGGAACTGCTTCTAATTTATCAATTGTACCACCAGTATGTCCTAAACCGCGTCCAGACATTTTCGCTACTGGTACATCTAAAGCGGCTACTAATGGACCTAATACAAGTGTCGTTGTATCACCAACACCACCTGTTGAATGCTTATCTACTTTTACACCTTCAATAGCTGATAAGTCGATTGTATCACCGCTATTTACCATTGCCATCGTTAAATCGGCACGCTCTTGATCGTTCATATCTTGGAAGAAAATTGCCATTGCAAGTGAACTTACTTGATAATCAGGAATATCACCATTCGTATATCCTTCAACAATAAAGTTAATTTCTTCTGTCGTTAATGCATGTCCGTCACGTTTTTTTGCAATTAGGTCCACCATTCTCATTGTGAAGTCACCCCTTCATTTGTTTTACGATTGCTTTTACTAATGCTAAGAAGTTAGCTTTAACACGTTCTGTCGTTTCAATTACTTCATCGTGGTGAAGTGGTTGATCTAAAATACCAGCTGCCATATTTGAAATACAAGAAATACCTAACACTTTCATACCAGCATGACGCGCTACAATTACTTCAGGTACTGTTGACATACCAACTGCATCTCCGCCAAGTGTACGAAGCATACGAATTTCAGCAGGTGTTTCATATACAGGACCTGTCATTCCTACGTATACACCTTCTTGTACTTTAATATTTAAGTCTGCTGCAACTTGTTTCGCCATTTCGCGAAGTTCTACCGTATATGACGTAGACATATCAGGGAAACGTACGCCCATTTCAGAATCATTTGGTCCGATTAATGGATTCGTACCCATGAAGTTAATGTGGTCTGAAATTAACATAAGATCGCCTGGCTCAAATGATGTATTTACACCACCAGCTGCGTTTGTTACAACAACTGTTTCTACACCTAGTTCTTTCATAACACGAACTGGGAATGTTACTTTTTGCATGTCGTATCCTTCATAGAAGTGGAAACGTCCTTGCATTGCTACTACTGTTACACCTTGAAGTGTACCGAATACTAGTTGACCTGCATGGCCTTCTACAGTTGATACTGGGAACTCAGGGATTTCACTGTAAGGTACTGTTACTGCGTTCTCAATTTCGTCTGCTAATACACCTAGTCCTGATCCAAGGATTAGTCCTACTTGTGGTGTCTCTTGAAATTTCTCCTTTAAGTATGAAGCTGATTTTGTAATAAGTTCACGATTCATTTGTTTATCCCCCTATTTCTTTAGCTCGTTTAAGAAGCTTGTTCCGTATTCTGGCATTTTCACACCGAAGTTTTCTGCTACTGTTGCACCAATATCAGCAAATGTTTGACGAAGTGGTAACTCTTGTCCGCCTTCTTTCATGCTTGGGCTATATGCTAATAATGGTACATATTCACGTGTATGGTCAGTACCAGGGTGAATTGGATCATTACCGTGGTCTGCTGTAATTAATAATAAATCATCTTCTTTTAGTTTTGCGAATACTTCTGGAAGACGTGCATCATATTCTTGCAGAGCTTCTCCGTATCCTTGTGGATCACGGCGGTGGCCGAATAATGCATCAAAGTCAACTAAGTTTAAGAAGCTAAGACCTGTAAAGTCCATATTTAATGTATCTACAAGCTTATCCATTCCATCCATGTTAGACTTCGTACGAAGTGATTCCGTTACCCCTTCGCCATCATAAATATCAGAGATTTTACCGATAGCAATTACATCGTAGTCACTATCTTTTAATTCATTCATTACTGTACGGCCGAATGGTTTTAATGCATAGTCATGACGGTTTGGTGTACGTGTAAAGTTTCCAGGTTCACCAACGAATGGACGAGCAATAACACGACCTACCATGTATTTCTCATCTAATGTTAATTCACGTGCAATTTTACAGATTTTATATAACTCATCAAGTGGCACTACTTCTTCGTGTGCTGCAATTTGCAATACGCTATCAGCAGAAGTATAAACGATTAAAGAGCCTGTTTCCATTTGCTCTTGACCAAGTTCATCAAGAATCTCAGTTCCTGAAGCTGGCTTATTACCGATAATTTTACGGCCTGTTTTTTCTTCTAATTCATCAAGTAATTCTTTCGGGAATCCTTCCGGGAACACTTGGAATGGTGTATCAATGTAAAGGCCCATGATTTCCCAGTGACCTGTCATTGTATCTTTACCAGTAGATTTCTCTTGCATTTTTGTGTAATATCCAAGTGGTTTCTCTACTTTAGAGATACCTTTCATTTCTCGAATGTTACCAAGACCTAATTTCACCATGTTAGGCATTTGTAACCCATTCATATGTTCAGCAATGTGACCAATTGTGTCAGATCCTAAATCACCAAATTGCTCAGCATCTGGTGCTTCACCGATTCCCACAGAGTCCATTACGACTAGGAATATACGTTTATATTTATTCATAACTGCGACCTCCTATAAGTTCAGTTCTACTTCTTGTAGTATGTTCAAAACGCTATAAAGTGAAACTGTTATCAAAAAGAATTCTCATTGTCAAACAGTACTTCTTTAAATCATTTTCTAACCTATTTCGTTTACTTGAAACGATTCAAAAACATTTCTAGTTTTTTCTAAGTCAGATGTCAGACATCTGATACTGATATCATAACATGTTTACGCTTTCTTTTTAATACATTTTCGTAGAATTTCTTATTTTCTTCACACTTCTATTGTAATCCATTCTGCAACGAAGTGCTAATTTTTTTATGATTTATTTCTTCATATTAAAAATAAAAAGTAGCTCTAAAGAGCTACTTTTTATTTTACTTCTATTGTTTCTTCTTTATGTTCATGCAATTCGCCTTTTCTTACATGTACTTTCACTTTGTAAGCACCGTTCTCTTTGAAAGTATGTTTCGTTTCATACTCTCCTTTATTTCCTTCTTTCGCTGGAATAAATTCGTGTTTTTCAACACCATCTTTCCAAATCTCTAGTTGTACTTCAGCACCAGTTAATGCTTCTTCTTTTTGCTTTAAATGAACTTTCATTGTAGATTCAGCATTTGCCTTTATGTCTCCAGCCATAAGATGGATCATTGTGTCACTTTTATGATCTCCATGTCCTGCACTGTGATCACTATTTTCTTTTTTTGCATCTTCTACTTTCGCATTTCCTACAGCAACTTTTACTTCTGGCATAACGTGCATTTCACGTGCATTTGTGTGAGCGATAATATGGTATACTCCATCCGTTTCGAATGTTTTCTCTACTGCATAAACACCTTTTCCTTTATGCTTACCATCTAACATCTCGTGTTTTTCGTCGCCATCTTTCCAAATTTCAAACTTTACATCATCGGCATCCGTTACTTTTTCTTTCCCTTGTGTAACAAGTGCTTGTACTTCTGTTTTTTCACCTGGTTTAATTTCTTTCGGATTTGTTTGTACTGCTACTTTTACAGCTTCAAGTTTCTGTTCTTTTTTCGGTTCTTCTTTGTTTGTATTACAGCCAGCCAACGCTAGCATCGCGATAAATAAAGTTATAATCAGTTTTTTCATCATCATTTCCTCCTTTATACTTTATTTAGTATAGAGGAAATACATTGTAATATTCCAGTCTTCTGCTGAAAACAATATACGAAATGTTTGTGAAGTTTCTGTGAAGCGGTCTTCCCCTCTTAATCTATGAAAAAAGAGCATAGTAACTATGCTCTCGGATGAAACTGTTTATATACATCTTTTAATCTAGTTTTTGAAACGTGCGTATAGATTTGAGTCGTTGAAATATCTGCATGTCCAAGCATTTCTTGTACAGCACGTAAATCTGCTCCATTTTCTAATAAGTGCGTAGCAAACGAGTGACGCAACGTATGAGGTGTAAGCTCTTTTTCAATATTTGCTTCTTTCGCTAATCGTTTTAATATTTTCCAAAATCCTTGTCTTGATAAACGATTACCATGATGGTTTAAAAAGAGTGCATCTACTACTTTTTTCCCCATTAATTCTCTTCTTCCTTTTTCAATATACTTTTGAATCGCTTCCGTTGCTAAACTTCCTAGTGGAATAATTCTTTCTTTATTCCCTTTCCCTATGCAACGAACAAATCCCATCGTTAAATGTACATCTTCTAAATTGAGTGCAATCAATTCTGAAACACGAAGTCCTGTCGCATACAGTAACTCTAGCATCGCCTTATCACGAATCCCAAAAGCACTTGTCATTTTTGGTGTTTGAAGTAACGCCTCTACTTCATCAACTGATAATACTTTTGGTAATTTCCGTTCCCCTTGTGGCGTTTCAATATGTACGGATGGATCGTGTTCTACCGCTCGTTCACGAAGTAAAAATTGGTGGAACGAACGAATTGATGCGATATGACGCGCTAATGTTTTCGAAGATTTTCCGTTCTCTTTTAAATACTGCAAAAAATTAACAATATGTAAACGGGTCACTTCATGAAAAGTTTTCGTCTGTTCCACATTTTGCAAATACTTTACGTAGCTTTTTAAATCCCGTTCATAAGATACTACTGTATTCTTTGCTAATCCTTTTTCGACAACCATATAATGAATAAAATCTTTTAATTGATCTTCCACTCTACACTACTCCCCATTTTCATAGAAAAACATCATTCTATTTACGAAAGCATCCTTTGCCGGTTCTTCATTCCCTGATACTTTTTCTACAGTCTCTTCTTTAGGTTTTTCATAACGATGATAGCTTTCATATTCTTCATTTATCCATAGTATAGCGAAATAAAACAAAATCGTACAACTTGTAAATAATAAAAATACTTTTATTCCATCAAAAGTTAATTTTAAAGCTCGGCGCATTGTAAATTCCTCCAAAATATAAGTTATTACAACATATGCCAAGCTTTCACCAATTTATACCTTATTCAAATAAAAAACCTCTTCCTAGATAAATAGGAAAAGGTTATTTTTCATCCGTTTCATTTTCTTGACAATTTTTACAAATCCCATGGAATGTTAAACGATGATCTTTCACCTTAAAGCTCCAGTCTCGTTCTACTTTCCTTTCCACTTCACCAAGTAAATCTTCTTGTATTTCTTGTACAGCACCACATTGTGTACAAATCAAATGATGGTGGAAACGCTGCGCACCTTCTTGGCGTAAGTCATAGCGTGAAACACCGTCTCCGAAGTTAATCTTATCGACAACTTTTAACTCAGATAATAGTTCTAAAGTTCGATAGACGGTTGCTAATCCGATCTCTGGCGACTTTTCTTTTACAAGGAGGTAAACATCTTCTGCGCTTAAATGATCTTCTTCATTTTCTAGCAGCACACGAACTGTTGCTTCACGTTGCGGTGTTAATTTGTAGCTCGCTGCATGTAATTGCTTCTTAATTCGTTCAATTCTTTCTTCCATTCGGTACTACTCCCTCCTCGCCACTCTTACACCATTATATCAGAAGAAGGGCTTCTGTCAAAAGAAAAAAACAATAAAAACAAATTGATAATTATTCTCAAAAAGTATTTATTTTTTATTAATAGCCTCAACGACTTCTTTCATTAAAACTGGTGATGCGTAAGCCTCCACACTAGAAGCAAGTGCTAACACCACTCCAATTACGAGAAAGAAGCATGTATAACGGATTAATAATGGTAATAGTGGCTCGGTTATTTTTCTAATAAATTGATGCCTAATCATCCGTAAAGAAAAACTTGCAGCAATAGTTGTCATAACGAGAAAGACTGGAATGATAATTAAATTTTGTGGCAAAACAGATACAAATGCTAATAATAGTCCATTCCATCCATGCTGACTTACTAAAAAACCAACTGTAAATCCAACGACAACTCCTTTTACAAATAATAAAATAAAAATAAGTGGTAATCCAATAATTGAAATCCCTAAAATCCAAATAAATCCGATGTATTTTAATTGCGAAAAGTAACTTTCTCGAAACATTTCGCCCGCAATGGCAAATTCTCCTTTAGAGACTTGTCCAAAAAAACGTTGTAAATAAAATGATAAATCTTGTTTTTGATTGATTTGTAAACTATTCACCAGAATAGCTCCGAATATTACTCCCATCAATAATAAAACGGCGTTAAATATATATAATGAAGAGTTTTCCTGTATGTGAGACATTACACGGTCTTGCCAATTTTTTCGCCACATTTTTCTTCCCTCCGTTCACACTCTTATTAAAAATGTATGAAAGAAAGAAAAAAGTATGACGAATTAACATTGAAATTCCGCTCTACTTTGCTAAACTAAAAAGTAGAGAATAGGAGGGATTTCTCTTGAAACCATTATTATTAGATTTTCCAACATTATTTCAAACTGAACGCTTGCAAGTTCGTAAACCATTTCCAGGTGATGGTGCAGAAGTATATGAAGCAATCCAAGCTTCTCTAGAAGACTTAGTACCGTGGATACCAATTAACGCTGAAACAGAAGAGAGTGCTGAAGAAATTGTTCGCGAAGCTCACGGACAGTTTTTACTTCGTGAAACACTTGATTTTCACTTATACGGTAAAGTATCTGGTACATTCATCGGAGCAATTACACTAAAGCCTGAAAACTGGGATATTCCAAAGTTTTCACTTCACTTCTGGCTACATAGTGCCTATACAAAACAAGGCTATATGACCGAAGCTGTTAAAGGTGCAATTCAGTTCGCCTTTGATAAACTAGGCGCTAGAAGAATTGAAATTCGTACTGATGCAACAAATATAAATGCATGTAGCTTAGCAGAACGTCTAGAATTCATTCTAGAAGGTACAATGGAAAATGATTTCCTAGCACCAGATGGTAGCTTACGTGATGCACGTGTATATGCAAAAATCAATTAAAAAACACTCGCCTTTGGCGAGTGTTTATTTTTGTAGTTGTAAATATTGTACTGCAAACATCGTCTTCGCATCATGAATACGAAGATCTTTCATAAGAGTAATCGCTTCTTCTAACGATACTTCCATTAATTCCACAAACTCATCTTCATCTAACTCAGCTTTATTTTCTTTTTTTGTCAAACCTGTCGCTTTATATACATATAAAATTTCATCTGCGAATCCTGGAGATGTATAGAAAGAAGTAATGAGCTCCATATTTTCACATACATATCCTGTTTCCTCTTCTAATTCACGAACTGCTGTTACCTCAGGTTTTTCACCAGGTTCTAACTTACCAGCCGGAATTTCTATAATCGCCTTTTCAAGCGCTTTACGATACTGCTCAACAAGCACAATTTTCCCCTCATCAGTAATAGCAATAATAGCAACTGCACCAGGGTGATTTACAATTTCACGTTTACTCATTGCTCCATTTGGTAATACTACATCATCAACACGAACTTTTATAACTCTACCATCAAAAATCGGCTCAGTTTTTACTGTTCTCTCTGCAAGATTACTCATACTACTTCATCTCCCTGTTCTATTTCCTATTCTTTCCTCATACATTTTACCACATTGAAAGGAGCGTGATAGAAATGAAAGTTTATATTTTACCAAATCGCGTCACTTTAGTCGGAAAAGCATGGCAAATTCGCCATAAGCTAAAGCAATATAGCAAAGAGTATACAACTGTACAAGAGTGGATTACAGCAAATAAAGTGAAACATTAATCATGCTTTTACGGGCAGTTAATGCGCAGCGAAAAGTAAACGTTTGTCAACCTCTTTTCCCTCTCGTACAATAAAGGTAAGGAGGTTGACCTATGAAAAAACGTCAATTAGGAAACTCAGATTTGTTTGTTACAGAAATGGGCCTTGGCTGTATGTCTCTCGGTACATCTGAAACAGAAGCTATGCATATTATCGATGAAGCAATCGATTTAGGAATTAATTTTTTTGATACAGCAGATTTATATGATTACGGATTAAATGAAGAATTTGTTGGAAAAGCCTTGAAGGGAAGAAGAGACCAAATTGTTCTTACAACGAAAGTTGGAAATCGTTGGACAGAAGAAAAAAATGGCTGGTCTTGGGATCCTTCTAAAGCTTACATAAAAACTGAAGTAAAGGAAAGTTTACGTAGACTTCAAACTGATTATATTGATCTTTACCAACTTCATGGGGGAACGATTGAAGATCCAATAGATGAAACAATTGAAGCTTTTGAAGAATTGAAAAAGGAAGGTATTATTCGCCATTATGGTATTTCTTCTATACGCCCAAATGTCGTTCGTGAGTATGCAAAACGCTCAAACATCGTTAGTGTACTAATGGAATATAGCCTTTTAAATCGTCGTCCAGAAGAATGGTTTCCCCTTCTGAATGAACACCAAATTAGCGTCATTGCCCGCGGGCCACTTGCAAAAGGAATTTTAACTGACAACAATGCAATAAAAATAGAAAGAGTAAAGGAAAAGGATTATCTCTCTTATTCTTACGATGAATTACATACAACTCTAGCGAGTGTAAAAGAAACGATTGGAGAACGCTCTTTAACAGGAACAGCTATTCAATATTGCTTACATAATAAGACTGTTGCAGCTGTTATACCTGGTGCAAGCTCGCTTCAACAATTACAGGAAAATATACGAGCTAGCCAACAGTTACCTTTAACGAAAGAAGAATATATACAACTTCAAAAGATTGTTAAATATGACACATATGCTTTGCATCGTTAAAAATATCGAATTACCGATAAACAGAAGACTGTCTCCAGTATTAGGAGACAGTCTTTTTTATAACGTATCATATTTATCAGGATTCGTTCCTACATGTAAATCACGATTCAACGTGTTAATTTGACGTATCTCTTCTTCAGTTAGTGCAAAATCAAAAATAGTAAAGTTTTCTTCAATACGAGATGGTGTAACAGATTTAGGAATTGTAACAATTCCGCTTTGAATATCCCACCTTAATATAACTTGTGCAGGTGTTTTTTCATATTTGTTAGCAATAGCCTGAATGATTGGATGCTGGAATACTTCTCCGCCCCTCATTAACGGACTCCATGCTTCCATTTGAATTTGCTCATCTTGACAATAATTGCGCAACTCAAATTGCGTCAACATCGGATGAAGTTCCACTTGGTTTACCATCGGCTTCACTTTGCAATTTGGTAATAATAGTTCTAAATGATGTTTATGAAAATTAGAAACACCAATCGCGCGCACTTTACCTTCTTCATACAATTTCTCCAAAGCTCGGTACGTATCAACATACTTCCCTCTTACCGGCCAATGTATTAAATATAAATCTACATAGTCCATTTGTAATTTTTTTAAACTCTTTTCAAACGCCTCGAGTGTCTCCTCATATCCTTGATCGTCGTTCCATACTTTTGTTGTTATAAATATATCTTCTCTTGGAATTCCTGATTCACGTATCGCCTCTCCGACACCGCTTTCATTTTCATATACAGTTGCTGTATCAATCGAACGGTATCCAACTTCTAACGCTGTTTTTACTGCTTGCTTTACTTCGTCTCCTTCTTTCGCTTTATATACGCCTAGACCAATCATCGGCATTTTCACGCCATTATGAAGTGTAGTTGTTGGAATATGCACAGTCGTCTCCCTTTCATTGTTACATTTTTTATAAGCCACAACTTTATTTCAACAAGATTCATCCCAAAAGTCAAAACATACGTACAGTTTACATAACACTTTTATATAGCTAAAAAATAACGTGAACTCATTCATTTAAGTTATTTTCTCTCCATTCTTTCGCTTTTTCATCCACATTGCGCACAAACTCATTTTTCCCTTCCGTATATAACGTGCCATCATATGTATACTTTTCGGCTAATTCTCTCTTTAAGGTTGCATATGCCTCTGCTTCTTCACAATGAGCCATCATATAATCACGAAACGCTAAATGCCTTACAATCTCTGGATTTCCTTTTTCAAACACGTGTAAATGATACGAACGTTTTTCTTCAGTTCCATGAATAAAATATCGGCGTCTTGAAATACCATTTTCCCCTTTTACGATGTAACCAAGCTCTATAAATCGTTCATTCCACCCATCTACTCTTTCGATATTTTCTACTTCCATGATCATATCAATAATAGGTTTAGCTGCTAGTCCAGGCACTGACGTACTTCCAATATGATGAATTTTTACCGTTTCTGGCATCGCTGACTTTAATCTTTCAGCCTCCATTTGAAATTTTTCACTCCAATGGTTTTCATGTGGAACAACGACAATTTTTCTCATTCTAACTCCCCTTTTCTTACAAGCTCGTCAAAAAATGATCAGTGAAATACCACTGATCATTTTTTATTATTTAAAGTCTTTCCAAGTAAGGTTACTTTCACTTAGCAGTTCTTCAAATGATTTATTCTTTTCACGTTCTTTTTGTTCTTGGCGCTTTCTTTCCAGTTCAGCTGCCTCTTTTTCCTCTTCCCTCACTTGCAACTCTTTCTTCTTACTCTTTAATTGTTGCATGAGTGAATCATTTAATTGATCGCCTAATGTAAGTATTTCTTTCTTCGGTTGATTCACTTGTGATTGTCTTTGTATTTGTCTTTGTTTCTTTTTCTTCATGCTACTCACCTTTTACTTTTTTCTCCATTATAGTAGATACACGATGAAATCGACAATAAAAAAAGGTCTTCACTCTATTATTCACTTTTTGTAAATATGTTAATTTTTCGAAAAGACTAATTTTTTATGTAGCTATAATCCTATGAATCTATTAAAATTATGTCGTATGATGTCAGATTATAAAAAAAGGAGAATTATATTATGTGGAAAAAAATTATTCCTGCCGTTGCTGTTTTAAGCACCATTACTTTTTCAAGCGTATTTGCCGCTCCCCCATCTCAGAATCCAACTGAACAAAACCGCTACATAGACGTACAAATGCTTGGTATTAATGATTTCCATGGACAACTAGATACTGTTAAAAAAATCAATAATAAAGAAGCTGGTGGCGCTGATTACTTAGCTACTTATTTAAAAGAACGTAAAAAACAAAACCCTAATACACTTCTCGTACATGCTGGTGATATCGTCGGAGCTAGTCCACCAGTTTCAGCATTATTACAAGATGAACCGACAATTGAATTTTTAAATGACTTAAAATTTGATGTCGGTACAATCGGAAACCATGAATTTGATGAAGGTATTGATGAAATGCAACGCCTCATTTACGGTGGATATCATGAAAAAACAGGGAATTTCAAAGGGGCTAACTTCCCCTATGTAGCTGCTAACTTCTACAACAAATCAACTGGCCGCTTATTTTTACCACCGTTTACTGTAAAAATGGTAGATGGTGTTCCTGTAGGATTCATTGGGGTTGTTACAACTGATACACCAAATGTCGTTATGCCTACGATGCTTAACAATGTACAAATTACTGATGAAGTAGAAGCAATTAATAAATCAACACAACAATTAAAACGTCTCGGCGTTAAATCTATCGTCGTTCTTGCTCATGTCGGTGGAACAACCGATGAGTCTGGGGTAACAAATGGCGATCTTACTCGAATTGCAAATGAAACAGACCCAGAAGTTGATGTTATTTTCGGTGGACATAGTCATACGTATGTAAATGGTACAGTAAATAATAAACTAATTGTCCAAGCAAATTCATACGGAACGGCTTTCTCAGACGTGGATGTAACAATTGATCGTAAAACAAAGGATATTGTAAAGAAAAAAGCTGAAGTTGTTACAACGTATCATGAAGGTGTAGAACCTGATAAACAAGTAAAGAAAAAACTAGATCAATATAAAGAAAAAATTGCACCACTTGTAAATGAAGTAGTCGGAAAATCTACAGCACCTATCGACCGTAAACAAAATGATGCTGGTGAGTCCACTCTTGGAAATTTAGTTGCCGATGCTCAGCGTCAAACGATGCAAACTCAAATCGCCCTCATGAATCCTGGTGGCATTCGTAATGACTTAGATGCTGGTGATATTACGTGGGGTGAGTTATACGGCATTCAACCTTTTGGAAATCAATTAATTAAAGTAGATTTAACAGGTCAAGACATTCGCGATATTTTAAATCAGCAATGGCAAAAAGGAACAACAAGAATGCTTCAAATTTCAGGTATTCAATATACGTGGGATGCAAATAAACCAAACGGTGAAAAAGTTACAAATATACGTTTAACAAACGGAGAAGAATTATCTCCATCTAAAATGTATAGCGTAGTTGCAAATGCCTTCTTAGCTTCTGGCGGTGACGGATTCGTATCATTTAAAAATGGTAAAAATGCAGAAACTGGTCCAAACGACTTTGAAGCGTTAGTCGATTACGTAAAACAATTAAAAGAACCAATTCAGCCAGTTATTGATGGAAGAATTCAAAAAGTAAATTAAGTGTTTCTCTAATAATAAATTTCATTTTTCACGCCATAAAGGATTTATACTGATCCTCTATTTTATACGTAATATACATCATAAAAAGGATACTCGTTCTTCCAATGAACATAGTATCCTTTTCTTTAGTTATCAAAATGTGATGTTTTGTCAACTTCATATTGCTGTAAAAATTGGTGCAACGCCTCTTCTACAAGTTTAGATTTTTGAATTCCTTTCGATTCTGATATAAGGTCCAATTGTGATAATATTTCTGTATTAATAGAAAAGGTTCGTCTCTTCTTCTCTGTACTTTTACTCATAATTGGTACAATTACTTCTTCTCTTTTTCTTAATAATTCATAAATGCTTTGTAATTGCTCATAAATTAACAATTGATAATCTGTTTTCTCATATTGAAGGGCGGTCGCTTCTTGGAGTTGTAAGTGACGTGGTTCTTCTCCATCTCCTACAAAAATACGTTTCTTCTGCTCTCCATCATATTCGTATCCAATCAATCTTAATTTCTTCGATAATGTATACGGGCTTATTTCAAGACGTTTTGCTATAATAGCGATGGGTTCACGTCTATTTAAACCATCTATAATTTCTCCAATCGTCACAATTTCCCTCCTCCCGTGTTGAAATGACACTAGTATGGTATGTTACAATGATTTTCTAACAGTATATGCAAAATGAATAGCCTGTGCGATTCATACGATTTCACAAAAGGAGGTTTTCAATATGCTTTTTCGTAGCTACACCCCTCAGTTCTATAATGAAAACAAACAACTCATTCCTAACAGTATCGCTACGATAGAAAGCGTTATGATTAATAATCGAAAACAAACTCTCCTTATGCGTGGACAAAACGTAGAGCAACCTATTTTATTATGCTGTCACGGCGGACCTGGGATGGCACAAATCGGATTTATTCGCCATTTTCAAAAAGAATTAGAGAAGCAATTTATTGTTATTAATTGGGATCAGCGCGGGGCTGGTAAATCCTTTTCAATGAAAGATTTCGGAGCAAATTTCACAATCGAACAATTCGTTTCCGATGCAAAAGAAGTGATTCAATATGTACTTAAAAGGTTCAACAAACAAAAACTATTTCTCGCTGGTCATTCTTGGGGAAGTATCATTGGGCTTAACATAGCACATCAATATCCAAAGTATATTGAGGCTTACATCGGTATTGGGCAAATTGTACATATGAAACAAAATGAAGAATTGCTATATCAACATTTAATTCGTTCTGCAAAAAAACATAATCATAAAAAAGCATTAGCTTCCCTTTTAAAATTAGGAAAGCCACCATTTTTAGATACGAGACGTCTCATTATTCAAAGAAAGTGGCTTGGCACATTCGGAGGCGCAATCCAAAATGGATCTTCCTTTTCTTTCATACGAAAAGGTTTCTTTTCTCCTGAGTACACGCTATTAGATTGGTTCAAGTTTCTCGCAGGAAATTTAAAATCTGGCGTTTTATGGGAAGAAATGCTGACAATCGATTTCTTTTCTTCTATCTCAAGTTTATCTATTCCAGTTTATTTTTGTTCTGGTCGCTATGATTATCAAACTCCTTATGCACTCGTTCAGGAATATTGCGATATTATTGAAGCGCCTATAAAAAAGATGATTTGGTTCCCAAACTCAGCACATTCTCCTGATCTAGAAGAACCAGAATTATTCGCCAATTCTTTGCAATCAATTAAACAAGAGCTAGCTTTTCAGCATTAGTAACAAAAGGCTCTTTTACATTTCATAGAAAACATTTTATAATAATATGTCGCAAGTATGTATAAACATAGCAAAATGTTTCATATGTACTTGTCTTAACAGAATAAAAATTTAGGGAGATTACATTTATTATGAACGCTGTACTCGTCGCAGTAGCAATTATGCTATTGCTTAGTTTGTTACGTGTCCAGGTCATTGTCGCCATCATTGTTGGAGCTTTAACAGGCGGACTTATCGGCGGACTCGGTATTTCAGAAACGATTAACACTTTTACAACTGGTCTTGGAAACAGTGCTCCAATCGCTTTAAGTTATGCAATGCTTGGTGGTTTCGCTATTTCCCTTTCCAAAACAGGACTTCCAGATGCTATGATTCAAACTGCATTAAAATGGATTGGCAATGAACAAGACACGAAAAAACAAGTTTATTCTAAGGTACTTATTTTATTCATTATTTTAATGATGGCTTGTTTCTCACAAAATGTGATTCCTGTTCACATTGCTTTCATCCCCATCTTAATTCCAGCACTTTTAAAAGTATTAACTGAGCTGAAAGTGGATCGCAGACTTGTCACATGTATTATTACATTTGGATTGATTACTCCTTATATGTGGATCCCTGCAGGGTTCGGAAAAATTTATCATGACGTATTGCAAACCAACGCTGCGCAAAGCGGTCTTACATTTGATGTCGCACTTATTCCAAAAGCAATGACTATTCCAGCAATCGGTATGATTATTGGATTATGTGTAGCGGTATTCATTACGTACCGAAAACCTCGTACGTATGAAACAGAACAAATTCATACTACCGAAAATGAAATCGTTCCCTATACAAAACGTAGCATTACTTTCGGGTTATTATCTATTATTGCTACATTAACTGTTCAATTAACAACCGAATCAATGATTTTCGGTGCTTTAGCAGGTATTATCGTCTTATCAGTTAGTGGCAGTCTACCACTTAAAGAAGCAGATGCGATATTAACAAGCGGAATGCGTATGATGTCCTTCATTGGCTTTGTTATGATTGCTGCCGCTGGATTCGGCGCTGTTCTTCGAAAAACAGGACATGTTGAATCTCTGGTGCAAACGAGTGCACATATAATCGGAAATAACAAACCACTCGCTGCATTTCTTATGCTCGTTATTGGACTTCTCGTTACGATGGGAATTGGTTCATCCTTTTCAACCATCCCTATCTTAACAACCATTTTTGTACCTCTTTGCATTCAGCTTGGATTTAGTCCAATGGCCACAATTGCAATTATCGGTACAGCCGGAGCACTAGGTGACGCAGGATCTCCAGCATCGGATAGTACCCTTGGACCAACATCCGGTTTAAATGCTGATGGTCAGCACCATCATATATGGGATACATGTGTACCCACTTTTCTACATTACAATATACCGTTACTTATATTTGGCTTTATTGCCGCAATTACATTATAAAAAGGTGCGTATAAAACGCACCTTTTACTTTTTTATTTTTCCTTTTAATTGTTGAAAAGCTACTTTTCCATTATCTCTGACATAGTTTTCAATTGTCGGTAGTGATGAACCTATCCATTCACACTCTATACTCCCATTCGGTCCAACAATTTTTAATTTATCTGGTATATGTATATTTAGAAATCTCGCTGACCGAATTAACTCAATAGCAATCTGATCACTTGAGGCTACAATTCCATCTACATACGGATTGTTTTGCAATAATGTAATAAATTGTTTATTTGTATACCCTTGTACACATTCTTCTCGATAAGAGATTCCTTCATCCCAAACAGCGTCTAAAAACCCTGCTATATGATCTTCCATTTCTTCACTTTCTTCTCCCTCACCGAAATATGCAAGAAAGTGACACCCTTTCTCTTTTAATAAAGAAACAGCTCTCTGTCCACTTTCATAATAATTTCCATGTGATTGTTGCTCATCGATCACAACAAACGGAAATGGAATTTTTCCTACACTTTTAAAAACTGCTCTTGTCAAAATAACACCTGCAATGTTATTTTGCTTCAGCATATGTATGTATCTATCTTTATTCTCTATATTACAAATAATGATTTGATAACCTTCTTTATATGCTATTTCCTCAATACAATGTAGCAAAGTGATGTTTGATTGGTTACATAAATTATCTACAAGTAATGCAATTATCGTTGAATCCTCTTTAAATAGTGGCTTCGCTGCACTGTTTGGCCTATAACGTAATTCTTCAATTGCTTCCTTTACTTGTTTTACTGTGTCCTCATGAACGTATCCTTTTTCATTAATAACTCGTGAAACGGTTGCGACTGAAACACCTGCCAATTTTGCAACATCACGTATAGTTGCCACATCGTCACCCCTTAATATGGTAATAGATTACAATTTTACGGTAACCTAAATTAAACTATCCGTCAAGATTAATAACTCATATTTCTGAAAATTGTTACATCATTTCACTAAACGATACTCCAACTGAATTTCATGTAAAATTGGGATATTATCATATCCAATACGTGGAATTTCTTTCTTTATTTTTCGTGCCTCCTCTACCGCATTCACATATAAATTAGTCATTACAAAATTACGTTTTTGGTAAAATCGTAACGCATTCATATTATCATTAGTTGTAATAAGCCAAACCTGTCTGCACCGTTCTTCTTCTGCAACTTGTAATACACAATCCACAAGTTTCGTCCCTATTCCTTTTCTTTCTTCAAAGCTATCTAGCGATACAATTTCGCACATATTTCTGGTCACTTCATACGTTATAATTCCGATTATTCTGTCATCTGAGAGCGCAACAAATCCTGGCAACTCTTCTAACTGATGTCCCTTACCACGTGAAACCATCAATGAACTTCCCCAGTTCTCACACATGAACATTCGGATTGTTTCTTTCATCGCTGGCGTAATTTTTTGTATATGCAGCATTTCCTATTTCTCCCCTTTTATATCATTGTGATACAATATAAGTGTATCACATGTAACGGTATTTGGAGGATGAGGTAAAGTATGAAACGTTTTTTTGCAGCATTGTTTACTATACTAGGTGCAATAACTGCCCTTGGGATTTTCTTTACAAATAAAGTGATGTACTTAAAGAAAAAAACAGAGGAAGAAGTACTCGAAAGAGAAACGAAAAAACATTTTCGTATAGAAGATTTTGATGCTCTTCATAAAGAAGAAATTCATATCCCTTCACAATTTGGATACGACCTTCACGGATATTACATTCCTGCTGGTCATTCCACCAATAAGTTTATGGTTTTTTGCCACGGTGTAACTGTAAATAAAATAAACTCTGTAAAATATGCAAACTTATTCTTAAAAAGAGGATATAACGTCCTCATTTACGATCATCGTCGTCATGGTAAAACTGGCGGAAAAACAACAAGCTATGGATACTATGAAAAACATGATTTAAAATCCGTAGTTGACTGGCTAAAAAACCGTTTTGGCACCAATATTACACTTGGTATTCATGGTGAATCTATGGGAGCTGCAACACTTCTTCAATACGCAGGACTTGTAGAAGATGGTGCTGATTTCTATATTGCAGATTGTCCTTTCTCTGATTTTCACGGACAATTACAGCACCGTTTAAAGGTTGAATTCCATTTACCAAAATGGCCTTTATTACCTTTAGCAAACGCATTTTTGAAAGTTCGTGACGGTTATACAATTCGTGAAGTTTCACCAATCGACTGTATAAAAAACATTAACAATCCCGTTCTCTTTATTCATAGTAAAGATGACGACTATATTTTAGCTGATATGACAAAAGCGTTATATGAAGCGAAAGAAAATAATAAGCAGCTTTATATTGCAGAACACGGTGCACACGCTTGCTCTTATAACGAAAATAAAGAAGAGTACGAAGCAGCCGTCGATCAATTTTTAAACACATATGTGAAAGAAACAAAAAACAGGCTTGCATAAGCCTGTTTTTTATTGCGCTAAAACGTCTGTAACTTGTTCCATATTTTCAGAAATCCATTGCATTGCATCATCTAACGTTGGGAATTCTGTCGTTTGAAATGTTACTTCATCTTGAAGTAACCAAACATCCTTTGCCTCTTGCCCTACACCTGCAATGGACCAATGTAACAAACTATATGGATGATTATCATTCAAAAATGATGCCCACGTGCGCTCATTTGCAATGTTTCGTAATGTATGTAATTGTTTATCCATCTCTCGTCACCTTACTCTAGTCAGTTATGAAAACTATTATAACACTCTCTTCTTTCTCAAACAAAGTGCTCTTTTTTCTCCGCTATTTGCGGGCAGTAAAACTCCCACCTCAAAATTCGGCTGAAACAAAGAAGTTAGGTGGGAGTTTTACTGCCCCTAAAAGCCCGATTGGTTCAACTAATAATTAGTGGGGATGCCTCCCCCACTAATTAAAGTTTCACTTTATATTGCCAAGCACCTCCCTTGATTATATGATGAAATTAAGCGTTTGGGAAGGAGGGATAACGTTGGCAAAAGTACAAATTAAAGTAAATGATAATGGCTCTTTTCGCGTTACAGGGGACGTGGAATTAGTCGACTCACAAGGGAATGTATTCCCAGCAAAACCGGCATTTTCTTTATGCCGGTGTGGTTTATCAAAAAATATGCCTTATTGCGACGCTTCGCATAAAGGTAAATTCGAGTCTGTTGTTAGAGCACCAGAGGCAGAATAATTTTACATGTGACATGCACATTTTTTTGTGCATGTTTTTTCTTTTTAGCAACTCCGTTATACCCCTTCTCTTTACAACATTTCTAATACTTTTATTTCCATTCCAGCCTGCATATATTTTCACACAATTCTTCACATTCGAATATTTTTTACTAGCCTTTTATTTTTTTTGTGCTATAATTTGAGCAAACAGCATCCTTCGGGGTCGGGTGAAATTCCCAACCGGCGGTGATGAAGTGAAAACTTCTAAGTCCGTGACCCGTTTTCAACTCGAAAACGGTGGATCTAGTGAAACTCTAGGGCCGACAGTATAGTCTGGATGGGAGAAGGATATGTTTCTAGTTTTTTATATAGTGAATACACTTTTATTTCAGTATGCATATTTTTAAAGATTCATTTTGATTCTTTATATATGTTTAATTTTCTATACTTATTTTTTATACTGAAATAAAAAGAGACAACTAGCGTTTAAAAATTCGATATTTTGCTAGGTTTTTTCCTTATGCAGAAATATCAATTATCGTTAGGTTTCTTTCCTATGCTTTCGTATTCAAACTATATTTCTAGAAATCACGTCTCCCAAACCCCAAGGATATTAAATCCTTGGGGTTTTTTGATTTTTTTAGGAGAGGTGAAGAAAATGACAGATCAAGAATATATGAGGATTGCCCTGCAGTTAGCAGAAGGGACATCAGGACAAACAAGTCCAAATCCTATGGTTGGTGCTGTTGTTGTAAAAGATGGAAACATCGTTGGTATGGGGGCTCATTTACGAGCTGGTGAAGAACACGCAGAAGTTTATGCCCTTCAAATGGCTGGTCAAAACGCCAAAGACGCTACCGTTTATGTAACACTGGAACCGTGTAGCCACTTTGGAAAAACACCACCTTGTTGTGAATTGCTCATCGAAAAAGGAGTTAAGCGTGTTGTAATTGCTACTCTCGATTGTAATCCGCTCGTTTCTGGTAACGGAAAAAGAAGATTAGAAGAAGCTAGAATTGAAGTAACTACCGGTGTTCTTGAAGCAGAAGCAGTTTTATTAAATCGCTACTTTTTTCACTACATGAAAACGAAACGCCCTTTTGTAACAATCAAAACAGCGATGAGCTTAGATGGAAAGACAGCAACTGTAACTGGTGAAAGTAAGTGGATTACAGGTGAAGAAGCACGTGCTGATGTTCACCAATATCGCCATACACATGATGCAATTCTTGTTGGAGTGAATACAGTTATAGCTGATAATCCTCATTTAACAACAAGAATTCCAAATGGTGGGAAACATCCTATTCGCGTTGTTTTAGATCCCCATTTACGAACGCCACCATCTTCTCATGTTATAACAGATGGTTTAGCACCAACATGGATTATTGTCGGTAAGGATGTAAAGAAAGAGAAAATATCTTCTTATGAATCTAAAAATATAACTATATTCCAAATGGAAACGAAGTATATAGAAATCGCGGACCTTCTTTCCTTTCTTGGAGAGAAACAAATTCTTTCTCTATTCGTTGAAGGTGGCCAATCGATTCATGCAAGTTTCTTAAAAACAAACAATTTTAATGAAATTGTAACCTATATAAGCCCGAAATTAATTGGTGGGAAAGATGCTCCTACTTTATTTGGAGGAAATGGTTTTTCAAAATTACAAGATGCGCTTTCCTTGAAAATTCAAGAGATGAAACAAATTGGTGATGATATAAAAATCGTTGCGAATGCCCGAAACGAGGTGACGGAATGTTTACAGGAATTGTAGAAGAATTAGGAACGATAGCAAACATGCAACAAAGCGGAGAAGCGATGAAATTAACGATTCATGCAAAGAAAATTTTATCGGATGTTCACTTAGGCGATAGTATCGCGGTTAACGGTATTTGCTTAACTGTAACAAGCTTTACAACTACTTCATTTACAGTTGATGCAATGCCTGAAACGATGCAGTCGACATCACTTCGCATGCTTAAACCGCACTCTAAAGTAAATTTAGAGCGAGCAATGGCTGCAAATGGACGATTCGGTGGACATTTCGTTTCAGGACATATTGATGGCATCGGAACAATTTTAAATAAAAAACAACATTACAATGCCGTCTATTACAAAATAGCAATTTCTGATGAACTGCTGCGCTATTGTTTGCAGAAAGGGTCCATTGCTGTTGATGGAACGAGTTTAACGATATTTGATATAGACGAATCTTCCATAACGATTTCACTCATCCCGCACACAGTAAGCGAGTCTGTCATTGGAGAAAAAAATGCCGGAGATATCGTAAACATTGAGTGTGACATGATTGGTAAATATATCGAACGCTTTATTACTAAACCTACAAAACGAGTAGGTTCAATGACTGAAAGCTTTTTACAAGAAAACGGATTTCTATAAGGGGGAAGCACAATGTTTCATCGTATTGAAGAAGCTCTAGAAGATTTAAAACAAGGTAAAGTCGTTATCGTATGTGATGATGAAAACCGAGAAAATGAAGGCGATTTTATTGCTTTAGCAGAGTACATTACACCAGAAACAATTAATTTTATGATTACACATGGCCGTGGTCTCGTTTGTGTACCGATTACAGCAGGGTACGCAGAACGTCTACAATTAGAACCAATGGTATCTCATAATACAGATTCACATCATACTGCGTTTACAGTGAGCATTGACCATGTCTCTACAACAACAGGGATTAGTGCTCACGAACGTGCAACTACGATACAAGAATTGTTAAACCCTGCATCAAAAAGCACTGATTTTAATCGGCCTGGACATATCTTTCCATTAATTGCGAAAGAAGGCGGTGTCCTGCGTCGTGCAGGTCATACAGAAGCTGCTGTTGATTTAGCAAAGCTATGCGGTGCCGAACCAGCTGGAGTTATTTGCGAGATTATAAATGAGGACGGCACGATGGCACGTGTACCTGATTTAATAGAATGTGCAAAACAATTTGATATAAAAATGATTACAATAGAAGATTTAATTGCTTATCGCCGCCATCATGAAACACTTGTGACGAGAGAAGTGGAAATTACATTACCTACAGATTTCGGTACTTTCCACGCAATTGGCTATTCTAACTCATTAGATACGAAAGAACATATCGCACTTGTAAAAGGTGATATTTCAACAGGTGAACCGGTACTTGTACGTGTTCATTCTGAATGCTTAACAGGAGATGTATTCGGTTCACATCGCTGCGATTGCGGACCACAACTCCATGCAGCACTTGCTCAAATTGAGCGTGAAGGAAAAGGTGTTCTTCTTTATATGAGACAAGAAGGAAGAGGCATTGGGCTTCTTAATAAGCTTCGCGCTTATAAATTACAAGAAGAAGGATTCGATACTGTAGAAGCAAATGAAAAACTCGGCTTCCCTGCTGATCTTCGTGATTACGGTATCGGTGCTCAAATATTAAAAGATTTAGGTTTACAAAGCTTACGATTATTAACGAATAACCCAAGAAAAATTGCTGGCTTACAAGGTTACGATTTAGAAGTAGTCGAGCGTGTACCGTTGCAAATGCCGGCAAAAGAAGAGAATAAATCGTATTTACAAACGAAAGTAAATAAATTAGGACACTTACTAAACTTATAATTAAAGGAGAGATTTATTATGGTATTCGAAGGTCATTTAGTTGGTACAGGATTAAAAGTTGGAGTTGTTGTTGGACGTTTTAACGAATTTATTACAAGTAAGTTACTTGGCGGCGCTTTAGACGGATTAAAGCGTCACGGTGTAGAAGAAAATGATATTGATGTTGCTTGGGTTCCTGGTGCATTTGAAATTCCTTTAATCGCTAAAAAGATGGCTAGTAGCGGAAAGTATGATGCTGTTATTACACTAGGTACTGTAATCCGAGGTGCTACAACTCACTACGATTACGTTTGTAATGAAGTAGCAAAAGGTGTTGCGTCTTTATCACTACAAATGGACATCCCAGTTATTTTCGGCGTATTAACGACAGAAACAATTGAACAAGCGATTGAACGCGCAGGTACGAAAGCTGGTAATAAAGGATATGAATCAGCTGTTGCTGCAATTGAAATGGCTCACTTATCAAAACAATGGGCATAAAAAAAGAGGCTGCGGCCTCTTTTTATTTTTTCACCTTTTTTTGTACATCTTTTATTAATTCATTCATCGTTTTTCCTTCTGTTTTTATATGAAGAGCTTGTGCTGTTCTCCATACATTCTCTCTTTTTTTCGCTTCTTCTATAATAGTAATTTCTTTTCTAACTTCCTTTAAATCTTTTCCTTCCGTTTTCAATCCAAAATGTTCAGCTTTCGTTCGAAAGTGTTGTTCGATTCTTTGTTGCATCTCTTTTTGTTCAGGATTTTCGGCAGCCTTAACTGGATCAGAACTTATTGCTTTTATTAAAATTAAACAAGTCATAATCGCTAATATGTATTTGTACATGTAAAATCCTCCAACCCAATATAAATTACATATTTACTATGTACAACTAGGGCTTGGAAAATTCGTCCACAAAAATTCTTTTTTTCGCTCAAAAACCAATAGTATCAAGCGTTCACAACTATTTATTACATTTTATTTACAAAAAAGCAAACTCTTTTACAAGTTTGCTTTTTCATCTATCTTATAATGCACATTCTTCAATCTCAAATCCTAAATCTGCAATCATACCCCAGTCCGCAGTCGGCTCTTGTCCAGCTGTCGTTAAGTAGTCCCCGACAAAAATAGAATTTGCTGCAAATAAACCGATTGGCTGTACAGAACGTAAATTGATTTCACGTCCTCCTGAAATACGAATTTCTTTTGTTGGGTTTACAAAACGCATCATTGCAAGTACTTTTAAACATTCTACTGGCGTTAACTCTTTTTGCCCTTCAAGAGGTGTCCCCTTTACAGCAACAAGGAAATTACAAGGGATAGAATCTGCATCTATACGTTGTAATTCAAATGCAATTTCAGCACGCTCTTCAATTGTTTCTCCCATGCCAAAAATCGCTCCAGAGCATGGTGAAATACCAGCTTGTTTTGCTTTTTGAACTGTATCAACACGATCATCATACGTATGAGTTGAACAAATACTATCGTAATTATTTGCATGTGTATTTAAGTTGTGGTTATAACGGTGCACGCCTGCTTCCGCTAAACGTCCTGCTTGATCTTCATTTAAGAAACCTAAACAACAACAAATCTTCAAGTCTGTCGTTTCACAAATTTCCTTAACTGCTCCAATTACGTGATTTACCTCTTTATCCGTCGGACGACGACCAGACGCTACAATACAATATGTACCTGCTTTACGGCGTATTGCTTCATGTGCCCCTTCTACAATCTTCTCCTGCGTTAACCATGCATATTTATCAATCGGTGCTTCTGAAATAATAGACTGTGAGCAATATCCACAATCTTCAGGACATAATCCAGATTTCGTATTAATAATCATATTCAATTTTACTTTCTTACCAAAGTGATGATGGCGAATAATGTAAGCTGCATTCATAATTTCTAAAACTTCTGTATCATCAGCTTCTAATATCGCTATTGCATCTTCTTTCGTAATCATTTTTTCTTCCACTACGTCGTATGCAAGTTTTTTCCAATCCCTTTTTGTTTGTACTTGTTTCATTTCATCTCTTCCCCTCTTTTGTTATATGTATAAATAAAGCATGATACGTTGCCATTATCCCTTCATTTCCCGTGAAGTCTCTTTCGTATATGCGTAGCATCGCACGAAAGAGTGAGGGACTTTGACAATATGATCCTTCATTGCTATTAGTTGCTCCTACTTTTCGAATAGAATGCAGAAACTCCTTAACTTCTGTAAAACTCTCTATGTAACATGTTTCAGAAACATGCACATCCCCTGTTTCTATCTTACATATATGAAGCAACTGATCTTTTGAATAAAAACGTTGACCAATCGATATTTCATTTTTTATATTTCTTTCTTCTTTCGCACGTTGGAACGAAGCATGCAATTCTTGAAATGTTTCATGTCCAAACGTTGAAAAGAGTAATATCCCATCTATAGACAAATGTTGAAATAAATTTCTTAACACTTGTTGTAAATTATTTAACCATTGAAATGTAGCATTTGAAATAATGACATCATATGATTCTTCTAATCGTAATTGCTCAATATCTTCACAGTGAAACGTTACATTTTTTACATTTTGTCTAGTTTGCGCAATCGCAATCATACTTTCAGCAAAATCAACTGCTGTAATATGTGCTTTCGGAAATAACTTTGATAATTGTTCTGTTACATACCCCGTCCCGCATCCCAGTTCTAAAATACGTATTGATGCCGTTTCACTATATCGTTCCTTTAAGATTGAAAGTAATGAATGTGCCATCTTTTTTTGTACATTTGCATATCGATCGTAAGATACGGCTGCCCCATTAAACCGTTTTTGTAGTAACGTTTTGTTGATCATGTCGTATCCCCTCTACAAATTGAATTATCTCATTTGCGCAATATTCAAAATTCGTTACACATAATGCATGCCCTGCTTCACTTACTACTTTCAGCTCGCTGCTGCTATTCTCCGTCATACTACGTGCCGCAGACAATGGGCATATTACATCCTGTTCTCCGTGGATAAGTAGTATAGGTACTTTAATTTCTTTTAGTTCTTCTCTCATATCTGTTTCTATTAAATAATCCAAACCTAGTTGTAAAGACTGAATAGAATCACCTTTAAAATGGTCTACAATGTCTTCAAAATTTTTGTTCTCTTTTAGCTCATCTTTCGTAAACATATTTTCATAAAACCGCTTGAGCGTATCTTCTTTCCTTCTCACCAAATTCCTTTTCAGCCGTTCTACATGCAAAGCATTCCATCCATTACTATAGTCGCTCGTATTTGTAAATTTAGCAGTCCCACCAATTAATACGATGCCTTTTGCCTGAATCTTTTTATAAGCTTCAACTGCTGCTAACGCTCCTAGTGACCATCCAACTAAAATTACGTTGTCGTTATGCGCTACATCTATAATTCGTTCCGCAAATTCACTTCGTTCTTTCACATTACGCCAATCTACGCATTGAACAGGATATCCTTTAAAATACGGAAGTACTAAATCCCAAATATTCTCTTCCATTCCCCATCCGGGGATAAAAATAATCTTTAGCTCGTTCATACGAAAATCTCCTCTTCTTTCGCAATGTGAATAATTCGGTCAATAGCCCATTTTAAATCAGCTATTGTATGTTGCGATGTAACTGCAAAGCGAATTCGAGAACTATGAACCGGCACAGTTGGCGGACGAATTGCAATGGCCGCAATCCCTGCCTCTTGCAACCTTTTACTAAATCGTAAAGCATGTTCATTTGAACCGACTACAATCGGTACAATATGAGTTGAACTATTCCCAATATCAAAACCAGCATCCCTTAATTTAGTTCTGAAGTATTCTCCGTTTGCTATAAGGTTCTCTCTTCTTTCATTATCTTCTTTTACAATTTCAATTGCTTTTTGCACTGCTCCTAACGTACTTGGTGGTAAAGCTGTAGTAAAAATAAAGCTTCTCATCATATTTTGTAAATACTCTATATAAATTTCATCACCTGTCAAATACGCACCATAACACCCTAAAGCCTTGCTAAACGTCCCCATATGTATATCAATTTTTTGAGCAAGATTTTTTTCTATATGAGATAACCCAGCTCCGCCGATTCCATATATTCCACTCGCATGTGCTTCATCGACTATAATGATTGCCCCGTACTTCTCTTTCAGCTGTACTAAATCTCTCAAATACGCAGTATCACCATCCATACTAAAAACGGTATCTGTTACGATTAATTTTCTGTTTTCAGGCGAAGCCATTTTCAACAGCTTCTCTAAATGATCCAAATCATTATGACGATACCTTTTATGCTCTGCCCCGCTTAATATGATTCCATCAACAATACTTGCGTGATTTAACTTATCACTAAAAACAATATCGTGCCGAGAGGCCAAAGAAGATATGGCACCTATATTTGCCGTATACCCACTATTTACAATTAAAGCTCTTTCAGTACCTTTCCAGTCACATATGCTTCTCTCAACCTCTTCATATAATGGATGATTTCCTACAACGAGACGAGAGGCAGTCGCTCCAGTTCCATATCTTTTTGTACAGGCAATAGCAGCTTCTTTTAACCTTTCATCTCCAGCTAACCCTAAATAATTATTTGACGCTAAATTTAACATCCTTTTTTTATCTCGAATAAGCCAAGTCTCTTCTGCCTTCTCTGTTACATGCAAATCACGATACTGCCCTTGCTCATGTAATTGTTGTAATTTACATTGAAGGTGCGCACGCCACGTTTGATTCATTTTGGATAAACTCCTCTAATTTTGAAATCATAATATGTTCTTTTGCAGATTCTAAGACTTCTTCTTTCGTAAACTCACCTTCAAAGAATGGTAATAATCCTAAAACTGGTACCCCGCTCAGCTCTTCAATCATCTCTTTATTTTCTTGCACTCTTTCCATTTCACATTCTTTGCAACCTGATAAAATGACACCCGCTACGGTTAAGCCATGCGCCTTTGCGTAAGCAATCGTTAACACTGTATGATTTACTGTTCCTAATATAGGACGAGCTACTACAATAAGAGGCAACTGTAATTCTTTTGCAAAATCAATTACTAAAGCATCTTCTGTATATGGGACAGCAAGCCCACCTGCTCCTTCTACAAATAAGCTATTAAACTCTTTTAATAGTTCATTATAGTAATCAGTAATTTCTTTTAACTTTACTACTCTTCCAGCTCTTTTCATGGCAAGTCTCGGAGCAAGTGGTTCTTCAATAGAATAAGGGCAAATTTCATTTTCTTGTGTCGGCACACCTGATAATGCTTTTAACCTTGCCGCATCTCCCTCAGGGTTTGATGCAACATGCCCACTTTGCAACGGTTTATACACCCCTACGTTATATCCTAATTGTCTAAATACACCTGCTATAGCACCTGCAACTACTGTTTTTCCAACTTCAGTATCAGTTGCTGTTATGAAAAAACCACTCATTATTCTCCCTCCGTAACATCCGAGATTGCCTTATATAAAATGCGTAACATATCATCAATCTCTTCAAAAGTAGAAGCAAGTGGTGGCATAAATACAATCGTGTTACCTAGCGGTCGTAAAATCATACCCAGCTCTCTTGCGCGTTTACATACTTGAACACCGACTCTTTCTGTCCAGTCAAACGCTTCTTTCGTTTCCTTATTCTTCACAAGCTCAATACCAACCATTAATCCGCACTGACGAATATCACCTACATGTTTATACGCAAAGAGCTTTTCTAATTGCGCTGCCACATAATCCGTTTTACGTGCCACTTCTTCTATTAAATTTGTTTTTTCATATAGTTCTAGATTTGCGATTGCTACGGCACACCCTAACGGATTGCCTGTGTAGCTATGTCCATGGAAAAATGTTTTTTGTTCTTCATATTCTCCTAAAAAGGCATTATATATTTCATCTGTCGTTACCGTAACTGCAATTGGTAAATATCCACCTGTTAAACCTTTCCCAGCAGTTAAAATGTCTGGCGTCACATTTTCATGTTCACACGCAAACATTTTCCCTGTACGCCCAAATCCAGTCGCTACCTCATCTGTAATAAATAATACATTGTACTTAGTACATAAATCGCGCAGTCCTTTTAAATATCCTTTTGGCATTGTAATCATCCCGCCAGCACCTTGCATTAATGGCTCTACAATGATGGCAGCTACTTCTTCATGCTTTTCTTTCAACAATTCTTCCATTTCTTCTAAATGGCTTTTTACAATTTCCTCCTTATTATTTCCGTAAGGAGAACGATATGTATATGGATACGGCATTTTAATCGCATCAAATAAGAGCGAACTATACACTTGGTGAAACAAGTCTATTGCTCCTACCGAAACAGCTCCAATTGTATCACCGTGATATGCTTCTTTTAATGTAACGAATCTTTGTTTCTTTCGTTTCCCTTTATGCTGCCAATATTGGAAAGCCATCTTAATTGCAATTTCAACAGCGGTAGAACCTGAATCAGAATAGAATACCTTCTTCAATCCATCTGGTACAACCTCAATAATTTTTTCTGCTAATAAAATAGATGGAACGTTAGCAAGTCCTAACATAGTAGAATGAGCAATTTTATTTAATTGCTCACGAATTGCTTCATCTAATTCCGGTACTTGATGTCCGTGAACATTTAACCATATAGATGAAACACCATCCCAATATTCATTACCATTTACATCGTATAGCTTTCTTCCCTCTCCACGTTCAATAATGACAGGATCTTCTTCTAAATAATCTTTCATTTGTGTAAATGGGTGCCATACGTAAGCTTTATTTTTCTCTGCTAATTCTTCATATGTATAAGATGATTTTTCAATCGTTTTACTATTTATTGTCACAATTGTCACCCCTAATGTTAACTCGTTTATAAATATAGTTAACATTAAATCTGAATGACTGTCAATTATTTTAAAATCAAATCGTTCTTAAAAAAGAACAACTTATCATACGATAAGTTGTTCTACTTTCCATGCTGTATCTTTCCAATTTCTAAAATAATTTCTTCATCTTTTTTCCCCTCTGTATCAATTCCAAGTTGCTTAGCGTGCTCAATTAATAAATCATGACGCTTCTCAAACCTAGCGGTATTTACTTCTTTCGTAACCTCTTCTTTTGTTTTTCCCTCTGTAGAAACTCCTAGTTTCTCTGCTGCTTTTTCCATTGATTTCTTCTCTTCTATTTCTTTTACTTTCTTCACTTCTGATTGTTGTATTTGCTTTTGTTTCAGTTGCTCTGATTCAGCCGCAAAAGCTGTGTAAATTCCAGCACTTCCTCCAATAACTAATAAAGTGGTAAAAAGAATTATTTTTTTCTTCACTCTTTCCTCCCCCTTTCAAATTCATTATAACGTACATTTTTACAGCATTAAAAACAATTATCCTTTATTTCCCTAAAAAAACATTTAATATTTTTATTGACATGTAAGATGAAAATATGATAAAAATTTAACTAACATCATATGAATCGGCGTTGATAGGATTTAGTAGTATTTCGATTTCTGATTTCAGAGAGCTGGTGGTCGGTGCGAACCAGTACAGAGCGAATTATGAATTACCCCCTGGAGCTTCTTTTACGAAACGTGAGGAGTAGTAAAAGACGGTTATAGACCGTTATGTCTAAAGAGTGGTGAAACGACACTGTTTCACAATTTAGGGTGGTACCGCGAATTTTTCGTCCCTGCATATATTGCAGGGGCGTTTTTTATTTTATAAGCGCATATCATATGACCCTTTATTTTGTGATACATTCATTTCACAAGCTAGGGTGGTACCGCGATTTCTTCGTCCCTGCATAATTATATGCAGGGACGTTTTTTTATCCAATCATTTCCGTATCATATAGAAGAACAAACAATTACCGGTAATTTGTCACAAAATTCTAAATTTTAGAAGGAAATATACAATATTGGCGAATTTTATATAAAAAAGAGCTATTTCATATTACTTAGGAGGGGAAAACAATGGTTTCAAAAATTGAGTCTGTTCTTTTAACAATTTTTATCTTTTTCTGCATTGGCTTTAGTGTTATCAAATTAGAAGTTTCACCACACATCCCGATTTTATTTGGCATCGTTCTTTTATTAGCGTTTGGATTTATGAAAAAAATTGATTGGTCTACTATGGAAAAAGGAATGATAAGTAGTATTTCAGCTGGTATTCCATCTATATTTATTTTCTTACTTGTAGGCGTATTAATTAGCATTTGGATCGCAGCTGGAACTATTCCAACTTTAATGGTATACGGCTTCCAACTTGTATCTCCAAAAATTTTCGTTCCAACTGTTTTTGTTGTTTGTGCAATTGTTGGAACGAGTATCGGTAGTGCATTTACAACTGCTGCAACTGTAGGACTTGCCTTTATGGGAATGGGTACTGCCCTTGGATACGATCCAGCTCTTATTGCTGGGGCAATTATTTCTGGGGCATTCTTCGGAGATAAAATGTCTCCTTTATCTGATACAACAAACTTAGCGCCTGCTGTAACGGGTGTAGATTTATTTGAACATATTCGTAACATGCTTTGGACAACAGTGCCAGCTTTCATTATTGCTTTTATCGCATTTTTCATTTTAGGAAGCGGATCTGGTGGAAACGTTGATTTCTCAGCATTTATTAACACATTAGAAAAAAATGCAACGATTTCTATCGTTACACTGATTCCTATTTTATTACTGTTCCTATTCGCATTTAAAAAGGTACCCGCAGTTCCAACATTACTTGCAGGAATTGTGGTAGGGATTATTATTCTCTTTATTTTTAAACCTAGCACTTCTTTAGCTGATTTAATAAAAATTATGCAAGACGGTTACGTTTCTAAAACTGGTATCAAAGATATTGATAGCTTATTATCTCGCGGTGGCCTGCAAAGTATGATGATGTCAATTGCTCTTATTTTCCTAGCTCTTTGTATGGGAGGATTATTACAAGGAATGGGTATTATAGCGCAGCTGATGAATATTATCTCTAGCTTCGTAAAAACTAGTACACGCTTAATTATTTCTACTGCTTCAACTGCAATTGGTGTAAACTTCTTACTCGGTGAGCAGTACTTATCCATCGTTTTAACAGGACAAGCATTTGCTAATAAATACGATGAAGTCGGTTTAGAACGTCGTAATTTATCACGAGTATTAGAAGATGCTGGTACAGTAATTAATCCACTCGTACCATGGGGTGTAAGTGGCGTATTCTTAACAAACGTTCTTAGCGTTCCAACATTCGATTACCTGCCATACGCAATCTTCTGTTTAGCATGTCCAGTCGTAACCATTATCGTCGGCTTTACTGGATTCGGCCTTTCATGGAAAAAAGAAAAAGCAGTACCAGTTTCATAATATAATAAAAAGGATTACCAAATCGGTAATCCTTTTTATATTTCTCGACTATCTATTCGCTTTCTTTCTTCTAAATAACATAAGTAATCCCGCTCCAACAAACGCAAGACCCGCTCCAATTGTAGAAGCAATACTTGCACCTGTTTTCGGTAAATCACGTTCATCTTTTTCAGCTTCTTTATTTTCACTTACAGTTGTTGTTGTTTCTTTTGTATTTTGATCATCTGTTGTAGTTTGTCCAGATCCAGTATTGTTTCCATCTTGTTTTGGTTCATTACCATTATTACCTTCTTCTGTTGGTGGTGTTGGGTTTTCTCCATTACCTGTTGGCGGTGTTGTTGGATTTTCTCCCCCACCTGTTGGCGGTGTCGTTGGATTTCCTTCACCAGTTTCTTTATCATCATTTTTCTTCGTTATATCAATTGCATATTTAGCAAATTCATTTTCAGATGGTCCAACATATGATATGTTCCCATCTTTCTTTATATACTTTTGTGCATTTGGTGAAGAATCAAATGTTGTATGTAATTTATCTGCAACAATCGGTTTAAACGTCCAATTTTGATCAGCTGCTGGATCAATATTTTTTATTTTTTGCATATACTTCACAATGATTTGACGTGTTTCATCTTGTGATTGGTATACAACCTCCCCTTTACTTACACCTGGGAACGTTTGACTACTTCCACGATAGTTATTTGTAGCGACGATGAACTCTTGATCATCAGCTACTGGCTTACCTTCATATGTCATATTTACAATACGATTCGTATTTGCATTTACAACTTTTCCATCTTTATCGTATTTCGCCGGTTGTGTTACATCAATTTCGTATTTTAAGCCATCTAAAATATCGAAGTTATATGTAGGATAGCCTATATTTACTAATGGCTGTTCTTCTGTTTTCTTTGGATCAATTGTATTAAACTGACCTGCAGACATTTCAAGCCATTCTTTCACTTGTGCCCCATTTACTTTTACAGCATATAACGTATTTGGATACACGTATAAATCTGCAACGTTTTTAATTGCTAACGTTCCAGCTGGAATATCCGTATAATATGTAGCACCGTTTCGGCCACCTGCTTTAAATGGTGCGCCTGCAGATAAAACCGGAATATCTTTAATCTTTTCGTACTCTGTTTTTTTAAGTTCTTGTTCTACATACCATTTTTGCGCATTTGTCACAATTTGTACGGAAGGATCATCTTGTACTAATGAAAAATAACTATTAATTGGTGCTTTCGTTTCACCTACAGGTGTATTTACATAGTCGATTGTCGCTTGATGCTCATCTTTAATTTCATTAACTAATTTTTGATCAGATTCTACTAATGGGGTACCTTTACTATTAGCAATCGGGCGAAGTTGTGGCTTAGATTGATCTTTTTGTACTTCCCATTTTCCGTTTACCTTTTTCAATTGCATATCAATAATACCTAAGTTACTACCAAAAACACCAGGCATTACAACTGGAACACCATTAAATACATCCTTCACTTCAGTATGTGAATGTCCCATTAATACTGCATCTACGCCAGGAACTTGTGTTGCTAAATGATATGATGCATTTTCCATTCCTTCGTTGTATCCACTCTTATCAACACCTGAATGCGCTAGTGCAACGACAATATCTGCATGTTCCTCATTTTTCAGTTTCGGTACTAATTTATTCGCTGTTTTGACAATATCTTTCGCTTTTACTTTTCCTTCTAAATTTGCCTTATCCCAGTTCATAACTTGAGGTGGGACAAATCCTATTACACCAATTTTTACTATTTGTTTTTGGCCTGCTTCATCCACTACTTCTTTCTCTAAAATATGATATGGTTTAAAATAATTTTCATCGTTCGCTTCATTATTATCATGATCATCTTTATAAACATTCGAGTTAATAACCGGGAATTCCGTTTTACTAATTACTTTGTTTAAATAGTCTAAGCCGTAGTTAAATTCATGATTCCCAAGAGAGATGACGTCATACTTCATTAAATTCATTACACGATATAATGGATGTGTATAACTAGGATCCACAGGATTCTTCGGATCTTTTATTTTATTTGCTACATAATCTCCAAGCGGTGTCCCTTGTAATGCATCTCCATCATCAAATAGGACAGAGTTTTTCGCTTCTTCACGTGCTTTATTAACGAGTGTTGCAGTTTGCACGAGACCTACTTTATTATCTGTTTTCGTTTGATAATAATCGTAATTCATTAAGTTAACGTGAATATCTGATGTTTCTAGAATTCGTAAGTTAACTGTACTCTCCCCAGTGTTCTCATCTGCATGAGCTGTTGTTGGCATTACTTGCGGTGCTATAACACCAATCGCAAGAGTTGCTCCAGCTAGCATTTTTTTTGACTTTTTCACAAAAAATCCCCCTTATACAATTACCAGAAATAATGAAATGAATCCCTATCTGTCTCTAACCACATACCTTTTTTCTTCCATTAGAGACACAATTTTCATTTCACCCTGCGCTAACGAGTAGTCCCCTTAAACGCCCGATTGATGAAGACTATTAATTAATAGGAAATAAAGCTCCCACTCATTAAAGTTTCACCTTATCTGACATTATCATATATAAAGTTCTTTCCTATCGTCAATATTTTTTGACAAACTTCAACAAATTTTCTGTAAAGTTATTATAAACTTTTCATAAACATATAATATGCCCTTACATTGCTAATACTGCTGAATATGATACAATTACCAATTACAAGGAGGATGAATTTATGAAAAAAGTCATCTTAACAATTGTTTGTCTCCTCCTTCTGATCATTTCTTATTCTTATTTTGAAAAGAACGACGAGACAAAACAAAATGAATCTGAAGAAAAAACAGAAAAAACATCTGCCCCAAATTGGATTGATAAGCAAACAAACGAATCTTTTTATCATCTTGTATTAGGTGATTCACTCGCTAAAGGATATGGATCGACACAAGGTGGATTTGCTGAATTAGCTTCTAAGCAAATAGAAGCACAAATTCATAAACCAATTACAGTAGAAAACCTTGGGGTAAACGGTCTTACAACAGATCGTCTCGCTAAAAAAGTTCAATCAGAAGATGTAAAGGAAAAAATTAGAGCAGCAAATATAATTACAATTAATATTGGAGGAAATAATTTATTTCGTTTAAATCGTGATGTTGGTGTTATAGATGGTATAAAAATGTTAAATAAAGAAAAAGCCCATTTTGAAGCGGATATAAAAAGTATTGTAAAGACAGTTCGAGATCAAAATCCGGACGCTTTACTCATTCTCTCAGAACTCTATAACCCGTTACAACTCGATGACTCCATCGCAAGTTATGCAGATATGTTTTTAGATGGCTGGAATGAATCTGTTTATTCCATTTCCAAAGCAAATCAACCATCTATCGTTTTACCAATTCGCAAATTAATATCGAATGATAAAAAAGAGTTATTATTTGACCAAGTACACCCAAATGATAACGGCTATGCAATTATTGCCAACACATTTACAAAGCAAGTGTTATCCTACAAATATTAAAGCGACCATGAAACAATTCTATTTTTATAACATGTCTTTTTTGTTACAATGATAGTGGAAGGGGGCCTTTATATGGAATCACGCGAGTGGGAACGTATTGTTGATCATCTTCTTTCGCTAGTGCCTCTTTTTTATCGCAAATTTATGCTTCCTGGAGAATTTTCTTCTCAAAGACATATGCCGCCATCACATACACAAGTATTACTGCTTTTGCATGAAAACGGCACATTAGCAGTTTCCGAAATCGGCAAGCGGCTAGCGATTTCACGGCCTAACATGACACCTCTATTAAACAAACTTATTCAAGAAGAACTAATAGAGCGTCATTATAGCGAAAAAGATCGACGGGTCATTTTAATTTCTCTAACAGCTGAAGGGAAATTATTAGTAAATCAGTATCAGCAATTCATTTTAGACAAACTAAAAGAAAATTTCCAAACATTATCTGAGGAAGAGCGCGAAAAGCTCATTCATTCTCTTCAAACCATTCAAAATTTAATTTTGAAAACAAACGTATAAAGCTGCTTCTAAATAGAAGCAGCTTTATGATTCGTAATAATTACCATAGTATACATTGGAATATGGCCATGTTGTTAAATATGGTTTTTTTTCCTGTGTAGGCTGTTGTGTTGGTAATTGTGGTATTTGTGATAATTGCTGTAATTGTTGTTGCCGATATAATTCGTATTGTCTACTCGTATCATAAACCGGATAATAATTTACATATGGATATACTTGAGGCACGTAATAATAATACATTATCCTCTCCTCCTTTTTCTTAAACATATTCAAAGGAGAAAATGAATGTGACATTGTTTATAATTGTACAAGTGGTTCTCTCACTCGTTTCTTCCTTTTCTTCAAACGTAACTTACGGTTCTTTTCGTATAAATAATGCACAACGAAATATGAAATGAGACCAAACACAACTCCTAAAATCGTCATTCCAATTAATACATACACTTCACTTTGTAATAAGCTCTTTAATATCGTAAAAATGTGACTTGAAAACAAGTCCGATATCGTAAATGGTTCATGATGAATTTTCTGTACATGAAATGGATAAATCATTTTTCCTAGCGCATACGCAAGCGGAAATAAAAATACTGGGAGAAACGATATTTTCCCAATAATATTGCCAATAACTGCCGCAGGAAAAGATCCCTTTGCTAACCTGACGATTGGATAAAATATTACATATACGAGCGATGCCGTATAAATGACTAACATTTCTAAGCCGAATCCTATAGCAAACCCTAACGATACTTTCTTTGCGCCTTCTGGCGATCGAAGCAACTTATAATATTGAAACTTTAATATTCTCCACATCCGCTGGAAAAACGAATATGTTTTCTTAGTTGTTTTCACCCTCATCATCTCTTTAACTATATTTTTATATGTAGTATGTCCTTACACACTCTGAAAAACAAATTTAGTTTTCTCTTTTATTATAAATGATATCGAAATGGTTAACCAAATATACATCCGACATTTTAATATAAAAAAACCTCCCTTTTAGGAAGGCTCTTCTACATTTTTAAATAAACTCACTAATAACGCTTTTTGAGCATGCAATCGATTACCAGCTTGCTCAAAGACGATAGACTGCGGTCCATCTATAATTTCTCCTGTTACTTCTTCTTCACGATGGGCAGGTAAACAGTGTAAGAAACGATATGTTTGCTTCGCACGCTTAACAAGTTCGTTATTGATTTGGTAAGGTTGAAATAAAGTATACTTCTCTTCTTCGCCCTCTTGCCCCATGCTCATCCAAACGTCAGTATAAATGAAATCTGCTTCATTCACCGCTAATTCAGGATCATGCAAAACTTCAATTTCAGCTCCTGTTTCCTTGGCAATTGCTAACGCTTTTTTTACAATCTCTTCATTCGGTTCATACCCTACAGGCGTTGCCACAGTCATATGCATTCCGACTTTTGCACTCGCTAGCAACAATGAATGACATACATTATTTCCGTCACCTACGTAAGCCAATTTTATTCCTTTAAATGTATTTGTTTCTTCGTATATCGTCATAAGGTCTGCCAATGCTTGACAAGGATGATGATCATCCGTTAAACCGTTAATAACAGGAATACTCGATTCTTTTGCAAGCTCTTCTACATCCGCGTGTGAGAATGTACGTATCATGATCCCGTCAATATACTGCGATAATACTTTCGCAGTATCTGAAACGCTTTCTCCTCTTCCCATTTGCATCTCTTTCCCACTTAAAAACATACCATGTCCCCCGAGCTGTACCATTCCTGCTTCAAAAGATACACGAGTACGAGTTGAATGCTTATCAAAAATAAGCCCTAATATTTTGCCTTGTAATAAAGGCTCTTGCTTATTCTTTTTTAAATATATAGCGAACTCAATTAAAGAAATAATTTCTTCTTTCGTTAATTCTTCTAGTGTTAAAAGATCTTTCGTATTTAATTTCGGTACTTGTACAGTTGACATGAAACTTCCCCCTTATATGATTGATACGTTTTTTGTACAAACTACTTTTTTTATTATATATACTGCCTGTTCTAACTCTTCATTCGTGACAATGAGTGGCGGTAATAGTCTTATCACATTAGGACCTGCTTGTAATACGAGAAGTCCTTCGTTTTCTAGTTGTTCTATAAAACTTGCAACTTCATGCTTACACTCAATCCCAATCATAAGCCCCTTACCACGTATATTTTGAATACATTCGACATGCTGTAATTCCTCTTGCAACTTCTCTAATACGTACTCGCCTTTTTCTTGTACTTCTTTTAAAAACGATGGTTTTTCACTTACTTGCAATACTTCTTTCGCTGCAGCCATCGCGATGTAATTCCCGCCAAAAGTTGAACCGTGTGATCCTGCAGTAAACGACGCTCCGAGCTCTTTCCGGCCAATCATCGCTCCTACAGGAATCCCATTCCCAAGCGCCTTTGCAACAGTAACGATATCAGGCTCTATTCCCACTTGTTCATAAGCGAATAGTGTTCCAGTTCTTCCTATCCCCGTTTGTACTTCGTCTATAATAAATAAGGAACCGAACTTATTACATAATGTTTCAATCTCTTTCAAAAAAGATAGATCAGCAGGTATTACTCCTCCCTCTCCTTGAACAACTTCTACCATTACCGCCGCAACTTCTTCATTCATTACTTCCTCTAATGCTTTAATATCGTTAAAAGGGATATGTAAAAAAGATGGAAGTAATGGACCAAATCCTTCTTTTACCTTATCTTGGCCCGTTGCACTCATCGTTCCAAATGTTCTACCGTGAAAAGACTGCTGGCATGTTACGACGAGAGATTTTCCAGTATGCTTACGTGCTAACTTTAAAGCCGCTTCATTTGCCTCTGCCCCACTATTACAGAAAAACACATAATCTAATTCTCTATTTTCTGTTAATAATGACGCAACTTCTTCTTGCAAGCTGTTTGTAAACAGGTTAGATATATGCCATATATCATAAAGTTGCTCTTGTACACCTTTGAGAACAGTAGGGTGACAATGTCCTAAATTACATACGCCAATTCCTGATGTGAAATCTAAATATTCCTTACCGTTATTATCAATAACTTTCGTTCCAGTTCCCTTTACAAACTCAATAGTTCTTCTGCCATACGTTTGAAAAAGATGACTCGTCATGCAATACTCACACCTTTCGTTACCGTCGTTCCAATACACTCTCCCGTAACCTCAGTAAAATCTTTTGTACCATTCACAATACTTATCTTTTGCACTCCCATTTTTAATGATGCTAGTGCCGCCTGTACTTTCGGAATCATCCCACCTGTAATAACACCTGTTTCTATAAAAGTAGCAATTTCAGATTCATCCGTTTCCTTTACCAAATTCCCTTCATGTAATATTCCATCTACATCCGTAATAAAAATAAGCTCTTTTGCCCCTAACGCAGCCGCAATCCCAGCTGCAGCATTGTCCGCATTTATGTTATAAACTTCATTACCATTTACCCCGATTGGAGCAATAACAGGAATATACTCCATATTCATTAATCCTTTTAATAAGGCTGTTTCTACATAACTTACTTCCCCCACATATCCTATCTCTTCACTGACAGGTTGAACTTGAAGTAAATTGCCGTCACATCCTGAACAACCTACCGCAAGTAAATTATGCTTTTGTAAATTCATTACGAGTTTTTTATTCGTACTTCCGCATAGCACCATTTGAACAACATCCATAACTTCTTTTGGTGTTACGCGTAATCCATCTCTTTTTTCTACGTTGATGTTACAATCTTTTAATTTGGCATCAATTTCTGGCCCACCACCATGAACAATCACTACTTTATACTTCTGTTGCAATTTCTTTATACATTCAAAAAACACAGCTTTTAATTGATTCAACATACTACCGCCGCATTTCACTACAATATATTCGCTCATCTTCTCTCTCCTTATGTACGATAACAAGCGTTTATTTTCACATATTCATAGCTTAAGTCACAGCCCCAAGCTGATCCTGTCTCTTCTCCTAAGTGTAAGTACACATTAATGACTATTTCATCTTCTTGTAATCTCTCTTTCATTTCTTCTTCAGAAAATGTTTGAGGCTCACTATTTTTTAATACCAATATAGATTGAAGAGTAATGTCAATTGTATTCGGACTAATAGCTACTTCACTTTGTCCAATACTGCTAATAATTCGTCCCCAGTTTGGGTCTTCACCATGTATTGCTGTTTTCACAAGACTCGAACCGACTATTTGCTTTGCAATTTTTTTTGCCTCTTCATTCGTTTGAGCTCCTAGCACATTTACTTCTATTAACTTCGTAGCGCCTTCACCATCTTGCGCAATTTTTTTTGCTAAATCTTCACATACCTTCTGTAAAGCACATACGAAAGTTTCCCAATCTGTATGTTCCATATTTATCGGCCTTGTTTCTGATAATCCACTTGCCATAACGATGACCATATCATTCGTAGAAGTATCTCCATCTACCGTAATTTGATTAAATGTATGATTCGTAATTTGGGATAATGCCGTTTGCAATACGTCATGCTCTATATGAGCATCTGTCGTAATAAAACTAAGCATCGTTGCCATATTCGGATGAATCATCCCTGAACCTTTTGCAACACCCGCAATCGTCACTTTCTTCCCATCAATAATCATTTCATAGCAAGTTTCTTTCGTTATGAGATCCGTCGTTAAAATTGCTTCAGAAAAAGAATATGCTTCACTTTCTTCCTTCGTCGGTATAAGAGTTGCAACTCCCTTTCGGATTATATCCATCGGCAGCGGAACACCAATTACACCTGTTGAAGCTACTGCAACGTAATTTTCTTTCAATCCAAAATGTTCCGCCCCTAATGTGCGCATCTCGTATGCGTCTTGTAATCCTTTCATTCCAGTACAAGCATTTGCATTTCCACTATTAACGATAATTGCTTGTAACTTCCCTTCTGCCGTTATACTATCCTTCGTTACTTGCAAAGGGGCTGCTTGTATTTGATTCGTTGTATACACAGCGGCACATGATGCTGGTACGTCACAAACGATTGCCCCTAAATCCTTTTTCTCCTTTTTCAGACCATTTGCAGTACCAATTGCCGAAAAGCCTTTCGGCGTTACAATTGAACCATTTTCTAATTTTGTAATAGACGCTACTTTAATCATCATGTCCCCCTTATAGATAAAGCGGCATATGTTGTAAACCTGTTGTCTCTTCTAGTCCCGCTATTATGTTTGCATTTTGAATCGCTTGCCCAGCCGCGCCTTTCATCATATTGTCTATAACAGAAACGACCGTAACTCTTTCTGTTCTTTCATCGTAAGCTATGCCAATATCACAATAATTTGAGCCTCTCACTTCTTTTGGACTTGGAAATTTCCCTTGCGTACAAATTCGGATGAAAGGCGATTGTTCATACGTTTCTTCATACAATTTTTGAAGTTGCTTTATTTCCATCTTTTGTTTTACTTTTGCATAAAGTGTAATCATGATTCCTCGTGATATCGGTATTAAATGTGTGCTAAATGTAATTGGCTGTAATTCACTATTCCATTCTGTAAGCATTTGCTCAATCTCTGGAACGTGCTGATGCTGGTTTACTTTATAGATGTGTAAGTTATCGTATAGCTCAGGAAAATGAGTCATTGTTGTTGGTGTTTTACCTGCTCCTGATACCCCTGATTTCGCGTCAATAATAATCGAATCTTCTTCAATCCTGCTACTACGTACTAACGGTGCTATCGCTAGCAATGTGGCTGTAGCAAAACATCCTGGGTTTGCAATTAAATTTGCCTTTTGAATCTCAGTCCTTTTCCATTCACTTAACCCATACACTGCTTTTCTAAGAATTTCTTCTTTCGCTGCTGGCCTTTTATACCACAGTTCATATGACGAAGGATCTATCATACGAAAGTCTCCAGATAGGTCAATTACTTTTAAACCTTCTGCTAATAACTTGGGAGTTAACTCCGCCGATACTCCTGCTGGTGTTGCTAGAAATACGATTTCTGCTTCTTTCCCTATTGTCTCCACATCAATTTCTTGTAACGTATGAACGAGGACATTTCGAAGATGCGGATATACATTTGTTATACACTCACCAACTTGTGAAAAAGAATGAAGAGATGCTATAGAAAAATATGGATGTTGTTCTAATAAACGAATTAACTCAATGCCCCCATATCCAGTGGCTCCAATAATTGCGACTTTCATAAGTTCCTCCTCAAATCGATTCTTTAAATTAAGTATGATTATAATATTGTATATTTATAGAGTCAATTAAATATTTATAAATTTTTAAAAGTAAAAAAACTTAATTTTACTAGAAAAATATTACACACAACCGAATTTTTATACAAAAATAGTGCATGGTAGTTTTTTTATTTCACTTCAAGTACAATAAAACAATACATACGTACATACAGGCGGGAAAAAATATGAACGAAAAATTAATTGAGAAAATGATTATAAAAAGTTTTCAGCAATATCAATGCAGTCCAATATCAAAAGAAGATCAGGAAATGCTAGTGAAACATATTCAAACGGTAACTCATTCAAATATTGAAATTGATTTATACGAGGAGATTGAGGATATTGTTTATGATTATGTGACTGGAAAACAATAAAAAATAGGAGATTTCCATGTGGAAATCTCCTATTTTTTACTTAATGATTTACCTGCTACACGTTCAAATAAACCTGGAAATAAAGCATAAAGTTTCGGGCCAATTCCCATCCACTTCGGTAAGTTTACTTCACGTTTTTTCGTGTGCATCGACTTTACGATTTGTTCTGCTACGTATGTTGGTTTTAACATGTAACGTCCCATATTCTTTACATAGGTACCAGATTGATCCGCTATTTCAAAAAAGTTTGTATCTATCGGACCTGGATTAATTGCTGTAACATAAATATCTGTATTCGCTAATTCCATGCGTAAACTATTCGTAAATCCTAATACAGCATGTTTCGTTGCTGCATACGCACTTGATTTCGGAGTTGCAATTTTTCCGGCAAGGGAAGCAATATTAATAATATGTCCTTCGTTCTTGTTTACCATATAAGGTAGTACCACTTTCGTACATGCTACTAATCCAAATACATTTACTTGGAACATATCTTTCACTTCATCCATTGACGCATCTTCAAACGTTTTAAAAATACCAAATCCCGCATTGTTTACTAATATATCAATACGTCCCACTTCTTGTAATACCTTTGAAAAAACAGACTGTACTTCCATCTCTTCACTTACATCTAATACATAATAATAGCAAGGCGTATTATAAGTTTCTTTAATTTTGTCTACTAACGCTTGTAGTTTCTCTTCTGTTCGAGCCATTAATACGGGAGTCGCTCCCTGTGCTGCAACTTGCATTGCAACTTGCTCACCAATCCCACTAGAAGCACCTGTAATGACGATTACTTTATTTTGTAAACGTCCTGTCATTGCTGTCACCTACTTTGCATAATAAATCAATTGTTGCGATGATTCATCAATCATCACTTGTTGATTATATGCTAAATAGTCCAATTGTCCAACCGTTTCTGAAATAGTAAGTGGTAATTGTTCTTTATATAATACCGGAAATAGTTTTACACATACTTCAAATGCTGTCATTGGTTTTTCCTTTAATAACTCAAGCACTTTAAAAGCACGTGTTTCTTGCTTTTGTAATCTCGTTTCAATAAGTTGTTTCACATTTAGAACATCTTCCCCATGCCCTGATAAAATGCGTGAAATATTCATTTCGCTTAAACGCTGTAATGTTTGATTATATTGTAGTAATGGGCGTGCCCGTTCTGTTTGCCCTTCATATGGTGGTTCTAGTATTGGATTCGAAGAAATATGACTGATGAGAGCATCTCCACCAATTAATATTCCATCAGATTCTCTATATAAAGAAATATGAGTAGAAGCATGACCTGGTGTTTCAAGTACTATAAATCCAGGCAAAGAATCAATACGATCTCCTTCTCTCACAGTATGCGTTAACGATCTATTACAAGAATATTTAAGTGTCCTCGTCGTCAATAACGACTCGTCTTTCAAAAATGCTGCTGGCACACCAAACTGTAAGGCCGTCTCTCTAAAAAATTCATGATACCGCTTTAAAAATTCTGGATTTTGTGTGATCCAAGGCTCATTCCAAGGATGTCCAATAATATTCGTCTTCTCAGAAAATATATTTAAAAGTCCACAATGATCTGCATGATGATGCGTAATGACTACTGTTTCAATATCTTCTATCGTATGTCCTAATGCACCTAATTGACTTTCTAACGCATTCCTTGCCTCTTCTGTATTCGTCCCTGTATCAATTAATGTTAATGTCTCCCCCTCAACTAAAAACACATTCACAGTTTCCACTGCAAATGGTACAGGAATCTCCATTCGGTGAATCGCCGTCATGCTTAGCCCCCCTGTCTCTTTCCGGTTCAAAAATGAATACTTCTTCAGTTTACAACTTCTATATATATTTGTCATTATTTTCAGATAAAAAGAGGTGTTTCCTATAAAAAAACGAATGTATGTACATTTATAAGAATTTCTAACCAAAATTAAAGGAGGAACATCATGTCTATTCAAAACATTTCCTTTCTCGGTGCAGGCTCTATTGCCGAAGCTATTATTGGTGGCTTGTTACATGCAAATGTCGTTAAAGGTGAACAAATTACTGTAAGTAATCGTTCTAACGAGACAAGATTACAAGAGCTACATAAAAAATACGGTGTCAAAGGTACTCATAATAAAAAAGAATTACTTACTGATGCAAATATTCTTTTTCTAGCAATGAAACCAAAGGATGTTGCAGAGGCGCTTACCCCTTTTAAAGAATACATAAATAATAACGTGCTTATTATTTCATTACTAGCAGGTGTTTCTACTCACTCAATTAGAAAACTACTTCAAAAAGACGTTCCAATTATTCGTGCAATGCCAAATACATCCGCAGCCATTTTAAAATCAGCTACCGCTATCTCCCCTTCAAAACATGCAACAGCGGAACATATTCACACTGCAACATCTTTATTTGAAACGATTGGTCTCGTCTCTGTTGTAGAGGAAGAAGATATGCATGCTGTCACTGCATTATCCGGAAGTGGACCTGCTTATATTTATTACGTAGTGGAAGCTATGGAAGAAGCTGCAACAAAAATTGGTTTAAAAGAAGATGTTGCAAAATCACTTATTCTTCAAACGATGATTGGTGCTGCTGAAATGTTAAAAGCAAGTGACAAACACCCTTCTATTTTGCGAAAGGAAATTACTTCTCCTGGTGGAACTACTGAGGCAGGTATTGAAGTATTACAAGAACATAAATTTCAACAAGCACTTGTTTCTTGTATTACACAGGCAACGAAACGATCACATAATCTTGGAAAAACATTAGAACAACTAACAAAAGAAAAATAGAAAAAGGAGCTCAAGTTTATTTGAGCTCCTTTTTCTATAATTACACTTAGTTATTGTTCTTCCCAAAAATCTCTTCTTGCAGGCGACGACCAGTCGGCGTTGCTGCAAGTCCACCTTCTGCTGTTTCACGAAGTGCTACTGGCATCGTTTGTCCGATTCTAAACATTGCCTCAATTACTTCATCACATGGAATTGTACTCGTTACACCAGCTAATGCTAAATCTGCTGAGATCATCGCATTTGCAGCTCCTGCTGCATTACGTTTTACACAAGGTACTTCTACAAGTCCTGCAACAGGATCACACACTAAACCAAGCATGTTCTTTAATGAAATTGCCATCGCTGTAGCTGCTTGATCTTGTGTTCCACCAGCCATCTCAACTGCAGCTGCAGCCGCCATTCCACTTGCTGAACCAACTTCAGCTTGGCATCCTCCTGCCGCACCAGAAATACAAGCGTTATTCGCAACAACCATACCGAAAGCTCCTGCTGTAAATAAGAATTCAATCATTTCTTCACGTGTAGGCTGCAATTTTTCTCTTAGTGCAAATAGTACACCTGGCACTGTTCCAGCAGACCCTGCTGTTGGTGTTGCACAAATAATTCCCATCGCTGCGTTTACTTCATTTGTTGCAACAGCTTTGCTTACTGCATCCAAAATCGTATCTCCAGATAAGCCTTTTCCACTCTTCATATACGCTTGAACTTTTACAGCATCTCCACCAGTTAAACCAGTTGGTGATTTCACGCCGCGAATACCACGTTCTACTGCTTGCTCCATCACTACTAAGTTCTTTTCCATACCAGCAATTACTTCTTCACGTGAAATACTTCTTGTTTCCATTTCACATTGAATCATAATTTCTGCGATTTTTACATTTTGTTCTTTAGCTTGCGCCACTAGTTCCGCTGCGTTCCGAAACATGGTGTGTCCCCCCTGCAATTATTCCATAATAGTTACTTGACAAATATTTTGTTGCGCTTTTATTTCTTCAATTACTTCATCTGCTAATAATTCATCTGTTTCGATGACCATAAGCGCTCTTCTTCCTTTTTCTTTACGAGATACACTCATCGTACTAATGTTAATCTCATGTTTCGCAAGGATTGAAGCTACCGCTGCAATAGCACCAAAGCGATCGTTATTTACAATAAGTAGTGCTGGGCTCGTGCCTGATAATTGAAGATCGAATCCGTTTAATTCTACAACTTCAATTTTACCGCCACCAATTGAGCAAGCAACAACTTCAATTTCATCTTCACCTTTATACAAACGAATTCTCGCTGTATTTGGATGAGGTGCATTGGCATCTTCTTCAATGAATTCCACTTCAATTTCGCGCTCTTTTGCTATTTCTAGCGCCTCTGGAATACGTAAGTCATCTGTTTCAAATCCTAATATTCCACCGATTAGTGCTACATCCGTACCATGCCCTCGATACGTCTTTGCAAATGATCCATATAACGAAATGCTTACTCTTTCTGGTTCATGACGAAACAGCTGGCGAGCAACTTGCCCCATTCTTGCCGCGCCTGCTGTATGTGAACTTGATGGTCCAATCATAACTGGACCGATAATATCAAATACTGAGCGATACTTCATCATAACTCCCCCTAAACCTCTATGAAAAAAATTTATTCTACTATTCTATTAAGCTGCTACATCTGTCGCTTTTCCAGTTGTACCACGAATTTGTTCTGCTATACGAATTGGATAGTTTTTGAATAAAAGTAATCCAATATAACCTGAAATAATACCAGTTATCATAATACATAAGAATCTTAGCATTATTTTCATTTAAAAATGATACAAGATAATCCACAATAAAGTCTGGTAGCAATCCAAAGTTTAACACAGAAGCCATTGCAAGCATAGCATAAACAAGTGATATAACCATTGCTAATGCAACTAAATTTGCACCCGCTATTCCACCTAGACTACCTGCTGATGTTCTGAACTCTTTTAAAGAGTGGTATACCAATTAAATCTCCACCACCTTATTAATAAAAAGCTTCAACTAAGGAACTTGCAATAGATACACTCGCTAATCATATCGTTTAGCTAAAAAGTGAAAAAGACTTATGACAAATAATAGTAATATCTTTCCTATTATAATTCTCGTGTTACTCTCTCATGATTTAGTCAACTTCACTTGTTACGATAATGACTAAAATACATGTGACTTATCATAAATTATAATCTGCCCTCATTATAGCTTGTTTTTTATAAAACGCTTACTTTTGTTGAATTTTAAAAGTTCTGAATAAAAGTCCATTTCTGCTATTTGTATCACTTGTATGTCATCTGACTTATATAACAGTTTTTCTAAATAATCATTATTTCGTATTTTTATCCTTTATATTCAAACCATCCTAATTTTCTGTATCATCCAAGTATAAGTATAAAATAATAACAGTTTTATTTTTAAATTTTTTTAGACATAAAAAAATGGTAACCCGCCGTTACCATTTTTTATAAAATTATCATTTTTCTACTGGGAATGATTTCAAATCCGTCGCTATTTCTGTATTAGAAAACAACTCTCTAGCCTCTTTCAATAATTCCTTATATGTATCTCCTTGATAGCGAGAACTAATGTGAGTTAATATTAGTCGCTTCGCATTTGCCTGAAGTGCAATGCTCGCAGCTTGCTTAGATGTAGAATGAAAATAATCATACGCTTGTTGCTCATCTTCTGCTGCGAAAGTCGCTTCATGGACAAGTACATCTGCATCTTGCGCAAGCTCCCTACTCGCTTCGCAATATCGCGTATCACCTAAGATAGTAATAATTCTTCCTTTTTGAGGTGGGCCGATAAACTCATTTCCATTTAATATCGTGCCATCCTCTAATTCAACTGCTTCACCATCTTTTAAACGTTTAAAGATTGGACCTGGTTTCACACCCATCTCAAGCAACTTATCAACTAAAAGAGCACCTTGTATATCTTTCTCTACAATACGATACCCAAAACATTCTATACCGTGTGACAATCTTTTCGTTTCTACATAAAATTCATTATCTTCAAATACGGTACCTTCTTCTGTTATCTCCACAACTTCAAGTGGATATTTCACATGTGTCGTACTTACCGATAATGCCACTTCAATAAATTGTTTAATTCCTTTCGGTCCATACACCGTTAAAGGCGTAGTTCCTCCTTGAAATGAACGGCTACCTAATAAACCAGGCAATCCAAAAATATGATCGCCATGTAAATGCGTAATAAATATTTTTTCAATGCGGCGCGGACGTACAGATGTATGTAATATTTGATGTTGCGTGGCCTCGCCACAATCAAATAACCAAGTTTGTCCTCGTTCTTCTAACAATTGTAAAGCAATTGCTGAAACGTTCCTTCCTTTTGAAGGAACACCTGCACCAGTTCCTAAAAATACAAATTCCACTTTCTTTCCTCCAGCTCTAAATATACTCTATCTCTCATCTTACGGAATGTTATTTCAAATGGCAAATTGAATTTACATAACCAATCATCTAGACAACTATATAACACGAACGTTATACTTAAAAAATTTAGCCATCGTTCGTGTTTTATGGTAAAATGATTATACTACATTTTAAGGGAGCGTTTTATTATGAAAGAAGTATTTCGTTTACAAACTGATTTTTCATCTTCATTTGATCGCTGGGTAAGTTCTTTCGTGTCTGATCACCCAGCACAATTAGAATGGACAACTTTAAAGGAATTAATCCATGAATATACAACATCACATACAAATGATACGTTACCAGCATATATTTCTTCAGCTTTAACATATTACGCCCAACGTGTTTCAACTACAAACAGTTCAGAGATTGTTATTTTTGAAAACCCTACAATCTCGTAATCTATAATAAAAAAGCACTGGTTACAGTGCTTTTTTATTTATACTTATTTAACAAATGATCATATTCCGTCCAAAAGTCGGTATACATACTTCGCTCAAACTCATTTGAAATTATCTTTTCACTTGATTTATTAAATAATTCTTTTGCTTGTAGTGCAAAAGAAGCAATTTGTTTTCTATATTCATTTTCATTCAATTCTATATGAAGTCCTTCATAGTAGATAGCCTTTTGATTAGTAGAAATAACTTTGACAAAGTCCTTTAAAATCACGTTTTCACCTATATGGTTTATAGTCCAATGAATTGAAATTGGGCATCCTAACATGAGCATAGTGCCACATCCGTGCAAAATAAGCCCCGCTTCATTTTCAATATCACAAATATATTCTTTATCTAAAGTTCGTAACAAAGCTAAAGCTGATTCACTTATTCCCCATTCCTCATCCATACCTGTCTGCGTAATAATCGTTCCAGCCACATTTAAATATATTTCTCCATGAGAACATAAATCTTCATGCTCATTAAACAACCATTTTTGATTCTCAATATTTATAATAAAATTTTGTGGTCCCATTACAAATTCCCCTTTTATAAAAATATTTTTTCCATATTATTCATAATCAATATCATGCATTTCATCCCACATATCTATTATAAATCTGTTTAATATTTTAAAAACACAGATAAAAAAGATATTGACACTACGATTTTACAGTGCTAACATTCAACATGTAATTGAATATGGTCTCTGTTAGGTGAGGCTCCTGTATAGAGAAACGCTGCTGCCCAAAAATGTCGAGAGACGCCAATGGGTCAACAGGAAAGGTCGGAATGAAGGCCTTTTTTAACGTAGCTGGTTTCAGTACCTATGCTATACAGTGCTAAAACTCAACGAGGGAGAGGTGCATGTATTTTGTCATACACAAAAACTGTTTTTATTTATGTCTACTAACAGTCTTTGTTGTGGACTCTTTTAACTGCGAATTCAGACCTTTACTCGTTTTGAGTAAAGGTCTTTTTACGTCTATATGCACCTTACTATGAAACAAACATAGCATATTCAGAAACTACTAAATTGTACGGAGGTGAGGAACAGTTGGCAATTGATGATTCGGCCCAGATACCCATACGTTTTACATTCATATTTCATCATGTAGGTAGGAAAGAAACTGTTCCTCACCATTTCAAATAGTTAGGTAACAGATTGTTTCCTCCTTCATGACAGAGGAGGAACTACCGATGTTTAATTTACAAAGACAAGAAACAAAGCATGCTTATGAGCAAGATAGCATGAAAACAAATAACGAATTATTAGTGGAGGTTGCAACACAAGATGTAAGCTCTGCGTTAAAACTTTTAGAAACAACACAAGATGGATTATCTAAACAAGAAGCGTCTCGTAGACTTTCTTTATATGGTCCGAATGAAATAGCTCATAATAAAATGGCGCCGTGGTACATTCAATTTCTATTGGCATTTAAAAATCCATTTATTTTCGTTTTATTAGCTCTTGGAGCACTCTCCTTTTTCACAGATGATATGCAAGGAACGATTGTCGTATCTGTAATGGTCCTACTTAGTGCAACGATTCGGTTTTCCCAAGAATTTCGTTCTCAAAAAGCTGCCGATAAGTTAAAAGCTATGGTTCGAACAACTGCGAGCGTATTTAGAATAAATGGATTTGTACATGAAACAAAAAATGTAAAGAATTTAAACCGAAATTACACAACAGAAATTCCAATTGAGGAACTTGTACCTGGCGATATTATTTCCCTTTCAGCTGGTGATATCGTTCCAGCTGATGTGCGTGTTGTATCCGCTAAAGATTTATTTGTTAATCAATCTTCTTTGACAGGGGAAGCACTTCCTGTAGAAAAATACGAACACTGCTACCATACAGAAAATAAGCATATCTTACCGAAAAACATGAAAAAAAATTACAATCCACTCGATATGGAAAACCTTTGTTTCATGGGAACAAATATTGTAAGTGGTAGCGCAAAAGCTGTTGTCATCTCAACAAGTACCGATACGTATTTCGGCTCTTTAGCAAATAAGGTAATTGGAAAGCGTGTAGAAACAAGCTTTGATAAAGGTGTAAACAAAGTAAGCTGGCTCTTAATTACATTCATGCTTATTATGGCACCTATCGTCCTTCTCATTAATGGATTCACAAAAGGAGATTGGCAAGAAGCTTTCTTCTTCGCTATTGCCGTTGCTGTTGGCCTTACACCTGAAATGTTACCAATGATTGTAACTGCTAATTTAGCTAAAGGTGCCGTTAACATGTCTAAACAAAAAGTAATTGTAAAACAGCTAAATTCTATTCAAAACTTAGGTGCTATGAACATTCTTTGTACAGATAAAACCGGAACTTTAACAGAAGATAAAGTGGTCCTTGTTCGTCACTTAGATCCCAAGGGAAATGAATGCAATCGCGTCTTGCAATTTGCCTATTTAAATAGTTTCTATCAAACTGGATTGAAAAATTTAATAGATAAAGCTGTTATTAAGCATACAGAGGAAAACAATAAATTTAATCCATCAGCTTTTCAAAAGCTAGATGAAATTCCATTCGATTTCGCCCGCCGGCGTATGTCAGTTATCGTAAAGGATATTTCAGGTGAACATACAATGGTTTGTAAAGGTGCCGTAGAAGAAATTTTATCAATTTGTAACTACACCGAAGTGGATGAAAAAGTCGTTCCACTCACCGAGGAAATACGTTCAAATGTCAAAAAACTAAGTGAGACATTAAATAGTGAAGGTATGCGGGTTATTGCTGTGGCTTATAAAAAAGATAGAAGAATAAATGATACAGAGTACGCAGTAAAAGACGAAACTGATATGATTCTCAGTGGATATATCGGCTTTTTAGATCCACCGAAACCATCTGCAGCAGCTGCAATTCAAGCATTACAAAAACATGGTGTACAAGTGAAAATTTTAACTGGCGATAACGAAATTGTTACAAGAAAGGTTTGTAAAGAAGTTGGATTAGATATCGGCGAACCAATCCTCGGTTACGAGATTGATTCTTTACCAGATAAAGCATTAGCAAAACTTGCTGAAGAAACGACTGTATTTGCGAAGCTTAATCCAATGCAAAAATCTCGTATTATACACGCATTACAAGGAAATGGACACACTGTAGGTTACATGGGAGACGGCATTAACGATGCTGTAGCATTACGTGAAGCTGATGTCGGAATATCTGTTAATACTGCTACTGATATTGCGAAAGAAGCTTCCGATATTATTCTACTCGAAAAAAGTTTAACTATATTAGAAGCAGGTATTTTAGAAGGACGTACTACATTCGGAAATATTTTAAAATATATTAAGATGACAGCTAGCTCTAACTTCGGTAATGTGTTTAGCGTGTTAGTAGCAAGTGCTTTCATTCCTTTTTTACCGATGCTTGCCATTCATCTTTTAATTCAAAACTTACTTTATGATATTTCACAACTTTCTATTCCATGGGACAAAATGGATAAAGAGTTTCTAGAAAAACCACGAAAATGGGATACTGCAAACTTACGAAGCTTCATTATTTGTATCGGCCCAATTAGTTCCGTATTTGATATTATCACATACGTAGTCATGTGGAATGTATTTGGTGCAAATACACCGAGCGAGCAATCATTATTCCAGTCCGGTTGGTTTGTCGTTGGATTGTTAACACAAACTTTAATTGTTCACATGATAAGAACACAAAAGATTCCATTTATTCAAAGCACTGCATCAACACCAGTCGTTTTATTAACCGCTCTTATTATGGCAATCGGGATTTATATTCCATTCTCACCACTTGGTGCAGCCGTTGGTTTGCAAGCATTGCCACTTAACTACTTCCCTTGGTTAGTAGGAATACTATTAGGCTACGCTTTTTTAACACAGTTCCTAAAAAAGCTTTATATTAAAAAGTTTCATAGCTGGTTGTAAAAATAAGAATGAGTGGGTATTCCCCGCTCATTCTAAAAAACATAACACATATTTATATATGGAGGTGACCATGATGGTATGGTACGACATTGTATTCAGATTAGTTATCGCAATTATTGTAGGAGCTTGCATTGGAATGGAAAGACAATGGAGACACCGAATGGCTGGGTTACGGACAAATGCTCTCGTATCACTTGGTGCCTGTATATTTGTTTTATTATCCGTCATGCTTGATCATGATGCTAGCCCATCCCGCATTGCTGCTCAAGTCGTTAGTGGCATTGGCTTTTTAGGGGGTGGCGTTATTATCCGCGATGGTTTTAGTATTAGAGGGCTAAATACGGCAGCTACTTTATGGTGTGCAGCTGCTGTCGGTACTCTTACAGGCGCCGGTTTCCTCGTTGCAGCTATATTAGGTGCAGCCGGCGTGTTACTAGCAAATATACTTCTTCGCCCAATTGCTCTTTTTATGAATAAAAAATCAAAAGAAGAATCACCAGAACAAACGAACTACTTACTTTCCCTTACTTGTTCAGAAGAACATGCAGCACATATTCGTTTTTTACTTATGCATATGGTAAGTACAGAAGGGCTCCGTTTAAAAGAATTGTATAGTGAAGATGTAGATTCTAATCAAAAAGTTTGTATACAGGCTACATTACATTGCAAGACAAATGCGGCTATCTTAATTGAAAAAATAGTAAGTAGAATGCTATTAGAGTCTGGCGTTACTGGAGCTGGATGGAAGACTTCTTTAAATTTAGAAGCGAGTTAAATAGGAAAGGTGTCATGATTTTACTACTTCATGACACCTTCTACATAAACTTATTTTCTAACTTTTGTTGAAACGACTTCTCTTGCTTACGTAGTAGTTGACTACCTCGTTGTAAAATCGGTGTTCCATACTTATCATTAATTTGATCAATGACAGCAAGTAGTGGCTCTTTTTTCGCATCCTCTTCAAATGAAAACAAATCTAATTGTTTCACCGATTCTGTCTTCCACTCTATTTCAGTAGCTGTAACACCTAGTAAACGAACGGAATCACCATCCCAATGTTGCTTCCATAAACGGGATGCTGCTTGAAAAATATCGCGTTCTTCCCAAATTGCATTTTTCAATTGCTTACTCCGTGTTACTGTTCGCCTATCATGGTATTTAATCATAATTTGAATATTATAGCTGACAAGGGTTCGCTTTTGTAATCTTTTACTCACTGATTTTGATAAACGTTCTAACATATCAAGCAATTCTTTCTCTTCATCCATATCCTTTGAAAAAGTCATCGAGTTACCGACACTTTTATGTTGGCCCATTTGACTCGGATCCACTTCCCTATCATCCGTACCTTTTGCACGCTTTTGCAAATCAATACCGTGCTTCCCAATTTTAGCGCGAATGATATGCTCGTCTCCCTTCGCTAACTGTTCAATTGTATGTATATGAATTTCATTTAATTTTTCAGCTGTTTTTTCTCCAATCCCATGCATTGCTTCAACTGGAAGTGACCAAATCATTTCTGGAATATCACGTTTTCGAAGTACGGTAATACCGAGAGGTTTTTTCATATCAGAAGCTGTTTTTGCTAGGAAAAGATTTGGAGCAATTCCGATACTACACGGAAGCTGCAACTCTGTTAATAGTGCTTGTTGAATCATCTTTGCTATTTCAAGAGGCGAACCAAGTGCGTAGCAATCTGTAATATCTAAATATCCTTCATCTATTGAGACTGGTTGTATCTTTTCTGTAAAACGGGAAAGGACTTGAAACATTTGAAATGAAGCTTCGCGATATAATGTGAAATTAGGACGCCTTACAACTAATTGCGGGCATAACCTTTTCGCTTCCCAAAGGGGCATCGTCGTACGTATTCCGTATTCTCTCGCCTCATAACTACATGTTATAATAATTCCTTTTCTCTCTTTTTCATTTCCAGCAACCGCTAATGGCTTTCCTTGTAATGATGGATCATGAGCAATTTCAACAGATGCGAAAAAGCAATTCATATCTACATGTAAAATAACACGACCATTTTTCGGATACATTTCTCGCATAGTACTCACTCCCTAATCAGAACGTTCGTTCTTTCATTATATCAAATTTTGCACAATAGTTATAATAATTACTTGTTCTTTTTTATAATCGATATAAAGAGGATATATATGTGAAAGGGTCTGATTATGATGAGATCAACTAATAAAGTGAAACTTTAATCAGCCCTCACCTAAATTCTTTACTTTCGCTGAATTTTGAGGTGGGGGGGGCTTACTGTCCGGCAAATAGCGGGATAAACTCAATTATACATTCCTTGTAGTTATATTAATCATTGCAATTAATTATTTACTACTTCCGATTTTCAATATGAATACGTTAGGATTATTCCTTCGTCTAGTACATGTAGCAACAACGTATATACTTCCATAGGTTTTCTTATATTGGCTTATACGTCTTGTCAAAGCAATCGAATCAAAATAAAAAGCGTGTAAATCACAATTGATTTACACGCTTTTTCTATTCCATTACTTCGCTACTTCTTCAATAATTGCAACAACTAATTCTGCTGTTTTTGCTAATTCTTCAACAGGAATCTTCTCGTTTGTTGTATGAATTTCTTCATAACCAACTGCTAAGTTAACTGTTGGGATACCATGTCCTGCAATTACGTTTGCATCACTTCCGCCACCACTTTGGTGAAGAGAAGGTGTACGACCAATTTTTTCAGCTGCACGTTTTGCAACTTCTACAACATGATCACCATCAGCAAATTTAAATCCTGGGTACATAACGTTTACTTCAACGTCTGCATGCCCGCCCATTTCTTTTGCAGTTGTTTCAAATGCTTCTTTCATTTTCGCAACTTGTGCTTCCATTTTCTCATTGATTAAAGAACGAGCTTCTGCAAAGATTTGTACATGATCGCAAACGATATTCGTTTGTGTACCACCTTCAAAACGTCCAATATTTGCAGTCGTTTCAGAGTCAATGCGACCAAGTGGCATCTTCGCAATTGCTTTCGCTGCGATAGTAATTGCAGATACACCTTTCTCCGGCGCTACACCAGCGTGAGCTGTTTTCCCGCGAATAATTGCGTTCACTTTCGCTTGTGTTGGAGCTGCAACAACGATTTCACCAACTTTTCCATCGCTATCTAATGCGTAGCCATATTTCGCTGTAATACGCTCACGGTCTAATGCTTTTGCACCAACAAGACCTGATTCTTCTCCGACTGTAATAATAAATTCAATTTTACCATGAGGGATATTTTTCTCTTTTAAAACACGGATTGCTTCGAACATTGATGCTAATCCAGCTTTATCATCCGCACCTAAAATTGTTGTACCATCTGATACGATATATCCATCTTTAATAGAAGGCTTAATTCCATTACCAGGAACTACTGTATCCATATGAGAAGTAAAGTAAATTGTATCAACACCATCTTTTGTTGCTGGTAAAGTACAAATTAAGTTACCTGCACCATGACCAGTTACAGCCATTGTGTCATCTTCAAATACTTCTACACCTAAATCTGTAAATTTCTTCGTTAATACTTTGCAGATTTCTGCTTCAAATTTCGTTTCAGAATCTACTTGTACTAATTCCATAAATTCATTTACTAAACGTTCTTGATTAATCATAAGACTGCGCCTCCTGCACTACCATTATGTATGTAACACTATTAATTATAACAGAATTTCGCAAAAGTTTCGAAATACAAGACAAAAAACAGATGGTTTACATGTCTAGATAACCATCTGCTTTCTATTACTCATTTAACAATACCCAGCGCATATGATCTTCCCACACGCCATTTACCATTAACATCTTCCTAGATACGCCTTCATATTGAAAACCTATCTTCGTTACTACTTGTATAGATGCTAAATTACGAGGCATAATCGGAGCTTCTATACGATGTAACTGAAATTCCCCAAAAGCAACTTGAATTGCTTTTCTAAGCGCTTCTGTCGTATACCCTTTGTTTAACTCTGCTTTATCTAATTTATAACTGAGTACACAAGATTGATAAATGCCACGAACGATTAAATTAAATGAAATACACCCAATTATTTTCGTATCATCACCCTTTTTAAAAATCCATAGTCTGATGATTTTCCCTTCTTCGAACTCTTTTCTATCCTTTTGCAACTTTTTCTTTTGATAATCTAGCGTAAAAAAATCATCCGGTCTATACTCTTCCCAAGCTTTTAAAAATTCACGATTTCTGTCGTAATATTGAAGAACTGTTTCAGCATACGACTCATCAATTTCCCTTAAGTATAAACGATCTGTTTCGTATATTTTCATCATCGTATCTCCATTCTTCAGCTTGCCCAACTAAAAATTAACAATATACCCTTTTACTATATTCTCTACACACTCTCAAATTTCCTGTTATATTTTGCAATCCCCTCCCGAATTTTGTCCTCACTCTCCCCTTGTCCATAATTTCATTTCTCGTTACAATGAAATTGTACTGATTTGCAAGGAGGTATAACGATGCATAAAAAAGCTCAAAAAGTTATGGTTTATGTGATGCTAATTTCTATGCTTGTAACAACATTACTTGCTGGCGCGAGTATGTTTTGGTAAAAAGGGCGATGTGTTCGTCCTTTTTTTACTTTTTACACATAACAAAATAAACCATCTCGACATCGAGATGGTTTATTTTATATAAAACACAATCGCTACAATACTAAAGGAAAATGACATTACAAGCGCTATTACAAAACTTGTATATTGTTTCTGCTGAAATGCCCCAATAACAAAAGTGAGATTAAGTAATGCCATACATACAATCGCTACAAGATAAGAACATATATTAAAAGTTGCCAATATGAATGTAATAACAAATAGAAATCCCATAAAAAACTGCATATACGAAAGTTTTGGATTCAAGTACATATGAGCAACCCCTTTATCTAATTTTATCTTTCTATACTCTCATTAACGCACGGTTATGTACACATGTCAAGACAACTTATTATAATAGAAAAAGCCAACCTTTTCGTTGGCTTTTTCATATGCAACGGCTCCTTTTTCTTTTGCCAATTGCTGAAATGATTTTTTCGATTTCACAATCCATACTTTCGTTCCAATTGGAATGCGATCAAACAAATATTCCACATCGTTTTTCTTCATTCTTATACACCCTTGTGAAATATACTTTCCAATTGAACTCGGTTGGTTTGTTCCATGTATTCCATATTTACTTCCATCAGTTCCTCTTGCATTAAATCCAATCCACCTTGACCCAAGTGGATTTTTTGGCGATCCACCTGGAATATCCTTCGCAATGTAATACGGATCCTTTGCTTTCATTACAACATCAAAATTTCCTTCTGGAGTTAATTCATTCGTTTTCCCTGTCGCTACTGGAAAAATCTTTTGAATCTTTCCATCGTCAATGTAAGCTAATTTATTCGTTGCTTTATTTACAATAATAAAAGGATCTCCGGCACGTGGATTATCCCCAAGAGGCCAAATCGGCGATAAAGAAAGACATAATATGATAGAGAGAAGATACGGCATAGATAATTCCTACCTTCTATATAAGTTCTTTTATATTATCCTTTCCCTTAAAGCGACTTTTAATGAGTAAATATTGTTCCATTTCATACACAAGTTGAACAAGTTTCGCACGTATCTCAAATTCTTCGCGTGTAGCTGGCAATGGCATGTCTCTAAATAATTCCCTCATTTCTTGAAGCTGCCTTAAGGAAATAACGCCAGTACTCTCAGGGCTAATAGCATTACCAATGTTTTCAACAACATCTGCAATCATGTCAGCTTGTTCATATGTCCACGATAAAGAAGCTGCTAGTGGTATCATTCGCTCTAAAATTTCGAATTGTTGCATACGCATATTAAAATAACGATAGTAATAATCATCTTCTCGCATAAATGCATTCTCAAGTTTTTTAAACGATAAATCTCTTGCTTCATTTAACATATTCTCGGTTTCAATGAGTTCTGCTCCACTCCAACTACTTTCTCGATTTCGTAAATACACAACCATTTCAAACAAAATCGTTTTAAAATTATTCTCTATTTTATCCTGATACTCTTTTAGCTTATTTTCACTACTCGGCATATACATATTTACTAATAACGCCACGCTAATCCCTATCGTTAATATAGCAATTTCATTTCCAACTATAAGCCATGTAATTTGCTTCAATGAATATAGATGCATAACAATAACTGAACTCGTGACAATACCTTCTTGAATTTTAAGCATTACTGCAGTCGGAATAAATGTAAGTAACAATATGCTAATTGCAAGTGGTGTATAGCCAATCGTTTCAAAAATACAAAACGCGAATGCCATTGATAATACACACGCTAGAAAACGATGTAACGACACTTGAAGTGATTTGCGCTTCGTATTTTGTACACATAAAATAACTAAAATGCCTGCTGAACTATAAAATTCTAACCCTAATAACTGAGCAATAAAAACTGCCGCACCTGTCCCTATTGCTGTTTTTACTGTACGATATCCAATTTTAAACATATCATTACTCCTATATGTATAAACGTATTTACAGCTAGTATAAAAAAAGGATGACACAATGTCATCCTTTTCTACTTATTATTCACATAACCTTTTCATATTACAATATTTTTTGTAAAAATTGTTGCGCACGTTCACTTTTCGGCGCTGCAAAAAATTCTTCTGGCGCACTATCTTCTACAAGCTTTCCTCCGTCCAAGAAAAGAACACGATCTGCCACTTCTTTTGCAAAGCCCATTTCATGTGTAACGATAGCCATCGTCATTCCTGTCGTAACTAACGATTTCATAACTTCTAACACTTCTTTCACCATCTCTGGATCTAGCGCCGATGTCGGTTCATCAAATAACATAACTTCCGGTTCCATCGCTAACGCTCTTGCAATTGCTACACGTTGCTTTTGTCCTCCCGAAAGACGATTTGGATACGTATCTTTTTTATCTACTAATCCAACCTTTTCTAAAAGTTTCTCAGCTTTCTTTTCAGCTTCTTGCTTCGTTACCCCTTTTACATTGATAGGAGCATACGTAATATTTTCTAATACAGTCATATGAGGAAATAAGTGAAAATGTTGAAATACCATACCGACATTTTCACGAACATGCATAACATTCGTTTTCGGATTCGTTACTTCTTCCGTCCCAATCCAAATGTGACCATCCGTTGGTGCTTCTAACATATTCATACAACGTAAAAATGTTGATTTTCCTGATCCAGAAGGCCCTATAATTGCGACTACTTCCCCTTTTTCAATTGTTGTTGTAATTCCTTTTAATACTTCGTTTTTACCAAATGATTTATGAAGGTTTTCAATTTTAATCACTTTTCTTCATTCTCCCTTCAATTGCCTTCCCGACTAATGTAAGAATAATGACTAACATATAATAAATCAGTCCAACAAAAAGTAATGGTTCAAGATATTTAAATGTCTCACCGCCTACAATGTAAGCACGACGCATTAAATCAGTCGCGCCTATTACTGTTACTACAGCCGATTCTTTCGTAAGTGTCGCAAATTCGTTCACAAGCGCTGGTAATATATTTTTTAATGCTTGAGGGAAAATAATATTTCTCATCATTTTTCCGTACGGTATCCCTAAAGCCATTGCTGCTTCTGTTTGTCCTTTATCAACCGCTTGAATACCAGCACGAATTACTTCTGACATGTATGCACCTGAATTCAAGCTAAATGCAAGTACAGCAGCTAAGAATGCTGGTATTTCATAACCAATTATTTGTGGGACGCCGAAATAAATAATCATTAATTGCAATACAAGGGGTGTACCACGAAAAATTGATGTATAAAAATCTGCTGCTATATTTAATGCTCGTATTCTAGCAATTTTACAAAGTGCTAATAGCGTTCCTAAAATAAATCCTGCTAAAGCTGATACTGCTACAATTTTCAAAGTAACTTCTAAACCTTTTAGTATATATGGTATCGAAGGCGTAATCGCCGAAAAATCTAAGTTCATTCTTTTCATTCCCCTCACAGAAAAGTGAAAGGCAGCTTATTTTCCGCTGCCAAACCATTTCTTCACTAATTTATCCATTTCTCCATTTTCTTGCATTTTTTTAATTACTTTATTAAATTCAGCTGTTTTATCACTGTTTTTCGGAAGGGCAATTGCTGCTCCAACTTCTTCTGGTGCTTCTTTAATTTCAATTCCTTGTAAATCTTTCATTTTCTCTAAATAATTTTTAGCAACTGTATCTTCTATAATTGCAGCGTCAAAACGACCAGCTTTAATTTCTTGTACGATTTCTGGTATACGGTCACGTCCCTCAACTTGGAAATCTACTTGTTTTTTAAATTCTGAAGCTTTCTCTTCTTGAATAGACCCTGTTTGTACCCCTACTTTTTTCCCTTTTAAATCCTCTACAGATTTAATGTTAGAATCCTTTTTAGAAACGACCATATTTTTCGCAACAAAATAAATATCTGTAAAATCAACATTATTTTTACGCTCTGCAGTTGGCGTCATACCTGCCATTACGAAATCAACTTTTCCTGAACTAAGAGATGCTAATAAACCACCAAAATCCATATCTTTCACTTTCACTTCATACCCAAGTTCTTTTCCGATATATTTAGCAACATCAACATCAAAGCCAATAATTTCATCGCTCTTTGACGCATCTACATATTCATAAGGTTTATAATCTGCTGAAGTTCCCATTACGAGTACTTTTTTATTTCCTTTTGTTTCTTTCGATTCCTCATTACTACAAGCGCTGAATATACTTACAATTAAAATAAGTGCAAACGATATTGATACTAACTTCTTCATCTTTCTTCCCCCTAATAATGTATATTTAAAAGTTTAATAGAATATTTATTCGATGTTTGTATTGTATCAGCACTTTTATTTTTATGCAATATATAAAATAAAAATAAATAACGAAACAATATAAACGCTGTTTGTTATGTATAAAATGATGCATAAAACAACATAACTATGCATATCTCAGAAATTTTAATAATAAATAAAAAAGGCGGCACATCCACTTGATTGTGGACGTGCCGCCTTTTCTCTTATTTTTTATAGTTCTTCACAATTCTCTTCGAAATATGATTGTAGTTTCGCAATAACTTGCATCGGTTCATGACCTTCAATTTCATGACGCTCTACCATCGTTACAATTTTTCCATCTTTTAATAAAGCAAATGATGGAGAAGAAGGTGGGTACCCTTCGAAATATTCACGCGCTCTTGCTGTCGCTTCTTTATCTTGACCTGCAAACACCGTTACAAGGTGGTTAGGACGTTTATCATAATGTACGGAATGCGCAGCAGCAGGACGAGCAATACCACCTGCACAACCACATACAGAGTTTACCATTACAAGTGTTGTTCCATTTCTTTTAAACGCTTCTTCTACCGCTTCCGGCGTCGTCAATTCTGTATATCCAGCAGAGACAATCTCTTCACGCGCTTGGCGGACAACATCATTCATAAAAAAGTTAAAATTAATCACTCTTTTCCCTCCTCTAAAACTACCTATTTGTATCTTACCAGTTAATGTTTATGAAATACAAGTAAGTTTACTTGTATTTAAGTATAGAAAAGGTGTTAGAGCTCTTGCTCTAACACCTTTTCTTTAATGACCACGATGTTTTTGCTTTGCTTTTTGTACTTTCATTAAACGTCTTCTTTCTTTTTCAGCTTCTCGCTTCTCTTTAGACTGCAGTTTCTTTTCTTGTTTATGCAATTCATAAGATAAACTAATCGCCTCTTGCGCCTTAGTAAAACGTTTAATATTTATTTCTTTTGCTGCTTGTCGTATGATACGCTTTATGTTTTTAGGACGCTGTTTTTCTTTAACTTCTACACCACATTTTGCAAAGTGCTGAAAATGCTCTAAAAGTGAACCATTCACAAACATAAACACTTCTTCATCTGACGGTTCCGCCCCAAAAATATACCTCGCCCCATACAATTTCCCTTTTTCTTTACATGTAATGATTCCAACAAAAAATTGGCCATCGTGATATACTGTCAAATCCATTGACAGCCCCTCCTTTAAAAGATTAGAAATACGGGACATCCCGGAGGGGAAGGTTACTGACATGAAATCATGCGTCTGGACTACCAACCAGAGCTGTGTTTTTGTATTTCTTTCACTATTATTATATCTTTTTTTCCATAATCTTCATATATTCAGCAATCATTTTTTTATGCGATCCTACAATATAGTCAGGTAGTTCTGTTACTGAAAAGAATTTAAGCTGAACTGCTTCTTCTTTATTCATAACAAAATCCCCTTCGTATTCATCCGTATAATAGGCGGTTGTTACAGATTGAAATTCATCACCGTTTTCTAATTTTGTAAAGTAGTTCGCTCCAGAAAATACATTGATTAGTCGCAAGTTCTTCACTTTTATTCCTGTCTCTTCATATACTTCACGATAAGCTGTTTCTTCTGGTGATTCACTAAGCTCCATTAGCCCGCCAGGTAGCCCCCATTTTCCGTACGGCTCTGTCCGCTGCTGCAATAAAACATATCCATTTTCATTTATAACGAGTACAACAGCACCAACTAAAATTAAAGGGCGATGACCAACTATTTTTCGTAATTCTTCTACATATCCCACCGTATCGCCTCCTTTTTCGTTGTCCACACTATTGTATCATATGTACGAAACGACAAAATGCGTATATTTTTCATTTTTTTAACAAAATATTTATTTTATGTGATTCATCTACTGTAGCTAACATAATAGATTCGACTTCTGTACTCTCCTCTAGAAATTCTCTCGCCCACGCTTCTGTTTTTCCTAATAATGCAAGAACATCTTTCTGTATCCTCCCATCCTTTACTAATACAAAAGAAACTGGAGATTTTTTTCCCGCCACTTTAAGATCAAGCCGCGAAACTGCTTCATATTCTGGATACCGAAATATAGAAACGACACCGTTTGCTTCCCATAATGCTAATTTAATCGTTTGAATATCGCTCACATTTCGCATACGAAGTTCCGAAAACAAATATTCCAAGGTAATTCTCGCCTTTTTCAAATTGCTAAAATTAATGGAACCATTGTGTATAAGAATAATAGGTGCAGGCTCTAAAAAACGTCTCCATCTATCCCATTTCAGCATTAAAACTGAGCTTATAATATGAAGTACAACAAGTATGAACGTTGTAATCATCGATCCCAGTAACCCTACTTTTTCATCAGACAATGCGTTAGAAATATTTCCACCAAGCAATAACACTAATACAACATCTAAAAAACGAAGTTGTGCGATAGACCTTTGCCCCATCGCTTTCGCAACTAATATTAAAAATATGTATGCTATAATAGCCCGAATAACCCATTCACTATTAGAAAGATGTCGTGCTCCTTCAAAAATATGCATATGCATCACTTTGCACTCCTTACCCGTCTCAAACTGCTATCCTGTTTTAGTTTGCAACGTTTATGAGCATATATGTAAAAAAGCTGGTTCGTTTAAAAACGAACCAGCTTTTTTTACTTAACTGAAAACATATATTTTTTATAAGTTTTCCGTACCGATAATATGAGCCCCATCATAATCATATTTGAGAATAAGGAACTTCCCCCATACGATAAGAAAGGTAATGCAATACCTTTTACAGGCATTAATCCAACGATCATACCAATGTTTTGGAATATTTGAACTGTTAATATACCGATTGATCCAGCGCATAATAATGTACCAAATAAATTATCAGCGGAATAACCAATAATAATTGTTCGATATAGTAGTAATAGGAACAAGAAGACAACTAAGGCTGCTACGATAAATCCACCTTCTTCGGCAATTGTAGCGAAAATAAAGTCAGTATGCTTCTCTGGAATATAGACGCTTCCTCCCCCAAACCCTTTACCTTCCATTCCTCCACTACCTACAGCTAAAATCGATTGCTGTGTTTGATAACCTTGATCTGCATTTTCAAATGGATTTAACCAACCTACAATACGCGACTGTTGGTGAGGCTTTAGTAAAGTAACTAAATTATTATAGAAAAAGTCTTGATACTTAAAGAAAATAAATATTAAAGCAGATAATATGGTCAACGGAATAACTGTACATAATGCTATCAATTTCTTTTGAATACCTGACATAAATAAAATACATGCAATAGCAGCAGCATATAAGAACACCATACCTGTATCAGGTTGACTATATACAACCGCCATAGGTGGAAGTGACACTAGCATAATTTTACCTACTAGCTTTAAATCTGTTTGGAATGTCCTTGCCATATACTGTGCATTATGTTTCACTGCTATACTCGCTACTACAAGTAGCAATGCAATTTTGAAAAACTCAGACGGCTGAATTTGCCCAAATACTGGGAAAACAAACCATCTTTTTGCACCTAATTTTTCAGGTGTAAAACCTGATGGTGGTAATACTTTCAAAAGAATAAGTGAAGCAAATCCAGCAATATAAAGCGGCCAAGATAATTTTTGCAATTGATCTAAGTCGATGCTTGCAACAAGAAGTAACAATACAACCCCAATTATGTAGTTAACACCTTGTTTCATAGCAAAGTTTGCAGCTCCATACTGTCCCGTTTGCTGACTGCTATATATAGCAGCTATACTCGTCACACATAGTGCACACAAAATTAAAATTAATTTTACATCTAAACTTTTTAGAAACTCGGTACTTCTTTTCATGACATCCTCCTGAAACATTGTTACGGCAAAAATAAAAAACCAGGAGTCAACATTCTTCATGTTTTGACGACTGATTACACATTATCTATAAAACACTTATATAGAATAACTCTCTTTTTCATACAATACAATATATTATACTACAGTTTCATCAGTAAGATTTGCCAAAAAAATTATTCTTTTCTTATTTTATATCCATATACCATATATCAGCAATGTATTTTCGTAAATTCCTAATACATAATCGTTTATTGTAAGATTACTGGGAAAGATATTTATACATATAGTAGGATGTAGATGAAGAAATAAGATAATAAAAAGCTCGCATAAGCGAGCTTTTTATTAATATACAGATGTATTATTTTCTGACATGTTTTCTAAAATTTCTTTAACACGTCCTAAGAACTTACCACAAATTAAACCATCAAGTACTCGGTGATCAAGTGATAAACATAAGTTAACCATATCACGAGCACCGAACATACCGTTATCCATAATTACTGGGCGTTTTACAATTGATTCAACTTGTAAAATAGCCGCTTGTGGGTAATTAATAATACCCATAGATTGAACAGAACCGAATGATCCTGTGTTATTAATTGTAAATGTTCCACCTTGCATTTCGTCTGCTTTTAACGATTTCGTACGTACTTTTCCTGCAAGTTCTGTAATTTCACGAGCGATACCTTTAATTGTTTTCTCGTCCGCTTGCTTAATTACTGGTACAAATAGTTCTTCCTCTGTTGCAACAGCGATAGAAAGGTTAATATCTTTCTTCTGAACAATTTTATCGCCAGCCCACATTGAATTAATTTGAGGATACTCTTTTAACGCTTGTGCTACTGCTTTTACGAAGAAAGCAAAGAACGTTAAGTTAAAGCCTTCACGCTTCTTAAAGTCACCTTTAATTGAGTTACGGTATGACACAAGGTTTGTCACATCTACTTCAATCATCATCCAAGCATGTGGTGCTTCGTGTTTACTACGTAACATGTTTGCTGCGATTGCTTTACGCACACCTGTTACTGGAATTTCGATATCTCCAGGCATTGTAGGTACAGAAACTGGTTTCGCAGCTTCTACTTTTTGCGCTACTGGTGCTGCTTTTGGTGCTTCTGGGCGAGCTTCTACTACTGCCGCTACAGCTTCCTCTTTCTTCGCCGCACCTGCTTGTGGGATATTTCCAGATTCCACTAGCTTTAAAATATCTTTACGAGTGATACGGCCGTTTGCTCCCGTACCTTCTACTAGATCTAAATCAACGTTATGCTCACCCGCAAGCTTTAACACAGCTGGTGAAAAACGTGGTTTTCCATCAGTTGGTTGTTTTACTTTCGGTGCTTTTTCAGACGTAGCTACTTCTGCCTTTGATTCTTCTTTAGTTTTTTCCTCAACAGCTGTTGCTGCTACTTCATCTGCGCCTTCTACTTGAATAACACAAACTACTTCACCTACAGCTAACGTATCACCTTCACCAGCGATTAACTCTTTCACAACACCCGTGAAAGAAGATGGTACTTCAGCATTTACTTTATCAGTCATTACTTCTGCAAGCGGATCATACTTATTTACGTGATCGCCAACATTAACGAGCCATTTACTAATTGTGCCCTCTGTAACGCTCTCCCCGAGCTGAGGCATTGTAATATTTTCTACAGCCATGTATAGTCCCCCCGATTAAAATTCCGCAAGTTCACGCATTGCTTTTTCAACTTTATCTGGATTTACCATAAAGAATTTTTCCATTGTTGGTGCATATGGCATTGCTGGAACGTCTGGACCTGCAAGACGTGCGATTGGCGCATCTAAATCAAATAGACAGTTTTCAGCGATAATTGCTGCCACTTCACTCATAATGCTTCCTTCTTTATTGTCTTCTGTTACAAGAAGAACTTTACCTGTTTTAGAAGCTGCTTCAATGATTGCTTCTTTATCTAATGGATATACAGTACGTAAATCAAGAATGTGTGCAGAGATGCCATCTTGTGCTAACTTTTCAGCCGCTTGAAGAGCAAAATGAACACATAATCCGTACGTGATAACTGTAATATCATCACCTTCACGTTTTACATCTGCTTTTCCGATTGGTAATACGTAGTCATCCTCTGGTACTTCACCTTTAATTAAACGATATGCACGTTTATGTTCGAAGAATAATACTGGATCTTCATCACGAATGGCTGCTTTTAATAAGCCTTTTGCATCATATGGTGTAGAAGGGATAACGATTTTTAAACCTGGTTGGTTTGCAAACATCGCTTCTACAGATTGTGAATGATACAATGCACCGTGAACCCCCCCGCCAAATGGTGCACGGATTGTAACTGGACAAGTCCAATCATTATTAGAACGATAACGAATTTTTGCCGCCTCAGAAACAATTTGGTTTACTGCTGGCATGATGAAATCAGCAAACTGCATTTCAGCGATTGGACGCATACCATACATTGCTGCACCAATTGCTACCCCAGCAATTGCAGATTCTGCAAGCGGTGCATCAAGCGCACGATCTTCACCAAATTGATCATACAAACCGTGTGTCGCTTTAAACACGCCACCTTTTTTACCAACATCTTCTCCTAAAACGAATACTTTCTCATCGCGTTCCATTTCTTCGCGCATTGCTAATGTAATAGCATCAATATAAGACATTACAGCCATGAAACGTTCCCCCCTATTCTGCGTATACGTGCTTCAATGCATCTTCAGGTGCTGCATACGGAGCATTTTCTGCATATTCTGTTGCTTCATTTACGATATGCATAATTTCGTCTAACATTTGTTTTTCGGATTCCTCAGTTAACACACCAGCTTCTTTTAAATAAGCTGCGAATGTTATAATTGAATCTTTTTTCTTTGCTTCTTCTACTTCTTCTTTATCACGATAAACACGATCATCATCGTCACTAGAATGTGCTGTTAAACGATATGATACTGTTTCAATTAAAGTTGGTCCTTCACCACGACGACCGCGATCTGCTGCTTCTTTTACAGCTTTATATACTGCAAGTGGATCGTTTCCGTCTATTGTATATCCAGGCATACCGTAACCAATCGCACGATCTGATACGTTTTTACATGCTAATTGTTTTTCAACTGGAATAGAGATTGCATATTTGTTATTTTCACACATAAAAATAACAGGTAGTTTGTGTACACCAGCAAAGTTTGCCCCTTCATGGAAGTCACCTTGGTTTGAAGAGCCTTCTCCAAATGTAACGAACGTTACTAAATCTTTCTTCTCCATTTTTCCAGCTAGTGCAATACCAACTGCATGTGGTACTTGTGTTGTTACTGGAGATGAACCTGTAACAATACGATTTTTCTTTTGACCGAAGTGACCAGGCATTTGACGACCACCAGAGTTTGGATCTCCAGCTTTCGCAAAAGCAGACAACATAAGCTCTTTAGCTGTCATACCAAATGCTAGTACAACACCCATATCACGGTAGTATGGTAATGCATAATCTTTCTCTCTATCAAGAGCGAACGCCGCTCCAACTTGTGCAGCCTCTTGTCCTTGACAAGAAATTACGAATGGAATTTTACCAGCGCGGTTTAATAACCACATACGTTCGTCAATTTTACGTGCAAGTAACATCGTACGGAACATTTCTAATACTTGCTCATCACTTAAGCCAAGCTCTTCATGGCGCTTTTCTTTTACTTCTGCCATTTTTCATAACCTCCTAAATCCACATTTTTATGCGTGTAACGCTCTTCCATCTACAGCAAGTGCTGCTTCACCAATCGCCTCAGATAATGATGGATGCGGATGAATTGTATGTGCTACTTCCCAAGGTGTTGCATCAAGTACTCTTGCAAGACCCGCTTCAGAAATCATATCTGTTACATGTGGTCCAATCATATGAACACCAAGAATGTCATTTGTCTCTTCATCAACTACAAGTTTTACGAAACCATCTGATTCTCCGTATACAAGTGCTTTTCCGATTGCGCGGAATGAGAACTTACCTACTTTTAACCTATAGCCTTTTTCTTTTGCTTCTTGTTCTGTTAAACCGACAGAAGCAACTTCTGGACTGCTATATACGCATTTTGATACCATAGAGTAATCAATTGGTGTAACTTCTTTCCCTGCAATATGTTCTACTGCAGCAATTCCTTCATGAGAAGCAACGTGAGCAAGTTGCAGGCCACCGATTACATCTCCAATTGCGTAAATATGCGATTCTTTCGTTTGATAAAACTCATTTGTTTGAATGTATCCTTTTTCCACAACGATATCTGTGTTCTCTAAGCCAATATTTTGCGTATTCGCTTGTCTTCCTACAGATACAAGCATTTTTTCTGCTTTAAATTCTTTATTTTCACCGTTGTGTTCAGCTTGGATTGTTACTCCATTATCTTTTACCAATGTTTCTGGTAATACTTTTGCACCAGTTACCACTTTAATACCTTTTTTCTTGAATAGACGTTGCATTTCTTTTGAAACGTCTTGATCTTCTAGTGGTAATATTGTTTTTGCATACTCTAATACTGTAACTTCTACACCGAAGTCAGCAAGCATAGATGCCCACTCAATACCGATTACACCGCCACCAACGATAATAATCGAACTAGGAAGCGTTTCCATTTTTAGGGCATGATCTGAAGACATTACGTACTCTCCGTCTAATTCTAAACCTGGTAATGAATTTGGACGAGAACCTGTTGCAATAAGTACATTTTTTGGAATTAACATTTCATTCTCTTCTCCACTTGCAAGTTCAACTGAAATTGTCCCTGGCATCGGAGAGAAAATAGATGGGCCAAGAATACGGCCAATACCTTCAAACACATCAATTTTACCTTGTTTCATTAAGTGTTGAACGCCTTTATGAAGCTGCGTTACAATCTTCTCTTTACGCTCTTGTACTTTCGCAAAGTTTAGTTCTACATTGCTTGCAATAACTCCGAACTCTTCGCTTTTTTTAGCAGTTGCATATACTTCCGCACTACGTAAAAGAGCTTTACTAGGGATACATCCTTTGTGTAAACAAGTACCACCAAGATTTTCTTTTTCGACTAGTGCAGTTTTTAACCCTAGTTGTGATGCACGAATTGCAGCAACATATCCACCAGTACCGCCGCCAACGATGACTAAATCATATTCTTTTGCCATTATCTCAACCCCTAGCTACCGTTTCTTTTTCACGTACAACATATTCTTTTGGAGCTTCTTCTTCACGTAATACACGAAGTGCTCCTTCTGCTAACGCTTCTAACTCATCTTCGCCTGGATGTACGATAACATCTGCAATCCAGTCCACTCGCTCTTTTATTTCATCGACAAGAATTTTACTGTATGCCAGTCCACCAGTTAATACGATTGCATCGATTTTCCCGTGAAGTACAGCGCTAGCTCCGCCAATCTCTTTTGCAACTTGATATGCCATTGCTTTATAAATAAGAGTTGCTTCAGGATCACCTTTTTCAACCATTTTCTCTACTTTAATCGCATCATTTGTACCGATTAAACTTACAAGTCCACCTTGTCCGACAAGCTTTTTAATCATTTCATCTCGGTAATACTCACCAGAGAAACACATTTCTACTAGTTGCCCTACTGGTACTGTACCAGCACGCTCTGGACTAAATGGTCCTTCTCCGTTTAAACCGTTATTCACATCGATTACTCTTCCTTTTTTATGAGCACCAACTGTAATACCACCGCCCATATGTGTAACTAATAAATTTAAATCCTCATATTTGTGGTTTAACTGTTCGGCTACTTTACGAGCAACTGCTTTTTGATTTAATGCATGGAAGATACTTTTACGTTCCATACCAGCAATACCACTTATACGAGCAACTGGCTCCATCTCATCTACAACGACAGGATCCACAATAAATGCAGGAATGTTTAATCCAGAAGCAATTTCATATGCTAAAATGCCTCCAAGGTTTGAAGCGTGATGACCGCTAAACCCATTTTTTAAATCTTCTAACATCGTATCGTTTACTGTATACGTACCGCCTTCGATTGGACGAAGTAATCCACCACGTCCACAAACAGCGTTTAATTTTGAAATGTTAATACCATGAGAATGTAGAACTTCTAAAATCGTTTCTTTTCGAAACTCATATTGGTCGATAATTCGCTTGTATTTCCCAATCTGTTCTACGTCATGACGAATCGTTTCTTCTAAAACGGGTCTTTCATTATCAAAAACACCAATTTTTGTGGATGTACTACCTGGGTTAATAACAAGAATTCGATTTACAGACAATGTTGCTACCTCCACTAATAAATTCAAAAGGAAGTGGAAACCTCATAAGAGGTAACCACGCCTTTTGTAAAAGTTATATATGAATGATTAGCGACGGCTAATAATATCGTGACCGTTGCGTAAGTAAGTGCTACGAGAATTTTTCAAGCTTGCAATGCGCTCTTCAGCTAGACGATCTGCCGCTACATAAGTTGCTATGCCATCGCGTTTTGAAATTTCGATTACTTTTGCAATTGTGTCATAAATAGACTCAACACGTTTTAGTGCACGTTCTCTATTGTATCCATATAATTCGTCTGCTACGTTAATTACGCCACCTGCATTAATTACATAATCTGGTGCGTATACAATACCCATTTCATGAATGATGTCACCGTGACGATTTTCTTTTAATTGGTTATTTGCAGAACCTGCGATTACTTTTGCTTTAAGTTGTGGAATAGTTTCATCATTAACTGTTGCGCCTAATGCACATGGTGCGTAAATATCGCATTCAACACCGTAAATTTCATTTGGTTCAACTGCTGATGCACCGAATTCTTCTACAGCACGTTGTACAGCTTCTTTATTAATATCTGTAACGATTAATTTTGCTCCTTCAGCGTGTAAATGTTTGCATAGGTGATATGCTACGTTACCAACGCCTTGAACAGCAATTACTTTTCCTTCTAAATTGTCAGTACCGAAAGCTTCTTTTGCAGCTGCTTTCATACCACGGTAAACACCGTATGCAGTTACTGGAGATGGGTTACCAGAAGAACCGAATGATGGTGAGATACCTGTTACAAAGTCAGTTTCTTCATGGATAATATCCATATCATCTACTGTTGTACCAACATCTTCAGCTGTAATGTAACGTCCGTTTAGTCCTTGGATATAACGTCCTAGTGCACGGAACATTGCTTCGCTCTTATCTTTACGAGGATCACCGATAATTACTGTTTTCGCACCACCTAAGTTTAAACCAGCTGCTGCGTTTTTGTATGTCATCCCTTTTGCAAGACGCAATGCATCTTCAATCGCCGCTTCTTCAGAATCATATGTCCACATTCTTGTTCCACCAAGAGCCGGTCCAAGTGTTGTATCATGAATTGCAATAATTGCTTTTAAACCAGATTCTTTATCTTGACAAAATACTACTTGCTCATAATCATATTTTTCTAAGTATTCGAAGATTTCTAATGTCATTGTCGTTTCCCCCTAATGTTTTACCCTTTTTGGTTTATTTTGAAGCAGTCGCAACTGCCAATGCTAATGAATATACTTTTGTTTCTGCTGAATCAGCACGAGATGTTAAAACAATCGGTGCTTTTGCGCCAGCAATCATTGCTCCTACTTTTGCATCCGCAAAGTATACGAGTGATTTATATAGCACATTTCCAGCTTCAATCGTTGGGACGAGTAAAATATCTGCCTTACCTGCTACATCACTTACTATGCCTTTATGCTCTGCTGCAATTTGTGATACTGCATTATCTAAAGCAAGTGGTCCATCAACGATACAATCTTTAATTTGTCCGCGGCGATTCATTTGTGTTAACATCGCTGCATCAATTGTCGCCTGCATCGCTGGATTCACAACTTCTACTGCTGCGATTGGTGCCACTTTGGGCAAGTCGATTCCTATTGCCTGGGCAACTTCTACAGTATTTTGTATAATAGCAGCTTTTTGTGTTACGTCAGGTGCGATGTTCATCGCTGCATCTGTAACGAAAATAAGACGGTCGTAATTTTGAACTTCAAATGCTGCTACATGTGAAAGTACGCTACCTTTACGTAGGCCCCACTCTTTGTTTAACACAGCCTTCAAAATATTCGCTGTTGGGATGTTCCCCTTCATAAGCACATCTGCTTCACCATTTCTCACAGCTTTAACAGAAAGTTCTGCAGCTTCAGCACTAGACATTGCTGCAATCACTTCAACATGTTCTGAAGTTTGTAAACCATGTTCTTGTAGCATCCCCATTATTTTTTCTTGATTTCCATATAGACGAAATTGAGCTAGCTGTAATTTAATTGCTTTCGCTACAGCTTCAATTACTTCATGATCTTCAGCTACTGCTACAGCCACAGTTTTTTTAGGCTTTCCTGCTGCTTGATCAATTAAGTATTCTAACTTCATATTTTGTAATCAACCCTTTCCGTCGTCCCTCGTCTATTTATAAAGCAAATACCGTGCCAACTTTTAAAAGTGGTCTTACCAATAATGAAAACGCATTCAAAATGCAGTAAAATCAATACTTTGGAAAATAACGAAAGATTCTGTCTTATTTTGTCGCTTTTTGTATACCATGCAATAAATTGCACAGTACGCAATTTATTGCATGCTATTTTTTGCATGGTCATACTTTTCTAGCTTGTAATATAAATTTCGAACGGAAATTCCTAACGCTTTTGCAGTTTGTGTTTTATTCCCATCAAATCTCTCCAAATATTCATAAATAATATTCCCTTCAAACTCTGTCACTAAATGTTCAAGTGGCTTTTCTTCTAATTCAGGTAATAAATGAGATTGCTTTGACTCCACCTGCTCTTCGTTATGTAATGGCGGTAAATGGTGTACATCAATATAGGTCTCGTTATAATTCATAAAGATAATAGCTCTCCCCAAAATATTTTCAAGTTCCCTCACATTTCCTGGCCATTCGTATGATTGTAAATATAAAACGGCTGAATCAGTGAGCCCTTCTACATTACGACCGTAATCTTGATTAATTTTTTGAATCAATCTGTCCGCAATTGTCGGTATATCTCCTTTACGTTGACGAAGAGATGGAATTTGAATTGGAATTTTATTTAATCGATAATATAAATCCTCCCTAAACTTCCCTTCTAGAATAGCCTTTTCTAAATTCACATGTGTCGCTGCAATTACTCGAACATTAATAGGTATCGCTTTCGTTCCACCAACTTTTACAATTTCTTTTTCCTGCAATACACGAAGGAGTTTCGCTTGTGTATTTGCAGACAACTCCCCTATTTCATCTAAAAAAATACTACCGTTATTCGCTTCCTCAAAGAACCCACGTTTCCCGCCTCTTTTCGCTCCAGAAAACGCCCCTTCCTCATAACCAAATAATTCACTTTCTAACAACGTCTCCGAAATGGCCGCACAGTTTACACGGACGAACTTATTGTATTTTCGATTACTTCCATTATGGATTGCATGTGCAAACAATTCTTTACCAGTCCCAGATTCCCCGCGTAACAGTACTGTTGCTGGTGTATTCGCTCCTAGCTTCGCCTGTTCGATAGCTGCCGTTGTTTCATCTGAATTTCCGACAATATCATCAAATGAATATTTTGCTTCTAATGTACGAATAATTTGCCTTGCTCTATTCAATTCATTTGTTAATTTTTGAATTTCCGACACGTCACGGATAACACCGACGCTTCCTTTCAATATTCCATCCACAATAACTGGTGCTACGTTTACAATTACATCTCGCTTTTTTTGCCCAATCTTCATATGTATTCCGCGCACCGCACGACGCGTTCGAAGTACTTTCATATGCATACTTTCGCCTTCTACAATATCAGTTGTAGCAGGCTTCCCAATAATATCTTCTTCTGTTAAACCCGTTAATTTCGTATATGCTGGGTTAATGACTAAACCTCTTCCTTTTTCATCCACAACCGAAATCGCTTCTTCAGATGAGTTAATAATTGCCTCTAATAGTGTTTGAATTTCTTTTAAGTCTGTAACTTCTTCCGCAAGATCTACAACTTCTGTTATATCTTTAAAAATTGCAAATGCCCCTTGTACCTCTCCTCCTTCTTTTAATATTGGAATACGCGTTGTAATAATTTTCTTTCCATTCTCTAATGTCAGTTCATAATTTACTTCTATTTGTTTCGTACGTATAATGCGAAGTAATTTACTAGTTGGAATGACTTCTAAAATATACTTTCCTATCGCCTCTTCTTTTTTATATCCGATAATACGCTCTGCACTTTTATTAAAAAGACGAACTTGTCCCTCTCGATCAATTACAATCATGCCGTCATGTGTAGAATTTAAAATTAATTCTCCTTGTTGCGTCTGTTCCTCTAACCGCCCAATTAGCCCTTCCTTCTCATGCGCTAATCCTGTAACAATTTTTGCGATATCACCTGGTATAAGAAGAGTGTCTTTTTTCTTTTTTTCTAATAAAACTTTATGTACATCATCTTCACCTGTCATATCAAATATTACATCGATATGCATAGAAAGAAATGGAGTTACACTTTCTCCAATTGCAATCCCGTATTCCTTAGCAATTTGTAGTCCTTTTGCCAACGGATTTATATCAATAATCCCTATAATTTGAAATATATTCGAACTTTGTAACAGATTCAGCAGCGCGCTCCCGCCTTCACCTGCACCAACAATTAATACTTTTTGTTTCATATATTACACTTCCTCTCGAAGTAACTCTGCAAATTTTTTCACACCCTTATCTTACTCGTTCAGCACCCTCTTGACAAACCCCCTTTCCGTATAACATCATTAAAATATACGAAATAATCTGAAAAGGAGCGTTATGCATGCAGCGTTACGTTGCTCTACTATTAGCACTCATCCCTATTTCATTAGCTGTGTTTGGTATAAAGTTAATGAGAGATACTGTATTCGGGATTCTATTTCCACCAATTTCTATACTGTGGTTACAATTTTTAATCGGCGCTCTCTGCTTCGCGCTCGGGTTTTATATCTTTGGTGGCTTCGTCTTGCACCGAGATCGCAAACGAAATAAAGTACAAGCTCGCTTTAGAAGATAGGAATACCCCACTATTTATAAATAAAAAAATGAGACCGTTACACGCGGTCTCATTTTTTTATTGGCAATAACGTTCTTGCCGTTTCAGGGTAATCAGTAATAATCGCCGATATATTCATATCAAAATATTTACGCATAAGCGTTTCTTCATTAATTGTATAAGGGCGAACTTCTACACCACTTTCCATCGTTAGTTCGGCAATAGCATCTTGAAGATAACGATAATTCGGATGTACTGCTGTAGCCCCCATTTTTTTCGCGTATGCCCACGGACTATGCAAACCTTCGCGATATAAAATTGCTGTTTGAATATCAGGAGCCATCATATGGCACCGTTTCATACTGTAGTGATTAAACGAAGAAAATATAACACGATCCTCTAGACTAAATTTCCGTACAAGCGTTATAACTTCTTCCTCTAAACCTCTGTATGGAATTTTATTATTTTTAAGTTCAATATTAAGTAGCAAACTCGTTTGTTCAAGCCATTCTAATACCTCTTCTAAAAGTGGTATTTTACAAAAACCTACTTTATCACCAAATTTATAACTTGCATCTAACTTGCATAAGTCCTCATATACATAATTCCGAACCGCACCTTTTCCATTTGTTGTCCGGTCCACCGTTTCATCGTGAATGACGACAACTTTTCCATCTTTCGTTAATTGAACATCAAGTTCAATTCCATCCGCTCTAAAAGACTCAGCTGCTTCAAATGAAATCATTGTATTTTCTGGGTACGTTCCAGCCGCACCACGATGTGCAAATATAAGAGTCATCCTCACTCCCCCAATCTTATGCTATACTATACGAAAAAGGAGGTACTTCTATGAGACCATTACAAATCTCTCCAGATACTGCAGTCCGCTTATCAAAAGCACTAGGTGTTCCACTTGAACAACTCATGCATATGCCGCAGCACATTTTAATTCAAAAACTAGTTGAATTAGAAAAACAAAATAAAGACGAAGAATAATACAGTCCTGTTTTGCAGGACTTTTTATTATTTTCTATTATATCACGGATGCCTTTCCTACTAAAATCCTTTAACAGATGTACTACGATGTGATTTAGCCGTTCCTTCATCATTTAATAATGAATCACATCTTTTCTTTTTTGTTACACGTCATAAAGAAAGCAGACCATTTATTTATAAGTCCCCATTGCGTCCTAAAAACACGATCATAAAAAAACTAGAAGCCCTTTATATTGTTTTTATTGAACGTGCGGAGCATCCCCTGATTCGTATAGTTCTTTCGCTTTTTCCTCCCCGAATGTAGTTAAAATATAATGTTGCTCTTCTAACGCATCCATTGCTCTAGTTGCTTTACAAACGCTATCTTCTTGAGCATCTGAGAAATAATTGTGATCTTCTACAATTTTACTAAAATCTTTTTTCGCCCATCTATCAGCAATTGCTAAAAGTTCATTTTTCTTCGCAAAGCTACTCTTATTTATAATTTCTTTTAATTTTTTAGTATTACTTTGAATCATTGGGATAGAGCCCGATTTTCGTTCTGCCACCACTTTTTGATGAGTCATGCGATGCATCGCTGTAATGACTTCGCTTTCAGTAGAATTTTCAGTAACATACACATCAACAAAGACCCCATCTACCTCTCTACCTACTATTGTTTGGTCTTCTTTTTTATCTATTTGAGCACTCACTTCTTTATCTACGGGATTATCTGCAAGTTCTAACATTCCAAATGTAACTGCAATAGCAAGAACTCCCATAGCTGCTACTATTCCTAGCCAAGTTGAAATTTTATTTTCCATTCCCCTTCTCCCTATCTATATCTATTTTATTACCTTATAAAAAACTCACTTACATGTAATATTACTAAAAATAGGTTTTATTTTCCATACTATCAAATAATCTCTTTTTCTCAACAAAATAAAAAGACCAACGAATTATAACATTCATTGGTCTTTAAATAAAAAGTTCATTGGTTTTAAATTTGATATCGAGTATCAATTTCAAGAATTATTAAGCTTTACTAAAGCTTAAATCCCTTACTACTTTTACTCTCAACTAGCTTTATGTTCAAGTCTCAGCTTATCCGCAACCATTGCGATAAACTCAGAATTCGTAGGTTTTGCTTTTGACATGGATACTGTATAACCGAATAAGGACGAAATAGAATCAATATTCCCACGGCTCCAAGCTACTTCAATTGCGTGACGAATTGCGCGCTCCACACGGCTTGCTGTTGTATTATATTTCTTTGCGATATCTGGATACAATACTTTCGTAATCGATCCTAATAATTCGATATCATTGTATACCATGGAGATTGCTTCTCGTAAATACATATATCCTTTAATATGAGCGGGTACACCAATTTCATGAATGATACTCGTAATACTCGCATCTAAGTTTTTCGGTTTTCCATCTACTGTTGTGGCTGATCGGAATGATGGTAGTGGACGCTTAATCATAGTGTTTGCTTTACCACTCACTTGACGAATATGACTCGTTAAATTCTCCATATCAAATGGTTTTAATATGAAATATGAGGCACCTAAGTCAACTGCTTTTTTCGTCACATCTTCTTGGCCAAATGCTGTCAACATAATTACGCTAGGCTGTTTTAACCTTTCAATATGTCGCATTTTCTCCAATACAGCTAAACCATCTAAGTGTGGCATAATAATGTCTAAAACGAGTACATCAGGTTGCTTATCTGTTAATAAGTTTAAACACTCTTGACCATTATAAGCAGTACCGATTACTTCCATATCATCTTGAGCGGCTACATAGCTCTCTAACATTGATACTAGTTCTTTATTATCATCCACAAGACATACTTTAATTTTCTCCACAGCTTTTCCTCCCTTACCGAATCGATTCTCCGACATGTGTATCCTTCTAGGCTACATGAATTGTTCGACAATTGTGTGAAAATTCCCTTTTAAAGTTTCTTACTTTCCGATAAAATCACAAAAAAATATGTTTATCGTTCATTTATTCCCTTTCGCAACACATTCCATCATAGAAATACAACGAAACGTTCAACCCTTTCCTTTTATTTTACAACAAAAAACACCTCTTGCGGAGCTTTTACAAAATTTCAACGAATTTTTCAACAGAAAAAGCGAGCTAATAATATATATTAGCTCGCTTTTTTCTCTTGATCATAAATATTAATTCCAGCTTGATGTAACATCCATTCAATATGAACACCATATCCTGATGTTGGATCATTTACAAATACATGTGTAACAGCACCAATTACTTTTCCATTTTGTACAATTGGACTTCCGCTCATTCCTTGTACGATACCGCCCGTTTTCGCTAATAGACGTTTATCTGTTACTTTTATTACCATACCCTTTGTGGCTGGGAATTTTTGCTGCACTGTACTAACAACTTCAATATCAAACGCTTCTACTTTATCTTGATCAATAACTGTTAATATTTTTGCCGGTCCTTCTTTTACTTGATGAGATAATGCGATAGGCATTGCTTTATCCATTATACCGTTTTTCATATTCGTATTTAATTTTCCAAAAATACCATATGGACTATTAATTGTAATATTGCCAATCACTTCACGGTCTGGTGAGAATCTTGCTAATTTCTCCCCTGGATTCCCATGACTACCTCTTTCAATTGATGTAACTGTCGAGCGCATAATTTGTCCATCTTCGACTTGAATCGGCTTTTTCGTATCATTATCAGAAATAACATGACCAAGTGCCCCATATTTCATAGAATCTGGATGAACAAATGTCATCGTTCCAATTCCAGCTGCCGAATCACGGATATACAAGCCAATTCGATAAGACGATTCACCGTTGTCTTTTTGTGGAGTTAGCTTCGTACGAATATATTTTCCATCTCTTAACAATACAAGATTAAGCGGTTCACCTGTTTCTCCACTATTATGAATAAACGGTGCTACATCACTCATTCTTTCAATTGTTTTACCATTAATTTCAGTAATCATATCTCCAATTTGTACACCTGCTGTTTCACCAGGAGATATTTTACCTTTTTCAGTTTGAATTAAATGATGGCCTACAACAAGTACACCTTTTGTATTTAATTTCACACCAATTGATTGTCCACCTGGAATCACTTTAAAATTTTTTAACACTTTCACATTTACTTTTTTCACTGGAAAACCAGCAAGCTGAAATACCATATCAGCTTCACCATTTTGATGAGAATTTACCATAAGTCCTTGTTTTTGTTCATTCGAACTCACTGTAAATACATGACGATTTGTGGATGAAGCTTTGAAAACTGGTAATGATGATATTTCTGATTGTTGCCCTTCAAAAACAACAAGTTGTTTCGGTGATGAAATAAACGTTCGAAGCGGTTTAAAACATCCAATAAAAACTAAAGAAACAAGGAGACAAAGACCTATTATTTTTCGAAATTTTTCTAATTTCAACTTGTTCACTCTCCTCGCTCCTACCCCACATTCAGCCTCTTGGCTTCACTTTTTAATCTCTCCTTGCAGTGCTTTATTTATAACCGGAAGAATTAAGAAATCGTCATTTGAGAAAAAAAGCTATCCATTACTGGATAGCCTCTGCTGTCTGTTTAAAATGATGCGCTTGCGTAAGTAATTCTTTCGCATGCTCTGTCGTTAAATCTGTGATTTCCACACCAGAAATCATTCGAGCTATTTCTGTTACTTTATCCTCCATAGTTAAAACAGTAACTGATGTAATTGTCCGATCATTCGCTACTTGTTTTCGAATAAATAAATGTGAATCCGCCATTGAAGCTACTTGAGGTAAGTGCGTAATACAAAGTACTTGCGAGTTTACTGATACTCGATAAATTTTTTCCGCAATAGCCTGTGCGACCCGGCCACTTACACCCGTATCCACTTCATCAAAAATAACAGATGCAACCCCTTGATGCTTAGAAAAAATGCTTTTTAAAGCTAAAATGATACGAGATAACTCTCCGCCAGAAGCAACCTTTGAAAGTGGTTTTAGCGGCTCTCCTGGGTTCGTTGAAATATAAAATTCCACATGATCGTAACCATCCGCCGTAAGTCTTACCGGCGCACCTTCCACAAGGGGCTCTTCTGCATTTCCTTCTCTCTTCATAATTCTCACTTCAAATTTCGTTTTTTCCATATATAATTCTTTTAATTCCTGATGAATTGCATTTGTAAGGTGTTCTGCAAGCTCATGACGCATATTACTTAACAACGTTGCTTCTTTCATAATAACACTTTCTAATTCCTTCAACTGTTTCTTCGTCGTTTCAATATGAACGTCTTTATTTTCAATCGTAAAAATTTCCTGTTCAATTTTATCAGCATACGCTAAAATCTCTTCTACATTATTTCCATATTTTCTCTTTAGCATACGAATTTCATTCAAACGTGTTTCAATTTCATCTAAACGATTTGGATCATATTCCATCATATCGAGCTTTTCCCTCAGTTGATAGGCAACCTCTTCTAATAAGTAATAGCTATTTGCAATTGAATCATGATTCTCTTGATACACTTCATCTAAATGTGTAATACTTTCCATTTGCCCCATTGCACTTCTTACATTATCTAATCCTTGTCCGTCGGCACTTAAAGAACGATATGCATCACCTAACGCTTTATAAATCTTTTCAAAATTAGAAATTTGCAATCGTTCCTCAGTTAATTCATTTTCTTCATCCATCTTTAAATCCGCCTTGCGAATTTCCTCGTGCTGAAATTGAATTAAATCTAAGCGATGTGCCATTTGTTGCTCATTTTCACTTAACGATTTCAATTGTTTTTTTAATTTTTCATAGTCAGCGTATACGTTTTGATATATGTCTAATTGTTTAACGATTCGATCCCCATCAAAGTGATCAAGCATAAACAGATGTCGTTCTTCATTCATTAAATCTTGCGTTTCGTGCTGTCCATGAATATCAACAAGTGTTTTCCCAATTTCTTTTAATATGCTAAGTGTAACAAGCTTCCCATTTACACGACATACACTCTTCCCGTTCGCAGCAATATCACGCTTTAAAATAATCATACCATCTTCTATTTCTATATCTAACTCTTCTGCCTTTTCAATACATGGATGCTTCTCATCTTCAACATAAAATAGCCCTTCAATCTCAGCCTTTTCTGTTCCATATCGAACAAATTCTGCTGACCCACGGCCACCTACAAGTAAACTAATTGCATCAATAATAATCGATTTTCCGGCCCCTGTTTCACCGCTTAAAACCGTTAAACCTTTTTGAAAAGAAATATTTAATGCTTCAATAATAGCAAAGTTTCTAATCGATAATTCCGATAACAATGCCCCATTCACCTCGTTATAAAATAATCCCTTACTAAAGGATTTTCTCAGTTCTTCATTCAAATAATCATGCTATATATTTGTATGTATATACTCTTCTAACCCGCTTCATTGTACCAAACATTTGTTTTACGGGTCAATCCATCTATTTTTTAACTTTATGCAAACAAAATATTATATTACAATTGAAAATTCATATTTTTAACCAATAAAAATATCTTGTTCACTTTCCACTTTACGATGGAAAGCAAACAAGATTTTTTGTTACAACATATTTAAGAAACGATCAGAGACAACACCTGTATCGTCAGGTGTACGGCAAATAATTAAGCAAGTATCATCACCACAGATGGTTCCGATGATCTCATCCCACTCTAAATGATCAATAAGTGCTCCAAGTGAATGAGCGTTACCAGGCAATGTTTTTAGCACAAGCATATGTCCTGCCGTGTCTAATTTTACAAATGAATCCACTAGATTTCGTTTTAATTTTTGTAACGGGTTAAATCGTTGATCTGCTGGCAAGCTATATTTATAGCGCCCATCATGTAATGGCACCTTCACTAAGTGCAGTTCTTTAATATCGCGCGATACTGTTGCTTGCGTTACATTAAATCCCTCATTACGTAAAATATCAACTAATTCATCTTGTGTTTCAATTTCTTTGTTTGCAATAATTTCCCTGATTTTAATATGGCGCTGACCTTTATTCATACATTTGCACCTCACACTATCTCTTACCATAGTTTAAACATTGGTATACTTCACTTATTTATGTTAACTTATAATTCGTTTCTTGTACACAATTGTTTTTACAATCATTATACAATTACAGCAAAAAGAGGAACAACATATGTTATTCCCCTTTCCCTTTTTGTTTTAGAACGTCATGCGCTTCTGTAACAACTTGCTCTATAGAAATCGGAGAATGATTTTCGCCATTCTCACGTTCACCATGCCATTTCAGATGAATTAAAAATTCAATATTACCATCCCCACCCGTAATTGGTGAGAATGTTAAACCTTCCACATCATAGCCTTCTTTTAAAGCAAACTCGACAATCATTTCTACAACAGCTTCATGTACTTTTCTATCACGAACGATACCTTTTTTCCCAACTTGCTCTCTTCCAGCTTCAAACTGCGGTTTAATTAACGCTGCTACATCTCCGTTAGGCATAAGCATTGTTTTTAAAACTGGCAGTATAAGCTTTAATGATATAAATGAAACATCAATACTTGCAAATTGAGGTAAACCACGTTCTAAGTCTGCTGGTGTCACGTAACGGAAGTTTGTTCGTTCCATTACAACAACACGCTCATCTTGACGTAATTTCCACGCTAGTTGATTGTATCCTACATCTAATGCATAAGATAATTTCGCTCCATTTTGAAGCGCGCAATCTGTAAAGCCACCAGTTGATGAACCAATATCTATCATAACTTTATCTTGTAAATCAAGATGAAATGTCTCTAATGCCTTTTCAAGTTTATAACCACCACGACTTACATACGGCATAACTTGTCCCTTCACCGTAATCTCAGTGTCTTGCGAGATTTTCTCTCCTGGCTTATCAAGTCTCATCTCATTTGCATATACGAGTCCGGCCATAATGGCGCGCTTTGCTTTCTCACGCGTTTCTATAAGTCCTCGCTCTACTAATAGTACATCTACTCTTTCTTTTTTTACGCTCATTTGTTACGCCCTTTTTTGTTTTGATGGAATCATTGTATGAATACGGTCTACAACAGCATCTGTCGTTAAACCAATTTCTTCTAATAATTTTGTTACACTTCCGTGCTCTATGAAGCGGTCTGGAATACCCATTCGTTCAACTAATGCACTATGGTAACCATTTTCAGATGCAAATTCAACTACTCCTGTTCCAAAACCACCGATTAAACAAGCTTCTTCAATCGTTAAAATCGGTATATTCTTTCCTAGAAGATCATGTAAATATGCTTCATCCATTGGTTTAATAAAGCGAGCATTCACTACTTTCACTGAAACCCCAGCTTTTTCAAGACGCTCAGCTGCTTCCATTGCCATTGGTATTGTCGTACCAAACGTTAAAATAGCTGCTTGTGTCCCCTCTTTTAACGTCTCCCACGTACCGATTGGAATCGCCTTTAATTCTTTATCCATATGAACGCCAAGTCCATTACCGCGAGCATAACGCAATGCGATTGGTCCATCTTCATATTGCATCGCCGTATAAACTAAATGTTGCCCTTCATTTTCATCTTTCGGCATCATAAGCACCATATTCGGCAAGTGACGTAAGAATGAGATATCAAATACGCCTTGATGCGTTTCACCATCTGCTCCTACTAATCCCGAGCGATCTATTCCGATGAAAACATTTAAATTTTGGCGGCATATATCATGAACAACTTGGTCATATGCTCTTTGTAAAAATGTTGAATAAATCGCTAAGAATGGCTTCATTCCTTGCGTTGCCATACCTGCTGCCATTGTTGTAGCATGCTGTTCTGCAATACCTACATCAATCATACGATCTGGGAATTCTTTTTGGAATTTCTCAAGTTTTGATCCAACAGGCATTGCAGGTGTAATTGCTACGATACGCTCATCCGCTCTCGCTAGCTTAAGTACTGTTTCACTAACGACAGCACTCCATGCTGGTGCAACTTCTTTCGGCTTAACGAAGTCACCTGATTCAATTTTATAAGGTCCTGTTCCATGCCAAGTTCCAATAACGTCACTCTCAGCCGGTTTATAACCTTTTCCTTTTTTCGTAATAACGTGAACAAGCACTGGGCCTTTTGTTTTCTTTGCATATTGCAACGTTTCGAATAACTTTTCATAATCATGCCCATCGACTGGACCTAAATATGTAAAGCCTAACTCTTCGAAAAAGACACCAGATACTAGTAAATATTTAAGACTATCTTTTATTTTCTCTGCTGTCGCAGCCACTTTCCCGCCAACTGCTGGGATTTTCTTTAATATATACTCTAATTCATCTTTTACCCAGTGATATTTTCCTGCGGTACGTAAACGACCGAGCACATTATGAAGCGCACCAACGTTTGGTGCAATTGACATTTCATTATCATTCAAAATAACAATCATGTCTGTTTTTTCATGTCCAATATGGTTCAATGCCTCTAAAGCCATTCCGCCTGTTAAAGCACCATCTCCAATAATTGGTATAACATATTCTTTCGTTTTCTTTAAATCACGTGCCAGAGCCATTCCCATTGCAGCCGATAACGAAGTCGAGCTATGACCAGTTTCCCATACATCGTGCTCACTCTCGCAACGTTTCGGGAAACCACATAGACCTTGATATTGCCTTAATGTACCAAACTCTTTCGCACGTCCAGTTAAAATTTTATGTACATAGGATTGATGTCCTACATCCCATAAAAATTTATCTTGCGGGCTATCAAATAATTTGTGCAGAGCAATTGTGAGTTCTACTACACCTAAATTAGGTGCAATATGTCCACCTGTTTGAGAGAGCTCTTCAATTAAAAACTTACGAATATCCTCACTCAATCCCTCTAGTTCACTGATAGACATATCTTTCAAAAAACTAGGGTTTTGAATTTGCGTTAGATCCACATGGATCACTCACTTTCATTTCATAATCTGTCAACATGTCAAATATTATAAAAAACATTTACACAAAACAAGAAATTCTCTTTTCTATTTTTCGTCTTGTCCCGCTATTAACCAGTCTATTGCGCCCTAATCCTATTATAAACCATATTTCTTTAGGCGATGAAAAAAATAGCCGCTAACACGAAGTGATAACGGCAATGTAATCTACATATATTTTTGCCAATAACAAGAAAAGAAAAACCTTTTCCTACATTTATATCATAAAATGATGAATGACTCAACAAATGAAAACGCTGTTATATTAGTTATTACGTTTTGCAATCAAATCACAAATAGATAGTAAATATTCATCTTGTAATTGCAAGGAACTAATCGCACCTTTTGCTTCTGCAATTGTTTCTTCTAAAATATCCTTTGCTCTATCTACAGTAAACAACGTTGTATATGTGCTCTTTTCATTAGAAAGATCGCTACCAATCGGTTTTCCAATCTCTTCTTCAGTTCCTTCGACATCTAAAATATCATCTCGAATTTGGAAAGCTAGACCGATATATTTGGCAAACGTAAGCAACTTTTCTTCTTGCTCTTCTGTCGCATCAGAAAGTATCGCACCCGCAAGTACAGCAAATTCAAGCAGTTTTCCGGTCTTATGTTTATGGATGTACTCCAATTCATCAATCGTAAGGCGTTTCCCTTCAGCTTCCATATCTGCCACTTGTCCGCCAACCATTCCTTCTGGTCCTGCTGCTTTTGCAAGTTCAAGTACAAGTCTTACTTTTTTTTCGGCAGAAATTTCTTTTTGCTCATATGCCATAATAACTTGAAAAGCATACGTCAATAAGCCATCTCCTGCTAAAACTGCCATCGCTTCACCAAATACTTTGTGATTTGTGGGCTTTCCTCTTCTTAAATCATCATCATCCATACAAGGTAAATCATCATGAACTAATGAATATGTATGAATCATTTCAAGAGCACAAGCTGCACCTACTCCAAGATTTCTTTCTTTCCCAAACGCTTGTAATGTTGCAAACAAAAGTAACGGGCGGAGACGTTTTCCACCCGCTTCCAAAGAATATGCCATCGCTTCACGAAGTACATTTGGACATTGTAATTCATTTGCATAGCTTACAAGTTTTTCTTCTACGAAAGTTTTACTTTCTTTCAAAAAAGTATCAAAAGCAATCGTCACTATGCTTCATCTCCTAAAGCAGTAAACGGTTCAAGCTCTCCATCTTCCCCAAGAATAACTGCCATTTGTTCTTGTACATTCTTCAGCTTCTCATCACAAAGCTTAGATAATTCCATACCTTCTTTAAAATAAGAAATCGCTTCTTCTAAAGGTACGTCACCTTGTTCTAGCTTAGAAACAAGATGCTCAAGTTGCGAAATTGCCTCTTCAAAGCTTAATTTATTTTCCATTATTCAATTCACGCTCCTCTATGCCTGATACGCTACAATCTAGTATTCCATCTTGTAATTGAACTGAAACAGCATCTCCAAGGCTTACATCTTTCACACTTTTTAACACTTGCTTCTCTTCATCATATACAAGCCCGTACCCTCTCATCATTACTTTAAGCGGACTTAACGCTTCAAGTTTTTGAGCAGCTCTTACAAAGGCAAATTCTTTCGTTTGAAGTAACGTTTGCATTTCACGTTGTAATTGCTTTTGCAACGTTTCAACAGCTACCTTCGTTTGCATAATTTTTTGAGATGGGTGGTGCTTCTCTAAATAAAATGAAAGTTGCTTTAACTGATTCACCTTTTTATCAATATAGCGCTCTTTCGCTAAAACAAGCTGTTCTAGCGCTCTATCTAATTGCTCTTCCTTTTGCTCATATACTTGTCTTGGATAACGGAACGCATACGATTTTTGCAACACTTGTAGTTTTTCTTCTTTTTTATGTACTAACTCTCTCATTGCTCTTTGCAATCTCAGAGTTCTTTGTAATACCTTTTCTTGTAACTCTATAATGTTAGGTGCTGCCAGCTCAGCTGCTGCAGTCGGTGTTGGCGCGCGTAAATCTGCAACAAAATCTGCGATTGTAAAATCCGTTTCATGGCCTACTGCCGAAATAATAGGAATTTCACTCTTAAAGATTGCTCTTGCAACCATTTCCTCATTGAAAGCCCATAATTCCTCAATAGAACCTCCACCACGACCAACGATTAGTACATCTATCTCTCCCATTTCATTCGCTGTACGAATCGCTTGTACAATCGAGGGAGCCGCTGACTCCCCTTGTACAAGTACCGGAAATACAATAACATTCCCAATTGGATAACGACGTTTAATCGTTGTTATAATATCACGAATCGCTGCTCCTGTTGGCGACGTAATCACACCTATTGTTTTAGCGTAAGGAGGAATCGCTTTTTTATAAACTTGAGAAAAAAGCCCTTCTTCTTCTAAACGAACTTTTAACTGTTCGTACGCTAAATGTAAATTCCCGACTCCGTCAGGCTGCATGTCTTGAATATAAATTTGATAAGAACCACTCGCCTCGTAAACAGAGATTTTCCCTTTCACGAGTACCTTCATCCCATTTTCAGGTTTGAATTTAATATTACGATTATGGCCCGCAAACATAACCGCTGCGATTCTTGCATTTTCATCTTTCAATGTAAAATACATGTGGCCACGGCTATGATTTTTAAAGTTGGAAATTTCACCTTTTAACCAAACAGACTGCAAATGCGGATCATATTCTATTTTTGTTTTTATATAGCGTGTTAACGCTGTAACGGTTAAATATTGCTTCTCCATTTCTCTCTCCTCATAGCCGACTCAAATTATTTACAAACGACACCTGCACGTTTGGCAGATTCAACAGTATTATGAAGAAGCATTGTGATTGTCATTGGACCAACACCCTTTGGCACAGGTGTAATGTAACCCGCAACATCTAACACGTTGTCAAAGTCAACATCACCACAAAGTTTTCCTGTTTCTAAACGGTTAACACCAACGTCAATTACAACCGCTCCTTCTTTAATATAATCCGCTGTTATCATTTTAGGTCGTCCAACAGCTACGATTAAAATATCAGCTAACTTCGATAACTCTTTCATATTTTGCGTCTTAGAATGACAATATGTTACAGTGGCATTTTCATTTAAAAACAATTGTCCCACTGGTTTACCGACAATATTACTTCTTCCAATTACTACTACATGTTTTCCAGAAATATCAAGATTTGTTTCTTTTACTAATTCTACAATACCATGCGGTGTACATGGAAGGAATGTATCTTGTCCCGTCATCATACGTCCCACGCTGATTGGGTGAAATCCGTCTACATCCTTTTCTGGTGAAATTCTTTCAATGATAGCTTTTTCTTCAATATGTTTTGGTAAAGGTAATTGCACTAATATGCCATTAATACGGTCATCGCCATTTAAGCGATCGATTTCAGCAAGCAAACGTTCCTCAGTAATTGTTTCAGGAAGTTCAATTAGCTCTGAGTAAATCCCTACTTGTTCACAGCCTTTTTCTTTTCCTTTCACATAAGAACGAGATGCTGGATCTTCTCCAACTAAAATAACTGCTAATCCTGGTACAATACCTTGCTCTTTCAACTTCACAACTTCTTCTGTTAATTGTGCTCGTTTTTTCTCCGCAACTTCATTTCCTTTGATGATTACTGCTACCATTTTAAGATTCCCCCTTAAAGAATTTACAGTGTATCTTTTATATTAGATAAAACGCCGTTAATAAAACGACGAGATTCCTCATCCCCAAATGTTTTTGCAATTTCAATTGCTTCGTTAATTGTTACGTTGTGTGGAATTTCTTCCATGTACTTCATTTCATACACAGCTACACGTAAAATACTGCGATCAACAATACTAATACGCTCAAGCTTCCACTTTTTTAAGTTTTGACGAATCGCTTCATCGATTGCTTCTTTATTTTCTACAAAACCTACTACAAGTGACTCTAGAAACTCATTTGTTTCTTCGCCTTCATCCAGCGTGTTTTCCACTGCTACTTTCGGTTCTAATTCACCTGTAATATCCATTTGGTATAATGCTTGCATTGCTCTTTCTCTAGCCGTCCTACGTTTCATTGTAACTCTCCTTTATGCTTCAAGTCTTTCCTTATACTTTGTTATATTATTATAATTTATAAGCCGTCAATTCACTTACTCTTACAGTTTTCATTGATTTTCCAACCTTATAATACAATGATAATAACACAATTTATCGTTTCACACACGGGTTACAAGGCTGAAAAATAATAAAAAGATTAACTTCAAGTTCCATATCTTATCACAATGTACGTTTTTTGGAAAAACGACACATTTTCTTGTTTATTTCTTATTTTTTGAAATAGTATAATAATTAGAGGGTTGTAATTTGTGAAGAAATGAAACGATAAAAAAGATGCCTATGTTACTAGGCACCTTTTCATTCTTACACTGGTTCGATTTCTGTTTTTTGTGTTTCGAATGTTACGCCAACGATGTGAACATTCACTTCTTTTGGCTCAAGTCCTGTCATTGTAAAGAGTGCTTGGCGAATATTGTCTTGAATCTTTTGTGCAACAACTGGAATTGCTACACCAAAATACATTACAACATAAAGGTCAACGATAATATCTTCGTTTGCTAATTCAACCTTTACACCTTTACCATGATTTTTCTTACCTAACTTCTCAACAACATCTGTAGCAAAATTACCGCGCATTGCCGCTACACCTTCTACTTCAGCAGCTGCAATACCTGCAATTACTTCAATTACTTCTGGTGCAATTTCTACTTTACCAAGAGTTGTATCTTGACCCATATCTAACATATGTTCAGCCATGAAAAAAACCTCCTTTAATGTATCACTGCGTCACAAGTTCATGCTCTTCCAAAAATTTCGTATTAAACTCACCTTTTACAAAATCAGGATGATCTAGCAATTGCAAATGGAACGGGATTGTTGTATGTACGCCTTCAATGACAAATTCACTAAGTGCGCGCTTCATTTTTGCAATTGCCTCTTCACGTGTTTTTCCGTGAACAATTAATTTAGCAACCATCGAATCATAGAAAGGTGGGATTGAATATCCCGGATATACAGCTGAATCGACGCGAATACCAAATCCTCCTGGTGGTAAGTACATTTCTACTTTACCTGGGGATGGCATAAATTTTTTGGCAGGGTTTTCCGCATTAATTCGACATTCAATTGCCCAACCATTAAATTGTACTTCTTCTTGCTGTAACGATAACTTTTCTCCTGAAGCAACAAGAATTTGCTCTTTAATTAAGTCCATTCCCGTTACCATTTCAGTAACCGGATGCTCAACCTGAATTCTCGTATTCATCTCCATGAAATAAAAGGTTTTCGTTTTATATTCATAAATAAACTCAACCGTACCAGCACCTGTATAATCAACCGCTACCGCCGCTTTAACTGCCGCTTCACCCATCTGCTTGCGAATATCTTCATCAAGTGCAGGTGATGGACTTTCTTCTAATAGTTTTTGCAAACGGCGCTGAATTGTACAATCACGCTCTCCTAAATGAATGGCATTTCCGTGTGTATCTGCCATTATTTGAATCTCAACATGGCGGAAATCTTCAACGTACTTTTCTAAGTATACACCAGGGTTCCCAAAAGCGGTACTAGCTTCTTGCTGTGTAATTTGAATTCCTTTTACAAGCTCTTCTTCATGGCGTGCAACACGAATACCTTTTCCACCGCCACCTGCAGTCGCTTTAATAATAACTGGATATCCAATTTGATCAGCAAGCTCGATCGCTTCTTCGGTATTTTTAATAATCCCTTGTGAACCTGGTACAATCGGAACCCCTGCTTCTTTCATTGTATCACGAGCAACGTCTTTTGTGCCCATCTTTGAAATAGCTTCTGGACTTGGACCGATAAAAATCAAGTTACATTCACGGCATAACTCTGCGAAATCTGCATTCTCTGCTAAAAATCCGTATCCCGGATGAATAGCATCGCAGCCTGTTAACTTCGCAACGCTAATAATGTTTGTCAAATTTAAATAGCTTTCTTTCGAAATCGTTGGTCCTACACAATACGCCTCGTCTGCAATCTGTACGTGAAGTGACTCTTTATCTGCTTCTGAATAAATTGCAACTGTTTCAATATCCATTTCTTTACAAGCACGAATAATTCGTACAGCAATTTCCCCACGATTGGCTATTAATACTTTTTTTATCATCACAAAGACTCCCTTATTACGCTTTTACAAGAAATAGCGGTTGTCCATACTCAACAAGCTGTCCGTTATTAACAAGAATTTCAACAATTTCGCCCTCTACATCAGCATCAATTTCGTTAAATAACTTCATAGCCTCGACAATACATACGATAGAATCTTTCGATACTCTATCCCCAACACTTACATATGGAGGTGTATCAGGCGAAGAAGAAGAATAGAATGTACCTACCATCGGTGATGTGATTTTATGTAGGTTTTCATTTTGAACAGCCTTCTTCTCTTCTTGTTTTGGCGCTTCTGCTTGTGCTGCTGCTACTTTCGTTTCAACTTCAACAGGCGCTACTGGTTGCATAGCTTGTTTTGCTGCAGGTGCTTGCACAGCAACAACTTCATTACCACGCTTTTTCATTTTGATTGTTGTACCGTCTTTTTTGTATTCAAATTCATCAATATTAGAGCTATCAATTAATTTAATTAATTCGCGAACTTCTTGAATTTTAAACATGTAAAATCCACTCCCATACTCTTGTTTGTCCCGTTTTTACAGATTCTCGTCACGAAAACTAGATTGACTGTAAAAATACGATGTATTCTATTAGAAAATATATTTCATTAACTAATAGAAATATTTACTATTTCCATCTTACGATAAATTTTTTAAACATTCCAATTTATATTTCTTTATAATAAATCGAAACTCCTGTAAAAATATTATTCCAATAAAAATTTAATACCTAGTAATAATACCAAGTTTCACACGAAATTGGCAAGACCACTTCTTAAAAAACATTCACTACTTTTTCAAAACGTTACACAGCAAACATGCCATCCCCTCTCCACTCTTCACCACATCTATAGTCAACAACATATTTTTACCAAATATTATTTTTTTGTTTACACGCCATTCATCATTCCTTCATATAAGAATAGTATGTTCAAAGTGTAGAAAATATATTGTGTCGAGGTGTGGAAATATGATATGGCTCATTCTCTTTTTACCTGCCGTAATCGTTTGGGCATGCGTTCTTTGCATCCACGTCAAATCCGGAAAAAGTAATCATCAGTACCATGAACCATTAATCTTTTACTCACAACGTGTTTCTCCATTCCGAGTTGAACATAGTAAAAATAATTACAAAGACGAAATAGAAAAAAGCTATCGAAAATGATAGCTTTTTTCTATACACACGTTTACTTACATACTCTATTTTACTATTTGCATACCCTTTGCTTAGTAAAAGATAATAATCCGTAGGGAAATCCCTACGGATTAAGGTTTCACTTATTTCGCTGGTGGATCAAATTTCACACCTACATCTTTTGATCCGCCTTCACTTCTTACAAGTTGAATAATTTTATTTGCTTCTTTCTGTGAATGTTTTGCCGCTTTAACCGTTACTCTAATATCAGTACCATCAGCTCTTACAAGAGCATCTGGATATCCTCCTTGAGATTTAATTACTGTCTCAAGTAATTCTTGCTTCGTTTCCATTGTCGTAATGGCATCAAAATTTTCTTTCGCTTTATTCTTTTCTGTTGCTGAAGCTTTTGTTGAACTCATCACTTCTTGTAATTTTGCTTTTTGTTCACTACGCTGATCTTCCATTTGCATACGTAAAGCTGTGAAATTCTCATCACTTGATTGAACTGATACATTGCCCTCTTTTTTACTTGTTTCTTTTTTTGCATTTTCTTTTTTGTCTGTTTCTTTATTTATTGTTTCTTTGCTTGTATTTTCTTTTTTCGGAGTTTCTTTAGGCGCTTCGTTTGTTACTGCTTTATCAGTACCTTGTTTTTCTTGTCCAATCTTTTCACCTGTTGCTGGCGATGCTGTATTCATTTTGTCAGGAGTTGTCACGTAATACACAGATAGTACAACAACTAAACTTAACATCGTTAATAACCAAACTGTTTGTTTTTTTAACACTTTATTTCCTCCCTATCAATTTTTCGGTGAAACTGAAACGCGATGGGCCGGTACATCTAGCAGCCTTATCACAGCTTCTTTTACCATTGCTTTAACTTGTATATTATCCACTCCCTTTGCTACGACAAGAACACCACGTACTTTCGGCTTCTCTGTTCGTAAAACAACAGGAGTTTCTTTATCCCCTTCACGTATAATGACAGTCTTTTCATCAAGAGACTCGTCCTCTACTTCTCTCTTACCGCCTGTTTTATCTGTTTCACCTGTTGTTTGTGAGCGTTTCACTGTATTTTTTTCTAAAATTTTTTCTTCAGATGAATCTAAATTCACTTTAATCGTTACGTCTTTTACTCCTGCTATTTCTTCTAAAGCAGTTTTTAATTCTTGTTCATACGCTTTTTCATATTTTTCTACATTTGACATACTATCATTACTTTTTTGTCCGAAAGTTGGTACGTCTTTTTCTTGGTTTTGAGTTTTTTGTTCTTTAAATACAGGTACTTCTTCTTTTTTACTTGAAAAGAGACTACTAGAAAACATAAGCAAAATTCCAAGTATGAGTAGGACAAGTAAAAACTTAGGTGTTACCTTTTTACCCTTCTCGTTGCTTTCTTTTTGATCCCCATTCAATAAGTTTCGAAAAAATGAGAACTTCGAATTTTTATCTTTATTGTCCATTTACTCTACCTGTCCTCCCTTCCATTTGAACTTGGATTTGTTTACCCTCTAGTTGCCACCTGCTTGAAAAGAAATCTTTCATTTCTCCATTCGTTTCTTCCACTTTTTTTGGAGGCTCTTTCGTGTTAATTTCAATTGGCTTTACTGTTTCGATTGCATCATTTTTACTACGTTCTTTTTCTTTCAACGTCACAACAACAGATTGAATATCTTTCGCTGACTTTACTTCTTCTATATTTTCTGCTGCGACTATTTGTATTTCAGAGACAGCCATACCATACTTTTTCTCAAACTCTTTTCCTACTTCTTTTTTCATTTTGGTAGCCATCTCTTCTAAACTATATGCACGTGTTAGAGCTTGTATTTCTTTTTTCTTCGAATCTATTGAATTTTTTACAGATCCTTCTGCTACGTACTTTTCTTCATTAAAATTTGCAATTACTTCATTTACATCTGTCTGCAATAGTTTAAAAAGGGGTGTTAAAATTAATACGACTAACAAAAGACTTACAACAAATTTAACGTATTTTTGCAAATTCGAATTTGGAAGAATAAGATGAAGCATTGTCGCTAAGAGCAAAAAAACGATAATATTTCTGATCCACTCTGTAACAAATTGCATACTCTTCACCTCCTACCGCATCATAAGTGTAATATTCCCCGCAGCAATAATAATTGTAATACTTAAAAAGAACATAAATGATACGATAGCTAAGCAAGCAAATACGTAAATGATGCTTCTTCCAATAATGTCTAAACATTGAATAATTGCTCCGCCGCCAACCGGTTGTAATACTGCTGCTGCGAATTTATAAATAAATGCAATACAGAAAATTTGAATCGCAGGAAAAGCAACAATTAAGCATAAAATGACGAGCCCAATAATTCCGACTGTGTTTTTCAATAATCCTGATGCGCTAATAACAGTATCTGCCGCTTCCGTAAACATCCTTCCAACTACTGGAATGAAGTTTCCTGTTACAAATTTAGCAGTTTTCACAGCTATGCCATCAGCAACGGCTGTCGCTGTTCCTTGTACAGATAATACCCCTAAAAAAATCGTTAAGAAGATACCGATAATCCCAACGCTAACGTTTTGCAGAAGCTTGGACAATTTTGTAACTTTATATTGATCACTCATTGTACTTACAATACTTAATATCGTTGCCAGTAATAAAAGCGGTAGAACGATATAATTCATAAGAAGCCCGCTTGTATTCATTAAGAAAATGATAATCGGATGAAAGAAAGATACAGATACAACCCCGCCACCAGTCGCTATAAGCGCCAATAAAATTGGCAATAGCGCTAATATGAAATCTACCATTGTTTGTATCGTTTCTCTTGCATATGTCATAACGACATAAAAACTATTTAAAGCAAAAATAATAAGTACCATATATACAACAGCATCAGCAATTTTACTTACACTACTTTTTGAAAAAGCGGATTGCAGTGATTGCAACAATGCACTAAAGATTGTGAGCATAATGAGTGTGCCAAGCAGTTTTCCATTAGCTGCAAGCTCATGAAATAAATATTTTAATAACCCTATCATCCACTCTTTTAGAGAGAATTCTTTTTCTCCCTTTACAAACTCCATAAAACTCCCTTTTTGACTCTCTGGCAAATAGCCACCATATTTTGTAACAAGCCCGTCCCAAAATTGCTTCACATCTTCAATTCCGAGCTTATCCAATTGTTGATCAACGACGTTTGTTTCTACAGGAGAAGCTTGTACAACAACCGGTAAAGAAAAGAAAAGGAAGCAAGCAAATAGCAGCTTAGCTCCAAACCTCCTCAACATTCACTCCCCCTTATCCCGTCGGTAAAAATCCGAGAATAGTTTCAATTACAACCGTCAAAATAGGAATTGCCATAACGAGAATTAAGATTTTCCCAGCAAGTTCAATTTTCGAAGCGATGGCACCTTGACCAGCATCTTTTGTAATTTGAGCTCCAAACTCGGCAATATAAGCAATTCCAATAATTTTTAGTAACGTTTCCACGTAGACGTTGCTAACTTTCGCTTCACTCGCTACTCTCTCAATCATTTGTAAAATAGAATGAATTTGATCGATTAAAATAAGAAACATCACGCTACCTACGAACACAATAAATAAAGATGTAATACTAGATTTATGCTGGTTCAAAACAGCAGCTAAAAACGTAGCAACGAGGCCTAATCCGACAATTTGTATAATTTCGATTCGAACCGCCTCCTTTACTGGAAGAGAAAGACACTTTTAATCTTGTCGAATAGCGTATTAATTAAAAATGCAACATGAAATAAAATGACGACAAAACCGACAAGGATAACCCAATTTGCAATATCCTCACGCTTCAATTCTTTTAGTACAGTATGAATGAAAGCTAAAACAATGCCGATTCCGGCGATTTGAAATATTAATCCAACATCAATGGACATCGCCTTTCTCCCCCCTATAGCAGTAAAATTACAATAAGTAGCCCTGCTAGTACCCCTAAGCTCTTAATCATTTTTTCGTATTGCAGTTGTAAAGCTTTCGCTTCCTCTTCTTCTCTCTCCAAATGTGTAATACATAAGCGAATATGTTTTTGTTGTGATTCACGATCATGTTGCCCGAGCGTTTCACCAAATTGCTGCAGTATTTCATACTCGGTTTGTTGAAAAGCCGTCAACTTCCAATTCTCTTTCAAACTATCTATCCAAGCTTCCCTTACTGTTTGTTCTCCACTTTCTAGTTTTTTAGCGAAACTTTGAAATATCCAATTTAATGGCTTTGGCATTTGTTTAACTAATCGCTCGGCAGCCTCAGATAAAGGTGTGTGTCCATACATAATTTCTGCCTCTAATGATTGAAGTGCTGATTTTAATAACCTAAGTTGCCTCGGTCTCTCACTGTATCTTTTAGCATACGAAAACCCGAAAAAGGTGCTGACCGCAACGATTAACACTGCACCAAATATTTTCACCATACGCCCTCAGCCTTTCTATTTGATAACACTGGTTTTCCATATTTATCTTTCACCTGCATAACCGTTCCTGGACCCCTCGCTTTTGACAACTCCACAAACCTATCAAATATACCAAGCTCTAGCACTGCCTTGAGCGATGGACGTCTCACAACATCCTCATAGGAAAATCCGTGTGCGCTTATAAAAAGCTGGACACCTGCATGCACTGCCTCCATAATTGCTTCACTATCTTCTTTACGGCCAATTTCATCTACGATCAAAATATCAGGACTCATAGAACGAATCATCATCATCATTCCTTCTGCCTTTGGACATGCGTCTAACACATCGACTCGGGTACCAAAATCATATTGCGGGATCCCTTTCACACAACCAGCAATTTCTGACCGTTCATCAACGATCCCCACTTTGCAGGAAGGAATTTCCGAAGCACTTACCCCTTGACTCATGCAACGTGCTACATCTCTTAAAAGTGTCGTTTTACCCGTTTGGGGAGGGCCAATTACCATCGTGTTTAACCACCTTTTTTCATACAAATATGGCAAAAGCGGTTCAGCAATCCCTATTTTTTGACGAGCAATACGAATATTAAAGGAAGAGACATCACGAATCATTTTCACTGCGCTTTTTTCTGTAATAACTTTTCCTGCTAACCCGATTCTATGCCCCCCGCGAAGCGTCACATACCCACGTTTTAATTCCTCTTCCATCGTATAAATTGAGAATTGACTTAACTTATTCAATAAGTAAATAGCATCCTCTGCAGTAGTGATATAGTCATAAAAAAACACCTTTCCGTGTGCAATACACTCTAGCGGCCTTCCAATTCGAACACGAATTTCCTCTAAAGCATCGTATTGCTTACATTCTTCAATTAAGTACTTCATCGTTTTTGGTAAAACTTCTAATACCTCTTTCATCGGCTTCTCCCCACTATACTCGACTTACTATTTCAGTAATGCGATAAAAATACAGCAAATTCCAAGCGCTAGAAAAAAGAGCTTCAAGAAAGAAATTTCACTTGCTACACTCGCTATCCCAATTGTCATTGTTAAAATTAATACGGTAGGTCCAACAAACGCCAACATACCATTTATAAACAACGCTTTCTTCGCATCATTCACATAAAGCATAAGCAAAGCAGCAAATATCTCCGCACTACCTGAAAATAATCGAAGTGCCCCCATAACAAGCACGGATGTTTCCATTGCCGCTAGCCACTGTTTCATTCTTCCACCTTCTCCCGTAACAGTTACTAACTTCGTATTCTAAAAAAGAATATATTTGTACAACCATATGCAGAGGTTGTCTATTTCAGAAGTAAAAACATAATTTTTCTCTAAATTCCGAATTACAATCTGAATATTCATATTATTTCATGGTATATTATGGTATATTTAGTTTAAAAGAGGTTTAAACCATGCAGCACGTCACTTTATTACCACTAGATTTATGCTATACAAATGTGATTTTCGAGCTATCAAGTGATCCACATATAAAAAATGCATTGGGGATAACGGTAGAAAACATCGAAGACACGAAAACATTTCTTCTTTTCGCAATAGACGAAGAGCGTCAAAAGAAATCCTTATCGAGAATGATTGTGAATGAAGAAAATGAAATAATTGGCCTCACCACACTTAAACATATTAATAATGAGAAAAAGCAATCTCACATTGGTAGTTGGCTCGGCTATCCGTACTGGGGAAAAGGCTATAACGAGGCTGCTAAAAAAGAAATCTTTAAAATCGCCTTTTTAGACTTACAACTTTCCTACGTATTTGCTGGTGCTAAAACGAATAATATCCGCTCTTTAAAAGCACAAGAAAAACTACCTTATATTTCATTGCATGTGGAAAACAAGTTTCCAGACGAACACGCTGCACTAGAGAAAGAAGTAAAGTCACCTTGCTCTCTGCATGTCGTGTCACGTGAAAATTTTTTAAACTGGTTGAAATTACAGAATGAGGGGGAAAAATATGAAGGCATTGAAAGTTAGTTTAACCGTTGTAGTAGAATTAGCTCTTATTTATCTTTTTTCATTATTGGTCGGTTGGTCATTTATAGAGACCTTTTTCCTTGGTAGTTTAGCAATATTTGCAATTATGTGGTTAATTATTATGAGTAACCATAGAAATAACATTACAGATCACGCAATAAGTAAAACATTAACTGGCGTTGAGACTGGCGAAATAAAACCATTTCAAATTGTTTTGACTCCATCTATTATGGGTACTCTTTCACTTGTTTTAGTCAGTTTTATAATAACAGCTATTTACTATCTACCCTATTTCCTATAAAAAAAGCACTCGTGAATTATCACGAGTGCTTTTCTACTATGCACGAGAAACGTATTTACCTTCACCAGTGTTGATGATAAGCATTTCGCCTTCGTTAATGAAGATTGGTACTTGTACAACAAGACCAGTTTCTAATGTAGCTGGTTTTGTTACGTTAGAAGCAGTATCACCTTTAATACCAGGCTCTGTTTCTGTAACTTGTAATTCAACTGTGTTTGGAAGTTCAACACCAAGTACTTCGCCTTGGTAAGTCATGATTGCTACTTCCATGTTTTCTTTTAGGAATTTAAGCTCGCGCTCGATTTGTTTTTCACCAAGTTCGATTTGCTCATAAGTTCCGTTATCCATAAATACGTGAGCCTCACCGCTTGCGTATAAGTATTGCATACGACGGTTTTCGATGTGTGCTTTTTCTACTTTCTCACCTGCACGGAATGTTTTCTCTTGAACAGAACCTGTGCGAAGATTACGTAGTTTAGAACGAACGAATGCAGCACCTTTACCTGGCTTTACGTGTTGGAAATCAAGTACTTGCCAAAGGGCATTGTCCACTGAAATTGTTAAACCTGTACGAAAATCGTTTACTGAAATCATGTAAAAAAATCCTCCTGTGTATTACAAAATAATAAGTTCTTTTGGTGATTTCGTAATTACTTCATTACCTTCACTTGTCACAATGATATCATCTTCAATACGTACGCCGCCAATACCTGGAATATAAATACCTGGTTCTACTGTTACAGCCATACCTGGTTCAAGTACTGTATGAGAACGGAACGCTAAACCTGGTGCTTCATGGATTTCAAGACCTATTCCATGACCAGTAGAGTGTCCAAAGTATTCACCATATCCTTTTTCCGTTATGTAGTCACGCGTTAGCGCATCAGCCTCGCGACCTGTTAAACCAGCTTTAATACCGTTCACACCACGTAGTTGTGCTTCTAAAACGATATTATAAATTTCTTTTAATTTATCAGATGGTTCACCGACTGCAATCGTACGAGTAATATCAGAGCAATATCCTTTGTAATAAGCGCCGAAGTCTAATGTAACGAAATCTCCTGTTTCTATCACTTTTTCAGATGCCACGCCGTGCGGTAATGCCGAACGAAGACCTGAAGCAACGATAATATCAAACGAAGAAGATGTTGCTCCTTGTTTTCTCATGAAAAATTCAAGTTCATTTGACACTTCAATTTCAGATACTCCCGGGCGAATGAATGATAGAATATGCTCAAAGGCAGCATCTGCAATCTGTGCAGCTTCCTTTAATATCTTAATCTCTGAATCAGTCTTTATCAAGCGTAACTTTTCTACAAGTCCAGAAGTCGGGATAAATTCAGCATCAATCGCTTCCTTATGCACTGAATAAGAACTATATGTAAGAGTATCTTGCTCAAAACCAAGCTTTTGAATTCCAAGCTCTTTCACTTGCTTTGCCACTTCATCAATGATCAATCCTGCGTGCTGTACAACCTCATATCCAACCGCTTGTTTACTTGCCTGCTCGACGTAACGGAAATCTGTAATAAATTGAGCACGATCTTTTGAAATAAGAACAACGCCTGCTGTTCCTGTGAAGTTAGCCATATATCTACGACTATGTTCATTTGTTAACAAAATACCGTCAATACCAGCCTCATCAAATGCACTTCGTAATCTTTCAATTTTCTCCATTACTTTATGCCTCCCTCAATTTCTCCATTAATGCAAATAACGCTAACTTATAGCCATAAAAACCAAATCCTACAATTTGACCTGCACAAACAGCTGCCGTCACAGATTCATGACGGAACGATTCACGCTGATGAATGTTAGAAATATGTACTTCAATAACAGGAATCGAAATGCTCGCAATGGCATCACGAATCGCATAGCTATAATGCGTAAATGCTCCCGGATTTAAAATGATCCCTTCATATATATCTTCCGCTTCATGAATAATGTCGATAATGGCACCTTCATGATTCGATTGGAAACATTCTAACTCCACTCCCATTGTTTCTGCTTCTTGCTTCATATCTGCTTCAAGTGTCGTTAGCGTGCCCTTTCCATATACATTTACCTCACGAACACCGAGGCGATTTAGGTTAGGACCGTTTACGAGGAGTAACTTTTTCATATTCTTAAAACTCCTTAATATTAAATATCTATACAATATTTTAACATAGGAGTTACTTATTTGAATAGTTCGTCTTCTCTTACCCTTCTTGTTCTGCTTTATTGCTATTTACTGCGTAAGAAACAGAATATGCTATAAACACACCATACAATATAAAAATACATATTGTCGTCACAATTGTCTCTTTTGGTAAATGGAGCGCACTTTTAATAACAGGAGCCATTAAACCCATCCCCAAAAACAGTAGTGCCCACCAAAATAGCCCATAAATAATTCCCGCTATAATCCCTTCAAACTTTGCAAAAAATGCTTTATACAAAAAGGCAATCAAAATTGAAAGAAGTCCCATACACACTATTCCGAACACATTGCCCCATACACCCTCTTTCCAACTTCCAAACGCAAATGGTAAAAGGAAATAATTCGGGCCCGCCTCCGTGAATGAAAATATATGAAGGAAATACCATACCCCGCCCCAAAAGATTCCACCAAACAAACCAATCTGCACAAAATTCCTTGTTCCTAATTGTTCTTGACTCACATCGACACCTCCGCTCAATAGTATGCCCGAAACTATTTTGAAGCATGTTTAAATCCTGCGAAATTTGTCTATAAAAAGAATAAGAAATGTCCGACTCTCATAACATTTTCCCTTGTCATCTACTTGTATTTGCCGATAAAATAAAGGAAACTCGGTGATTGTCTTATTTCAAAACGACAGAACCCAGTATGACAATTGCCTCTTTTTCTACATAAGAGAGAAACAAATACAGGTTGGTGTTAACATGGCAGAAGAGTCAAAACAAATATATGGCGGGCAAGCGGTCATAGAAGGAGTTATGTTTGGCGGTAGAGAATATACTGTTACAGCGGTTCGTCGTAAAGATAAATCGATTGAATTTTATCGATTACCACGCGTTCGTAATAAAGTACTATCTACCCTAAAAAAAATTCCATTTTTACGAGGGATTGCCGCTATTGTGGATGCAAGTGCGAATGGAGCAAAGCATTTAAACTTCGCTTCAGAACGATTTGACGTCCACCCAGAAGATGATGAACAAATTGCAAATAAAAAAGAAGAACAATCAAAATTAACGATGGTATTAGGAGTTGCAGCTGTTGGCGTTTTATCTTTTATATTCGGTAAAGTCATTTTCACAGCAGTTCCTGCACTATTAGCTGAATTAACAAGACCGATTTTCCCGTCTCATACTGGGCAAATCATTGTCGAAAGTGTCATTAAGCTCATGCTATTATTGAGCTATATATACTTTATTTCTTTAACCCCACTTATTAAGCGGGTATTTCAGTATCACGGTGCAGAGCATAAGGTAATCAATGCTTACGAGAATAACCTTCCTCTGACTGTAGAAAACGTTCAAAAGCAAACTCGTCTCCATTATAGATGTGGCAGTAGCTTTATTATATTTACAGTCATTATTGGAATGTTCGTTTATTTCCTAGTCCCTACAGATCCTCTTTGGGCACGAGTTATAAACCGAATTTTATTAATTCCAGTTGTACTTGGTATTTCTTTTGAAGTATTACAATTTACAAATCGATTACGAGATATTCCTGTATTACGCGTACTTGGATATCCTGGATTATGGCTACAACTATTAACAACGAAAGAACCAACAGATGATCAAGTGGAAGTAGCAATTGCATCGTTTGAAGAATTATTACGTTTAGAGAACAAACAATAATTATTTAAAAATGGTGTTCAACTCCTTTCCTCATCGTTAATATACTAATTTTAATATACGTTTTTAGGAGGTGTCCCTTATGAACGGTCGTTCGTTTACTTTCGCTATATTTGTGCTTATTATCGGATTGGCAATATTCGGCCTTGTTTCATCTGTTATTACAAATCCCATGGGTGTATTAAGAAATATCGGGTACATGTTACTTGTTGTTGGTATCTTTTACTTGCTATACAAGATGTTTACAAATTCCAGTGGTTCTGCAAATTCACAAAGCTCATATAAGCGTGCGGCAAAACAATCGAACCGCAAACATGGGAAACAAAATGTAGCACCCCTAGGCAATTCTTTCTTTAAGTCAAATACTTCTAATGACAAAAGTAAAAAAGGGAATTCTTCCACTTTGAAACGAAAAAGAAAACAGTCTCATTTAACTGTCATTGAAGGCAAAAAAAGCAAAAAGAAAGACCGTGCTTCCTTTTAGGAAATACGGTCTTTTTTTATACTTTGAAGCACTTCTTTTAAACTTTTCTCTCTCATACTTTCAATTCGAAGATGATGATTTTCAAATGGTAAATTCCGTGTCACATCATTAGGTACCACAACGCACGTTAATCCCGCTGCAACTGCTGCTCTCAATCCATTTAATGAATCTTCAAATACAACAGCTTCAGACGGCTTAATTCCTAATTCTTCTATTGCAACTCGATAAAGAGCTGGATCTGGTTTTACCTTCTCAACATCTTCTCTCGTTTTAATTACTTCAAAATATTCTCGAATTTGTAGCTCTTCTAAAAAATGAATAACCCATTCTCTAGAAGAACTAGAAGCTAGTGCGATTTTTAATCCCATTTCTTTCGCTTCTTCTAAATATTCTTTTACCCCGTCACGAGCTTCTGGTATTCTCATTTTCTCTTTATGTAAAGTTGCCACTTTTTCTTTTAATGCACTTTTGTTAAACTTCTCTTTTAATTGATCATTTAAATATGTATAAAGTACCTCATCTGTTGTTCCAATGCATTTCGCAAATTCCTCTAAAGGTAGTTCCCCGCCGTATTCACGAACAGCATCTCTGAAAGAGTGAAACCATATCGTTTCTGTGTCCACAATTAATCCATCAAAATCAAAAATAATTGCTTTCATAATTCTCCCATCCTTTTCGAATTGAAATAAAAAAGGAAACGCCATACGTTCCCCTTAATTACTTTTCTCTTCATTTGCTCTTTGAACACCACGAAGTGTTTCCACTCGGACTGCATCTTGTTCAAAGTATTCCACTAAATCACCAATGCGATCAATTGCTTCCCAACTTAAATGATGTTCAATTCCTTCTACATCATTGTAAATTTTACTTTCATCCACACCGATAATACGCATAAATTGCTCTAGCAAGTCATGACGATATACGAGACGTTCTCCGATTTTTTTACCTTTTGTTGTTAATACAAGCCCTCTATATTTTTCATAAATTAGATATTCATCTTTGTCTAATTTTTGCACCATTTTTGTTACAGAGGATGGATGTACACTAAGCGCTTCAGCAATATCAGATACGCGGGCGTAACCCTTTTCATCAATCAACAAATAAATTTGTTCAATATAATCTTCCATACTAGGGGTAGGCATCGGTTTCCTCCATCCAAGTTCATTTTGCTTATTCCGTACGAAGCAATCAATAAAATGATACACCAGAAAGAATAACGTGACAAGTTGAAAACGAGCCTAAATATATAAAACAAAAAAGAATCTGTATTTGCATGCAGACCCCCCTTAAGTAAAATATTGTATTTCTGCATTAGGAAAAAACTCATTTATATAACCTCTTATCGTTTCTTCCAATACTGCTGCATCATCCTTTTTATATACATATTTTCCGATGGTTTTGGAAAACGATGCTGAATCAATTCAAACGTTAAATTTGGTATCGTCATATCTTTGTCGCTCAAATAGTTTACGGTTCCTTCTTCCCATTCTTCATGCATTTAAATTGGCGCAACTATAAAACCAAGTGGATATTCAAGTGCCTTTCGTTCAAAGTAAACGAGCTTTGGCATAAATGGTCTCATATGCTTTTCGCCCTCTCGTTAGTATGGGGGACATTAAAGTTTTCCACCCCAGTAACTTGCGTTGCAAGTTACTGAATGTTATAATTTGGATACCAGCTACCTTGCAACGCAAGTTACCTGAATAAAAGGTGGTGAAATCATGCACAGCCAAATGTTAAAAGGCGTGCTCGAAGGGTGCATCCTATACATCATTTCACAAGAAGAAGTGTACGGATATGAACTGAGTACAAAATTAAATAAACACGGATTTACATTTGTAAGCGAAGGAAGCATATATCCATTATTGTTACGTATGCAAAAAGAAAAATTGATTGAAGGAACATTAAAAGCTTCCTCACTCGGTCCAAAGCGAAAATATTATCACGTAACCGATAAAGGGCTAGAACAACTTGAAGAATTTAAAAAAAGCTGGGGAATGGTTTCTACTACGGTAAATAACTTATTACAGGGGGAGTGATAGGGATGAATGCACAAGACATGATTGAATTGAATAATAAAAAACGTGAGCTTCTAACTTCCGAAAACGAAATTGCTTATGGTGATATGTTAGTATATCTTCGGTTATCTAATGTACCCGAACATCAAGTGGAAGAACTTTTGTTAGAAATATTAGACCACCTTATCGAAGCACAAGCTGAAAATAAAAATGCTTATGACATTTTCGGAAATGATTTACAATCTTACTGCGATGAACTTATAGCTGCTTTACCCGCCCAAACAAAACTAGAAAAAACTTCTTTAATTGGTTTTGTTATTAGTTTACTCCTTGCTATACAATTTGGAATGGATACCCTTGCTTCTCTTTTCATTTTCCTGTTTGAAAAAGATACCGATATAATAAGTCCACCTTTTAGCATCCCTGGAACTACTTTGTCTATTTCATTAATTGTACTAGGAATACTGCTTATTTTATATTTATTAAAGCGTTATTCTTTTAATAAAAAGATAAATTGGAAAAAACGAATTCTATTCGGGTTCGCTTTTGCTACTCCATTTTGTTCAGCTATATTCGTAAATATTTATTTCAGAAAACAACCTTATTTCATTTACCATCTAACTTTTTGGCAAAACGCCTTAATCGCAATCTTATTTTTTATTTTATATAAACTACTATACAAAAAATCAAATTTTTAACAGCCCTTCAAAAGGCTGTTTTTTCTTCTGTCTAATTTTACAAATTGAAAAATTTCATAAAGAAAATAAGAAAAATGCAAAATAATTAAAGTTAATTGTTGACGTGATGCTTTTATTATCGGTATCATAAATCTTCGTGAGCAATTATTTTTCGTTATACGATTTTTTTATTATTACTGAATTTTTGAGAGGAGAAATTAGATGTCAGTTAAGAAGAAAACGCAAGTACGCACCGGCAAAATGGTACGTGAACTAATGTTAGCAGACGAAGATGTAAATGCTTCGCTAATTATGGTATATAGTGAAAACGGTGTAAACGCAGAAATTAAAATCGAGGGCTTAACGCCGAAATGTAACGAAGAATTATTTTTGAGCGGAAACGTGGATTGGAACAAGAGTGTTATTTATAAAATTGTTGATTTCACTGGAAACGCTGAAGTTGGTAAAGTTACATTAACAGCGATGAACAAAAACAATGTTTCTCTAGAAATTGAACGCGTTATGTGGAGTAAAGAAAATAAAGAAGCTGCCGAGCAAGAAGAAACACAGGTAGAAGCAGCACCGAAAAAAGAAGTAGTTGTAGAAGCTCCAAAAGCAATTACACCTGCTCCTAAGCCTGTTACGCGTGTGGAAACACCTGCTATGGCACCTAAGCCTACTCCGGTACCGACACCGAAGCCAGTAAGCGTAGAAGCAGCTGTAGAACTAGTTACTCCAGCGCCTGTGAAAAAAGCAGTCCCTACTCCAGTTACAAAGCAAGAGACAGCACCGGTTGCTCCTGCAAAACCGAAGCAGCCTGCTTTGACTGAAACAAATTCAAAACTACAAGAAAATTATGTTAAACTCGTGAAAAAGACAATTGAAGTTTGTCAAGATTACGAGCTTGGCATCGACATAGATGATTCTATTGAAAGCTTAAAAGAAGAACTACAAAGCCAAGGTATTAGCGTTACATTTGACAAAGAAATTATGGACGTTGTAAGTCGCCTTCGTTCTTTACAAGATAAAGGAATCAAAGTAGAAAAAGTACTTAATTTACTATAAAAAAATAAGAGGTGGCTATCGCCATCTCTTATTTTTTATAATTCCACTCATTACTTTCATACTTTTCTTTCGCTAACGTTTGAACTTCATGTAACTGTTCTTCTGTTAATTCATATGGAACAAGTTCTACATCTAATCCTTTTTCAAAGCCAACTTCAAACGCTTTAATTAACTGCTCTATCGTAAATGTACGGTCTGTTAATTCATTAATTGCTACTGCTTTAGAAGAGAACATACTCTTCATACGTTCCTTCACACGTTCATTTGGGAATAAAAATAGATCATATAGTTGATCTAAATCAATTTCTAATGGAATCGATCCATGCTGTAAAATAACACCTTTTTGACGTGTTTGAGCACTACCAGCAATTTTTCGTCCTTCCACTACAATTTCATACCAAGATGGTGCATCAAAACATACGCCTGAACGTGGATTTTTTAAATTTTCACGATCTGCTTCTGTTTTTGGAACTGCATAATAGGCTTCTAACCCTAATGCCTTAAAACCATCTAATAAACCTTGCGAAATAACACGATACGCTTCTGTAACTGTTTTCGGCATGTTCGGATGATCTTCAGACACAATAACACTATACGTTAACTCTTTGTCATGTAGTACACCCCTGCCGCCTGTTTGACGACGAACGAATCCATATTTCTTTTCGTTAACTACATCCATATTAATATCTTTTTCAACACGTTGAAAATATCCAACTGTTAATGTTGGTACTTCCCATTCATAAAAACGAATTGTTGGTGGCATTTTCTTGTCACTTTGCCAATTTAATAAACATTCATCTAACGCCATATTAAATGCCGGTGAACATTGACCAGAGTTAATATAACACCATTTTTCTTTTCCCATCCTGCACCTCATATAACCAATTATTTTTCACATTCTCTAGTCTACCAAATTCGACAAAATTTGTGAAAGAATACGAAATTTCTTCTTATATGCAAATGAATCTGTTGCATAAATACATATGGGCATTATAATATTGAAAGTAGGATAAGAAAAAAGGGAGCGATAGAATCGTGTCAACAACTTGGATTATTTTATTAGCCGTAATCGTAGCATTTATCGGCTACACTGTATGGATGTACTTCTATCAGAAAAAATTAATTAAAACTCTTACAGAAGAAGAATTTCGCGCTGGCTACCGTAAAGCACAGCTTATCGATATTCGTGAAGCAGATGAATATAACGCAGGGCATATTTTAGGTGCACGTAACATTCCGTTATCACAAATTCGCCTTCGCCATAAAGAACTTCGTCAAGATCAACCTGTTTACTTATATTGCCAAAGCGGATTCCGTACAGGTCGTGCAGCGCAATACTTAAAAAAACAAGGCTACAAAGATTTCTACCAATTACAAGGTGGATTTAAATCTTGGACAGGCAAAATTAAAAAGAAATAATAACATACAAAAAACTAGCTGAATAAATCAGCTAGTTTTTTCATTTCATCTTATTCGCAATGTATAATAAATTCTGCTTGATTACCTTTTCATCGTTCTCTTCTACATTCCGATACAGCAGTTGATATTCAATTCCTTTCTCTTTCCATATAAGCGTAGCAAATTCGTCACCACGTTCATAATCATCTTTATTTTTAAAATAAGCAGACGTTCCATTATTCAGTTTCATTTGTTCTTGAAATCGCTTCTCTTCCACAAGATCCGGAAAACTATAGGGAAAGTTCGCGACATTTAACTCAATATACTCATTTCTACCTGACTCCTTCTGTTTATATTTAATCGTTAAGACAGTGTTCTTTTTCCCAAGCGTTCTTACTTCCCCCTTCACATCACTTGTAATGTCGTACGGTAAAAACGTTGGAACTTTAAACTTCACCGGAAAATATTTTGGAAGTTCCTTTAGCGGAATAGGATCCGTAACACGATCCATAGCTCCTCCTGTTGTTCCCACAAAGTGTTTTTCTTCTTGCATCGTTTGCTGAAACGAACACGAACTAAGCATGAAACTAGAAAACACGAAACAAATGATTCTTTTTTTCAATTTGTTTCCGCCCTTTCATACCGCTCTCTTAACGAACGAAGCGTTGATATTCTCTTCATATTCGCTTTGTCACCAAACTCCACCTTTGAAAACTTTCCACGTTATTCTCACACATTTTGACAACACTTTTTGCAAACAAAAAAGACCCCTATCATTCTTACGCCCAAGTGAAAAGGTTACGCGAATAAAAAGAAGTCTTATTAATACCATAGTTTGTGAAAAGCTTTTCAGGTCAAGATTTTTTCTTTCTTATTATTTTCCCTTTATAATAAGGGAAAGAGGTGATACATATGGCCAATATAAAACAAATTGCTAAAACTGCTGGTGTATCGATATCAACTGTTTCTCGTGTCCTGAATAATCACCCTTACGTAAAAGAAGAAAAGCGTAAGCGTGTTCTAGATGCTGTTGAAGAATTAAACTACGCAAAAAATATAAATGCTGTCCATTTAATAAGAGGGAAAACATATACAATTGGCGTTATGCTTCCTTTCATTAACCTCCCCTACTTCAGTACGATTATTGAAGGAATCGGAAACGAAGCGTTAGCTGCCGGATATCACATTAATTTATGTCAAACGAATTACGATAGCATTGAAGAAATTCGTGTTCTTGAAATGATGAAAATGAAACAATTTGATGGGATGATTATTTGCTCCCGAACGAGCTCTTGGGAACAAATCGAACCTTTTGCAAAATTTGCCCCTATTATTTCATGTGAAAAAATGAAGCATCCCCTCATTTCATCCATCTACGTAGATCATTATGAAGGTTTCCGTCTCGGTACTGCCTATTTACTAAGTAGAGGCCATGAAAAAATCGGAATTTGTTTAGCAAGAAAAACAAGTGTAAATTCCATGGAGCGCGAAAAAGCGTTCGCCGATACACTTCGTAACGAAGGGAAAACGTTGCATCCTGAATGGATTTTCCACCAATGCTATACAATGCAGGACGGAGCACAAATACTCCATCGTATTTTAAATATGACAAATCGTCCAACTGCTATTTTCACAGCGAACGATCAAGTTGCAGCTGGTTTATTAACAGAGGCTCGAAAACATGGTATTCGAGTACCTGAAGACCTTGCTATCCTTGGATTTGATAATCATGAAATTTCAAAGGCATTAGAAATTTCCACAATTGAACATCCCGGTCTCGCAATGGGCTCACATGCTTTTTCTTTATTCCATAAGCAGATCCAAAGCGAGCAAATTGTCGGCAGTGCAAAAGAACTTTCATTCCATTTAATTGAGCGAGAGACTGTCTAAAAAGAGCGTTACCTATAACGCTCTTTCTCAGCTCTTCACCTATTGACTTTATATTTCCCATCTCATATAATGAACCTAACGAACGGTAGGTAGGGGATGAAAATGACAGCAAACCGCATTAAAGCTGTAGCACTTTCTCATTTCGCACGCTACGGCTATGAAGGAACTTCATTGGCAAATATTGCTCAAGAAGTTGGGATTAAAAAACCATCGATTTACGCACACTTTAAAGGAAAAGAAGAGCTATATTTCATATGCTTAGAATCTGCTCTTCAAAAAGATTTGCAGAGCTTCACAGGCGATATCGAAAGCTTTTCCAATTCGTCCACTGAAGAATTGCTTTTAAAATTATTAAAAGGGTATGCAAAACGATTTGGTGAAAGTGAAGAATCAATGTTTTGGTTACGAACTTCTTATTTTCCGCCTGATGCATTTCGCGAACAAATTATTAATAAAGCAAATGTACACATTGAAAACGTCGGAAAACTTTTATTCCCTGTATTTAAAAGAGCAAGCGAACAAGATGAGCTGCATAACATTGAAGTAAAAGACGCCTTAGAGGCTTTTCTATGCTTACTCGACGGTCTTATGGTTGAACTATTATACGCAGGTTTAAATCGTTTTGAGACACGTTTAGACGCTTCTTGGAAAGTATTTTGGCGCGGACTTTCAAACTGACGGATTGCCCTTTGCAATGCGTCGTTTTTAAGCCCTTTACCTAACGACTGGTAGGAAGGAGAAATGACATATGGCATGGATTTATGTAATCATCGCTGGTATTATTGAAATCTTTTGGGTGATTGGACTAAAAAAAGCAGAGGCACCACTTGAATGGGCTGGTGTTGCTCTATTAATTACAATTAGTTTCGTCTTATTATTTAGAGCTTATAAAGATTTACCTGTCGGCACTGTATACGCAGTCTTTACAGGAATCGGAGCTGGTGGAATCGTTCTTACTGAGATTTTCATTTTCGGAGAACCTTTCTCTATCGTAAAAGTTTTATTAATCGGTTTAATCTTCTTCGGAGTAATTGGTTTAAAACGAGTAACAGAAGAAAAAGAAGCGAAGGAGGCTGCATAAAATGGCTTGGGTATTTTTAATTCTAGCTGGTATTTGTGAAATTATTGGTGTACTCTTTATGAAAGTAGCCACTGAAAAGAAAGGCTGGGCACCAAAAGTTATTTTAATCGCTAACTTCGGCGTAAGCTTCTTCTTCTTATCTCTTGCGATGAACACATTACCGATGGGAACTGCTTACGCGATTTGGACTGGAATTGGAACTGCCGGAAGCGCACTTCTAGGCATCCTTATTTTCCGAGAATCAGCGGATTGGCGTCGTCTTGCTTTCTTAAGCTGCATTTTATGCGGCGCTGTTGGCTTAAAACTATTAAGCTAACGTGAGGTGAATGTCATGTGGAAAGAACAAGGAAAGAAAATATTAGCATGGATCACACTTTGTATCGTCATTCTATTACAAATAAGTTTTCATATAATAGAATCATTGTTTCATAAAGTATTATCCATTCTCACATTCCTTCCTAACATGACACTTGAAATTATATCGATTGTTTGGTCCATTATCGCCTCCATTGCAATCGTCATTATATGGAGTATCACCAAACTATGGAATAAGTTATTTAAAAAGGACAGTATTTCTGAAAAAGAATAACTGTCCTTTTTTATATTCATTCAGACTTTCTGTAAAAGTTACATGTGATAAGACAAAACAGACCAATTATGGCAATACTTATACCAACCCCTTTATGTAAACTTGGAAATAGTGGTGGTATATTAGAATAAAAATTTGCTAATATGAGACCGATTGAAAATAAAAATACCCCTATTCTATATAACCATTTTCTTTTGTTCATCATTCTCCCCTCCTAAAATTTTTCATACACTCCTTTCTTTTGGACATACTAACTAAAAAAGGAGTGGATAATATGCAAAATTCTATACATAAGCAAATTCTATTTTTATTTTTCCTCTTTCTTATTCTCGTTATCGTTTTCAGCTTTATATTACATACTCCAAAAGATGTACCAAATAGCGTTTCTTTTTATAAACTACTGCTCTCGTATTGTCGTTATTGAAGAAGGTGCCTTTTTTAAGGCACCTTTTAAAATTCTCTTTTTTCATATATTTTTACTGAAACAAAGATAGATATTATGAACATGCATATTGAACTAATGAATAACAAGCTGTTATATAGTTGAATTTGTTCTAGGTTGATTCCAAAGAAAATAGAAGAAACGGCCATAGGTGCTATTAGTATAAAAATCGCAATAAAAATAGTTTTTTTATAGGCCAACCAAAACGATATCGGTAAAACAAAGCTTAAATACACTAAAATAAAGCTAATACTAGCAACCATTGTCGTTTCAATAAATTCAAATAGGTTAACCCCATTCTTCATTCCCATCGTAAAACAACCGACCATTACACTTATAAAAAGAATAATAATTGCTACTATATATTTTGCAAATACAATTTGTTTTCTCAATATTGGTAAACTATTTACTATAACTTCACTCTTATTTTTACTATCTGCTTCAAACGTTTTTACTGTTGCCCCAATTGTAATAATTACTGACATAATTATGAACAGATTTTCCGTATCTGTTAAGGCCATATAAAAGAAAACAGGATACAGTATGTACCAAATTAAAAATTTCCATTGAATAATGAAATCTTTTAAAATTAGTTGCTTGATCATGTATTGCACCTCCTAATATGAAAATGTCCCTTCTATAACTCTGCCTGCTGAAACATTTTCATTGAGAGGAACATTGATATGAATATACTCACTAATACTCCAATACTAAGAACACCCATTGCTAGTGTAGCCTCTTGAGAGTGAAGTACTTTTAACATAATTGTTTTATCACCAAAAATATTGCACATAAGACCAATCATACCCATTAAAGGAAACAGCATAATCAAATTCAAGACTGTAATAACTTTATATCCCCCAATGTAATTAGTCGGTATCGTTACTACACAATAAATCAAAGTTGCTACTATCGCTGAAAACACTGCATATCCAGGCATGACTATATCCCTGTCCAATAAAATATTTCCTAATATTACGACTATAAAAGTTACACTCAAACCAGCCATAATAAATAATGTGCTTGAAATATATATAATCGTACTACATGTTATAAATAATCCTATTGCAATCCCCATTGGTTCGACGGAATTCTTAAAAATAGATAAAATAGGGATTAAAAAATAGAAAGGAAACATCTTCTTCTGTAAAAAAAACTCCTTCAAAATCAACTGTTGCATATGAATTCCCCTCTCTATAAATCACGCGTTTTATAAATTTTAATTGTAAGAAACATAGAAGCGATATAGGCACTAGCTAATATCATTCCTCCAACTGTAAATACACCAATATGTACTGGATTCATAATCCACTCACTGAATGAAGATGTTGTTTCATTCAGCCCATCACTAATAAATATCCAAAGAAGTACACCAATCCCCATTGCTGCGGCTGATACTATACTTCTCATGCCCTTTGATTTTGTACCATAATAACTAGGAAAAAATGTCGCCACAAATACTACAGAATAAATCACTCCACTTACCACTACATACCATGGAATTTCAATATAAAAATTAGGATGGTATACACCAATATCATCAATAACAGCAATACCTCTTAAAAGGAATACAATTATCATAGTTGAAGCCATGGCACCGACAATAAATATTGCACAGGAAATATATCTAGCAATAATGATATCCTTCCGACTTACTGGTAAACTATTTATAATAATGTCACTTTTATTTCTTTCATCCATAAAGGTTAACGTCATAACGGAGGAGAGGGTTATAAATAGACAACTCATCGGAAATAAAAATTCACCACTTGGCTCTAACATAAAAAACAAAAGAGGCATAACAAAATTCACTAACCACATTACCCGAAAAAAGAACAAATCTTTATATACAAGCTGACGCATAGGCACCTCTCCCTTTCGCAGTGTAAACGATAATGTCATCTAATGTAGGCTTTTCTAGTACAACCTCATTTCCAAACCAATCGATAATTCCTTGTTTATCCTTCGCTAAACCTTCGAAACCAAATTTATTTTTTCGTAATCCAACAAATAGTTCTTTTCCTTCTTGGTCTAATAAATCATTACTTCCTTTTACGATTACGTAGTTCTCCATTAAGTCTTCTTTTTCACCAGTAAATATAATTTCTCCATCATTGATGAACGTAACATAATCTGCAATGCGCTCTAAATCTGTTGTAATGTGCGTTGAGAATAATACGGATACTTCATCTTCCATTACAATTTCTTGCAACATATCAAGTAATTCACTTCGAACAACTGGATCTAACCCTGCTGTCGGTTCGTCCATAATAATAAACTCTGCGTGGTGCGAAAGTGCGATGGCAATCGCAAATTTCATTTTCATTCCTTTTGATAATTCTTTAATTTTTTTATACTTTGGAACTTGCAATCTATGCATATACGATTGATACTGCTCTTCGTCCCACTTTTTATATAACGGTGCAATAATACGCTTCATTTGTTCACACGTTAAATCTTCGTAATAATGATTTTCATCATATACAAAGCCGATATTTTGTTTTATTTCCTTTTCAGCTTTCTTATTGTCCTTGCCAAAAATTTTTATATCTCCGTTATCTTTTTTAATTAAATTCATAATCATTTTGATTTTCGTACTTTTCCCGGCCCCATTCGGTCCGACAAACCCCATAATATATCCGCGTGGTAACGTAAAACTTATATTTTTCACTGCGAAACCTTCATAACTTTTACAAACATTTTTTAACTCTAACATCTCTCTCATTCCCCCTTATATAAAAACGCAATCATCTGCTGTAATTCTTCAAGTGAAAGCTGCAACGCTTTACTTTCATTCACAATCTCTTCCGCTTTACTTTCCAATAGGCGAAGCCTTTGTTCTTTTAATAGTTCATTATTTTTACGTGAAACATAAGTCCCCTTCCCAGCAACAGTTTCTATATATCCTTCTTTTTCAAGCTCCTCGTATGCACGCTTCGTTGTAATGACACTAATTTGTAATTCCTTCGCTAAGCTACGAATAGACGGTAATTGATCTCCACCCTTTAAACCGCCATTTAAAATAAGCTGGCTTAATTGTTTTCTTATTTGCACATAAATAGGGTCTTGGGAAGAATTCGAAATAATAATATTCATGTTTTCCTCCAGTGTGTGTATATACTGTGTATATCTTATATATACAGTATATACACAGCATCCTATTTTTGGCAAGAAAAAAAGACCAACATTTTCCTGTTGGTCTTTCGTATATGTATCACTTTTCAAAGCGATCTAACATCTCGTCTCTCATTCCGAAACTTACTACTGCAATTCCTATATACATAAACAGAAGGAATGCCGGATGAACTGTATTGTACCAGCTGCTGTCAACAATTAAGTAAATCGTTAATGCCACAACAAGAACAAACGCTAAGATAAACATATAAAAGTGTCTTGTACTACCCATGATAAACTCCTCTCTTCTCACTTCACCATTCAACAGTTTATTTTATCGAATAATTCGATATGACTCAAGGTTAACTTTCTGTTATGTAATCAAGTTCTACCTTTACAATGTCCTCACATGCTATTGAAATGATTGTTCCTTGTTTATCAATCGCCGTCACTTCTCTATTATCCATTACACGATTTGCTACTCTTTCTAACACTTTTCCCTGGTCTCGATAGCAAAATTCTTTTACATCTTTAATTGTTTCTCCATTTTCTAAATGGTATACCATTCTATAACATCGATATCCCACACTTTCACCCCCGTCTTGTTCGTTTTTTCACATATACATAAAAATGAGTAATCTTTGCCTCATCACATCTTCTTAATTTCAATAAAATTCTAACAAAAATAAATACTTTTATCAAACCGACTTTTTCAACAAAACTACCTATAAAACTACACCTTTACACCATTAGGAAACAAAAAACATATTTTTTTAACATTTTCTTCACTATTTCTGCATAAAGTGAAACTTTAATCAGTGGGGATTTTTGTTCATCCCCACTGATTATTAGTTGAACCAATCGGGCATTTACGGACAGTTTATCTCCCACCTGTCTTCTTTGCACCAGCTAAGTTTTGAGTTGAGAGTTTACTGTCCGTTAATGCGGGACAAATTATCCATACAAAAAAAGAACCCGCCTCAGCGAGTTCTTCCTTTGTTATTTTAATCAAACTTGTACAGGAGCTGGCTTCGCATAACGTAAAACTGGTTTACGTGCAGCCATCGTTTCGTCTAAACGTTTAATGACTGTCGTATGCGGTGCTTCTTGTACAACTTCTGGATTTTCTTCTACTTCTTTAGCGATTTGAATCATCTTATCAATGAAACCATCTAATGTTTCTTTTGATTCTGTTTCTGTCGGCTCAATCATAATACATTCTTCCACATTTAATGGGAAGTAAATTGTTGGTGGATGATAACCGAAATCAAGCAGACGTTTTGCAATATCTAATGTACGTACACCAAGTTTCTTTTGACGACGACCTGATAATACAAATTCATGTTTACAATGTCTATCGAATGGAAGATCGTAGAATGGCGCTAATCTTCTCATCATATAGTTCGCATTTAATACCGCATACTCAGTTACTGCACGCAATCCATCTGGACCCATAGAGCGAATATACGTGTATGCACGAACGTTAATTCCGAAGTTACCATAGAATGGTTTCACACGACCAATTGCTTCTGGACGGTCGTAGTTGAAGTGATAACCATTTTCCGTTTTCTCTAAAATCGGTTTTGGTAAGTACGGAATTAAATCAGCTTTCACACCTACTGGACCAGAACCTGGGCCACCACCGCCGTGAGGACCTGTAAATGTTTTATGAAGGTTTAAATGCACAACGTCAAATCCCATATCTCCTGGGCGTGCTTGGCTTAATACCGCATTTAAGTTTGCACCATCATAGTATAATTTACCGCCTGCATTATGGACGATTTCTGCCATTTCTAAAATATTTTCTTCGAATAGACCTAATGTATTAGGATTTGTTAACATAAGTGCTGCTGTTTCTTCGTTTACAACACGTTTTAAGTCTTCTAAGTCAACAAGGCCATTTTCATTTGATTTTACTGTAATTGTTTCAAAACCAGCTACAGTTGCAGATGCTGGGTTCGTTCCGTGAGCAGAGTCAGGCACAATTACTTTCGTACGGTTAAAGTCACCATTCGCTTCATGGTATGCACGAATTAACATTAAACCTGTCCATTCTCCGTGTGCACCAGCTGCTGGTTGTAAAGTAACAGTATCCATACCTGTAATTTCAATTAAATGCTCTTGTAAGTCGTACATTAATTCCATTGCACCTTGTACTGTCTTTTCATCTTGCAACGGATGAATATTTGCAAATCCTGCGAAACGAGCTACACTCTCATTAATTTTCGGATTATATTTCATCGTACAAGATCCAAGTGGATAGAATCCAGAATCCACACCGTGGTTACGGTTTGAAAGTGCTGTATAGTGGCGCATAATATCAAGTTCAGATACTTCTGGTAGCTCTGCATCTTCTACTCGAATATAATCGCTCTCAAACACATCTTCTAGTTTCACTTCTTCTACATCTAATTTGGGTAAGCTATATCCTATGCGTCCTTCTTTACTCACTTCAAAGATAAGTGCTTGGTCTTGGTTCTTCATTGGATAGCCCCCATTTCGTTTACAAGTGTGTCAATTTCCTCTTTTGTACGAAGCTCAGTTACTGCTACAAGCATATGGTTTTCATGCTCTTTATAATCACGGCCTAGGTCGTAACCGCCGATAATATTCTTTTGTAATAATGCATCGTTTACTTCTTTCACTGGACGCTTGCAATCTACAACAAACTCATTGAAGAATGGTCCAGCAAATGTTACAGTGAAGCCTTTCGCTTCAAATTGACGTTTTGCATATTGTGCTTTAGAAATGTTTTGACGTGCCATTTCTTTCACACCTTGTTTGCCAAGTGCCGTCATTGCAACAGAAGCTGCTAATGCATTTAACGCTTGGTTTGAACAAATGTTAGATGTCGCTTTATCACGACGAATATGCTGTTCACGTGCTTGTAACGTTAATACAAATCCACGTTTACCATCTGAGTCTACAGTTTGTCCAACAAGACGTCCTGGAATTTTACGCATAAATGCTTTCGTTGTTGCAAAGTAACCACAGTGCGGTCCACCAAACTGCGTTGGAATACCGAATGGTTGTGCATCACCGATTACAATATCAGCACCAAATTTCCCTGGTGGTGTTAATGCGCCTAATGATAATGGATTTGAAGAAACGATAAATAATGATTTTTGTTGATGAACGATTTTTTCAATATCAGCTAATTTTTCAACTTGTCCGAAGAAGTTTGGATATTGAACGATTACACAAGCAACTGTATCATCTACTTCACTTTGTAATACGTCTAAATCTGTTACACCATCTTTATGATTAATTTCAACAACTTCAAGATTTTGTCCTTTTGCATACGTTTCAAGTACTGCTCTTGATTCTGGATGAACCGCGCTAGATACAAGAATTTTCTTTTTGCGAGTATGACCAGCTGCTAACATTGCCGCTTCAGCTAAAGCTGTACCCCCGTCATACATAGAAGAGTTTGCTACATCCATTCCTGTTAATTCACAAATCATTGTTTGGAATTCAAAGATTGCTTGTAATTCCCCTTGTGAAATTTCCGGTTGGTATGGTGTGTAAGCTGTATAAAATTCTGAGCGAGAAATAACATGATCTACAATTACTGGAGCATAATGATCGTATACGCCTGCTCCTAAGAAAGAAGCGTATTCTTTTAAGTTAGCATTTTTACTAGCCATTTGAGATAGCTCTTTTAAAAGCTCTGGCTCTGATTTTGCTTCTTTAATTTTTAAATCCCCTTTAAAACGAACACTCTCTGGAATATCAGAGAATAATTCATCGATCGTTTGAACGCCGATCGTTTGTAACATTTCTTTTTTGTCTTCTTCTGTCATTGGAAGATAACGATGCAACATGAAATCTACCCCTCTCCCCGTTACTTTGAACGTTTGTAAAATGGTGTTGGAACAACTACTGCTTTGACGCGTTTATTACGAATTTCAATTTCTACTTCTGTATCAACTGCTGCGTATTTTACATCAATTAGTGCTAAACCAATGCTTTTCTTTAACGTTGGAGATTGTGTACCACTCGTTACTTCCCCAATTTTTTCTTCACCAATAAATACAGGGTAATGCGTACGAGGAATTCCACGTTCGATTACTTCGATGCCGACTAATTTACGAGGCGCACCGTTTTCTTTTTGCTCTTTTAACGTTGCTTTTCCAAAGAAGTCTGCTTCTTTATTTGTTTTTACCGCAAAGCCAATTCCAGCCTCAATCGGTGTAATATCTTTTGATAATTCTTGTCCATAAAGTGGTAATGTTGCTTCGAATCGAAGTGTATCACGAGCACCTAAACCACATGCTTTTAAGCCCTCTTCTGCTCCAACTTCAAGAAGTTTCTCCCAAAGTTTTGCAGCATCTTCACTCTTACAGTAAATTTCGAATCCATCTTCACCTGTGTAACCTGTACGAGATACAAGTGCTGGAATTCCATCTACAAGAATATCGTTTTTAAATTTAAAGAACTTAATTTCTTTCAAATCTTCTGACACAACTTTTTGTAAAATGCCTTCTGCTTTTGGTCCTTGAATTGCAAGCTGTGCAACTTCACTAGAAACATTGACTACTGTCGCATCGCCAATTACATGACTTGCTAACCATTCGTAATCTTTCTCGATATTTGATGCATTGATTACTAATAAATAGTCTTCTTCACCACGTTTGTAGATTAATAAATCATCTACTGTACCACCATTTTCGTAGCACATAGCTGTATATTGTGCGCCCCCTACCTTTAAGGTAGATACGTCATTTGTAACAACACGTTGTAAAAATGCTAAACTATCTACACCTTTTACTTCAACTTCTCCCATATGAGACACATCGAACAAACCTGCAGCTGTACGTACAGCTTCGTGTTCTTCTTTAATGCTTGAAAATTGAACTGGTAATTCCCAACCACCGAAGTCGATTGTTTTTCCACCATACTTCGCGTATACATCAAATAACGGTGTACGTTGTAATGTAATCATGCTCTCTCCCCCTTATGCTTTGACAAATCAATAAAAGTTGCTTCCCTTTTCTAAACATTTTCATTCTGAAAAGATAGGATATACGGAATCTCATTATATTTTTTTATGAAAGCGTAAATAAAAAATCACTTTCTTGGATAAAATACGAAAGATTCCACACATTTCACACCATTATCCTAACATCATTCGCTATATTTCATCAATATTCTAGCATAAAAAATAATTTAGAATTTTTTATGTTAAAACACAATAAATACAGCTTTTGAGATTTAATACTTTATTATTGTCTATCATATAGCCTTTAATAACGATAATTATGCCTTCTTTTAAGGCAAATCATCATACATTAAAAAATAATTACTTTAGTTTATAAAAGGTGGGAGAGTTGTAATGAATGTCGATATTTCCGTAGATCGGACATGGCAAAACAATTTTTTAAATAGAATTGACGAAGATGGTCCTTGGACAAACTGGGATTTATATCACTTAGCTTATGAAACAGAAAAATCGTTACTTGTTCCTACTTTTGATGGACTACAAGCACCGAAACATTTATCCCATTTCACACCGCTTCCGCATCAATTAGAAGTCGCTCAAAATGTGATTGAACAAATGAACGGTAAAGCGATTCTAGCAGATGAAGTAGGCCTTGGAAAAACAATCGAAGCTGGACTTATTTTGAAAGAATATATGGTCCGCGGGCTTGTGAAAAAGGTACTTATACTTGTCCCAGCTTCTCTCGTATCACAATGGGCATACGAACTGAATACAAAGTTTTTCATTCCCGCTGTAGCACAAAAGAAAAGCTACTCATGGGAACAAGCTGACGTAATCGTATCATCAATTGATACTGCGAAACGTTCACCACATCGCGATATCGTGTTGAACTTGGAATATGACCTTATTATTATCGATGAAGCACATAAACTGAAAAATAATAAAACAAAAAACTATGAATTTGCACAACGATTAAAAAAGAAGTTTTGTTTATTACTAACCGCTACTCCTGTTCAAAATAAGATTGATGAAATTTTTAACCTTGTTTCTTTATTAAAGCCAGGACATTTAGGCAATCAATCCAACTTTGAAGAATATTACGCTTCCAAAAATCGCTCAGCCGAATCAGATGAAGACTTAAAAGCTCTCATTAATAAAGTAATGGTGCGAAATAGACGACATAATACCGGTATCGATTGGCCGAAGAGACATGTACGTACAATTTTTGTTGAGTTTAATGAACAAGAACAAGCTCTATATAATGATATCGAAAATTGGCGAGGACAAGACGCCTTCACATCTGCTTTCTCATCGTTAACTTTAAAACGGGAAGCGTGTAGTAGTCGTGAGGCTGTTTACTATTCATTGAAAAAGCATGTAGAAAAAAGACAGAAAGAAAACGAACATTATATAAAAGATCCACATATCGATGTGCTAATGGACAAAATTAATCATATTCCTTTCAACTCAAAAGCAAATAAAGCTCTTGAGCTTATAAAAGAAATTGACGATAAAGTCGTTATCTTCACAGAATATCGAGCGTCACAAATGTACTTACAATGGTTTTTACAACAACACGGTATTTCTTCCGTTCCATTCCGCGGCGGGTTTAAACGCGGGAAGAAAGATTGGATGAAGGAGCTTTTCCAAAACCACGCACAAGTATTAATTGCAACTGAAGCTGGTGGTGAAGGGATTAACTTACAGTTTTGTAGCCATATGATCAATTATGATTTGCCATGGAATCCAATGCGTCTTGAGCAAAGAATCGGACGTATTCACCGTCTCGGTCAAAAAAATGATGTTCATATTTATAACTTAGCTACAAAGCATACTGTTGAAGAACATATTCTGAAACTGTTATATGAAAAAATCAACTTATTCGAGCGTGTTATCGGTGAACTCGATGAAATTTTAACGAGAATTAATATGAAAAACATCGACGCGCACATTCAAGAAATTTTCGCGCAATCAAAAAGCGAAGGTGAAATTAGAATTAAGATGGAAAACTTAACATCTATTATCGACTTTGCGAAACGAAATGAAGCTGAGGTGCAAGGCTATGCAGCAACATGAAATTCATAATTACTTATACAATTTCTTTGAGGCGAATAACTGTGAAATTTTAGAACGTTCTCCTCATTTATTAGATGTACAGTTAACAATTGAGATGGATAAATTATTAATGAATCGCCCTTTTTATTGGCACTATCTTGAGAAAACAGGAGGCGTACCGAATCCGATGCGCCTTACTCTTATTACAAATCCAGAAAATGAAGAAAATGATGGTGAGCTTATTCACTACGGTTCACCACGTCTACATCAAATTTTCCAAACGACAAAAGAATTAGGCTCATACATACGTTTATATGAGGATGTAAGACATAATGGGGCAACACATACACCGCTCCACCCTTGGCTCGGTATTAATATAAAAGTTTCCTATCAATGTGATCGAAAAAAAGACATCCTTCACTCGATTGGTATTCATCTCATTTCTGGAACAATGATGGCAAACTTTCATGAAACATTAACAAACATTAAACTTACACCAAAAATACCTGATTTTTGTTTTACGCTCTCGCCCATCATTAAACCTCAAAGTGGTTTACAACGCATAGAAGACGCTTTAAAAAATATAATTGCAGAAGATGACCATACGTGGGCAAAAGAAGCAAGAGTGCGTTGGAATCATGATTTAGACCTTTTAAACCGTTTTTATGAAGAAAGTGACGAACTTCCTGAGAGCTATGAAATTGAAAAACAAGCTCTGCAAGAACAGTATGAACCACGTATTACAGTGCAAATTATTAACGGTGGACTCTTTTATGTTACCGCGAATCATTTTCTATCAAAATAAAGCTCCTTCTGCTTTAGAAGGAGCTTTATTTCGAGTTATTCTCTATCCTCATTACGCTCTTGTTGTTTTTGCTTTGCCATGCGTTTTTGATACGCACGATCCTTCGCGCTCACATGATTTGCATCAGTTGGAAGATTTTCTTTCGAACGTCCAATTCCATTGCTCATCTTTCCCACTCCTTTTTACGTTTTTCAGAATACATGTTTATTTTCAGCTAGAGTTACAATCCTTATACAAAAAAATAAGAGCAGCCATTGGCCACTCTTACTCGCTCACATATTTTTGAAACATATCATGGATGCCTTTATTTACTAGGTTCGAGATCTGCTCGTCAGATTTATTCGGATAACGATCACGCAATCTGATAGATGCCTTCACCATTAAATTTTCTAATACAGAACGGCCACCTTCTCCATAAATAATTTCAGCATATTTAACAAGCCTTCCATCCTCTACTGTTGCTGGATTATGATTGAAGAAAAATTTACTCATTGTCTCCACCTCTCTATTTTGATAACGTTTACATTTATATAGATTATTTATGTTATTTATTTCACAATATTGTATGCATGTATATTTAATTAGTTTCATTATAAAGCAACATATCGATAGTAAATATGTGATTTTCCGTCCATTTTGTGAACAAATTAAAAATGAAAGCGTTTCCTTTATTATATACTAAAAAAACTTACTACGCTAGGGGCAATTTTTTTCAATTTACTCCCCCCTCGAAAATTGATATATTTTTTCTTTTCCCATTAAACCTTATACAATTTTCAGAAATTATATTATAAAATATATGTATGACTTAAGGAGGCTTTGTATGAATCAAAATAAAAAAGCTATATTAGATCTTGTCTTTTATCTCGTAATCCCATTCCTCATTTGGAAATTTGCAAAACCTTATATCGATCCTTATTACGCGATGTTACTTTCCTCTGTTCCGGGGATTATTTATACACTGTATACCTTTAAAAAAGAAAAACAGTTTAACGTGACAGGGTTCTTTATTTTAATTACACTCATTTCTAATACCACGGTAGATTTATTATCTGGGTCAGCTGAACGAATGTTGTGGAATGATGCATATTATCACATCGTACTCGGTATTATCGTCATATGTACAATTTTTATAAAGAAACCACTTATGTTATATTTCGCTGCGGATATTGCCGCACTGCAAGGCCATGATCGCGATAAAAGTCGTGAGCTTTATCGTGATAGTCGTATATATCCAGCACTGCAATATTTAACGCTATTTTTCGGGCTGCAATTTATATTAAAAAGCTTTTTAAAAATTTATTTCATCTCTGTTTTTGGTGTAGATGGCTATGGTGAAATGAGAGCGATTATGACCGCTGTCGGCTGGGGCATTTCTATTTGTATCGGAATAGGGTTCGTATGGGTGAACAATAAAATACATGCCGTTACGGAAGAACAAGAATCCGTGCAGTAAATAAAAATTCCCTAGTGTAATACGACACTAGGGGATTTTTGGTTTGCTAAACATATGACTAAAATTTAACTTGATTTTTTTCTTTTACTTTTTACATTTCGGTAAAACAAAGCAGCACTCAGCGGCATAACACCAAACCACTTATTCATAAATGGCTCTTTTTCAGCACGGCGTTGTTCTTTCTTTTGTTTTCGATCTTCTTTTGGAGCATCCATATACGACACAAACTGCTGCGTCACAAAGCGAACATAATCATTAGTAGACATATTATCATCACCTCTACTTGATTAGTATGTCCACTTTTTTATACATTAATCTTTTCCTTTAATTCATTCATAATTTGCTTTACAGACTTATTTGTCGTATCGATATGAATATGAGCCTCTTCATAATAAGCTCGGCGTGATTCAAATTTCTTTACGAATGCATCTATATCTTTCTTTTGAAATAGTGGACGTGTCGTATCTTCACGAAGCCTTTCTGCAATTACATGCGGATCACAATATAAATACACGACAGTTCCGTTCTCTTTCATCCACTTGCGATTTTCCGCTCGTTCAATAATTCCCCCACCAGTTGTAATAATAACATTATGGACTGGTAGCGCACGTAACATTTCGCTTTCATATTCCCGAAAAGCCATTTCGCCTTCTTCGGCAAAAATTTTTCGAATTGCCTTCTCTTGCTTCTCTTCGATTTTTTGATCAGTATCTACAACATCCATTTGAAGTTCTTTACTTAACGCTTTTCCAATTGTTGTTTTCCCTGCTCCCATGTAGCCGGTTATGTATATAGATTTCATTTCTTGTCCTCTCAATCGTCATTTATTAATTGTTATTATAACGAAAGATGCTACTTTGTTTAATAAAAAAACGTTTTGTTCTTATACTATAAAGAACAAAACGTAACACTCGCTTTTACTTATAAGTACCTCTTCTCACCCACTGCGTTGCAATCCATTTCTCGCCTTTCGTTACAGGTGCCCCTCCGTGTAACGTAAGCTCGTTTAGTGATTGATCTTGATAAAAATACTCAAAGTATACTGCCATTCCCTTTCTAGGGTGTACAGAAAGATTTAATTTTGGGAAGTACGTTTCTCCGCCTTCTTCTACATCATTTAAATACATTACAAGCGTACTAATACGATTGTTAGCAGCTGATCTACTATGTTCCGCAAAATAATCATAGTGTGCTTTATATTGTTGATCCACTTCATAATTTAAAATGTGCAATCCTTCTCCGTGCGCCACCGGAACATTCATGATAGATGAAATTCGTTTTTCAATCTTTGAAGTAAGTTCATTGTCTTCCAAAAATGCACCGCTACTTGTTCGAATATCATTTACATCACGTGATGAACCAATTTTAGAACGCTCCATTTTATTTTTAGACATTTCAATCAATTCATCACACTCTTCATCACTTAGTACATTTGCTAATACGACAATAAGAGGTTCTTCGAATTTTGAAATAATGTGTATTTCTCTATCTTCTGTCATAATCGTATTTCCTTTATGATCAAAAATAGTTTGTTCCTTATTTTCACCTATTTGATTGTTGTTTGTCATTTCCCTATTCTCCCTAAAAATAATGATTGGATAGCATGAATATATCATATTCTTTCTACCTTTCTCTTTTTTGAGAAAATTTAAACTTTTGATCATTATATTTGTCCATTTCTTCTAAAAAATCAATTCAATTTACAATAGGAAATCCTGGTTTATCTATATATATATTTTACATATTATCCTTCTATCCAATCGACTATTTTCCCATCCTTTTTTCTATACCGAAAACTCACCGTATAGAAAGCTTCCTGTTTGAGTGTACACTGCAAAGCAACGAGAATTAAATCATTTTCAAAGACATAATTTCCACTCGCTTCTCCCTTTTCATACTGAAAGAAAAACGTACCTTCTTTTTCTTTTTGCTGTAAGTCTTTTTTTATATCTGTAATAGATCGGTTAAGTAATTCATCCAATAAAAATTTTTGTTCTATTCCTATATAAAAATTTTTATCTGTAAACAACATATTTGTTTCGTATATAAAAAAAGAAGTTAATAAAATAAGAAAGATAATCGTTCCAGGCATTGTAAATCCCTTTTGCTTTCTCATACGTTTATTCCTATTTCGCTATATCGCATAACTACACCTTCATATATTTTCCCACTAGTATCTTTCACATTTATAATGAGTACATGAGGTGTTAGTTTGTAAGAAACCGTTCCAATATTTTGTAAAACAACTTCCCTCCCGCGCCTATCTACCTTTCTTATAAGACGACTATTCTCTTTTTCATACGATACTTCACTCCCATTACGCGATCGGAATTGTAAAATACTTTCTCCATTTTCAAATGCTAGCTGTTCTCCAGATGATACTTCACGAAACTCCAATTGCATTTGCCCTAAATACACATCCCACTCCCAATCATTTAACCCTTTCGACTGTTTATTTTCCATTTCAATGAAATGTAGGCGGGGAAAGAGCAAAAAAAATATTGATAATAGAAACAGACATACAATCATTTCTATTAATGAAAAACCAAATTCTAATTTATTTTTTCTCCTACATAAAAGCATTGTTCCATCATTCTGTCTTTCACATCTTTCCACATGGTACAAACTTCATTGCCTCCCCAATATGTGTAATACCCAATTCCATTTATATTCTTTTCTATTATTCGCTTTTCTTCATTTCCATACATATATATAGCTGCTTCTTTTTTTAATAATCCAGTTGCCTTATAACGAATTTGTATATTTTTTCTTTCTTGCATAACTAATACTGTTTGCGGTAGTAGTAACGATACAGCCATCATTAAAACACTTAACGATACAATCATTTCAGCCATTATGGATCCTTTTTGACATTTCACGATACGTAAATCTCCCTCTTCCAAGCTGAAATACAATTTCATATTTATAATTTCTATACGAAATTATAATCGTACCACCTCTATTAATATTTCCACTTGGGTTATATGTCATCGGATTTGGAAACGTATGCAAATCAATTTGTATATCTTCTTCATACTCTCGCTTGACGATATAATACTTTGTACCTGACTCTTTTATAGCATACATATTTCTATCTTTATGCCAACGTAATGTGTAGTGCTTTTGATGGTTTATCGCTAATTGCTGCATATACAAAATATCATTTGAAAACTGTCTCAAAAATTGTTCAACTTTTTGTCGCTCGTATAAGGAATGAACACTAAAATACGTAACTATACTTAATACAGAAATAACAAATAAAACGAGTAACATTTCTAAAAAAGTAAACCCTTGTTGTTTCACAATGCCCTAATTGATACTGTGCCATCATCTGATATATGAATAGATTCGCCATTCGGACACTTATCAGTTGTAATATACTTTTCATCTGCCAGTTCTTTTAACGATGGAATTTTATTATGTTGTAATTGATATACTTGTATTTGCGCTTCTATAGATTTCACGTAAGCTGCACACCCTTTTCCTTGGACCGATGAACGCTGTGTAACTACATTTGGAATAATTAATAGTAATAATATGGTTATGACAACCATTACTAATAGCATCTCTAACAGAGTAAATCCTTCCTCATTCTGCATACAAATGCCCCCTAAATAGAATTCATCATTTGAAACATCGGCATAATCATCGCTAAATACATAAGGACAACGATTCCTCCAATACATGTAAATAAAATAGGCTGAATGATAACTAACATATGTTTAATTTTTCGTTCCATCTTTTCCATAATAAGATCGCTATAGTCACCTAATTCAATCCCTAAATTGCCATTTGCTTGTCCATGCGTAATAACATAAGAAAGTTCTTTCTCGTAATACCCACTTTTAGCAATGATAGATTGTAACTGTTCTCCTCCAATTAATTGTCTTTCAATCCGATTCGCTTCATATTGAAAGAACGGATGATATCTTTGCTCCATCATTATTGTTAAAGCTTCGCATACTGATAGTCCACCATTTAATAAACCACTCAACTGAGTAGCAAAATAATGTGAATGCTTTAAAATAAGAAATGTTTTGATGAGAGGAATACGAAGCATGATTTTTACCTGTCTAATATGTGGCAGTTTCCTAAAATACAACATGTATAAACTACATCCAATAATAACAGTTAAAATAGCGGTTAAAATAATGTATGGTAGCAGTTTTATTGCACTTAAAATTTGTTCTGTAAGTAGTGGTGTATTAGAACCGAACGAACTATAAACCATTTCAACCTGAGGTAATAAAATGAGGTTAAAAATAAAAAGCATGATTAGTAGAAAAAACATCAAGAACATAGGATACTGCATTATTTTCATCATGTCTTTCCTATACTTATCTTTCTTATAAAGAAGTGCACTTCCTTGTTGCAAAGCAAAAGAAATATCACCATGTTGCTCGGCATAAAATAGATAACTTAACATGTCCTGATGAAACTTTAACTGATGAAAAGAATCGTGTAGACTTTTCCCATCTTTTAACCCCTCAATCATGCGCTGCAATTGTACTTTCTTTTCTACAGGTAATTGAAACTGTAAAAATTCTAATGCTTGTAAAAGAGAGTAGCCTTTTTCTAATAATTCTCCTAAACGTTTCAACAATACTACTTGATCACTTAAACTCCAAGTTTTCTTAAACATAAACATCTTCTTCTAAAAAACCTAAAGCATATCCTTTTCGTATTGACGATTCTAAAGTCTCATGTTTGTAAGTAACACATTCTCCATCTGCTTCTTTAAGTGCTTGTTTTAACTCATGTCCATATAGTAGCTCATAAATGCTTGCTTGCCTTACTTGCCTCATTGATTTACATAAAGTTGAGCACTTTCCTCTGCAAAACGGACACTTCAATTCGACAAGTCGCTGTGCAGCTACAGCCAATAAAGACTGTTCAATCTCTTGCCTCGTTATACCATAATCCATGAAACGAATGATTGCTCCTTTCGCATCATTCGTATGCAGCGTTGTCATTACTAAATGTCCTGTCAAACTTGCCCTTATAGCTATTTTTGCTGTTTCCTCATCCCGGATTTCACCGACTAAAATAATATCTGGATCATGACGTAAAATAGCCTTTAATCCTGTTTCATATGTGAGACCCGCTTTTTCATTTATTTGAATTTGTAATACATCGTCACTTCTTTTTTCAACCGGATCTTCAAGTGTAATGATGCGACGTGTTTTCTTTTTTCTAATTACTTCTAATAATGCATACATTGTCGTCGTCTTCCCAGATCCAGTCGGTCCAGTAAACACGAGTAGCCCCTGTGAATAGCGTAAAAACGAGAGTAGTTTTGCTGCCGTACTTGGAAATAACGAAAGATGTGATAAGGGCTGAACAGATGCTTGTAAATGAAGGCGAATAACGAGACTTTCTTGATATACTGTTGGAAGTGTTGAAAGGCGTAAATACACTTCTTGTCCATCAATTTGCAAATACAGCGAACCATTCTGTGGCTTCCGTTTCTCTCCTATGTCCATAGATGCTAAAAATTTGAAATGTGAGACAAGTTTTTCTCCAAACTCCTTTTCAATACACTGGCTCGTCATTAAATCTTTTCCTATACGTAGTTGCACCGCTACATCCTTCTGCCGGGGCACAATATGTAAATCTGACGCTTGTACCCTACACGCTTCTTTTAAAATTGTATTCGCGAAAATTTCAATCCCATTCATCACTTTTCCCTCCTCACTATGTATATAGCATGAAAACATTCGCAATAAAAATTTGGACTTTTTTATTTTCAATAGAGGAAAAAGGAAAAATATGTTTGTGAAATTATGAACAATTTCCGAATTATTGTCTGAAATTACCTATACTCATGTTTATCTGTATTATAATGTTATTATCTTGGATAAAGTGATAAAGGTGGAGATCCTCATGGAACAAGCTTTAAAAATTACAGGTGTATTATCTGACCCAACTCGTTATTACATTTATAAATATATTTCGCAAAAACATAGTTACGTAACGGTACAAGAAATTGCAGATGAGTTTGACATTCATCCAAACGTAGCGCGTTTACATTTATCTAAATTAGAAGATGTTCATATGCTAAAATCGGAAACGAAGAAAACTGGAAAAGGCGGACGACCGAGCAGATTGTATGTCTTATCTGAAGATGTTATCCAATTACAATTTCCATTCCGTGATTATCAATTGTTAGCAAGAATCGCATTTAATTCTTTACTTAGCCTTGGCGCTGCTGGTGAGAAAGCGCTATACGAAACAGGAAAACAATTCGGAGCTGAATTAATGCAACAACATATGCAACGTTTAAATGTGAGTGAAGATGCTTTAACAGTGGAACAAAAAGTTCAAATTGCAAAAGAAGCTTTCTCAACAGCTGGCTTATCACCTGCATTTGAATTAAGTGCAGATGGAACAAAAATTTTCTATGATGTACACAATTGTCCATTTAAAGAAGTTGCTGTTCATCATCCAACTGAAATTTGTAACATGCACGGAGATATGATGAAAGGAATTTTTGAAATCCTATTCCCTAACATGGAATTAACTCGAAATGATAGTCTATTAGATGGATGTAAATCTTGTAATTATAAACTAACAATTTAATTTCTCATATAAAAAGAAGCCAATAATAATTGGCTTCTTTTTATATGAATGAATATTTACAATAGTAAGAAAAATAAACTATAATGAGGTGAGGTTTACTTTTTTCAGAAAAGGAGGGAGATGGCATGGAGCGCATGTTTCGCGTTCTCGGCTTTTGGACTGGAATTTTCTCGGTTATGTTTTACGTAGGGGATATGCAACAGACCGCACTACTATTTTTAGGACAAACAGGTTTCTTCGTACTTTTAAGCTATTTAAAATTAACAGAGCGTATGTATATATACGTATTTGGGGCATATTTAACTGTTTTCTTCATAGGATTTACATACTACACGACGTTTTTACTTGTCCCTGGGGCTGGACATTAAAAGATGGCATTTTGCCATCTTTTTTTAATTCCGGAATTTCCTAGTTGACTTATAGGTTTTATTGCCTTATATTCTATATAACAGATTGGAATTAGGGGGAATCAACATGAATACACTGCTTGTCGGAATTAACGTTGCAGTCATGCTCATTTTAGTTGGCGTATTATATTATATGCAACGTAAGCATGTATCTTTTAATAAACGTGTATTTACTGCTTTAGGAGTCGGAATTATATTCGGTCTTATATTACAATTTATTTATGAACCAACTTCTAAAATAATTATTGAATCAAATACTTGGTTTGGCTTAATCGGTAACGGTTATGTGAAATTACTTCAAATGATCGTTATGCCACTTATTTTAGTATCTATTATTTCAGCCTTTACAAAATTACAGTTAACGAAAAACCTTGGTAAAATCAGTGGTCTTATTATCGGAATTTTAATTCTTACTACAGGAATCGCTGCAGCTGTCGGTATCGCTGCAAGTGCAGGATTTGATGTATCTGCAGCAGGCTTGCAACAAGGTGATGCAGAATCTGCTCGTCTGAAACTAGTTGAAGAAAGATTTACTTCTATTGAAAAGACAACAATTCCAGATAAATTATTAGAGCTATTGCCTACAAATCCGTTTCTTGATTTAACAGGCGCTCGTCCAACATCAACAATTTCTGTCGTAATATTTGCAGCCTTTATCGGCATTGCCTTTATAGGTGTAAAACGAAAATATCCAGAACAAGCAGAACTATTTAAGAAAATGCTTGATGCTGTATATGCAATCGTAATGCGTATGGTAACATTAATTTTACGCCTTACTCCATACGGCGTATTAGCTCTTATGGCAAAAACAGTTGCTGGTAGCGATATAAATGCTATTTTAAAACTTGGTAACTTCGTGTTAGCCTCTTACGTAGCACTTATCGTAATGTTTATCATTCACTTATTATTAATTGCATTGTCTGGTTTAAATCCAATTCAATATTTGAAAAAAGTGTTCCCTGTACTAACTTTTGCATTCACATCTCGCTCTAGTGCTGGTGCGATGCCATTAAATATTGAAGCTCAAAAAGAAAAGCTTGGTATTTCCGAAGGAATTGCAAACTTCGCAGCTTCATTTGGGGTATCTATCGGACAAAACGGTTGCGCAGGTATTTATCCAGCAATGCTTGCAATGATGGTCGCTCCAACTGTAGGAATTGATCCATTACAACCACAATTTATTTTAACTTTAATCGCTGTTATCGCTATTAGCTCATTCGGTGTTGCCGGAGTTGGTGGCGGCGCAACATTCGCAGCTTTAATCGTACTATCTACAATGAACTTACCAATCGGTATTGTTGCTCTAGTTATCTCGGTTGAGCCATTAATCGATATGGGGCGTACAGCTCTTAACGTAAGTGGTTCTATGACAGCAGGTCTTATTTCAAGTAAATGGCTTGGTGAATTAGATCAAGATACGTACAATCAAGATGATACAAAAACTGGTGAAATTGCTTCATAATGAAAAAAAGACGCTAACATACAATTGTTAGCGTCTTTTTTATTCCGTTCCCTCTTTATAGATTTTATCTTGAGAATTCTTACTCCAAGTATTCTTCTAGTTGCTCTTTTAACTCCTCCTCAATCTCATAACAAGATTCATCAACAAGTTCCCCTACTTTCTTACTCCCAAAAATGTTTGATTGAATTGACATTCCTAAAAAGATTCTTTCGCATTTCCAAATTGGAATATAGTGAAATTCAATCATCTCTTTTTCTTCATCTAATATAGCTATGGCAACTGATGAATAATAACCCACCTCAAAGGGATTCTCTTTTTCTCTTGCAAATCCCATATCTAATTCCATGTGTTTTTCTATGTATAAATGCGCATACTCTTTATGCAGTTTAAGTGATATTCGCTCTATTTCCTTCTCCATACATTGAATGTTCTCTTTTAACTCCAACGTAAACTCCTGTTCTTTATATTTCATTTTCGCCTCCTGAAACATAGAAAAAGAGAATATGATAACATATCCTCTTTCCTCAAATATATTTCATTATCTCACAGCCCGTCCTTTTCACAAATAACCATTTTGTTCGCACCATTTATGAAATTGTCCTACGTCTACTCCAACTAACACGATATCCTTTAGCTCTACATCAATGATTTGTTCTCCAATTACAATAGCAAACTGCGATGCTAATTTTGTCTCGTTTTTCTTTACAATTCCAATTCGGTTCCGATGCGGTCCATCTTTTATATATGCTTTTTGTCCTACAATATCAAAGTTCAAAATTCTCACCTCTTTTACTGCGCTCAAATTGGAAATACGATCTCCACCTCGGAAAATTTCCTTTCATTGCACTATTTCTCTATATATATGACGAAACAATAAAAGAGTCCTTCCTTCTTTACAATTATTTTTTCTTTGTTTCATTTTTGTGATTGAAACGTAAAGTTTATAATAAAATACACTTGGAAGCGCTTTCTATGTATTTTTTTATGTTATAATATATAAGTAGAACTTCGTAAAGAGGGTTAAAAAATGAATACAAAAATGATTAAAAAAGTAATTGAAGCATTAAAAGTATATGGCTTTCAGGATGTATCATTCTGTGACAAAACGAAGCAATTTTTATTTCATAACGAAACCGATATTATGAGCGGCTATGCAGAAATAACATATAGTAGTCAATTTGAAAAATTCAACGTACAAATTCATCCAATTGAAACGCATCACCAAGCAGAGTTACAAGAGATTGAAAGACATATACAAGCTTGTATAAGAAAAGTGGAATATTTAAACGCACTTCTTACCGGGCAGACAAAACTAGATGATAAAATTATTATTATGTAAAAAAAGAACGTGATCCAATCACGTTCTTTTTTCATTATACGTTCATCTTTTCCTTTAGTTGTAATCCTGTAACAGATTCTAATACATCCATCGATTCTCCAAATGTCATATCAAAAATTGTCTTGTCCTCTATGTATGGAAACTGTCTGAAACGCTTTTCTAACACCTTCACAGCATCTGATGTAAAGTTTGCACTATCAATGCCAAATTCTGTTTCAAGAAGAACGATCCAATCTAGCACATGAAAACCTAATCCATTGACGAATGAAATAAGTTTTTCTTCTGGGTTTGAAGATAAGAATACTTGGCGTTCTATCTCACTAAAAAGTTCTTCTCCTAAGATTTCAGCTAACTCATCATCATGTTCACGTTCAACAAGTTCTTCGTAGCCGTAATCATCCACAAGCTCTTCTACTTCTTCACTATCCTGACAAAGCAATTGACTAAGAAGTGCCTCTTTCTTAAATTCACTATTTTGTACGACTTCTAAAAAGCTCGTTTCCCATCCATTTTCTAATTTCATATTATGTACTCCTTTATATACGTTTCTTATCATCACTGTACCCAAAAGATCACTTTTATAACCTTTTAGGTAGTTACTATTATTTCACATGATTCATAACAAAAGATGCAAACTCAGCTACATCTCCTTCAAAAATATTTATTTCTGGCAAGTGATAGAACGTTGTTTGGAGCGGGTTTCCTGCATGATATACATATATCGTTTTCTCTAGTGCAATCGCCATTCCAAACTCTGTATGGCTCCCGTTTCCGCCATCTAATATAAGTAAAAATACATCCGCTTCTTTTACAGCATTTCGTTCTGCCTGACCAATTTCTCTTAATTGTTCTTCATTCGCTGCTCTTTCATTTTTGGTCCAATCATATGTATGGTGCCATCCTGCATGTTTCAGTTCATTTGCTACGGAATGTACAAGATGTTTATTTTGGAAACCTGAGGCGATATAAAAATTCATTTATATACACTCCTTCATTGTGTATGGGGAAACTCCTTTTTAGCGTTATTTGTTATAGCTATAATAAAGAACAATTTCAAAAAAAATCCCCATCTTTAAAACTTATTTGCGTTTAAATGATGGGATGCTTCATGGTCTTCTTTTATTTTTTGTTTTTTATAACTTTCATCAGCTAACATTTCTAGTTCAGCTGTTATCTCTGACTTTTCAAGCTCTCTTTCTTGCGAAAATTTCCTTGAAATATAAACAATAACACTACCAACGTACAACACAAAGCATATAATAAGTGCAGTATTTTCATAGAGACTTAGCTCCAACACAGTCACTCCTAATCCATTCGTATTTTCACGCCTCATTAATTGGAATTTCCCTATTAACCCATTTGTTATCCCGCTATTTGAGGGCAGTAAGACTACCTCCTCAAAATTTAGTAACAGTAAAGAAGTTAGATGTGGGATGAACCCAACTGATTAAAGTTTCACTTTATTGTAACATAAAAATATCAATTCTTGGAATCTTTCACCCTACTAAAAGAGGCATGATTGTTTCATCATGCCTCTGAAATATTTTGAATGATTGTTTTAATTGCTTCTTTTCCATTATATTTTTTTAGTGCTGTTTTATACTTCTCATTATTTTGATTCAATTCTTCGACATACTTTATAAGAGATTTTACAGTTACATCTTCTTCATATAATACGGAGGCATACCCTTGCCTTTCAAAGGACTCTGCATTTAATATTTGATCTCCACGGCTTGCAAATTTCGATAATGGAATTAAAACCATCGGCTTTTGTAATGTTAAAAATTCAAAAATTGCGTTGGAGCCCGCGCGTGAAATAACAAAATCTGTTACCGCTAATATATCTGGCAGTTCTCCATGTACATATTCAAATTGTCTATATCCTTCTTTATTTTGTAAACTTTCATCAAGGTTACCTTTTCCGCAAAGGTGAACAATTTGATATTTTTTAAGAAGTTCTGGTAATGCTTCTCGAGCCGTATCATTAATTTTTTTCGCGCCCAAGCTGCCTCCCATAATCGTAATAACTGGCTTTTTACGTGAAAAACCTAAAAACGCTAAACCTTTTTCACGATTTCCCTTCAGCACTTCTTCACGTACAGGAGATCCCGTATATATTACTTTTTCTTTCGGTAAATGTTTCGCTGCTTCTTCAAATGTAACAAATATTTTCGAAGCAAAACGAAGCGCAATTTTATTTGCTAGTCCTGGTGTCATATCAGATTCATGTAATAAAACTGGTACTCTATTTAGCCATCCTCCAATTACGACTGGTACAGATACGAAACCGCCTTTTGAAAAAATTACATCTGGTTTTAGTTTTCGAATCCTTACATACGCATCCATAACACCCTTCATTACAAGAAAAGGATCTTTTATATTTTTCAAATCAAAATAACGACGTAGCTTTCCACTCGAAATACTATAGTAGGGAATGCCTTCCTTTTCTATAATCGTTTTCTCAATACCTTGATGAGAACCAATATAAGAGATATCCCAGTTGTCTTCCTGTAAATATGGGATAATGGCTAAATTAGGTGTTACATGTCCTGCCGAACCGCCACCTGTAAAGACTATTTTCTTCATACGTCTCCCCCTTCTAGACTATAATACACTAAAATATCTTGCCTCAGGGTGAGAAAATACCATAGCCGTTACGGACGCTTCTGGCTCCATCATGAATCCTTCTGTTAATGAAATACCTATTTCCTCTGGATGAATTAAGCGAAATAGCTTTTCTTGATCTGCAAGTTCTGGACACGCCGGATAACCAAATGACACTCGTATTCCTCTATATTTCGTACGGAAACGTTCTTCCATCGTCAGTTCAGGTGAGTCCGGAATGCCCCAGCGGTCACGAATGAGCATATGTGTTTTTTCAGCAAGTCCTTCCGCTAATTCAAGCGCTAACGATTGAATGGCATGACTACGTAAGTAATCACCTTTCGCCTTCCACTCTTCAGCAATGTCCCGAACTCCTTCCCCAACCGTAACAGATAAGAAAGCAACATAGTCCATCTCATCTCCTATTGGGCGCAAATAATCACCTAAAGTACGATAGGGAGCCTTTCCTTGTCTAGGGAATGTGAAACGCTCTATAACACGCGTATGATCTTCTGGATCATATATTACAATGTTTTGTCCGTCGCTTTGCGCTGGGAAAAATTGATACACTGCTTTCGGCTTTAACCAAGATTGTCCTTCCTGCAATAATTCATCTATTAAATCATTTAATTCATGTGCTCTCTTATCTCCCTCTTTCAAAAGCTTCTTCACATTTCCTTTTAATCCAAGGTGATGCCCAAGTAGCATTTGTCTATTTAAAAATGGAGCGAGATGAAGGGCCGGAATATCGCGTAATACAATTCGTTTTGTTGAATCAGGCACGATAACTTCAGCCTTCGGTAATGGCTCAATTACTGCTGGAATTTCTACTTTCTTCTCCTCTTTTTTTACGATATGAAGATGACGTTCTTTTTTATCCTGTTTCATCTTCTCACGCTCTTCTTCTTTTTGAAGCTTATTAATAATATCGAGCCCCGTCATCGCATCACTCGCATAACAAACGAGCCCTTTATATGATGGTGAAATCCGATTATCTGTAAACTTTCTCGTTAACGCTGCACCACCTACAACAATGGGAACATCAATATTTGCCGCTTTTAAATCTTCAGCAGTCGTTACCATTTGTTGCGCTGATTTTACTAATAAACCGGAAAGCCCTATAATATCCGGCTTCTTTTCTTGTACTTCTTGAACAATTCGATCCGAACGTACATTAATTCCTAAATTAATAATCTCATATCCGTTATTTGCTAAAATAATTTCAACGAGATTTTTCCCAATATCATGCACGTCACCTTTTACAGTTGCTAATAATACTTTCCCTTTTTTCGCACTATCACTAGATTCCATATGTGGCTCTAAATAGCTTACAGCAGCTTTCATACTTTCAGCACTTTGCAATACTTCAGCAACAATAAGTTCATTATTATTAAATAGTCGTCCTACCTCATCCATCCCTTTCATAAGCGGACCGTTAATAATATCAAGAGGTTTTCTTCCTTCTTCAAGCGCAAGACTTAAATCCTCGTGTAATCCTTGTTTCGTACCTTCTACAATATAATTTGCTAGTCTTTCATCAAGCGTTAACGTTTCTTGCACAACGATATCTTTCTTTTTAGCAACTCGGTAAAAGTTTGTAAATTCTTCTAACGTCTCTTTCGTCGTTTCAAACAGTAGTGCATCTGCAAGGCGTTTTTCTTCCTCTGGAATCGACGCATAGCGTTCTAATTTTTCCGTATTCACAATCGCGTAATCTAACCCTGCTTTCGTAGCATGATATAAAAAGACTGAATTTAATACCTCACGTCCAGCCGGTGGTAAACCAAATGATATGTTACTTACCCCTAAAATCGTTAAACACTCTGGTAACGCTTCTTTAATAAGGCGAATTCCTTCTATAGTCGCTGCTGCTGAACCAATATATTCTTCATCACCTGTCCCTACCGGAAACACAAGTGCATCAAAAATAATATCTGACGGGCGTATCCCATACTTCTTTGTAAGTAATTCATAGCTTCTTTTCGCAATTTCTATCTTTCGCTCCGCACTAACCGCCATACCGTCTTCATCAATTGTTCCTACAACTATAGCAGCACCATACTTCTGAAGAAGCGGTGTCACTTTTTTAAATCGTTCTTCTCCATCTTCTAAATTAATTGAATTAATAACAGCTTTTCCTTGAATATAAGTAAGAGCTCGCTCCATCACATTTTCATCTGTTGAATCAATCATAATCGGTACTTTTAAAACTTTCGTAACTTCTGCTAAGAAGTTTTCCATATCTTCTATTTCATCGCGATCAGGATCTGCCATACAAATATCAATAATATGAGCATTTTTCTTCACTTGCGCTCTTGCCACTTCAGCAGCCTCTTCAAATTTCCCTTCTGCTACTAATCGTTTAAATTTACGTGACCCAATAACATTCGTTCTTTCACCTACAAATAACGGTCTCATAGACTCATCATATTGCAGTGCTTCTAATCCACTAATTCCATGTCCTTCTCTCTCATGATGGTCACGAGGCTTAAGAGATGCTAGCGCGGATTTCATTGCTTTTATATGTTCTGGTGTCGTGCCACAACAACCACCAATAATATTAACCCACCCTTCTTCAGCAAATCGCTTCACCTTTTCAGCAAGAGAAGATGGAGATTCATGATAATGTCCATCTTCATCAGGAAGACCTGCATTTGGATAACAAGAAATGTAACACTCCGATAAATCAGATAGTGAACGAATATGGTCCCTCATAAACTCCGGACCAGTCGCACAGTTTAACCCAACAGATAATGGTTTCATATGTTCTACTGATAAATAAAAAGCTTCAATTGTTTGCCCAGCCAGAGTCGTTCCCATTGGCTCAATCGTACCTGAAATCATAATAGGAACCGTTTTTTTCAGTTCTTCAAAAGCAGCTTGAATTCCAATATAAGCTGCTTTCACGTTACGCATATCTTGACTCGTCTCAACGAGTAATACATCAACTTCTCCTTTTAATAATCCTCGTGCCTGCCTTGTATAAGCCTCAATCAATTCTTCAAAAGTCACACCACCAGTAACACTAATTGCTTTCGTTGTTGGTCCCATCGCTCCCGCAACATATACTTCATTCCCGCTTTCTTTAACAGCTTGCTTCGCCAAAAGTGCTGCCTTTTCATTTAGTTCTTCATCTAAATGAGACAGCTCATAATCACTTAGTACAATATTCGTTGCCCCAAATGTATTTGTTTCAATAATATCCGCTCCAGCTTCAATATAAGCTTTATGAATCTTTAAAATAACGTCTGGTCTTGTTTCCACTAAATATTCATTACAGCCCTCGTACTCTTCTCCTCCGAAATCTTCAGCAGTTAAATCCTCTTGCTGAATCATTGTCCCCATTGCACCATCTAATATTAAAATGCTATTTTTCAATTTTTCTTCTATACACTTCATCAATTAATACCTTCTTTCACTTCTTGCTTTTCTCTTACATATTTAACAAGATGTTCTGTAATTTCATACTTTAAAAATGGTGTAATAAGATAAATACCATTAAAATATTTCATCGCTGCGTCGACCAATTCTTGTGAAATGCGAATCCCTTCCTCAATTGCTGCCTCTTTCGTTTCATGTCCATCCATTCTCTCTCTTATTTCTTCAGGAAGAGTAATACCCGGCACCTCAAAATGAAGAAAATCTGCATTCCGCTTACTTACTAACGGCATAATTCCAATAAAAATAGGTTGTTCCAAATGCTTTGTCGCTTCATACACTTCTTCAATTAACTTGATATCGTAAATTGGCTGAGTTAAAAAATACTCCGCTCCAGCATCTATTTTTCGTTCCATTCGCTTAACTGCTGCTTTTAAGTGCCTCACGTGAGGATTAAATGCGCCGCCTACAGAAAACCTTGTCGCCGGTCCAATTGATTTCCCTAAAATTGAACGTCCATCGTTCATTTCTTTAATCATTTTAATAAGCTCAATAGAGGATAAATCATATACAGAAGTGGCACCGGGAAAATCACCAACGCGCGCTGGATCACCAGTTAAAGCTAACACTTCTTCCATCCCTAACGCCGATAAACCTAACAAATGAGATTGTAGTCCAATGACGTTATGATCTCTACACGTTAAATGCGTCAATACTGGGATATCATGCTTCGTTAATAACGCACCCATCGCCATATTAGAGACACGAGGCGATGCTAATGAATTATCTGCTAGAGTAATAGCATCTGCTCCCGCTCTTTTTAACGCTCTTGCTCCTTCAAAAAAACGCTGTGTATCTAACGTTTTCGGTGGATCTAATTCCACTACAACTGTCGTTTGTTTTTTTGCTTTCTCTGCTAGAGTGACGTGAGCCTTCGAACGTTCCTCATGCGTATGAACGACTTTTGGCCTTTGAATCGTTTCTTTTTCTATTACAGGGGTAATATTCGCAACAGCGCGCTTCATACTTTGAATATGTTCTGGAGTCGTACCACAACAGCCACCCAATAACCGAATACCTTGCTCAATAAATTTCGGTGTCATTGCTTCAAAATAAGCTGGACTTCCCTCATATACGTAACGTCCCTCTACATAATTCGGGAGACCTGCATTTGGGTATGCTGATAAATAGCCATTTTGCGGAATCGATATCATTTTGAAAGCTTCCGTCATATGAAGCGGCCCCAGTTGACAATTCAATCCAACAACATTTGCACCGTAATCTATAAACTGCTTTAATATTTCATTGACATCATTTCCATTTTGAGTCGTACCTGCTTCATGTAACGCTAATTGCGCAACAATCGGAATATTCGTTTGCTTACGCAACACTTTAACAGCATGAAGTAATTCAAATTCATCATAAAAAGTTTCTAATAGTAATCCATCAACCTGTTCTTCTAGTAAAGACCCCGCCTGTTCAAGTAACATAAACTCCCTTTCCATATCAGTCGTTGTAACAGCTCCGATATGTTTCATACCACCAATTGTTCCTAAAATTGCATTTTTATCTGTCACAGATGCTTTCGCCAATTTCACTGCCGCTCTATTAATTTTTGTAACTTGATTTTCTAAACCATACATACGTAATTTCGCCTCATTTGCTCCATACGTATTCGTTTGAATTACATCTGCTCCAGCAGCTACATATTGTTTATGAATGGATATAATTAGATCTGGATCAGATACGTTCAATTCTTCAAAGCTACTTTGCAAACCATGTGAATGCAATAACGTTCCAACCGCACCATCACCTATTACAATTCCTTTTGATAATAAATCTAGTAATTTCACGAATCTCCCTCATTTCTATCAATATAAAAACCCCCTCTTCACTTTGAAGAGGGGGACATAATTGTTCCTCCTCTTATTATGCAAAACATTCGTTTTGCAGGTATTAGCACCGTTTCAAACATTTCGTTTGAAGGTTGCCGGGTTTCACAGGGCCTTTCCCTCCACCGCTCTCAATAAGAGTTGTCTTTATTATTTTATTTATGTAGCTAAAAGGAAATGCGTTCCCCTTTTAACAATGTTTGTTAATTTTTTAATAAATTTAGCATGCACAAAATTAAAAGTCAATGACACTTGCGGAAAAATAAAAATTATTTAAAATAAAGTTGCAATTCAATTATCTTTTATTGTAAAGTTAAAAACATAATAAAAATTTCATACGAACATTCTTATCTAGAGAGGTAGAGGGACTGGCCCTGTGACGCCTCAGCAACCATTAACATTTTGTTAATAAGGTGCTAATTCCAGCAAATTGTGAAAGATTTGACAGATGAGAAGAAGACTCTATTCAAACCGAAAGCCTTCTTCTTAGAAGGCTTTTTTTATTTTATATTCACTTAATGTTTCAATTTAAAAAGGAGGAATTTTCACATGTCAACAATCGAAACAAAACTAGCACAAATCGGAAATCGTAGTGAAACTACAACTGGAACGGTTAATCCACCAGTTTATTTCTCAACCGCTTATCGCCACGAAGGAATTGGTAAATCTACTGGCTTTGACTATTCACGAACTGGCAATCCAACTCGCGGTCTTTTAGAACAGGCGATCGCAGACTTAGAATATGGCGAAAAAGGTTATGCCTGTAGTTCAGGGATGGCGGCTGTTCTCCTCGTCCTTTCTCTATTCCGCTCTGGAGACGAACTTATTGTATCTGAAGATTTATACGGGGGAACGTATCGATTATTTTCTGAGCATGAAAAAAAGTGGAATGTTCGATGTAGATACGTAAATACACAGTCTATTAAACAAATTGAGCAAGCTATCACAACTGAAACGAAGGCTATTTTCATAGAAACTCCAACTAATCCATTAATGCAAGTTACTGATATTGCTGCTGTCGCAACTGTAGCGAAAAGGCACGGACTACTTCTTATTGTAGACAACACATTCTACACACCTTATATACAGCAACCATTAACAGAAGGTGCTGACATTGTACTTCATAGCGCAACGAAATATTTAGGGGGACATAACGATGTACTAAGCGGGCTTGTCGTTGCAAAAGGAAAGGAACTTTGCGAGGAAATCGCTCATTATCATAATGCATCAGGTGCAGTTTTAAGCCCATTTGACTCATGGTTATTAATTCGCGGTATGAAAACGTTAGCGCTTCGCATGAGACAACATGAAGAAAATGCGAAAGCAGTTGTTGCGTATTTAAATGATGAAGACGGGGTGACAGATGTATTTTATCCAGGAAGAGGCGGCATGATTTCATTCCGCCTTAAAGATGAAGCTTGGATTAATCCATTCTTACAATCTTTATCCTTAATTACATTTGCCGAAAGTCTTGGTGGTGTAGAAAGTTTAATGACTTATCCAGCAACGCAAACACATGCTGATATTCCTGAAGAAATTAGAACAGCAAACGGCGTATGCAATCGTCTTCTTCGATTCTCAGTTGGCATTGAAAATAGTAACGATTTAATTCAAGACTTAAAGCAAGCCATTAAACTCGTAAAAGAAGGTGTAAGAATATGAGCTATTCTATAGATACACTCTTACTACACAACCAATATAAACATGACTCGCAAACAGGCGCTGTGAACGTTCCTATTTATAACACATCAACTTTTCACCAGTTTGATGTAGATACGTTCGGAAAATATGACTATAGCAGGTCAGGAAATCCAACTCGTGAAGCTCTTGAAGATATCGTTGCTTTATTAGAAGGCGGAACAAAAGGATTCGCCTTTGCATCAGGCATTGCAGCGATTTCCACTGCATTCCTCCTTCTTTCACAAGGTGATCACGTACTCATTTCAGAAGATGTGTACGGAGGCACTTACCGAGTGATAACTGAGGTACTCTCCCGTTACGGTGTTTCACATACATTTGTTGATATGACCAATTTAGAAGAAATAAAACAAAACATGAAACCAAATACAAAGCTCTTTTATGTAGAAACACCTTCTAACCCACTTTTAAAAGTGACAGATATTCGCGAGGTTTCTAAACTCGCAAAATCTATTGGCGCTCTTACTTTTGTTGATAATACATTTTTGACACCACTATTCCAAAAACCACTTGAACTTGGAGCTGATGTCGTTCTTCATAGTGCTACAAAATTTATTGCTGGTCATAGTGATGTTACTGCCGGATTAGCAGTAGTAAAAGATGCAGAACTCGCTCAAAAGCTTGGATTTTTACAAAATGCATTCGGTGCTATTTTAGGACCTCAAGATTGTTCTCTCGTACTTCGCGGTCTAAAAACATTGCACGTACGCCTCGAGCATTCAGCTAAAAATGCCAATAAAATCGCACATTATTTACAAGAGCACGCTAAAGTACAAAATGTCTATTATCCGGGATTACAAACACATCTCGGATTTGATATTCAACAATCTCAAGCAACATCAGCTGGAGCGGTCTTATCGTTTACTTTGCAGTCAGAAGATGCACTCCGCCAATTTTTATCAAAAGTAAAATTACCTGTTTTTGCAGTTAGTTTAGGAGCTGTAGAGTCAATTCTTTCTTATCCAGCAAAAATGTCACATGCAGCACTGTCGCAAGAAGCTCGTGATGAAAGAGGAATCTCTAATTCATTACTTCGGTTATCAGTCGGTCTTGAAAATGTTAACGATTTAATATCCGATTTTGAAAATGCCCTTTCTTATGTAGAAGAACCTGTAAATGCATAGAGAAAAAGAAGATATGAGATTAGGTTTTCATATCTTCTTTTTCTGCGTTTTAGTTATATTCATTTGAATTTCTTCTTTTCTTATAGTCCATAAAAAAATAAAAGTATATCATCTATTTCTAAATAATGGATTAATTGATATATTAAGAAATAAAAAGGGGTGAAAATAATGGATATTTGTTCAGATATTTTAATCGTTATCGATTTACAAAATGGCGTATGTTATAGCGAGGAGCATTTATTTGATTTACAGAACTTACTAACAAAAGTAAATAAAAGAATTTATTCATACAGAAAATTAAATAAACCAATCCTTTTTGTTCAACATTGTGATGATGATTTAGTACCCGAGAAAGAACTTTGGGCTATTCATACCGATCTAGATGTTCAAGAACAAGATTTTTTTGTAAGAAAAACACATGCAAATTCATTTTATAAAACAAACTTAAAAGAAATTTTAGATCAATTATCTGTAAATTGCATTGAATTTTGTGGCGCCCAAACAGAGTACTGTATGGATGCTACGATTAAGTTTGCCCACGGACTAGGATACGAAAACTTTATGGTACAGAAAACAACCTCTACGTTGAATAATCCTTTTATGTCCGCAAAAGAGACAATTGATTTTTATGAGAACATATGGAATCACAGGTTTTTAACGTTGCTAAAAGATGAATTTTAGAATAAATGACTAATGACTTGATCATCCTAAGATTTATCAGCCGTAAGCAAATATTTCATTATCACCATAAAGAAGCGAATTACATTCAGCTTCTTTTCTTTTAACCTGTTTTATATTCTATATATATCATTATAATTCCTTTGTCATATTATTTTAAAAATTTCGTATATTCATTTGAAAGAATAAGAAAATCATGATAAAATTGTGTTACAAATATATCTATATCTTTCAATTTTTAAAACGCATCGAAATTTTCACCCAAAAATGTCATTTTACAAAAACATGCTAATTTACCTATTTTATTTACATCAGGGTCTCTTTTCTTACAATTTCTTTACTTTAGGACTTTTTTTCTGCAACAACTATTTTCTTTTCTTTAAATTTTTGGTATGTATAGTATGGTATAATAGCTCACACGGAGGTGGAAAAGAACATGTTAGAAACCTTTCAAAAAGAATTAGAACTATATGAAAGTAATGCAGAATTATTAAAAGTGCTAGCTCATCCTGTTCGTTTATGTATCGTAAAAGGATTAATCGAGCGCGGTCCAAGCAACGTTTCTACAATGTATACTGGCTTAAACATGCCACAATCTACAATTTCACAGCATTTAGCAAAATTAAAAAGCGCTAAAATCGTTTCTAGTGAAAGAAAAGGATTGGAAATTTATTACAAAGTAGAGAATGAAACAATCATTCAACTCGTTCGCGTATTATTAGGTTAGGGACTAATAATCGAAGAAAAAGAACGTATTCTATATTTTTCATCTCATATCTTTAATATAAATATATATCATGAGAGGAAATATATAATACTACATAAGTCGTATTAAAAAACAAGACACAGTATATACTGTGTCTTGTTTTTTATATTGTTACATATCGATCCAAATGTAAATGTTGCATATCTTTTGTATGTATAACAACATCAAATGCACTCCCTACTCCTCCATTCAAAATCATAGAACGAACGGCTCGATTTTGTTTTTGCGTTTCAGAAAAAGGATTCATATCTTGATGGCTCGTAAGCTGTTCTAATATCCCTGCAGCTAACAAGAACTCAGATTGTTTCTTATGCCATACTGCACTCATTCCTTGCATACTAAACATCTCCTTTAGCTCGTCCCAATGAATATGAGTAGTAAGATCCATTTCACCTGGATGCGCTAGTGGGTTACGTATTAGCTTATGCTGATAATACCCTCGCAAACTTCCTTCACGGTGTGCTGGATGCATCCATTCTTCTTTTGTGTATCCGTAATCAACTGTAATACATATACCTTTTTGAAACCATTTCGCAATTTCTTTTATATACTCCTCCATCACAATTGGTACTTCAAAACGTTGCCCTTCAGCAATATAAATATTATATTTCAATAAATAGCGACCAATTCTTTTATCTAACGGCCTACATACTTCTGAAAGGTTTCCTTCCTCTGTATATGTAATACGTACTTCATACAACATACCATTTCTTTTCTCAATTATTTCAACAGGAAATGCATCAAACAACTCATTCGAAAAAAGAATTCCCTCGAAAGAATCTCCCATTTCACTATAGGAGGTATAGTACGATACATTAGAAAATGAGCCAAGGTGCTCCTGCTGTAATTTTCTATGAAAAGGGCTCACTTCAATCATTGAATAGTTTAAATCAATAAAGGTTTTTGGAGATAATTGCTTCCATTCTTGTAAAACATCATAGGCAAACTTCCCTGTTCCTCCGCCAATTTCACAAATATTCGGAGCAACTTCACCATTTTCAACAAGACGAATAAAAAGTTTAGCAAAAGTTTTTGCAAACACAGAGGATACGTTGCTACTTGTAAAAAAATCCCCTTGTCTTCCAATCTTTTCACGTTCTTTCATATAATATCCATGACCTTCTGTATACAATACAAGGTTCATATACGTACTATATGAAATTGAATAATCCTTTTCTTTCCCCATCCATTCTCTTAAAATGAGCTCCATTCCCATAATGACTCCTTATTGTAAAAACGGATTATTTTCTTTTTCAAAGCCAATGCTTGTTTCTGGACCATGTCCACATAAAACCGCTGTTTCATCTGGTAATACAAATAATTTCTCTTCAATACTTCCAATTAATTCAGCGAAACTTCCACCAGGTAAATCTGTTCTTCCAATGCTCATTTGGAACAATACATCTCCTGAGAATACAGCATTCGCCTCTTTACTATAATAAGAAATACTTCCTGGAGAATGTCCTGGTGTCTCAAAAATTTCAAAATTAAATGATCCAATTGTTAATGTACCTTCTGCATCAATAATATGATCCGCTGGTTTTGCTGTAATACTGCGGTTCATCATAAAAATTTGAGAGCCGTTTACAGTTGCATCTCCTAACCAATCTGCTTCTTCTTTATGTACGTACACAGGAATATGAAAAGTGTCTCTTACCGCATCAACAGCACCGATATGATCAAAGTGAGCATGTGTTAATAAAACAGCTAATGGTTTTAATTGTTCTTCTTGTAAATATGTAACGAGCTTTTCACCTTCATGACCAGGGTCAAAGATAATGCACTCTTTTTGATCGTTCATTAAAATATAAGCATTTGTTTGTAATGGGCCTAACGGCATTTGTATCCATTTCATATGAAAATCTCCTCCAGTTATTAAACTTACTTTTAATGATACAACATTTCTTTCTCTGAGGAAAAGAAAGGATGCTATCTCGACAATCATTTTTAAAACATGTACAATATAAAAGAGTAAATATTCCAAAAACTCATAATAAGAAATGGGTAGACAGAGGAGGATATTGTATGGGCCTTGTTATTATTTTTACACTTGTCACTCTGTTAGCTGTATTTGCTACGCTTAGAACACTTCGTGAAAAAAACTTTTTCGCGAGCGGCTTTGCAATTGCAACTGTACTCGTTTTCGGATGGTTTACGATCATGACTGTTCTATATAACGGGTATCCACCAGCAGCTTAATTCGTTTACACTTTATTCTTCATCGAGATTTCACACAAAAAGAGGAAGGGTTCCCCCTTCCTCTTTTCATATTTCACAACTTATATCATCTTCGCTTCGTATTTGTGCTTTTTTACAAGCCAAGCTCCTCCGATAACACCTGCATCATTACCAAGTGTTGCAATAGCTAACTTCGTGCTCTTTACAGCACGTGAGAAAGCGTATTGCTCGAAATAGCGTTGAATTGGTTCTAATAGCGCATCTCCAGCTTTAGACACGCCTCCACCAATAACAATTTTCTCTGGGTTCAATGTACTAGAAAGGTTCGCTACAGCTAATCCTAAATAAGAGGCTACTTTTTCTACTACTTCACCTGCTAATTCATCACCTTGTCCAAGTGCTTCAAAGACATCTTTTGATGTAATACGTCCTTCTTCAGCTAACATAGAACGCAACATGCTCTCTTTATTAGTCTCTTGTATTTTTTGCATAGCAACACGTACAATACCTGTCGCAGATGCTACTGTTTCTAAGCAACCAGACTTCCCGCAATTACATGGGAAAGCATTTTCTGTAACGACTGTAATATGTCCAATCTCACCAGCAGCACCACTCACGCCGTGTACAATCTCACCATTGGCGATTACACCACCACCAACGCCCGTACCAAGTGTCATACAGATTAAATCTTTTGCACCTTCACCAGCACCTTTCCACATTTCACCAAGCGCTGCTAAGTTTGCATCATTATCAATAACAACAGGTAATCCTGTTTCTACTTCTAATAAATCTTTTAGCGGATAGTTTTTCCATCCTAAATTAACCGCTTCATAAATCATTCCAGACGCCACATGTACAGGACCAGGAGCTCCCATACCAATACCAATTAACTTGCTCTTCAATTCGCCTAATTCTTCTAGCTTTTTATCAATTGCTTTCGCAACATCAAGTGTAATATGTTTTCCTTGCTCACCTGTATTCGTAGGGATTTCCCACTTATGTAAAATTTCACCGTACACATTAATAAATGCTAATTTAATCGTTGTACCACCAAGGTCAACACCAACTAACCATTTCTCTTCCATGTTGCTTACCTACCTTTATCTAATTCTTATTTAGCTCTTTTTGAATTTCTTGCTTCAATAAAAATAAAGCTGTTTGATAGTCTTGTGGATCGATTAGCTGTGATTGATTTAATTCACGCAATTCATCTTGCATTAATTGTAAATCTGCAATTCGATCTCCCGTATAAATAATCGTACCAAATTTCTTTAGCAATTGCTGAATATCATAAATAGATACCATTTCATCACCCTCTATGCTCACTTACTATAAAAAATTATAATAAGAAAACGTTCACATATTTTATTATAATCAAGAAGAAAAAGTCTCGTCAATTTTTATTTGTCTATACAAGCTTATTTGTAAGCAGTGTTCCTTTTTCTGTAATAATTTTTTCTATGTTTTTATCAAATGGCTCTACCGGAATGTGTTTTACCATTTGAAAATCATACGCTAATGACAGCGTTTTCCCTTTATAATGCACGAGATAACGATCATAATAGCCACCGCCGTACCCAATTCGCTCTCCTCGTTCTGTATAAGCTACGCCTGGGACAATTTGAAGATCAATTTCATCCATATTCACTTCTTCCGTAAGCCCGGGAATCGGTTCACGTAAATTCATATACACCGTTTCTAATTGATCAAAATTATTAATTTGCCGGAAGGACATCGTTCTTGTTCCTTTATTACACTTAGGAACTACAACTTTCTTTCCTTCTTCCCAAGCTTTTTCGATAATAGGATATGTATTCACTTCATTTTCCATTGAAAGAGTAATTCCAATTGTTTTAGCTTCAACCCACTCTTTTTGCGCATACAACGAAAATGCAATCTGTTCTGATAAAGTTGTATACTGTTCTTCTGATAAAGAATTCATGTGTTCTATTATTTGTTTACGCAAACGTACTTTCTCTGCTTTCACACATTCTCCCCCTTACAGTGACACTTTACTCTATGCTGATAGTGTATCACTTTTAACATAGGAATCGAATAAAAAAAGAAACAGTAGGAAAATATTCCTACTGCTTACTTTGTTTCACGGTGTAACGTAGACTTCTTGTCACGCTTGCAATACTTTTTAAGCTCGATACGCTCAGCGTTGTTACGTTTATTTTTCTTTGAGATATAGTTACGATCTCCGCATTCTGTACATGCTAGAGTAATATTCACACGCATTCTTATTTCCCTCCAGTACTAATAACTTAAATCAGACTATACTATAATACCACTTTTAAAATAAAAATTCTACACCTTTTGATATTGTCTAATTTTTTCTATAAGATTTTTCATATTTTCCCTTGCTATTACTGGGTTTCTAGCATGTGAATACACCAAAAATTTTGGTTGTTTTATGTCAGAAACGATATAAGACCACTCTTTTTCAGTATATTTGAACTGCACTCCTTCAAATATCCCTTCTCCCTTCCTTTCTATATCATCCAATAATTTCCTCATAATTTCCCCTTTTTCATTCCATGAACATACCACTTCATCATAAAGTAAATAGAGCGGAGGTGATTGCTCTACTATGCTGAGAAACGTTTTTCCTTGCAATGCTATTAGCTCGAATAATTTTCCAATCCGATATAAAATATCTCGCTTCCACCTCACTTGAAACGATTTTCTTTCATCCTGCGTATAAAATAGAAGATAACATTCTCCTAACTTCAAAGACATTGGGTAAATATTTCCTGTCGATTCGAGCAAGAAATCTGGAATATCTACCTCTTCAAAATCTGTACCTTGGTAAATATTACTATGTTTATCGTATAACTCGAAATGATTTCCTTTCTCCGAAAACATAAGAGCCATATTCGCTTTACTTGATTTCATCAAAGCTTTCACATGATCTTTTTGTTCGCTTGCATAAATCCATGTAACTGTACAACCAAGTCTTTGCAGAAAGAGCATAAGTAAATGTTGCAACGTATCATTTCTCTTATTAATAAGAAGATGAAACTTCTGCATCTGTATTTTCTCGATATCAATATGCTCCAATATAACTTCTATATACTCATTCATAGAAACATGAACGAGCTTATTACGCCCCATTTCTTTCTCCTGCACGTAATAAAACAATTCGGACATATATATTTGTTCTATCTCTTTTTGCTGCTTATACGTTAACGGCATGCCAGCTTGACCGTATAACTTTATAACAATCTCATTCTCATTCTCCACTTGAATGAAAACACCACCTGCACATTGCAAATGATGAACACTATATTGAAAAAGTGACTCGTTCATTTCTTTACATTCCATCGTATGAATCCCTATACCATGAATAGCATGTAAAAATAAATTTTTATAAGAGGTTGTTTCTATATTTTCTTGACTTCCAATTAATATACTTTCTCCTTTTTCAAAAAGAGAACCATACGCCATCGCAATCTTCACGATAAACTGGGGAGTAATTTCAACATTCCCTCTTCCTACAATGCGGCTTTTTTGTAACCACCCTGCACTCATTTCACTCTCTTGAATACCAGCCGCTCCTACTATCGAATGACTATCAATCGCCTTATAAGGCCATAGTTTTCCTTTTTGCTTAATTACCGTACTTCTCCCGATATGACAGTGATCCGCTACAACACTTTTTTGAAACAGTGTAACATCATCTTCAACTATTGTACGCTCTCCTATTGTCGTTTCTAATAGTTCACAATACTTCCCAATGTGGGCATTCGCAAAAACAATACTTTTTTGAAGATGAGAATAACTTGAAACGATACTATTTTTCCCAATAATAGAATATGGCTCAATTACAGCTCCTGTACCAATCTTTGCTCCTTCTCCAATAAAAGAGGGGCCATGAATTTTCGTCCCTTTACCAATCGTCACCCCTTCCCCCATCCATACCATAGGTAATACTTCTGTATAAGGAATAGGTACTTGTAACTTTTTCGTTAACAAATCAAATTGTGCTTGTCGATATTGATTAAATGTGCCGATATCTAACCAATAACCTTCTGACAAATATGCGAATAACAAATTTTTGTTTGCCAATAATGGAAACACATCATGACTGAAATCAAAAAATTGCCTAGGCGGTATGTAAGAAAAGATTTCTGGCTCCATAATATATATGCCTGTATTCACAACATTAGATACTACCTCATTCCAGCCCGGCTTTTCTATATATCGTGTAACCTCCTGGTTTTTATTCATTACAACCAATCCAAATGAGAGTGGATTTTCTACTTCTTTCACAAACATTGTTACCATTCTTTTCTTTTGTTCATGAAACCTAATTCCTTCTGATAATTGAAAGTCAGTTAATGCATCCCCGCTTATCACAACAAATGTTTCATCTAAAAATTGTTCTGCTTGTTTAATACTCCCTGCTGTGCCAAGCGGAGGAGAGTCTTCAAAATAATACAAGTTAACTCCCCATTTACTACCGTCACCAAAATATTGCTTAATGGTCGTACTCATATATTGAACAGTAATTGCAATTTCACGAATACCATGCTGACGTAATAACTCAATATTATATTCTAAAACTGGTTTTTCTAATAATGGTAACATCGGCTTTGGAGTATTGCATGTTAATGGTCTAAGGCGTCTTCCTTTTCCTCCAGCTAAAATAACCCCCTTCATATACTTCAGCCTCCACTTATATAATGTTCAGTAACTCCATATACCATATGTATATTCCCTATCCCACATGAACTAGCAGCATAAACTTGATTAGTTAAACAAATCCTCATTTAGAAGACCATATAATTAAATTTCTCACCTATAAAAACGTATGTTTCAAACAACAAGAAAGCGCTTACTATAAATTGGTAAATAATACTTATTAACGACAAACATATATACTAATTTTTCCATTACATTATGATACATCTTATCATCATAAACTAAAGGAAACAACGAGCTTTTTTTGTCATGTTTTGACTAAAAAAAGCAGGTGATTTCTCATCACCTGCTTTTATTCCTACTCATTCAATAAATAATGCTTTCCTTTTACTAAATAAAAGACATTTTCAGCAATATTTGTAATATGATCTGCTACACGCTCAATATATCTCGCGACAAATGATAATTGTGTAATTTGCGTAATTGCTTCTGGTTGTTCCGGAACCGACGATATAAACTCACGAATTGCTTTTCCATATATTTCATCAACGGAATCATCCATTTCAGCAATTTGTTTCGCAAAAGTTAAATTTTCTTGTTCATATGCTTCTAACGCTAAATGCAACATCTCATTTGCAACCGCAAACATTTCATCCAGGTTGTGCAAACTAACAGCCACTTCTTTTTCCCCAAGACGAATTGTAGCCTTTGCAATATTAACAGCATGATCTGCAATACGCTCTAAATCTGTCGCTGTTTTAATTGAAATAAAAATCCTTCTTAAGTCACTTGCTACAGGTTGCTGCTTCGTAATGAGCATAAGCGCAAGATCGTTTATTTCCTCTTCTAAATTATCCATGCGGTAATCACCATCAATGACCTCTAACGCTTTCTCTACATCCCTTGTATGCAGACCTTCCATAGCCATCAATAAAGCCGCATTTGCTAATTCTCCAAGCTCGATCACCTTTTGCTGTAACGCTTTTAAATCACCTTGAAACTGTTCTCTTACCATTTTTCTTCCCCCTCAATATTATGTGCCATTATATAAAAGTGAAACTTTAATCAACCCTCATCAATCGGGATTTGATAGGCAGCAAGATCCCCTCCCTAACTTCTTTGCTTTCGCTAAATTTTAAGGTGGGGGTCTTACTGCCCGCAAATAGCGGGGTAAATCTCCTACATAGCCTCTTGCGCTTGTAATAAACCTTAAGATAAGGAGAAGTATTAGTTCTCTATTAACAGTAAGATAAAATAAGAAATGCCCTCTGTTAAGAGGGCACTTGCTCTTAGCTTTGAAACGATATCAACCAAAGCGACCTGTAATATAATCTTCTGTACGCTTATCTGAAGGAGTCGTAAATAATTTGTTTGTATCTGTATACTCCACAACTTCCCCGCTTAAGAAGAAAGCTGTTTTGTCTGAAATACGCGCTGCTTGTTGCATATTATGCGTTACGATAACAATACTAAAATCTTTCTTTAGCTCTTGAATTAATTCTTCTACTTTTAATGTTGAAATTGGGTCTAATGCCGATGTTGGCTCATCCATTAAAATAACGTCTGGCTCAATAGCTAAGCAGCGTGCGATGCATAGACGCTGTTGCTGTCCACCAGATAAACCGTATGCATTATCGTACAAACGATCTTTTAACTCATCCCAAATCGCTGCTCCACGTAAACTTTTTTCAACAATTTCATCTAATGTCTTTTTGTCACGAATACCATGGATTTTTGGACCATATGCTACATTCTCATAAATAGATTTTGGAAATGGATTTGGCTTTTGGAACACCATTCCTACATGCGTTCTTAATTCTTCAACTGGATATGATTTATCAAATATATTGCGTTCTCTATACTCAATTACACCTGTAGTTCGAACGATCGGTACTAATTCTACCATGCGATTTAATGTTTTTAAGTAAGTTGATTTACCACAGCCACTTGGACCGATAATGGCTGTAACTTCATTCTCATGAATACTTAAATTAATATCTTTTAAAGCATGGTCTTCCCCATACCATAAATTTAAGTTTTTCGTATCAAATACTACCTTCTTTGGCGCAGTCTCGATTTTCTCTTCGTTTTTCACCTGTACATTTACTACTGTTGCTACCATTTGAATTCCCCTTTCATCCATTTCCAACTTATTTTCGATTTCGTAACCATAAAACAAATATATTGATAAATAGCAACAAACCTAACAAAACAATCATCCCAGCTGCTGCTACATACTGAAATTCTTCTTGTGGCCTACTCATCCAATTAAAAATTTGAATTGGTAGAACTGTAAATCTATCAAACATACTAAATGGAACATAATTTGCAAACGCAAGTGCCCCAATAACTAATAGTGGTGCAGCTTCTCCAATTGCTCTTGATATCGCTAACGTACAGCCCGTTATAATCCCTGGGAAAGCATATGGCAATACAATTTGATACATCGTTTGCCACTTCGTAGCACCTAATCCGTAAGAACCCTCTAATAATACACTTGGTACTGATCGAATTGCTTCTTGACTCGCCACAACAACTGTTGGTAAAACGAGTAAACTCATCGTCAGCGCTGCTGCAACTATACTCTCTCCTAAATGAAGAGCATATACAAAAATAGTTAAACCAAGCAATCCAAATACAACGGATGGTACTCCTGCTAACGTTTGATTATTAATCTCTATTATTTTTTTAAATAGAGATTCCTTCGCATATTGCTCTAAATAAAGTGCTGTTCCAACTCCAAATATAAAAGAAACAGGTATAACAATACTCATAAATAATATTGTCCCTGACAAAGCTGCAGCAATACCAGCTTCTTTCGGATTACGTGAAGCGAAATTTGTAAAGAAATCTATTGAAAGATAACTTATACCTTTTTCAACAATTTGAAACAGTAACAAAAACAAAATTACGATTGAAAATAAAATTGCTATATAAAATAACAATTTGTAAATTCGATCTTTTAAAAAGCGTGATGCCATGTTTTTTTGTATTTTTTTATGATTCAACATTCGCATATTATGTCATCCTCCTAAAACGGCGCATAATAGACTGCGAAATGATGTTCATAATAAAGGTAAACAAAAATAACGTTGCACCTACAGCATACATGCTGTAATACGTAATCGTTCCATGCGGAGCATCACCTAAACTTACTTGCACAATATAGGCTGTTAACGTTTGAATTGAATGTGTCGGATCAAGCGATACATTTGGTGTGGATCCTGCTGCAATTACAACAATCATCGTTTCACCAATTGCACGAGAAGCCGCTAATATAATCGCTGCCATAATCCCTGTAAAAGCGGACGGAAACACCACTTGTTTTACCATTTCAAACCGCGTCGCTCCGAGTGCTAATGAAGCTTCTTTCGTCCCTTTCGCCACAGCTCTCATCGCGTCTTCAGATAGAGATGCAACTGTAGGCATCATCATAAATCCGATAACGATTCCTGGACTAATCGCATTAAAAAACTGCAAATCTGGTATAATCCTTTGTAAAAGCGGCGTAACAATTGTTAATGCAAAAAAACCATATACAATTGTCGGGATACCTGCTAATAGCTCTAACATCGGCTTTAATATTTTCCGTGCACTATTTGAAGCATATTCGCTTAAAAATACGGCACACGCTAAACCGATAGGAATTGCTACAAACATAGCGATTGCTGTTACAAGGAACGTTCCACATATGAGTGGTAATATACCGAATTTAGGGTCTTCAAAAAATGGTAACCATTCTTTCTCCGTCAAAAAGGAGTATAATGATATTTTTTGAAAAAACATGATTGTTTCATTAGAGAGCGTAAAAACAATTCCAAGTGTCGTCACAATAGAAACGCTAGCAATTATTTTTAGTAATAAAGGCACTATTCGATTGATTCGCTGCGTTTTTTTTCTTTGTTTTGTATTTCTTTCAATCAAATGTTGTACAGAAAATGTAATTTGACTTTTGTCATTATGAGCCAAAGATGAAAACCCCTTTCCACCCTGACATTACCTTTTTATTTCTGTTAACATACGCAGCTGTTCATTGTATTTTTCTTTTCGTAATTTTACATACCCGACCTCTTCAGCGAGGTTACCGACATGCTGAATCATAAACTCAACATAGTTTGCTACATTCATTTTATTTCGGATAGATGCATTATTCACATAAGCAAGTAGCGGCCTAGATAACGGCTTATACTTACCTGATTGAATGGTCTCTTTCGTCGGAAATACACCATTTACTTTTATTGCTTTCACCTTATCTCGATTAGCCATATAATAAGCATATCCTACAAAAGCAATGGCATGTTTATCATTCATTACCCCTTGCATAATAACTTGATCATCTTCAGACAAAGAGACTTTTTTTACAATGCGATGATTTTGTAAGATGACATTTTGAAAATAATCATACGTACCAGAGTCTACGCCTGGTGCATAAAACTTCACTTGTTCACGTGGCCATGTTGAATGAATTTGTGACCATCGCTTCTCTCTTCCATCTTCACTCCAAAGTAGTCGTAACTCGTCTACTGACATATCGTCTACCCATGTATTATGGCGATTCACAACAATCGTAAGACCGTCGTTAGCAACCTCAAAAGGTGTGAACTGAATAGAGTTTTTCTTCATTTCATTTTTCTCGACTTGTTTCATTACTCTCGAAGCATTATTTATATCTACTTCTCCTTTACTGAAACGATTAAATCCTCCCCCAGTTCCAGAAATACTGATGGAAATTTTCACGTCTGGATGCACCTTTGTATATTCCTCCGCTACTGCTTCTATAATAGGAAAAACCGTTGAGGATCCATCAACTCTCACTTCTCCCGTATCATTTAAAGCAAATGCAGTAGACATTTCAAAACAGAGGAACCATATTGATAATACGAAAATCTTAATCGGTGTACGCATCCATTTCACGTGTTCTTCCTCCTAGAAGTAACCGGAAATAACAGGATTACAGATATAAGAATACTGCTAAACTATTAATTCGGTTTTAATTGTTTGTAAAAGTTTTGTAAAGTTCCACAAAAATCAACATACGATACAATTTTAATTCAGTAGTAGCTATTCATTTCCTCTGATGATTTCCCTATAAAATATTTATCCCCTATCCCACCATATACAAGTATCATTTATAGGGCCGCGTTTTTTAAATGTTGTATACTTGTCCACATTTATTACACGATATGCATAAACCATAAAAAAAAGCACACTATCTTTTCATATAGTGTGCTTTTTTACAACTTTTTTATTCATCATCTTGATCTTTGTTTTTATTGTCTTTATCATCTTTTGGAGCTTCACCATTTACTTCTTTGTTTTTCAAATCAAAGTAAGCGTCCATAATTTCACGACCAATATATCCATTAATACCAGTCTTATCATCATGTACCCATGGAACGACAACAGAGAATGCTACTTCTGGATCTTCAAGTGGCGCATAACCTACTAATGTTAAGTTATATGTTTCCACACGTTCACCTTTTGCATTTCTACCAATCTCTTTATCTCCACCATACACAGTTTGAGCTGTACCAGTTTTCCCAGCAGCTTTATATTTTGCACCTGTAAAGTACTTTGTAGCTGTACCACCTGAATCATTATACACTTGTCTAAATCCTTCTTGAACACGTTTAATTTGGGATTCTGGCATATCAATACGATTTAATACTTTCGGTTCCATAGATTGAACAACTTTCCCAACTTCATCTGGTTTCACTGCCGGTTGACGAATTTCTTTTACAACTTGTGGTTGCATACGATATCCACCATTGGCAATCGTCGAAATATATTGCGCTAATTGAAGCGGTGTATACGTATCATACTGTCCAATTGATAAATCTAGTAAGAAACCTGGTTGACTACTCTTACCCATCTGACCAGCAGATTCATTCGGTAAATCAATTCCTGTTTTTACACCAAGTCCAAACTGTCCGAAATAATAACGCATCGTATCAAATGCTTTTTGAGGTATATCTAACGTACCACCTCTCACATATGGAACACCGGCGATATTCATCGCTGTTTTAAACATATAAACGTTAGAAGACATTTTTAAAGCTGTAAGGTCATTAATGTATCCCATCGTTTTCCAAGACGACTTCGTAGGTGTACCTTTTAATTTAATTGGTTCATCCAATTGTACTGCCCCTGGTTGAATCGCACCAGTTTGATATCCAGTAAGTACTGTTGCACCTTTTACAGTTGACCCCATCGGATAAGAACTTGTCATGGTACCTAATGCAAAGTCATTTACTTTCGTTTGACCATCTTCGTTAACTAATTGTTTCCCCGCCATAGATAAAACTTCACCATTTTTTGGGTTCATCATTACAACAAATGCGCGATCTAAAAGAGGTTCACTTCCTTTAAACCTCATTAAATTCTTCGCAAGAATATCTTCCACGCGCTTTTGTAATTCCATATCAATTGTTAAGTTCAGGTCATTACCACTTTGTCCTTTTGATACATTAATCGTTTCTAAAATATTACCGTTTTTATCTGTAACATTTCTAACTTCTGCTTTCGTACCATGCAGGCTATCTTCATACTGTTGTTCAAGATAACTTTTTCCTACTCGGTCATTTCGATTGTAATCACGAACAAGATAGTAATCTAGTCTTTCTCTCGGTAAGCCTTCATCAGATGTCGACACCCCACCAAGTACACTTCGGAATAAATCATCGTACGTATATTTTCGCTCCCAATCAACATTCGTATCTACACCTGGTAATGCTGCTAGGTTTTCACTAATAATCGAATATTCCTTTTCTGTAGCATCCTTTTTAATAACCTGAGGTGTCATTGCATATCCGCCGTCCATCTTACTCTTAATCGCTAGTATTTCTAGATCTTTGGCGGATAATTGATTAATCTCTTCTTCTGTTACACGACTTCGCTGACGCTCGTCTAATTCTTTATCATCAATTTTTTTATCTTTAAACTCTTGACGATCTTTATTCGTAATTTTTTCTTTAGCTTCCTCTTTATGCATAGCAAGCCAATAATCTTTTTTATCGCGATCTGTTAATTTATCTGTCGGTACTTCAATCAAATCTGCTAGCTTTTTCGCTGTTTCTAAGCGATCCTCTGCAGTTGATCCCTTCATTTTTGTAAATGTAATAGTACGAATGGCTGCATTATCTACTACAGGTCGCCCATAACGGTCAAATATTTTCCCACGCGGTACAGGATTACTTATCGTTGAGTTTTCTTTCTTCTCCACTTCATTCTTATATTCTTCACCGCGAACAATTTGTACATATCCGAGCCTTACAATAACCGCGGAGAACATTAAAAACACGCAGAAAAACAACACGTTTAATCGAAAAGGAACGTGGGTCTTTTTCTTATTTTGCTTCTGCTTCTTGCTCATACAAACCCCCTCTACCAACAGCTATGTAATGTGAAAGGGACACCCTCATACAGGTGTCCTCACTGCTGTCTTACATCTTTTTCTATTCTAGCATAAAACAAACGAGAAGTTAACCTTCTGGTTCAGTTTGGTTTTGCGCGTTCCCTTGCGTTACAACACTTGTTTTACTCGCATTTCCCTCATCATATTTGACATTTTTAACTGCAAAATAAATAAGAAAATGTCCAGCACCTAAAATACATAATAAGTAAGGTAAACTTTTTTCAGGTGGAAAGAATAGTACAGCACATAAAAAACTTAAAATGGAACAGATTCTTCCGGCGTTTAACCACAGCTCCCGAACAACGACATATTCCACACGCCATTCTCTCGCATTTTTTGCTCTACCAATTACGTCATATGTCATTGATCCGTACGGAACAAGTAAAATAGGATATGCAATTGCAATACATGCCGCATAAATAAGTAATTTCGTGTATGTAACATTGAAAATAACTAAAAAGACGACAGCATATAAAATAATGCCTCCAAGTAAAATTGCTTTTTTTCGCCACTCCTTCTTTAACATACGAGCAACTAAGTAATAACATACAAAGGATACAGCAGAGTTCACTAAACTGTATTTCCCTAATGCGAACTCACTATTAGTTGCTAAATAAACATATACTGAAATGACAAAAATAAACGTTCCTTCTCTCAATCCTTGGAAAAAATGAGCTCGTGTAATCTTTCCCCAATTTTTATCAATCCGTCGTTCTTTCAATACTTGCACGATTTCATAACGCCCTTCACATTCTCTTTTAGATAAAAAGAAGCTTAAGACGACAGCAATTGCAAATAGAACTAATGAAAGAAAGAATATAACAGTATAGCCACTCCATTTCTCCATACGTGAAATTGTGTATCCTGCTGCTATTGGTCCAATCATCCCAGAGAAGGATGTAAGAAGTCCAAGAAACCCATTAAAGAAATCTCTTGTTTCTGGTTCTGTAATTTCAAATGTCAATAAGTTAAAAGCCAACCAGTAAAAACCGTATCCTACTCCTAAAAGAGCCCCCATTAATAGAATATACTGAGAAGCACTTTTCCCTGCTACTAAGACAACGATAAAAAAAATTGCGAGCGTTCCTACCCCTATTCGTAATAAAATCGAGCGATCGATACGTTTCGCTAATTTCCCCCCTACAAGAAATGTGAGAGGCTGTAATACCACGCTGGCTAAATTATACAAGCCAAGATTCACATAATTTTGTGTTTGTTTCCATAAATAAATATTTACAAACGTATTCGATAAAGAAATTGCGAGCGTGTATAAACCTCCTATAAGGAGCAATAACACTAAATCCCGATTCACTTCAACGTCACCAATTATATGTTTCCATTTCATACACAACTCTCCTTTACTTCATGTTCTAGTCTTCCAAAGACAAGCCCAATTATGTAAAAGGAAAGCATAGAAAAAAGCTAGGGGCTCTCCCCTAGCTTATTCTATATTTGTTACAATTATTTTGCTTCTTGGTAACGTTTTTCAGCAGCGTTCCAATCTACAACGTTCCAGAATGCACCGATGTAGTCTGGACGACGGTTTTGGTAGTTTAAGTAGTAAGCATGCTCCCAAACATCTAAACCGATAACTGGCGTTTTACCTTCAGTTAAAGGAGAATCTTGGTTTGGAGTGCTTGTTACTTCTAACTCACCATTGTTTACTACTAACCAAGCCCAACCAGAACCGAAGCGAGTTGCGCCAGCTTTTGCGAATTCTTCTTTGAATGCATCGAAGCTACCGAATTTTGCTTCAATTGCAGTTGCAAGTTCACCTACAGGTTGTCCTCCGCCATTTGGAGATAGGATTGTCCAGAAGAATGTATGGTTAGCATGTCCGCCACCATTGTTACGTACTGCTGTACGGATTCCTTCTGGTACTTCGTTTAAGTTTGCAACTAATTCTTCTACGCTTTTGTCAGCTAATTCTGCATGACCTTCTAAAGCAGCGTTTAAGTTTGTAATGTACGTGTTGTGATGTTTTGTATGATGGATGTTCATTGTTTCTTTGTCAAAGTGAGGCTCTAAAGCATCATACGCATAAGGTAAATTTGGTAATTCGTGTTTTGCCATTGTTATATTCCTCCCAGTTTATGTATTGCCACTTAAGTGACATACAACTTCATTCTACCCTAATTGCCATAGGGTGCAAACAAATAAATCACATTGTCTTGCTATCATTAAAGTAGCAAAATTCCCACTTCTTTTCAATTAAAATGCTCATATATTCCGTAAAAAAAGCTTCCTTCTACAAGGAAGCTTCCTGCTAACATAATAAACATGTGAAATGGATATGGACCCTGTAGGACTCGAACCTACGACCGGACGGTTATGAGCCGTCTGCTCTAACCAGCTGAGCTAAGGGTCCACAATTATGTATGTAACAACATATCAAATAAAGGAATTCCTATCGGATATGCTCTTTAAGAAATGTAAGATAAATTTACCATATAGAAAAGAAAAGTGTCAATTGTATTTTTCTTATTTAAAAGAAGAAAGTTAATAAAAGAAATTTAGTTATCTCCACTATATGTAAATATAATATATCTTGAGATTCTCTAGATTACTACGTTACAATGATTTTATACATACATAAAGGAAGTGAATCTATGTCCATATTTACCCAATTCGTAAAAAGCATATACTCGCCTAAAGATATGGCGCTATTCCGTTTTCAAAAAATCGGTAAAACCATTTTGTATATTATGCTACTTTGCTTAATTACTACTATTCCAAGAACTTTTTTGTACGGTAGTTTTATCCAAGATGGTGTAAGCATGGTAAATCAAGTCATCGATAAAGATTTACCTGATTTTAAAATTGAAAATGGCGAACTAAAAGCCGATATTGATCAACCTATTGAAAAAGAAGAAGGAAATGCACTTTTCGTATTTGATCCAAATTCAACAGACCTAGAAAAATATCAAAATAAAACAGGTTTATTTGTTTTAAAAGATAAAGTAGTCTCTATGGGAAATGGTCAAATACAAACGTATTCTTATAACGATTTGTTAGGTGCATCTCTTGAGAAAAAAGATCTACAAGAATTTATTTCTTTATTCGATAATATTTATCCAATTTTATTATTTGTTATTGGATTCTTAGTGTACCTATTCCAATTATTCATCACTTTTGTAGGTGTGACTTTACTTGCGTTCATCGGTTCTGCTATGAGCGGTCAACGTAAACTATCCTATAAACAAGTTTGGACACTAACTGCATACAGCTACACAATCCCAACAATCTTCTTTATGATTATGGATGCATGTAAGATTGTCGTACCTGGATCAACATTCATCTATATCGCAGTTGTTTTAATTGTTCTGTACTTAACGATTAAAGAAGTTCCAAAACCGAAAGAAAAATAAGAACGAAAAAAAATGCCTAAATAGGCATTTTTTTTTTGGACAAGCATATATTCCTAGCAAAGGAGTGAAGAATATGAAGAGATTAGGTATATTCCTATTCGTGCTTGTTCTCGGTTATATATTTTATTACGATATAAAAATCGGTACTTTACCGATGTTAAGTTCATATAAAAAAACAACTGCTGCTCAAACGATTAAAAAAGAAAACACAGACAGTCAGCAGAATAAAGAGAACAAAACAGAAAAAGAAACGGATGTATCTTATAAAACAATTGAAGTAAAAACTGGTGAGACAGTTCTTTCTATTACAGAACAAATTAGCAAGAAAAAAATTCCTTCCATAGAAAAAGTCATTGACGACTTTAAACAATTAAACAAAAGTACATCTGCTACAAAAATACAAATTGGAAAGTCTTATAAATTCCCCTTATATCAATAAGCTATCACTTAATCCTTGTCAATTACATAAAGGCGCTGATACAATAGTAAAAGTGAAACCGAGTACTTCGGTTTCTATAGCCCTATATCACGTATACTATCATTGATATGAGGGACTAAATAAGAAACTTCTTTTATAAGGAGAGCGATCTATTCGTGAATGAAATGACTCATCGTACAAAAACACGTCCAGTTAAAGTCGGTAATTTAACAATCGGCGGTAATAATGAATTAATTATACAAAGTATGACAACAACAAAAACACATGATGTTGAAGCAACAGTTGCTGAAATTAAGCGTTTAGAAGAAGCCGGCTGTCAAGTCGTCCGCGTTGCCGTTCCAGATGAACGCGCAGCAGATGCTATTGCTGATATAAAAAAACAAATCAACATTCCACTTGTTGCTGATATTCATTTTGATTATCGCCTTGCTTTAAAAGCAATTGAAGGCGGCATTGATAAAGTACGTATCAATCCAGGTAACATTGGTCGTCGCCATAAAGTAGAAGCTGTTGTAAATGCAGCAAAAGAGCGCGGTATTCCAATCCGTATTGGTGTAAACGCTGGTTCATTAGAGCGTCATATTTTAGAAAAGTATGGGTACCCAACTGCAGATGGTATGGTTGAGAGCGCGCTACATCATATTAAAATTTTAGAGGACCTAGATTTCCACGATATTATCGTATCTATGAAAGCCTCTGATGTTAACTTAGCAATTGAAGCATACGAGAAAGCTGCTCGTGCTTTTGATTATCCATTACATTTAGGTATTACAGAATCTGGAACATTGTTTGCCGGAACTGTAAAAAGTGCTGCTGGTCTTGGAGCAATCTTAAATAAAGGCATCGGAAATACACTACGTATTTCATTAAGTGCTGATCCAGTTGAAGAAGTAAAAGTTGCTCGTGAACTATTAAAATCATTCGGTCTTGCGTCTAACGCAGCAACACTTATCTCTTGTCCAACTTGTGGTCGTATTGAAATTGATTTAATTAGCATCGCTAACGAAGTGGAAGAATACATCTCTACACTTCAAGTACCAATTAAAGTTGCAGTACTTGGTTGCGCTGTAAATGGCCCTGGTGAAGCTCGTGAAGCTGATATCGGTATTGCCGGTGCACGTGGAGAGGGATTATTATTCCGTAAAGGGCAAGTCGTTCGTAAAGTACCAGAAGAAACAATGGTAGAAGAACTGAAAAAAGAAATCGACGTAATTGCTGCTGAAATGGCTGCTGAACGAGAAAAAGAAAAAGAGACACAAGAACAATAAAAAGAAGGTTGCCACAATATTTGTGAGCAACCTTCTTTTCTACGTAAAAAAGCTCGTCAGTTTAACCGACGAGCTTTTACTTTGCACATTTTGGACAACGACCATATATTTCAAACTTATGACCCGTTACTTCATAACCGGTAAAATCTTTATTCATAAAATCCATTGGGCAGGAAGTAATCTCTTTCGTTCCCCCACAATCCAAACAAATAAAATGATGATGATGTTCCATAATAGAACAAGTAAAACGAAAATGTTTTTCACCATTTAATTCCGTTTGTTCTAAAACACCAATCTCAGCAAAAACTGTTAAGTTACGATAAATCGTATCAAAACTAAGCCCCGGATAATCGTCCTTCATATGCTCTAAAACGTCTTTCGCAGTTAAATAACGATTATGTGCTGCAAATAATCTGAGCATCTCTTCTCTTTTTCCAGTATGTTTGTATCCTTTTTCTTTCATTAGGCGTAAAGCTTCTGTTAGATTCATACCTATCCCTACTTTATGCAGTTTTTTTCTTCTTCCATAAAATCGCACCGATTAAAATAAGAACTGCTATCATAACAATTGTACCACCTGGCGCTAGATCAAGTTGATACGAAGCAAACATTCCACCAATTACTGCAATTTCACCAAATAAAATGGAAAAGAAAATTGTTTGTTTAAATCCTTTAGCAATACGAATACTTGCTGCAACTGGTAACGTCATTAATGATGATACAAGAAGAACCCCCACTACACGCATTGATACTGCAATGACAAGAGCAACTAATATAATGAAAATAAAGTGAATCCATTTCGCTCTTAAACCAGTTGATACTGCGTATTCCTCATCAAATGATAATAGAAACAGCTCTTTATATAATAAAATAATTGTCGCAACAACAACAATTGCTACAATCCCAATAATAATTAAATCTGTACTTGTTACAGCACTGACACTACCAAATAAATAACTAAATAAGTCTGTGTTAAATCCATTTGCAAGTGAAATGAAAATAACTCCAACCCCCATACCTGCCGAAAGGATAATTGGAATTGCTAATTCTTGATAGTGCTTATATACAGTTCGTAACTTTTCGATTAGTAGCGCTCCACCAATCGAGAAAATCATCCCCATATATAAGGGGTTTAAAAACCCACCTGTAAAAATGGTTTTTTCAAGTAATAAACTTGCTGCAATACCCGATAACGTCACGTGACTTAATGCATCCGCAATAAGAGATAAACGACGAATAACAACAAACACACCAATTAGCGGTGCAACAAGTCCAATTAAAATACCTGCGTATAAAGAATTACGTAAAAAGTCATATTGTAAAAAATCTTGTATCATTATATCCTCCCGTGATGCTCATGTTCGTGTTCTAAACGATGAACATGATGTCCATATAAGACGGACATTTCTGCATCTTCTAACTCTCGGAACTTCTCTACATTTCCATGGAAATGTAGATGTTGGTTTAGGCATGCAACATGTGTTACTTTTTCAGTAACAGCTCCCATATCATGAGTAACAAGAATTAATGTGATCCCGAGCCTTTTGTTTAAATCCTCTAATATTTCGTAAAAACTTTCCACATTTTTCACATCGATTCCAACAGTAGGCTCGTCCAAAATAAGCAATTCAGGATCACTAACGAGCGCACGAGCAATAAATACACGCTGTTGCTGTCCACCAGAAAGCTCTCCAATGTTACGACCTTGAAACTCACTCATCCCTACATCAGCAATTGCTTTTTCTACCTTTTTCTTATCCTCTTTTGTGAAAAAGCGAAAAAGCCCTTTTTTCGAAACAAGTCCCATTGACACAACTTCAGAAACAGTTGCTGGAAAACCAGAATTGAAACTATTTGCCTTTTGGGATACATAACCAACTTTGTTCCATTCCTTAAACTTCTTACTATCAACGCCAAACACGCGAATGCTTCCTTCTTTTGGCTTTAAAACACCTAATAAACACTTAAGTAAAGTTGATTTACCTGAACCATTCGGTCCCACTAAACCTAAAAAAGCTCCCTTCGGAACTTGCAAATTAATATTTTCTAACACATTCCGATCTTCGTATCGGAATGTTAAACCTTCAATTTCTAATATATTATTCATAGCATCTCACCTATTTTAATTCAGAATGATTCCGATTTATATCTATTTGAATTATAGTACAGCTTATTATAGTTGTAAACCAATCTGCCTAAAATATATCTATTTTTTCAAGAAACCTTACTATTATAACAAAAAGCAGAGAAAAATTCTCTGCTTTCGAAAAATATTCCTATAAACTTTTTAGTGAATAGCCGATTTAAACTTACCACCATTTGTCTCTTGCGTGCTCATAATCGTAACAAACGCATTTTCATCAATTTCATGCACAATTGATTTTAACTTCGTCACTTCTAGACGCGTTACAACTGCATAAATAACTTCTTTTTCTTTATCCGTGTAACCACCTTTCGCTACAAGCTTTGTAGTTCCACGGCCAAGACGATGCAAAATCGCGTTTGATACTTCCTCATATTGATCAGATACAATTAAAACCGCCTTCGTTTCATCTAGCCCTTGAATTACTGTATCGATCGTTTTAAATGCGATATAGTACGTCATAACAGAATACATCGCTTGTTCCACACCAAACACAAATGCTGCCCATGCAAAAATAAATAAGTTCACAAACATTACGAATTCACCAACAGAGAACGGTAATTTCTTCGTTAATAAAATCCCCATAATTTCAGTTCCATCTAGCGATCCACCATGACGAATTACAAGTCCTACACCAAGACCTAAAATAAGACCACCAAACACTGTCGCTAAAATAGGTTCTGTTGTAAATGGTGGTACCGCATGTAACGTTGACTCAATGAAAGCTAATGCTACAATACCAAATGTCGAAGATAACATAAATGTTTTTCCAATTTGCTTATAACCGGAATACATAAATGGGATATTGAGAACAACGACTAAAGTAGAAAAACTTAACCACCAAATGTTAGGAGTAAGATAATCTAATATAAGAGAAATACCAATAATTCCACCATCAATAATTTTATTTGGCATTAAAAATAGTTCAATTGCTACCGCCGCGCATGCTGCTCCAAAAATAATCATAACTAAACGATAAATGAGATGAATAACACTTTCTTTTCGATGTTGCTTTTGCTCCATAAGTCCTCCCTTTACTCTTTTTCTGTAGTTTTGTCCTTATATTATAACATACGCTTCTTTTCCTCATGAAAAAAGAAACTCCATACGAATATGTACAAGCTATATGCTCATATATTTCGATAGAAGAACGCGTGAAGGAGGATAATAAGATGAACCTCATTAAACAAATTGTTAATAAAAAATTAAATCATATTTCTACAAAAGAGTTATTAAAATATAGCAAAGAATATGAAGTTCCCATTACAGCCGCACAAGCTGATCAAATCGTTTTACTTATGAAGGGTAAAAATATTAATATTTACGATAACAACGAGCGACTAGAGCTCTTAAAACAAATCGCAAAAGTAACTTCCCCTGCCACTGCCCAACAAGTAAATACATTATTTCAGCAACTACTAAAATAAGGAGGGGATTTCCCCCTCCTTATTGCGCTTTAATTTTTTCAAGAAGCCCTTCATCAAAAGTGCCGTTTTTCAGCATTTCGATTTCCAATTTGTATGGCGGCTTCTTATCTTTTTTATCTTCCCCTACATACGGTGTTTCAAGAATTTTTGGTACATGCATTAACTGTGGATGATGTACAATGTGATGCAATGCTTTATACCCAATGTGACCAAATCCAATGTTTTCATGACGGTCTTTTCCTGCTCCGCGTATATTTTTACTATCATTAATATGAAGTACTTGTAAACGATCTATACCAACGATCTTATCAAATTCGTTTAATACGCCGTCAAAGTCATTTACAATATCATATCCTGCATCGTGCGTATGACATGTATCAAAGCATACAGATAGCTTTTCATTATATTTTACACCATCAATAATTTTTGCAATTTCTTCAAAGCTACGACCGCATTCTGTTCCCTTTCCTGCCATCGTCTCTAACGCAATGTTAACCGTCTGTTCTGGCGTTAATACTTCATTAAGCCCTTTAATAATTTGTTGAATACCAGCATCCGCTCCAGCACCAACGTGCGCTCCTGGGTGAAGAACAATTTGTTTCGCTACACCTAATGCCGATGTTCTTTCAATTTCCATGCGAAGAAAGTCTACGCCTAATTGGAATGTTTCTGGCTTCGTCGTATTCCCAACATTAATAATATACGGCGCATGGACGATAATTTCCTCAATTCCGTTCAGCTCCATATGTTTTCTTCCTGCTTCTATGTTCAATTCTTCAATTGGTTTTCTTCGTGTATTTTGCGGTGCACCTGTATAAATCATAAACGTTGTTGCACCGTATGAAACAGCCTCTTCACTTGCTGCTAATAACATTTTCTTACCACTCATGGAAACATGAGATCCAATCTTTAACATACAATCACCTCTTCAATATACAATAGATATAATGATAGCATAATTTGTAGAAATATGTAGTGAATTGTTTGTTCACAAAAGATGCACTACACAAATTTATATGACTATTTATACAGACTATACTTTTCATTTAAATTAGCTGGATTAAGTGAAACTTTAATCAATACTTTTCTATCCATATTGATTACACCTCCCACAAATAGCGGGATAAAAAAAAGATAAGGGAAACCCCTTATCTTTTTTTATTGCCATATTTTTTCTTCACTTTGTCACGTTCTGTTGCAAGTTTACGTTTATAGTTTGGTTTTACTTTTTTCGGTTTTTTAATAACTTTCGTTGCCATAACATCAAGTTCGTCATTTGGTTTTTTACGGCTCTTACGACGACGACGCTCACCTAAATCGGCCCACTCATCTCCGCGTAAATCTACATGCTTGAACTCAATATGACGTTGTTTTTCTAAACTATCTAACGCTTCTTCGTTTGCTGGATCATATATCGTCACTGCAATACCAGAATGCCCCGCACGTGCTGTTCTTCCAACGCGGTGAACGAAGAAATCTAAATCTGATGGTAGCTCATAGTTAATAACATGGCTAATCCCTTCAATATCAATACCACGTGCTGCTAAATCAGTCGCAACAATATATTGGAATTCAAGGTCACGAATTTGTTTCATCATTTTTTTACGATCACGTGGTGATAAATCCCCGTGAATTCGTCCAACTTTTAAGCCGCGTTCCATTAATCCATCAGCAACTTGGTCTGCCATCTTTTTCGTATTCGTGAAAACAACTGCTAAATACGGTTTAAATTGAAGTAGCATTTTATGCACTAAATCAATTTTATTACGATGTTTAGAAGGCACTAAATAGTGTTCAATGTTTCCAGCTGCAACTTGTTTTGGATTGATATGAATATGCTCTGGATTCTCCATATACTTCTTCAGAAACGGTTTTAGTTTTTGAGGAATTGTTGCAGAGAAAACTAACATTTGCAAGTTTTTAGGCATGCGTGCTGCAATTTTATCTACATCATGAATGAATCCCATATCAAGCATTAAGTCTGCTTCATCGACAATAATCGTATTTGCTTTATGAACAAATAATGCTTGCTCTTCTACTAAATCTTTAATACGTCCTGGTGTTCCAACTACGATATGAGGTTGTTTTTTCAACTTTTCAATTGAGCGTTGTTTATCAGTTCCACCAATTAAACAACGTGCTGTAATCATTTGGTCTTCCGCACAAAACTTTGTTAATTTCACGATTTCTTCGTAAATTTGTTGTGCTAACTCACGAGTAGGCGCTGTAATAACAAGTTGTACTTCTTCACGACTTGCATTAATTCTGTTTAATGTAGGAAGTAAGTATGCATGTGTTTTCCCAGAACCTGTTTGGGATTGTCCAATTACACTTACACCTTTTTTCACGACCGGGAAAATTTTCTGCTGAATTCCTGTCGGCTCTGTAAAGCGTAGTTCACGAACTGCATCTATTAAAAATGGTTTAAAATCATACTGTGTAAAAGTTTGTTGTGTCATAAGTTACACCTTCTTTCTAAAATTTCTACTGCGCGCACAAATCAGTCAAGTCTACATTATATCGAAATCTACAAGTAAAATCCATCTTTAGTTTAGGTTTTCACTTCAAAAACTAACCTTCTTCCCTTTTATTGCATATTGTATGTGTATATACCTAACTGAAGAAAGGAGGATTTCTCACATGTTTCCGAAATCCCCTACAAGGCAAATGTATCCGAATCCAGGGCAACAACCTTATACACCATATCCAATTCCACAACTACCACCAATGGCACAAAAAAAGAAAGGTTTTCTTGCTAAGCTTTTTAAAAAACACGATCCAACCGAGCCTTTTATGCAAATGGTTCCACCTTACCGACAAATGGAGGGGCAACCGATGATGCATCAGCAACCACCACCGCCACAATATCAACAGCAATATCAGCAGCAATACCACCAACAATATCAGCAGCAACATCCACAATATCAACCATACATGCAGCAACACCCTGAGCAAATGATACCGCCTCAAATGTATGAATCAAATGAAACGCGCGGCGGCGCAACTACAGCTGCGGCAACAGCAAGCAGTGGCATCGGCAGTTTCTTTTCGAACTTAATTTCAAATCCCACTAATATGATAAACAACATCGAAAAAGTATCCCAAGTCGTTCAATCTGTAGGTCCTGTCGTCGAACAGTATGGTCCTATTATGCGTAGTCTACCAAGCATTGTTAAAATCCTCACCTCTGGAAAAAGTACGGAAGAAAATCAAACGGAAAATGTAACAGAGCCAGTTGAGGTAGAAAGTCCGCCTCCTGCACCTCAAAAAAAGAAACGAAAACGAAAGAAAATAGTGATTGAACCTGTAATAGAAAAAGAGTTACCGAAAGAACCAGTTCAACAAACAGCAACAAAACCAAAACTATATGTGTAACAATCCTTTGTTTTCTATCCACTCCTCCTTTATAATGTAAAAGACTATGCACAAAAGTATCCCTTGTTTAGAAGGAGAGGATTACTCATATGAAAATTGTTAAAATTTCCCCTCGTGGTTATTGCTACGGTGTTGTCGATGCAATGGTAATTGCACGTAATGCTGCATTAGATAAATCATTGCCGAGACCCATTTATATTTTAGGTATGATTGTTCACAATAAACATGTTACAGACGCTTTTGAAGAAGATGGAATCATCACATTAGACGGTCCAAGTCGCTTAGAAATTTTAGATAAAATTGATTCTGGTACTGTTATTTTCACAGCACACGGTGTTTCTCCAGAAGTTAAACAACGCGCAAAAGAAAAAGGTTTAACAACAATCGATGCCACTTGCCCAGATGTTACCAAGACGCATGACCTTATCGAAGCTAAGAAAGCGGAAGGGTATCATGTCATTTATATCGGTAAAAAAAATCATCCAGAGCCAGAAGGCGCAGTTGGTATTGCACCTGACATCGTTCACCTTATCGAAAGAGCCGATGATTTAAAAACATTAGAAATCCCAACAGATAAAATTTTAGTAACAAATCAAACAACGATGAGTCAATGGGATGTTCAACATTTAATGGAGGACATTCAAAAAAAATTCCCAACAGCAGAATTCCATAAAGAAATTTGTTTAGCTACTCAAGTTCGCCAAGAAGCTGTCGCTAAACAAGCTGATGTTGCAGACTTAACAATTGTTGTTGGTGATCCGAAAAGTAACAATTCAAATCGCTTAGCACAAGTATCACAAGAAATCGCGGGTACAAAAGCATATCGAGTTGCTGATGTAAGCGAAATTCAATTAGAGTGGCTACAAGGTGTAGAAAACGTAGCTGTTACAGCAGGTGCTTCTACTCCAACGCCAATTACGAAAGAAGTTATCGCTTTCTTAGAGCAATATGACCCAATGAATCCCGCTACATGGGAAAGAGTTCGAAAAGTACCGTTACAAAAAATATTACCTCGCGTGAAAGTGAAAAAAGAACAATAATAAAAACCGTTGCTTACATGAGCAACGGTTTTTATTTTTCTTATACAAATATAAATGGATCTGTATGTAACTGCGAAGCATGAATGTGTACATTGAGTTTCTTTGCATCCACTTTTTCTTGTAATTGCTTTTGCACACCTTGTTTCATTACTTTTTCAACATTATGTCCCGGGTCAACTATATTTAAACCGAGCATCATCGCATCATGAGCAACATGATAGTACATGTCACCAGTTACATATACATCTGCTCCTTTAAATTTCGCTTGGTTTATATATTTATTACCATCTCCACCAAGTACAGCTACTTTACGCACTTTATCATCTAACTTACCGACAACTCTTGCGCCCTTCACGTCTAATGATTGTTTCACATGTTCTGCAAATTGGCCAAGCGTCATTTCTTCTTGTAAGTATCCTATTTTTCCTAGGCCTAACGTTTCACCTTTATTATCAAGCGGATACACATCGTACGCTACTTCTTCATAAGGGTGCGCCGTTACCATTGCTTTAATCACTTTCCGCTGTAAGGAAGCTGGAATAATCGTTTCGATTCGCACTTCTTCTACACGTTCTAACTGTCCAGTTTCCCCGATATAAGGATTTGTCCCCTCTTGAGGTACAAATGTGCCTGTACCCTCGCTACTAAACGTACAGTGGCTATAATTGCCGATATGACCAGCACCTGCGTCTCCTAATGCTTTCCTTACTTCTTCTGCATGAGTGACTGGCACAAACACAACAACTTTTTTCATTTCTTCTGCATATGTCGGTGCCAAAACTTCTGTATTTTGCAATCCTAACGCCTCAGCAAGTAAATCGTTTACCCCGCCCTTAGCAACATCCACATTTGTATGCGCTGCATAGATTGCAATATCATTTTTAATACACTTTTCAATAATTTTCCCATACACCTTATCTGTATGAATCGCTTTTAACGGGTTAAAAATTAAAGGATGATGAGCAATAATGACATTTGCCCCTAATTGAATTGCTTCATCCACAACTTCTTCCGTTACATCTAGCGCAATCAATACGTGCTGCACGGGTTTATTAAGCGCTCCAATCTGCAGACCAATCTTATCTCCTTCCATTGCCAAATGCTTCGGATACATACTTTCAAATAAAGAAATAATTTCATGGCCGTTTGGAATTTTACTCATGATAAAACCTCCCCTATCATTTTCATTTTCGCTTCTACTTCCCCACGCTTCGCTTTTGTTTCTTCAGAATCAGCCGCACGTTCTAACTGTTTTAAAATATTTTGGAAGTTTTTTAATTCTCCTTCCCATTTTTCAACGAAGGCTTCACTTTTTTCTGTTATTAAAAATGGTCCCATAAACAATTCAGCTTGTTTATTTTCAGAGTAAGGCGCTACAACATTTCCGCGCTCCCCTACTAAAATTTCATAAATTTTCCCATCTTCTTTTACGATTTTTTCATGGATAAGCTCCCAACCATTCTCAATAAACCATTCACGAATATGATGCGCTGCAATATTAGGCTGTAAAATTAAACGTGTTACACCTTCTAATTTTTCTTTACCACTTTCTAAAATGTCACGAATTAACGCTCCGCCCATTCCGGCAACCGTAATTACATCTACTTCTCCTGGTGCGATAACAGCTAATCCATTCCCTTTACGCACATCTACTTTATCTTGTAAACCACTTTCAGCTACAGTTGCTTGCGCAGAGCGAAATGGTCCATCTACAACCTCTCCTGCAACTGCTTTTGTAGCAATATTATTTATAATTGTATAACACGGTAAATACGCATGATCCGATCCAATATCAGCAACTGTAGATCCTACTGGTATTTCACGTACAACTTCTTCTAATCGTTTTGAAAGCTTTACTTCATTCATGTATTTCCATTACTCCTTCTCTTGTCAGTCTGTCTCCATGATAATGAATTTATAGTAGTTGTTGCAAGCCCATAACAACAATTCACCGCTCTATCATTCATCGTATTTTAGAAAATATAGAAAAACAAGCCCTTTGCATAAGCAAAAGGCTTGTCATACGGAACTTTATTTTTTCTTCGATAACCAATCAGCTACTTTAGCGGCTTGATCAGCTGGAACTATATTGGCAGGCATATTGCCTTTTCCTTTCGAAAGAATTTCTTTAATTTCATCCTTTGAAAGTTTCCCACCAATTTTTTGTAAGTTAGGTCCAACTGCCCCTTGTAACTGATCACCATGGCAGCTCGTACAGCTTTGCTTCACAATATCTTCTGGTTTTGATGCCGTTTGTGCTGGCTTCCCGCCATTTTTTGCATCAGCTAACTCTTTAGATTTATTTAGCCCCTGAAATGAAAATACAAACATAACGATAATACCCAATGCTGCAATAAGAGCGAACGGAATCAGCGGATTACGTTTCATATCTCTTCTCCCCCCTCTATACCCCTAAATAGTTAGATGATTCAGTCATTTATATTGTACTTGAAAACGCTCTATCAGAAAAGAGCAAACTACTACTTGTTAAAAATATTCCATAAATTCAGTTTATTGTTTTTTATTGTCATATCGCTTATTATTTCGATAATTATTAACGTTTCTCATCATATTTTTCGCTTTTCTACATATATTTTTGTATATAATAAACAAAATTAATCGAAAAATCGAAAAATGAGCATTTGCAAATCAAAAGACAATTCTGTAAAATAAATTACAAGAAATTGTAATCGTTGCCCATAGCTAAATTTTAACAAAAATTAACAAAATAAAAAAGTTTACTTCACAAAAGTGAAGTAAACTTAAAAAATAACCTATTCTAAGAAATCCTTAAGACGCTTACTACGGCTTGGATGTCTTAATTTGCGAAGTGCTTTTGCTTCAATTTGACGAATACGCTCTCTCGTTACGCCGAATACTTTCCCAACTTCTTCAAGCGTACGAGTTCGTCCATCATCTAAACCGAAACGAAGACGTAGAACATTTTCTTCACGATCTGTTAGTGTATCTAACACATCTTCTAATTGTTCTTTTAGCAATTCATAGGCTGCATGGTCCGCAGGCGATGTTGCTTCTTGGTCTTCAATAAAGTCACCTAAATGGGAGTCATCTTCTTCACCAATTGGTGTTTCAAGAGAAACTGGCTCCTGTGCAATTTTTAAGATTTCACGTACTTTTTCTGGAGCAAGATCCATTTCCTCACCAATCTCTTCAGGAGATGGTTCGCGACCTAAATCTTGTAATAATTGACGTTGTACACGAATTAACTTATTAATCGTTTCAACCATATGAACTGGAATACGAATTGTTCGCGCTTGGTCTGCAATGGCACGTGTAATAGCTTGGCGAATCCACCAAGTTGCATACGTACTAAATTTGAAACCTTTACGATAATCGAACTTTTCAACAGCTTTAATTAGACCCATATTACCTTCTTGAATTAAGTCTAAGAAAAGCATACCACGGCCTACATAGCGCTTTGCAATACTTACTACAAGACGTAAGTTTGCTTCTGCAAGACGACGTTTCGCTTCTTCATCGCCTTCTTCAATACGCGTTGCAAGTCGAATTTCTTCTTCTGCAGATAGTAAGTCTACACGACCAATTTCTTTTAAATACATACGAACAGGATCGTTGATTTTAACCCCAGGTGGTACACTTAAATCATTGAGGTCAAACTCTTCTTCTGTTTTTGTAATTTGGCGATTATTAGGGCCTTCTTCGTTGTCATTATCACCAACTAAATCAATGCCTTGTTCACCTAAATATTCATAGTATTCATCCATTTGATCGGATTCAATTTCAAATCCATTCATGCGTTCTGCAATCTCTTCATATGTAAGAACGCCACGTTTTTTTCCGAGCTCAGTGAGTTGTTCTTTCACTTGCTCAAGGGTCATTTCAGTTTCAATTTGTTTAGAACGAGCTGGTTTGTCAGCCATCTGTTCCCCTCCTTACGCGAGATACAAACATTCATTATACTAAAACTTTATCAAAAAAGCTATTTTCTCGCTTTTTGATTTTGTAAATATGCTACATAATATTTAGCAGCCTCTACAGGATCTGTTTTTTCCATTTGTTTCACTTTAAAGATAATTTCCATCTTTTCAAGTTTTTCCTGATGCCGTCTAAGCGTCTCCAAATGGCCTTGCAACACTTCTTCTGTGTATTCTGGATTAATAAATTCATCCGTCGAAATATCAGTGATAATATTTTTCAACTTTTCATCAGAGAGCCAACTTAAAAATGTTCCAACTGAAGGTTCATTTCCCTTTTCATAATATGCGTATAGTTCATATAAAATCCCTTTATGTTCTTCTGTATGAAAATCTTCTATATGGGATTCCATACGAACAGCTACTTCTGCACTTTGCAACATATGGTAAATAATTTCTCTTTCCGCTCTTTCAAAACCTGTTAACTTCGGTTTTGTTTGAACGACTTGAGACGGTTTAGCAACCTGCTTTATTTGTTTTTGCTGTACCTTTTGTTCTTTGCGATATTGGTGCAATTGGTTCAAAAGTGTTTCCATTGAATACGAAAATTCTTGCGATAATGACTTCAAATATGACTCTGCCTGCATCGCATCTTGTAACAACGATAACTCTTTTAAAACACTCTTCACATATTCTTCTTTGCCAGACTCATCTTGCAAATTTTTCCCTAAACGCAAATAATTTATTTTAAAACCAACAAAACTCACACTTGATTTCACAAGATTTTCAAAAGCAGTAGTCCCATATTGTTGCACATATTCATCAGGATCAAGCTTATCTGGCAAGGATGTGACTTTCACTTGGCAACCAACTTTTAGCAATAATTGCCCTGCTTTCATCGTCGCTTCTCGCCCTGCTTTATCACCATCATAGCAAAGAACAACAGTTTCAACGTTACGTCGCAGAAGTTTTGCTTGTTCTTCAGTTAAAGCTGTTCCCATTGTCGCAACAGCTTCTTCCACACCACTTTTTACCGCAGCTAGTACATCGGCATATCCTTCGAAAAGAACCACTTGCCCACGCTTTCTAATAAACGGTCTTGCTTGGTGGAAGTTATACAACAATTTACTTTTGTGAAAAATCGGTGTTTCAGGGCTATTTAAATATTTCGGAGTGTCATCTCCTAACGCCCTTCCACTAAACGCTATCACCTTACCTTGTAACGTATAGATCGGGAACATAACTCTTCCACGGAAGCGATCATAATGACTACCATCCTTCTCACTTCTTATTAGAAGGCCAGCTTGTTCCATACTAGACAGCGATAAACCTCTTTTTTGTAAAATTTTCGTCGCTGCATCCCAAGCAGGTGATGCATAACCAATTTCAAACTTCTCAATCATCTCTTTCGTAATACCACGGTTTAATAAATATGAAAGTGCTTCATTTCCCTCTTCCGTATTTACTAATAAATGATGATAATACTTTTTCAATAATTCATGAGCTTGTTGCATGATGACAGTGTCATCAGATATGTCTTCTTGTTGTCCTTGCCCTGATGTATACTCTGCAACCGCAATTCCATTTCTTTCGCCTAGCTTTTGAACAGCCTCGGTAAAAGCCAGTCCTTCCATTTTCATTAGAAAGGAAAATACATTTCCACCTTCTCCACATCCGAAGCAATGAAAAATTTGCTTATCAGATGAAACAGAGAATGAAGGAGAATTCTCACCATGAAATGGACAAAGGCCGAAATAGTTACGCCCCTGTTTTCTAAGTTGAACGTATTCACCAATGACTTCTACAATATCGGATGATGTCCGAATCTGTTCAACAACTTCTTCGGGAATTCTGTTCCCCATAACTCCATCTCCGTGTCGTATTTTGTATTCGATATAAATTAAAAAATTCCTTTATAATTCGACAATATTTTTCTAAACTTGTTAGAAAGTGTTGCCGATTACATTGTATAAACGATTTTGAACCTTTCCTATAGGTCCTTTATCTGCATAAATCGCATATACATACTTGCTATATAAAATTGTATACATTTGCTCATCTGTTACAAATGTATCTCTTAGAAACAATACATACACACCTTTTTATAAGAAGAGTAGCAAGCTACATATACTGTTTGATCTTGAGATTTGTAACTTTTTCATGTTGATCCATATAACGATCAACTCCATTTTGTTCAGTATCTACAAAGATCCAATTGCCTTGCTATTTCCTTAAAGGATGAGCATATGATGCGACAAACAAAATTCTGACATGAAATTCCGCTCCAACTTGCACAATTTCAGCCTTCACGGGATATACATCTACACCAACTAATATGTTGTCAATGCTTTGCATATTTCTGTATTCTACATCCCTTCTGTGAATCCTTCCATAATGTGCGTTTTCTTGTATAGATTTTGTCGATTTAACGTAATTACATGTCTTTTTCGTAAATCCTATCCCTAGTTTATTCTGAAAAATTAAAGTCTAAACGTAAAATATAGGTTTTTATCACAATTTTTTATTATAATATATTTTCTTCAACTACGCTACATATCCCTTTATTTTTTCATCTTACATTTCAGGATGACAAACTCACACCTTGAATATACTAAAAGACAAAGGAGTATAAGTATAACCATTACACTACAATCTATTACAAAATCCATAGGTACCATATTTCACACGAGCGAAAAAAGCACATTCACCTTTGGTAAATGTGCTAAAACATTTTTTGGTTTTGCACTGCATTCACAATAATATTTGCTGTTTCTTCAATTGCTTTATTCGATACATCGATTACTTGACAATTTATTTTACTAATTACTTCCTCAAAGTGATCAATTTCTTCTTGAATACGATTAATATTTGCATATGTTGCTCCATCACTTAATCCAAGTGATTTTAATCGTTCTTTTCGAATATGATTTAACTTATCTGGCGTAATTTTCAAACCGAAACATTTTTCTTTTGCCACTTGATATAGTTCTTCAGGTGGGTCAACTTCTGGCACGAGTGGTACATTCGCAACTTTCAAGCGTTTATTATGAGCTAAATATTGGGAAAGTGGTGTTTTTGATGTACGCGAAACACCAATCAACACGATATCCGCTTTTAAAATACCTCGTGCATCTCTGCCGTCATCATACTTCACAGCAAACTCAATCGCTTCAATCTTTTTAAAGTATTCTTCATCTAACCTACGGACAACGCCTGGCTCATATCTCGGCACTTGCCCCGTAATTTCTTCAATTTGATCAATAAGAGGGCCGATAATATCGTATGCCTCTACCCCTTCTTTTGCAGCCTCTGTTACTAAATATTTGCGCATATCAGGCTTAACTAACGTAAAACATATAAGTGCTTGATTACTCTTAGCAATCGAAATCACTTCTTTTAATGTCCCTGTATCTTCTACATACGGTACACGTCTAATATCAGGAGCAAACGGGAATTGCCCCATTGCTGCTCGAACAACCAAATCAGCCGTTTCCCCTACAGAGTCAGATACGACATATACGATTTTATTATCCATTACATTACCTCACTTTAAACAAATTACACTTATTCGTTATTTACTAAATTTACAAACGCACGTGTAATATTTGTTTTTGTAATTCGCCCAATCACTTCTAAACCTTGTTTCGTATCTTTTACAACTGGCATTGCATCAATCTGTCTTTCTATTAATTCCATCGCAATATCATATAAAGAATCCTCTCTACGACACATCGCAATGTTTGGCATCCTTGTCATGATAATATTAACCGGAAGAGAGGTTAAATCCTGCTTTCCTAAGCTCGCTCTTAATAAATCTTTACGAGACACAACACCAACTAATAGAGTCATCTGATCTACAACGAACAATGTACCAACGTCCTCTAAAAACATCGTACAAATTGCATCGTATACGGAAACATTTTTATCAATTACAACCGGTCTAGATTGATAATCTTGTACTTTAATTTTCTTAACAGCTTCAGATAATAGCTGCCCCCCAGTTTTACCCGTATAAAAATAACCTACGCGTGGACGTGCTTCTAAATAACCAGCCATCGTTAAAATTGCTAAGTCTGGTCTTAGCGTCGCACGTGTTAGACCCAATTGCGCTGCAATTGATTCCCCTGTAATAGGACCGTGATCTTTTACAATCTGAATGATATGTTCTTGCCGTTTATTCAGCTCTATGATAATCACCACCTTTAATGCACAACGAAAAAAGTTATACTATCTCTTAAATATTATATACTAAATATGCTATTCGAAAAAGAAAGTATGTAAAAAGGACCGTATACGGCCCAAAATTATATTTGAAACTTATCAAGTTGTTCTAAAAAACGTCTTGATTTCAAATAAATTCCGCAATATTCATCATAATATGTATTCAATACTAAACGCATTTGTTTTTTTGTGCTATCCTTTACCGATACATTTCCGAGCCTATGTAAATCGAAATGGAAGAAAAGACGTAATAATTTATGAACAGCTTCTCCTACCGGTATACGATACGGGTCTTGCTCTGCATGACGTGAGCACAGAAAACCGCCTTCCCTAACGGAGAAGGCGACAAAGTCTGTTTCTTGATGACAAATCGCACATGTATCAAAGTACGGGCGCATCCCTAATACCGGAAGCATTTTCGTTTGATAAATTAATGATAATACTTCTGGATCAACACCCTCACACATATAATGCAACGTTTGATATAACATTTCAAATAAATACGGATTATGTTTTTTATCTTCTGTTGCTTTATCAGTTAATTCAACAATAAATGATGCATAAGCAGTTAAAAATATATCCTCGCGAATTTCTTTCATAGTTGAAATAATCTCGCCTTGTTGCAATGTTCCAAGCCCAGATCCCATTTGAATAAGAAACTGGCCATGTGTCATTAATTGCGACACAGATGCTAATCGGCTTTTCGGTTTTTTTGCCCCTCTTGCCATTGCACTTACCTTACCAAGTTCTCTTGAGAATATTGTAACAATCTTGTTCGTTTCTCCGTAATCTGTCGTACGGATAACGATGCCCTCAACTTTTTGAAACATGTTCGTCACCATCCAAGGTTTGAACAAAACGGGTCAAGAAATTGGAGAGTCTAGATGCGCTAGCTCCTCTTCATGTTGATCCATCTCATCGTTTACGTCTTTTTCCATTTCTTTCAAAAGCAAGTACGTTTCAATGCTTCCTGTTTTGGAGAAAAACTTCCAGGTAAAATCTAGCATAAGAATCCACCTTTCTCAATAAGCGTAGCCTATAAACCAATTTCCTTTGTTGTTATTAAATTGACCCATTTTGTCCATTTTCATGTGAGAAAAATTTTTCCTAATTTATCAAAGTTCATAAAAACCAATAATCAGTGGATGAACCAACCATCCACTGATTACAGCTTGACTCTATTTTAGTACTCATCCTCGCGGAAACCTAGGTCACGAAGCTGAGACATTTTATTACGCCAATCTTTTTGCACTTTTACCCATACTTCTAAAAATACTTTAGAACCAAGTAGCGCTTCAATATCAAAACGAGCTCGCTTACCAACTTCTTTTAACATTTTCCCTTGTTTTCCGATGATGATTCCTTTTTGTGATGCACGTTCAACAACAATCGTTGCATTTATATAAACTGCCCCGCCCTCACGCTTTTGAATCGCATCGATAACAACAGCCACAGAATGCGGCACTTCTTCACGTGTTAAATGTAGTACTTTCTCACGAATAAGCTCTGCAATAATAAATCTCTCCGGATGATCCGTTACTTGATTATCTGGATAGTATTGTGGTCCTTCTGGTAAATACTTTTTAATTGTTCCAATTAAAGCGTCCACATTATTACCGTCTAACGCAGAAATTGGTACAATCTCTGCAAACTCATGTAGTTTACGATATTGATCAATTAACTCTAGTAATTGCTCTGGATGAAGTTGGTCAATTTTATTAATTACTAAAAATACTGGTTGTTTTGTTTCTTTTAACTTCTCGATGATGAATTCTTCACCACGACCAAAGCCTTCGACAGCATTAACCATAAACAGAACGATATCAACTTCTTTTAATGTCGTTTGCGCCATCTTCACCATGAAGTCGCCTAGTTTATGTTTAGGTTTATGTATTCCTGGTGTATCAATGAAAATAACTTGTGCATCATTTTCTGTATATACACCTTGAATTTTATTACGAGTCGTTTGTGGCTTATCACTCATAATAGCAATTTTCTGGCCGATAATACGATTTAAAAATGTAGATTTCCCAACATTCGGTCTGCCAATAATAGAGACAAAACCTGATTTATAACCTTTTCTATTCATGTAAATCCTCCGCTAAAAATGCTCCTGGTAACAACTCTCCGACTGTCGTCTCTTGAACGTCACCATGTAAATTTGTTAAGTATACTTTCGTATCCTGTTTACATAATTCTACCATAACTTGTCGACATGCTCCACAAGGAGGTACTGGGCGCTTTGTATCTGCTACAACCGCAATGGCTACAAATTCTTTATCTCCTTCAGAAACCGCCTTAAATAAAGCTGTTCTTTCAGCACAATTACATAAGCCATATGATGCATTCTCAACATTACATCCACGATATACTTTTCCATCGCGCGTTAATAGTGCTGCACCTACTTGAAATTTAGAATATGGTACGTACGCTTGTTTACGCGCTTCGATTGCTTCTAGAATTAATTGTTTACTATTCATATTCCCGCATCCTTCCTGTTCACAGCTATGAAGAGGTACACTCTCTCATTAAAGCCCCTTACGGCACTTCCAAAGCTTAATAAAAGCTTCGGAATGCAACTATACCATATACGGTAAAAAGATAATAGCACCAATTATAACAGCTATAATTGCAAACAATAAAACCGCTCCTGCCGCAACATCCTTTGCAATTTTTGCAAATGGATGAATATCGGCAGTCGCTAAATCTACTGTTTTTTCCACAGCCGTATTTACCATTTCTAAACTCATTACACTCCCTATTACAATAAGTAATATCATCCACTCTGTTCTCGTAATATGGAAATAAAAGCCGCAGCATATAACAATGACTGCGGCTAAATAATGGATTTTCATATTTCGCTCATGACGAAAACAAAAGAATATACCAGCTATAGCATATCCAAAACTATCTATAAGTTTTCCTTTTTTCATCGTCCTAATCCAAAAGCTTCTAAAATTTCTTTTTGTCTTCCGAACATTTCTTTTTCATCTTCTTCTGTCATGTGATCATAACCAAGTAAATGTAAAAAGCCATGTAATGCCAAAAATCCAAGTTCACGATCGAAAGAATGTCCGTACTCTTCAGCTTGCTCTTTCGCCCTTGGAATAGAGATAATAAGATCACCTAACATGCGTGGCATCTCTGCACCAACAATCTCCATTTCTCCTTCTCCCATTTCTTCCATCGCAAAGGATATTACATCTGTAGGTTGATCTTTATCTCGGTAATCACGATTAATTTCTCTAATGCGCTCATTATCTACAAATGTCACCGATACCTCCGCACCATCCTCGATATTTTCCATTTGAGCTGCTTTTTCTAACACTTCACGAATTAAACTCATATACGCTTCTTTTACTTCTTCTGTTTCATCAATAAAATCAATTAACAAACTCATTCTTTCTCCTTTTCTTCCGGAAGTTCCGGATATGTAATACGCGAATGGAAAATACCATTTAACGTTTCACACAACGTTTTTCCAACGATTTGTAGTTCCTTAAACGTCAAATCACATTCACTAAATTGACCGTCTTGTAGTCGATCTTTAATAATACTTTGCACCAAATTATTAATTTGTTCTGGCGTTGGGTGATTCATAGAACGTACCGCAGCTTCTACACTATCAGCAATACCAACAATTGCCGATTCTTTCGAAGTTGCTTTTGAACCTGGATAACGGAACATCTCTTCTGTATATTTTTCTTTATCTTCTTTAATAGCTTTATAATAAAAATATTTCAGTAACGTTGTACCGTGATGTTGCCCAGCGATATCAATAATTTCTTGTGGAATATGATATTCTTCGAGCATTCTTACTCCATCCGTTACGTGAGCAATTATAATATCTTTACTCGTTACAGGATCTAATTTATCATGCGGGTTTTCAATTCCCATTTGGTTTTCAATAAAAAATTGCGGTTGTACTGTTTTTCCTACATCATGATAATATGCCCCTACACGCGCTAATACACCATTTGCCCCGACTGCTTCACAAGCAGCCTCAGAAAGATTCGCTACCATTACACTATGATGATATGTCCCTGGCGCTTCTAACAAAATTCTGCGTAAAAGCGGATGATTTGGACTTGATAGTTCCATAAGCTTCATGCTTGATACGATTCCAAGTCCACTTTCTAAATATGGTAAAATCCCCATAGCCAAAACGGATGATATAATCCCTGAAAGTGAAGCCATTAATAATTGCGTACCAATTTCAAGAGGCGAAAAATTCCCATTACGTAATAATAAGAGCGCCGCCAATACGACTACATTTAATACAGAAACGAGTATACCAGCTTGTAAAATCATTGTACGACGATTTTTTTCTCGCAAGAAAATACTAACCGATAATGAACTTAACAATACGTAAATCCCTACACTATAATTTAATGTACTCGTTACTCCTTCATTAAACATAATACTTCCGCATACAGAAAAAATCATACTCGTTAAAAAGACAAATCGATCACCAATCATTAGTTTTACAAGTATTGTTCCCATCGCAACTGGGACAACATATGCAATCCCCGCGTATTCAAGTTTTTGAAACAAACTAATGATTTTCATTAAGACGATTGTGATAGACAAAATTGTAATATACGCTAAAACATACGGTCTATCTTCTCTTTTTCTCTTTAAAAATAATTCAAATTGTTTATGCATAAAGTATAGTAACACACCAATGAGTACCGCTAATCCAACATAAGGTTGAAAGCCGTTCCCTTTTTCTAACAAACCAACTAATTTCAACTGATTATACACATCACTTGAAATTGTTTCACCTTCTCTAACAAGAACTTGTCCTTGAAGAATATAAACAGGTGGAACTAAATCTTCCTCTGCTTTTCTCTTCTCTTTCGTTAAGATCGGGTCATAAAAATAGTTTGCTGAAATTGCATATCTTCCTAGCGCCTTAATTGACTCTTTTAAACCATTATCAACATTAACACTATTCATCTCACTTACATATCGTTCTTTCGCATCTTTCAATTCGTCCATTTTAATATGCTCAGTCATGATACTATTAATCGCTGTGACCGCAGCATCTTTCGCTAATACTAATTGGCTCGAATCTGCATTAATCAAACTTAGTAAGTTTGAATCAGATAATTCTTTCGTTAAGTCAGCGGGTAGTTTCTTTTTTAACTTCTCCACTTTCTCAGCATCAGTCATCTTTTTTTGATCATCCGGTCCAACAGCTTTAATCTCTTGCACCACTTCATCCACTTTAGCAAAGACGTCATTCACAATATCAACTTTGTTTTGTTTATACTCACTTTTATATGTATATTGATCTTCAACTTTTGTAGCGGCTTCTTTTTTCTTTTTATCCGTTGTAACTTTATCTTCAATTTTTATAGGAGAATGGATTGTCTTTTTCGCAATAGAATACATATTAACATCTAATTGCTCTGGTTTTACATTATTCATAAGCGCAAAAAACAGCACTGCTCCTAATACAACGTAAGAAATCCAACTTAGTTTTTTCGAATGTTGTAAATTACGAAACCACTTAGAAATTTCTTGAGATCTTGACATGATTTCAATACCTTCTCCTCTCCAGAAATAAAGTGAAACTATTTATAGCTTTCATTTCTTCTACCAAACGATACTTTGAGGCAACATTTTATACACTAGTACCTATAGTTTATTTTCCTTATCTTTCATGATAGTAAAAAATATGACGTTCGCCAACCTTATCATACAAAAAGAAATGATCCTGACAAATAGGATCATTCCATTTTATCATATGCCTCAATAATACGTTGCACCAATGGATGTCTCACAACGTCCGTTTGTTCTAATGTAATAAATGACAGACCTGATACACCAGATAAAATATTAGCAGCTATAGATAGCCCTGATTTTACCCCTTTTGGCAAGTCTACTTGTGAAGGGTCCCCTGTAATAACCATTTTAGAACTAAAACCTAATCTTGTTAAAAACATTTTTATTTGAGCACCCGTTGTATTTTGAGCCTCATCTAAAATAACAAATGAATCATCAAGCGTACGCCCCCTCATATAAGCAAGCGGCGCGATTTCAATTACTCCTCGCTCCATCATACGCTGCGTATATTCTTGTCCAAGAATATCATGTAAGGCATCATATAATGGGCGTAAGTATGGATCTACCTTCTCTTTCAAATCCCCTGGTAAAAAACCTAAATTTTCTCCAGCTTCTACAGCAGGTCTTGTTAAAATAATTTTCTTTACATACCCTTGTTTTAAAGCCCTCACAGCCATTACTACAGCTAAGTATGTTTTTCCAGTTCCTGCAGGCCCTATCCCAAAGACAATATCATTCTTCTTCATCGCATGAATATATCGTCTTTGCCCCATTGTTTTTACACGAATGGATTTACCTTTTGCAGTCTTGAAAATTTCTTCTTCATATAACTCTTCAAATTGAGCAATTTTCCCTTGTTGTGCAAGCTGAATTGCATACGCAACATCTCTCTCTGAAATTGATATACTTTTACGAATTACAACAAGTAATTGCTGTAAGATTTTTTCTACGAGTGTCACCGTTTCAACTGCCCCAGATACATGAACAGTTTCTCCTCTAGTTACGATCGATACATTCAGTTCTCGTTCAATTACTTTTAAATGTGCATCATTGACTCCAAAAAGAGCGATTGCTTCGTTAGTATTTTCCAATTGTTGGTTCATTTCTACTAATTGTTCTGCCATTACTCAGTCTCCTTGAATATCGGATTCGGATATTGGTTGTGGCTCTGCAATATTTTCAACCACAGTATAATGCAATGTGACCTTTAGTTGACCCGCCTCAACCTCTTTACTCAAAATCTTATCACTTACAATCATAGCATGTTCATCCAATTTTTTCTTTAGTTCTTTTTCGGCCATCTCTTTCGCTACTTTCAGCGCTTGCTTTTCTGTATATTCTCGATTCGCTTCTTCCTCTTCTCTCACAACATCTTTTTCATATGCAATCGGCAGTGTAAAACCAAATAATTTCACATCATGCTTTACACTTTCAGTACGAGAGCGTTTATACTTATCATGCTGAAATCCCCATATTTTTATTTTCGTATCCCCAAATTTAAGAAAATGTTCATTGTATACATTACCAGTATACACTTGGAATTGCGTCTTTAACGGGACATCCACCTTAGATGTATACCACGTTTCTCCATACACAATACCTTTCGCTGAAACAATCGTCGGACTTTCCTCATTACCATATATTCCTGATACGAGAATTTGCCCTTTTTCTACATGATCATTTTTCAGTACAACCGGCTTTCCAACTTCTACGAACGTCTTTGTAATAATCGCTTCTTTTTTTGCTACTAAATTTTGCGGCCTTTGTTCCTTTTCTTTCTTCGGTTCGTTTTTTTCAACAATTTTAAAATGATACGTCGTTCCTCTTACTTCTAGTCCCGCCCAAGTAATGGCATTAATATTATCTGTCAAATGGCGTTGTACATCTTCTACATTCGGCATTTGAAATTGTAGTTTCCCTTTTTTAATACCCATTTTATCCAATTCTTTCATCAATATATATTCCGTTTCAGGTTTTGCTCCTGTAATTTCAATTTTCCAAACCATATTTGACATTGCAATTACACCAAAAAAGAAAATTAAAAAACCAATTAAAAATCCACTATTTTTAATTAAACGCTTATTCCAAAAAGGAAAACCATAACGTCCAATAAAATATAATTTACATTCATTTTTTCTATAAATTGGTTTTATTTTTTTCACATCGCGTAACAACATACAAAAAACTAACGTTTCATCAGCTATCTTTTTAACATCCCAAACTAATAAATTCCTCCGTACACATTCATTAACAAACCGTTCCGCTCCTCTACCTTCAATTCGCACTTTTACATATCCAAGCCACTTTATAAACCATTTATTTTTCATTTACCACCTTCACTACCTTTCTAAAAGTAGATATACTACTTTTTATTTGAAACATTAAAATAGCTCGTACTAAAATGAAACCGAGTAAAACTGTAATCAGTCTCTATCAACGGAACTTTTACAGGATAAAGAAGAAAAACTTCACAAATGGAAGTTTCACTTCAATCACCTTTTTTTTCATTTTCTAAAAATGTTACTTGCTCAATTATCCCTTCGAGCAAAAGCTCTTCTGGAAGAATCGTTTTAATAACAAAGGATTGTCCTTTAATTAATAATTGACCGTGTTTTAAAAGTAATCGCACTTCTTTATCTGAAAACACTAATAACCCCCGATGATTTTCTATATAAATATGTATTTGCCCAACAAGAGTAATCCGAGGTAGATCCATTAATACATCCACTGGTAGGTCTACTTGTTTTGTCAACCAATTTTTCATTTGTTCTAATTTCTTCATCTCGAAAGACCCCCTCTCATCCCATATATATGTATTTCTTCACAAGTGCCTATCGTGTTATAACGTCTTCACTAACATAACTATATTCTGTAAGAGTTCATATCATGTTAATTAAAACAGTCGCTATATGAAATCATATTTGTCAGGACAATGATGGATCAGAGGATGTTACCTTTAATAATAGAAGTATTAATACAAGAATATGCGCCCCTACAGGATATCAGTACAAGTTACATTAAGAAATTGAGCCTAGCGAGAAGTTAGAAACTTGAAAAAAACTGTTACAATTCGTTCTGGATGTGACATACTGACCATAGAATAAGTAGTTGTCATTTATTGGACAAATGAGATAAAGTGAAACTTTAATCCCCCCTCACCAATCGGGCTGCCCGTTAATGAGGGATAAAATCAAAAAAAAGAAAATTTCTCCACTCTGAATGTTACGTTGTAAGTAAGAATATTTTATAGATGGTTGTTATATGAATTTCAAAAAATATTAGGGTTCATTAAAAAATGAATTAATAAATGAGGAAATACGAAAGTAAATTGGCTTTAGTCAAGAAATTTCGAATGTTATAAAACAAATTATCGACAGTAATATCCGGCCATTTTATGCAACTGATGCAAAATCTAAAATAGTTAGAATCTCTTTCGTTACCTTTGAGGATTATGCTGAAGAGCAAGCTATAAAACTTCAATCTGATTTTCAGAAGGTTCGGTACTTAGCTTTTATTTGCGAAAGAAGTTTTAGTCAAGGAAGTAAGAATAGGTGTAGAATCGGAATTATACAAGGAAATAATAAATTGAAACTTTAACTAGAGGGGTTTCTATCACTTATAGAAACCCTTTTTAAGCAATATAGCGTTTCTCCTTAATAAGAACAATAAAAAAACGTCTCATACGAAATGAGACGTTTTTTTACGCTAATAGCTGGATAACCAGCTTATTCACAAGTGATCCGTCTGTTTTACCTTTTACTTTCGGCATAACAGCAGTCATCACCTTACCCATATCTGCTTTAGAAGTCGCACCAACTTCAGAAATAACTTGCTTGATTACATCAACTAGTTCTTCTTCAGTTAATTGCTCTGGCAAATATGCGCTTAAAATCTGAATTTCACTTTGCAGTTTATTAACAAGGTCTTCACGACCAGCTTTTTTAAATTCAAGGAGGGAGTCCTTATACTGTTTTACTTCACGAGCTAAAACTGTTATTTCCTCTTCTTCAGTAAGAGTATGTTGCAGTTTAATACCTTCATTTTGTAAAGCAGCCTTAACCATACGAATAACGGTTAATTTTTCTTTTTGTTTATTCTTCATCGCTTGTTTCATATCATCGTTTAAACGACCGAGAAGACTCATAACTTACACCCTCTCTTAGAATTTACGCTTTCTTGCCGCTTCAGATTTCTTCTTACGTTTTACACTTGGTTTTTCATAAAACTCGCGCTTTCTTGCTTCAGCAAGTGTACCAGTTTTAGAAACCGATCTTTTAAAACGGCGAAGTGCATCCTCCAAAGACTCGTTTTTACGAACGACTGTTTTTGACATTCTCTTTCCCTCCCTCCGAAACATCACACTTACATACTAACTTCAGCATGCAAAAAGAAACACTTCTTCAGCATGTCTTTTACGATTATAATACATTTTATCACTTCAGGTCAACTATTTGGCAGAATAAAAGAAGAATAGAAGCATTTCCTTTTCAAAAGTTATGCAAATAGCTAGTATCCTTTACTGATGAAGACAACTATATTTTTATCATTTCATCTTTTTTCATACAGGGATGCATGAAACGCCTCCCCACCTTATAGTACTTAACCGCTTCAAATAAAGAAAGCATGCAAACCGTTTCCGGTTGCACGCTCTTTTTATGCGCTAGCTGATTCTTTTTTTACATCATCTTCAAGAACACGAACAAATTGCGCTTCGTTATATGGATAACCCGCTTTCGTAATTTTCACTTTCACTAGCTTACCAATTAATTCTTCTGATCCTTCAAATACAATTTTCAAGTAGTTATCTGTATACCCTACATATAACCCTTCACGGTCGCCGTCTTTAAATTGCTCTTCTGGAATGATTTCAAGCACTTCACCTTCAAACGCTGATGCATATTCTTTCGCTAATTGATTAGATAGCTCAATTAAACGATGAACACGATCATTCTTCACATCTTCAGGAACTTGATCTTCCATGCGTGCTGCAGGTGTTCCTGTACGTTTTGAGTAAGGGAACACATGTAACTCAGAGAAGCGGTTCTCTTTAATGAAATTGTATGTTTCCATGAATTCTTCTTCTGTTTCACCTGGGAAACCAACGATTACGTCAGATGTAATCGCAAGGCCTGGTAACGCTTCTTTCAAACGATCTAAACGCTCTTGGAAGAACTCCATCGTATATTTACGACGCATACGTTTTAATACAGTATTAGAACCAGATTGCAACGGAATATGCAAGTGGCGTACAACTACTTCAGATTTATCTAACACTTCAATTACTTCATCTGAAATTTGACTCGCTTCAATAGAAGAAATACGAAGACGTTTTAATCCGCCTACTTCCGCTTCCATATCACGAAGTAATCCAGCTAAGTTATAATCTTTTATGTCTTCGCCGTATCCACCTGTATGAATACCCGTTAATACGATTTCTTTATAGCCTGCATCCACTAATTGTTGTGCTTGTTTAATAACTTCTTTTCCATCACGAGAACGCATTAAACCACGCGCCCAAGGAATGATACAGAATGTACAGAAGTTATTGCAACCCTCTTGTATTTTTAAAGACGCACGTGTACGATCCGTGAAATAAGGTACATCAAGTTCTTCGTACACACGTGTTTTCATAATATTACGGACAGCATTAATTGGTTGACGCTCTTTACGGAATTCTTCGATGTAACCTAACATCTTTTCACGATCCTGTGTACCAACTACAATATCTACACCCGGAATCGCCATAATTTCAGCTGGAGATGTTTGTGCATAACATCCCGTTACGCAAATAACTGCATCTGGATTTTGACGCACAGCACGTCTGATTACTTGACGGCTTTTTTTGTCCCCAGTATTCGTTACTGTACATGTGTTAATAACATATACATCAGCTTTCTTTTCATATTCTGTTCTTTCATAACCACCTTGTTTAAACAATTGCCAAATGGCTTCTGTTTCATAGTGGTTTACTTTACAACCTAACGTATGGAACGCAACAGTTGACATTGATCATCACCCCATCAATTCAAAATGATACGAAGCAGCACTTAACGCGTATAACGGCGCCGTTTCTGTTCTTAAAATTCTTGGTCCTAAACTACATGGTACAAATTTATGTTCACGAAGCGCTGTAATCTCTTCCTCAGCTAAACCGCCTTCTGGGCCAAATACAATCAATAGCTTTTGACCTGGTTTCATTGTCGTTAAAGCTTTCGCAAAATTAGATTTCTCACCTTGTTTTGCTTCCTCTTCGTAAGCAACAAGACAAACATCATACTCACCACTCATTGAAAGCAATTGCTTAAATGATGCCGGAGCATGTACTTCTGGAATTTCACTTCTATGTGATTGTTCCGCAGCTTCTTTCACAATTTTTCTTAAACGCTCAACTTTTTTATCAGCTTTTTTCGCATCCCATTTTACGATAGAGCGAGATGCTTGAAATGGTAAGAATGCAGCTGCCCCAAGCTCAGTTCCTTTTTGAAAAATTAACTCTAGCTTGTCTCCTTTTGGCAGTCCACTTGCAATCGTCACGAAAACAGGAAGTTCACTTGACGCCTCTACCCATTCTACAATAGCCGTATTAATAAATTCACTGGTAATTTCATCAATTGAACATACTGCTGTTTTTCCGTTTACACAGCAATAAATATGATCACCAGCTGACATACGCATCACTCTTGCGATATGATGTACGTCATCACCTACAATGCGAATACTTGTCTCATTTACATATTTCTCTTCTACAAAATAACGTTGCATATAATCACCTTAGTAGAGTTTCGTTCCTTTCGTAAGTCAACACTTACGAAAAGAACGAAACGTTATCATTTTTCATATAACAAACGGCAAGTCTCTCACCTTATAGTGAGAGACTCCCCTTTTCATTATAGACTAAAATCTATATTACGCATTTCGTGCAATAATTGCTACCCAATCTTCCATTCGTAACACTTCTTCAATTGTAAATCCAGCTTGTTCTAACGCCTCAGAAATTACTTTTTCCTTCGCAGCAATAATGCCCGATGTAATAAATAATCCACCTGACTTCACAACTCTTGCTGCATCTTCAGGGAATAATAGAATAATTTCTGCTAATAAGTTAGCTACGATTAAATCAACAGGACCTTCAATGCCTTCTAAAAGACTATTTTGTCCAACAGACACGATATCATCTGTTTTATTTAAACGTACATTCATTTCTGCACTTTCAACCGCAACCGGATCTAAATCATATGCTTGAACAGAAGACGCACCTAATTTTGCAGCCGCAATACTAAGTACACCAGAACCTGTTCCTACATCAATAATAGTGTCACCTGGCTGTACTGTTTTTTCTAAAGCACGGATACACATCGTTGTTGTTGGATGAGTTCCTGTACCAAACGCCATACCCGGGTCTAATTCAATGATTTTTTCATCAGGAGAAGATGGTGTATATTCTTCCCAAGTCGGTACGATTGTGAATGTATCAGAAATTTGTACTGGATGGTAATATTTTTTCCAAGCAGTAGCCCAATCTTCTTCATTGACTTCGTTAACGGTAATATTTCCAGTACCAATTTCGATGTCGTAAGATGGAAGCACATCAATAGATGATTTTACACCTGCAATCGTTTCATGTAAAGAATCCGTTTGCGGGAAATACGCTTTTATTAATACACCTTCCGCCGGATATTCATCTGGGTTCAATGCATAAATTTCACCATATTGTTGCTCGCGCTCTTTCGTTAACTCCGCTGGATCCTCAATCGCAACTCCACTAGCACCAGCTTCATGTAAAATATGAGAGACAGCTTCTACTGCTTCTTCTGTTGTATGAATACTAATTTCTGACCATTTCACAATTTACCAACTCCATTTTTTATTTCCATTATTCCCCTTTGAAAGCACGTTTAAGCTTTCCGAATAAACTATCATCCTGCTCTTCTTGTCCTGCAAATTCACGTAATAAATCTTTTTGCTGCGAAGTCAATTTCGTCGGTACAACAACACGAACGACTACATATTGATCTCCTTGGCCGTATCCACGTACGTTCGGAGCACCTTTTCCTTTTAAGCGGAATTCTGTTCCAGTTTGTGTTCCTGCTGGAATTTTCAGCTTCACTTTACCATGAACAGTAGGAACTTCCACTTCATCACCAAGCGCCATTTGCGCAAATGTTAATGGCATTTCGCAAATAATGTGATCTCCTTCACGCTCGAAGAATTCATGATTTCTTACATGAACGACAACATATAAGTCTCCTGCTGGTCCGCCATTTACGCCGGCTTCACCTTTTCCAGACACACGAATTTGTTGACCATTATCGATACCCGCTGGAATTTTAACATTGATTTTTTTACGTTTACGAACTTTACCTGAACCGTGACATGTCGTACATTTTTCTTTAATAATTTGTCCAGTTCCTGAACAATGACCACAAGCTTGACGGTTTACGATACGACCAAACGGTGTGTTTTGTTCTACACTCACTTGACCAGAGCCTGAACAATGTTTACATGTTTCTTTTGAAGTTCCTGGTTTTGCTCCACTACCTTTACAAGTATCACATGGATCTTCTACTGGAATTTCCACATTTAATTCCTTACCAAAAATAGCTTCTTCAAAATCTAAAGTGACTTGATATTGTAAGTCAGCACCTTGGCGCGGAGCATTTGGATCACGACGTCTGCCGCCGCCACCGCCAAAGAAAGAACTAAATATATCTTCAAAACCGAAGCCACCGCCGAAGTCTCCTCCGCCGCCAAATCCACCGAATCCTTGATTTGCACCAGCATGACCAAATTGATCGTACTGTGCACGCTTTTGATCATCACTTAACACTTCGTATGCTTCTTGTACTTCTTTAAACTTTTCAATTGCATTTTCTTCTTTGCTTACGTCTGGATGGTATTTTTTAGCCAAACGACGATACGCTTTTTTAATTTCATCTGTTGAAGCGCCCTTGCTAAGTCCAAGGACCTCATAATAGTCTCGTTTACTCATAAATTTACAACCCCCGAATCTTTCACATAAACGTAATTTTAACACCGAAAGAAAGTGCTTTGCAACAAAGTTTCCTCACTTACAGTATGCAAAGCGAAAAACTTAAGATCCTCACACATCGCTTCTCATTCGTGAAAAAAGCCAAAGTCAAGGCACGCTTGACTTTGACTTTTTGTCATCTTACTTATTATGTTTACAGTTGAATTACTTGTCTTCTTTTACTTCTTCAAACTCAGCGTCAACTACATTGTCTTTCTTTGCGCCAGCGTCTTGTGCACCTTGCGCACCTTCTGCTTGACCGGCAGCTGCTTGAGCCTGCTCGTATAATTTAACAGTTAATTGTTGTACGATTTCTTGTAAAGCATCTTTTTTCGCACGAATTTCTTCAAGCTCGTTTTTCTCAATTGCAGCTTGTAATGCTTCTTTCGCTTCTGTTGCTTTTGCAACTTCAGCTGCATCTACTTTACCTTCTAAATCTTTTACAACTTTGTCTGTTTGGAATACAAGTTGGTCAGCTTCGTTACGAAGTTCTACTTCTTCCTTACGTTTTTGGTCAGCGTCAGCATTTGCTTCCGCTTCTTGTACCATACGTTCTACTTCTTCATCAGAAAGACCTGAAGAAGATTGGATTGTAATAGCTTGCTCTTTGCTTGTTCCTAAGTCTTTCGCACGTACGTTAACGATACCGTTCGCATCAATATCGAATGTTACTTCGATTTGTGGAATACCACGTGGTGCTGGTGGAAGGTCAGTTAATTGGAAACGACCTAACGTTTTGTTGTCAGCTGACATTGGACGCTCACCTTGTAATACGTGAATGTCTACTGCTGGTTGATTATCAGCAGCTGTCGAGAATACTTGTGACTTACTTGTTGGAATTGTAGTGTTACGCTCGATTAATTTCGTGAACACGCCACCCATAGTTTCAATACCTAAAGAAAGTGGAGTTACGTCTAATAATAGAACGCCTTCTACATCACCAGTAAGTACGCCACCTTGAACTGCAGCACCTAATGCTACAACTTCATCAGGGTTTACACCTTTATATGGCTCTTTACCAGTTTCACGTTTAATAGCTTCTTGTACAGCTGGGATACGAGTAGATCCACCAACAAGAATAACTTTATCTAATTCGCTTGGAGCAAAACCAGCGTCTTTTAATGCACGACGAGTTGGCTCTAATGTTCTTTCAACAAGACCTGCTGAAAGCTCTTCGAATTTCGCTCTTGTTAACGTTAATTCTAAGTGTAATGGACCAGCAGCTCCAGCACTAATGAATGGTAATGAAATTTGAGTTTGTGTTACACCAGAAAGATCTTTTTTCGCTTTTTCAGCTGCATCTTTCAAGCGTTGAAGCGCCATTTTATCTTGGCTTAAATCAATGTTATTTTCTTTTTTGAACTCAGCTACTAAATGATCGATGATAACTTGGTCAAAGTCATCGCCACCAAGACGGTTGTCACCAGCAGTTGAAATAACTTCGAATGTGCCGTCTGCTAACTCAAGGATAGATACGTCAAATGTACCGCCACCTAAGTCATATACTAAGATTTTTTGTTCTTCGTCTTGTTTTTCTAAACCGTAAGCAAGTGCTGCTGCTGTTGGCTCGTTAATAATACGCTCAACTTCTAAACCAGCGATACGACCAGCATCTTTCGTTGCTTGACGCTCTGCATCGTTGAAGTATGCAGGTACTGTAATAACAGCTTTCGTTACTGTTTCACCTAAGTATGCTTCAGCAGAAGCTTTTAAGTTTTGTAAAATGATTGCAGAAATTTCTTGAGGTGTATAATCTTTACCTTCAACTTCTACTTTGTAGTCTGTACCCATATGACGTTTAACAGACATGATTGTATTTGGGTTTGTAATTGCTTGGCGCTTTGCAACTTCCCCAACTTGACGTTCTTCATTTTTGAAAGCTACAACAGAAGGTGTTGTACGGTTTCCTTCTGGATTTGGGATAACCTTTGGTTCTCCACCTTCCATAACAGCTACACAAGAGTTTGTTGTACCTAAGTCAATACCGATAATTTTACTCATGGCGAATCCTCCTAGTTTTATGTAAATTATTGATTTACTTTTACCATTGATGGGCGAATCACACGGTCTTTTAGTTTATAACCTTTTTGGAATTCTTCCACAACCGCGTTTGATTCAAATTCACTATCTTCCACTTGCATAATAGCTTGGTGTTCATTAGGATCAAACTGTTTACCAACAGCTTCAATCACTTCCACACCTTCTTTAGTCAGCGCTTCTAACAATTGACGATGCACCATTTCCATACCTTGTAACAAGGATTTCGTTTGCTCATCAGTCGCTTCCACTTGCATTGCTCTTTCAAAATTATCAAGAGCTGGCAAGATGTCTGAAACTAGACTTTGTGCTCTATATTTTTCAGCAGCCTGTTTATCCATTTGGACACGGCGCTTATAATTTTCAAAATCAGCTTGTAGACGTAATGTGCGACCTTCCGTTTCCGTTAGTTTCGCTTGTAGCTCATCTACTTTTTCTTGTAAAAGAGCAGCCTCACTTTTTTCTTCTACAGTTTCTTCACTGTTTTCTGGCGTGACAGCTTCTTCAACTTGCGCTTCTTTTACTTCTTCTACCACTTGTTCGTTACGCTCTTCCACAATATTCACCTCCTTAAAAGGTATTAGGTATCATGCATAGCATGATTACCTAAGCATTATATATTACACACAGTAATGAAAATTTCATCACTTGAGCGAATGTATTACTCTCATTTACTTTTTAAGTCCATCAGTAAATTGTCTCGTAAATAACTGTAACAAACTAATTACACGAGAATATTGCATTCTCGTAGGACCTAAAATAGCAATTGTTCCAAGTTGCTCTTCGCCGATTGAATATGTTGCAGAAATTAAACTACAATCCTCCATAGCCGTCGAAGAGTTTTCCCTACCAATTTTCACTTGAATCCCGACTTGTTTATGACGCAAAATGTCATAAAATTCGGCTTCATTATCAATCATGGTAAGTAAAGATCTAACCTTTTGAATGTCATGGAACTCTGGCTGCGAAAGCATATTTGCTTTTCCTCCAAAGTATATCTTTTCCGATAACGGAACTTGAAATGTACCATCCAACATTTTTATTGCACTATCGTAATTATGAACATACCCACGTAAAACTGTAACAATCTCCTTAAAGATTTTATTATGAAGTTCTTCCATCGGTACGCCAGATAGCTTTTCATTTAAAATATTAACCATTTTTTCTAAATCTGATAAATCAACAGATTCCGGAACGGTAATCGTTTTACTTTGTACATGCCCTGTATCGGTTACAATAATAGCGACAGCAGTTTGACGATCAAGCGGCACAATTTGTACATTTTTAAGTTTATTTGTACTTAACTTCGGTCCAAGAACAATGGCCGTATAATTCGTAAGTTCTGATAAAATTTGAGCAGATTGTTGTGCAATTTTTTCCGCTTCAAAAATTCTTTCAGCAAATAAATCTTTAATTTGTACAATTTCAGCGTTCGGTAAGTTTTGCGGTGCTAAAAGATGGTCTACATAAAATCGGTAGCCTTTCTCAGAAGGAACACGTCCAGAAGAACTGTGCGTTTTTTCAATAAAACCTAATTCTTCTAAGTCCGCCATTTCATTTCGAATAGTAGCTGAACTAAATGTAATTTCATCTTTTTTAGCCAACGTTCTAGACCCAACGGGCTGCGCTGATCCAATAAAGTCATCAATAATTGTTTGTAAAATTAAGAGCTGACGTTCCGTAAGCATCTCATCATCACCTCTGTTAGCACTCTTTGTCTTTGAGTGCTAAATCTATTAATAACTTACCAAAATTGACATTCAATTGTCAACGGAAACGTCACGAAATAATGAAACTTTTTCACGCCTATGGAACATTTAATTAGTCAATCAAAAATGATTGGAATACTTCATTCCCTAATAATTTTCCTTTTCGCGTTAAACGCACATGTCCATCTTCCTCTTCAAGCAATCCCTGCTCTTGGTTGCTTTGTAACTGCTTCGCGAAAACTTGATCCATCTCTACATTAAATTTATTGCGGAACGCCGTTTTAGAAACACCTTTTGTTTTTCGAAGCCCTAAGAACAGCTCTTCTTCCATTCTTTCTTTCTCCGTCACTTTGTGAACATCTAAATACGGAAATCCTGTTTCATCAATTTTATTAAAATATTGCTTCAGCGGACCTACATTTTGAATACGTTCCCCGTTCACATAACTATGAGCTCCAGCTCCAAATCCATAATACTCTTCATTATTCCAGTATGTGAGATTATGTCTACTTTTATTGTCACCTTTTGAGAAATTACTAATTTCATACTGGTTATAACCGTGTTTCTCCATTTCATCCATTACTATTTCATACATTTTCGCTTCATGGTCTTCACCCGGAAGACGCAATTTCCCTTTGTTCATTAAGTTATAAAACACTGTTTTAGGTTCCACAATTAATGAATATGCAGAGAAATGTTGTACACCAAGCGTAAAAGCAATATCTAATGTTTCTTTTACATCTTCTATCGTCTGTCCTGGCAAAGCATAAATAATATCTACATTAATATTTTTAAATCCTACTTCCTGTGCTTCTCGAATCGCGAGGAATGCATCTTCCCTCGTATGCTTGCGCCCGATTTTCTCAAGCAGTTCATCACGGAACGTTTGCACACCAAAACTAATTCGATTCACTCCACCTTCTAGCAGTACATTCAACTTCTCTTTCGGCAGATCTCCTGGATTCGCTTCAAATGTTAATTCACAATTTTGGGCGAACGGACGCAAATGACGATTAATAATCTCGAGTAATTTTTTTGTCTGTTCCATATTTAACGCTGTCGGAGTTCCCCCGCCCACAAAAATCGTTTTTATACTATCAAACGGAACTTTTTGAACCGTATTTATTATTTCCTTCTCTAAATAATCTAAATATTGATCAACCGGTTGGCGTTCAATAAACACTTTATTAAAATCACAATAGTGACAAATGTGCTGACAAAACGGAATATGAATATATGCAGCTTGTACCAAATATAACTCCTACCTTTCTAAAAAGAAAACCTCCGCACTCCGGAGGGTTCTCTACTTCTCTAACGTATTACGAATTTGTTCCATTCGCATTTTTCCCCAATCATACATCATTTCAACGATCGGTAAAAGTGACATGCCTAGTTCCGTCATATAATACTCAACGCGAGGAGGAATTTCGGGATATACTGTCCGATCAACAATTCCATCTTCCATTAACTCTTTTAATTGGTTCGACAAAACTTTATGAGAAATGCTTGGGAATAACCGTTGTAATTCACTGAAACGATGTGGTCCTTCCACACCAAGATGCCACAGTATCACAACTTTCCACTTTCCACTAATAATAGAAAGCGTCAATTCCTTTTCACAATTAAAATTACCATTTTGTATTTTATCTTGAATATCTTTTCGAATATTTTCGGACATTAACAATCTCCTAACTCTATATGAACTAAAAAGCTCTCTCATTATTGTAAATGAGAGCTGCTCAGATGTCTAAAAAGTAATTATACAGAAAAAAGAAGCCGCACAAACGACTTCTTTTTTATTTCAAATATTAGTTGTCATCCATTTTCAGTACAGCCATAAATGCCTCTTGCGGTACTTCTACAGAACCAACAGACTTCATACGTTTTTTACCTTCTTTTTGCTTATCAAGAAGTTTACGCTTACGAGAAATGTCACCGCCGTAACATTTTGCAAGTACGTTTTTACGCATCGCTTTAATTGTAGAACGTGCTACAACTTTATTTCCGATAGTCGCCTGAATTGGCACTTCAAATTGTTGTCTCGGAATTAATTCTTTTAATTTCTCTACGATTACTTTACCACGGTCATACGCTGAATCACGGTGTACGATAAATGATAAAGCATCCACTTGTTCATTATTTAAAAGAATATCCATTTTCACAAGTTTAGATGGTTTATAGCCAATTAACTCGTAGTCAAATGATGCATACCCTTTCGTATTTGATTTCAATTGATCGAAGAAGTCATATACGATTTCTGATAACGGGATTTCATATGTTAATGTAACACGCGTTTCATCTAAATATTGCATATCAATAAACGTTCCACGTTTACCTTGGCAAATCTCCATTACAGCTCCAACATAGTCATTCGGAACCATAATTGAAGCCTTCACAAACGGCTCTTCTACACGATCGATAGACTGTGGATCTGGCATATTAGATGGGTTATCAACAATAACATCTTCACCGTTAGTTAAATAAACTTTATAAATAACGCTTGGCGCTGTTGTAATTAAGTCAATCTTAAATTCACGTTCAATACGTTCTTGAATGATTTCCATGTGAAGAAGCCCTAAGAAACCACAACGGAAACCAAATCCTAGCGCTTGAGATGTTTCTGGTTCAAACTCAAGAGCAGAATCGTTTAACTCTAATTTTTCTAATGCATCACGTAAATCGTTATAACGAGCAGAGTCAATTGGATACAGACCACAGAATACCATCGGATTTAACTTACGGTAACCTGCTAACGGCTCTGCAGCTGGACGTTTCGCATGTGTAATCGTATCACCAACACGTGTGTCACCAACATTTTTAATCGATGCTGCTAAGAAACCTACATCACCTACTGTTAACTCGTCACGTTGCGTAGTTTTCGGTGTAAATACACCTACTTCTGTTACTTCAAATTCTTTACCCGTTGCCATCATACGTACTTTATCGCCAACTTTTACTGTTCCATTTACAACACGGATATAAGCAATTACACCGCGGTACGGATCATATAAAGAGTCGAAAATCATACATTGTAATGGCTCTTCTGAATCACCCGACGGAGCTGGTACTTTTTCAACAATTTGTTCTAAAATTTCTTCAATACCAATTCCAGCTTTCGCAGAAGCAAGTACCGCTTCTGATGCATCTAAACCAATTACATCTTCTACCTCTTGACGTACACGTTCTGGATCCGCACTTGGTAAGTCGATTTTATTAATAACTGGTAAAATTTCTAAATTGTTATCAAGCGCTAAGTATACGTTTGCTAACGTTTGCGCTTCAATACCTTGCGCTGCATCTACTACAAGAATCGCGCCTTCACAAGCCGCTAAACTACGAGATACTTCGTACGTAAAGTCGACATGTCCTGGTGTATCAATTAAATGAAGAATATACTCTTCACCATCTTTTGCTTTATAGTTTAATTGTACTGCGTTTAATTTGATTGTAATACCACGCTCACGCTCTAAATCCATAGAGTCAAGCAACTGAGCTTTCATTTCGCGTTGTGTTAACGCGTTTGTTTTCTCTAAAATACGGTCTGCTAACGTTGATTTTCCGTGGTCAATATGAGCAATAATAGAGAAATTACGAATTTTGGACTGTCTTTTTGCTCTTTCTTCTTTATTCATCTATGTTCTCAACTCCTAATAGTCTCGCCAATATACACTAGCACTGATTATATCAATAGAGCAACAAAGATTCAATGAAAACTCGTGCTGCTTACGATACAAATCATTCTATCTATATCTTATGCGAATAAACCATAAGAGACAAACCCTTTTCAAATTTTAAAACGGCTGTCCTACAAATCAGTAAAACAACCGCCTCCCATGTTACTCTTAGCTAAAAATTCCTTTTATTTTCCCAACAACTATATCCGTCCCGAACTTCGTCATTTCATAAGCTACACTTGCTACCGCCATCCCAATTCCTTCTACAACATTAAAACTTCTTAAACGTTCTAATTGCTGTTGTTTTTCTGAGGCCGAAAACGAGCTACCCAAAATTTCTGATTCAGCACCTGTACTTTCTGTCCCTGTCATATGAGCTATTTGTTCATATGACAATTGCTGATAGCCTTTCATACTTTTCAAACCATGATTAGCAAGTGCCACTCCTGCTATCATCATAAGTAAACATAAAGCTACACTACATATACACAAAAGCGCAAAGCGACTCAAACCATAATCATCTGTTCCCCTCAATGTGTATATGCTCCCGTATTATCTTGATCAATTTGATGATGTAGCGCTGCATTTAAACCACTCGCTATTACATTCGCCATATCCTCAATAAAAGTATCTACTTCTTTTGGGGTTACCATTAAATTATGACCAAGAGGAGATAGCACTTCATAAATCAGCCTTCTTTTTTCTTCTTCTTCCAACGTACCAACAGCACCTAAAAACATATTTCTGCTCTTTTCATCCGGCATATCTTCTTCTGTTAATTTTTTCTTTTCTCCAAATGAAAATCCCGCTGGTAACAAAGATCGTGAAGGTTTATTTCCTTCTTTCATCTCTCGACCAAAATGTTTCAAAATAAAATCAATCGTATCACTTGTAATCGAAACAGCATCGACCACAGTCGGAACACCAATTGCGATAACAGGGATACCTAATGTGTCTTTACTTAGTTCTTTACGTTTATTCCCAACCCCTGATCCAGGATGGATTCCAGTATCAGAAATTTGTATCGTGCTATTTACTCGTTCAATAGAACGAGCAGCTAATGCATCAATTGCAATTACAAAGTCCGGGTTCGTCTTCTCAATAATTCCATAAATAACATCGCTCGTTTCGATTCCTGTAATCCCCATTACCCCCGGCCGAATTGCACTAACAGGCCTAAATCCTTCTTCTACACTTTCAGGCTGCAATTGAAACAAATGTCTCGTTACTAATACATTTTCTACAACTATCGGTCCAAGAGCATCTGGTGTTACATTCCAATTCCCAAGACCTACAATTAAACAGCTTGCTTCTTTTGTAACTCCAACCTCTTCTAAGAAACAAGAAAATTCTTTTGCAAAAATACGCTCCACTTTTTGTTGAAGTTCTGTATCTTGCTGACGTATCCCTTGTACTTCAAGTGTTAAATAATTTCCAGGTTTTTTCCCCATCGCTTCAGAGGCAGCTTCATCAATCGTTACTTTTGTAATTATAGTACCTTCTTCTTCTCTCTCTTTTACAATAACTCCCTGTATCCCTTTTTGTTCTTCTTGGCTTTCTTGCAACATTTGATGAGCTTCTACAGCAAGGTCAGTTCTAATGCTATATTTACTTAAATCTAATGGTTCTTTCATCGTATCTCCTCCGTAATTCATAGTAAATATCGTTAGATTTCCCAAAGTTATATAAGGTCATTCTTTCCTTTACGTGAAATTTCATGGATATACTATTGCAATTCTCTTCACCGTTTGATAGAATATCACTTGTTCTATGTAAGAATCGAGTCATTCGATTGCACCAGGGAGGTGAAAAGTATGGCAAACATCAAATCTGCTATCAAACGCGCTAAACTTAGCGAAGAGCGTCGTGCACATAACGCTTCTATCAAGTCTGACATGCGTTCTGCTGTTAAAACTGTAGAAGCTTTAGTTACTAATAACGATCTTGAAAATGCTAAAGAAGCTTTCAAAACTGCTTCTAAAAAACTTGACAAAGCAGCTCGTAAAGGTCTTATCCACCAAAACGCTGCAGCTCGTCAAAAATCTCGCTTAGCGAAACAAGTAAACGCGTAAGGCGTTTAAAAAACGATCCATTTGGATCGTTTTTTTATATACAAAAAAGTTCATGCACTAAGTGCATGAACTTTTTTGTGTCATCACATATGATTTAATCGCATTAAGAAAAATTCGAGCACAAGCTTCTTATCCATCTTTCCCGTCTTCATACTATAATCAGCTTCCGCTAATTCTATAATCACTTTTTTTAACTCTTCAAAAGAAAAAAACTTCGTTTGATTCATTGCTAACTTTACACGATACGGATGTACACCAATATGAGACGCAATTTGATTTTGTCCATAACCACGTTGCTGTAGCTCTTTCACTTGATACAACAAGCGGAATTGACTCACTAATAACGCAAGCAATTTAATCGGCTCTTCCTGCTGCGTAAATAATCCATCCAAAATTTGCATTGCACCTGCAATATCTTTTTTCACCACTTTTTCTGTCAAAGCAAATACATTTTGCTCAACTGATTTTGGCACAAGCTCTGCAACAAGTTTCGTCGTAATCTCTCCACCCATACCAACGTATAACGTTAACTTGTCCATTTCCTTCGCCAACATCGTTACATTACTTCCCACAAGCTCTAGCAACAAACTAACAGCCGCGTTATCAATATGCACATGCACTTCATCTGCACGAGCAACAATCCACTTCTGAACATCCTGTACTTGCATCGCATTCGCTTCTACTACATCTGCTGTTTTCTTTAATAGTTTTGTAATTTTTTTTCGCTCATCAAGTTTTTCGTAAGGCGCAACAAAAACAAGAATAGAAAATGGAGAAGGTTCACCAATGTATTCTTCTAAAATTTTTATATTTTGCTCTAACTTTTCTTTTTGCGAAGTCAAAAATAGCGGTGATTTTATTAACAGTACTTTCCGTTCTCCGAAGAAAGGAAGCGTACGCGCATCCTCAACCACATCTTCTAAATACGCTTCTTCTAAATCGTATGTCACAACATTAAACTCTCGATCTTCTTCTTCAAGTGCTTCTGTCGTAATAAGCTTTATCGTTTCATTTATAAAAAAAGCTTCCGTTCCATATATTAAATATAACGGAGCAAACTGTTTCTTTTTAATTTTTTTATGTATATCACTCATACTTTTTCCTACTCCCTAACTTGGCAATATATATTTATACTAATGCCCTAGCTTTTGTTTTACAAGTACAAAGGAACAGGCTTTATAACCCGTCCCTTTATTTATATTAAACGCCACGCAATAAGCCCCGGGTTTCTTATTGGTGTGCGGTAATCACCTTCCCTTTATTATTCACAATAAAAATTTGAGTATAAGTGCCAACTGTTAACATGCTTGGAAACGAAAAACTCACATTACTTCATGATTTACAAGTAACAAAAAAGCTCGTTTTCTCTTCATATGGAAATTGTAGATTTTTTTCTGACAATATTTTATACTAAAGTGGAATGTTGGGGAGGGATTCTAAATGAATGATTTTGAACAAAACGTTCAAAGTAAACGCAATGACGCTATTGATTCAGGGGTAGGATTTATCGTCTCATTTGGTTTTTTCGCAACACTTTTCATCATTGCAACTGTTATTAAATTTATCGGTTCTTAAAGACTGCCACTTCATGGCAGTCTTCTCTTTTTCATCTATTATGTGTTTTATCATATGTGATTTTACTTTTAAAGGTTCCATTTTCCCCTTTAAAAACATAGGAAATAGCACCTTGCTTGTCCGTGCGCCATATCGCACTCCCCATCTTCTCAAAACGCTCTATCACTTCTTTATGCGGGTGTCCATACCTATTCTGCTTACCAACAGATATAATCGCTACACGAGGCTGTATGACGTTCAAAAAAGGCTCTATAGATGACGTATTACTCCCATGATGAGCAACTTTTAAAACATCCACTTGTAAATCTGGATATGCCTCTACTAAAATCTTTTCCCCTTCTTCTTCCAAATCGCCTGTAAATAGCCACTTCAACCCTCCAAATTTTGCCCATATTACAATTGAAGCGTTATTTTCGCTTTTTTCTTTTCCTTTTGGAGCTAAAACGAAAAATTCCGCTTCATTTACACTCCAACTCTCCCCTTCCCCCACTTCAGTTATTTTCATTTCCTTTTCTAATGCCTGTTTCTTTACTACTTTTTCTAATACTGCATCTTTTCCCTTTCGGCCAAATACCACTTCTTTTACAGGTATATATGATAATAATTCTTGCGCGGCACCTATATGATCTGCATCTCCATGCGTTACGATTAATTTATCAATTGTTTTAATACCTTCTTTTTGTAAAAAGGGTATTAAAACATCATTTCCAACAGAAAATTCATGCTTTTTTTGTTGCCATTCTTCCTTATTCACACGAAGCGTTCCACCTGTATCAATAAGATAAATCCCTTTATCATACGGAAGGCGAATTAATATTGCATCACCTTGTCCAACATCAATAAATGTTACACTTCCGCCGCCTCTAAAATATGGATATGTATAATGACATGTGCTAATAAAAAGAAATACACTCGCAACTATACAAACTATTTTTTTCGGCGCTCTCCGTTCCCAAACCATCAATATGCTGACAATACTGGCGCAATATACAGCTACAAGATTGAAGGGCGTTTCCCCGAAGATAAGCTGGGTAAATGGTAAACTTTCACAATAACTTAGAAAATCATTAGACATACTCAAGCCTATTGATAATACATCGGCAAATCCTTTTGCGAGAAACGGGACAATTGGCATACACAGTAAAATAATAATGCTACATGGTAATACAATGATAGATAAAAACGGAACGTATAAGAGATTGAGGAGAATGCTATATGGAGAAAAATAACCAAAGTGGTATAACAAAATCGGAGTACTAACGAGCTGTGAAATGATAGAAATATAAATAGAATTTCGGATTACTCCGTTGCTACTCTCTAACAATAACGGAGCAGACAAAAGTAAAGCGAAGCTACCTACAAAAGAAAACTGAAATCCAATATTAAAAACAAGATAAGGGTCATATATAAGCATGCATATAGCTGTTACACTTAAAGCATCTAAACTAGATAAACGAATCGAGCACATAAAAGCAATTAACATCAAAACTCCTGTTATAGAAGCTCTTATAACAGAGGGTGACGCCCCTGCTAAAACCATATACAAAGGAATACAAACGATAAGGCAAATTGTTGCTACCTCCCTTGTCACACCGCTTCTTAGCAAAATAAAATATACTATCACCATTAACAGTACAATGTGCGAACCTGAAATTGCTAACAAATGTACAAGACCAAATTGTTGATATTGCTCTTCCACTTCAAACGTCATTTGTTGTCTATCACCAAATAGTAATGCATTCATAAAAGCACCTGATTGCTCTGGAAACATTTCTGTAACTTTCGAGATTACTTGTTGCCTCAAAAGAAGAATCCATTGCGTGAGCGACAGTGATGTTTTATAGCATTCAGAAATATATGTAGCCTCAAATGTGAAATGAATATGTTGTTTGTATAAATAATCACGGTAATTAAAACCATGAAAATTCCGAGCTGTTTCCGGTTCTTTCCTCTCACCCTCGAATACACATGATATCCCTGCGTATAATTGTTGCATTTTTTTCTTTTCCAAGACTGATTTGATTCTATAACTTAACTGCACTATATTTTTATTCTGATCTTCAAATTGAAAAGATAGGCGATCCCCATTAACAAGCGGTGTATTTTGTATAACCCCTCTTGTAACTCCATAGGACTCCCCTAGAGGCTTATTCCACGTTTGAACATAGGAAGTGTATATGGCGCTATTAAAGCACGCTACAATACAAAAAATGAAGGTTTTACGCGAAGTGCGATATAAACAGAAGAAAACATTTAAAAAGAGGCAAAAAACTATCAATAAAAGTGACGAGGAAAAGGCAATTGCAATCCCTATTATAAATGAGATTGCAACATACCCCCATTGTTCCTGCAACTTATACTCACTCCTTATAGCATCATTTTTGCTTTCGTGAATACATGCTGTAATTCTTCCATTGATAAATTATCTTTTTCTAAAGACGCAAATAATTCTTTCAACTCTGTATAACGTTTTTGCTCCTCTAATGCAGCAATATCATATTCTAGCGGAACGTGCTTCACTGTTACGTTCGCTTGTTCAAATAACTCTATGGCGTATGGATGATTTTTATAATCCTGCGCATAATAAACCGCTGTAATACCACTTTGAATAATTGCCTTACAACATTGTAAACAAGGAAAATGCGTAACGTAAATTTCTGCTTCCTCTGTTTTCGCACCAAACTTGGCACATTGTAATAAAGCATTCATTTCGGCATGAATTGTCCGAACACAATGATTATCGATTACGTAACAACCATCATCTATACAATGTACGCCACCTTTAATTGAACCATTATACCCACCAGCAATAATTCGTTTATCGCGAACGATTGTCGCTCCTACCGCAAGCCTTGTACATGTACTACGCAAAGATAGTAGATGGCTTTGCGTCATAAAATATTGATCCCATGAAATTCGTTCCATATTTTTCACCTACTTTTTTGTCTACTTGTAGTGTAGCGAAAGAAGAAAAACTTCGTCAATCTTTTACGGAATAATAATTTGACCTTTTATCTTTTCAAGAGACTTCGCACCAATCCCATCAATCTCTAATAAATCTTCTATTTTCTGAAACGGACCATGTTCTTCTCGATATTTCAAAATACTTTCTGCTTTTCGAGAGCCAATCCCTGTAATTTTTTCTAGTTGTTCTTTCGCCGCTGTATTTATTCGAATCTTGCCATCTTCCTTAGAAGAAGTAAGCACCCCTTGTTCTGACTCATTTTTACTCGGTATATAAAGAAGCATTTGATCTTGTACAATTTGTGCTAAATTTACTTTTTTCATATCTACTTCTGATAAAAAACCACCAGCCTTTTGAACCGCATCCTTTACGCGATCTCCTTCCTTCATTTCATATACCCCTTCTTTACTAACCGCTCCTTTCACATCAATTATAATTGTTCTTTTCTGTTCCTTTGTATCCGATATTTTCGGTTTACCCTTTTTTTCTATCTCCTTCTCTTGTACATTCATTGTAATAGGCGTTCGTTCTACATTCTGATTCGTTTTCCAAAAAACAAGAAAAAGTAAAGTTCCAATAATAGCTACTAAACCTAACCACTTTTTCGGAAAATCCCACATCATTTTACACCTCTAATCATAAATTTATAACATCATTCATATTGTTTAGGAGAAAGCTGTTACGAAGGAGGGATGAAACTTTGAACATAGGAATTATAGGGACAGGAAACATGGGAAATATACTAATCGATGCATTTTTAGAAACCCGTGCTGTCAAACCTTCTTGCCTTACAATCATTAATCGGACGCCCGCAAAAGCATATCATATAAAAGAAAAATACCCTTCTGTTCAGATAGCAAAAACAATCCCGGAAGTAATCGAACAATCACAACTTATTTTTATTTGTGTTAAGCCGATAGATATATACCCTATCCTAAAAAAATACGCTGAACATTTTTCTGATGAAACGTGCTTAGTTTCTATTACAAGTCCAATATCTCCATCACAATTAGAGACTCTCGTACCTTGCCACGTCGCGCGTATCATTCCAAGTATCACAAATCGCGCTCTCTCTGGCGCCTCACTATTTACATTTGGAGATAATTGCTCTGAAGAATGGCAACAAAAACTACTTCGTCTATTCAAAAACATTTCTACACCTCTTGTAATAAAAGAAGATATAACGCGCGTTTCATCTGATATAGCAAGTTGCGGTCCTGCTTTCTTTAGTTATTTACTACAATGCTTCATTAACGCTGCGGTAGATAAAACAAATATTACACACGAAGAGGCTACTACTTTAGTAAGTGAAATGGTCGTGGGGATGGGGAAATTACTTGAAAAAGAAATCTTCACATTACCTACCTTACAAGAAAAGGTTTGCGTGAAAGGCGGCGTTACTGGGGAAGGCATTCGGGTTTTAGAAGAACACGTTGGAGATATGTTCCATAAGTTAATCGAGCGAACACATGAAAAATTTGATGAAGATTTAGAATGCGTTGATCAGCAATTCAATAAACACACATAATAAATACGTCATTTTCATTCCAAATCCTTTTTATAAATACTTACTTTTTTACAATACATTTTCACTTCAACTACTATTCCCACACTTTACGCATACGATCTTTAGATTATGCTAGAACTAAAAATACATCTTCTTTATAAAACAAAAGCAACCTTCTCGGTTGCTTTTGTTTTTATCCGTTTTTCTTCGCCATGAAGAAAATACGCTCTGTTTGTTCTGTAACTTCAAGTCGCTCAAAATCACCTGTTACACGAAGCACTGTAAAACCTGCTTCTTCAAGCCATTTCGTTAACTCTTCCACTTGATATGCACGTTGCACGTGACATTCGTCAAACCGATGGTACACATCTTCTTCTGGATCTTGAACAAAGAATGTTAAATCATGCTCTACACTATTTGATTCTTCACCAGGGAAGCAATTCCAAATAAGAGATATTTCTTCTCCATTCACTGTATACGTTTCATTTTGAAATACATGATGTATTTTATATAAAGAGTGTACATCAAATAAAAACAAACCATCTTGACGTAAATGGTGAAATACTCTTCTAAATGTTTCTTGTACTCCATCTTCTTGCAATACATAATTTAATGAATCACAAAAAATCGTTACACAGTCAAACTCACCCGGAACATCAAGCTCGCGCATATCTTGTTGGTAAAAAGGAATAAAATGCCCTTCTCCGCCTAGTTTTTGCTGAGCGACTGTTAACATTTCTTCTGAAAGATCGACACCTATTAAATCGTAACCCTTTTGCACAAGCGGCAGGGTTACATTACCTGTACCGCATGCTACATCAAGAATTTTTGCCTCTTTCATACCTGCCTGCTGTAAACTTCCCTCTGTAAATTCCACCCATTTATCATAAGGGACATCATTCATTAGTTCGTCGTACAACAATGCAAATTGTTCGTATTTCATTGGCCTAACTCTTCTGTAATATCTTCACGTGGCACATCGCCCCATAGACGCTCTAAATTATAGTGATTACGCTCATCTTTATGGAATACATGAGCAACTACATCTCCAAGATCAACTAATACCCAACGTGCTTCGTCAAACCCTTCCATACGTTGTACGTCGATTTGGAACTCATGTGCTTTTGATTTAATTTCACGTGCAATTGCTTGCACTTGTTTATCTGAATTTCCGTGACAAATAATGAAATAATCTGCAATTGGTGAAATACCTTGCATATTTAGGACAACCATATCTTCTGCTCTCTTATCATCAGCTGCTTTTGCCGCTAATACTAATAATTCTTTATCGTTCATTTACTCATTTCCTCCTTGATAACTGCATTGTATGTTTGGAATGTTAATGGATAAATCGTCTGATCTTTTTCCATTAAAAATTGAATTGTTCTCTTTAACGCAAATAATAGGGCTTGATTTATATCCGTATATGCGAGTTTACGAGCCTCTTCCACTCCTGGAAACTTTCGCCCAGGTTCAATGTAATCAGCTACATAAATCACTTTATCTAACATCGTCATATTCTCATGACCACTTGTATGATATGTAATAGCTTGCAAAATTTCAGAATCCGTAATGCCTACTTCTTTTTCTACTAAGTATGCCCCAACAGGTGCATGCCATAACTCTTTGTTATAGCAAAGTAAATCTTTCGGCAAATCTTCACGTTTAATAATCTCTTCCATTTCTGAAATTGCTCTACATTTCGCATAATCATGGAATATAGCTGCCATCTCTGCTTTTTTCTCGTCCACACCGTATAACTTAGCAAGCTCAATCGCTGTCTCCATTACACCAATTGTGTGTATATAACGTTTTTCATGCATTTGTTGTTTGACAATATGCAGTGCATTCTCACGATTCATACAACCCATTCCTCTCGATATATACCTGTACTTTTTCAGGAAGTAAATATTTACACGTTTTCTTCTCTTTATATCTCTCACGTAATAAGGATGAAGAAACTGCAAATTCCGGAATTTCCACTGTAGTAATCTTATATGGTGTATGCAATGTATACCCAGGTCTTGCAACTCCAACAAACGTTACAAGATTAAGTAAAGCTTCAATGTTATACCACTTCGGTAAATATTCAACCATATCCCCACCAATAATAAAGTGAAACTGCACATCCGGATACTTCTTCGTCAATTGTAACATAGTGTCATACGTATAAGATGGGCCCTTCCTACTTAGCTCTTCTAAACAAATAGAAAAGTGTTCTTCTGCCTCAGTCGCGAGCTCTAACATATGTAAACGACTTTCTACACTTGTAATATTCCGCCCTTGTTTATGTGGGGGAATCTGGTTTGGCAAGAACCATACTTCTTCCAAGTTCAAAGCGTGATATACTTCATTTGCAATTAGCAAATGTCCATAGTGAGGCGGATCAAATGTACCGCCAATGATGCCAATTTTCCTCAAAAGAAACGCCCCTTCCTTTTATATACAGCAACTCTCCTCGGTTAGAAATGAAGAGAGTTGCTATTAATAAAAGTTCAATTGGTTTCGCTCTCTACATCATTACGCATCAGCGATAAAAATAGCCCATGCTAATCTTTTTATCGAGGAAGCTTAATTTGTTTATTTTCTCTTGATTCTTTGTATAAAACGATTGTGCTTCCAATTACTTGAACGATTTCAGCACGTGCACCTTTTGCAAGTTCTTCCGCAACCTCACGGCGATCAAATTCACAGTTTTGTAATACACTTACTTTAAATAACTCACGAGCTTCTAAAGTATCTGCAATTTGTTTAATCATATTTTCATTTACTCCGCCTTTTCCTACTTGAAAAATTGGTGTTAAATGATGTGCTTGTGCACGTAAAAATCTTTTTTGTTTTCCTGTTAACATATATGTTAGCCTCCAAGCTTTTCTATAACTAATTGTTTCATTCTCTCGATATTTGGGGTGCGTCCTGTCCACATTTCAAATGCAAGTGCTCCTTGATAAACAAACATATCAATACCATTTTGAATGATTGCACCTTGCTCTTTTGCCTCACATAAAATTTTCGTTTCAAATGGATTATAAATTATATCTGATACAATCGTTCCTTTTTTTAACGAACAAATTTGTAATGGCGTATATTCTACGTGCGGATGCATACCTATCGTTGTCGTCTGAATGATAATATCATAATTTCCTTGTTCTTCTGTCGCTTTTTCTAACGACAAAGCAACAGAATTAACATCGGCCGTACGTGCAGCAATAAGTTCCTTCGCCTTATTTACTGTACGATTGGCTACATCAATCTCTTTTACACCTACATCAGCAAGAGAAAAATAAATAGCTCGGCTAGCACCACCTGAACCAAGTAACAAAATACGTTTCCCTTGAAGTGGTTCATTACTAATTGACTGCAGCGCTCGAACAAAACCAATCCCGTCTGTGTTATAGCCAATTAATCTTCCATCCTTATGAACCACTGTATTTACTGCACCGATTTTCCTTGCCAATGGGTCAATCTCATCCAAATACTCCATAATAGCAACCTTGTGCGGAGTTGTTACATTAAATCCTGAAATACCTAATGCTTTTAAACCTCTTACTGCTTCCCCTAGCAATTCCTCTTCAACAAGGAACGCATGATAATGGGCATCCATATTCAAGTGTTCAAATGCATCGTTATGCATAACGGGTGATAATGAATGTCCAATTGGATTTCCGATTACACCATATAATTGTTTCATAAATCCCTCTCCATATTAAATTAAAGATTTACGTAGTGAAACACTTACTCCTTTTGGTACGTGTGCAACAATTTTTGCTCCTGGTTCGTTCACAGTAACCCATCCTAATCCAGAGAATACAACATCCGTTTTAGGTTCACGAATATTAAATTCGTATTTCACTAGCTCAGGCATATTTGCTAATTCTTCTGGCGTTGGTGGGCTTAATAAATCCCCGGCATGATTTTTATATAATTCATCTGCTTTCTCAAGCTTTGTACGATGGATTGTTAAGCGATTCGAGAAGTGACAAGTAAATGCACGACGACCACCACTTACATAATCAAAACGTGCCAATCCACTAAAGAATAACGTTTGTTCTTCATTTAATTGGAATACCATCGGCTTAATTTCTTTTGTTGGTGTAATAAGCTTTAAGCTTTGCTTTCCAACATAATGAGCCATTTGGTGGTGGTTAATAATACCTGGCGTATCATATAAAGAAGACTCTTCGTCCAATGGAATATCAATTAAATCCAGTGTTGTTCCTGGGAAATGAGATGTTGTAATTACATTTTCAGTCTCATCACTAAATTCTTTAATCATACGATTAATAAATGTCGATTTTCCTACATTCGTACATCCAACAACATAAACATCTTTGCCGCCGCGATAATACTCAATAGCATCTGCTAGTTCAGCAATTCCTTGTCCCTTCGCTGCACTAATTAAAAAGACATCTTCTGGTTTTAATCCTAGCTGCTTTGCACTATAGCGCATCCAATGTTTTACTTTATCATGTTTTACTGACTTTGGAATTAAATCAGCTTTATTTCCAACAAGTAATACTTTATTATTCCCTACGAAACGATGTAAGCCAGGTAACCAGCTACCATTAAAATCAAAAATATCTACAATTTTGACTACTAATGCATCTGATTTTCCAATTCCATTTAAAATGCGTAGGAAGTCATCATCTGTTAACGATACATCTTGAATTTCATTGTAATGCTTCAAGCGAAAACAACGTTGACAAATGACTTGTTCTTTCTCTAAAGATGAGGCAGGAGCATACCCCACTTCGTTTTTATTTTCTGTTTGAATTTCTACACCGCAACCAATACATTTAATTGTTTCAGTCAAACTTTATTCCTCCCAGTTAATTAAACCTTTTTTCTTCATATTTTTCATAATTCTTCGTTCAATTTTTCGATTAAAGCGCGTTACTAATCCGTCCGTTTGTGCTACCGGTACAACTAAAATTGTATGAAGGCCTACTCGGTTTCCACCAAGCACGTCAGTCAGTAACTGATCTCCAATTACTACAACTTCATCTGGCTGCAAACGCATCTCTTGTATCGCACGCTTAAATGCGCGAACAAATGGTTTACGTGCACTATGAATAAATGGAATACCTAATGGATCAGCAAAATCTTTCACACGTTGCTCATTATTATTTGAAACGACCGTTACTTGAATGCCTTGCTCTTTCATTTCCAAGAACCATTTTTCAAGTTGCGGCGTTGCATTGGGACGATCCCATTCAATTAAAGTGTTATCTAAGTCAGTAATAACGCCTTTAATCCCACGTTTTTTTAAATCTTCTGGTTGAACATGATATACATTTTTCACATATTCATTTGGTAAAAATAGTTTCAATTTCTTTCACCTCTTTGAGGATTTTTCATAAAATTTTTCGACAACATTTTTCGATATATAACCTGTGGATAAAATTGTACACATTTTCCACATTAATTTTGCAGTTAATTTGGAATTTACTAACAAACTATACACACTTTATCCACCTAGGTATGTGGATAACCACTCGTTTGTGACTGTCATATTTTTTTGGTACATTAAATGCATCAACGAATCAATCCTTATATTATTAGGAGGTGACTCACCTTGAAAACAAAACATATGGAACAGTTATCCACTGAGTTACTCACTGAGTCTTATTATAAAGCAAAAGAACTAAAATTAAATCCCGACTTCATTTTACTTATAAAACAAGAAATCATTAGACGCTCATTAGAGGACAAGCTTGTCAAATCATCTTGATTACATATAAAGTGAAAGTTTAATCAGCCCTTACCAATCAAACAGTTAAAGGATAAATTATTAGATGCCCTGTAAAAAGAGCCATCCTACGATGGCTCTCGAATAAACAAGTACTCCCATCTAGGGGATTTCATCATTAAGTATCTTTGCCCATAACTCTTACTTACGGTTATAAAAGCTTTTCTTTATTTATGAGCTAAGCGAGTAGCTATTTTTTCACCAAGACGAAGCTCTTGTCCACTCTTTAATTCCTGCACTACTTCTATCATATCTTTTTCAAACAATAACACAACTGTTGAACCAAATGTAAAGTATGCCATTTCTTCACCTTTTTGAACAGTGTCTCTCTCATGCAAAAGCTCAATACTATTAACAAACATAGCACCTACTTTTACAAGAGCCATATGCTCGCCATCACTGCTTACTTCTGTAACAGAACGATAATTTTTTGACAGTGGTTCTTTCCCGTATTCCATACCAGCTGCATTTACCGGATATGATTTTCTACCGAGTACAAATCTTTCAGTCACAGAACCAGAAAGCGGACTATGAATGCGATGATAATGACTTGGACTCAAATAAATTACCATATATGTACCGCCTGCATATCGCGTTGCACGTTCTTCATTACCTAGCATATCCACGATTGAATAGCGCTTTCCTTTAATATCAAATGTTTTTGTATCCTCAATAGGACCATGATCTGCAAAAACACCATCAACAGGACTAACGATACTCGATGCATCTGTATCAATACTACGCTTTCCTTCTTTTAGCTTACGCGTAAATAATTCATGCAATGTTCTATATTCCTTCAAACCCTTTTCCATCTCATCTTGATTAATTTGAAAAACTTTCGCGTACGATGGAATAATGATAGAGCTCAAACGAGATTGTGCAAATTTACGTAATATATAAGAAGTAAAGCGACCATTTGTAAGTTCTATCATAAGTCGATATAATGTACGTCGCAAATTGCGAAACCCCCTAATCAGTCTATAACTTTAGTTTTCCCTTCTTTTCTTTCTATATCATATGTAAAATTGGTTCTTATTCCCACATATCATATAAAGCAGCCTTATTATATATACAGAAAACTAAGTATGGTATTATTCTTAAATTATTTAGCACCTTCTAATATTACAGATAGAATCCGTCATTTTCAACAGTGAACGTGTATTTCTTCTTAGCATAACGCGTTTTCTTTTCTTATTTACAATAAAAAAAGCAGCCCATTTTAAATATGGCTGCTTCTAATACACTTTACTCTTTCGCTTTTTTCTCTTTCTCTGCCCTTACAAACTCGTGGAACATTTTCATTAAAGCACGCTTTTCAATCCGTGATACGTAGCTTCTAGAAATACCAAGCGCCTTAGCGATTTCCCGCTGTGTTTTCTCCTTATCTAGCCCAAGTCCAAAACGTTTCACAATCACTTCTTTTTCTCTTTCGTCTAAAATATCGATATACTCTTTAATTTTTTCTAACTCCATACTAAGCTGAATCATATCAATTACATCTTCAGACTCTGATTTTAATATATCAATAAGCGATATTTCATTGCCCTCTTTATCTTGCCCGATCGGATCATGAAGTGAAACATCTTTTTTCGTTTTCTTTAGTACACGTAAATGCATCAAAATTTCATTTTCAATACAGCGTGCTGCATACGTCGCAAGCTTCGTTCCCTTTCCTGCAGAATAGCTCTCGATCGCTTTAATGAGCCCGATTGTACCAATTGAAATTAAATCTTCTGCATCTTCTCCTGTGTTCTCAAATTTTTTAACGATATGAGCTACAAGCCGTAAATTATGTTCAATTAAAAGATTTCTCGCTTGAGCATCACCTTGCTCCATTAACTCTAAGTACTTTCTCTCATCATCTGATGATAACGGCTGCGGGAACGCATTGTTCTTCACATAAGAAACAAAGACAAACACTTCTCGAACCATATATCCAATTGCGGCGAATAGACTCAAACCTTTCACCTCCGCCAAAATAGTGGTCTTTATTATGTGTATGTGGGCGTGAGGTTGTTTGTGTCTGTACAGTTTATTTATAAAACTCAACACTTCTAACATTTAAAATATTTTATCGTTATATTATAATTAAATAAAATTGTTATTTATATATGAATATGCTATTAAAGGGGACACTATTCATGATTACATTAGAACGATTATTAAATGTAACAATTTATTTAGGGGTATTTTTACTTTTCATTTCGTTCATTACTTTTGTTATTAAAAGAGGGCCTGATTTATTATTTTTTCAATTTGGAATTTCTTTATTTTTTGGAGCTCAAATTATAACTGGAATAAAATTTTTTCATAACTATGGTTTCTCCTTTCACTCAAAACTAGAACTACTTATCTTTATTTTCTATGTAATTGGAATTATTACATGTATACTATTATTCTTTCACTTTCAAAATCCGTATCGAATTTTTTTATTAATCTGTAGTTGTTTATTTTTAACTGGATCCAATTATTACTTTAAAGAAACATTAAATTTTAGTAAAAAAATTCCAAAGCAAAACAAAACTTTTTTAAGTACACAAGATGACTCTTTTCCAAAAGAAGTTCGTAAATTTTCAGAGGATTACAACAACATAATAAGAAATGATTTTTATGAAATACCGATGATTCCTACTGAATTACAGATTACAAGCAAAAAAGATTCTTCCCATAGTACATCTTACTTAGTTGAACTTCATAATAGCGAAAATGAAATTACTGATGACTCTGTACAATTAACTCCATCAGACCGTTTTTATGTGCTGTTAAATAAACAAAAAACAAAAATATCAAAAATAGTATATGAAGGACAGAATTTTTTCACATTTACAGTCACACTAAAGGCTCTTAATTTACAGCAAGAACCAGAGATTCATAATATGTTTTTAGAAATAGATAAACGTAGAGCGATGAATCTTCTTAATTTTGAAATTAAAGCCCATACTAAAGAATGGAAAGTAATATTTAAAAGTGATAGTTCTTATTCCAATCTTCCTATCACATTTACTTTTGAAAAACGAACAGGCAAAGTATAAAAATAAAAAGAGTTATTTTCTTTGAAAAATAACTCTTTTATTTTACTTACTCCAAATCTTTCTCCCCGCTTGGGCATCAATATAACGAATTTCCCGCCTACAATTAAAAGGTTCTTTATGTTTTTCATCTGTCGTTTGTTTGTAAAGTAGTTTGTATTTCGTTTCCTCTGCATCATGATCTAAAAACCATTCTAATTTAACTCGGATAGCCTCTCTGTATATTTCTAACGCTTTTTCTTTAGTTACTTTTGGTGTTATTTCATATGTGAGCAATTCTTTTATAAAGTTGCTAGACTCCCCCGAGTAGTGCATAACAGCACCATTTTCTGCATTGATGTTAATCATAAATTGGTTATACTCTGCCGGAATATCATTTATATATACAGAAAAGATAAATCTTTCAATCCCATCTTCTGCTTCTTCACGTTCCTCCCAAAGACGCAGATATTGTGTGATATCTGGAATAACTCGTTCTAAAAATTGAAGTGCTCTTTGTAAACATTCCTCTCTAGACAGTATTTGCTTTACTTCTTTATCATCTGTCAGTTTTATAAAACCAGTTAATTCATTGGTTAATTTATCAATTGTAACGCTAACTAAATTATTATATTTCAACATCGGTAAATGCTTTTTAAAGAATTCATTCATTAAATATGGATTCTTTTCTTCTTTCTGTTTTTGTAATTCCTCTTTCGGAACAAATTTCATCCTTATTTCATCATCATTTTCTGTCTCATCTACTTTTGTAAAACCTTCTTTATTCCAGTCAAATAATTCGAATACTTCACCTCGTTCGTTACCTTTTTTCGATTTTTCAACAGCTACAGCCGAAGGCAATTTATAATGATCTGGTCCAAATAAATCTTTACCTGTACTTGCATCAATAAACGCATGACTAGGCTCTGGTTCATATACAAGATGGTACCCTTTTACTTCTTCCCCGTTTTCATACTCACATGAAGAGTATGTTAAATCTATAAATACAAGTCTCATATCTTGTCTAGCTTTCAAATTTTCTAAAACGATATTCTCCTCAACAATTTCACTTGGCCATAACGGTTTTTTCTCTATAGCTTTTTGTCCATTGTAATGAAAATGCACAACATTACCTGAAGAGTGCACTCGCACAACGCACCCTGTATTCGGCAATGGATAGCTATTCACTTCTTGCATATAATTTACTTCTTTCCAACCGCGCCTGTCGTCCTTAACCGTTACATATGTATAGAATTCATATCCTTCTTTTGTATATTTTTTCAAGAACGCATTTGCAATCTCTCTTGCCTTCTTCTCCTCTATCGCTTCCTTGCCACTTGAAAAAGGATTTTCATCATCTATCCTAAATTCAATTAAATTACCAGTATGTCTATTCAATGTAATTTGTATCGTTCTCTCCTGATCCCCTTTATGCTCCCACCATAATAGATGATACGGGTCATCAACCCCTTCTTGATCATCTACAACAAGACTATATTCATCTGGAATATTAATAATATGAGCCACTTGCTCTTTTCTTTCTTTATCTTTTTGATTCATCATACCGCTCCCTTTATTACAATTTAAGGTAATTATAACAAACAAAACCAAAGAACTATAAAAAAAGACTAGAGATATCTCTAGTCTTCTACTTCGTTTCACGATGTAACGTTACTCGCTTTAATCGTGGACAATATTTTTTTAATTCGATGCGTTCTGGATTGTTTCGTTTATTTTTTTTAGAAATGTAATTACGATCACCGCACTCCGTACAAGCTAATGTAATATTTACACGCATATTTAATTCTCCTTTCTTTCAAAAATCGCAACTAAAACGTAATGATTACGATTTATATATTATAAAACTTCATTCCATTTGTCAATTGCAAAAACAAGAAGATTCCATTTAGAATCCCCTTGTTTTTATAGTTAAATAAATTTTCTCCCGCATTAACGGGCAGTAAGACCCCCACTGATTAAAAGTTTCACTTTATTAAAACGATTCGTATGTAACAAACTCACTAATCGGCTTTCGATATCCTCGTAGGCGAGTTTTAGTCGTATCACTTTTTCCTATCGTAATCATTAAAACAGGTACTATATGCTCCGGCATATTTAATTCACTTTGTACTGCTTTTTCATCGAAACCAATCATTGGACATGTATCATAGCCATAATATTTAGCTGCGTACATAAAAGTCATCGCGCTTAACGAAGCATTTCTAATCGCTTCATCCTCCATGAAACGCTCTCCTTTTCCTTCATATAAACCTTTCGTTTGCCTAATTGTATCTTCATATTCACATTCATCAATCATTTTTAAAACTTTCATACCGAAGTAAATATTTTCAACATTTTGGTATGCTTTTTTATCACCACAAACGAGCACTACCGCTGATGCACTCGATACTTTATATTGACCGAAAGCTAATTCTTTTAATCTTTCTTTTCGCTCTTGATCACGAATTACAACATAATGTGTGTGCTGCAAATTATAGCAAGATGGAGAAAGCTTAGTTAACTCAAATATTTTTTTAAAATCCTCATCAGGGATTTCTATACCTTGTATAAATTTCATTGCAGAACGTCTAGCAATTGCTAATTCTTCAAAGTTCACCATATATCCTCCTCGATAACTGTAAATTTAAATATACATTAATTTATACAAATAGATAAATCAAATAAAAACACTTTAAATCCGAATAATAATTATGATTAACAGCAAAAAAGACAAAAAGCTGAAACAATTAGTTCATACGAAATTCACACGAATCTATTACTATAGAAACTGTACATAGTGAACTTATTAACAATCACGTTTATTTATATAAAATCTTACTCGAAAGGAGTTGAAAGTATGAAAACTAAATATCGCTTTATGATCTCATCATTTGCTGCTTGCGCTTATATGATTTGGTATTTAGTATAATAACGACCTCACTTGCAAATAGGAAAAGGTGTGTATATAAATGGAATATAATCAATCAACAGTTAACTACTGGAAAGCTTTTGTATTACCATATACATTTGCTTTAGAAGAGTTAAAAACTAAATTTGAAATTATGAACCGGGAAGCTCAATTTCTAGAGGATTACAACCCGTTTGAACATATAAAAACAAGACTAAAACAACCTGAAAGTATTATTAAAAAACTAGAGCGCAAAAGCTTATTACCAACAGTTGAAAATGCTCAAACACATTTACAAGATATTATTGGTATTCGTATTACATGTTGCTTCGTAGAAGATATCTATCATTTGAAAGAAGTCATTCAAAAACGCGAAGATATGGAAGTCATAGAAGTAAAAGATTATATCGCTAACCCAAAACGAAACGGATATAAAAGTTTACACATGATCATTAAATACCCTTTATCACTAAATTCTGGTACAAAAGATGTATTTGCAGAAATTCAGTTACGTACACTGGCAATGGACTTTTGGGCAAGTTTAGAACACAAACTTTATTATAAATATGAAGGAAAAATACCGGAGTATTTAAAAGATGAACTACATGATGCAGCAATGAAAGCTGAAGATCTGGATAATAAAATGGCCACAATTCGTCAAGATATTGATGATATTGAGGCATGTTCAAATCAAATTATGCTACCACTATAAAAAAAGGTTCTCGCCAATGAGAACCTTTTTTCTATCATTTTTGGGAAGTACGACTCCACACTTATTAAAGTTTCACGTTATTTTTTCTCTATTGTTCGAACCTCTTCAATCTTCCATTTACCCTCTTCTTTTCCAAGGGCATACTGTACTTTCTTTTGAAGAGTAATACTGTCGTCTACTTCCTTTTCTTTCGTTTCAACAATAACATACCCTACTTTACTAACATTCATATCTATATGTTCCAATTCAATTTTCTTATTTCCCTTTTGAAATGCGGCTTCTTTTTGTGTTTTTAAGTCTTCAGCACTAGGCATCTTCTTTGAAAATAACTCCATATGTTCTGCAAGATTTTTTTCATTGGTCGTTCGCACAAATGTATGAATAATATCTTGAATAGATTTCTCTTCTTCTTTTGTTATTTGTACCTTTTCCTCAGTTTTTTTAGTAGTAGATTTTTGTGCTACATTATTCTCTTCTTGTTGACATCCAACTAGTAATACTACAAATGCTAGAAGGAATCTTAATTTCGCAAATATTTTTTTCATATTTCCAACTCCTAAAAAGAAAAGCGAGGCAGTTCGCCTCACTTTCGCTCTTAATTAGCGTCTTCCTTTATTCGGATCACCACCGCCAACAATATCAAAGACACGTTTCGCTATATTTGTATTCTCTTGAACGCCAGAGAACAAGTATTTACCTGGACCAAATGCATACACGTTCACATCTTCCCCTGTATGTCCACCTGTTGTCCAGCCTGTAACCGAGCGCTTATTGAAAATATCTTCAATTGCATTATCAATCTTTGTTACATCTTTTGACGGAGCTATATCATTTACAGCTTGAATTTCTTCTGGAGTTAATTGTAAATCAATATACTTTTTCAATGTTTCTTCTACATTTGCACCTTTTGCAATCTCATTTGCCATAAAGTCTGGTGTGCGTTTTGCAGCTTTAATTGGATCTACTTTAAAGTTATACTCGCCATTGGCACCTAAAGATAAGCCACCAGTAGCGTGATCTGCCGTTGCAACAACTAACGTATTTTTATCTTTTTTCGCAAACTCAATCGCTGCTTTGAAAGCTTTTTCGAAGTCTTCCATTTCACTCATTGCACCAACAATATCATTATCATGTCCAGCCCAGTCGATTTGACTTCCTTCCACCATTAAGAAGAAACCATTTTTATTTTTGTTCAAACGCTCAATTGCTGCATTAGTCATTTCTTCTAATGAAGGTGTTTTCTCATTGCGGTCAATCATTTTATCTAATCCACCTGGTGCAAATAAACCAAGAATTTGATCATTTTTATCATTTAACAATTGATCTCGATCCGTTACATAGCTATAACCAGATTTCTTAAACTCTTCTGTAAGATTACGATCTTTTCTAACAAAGTTCTTTACGCCGCCGCCAAGCATAACATCTACCTTATGCTTCCCTTTAATTTTCTCATCAAAATAATCATTTGCAATTGCATCCATATTTTTACGGCTAATGTCATGCGCACCGAAAGCAGCTGGTGTTGCATGTGTAATTTCAGAAGTTGCAACGAGTCCCGTTGATTTCCCTTTTTCTTTCGCTTGCTCAAGAACTGTTTTCACTTCCGCTTTATCATTATCAACTGCAATTGCAGCATTATATGTTTTAATTCCTGCTGACATAGCTGTTGCTGCCGATGCAGAGTCTGTAATATTTTCATGTTCATCTTCTGGGTATGTTTTTTGTGTTCCTACAAGATGCTTATCAAATTCTGTAGATTCCATTTCAAAGGTTTTTGGATTATCTTTCATATAACGGTGAGCCGTCATATATGAAGGACCCATACCATCCCCAATTAATACGATAACATTTTTAATCTTTGCATTGCTTCCGTTCTCATCTGCATTAACCTCACTAGAACGAGTAAAATTCCATGTTGCTACCGAAGTAACTGCTAATGATGCCACAACTGCAAATGGCCATGCTTTTTTCACAAACTTTTTCACTGTCTTGTCCCCCTAATTAGGTTATTCATTTCCCACTATCAAATTTAATGGAAGACTATTAAGAGAAAATTAGCTGTATGTAAATTTTTTGTTAACTTATGTAAATATCAGTTATAATTTGTATAAGTTTGTCTTTTTGTATCAATCATTCCGCCCTTTACAATTTAAATATAAACAAGTTGGATTTCATTTAACGTAAATCTCTTTTTTTACATTTTGACTCTATGTTTATGAAAATAAATAGAAATGCGGTGAGCCTTTATGAAAATAGTAAAGCTAAATGAATCTTTTATTTTTGAATTACTTAATCTTTGCAAATCTGTTGGATGGTTACACGATGAAATTTTTATGAAAAAACAATTCGAAATGTATCTTTCTATCGGCACACTTGTAGGTTACATTCATGAAAACAAACTCATTGCGACTGGAGGAGTATTTCCCTTTACAAGTAACTTCGCTTCCATTGGTATGTTAATCGTTCACCCTAATTTTCAAGGACGCGGAATAGGGCGCATGTTGCTAAATCATTGCTTGGAACAAATTCATCCAAAACAACCCATTGCACTTATTGCGACAAAAGCTGGCGAACCTCTATACACATCATGCGGATTTCAAACAGCAACAACGATTCATCGTTTTGAAAAGCAAACTATTAAGACGTACCCTTCTCACTTACAACAAGTACAAGAAGAAGACCTTATATCTGTTACTTCTCTGGATCAAATTGCAACTGGTATGAATCGTTCTCTACTTTACTCTTTGCTATTACCAAGGGCCGTACACTCTTTTAAAATTGAAAGAAATAACTGTATAGAAGCTTTTTCATTATGCATACAAAAGGGCAATATATTATGTATCAATCCACTTATCGCCAAGCAAGAAGAAGATGCTATCCAATTATTAAAAAAGATATGTGAATGTTGGAATGGTATAGTACGAATTGATGTTCCACACTCACAATTTACATTTCGTCAATTTCTTCAAACAGAAAATTTCCAAGAAACGCTCCTTTCACCTCTTATGATAAAAAATGGTAGCCAACTTCCTGGAAATCGTAATATGCTATTTGCTATGATAGATACAGCGTTATGTTAGAAAGGAGACACCTAATTGAAGCGATTTAGCTATTTTATGGTAGGTTGTCTTACTCTTACACTATTAGTAGGATGTAGTGCAGCAGAAAAGCCAGTAGAACAAGTAAAACAAGTTAAAAATACAATTACAGCGAAACTAGCTACCGAGGAAAAAATGGTAGAAATAGATGGTCAAACCATTTACTTTAAAAAGATTGGTAATGAAAAACCACCTTTACTTATGATTCATGGCTTTGGAGGGTCATCAGATGGTTTTCAAAAGATTTACTCCGATTTAGCAAAAGATCATACAATTATTTCTGTAGATGCTTTAGGATTCGGGCGCTCATCTAAGCCAATGGATTTTTATTATTCTTTTCCAACTCATGCAAATTTGTATTATAAATTAATGAAAAAACTAGGGTATGATTCATTCGCAATACTGGGGCATTCCATGGGGGGAGAAATTTCTCTAAATTTAACATATTTATATCCTGAAGCAGTTACTCACCTTATTTTAACTGATGCTACAGGTGGCCCTCATACATTCGTTAATAAACAAGGCTCACCAAAACCACAATTGTCGACTGATTTAAATGCCGTTTCTTCTATTACAGATTATGATGAAAGCAAAGTGAAATTCAAACGTAATGATGAAGAGCATTATAATAAAATGAAATTATGGCCTAGACGTCTTAAAATTAATGCAAATGAAATAAAACAGCCAACTTTAATTATATGGGGCAGAAATGATAGTAGCGTTTCCTGGAAAGAAGGAGAAACGTATCATCAATTCTTAAAAAATAGCACTTTACATATTATTGAAAAAGGTTATCATGCACCATTTCGCCAAGAACCACAAGAATTTGTCGGGTATGTAAAAGATTTCTTTAAGAACAATCCGATTAAAGTTGAAAAATAACATAAACGGGTATCTCAAAATGAGATACCCGTTTTCATATATTAAGCAGCTTGCTTTTGGCGTTTTGGAGTTTTTGATCCTAATACTTTCGGGATAACGAAGCCATCCATTCCAAATTTCCCAGCGTTCATACCGGAAACAAGAACAAACATAGATAAGATAACCATCTCAGGGTTCACACCAATTGACCCACTAAACATATAGGAAAAGTTCATTACAAGACCAAAAAAGACCGCTGTTTTTGTTAAACAGCCTACAATTAAACCAATTCCGACTAAAATTTCTCCCCATGTTACAAGTGTATTAAACAAATCTACATTTGGAATTGCAAATTCTTGTAAGAATGATGCCCACCAAGATTGAACAGCCGGTTGTGCACCTTTAGATTTTTCAATTGCCCCTTGCAAATAACCTGTTGCATCGAATCCTTTTCCTTGTAGTTTACCGATTCCAGCCATTAACCATGTGTAACCAAGATATACTCGAATTACTGCTAATGCAAAAGAAACTGCTTTGTTTTCTCTTAAAAATTGAATAACCATATCTTCCTCCTAAAGTTGTAATTAAGTTAGTTACAGATAATATAATAACATTAGTTACTTATTTTTCAAACGTTAATTATGAATAATCTGTGACATGCGTATGAAACATTAAAAACTAACGTTTATATAGTAACTTTTATTACCTGTAAAAACTTGAACATATCATACCACAAGTGATAACCATTTTCATTGAAAAAATGTAAAAAAAATGTGAGTTAAATGTGAAACACGTTTATTCGAATATAGAATAAACGTGTTTCACACTAATTATAGAATCGAAATGTATGTGTCTCCTCATCAATTAAACTCGCTTCTTGAAACGCTTCTTCTAACGTTTTCCCATGGTTAATAACCCCATAAAATAAGCGTATAGTAAACATAAGTGCTGCATTTCCATCTACGTAATCAATCGATCCAATATATGATTTCGCACCACTATGTAAAAAAGATTTTGCTAGATTTTGCTCCCCTAACGTACACCCGCTATTTACAATATGTGTATTATGCAATTTTGCATATTTATAAATTTCTTCTGTACCAAAATACCCTCTCGGTTCATCTTGTTCATATACTTCTTCGCCTAACTCTTCTATGACAAACTTCCCTTCTTCACCATGAAAGCAAAAAATAATATAATTAATATTGTTAAATAAGTTCTTTCCAGAAAGAACTTCCACAAAATCTTTCGGTCTACCAATCCAATATGTCACAACCCTTGCACCAAAATATTCAAGAGATGCTCGAATTGATTGCGCTTCTAAATCCGAATTAAAACCAACTACTAATGCAATATTCAACATACAACCCCCATCCTATAATCAGCCCTTATCAATCAGAATTTTATGGGATAAATCCATTTCATATATGCCCGTTTCTTTCAAAAAATCTGATCTAGTTAAAACGACTTTCTGGTAAATCCGTTGTATGTTCACCTTCACCATGCCGAACAAAAACGATTTTCATATTCAGCCTCCTCTTACTATAAAATCCTCACACATATTTCTTCCCTATTGCATTCTTTATTCCTGCTGTATAAAAACCGATATGTAAAAAACATTTGACACTAACATTTGTAAAATATTACAACATTACATGTAAAATACTTTTTACACCGAAAGGAGAATTACATATATGAAATGGATAATTGTCTTTATTGGAATGATTGTATGGGGATATATAAACGGCTTCTTTAGTAGTGATCAAACTGCTAATCCCTGGATTACAGATGATGAACGTGAAACAAAAATTAAACAAAAAGCAATTACGGCAAGCTGGTCCGGTGTTTTTATGTTTTGTACCATTAGCCTCTTAAATAAATGGTTAGGTTTAAGCACAAACGATAAATCACCGTACTTACCAGACCCTATCGCAGCTATTTTAAAGGAAAATGTAGAGTTACAAGTTTTACTCATGCTATTTGTTATGTATGGAATATTTTACTTACATTATCGAAGAAAATTAAGTGCCTAACTTCTAACTCATGATTATCCTCCTAAATGGTTATAGTAATTAGGACGAAATGAAAGGAGCGATAGAAAAATGAGTAACTCGAATGAATTTTTAGATACACTACATGAAAAACAAGCAAAAGATGAACAAAATAGAAAGCGCCAAGGGAACGGAAACCCAGCGAAAAAAAAGCCAAATAAAACGCATAAATAACAATAAAAAACTGCCTAAAATGATCTTTTAGGCAGTTTTTTATTGTTATTTCACCGAGATGACATTTTCCCAATTCCATTTCTCATAATACCACGCTGGTACATCTATATTTTCAATCCACTTCTTTTCCTGTTTCCCATCTTTATGAGCAAGCCATACATCCGCTTTCTTACGGTCTGAACGTATCCAAATTAATTGATTACTCTTCTTCATGAAGATCGGGTGGTAATCCCCTTGCTTGTTCTTTTTCTTTGTGATTTGATGCTGTGCATTACTTGTACTATCGACCTCATACAAAGATGGTAGTGGCCTTTTTTCTGGTGGAGTTTCTATCCCTGCCTCCTTTGCTCGTGAAACGATAATTACTCTATCGTTCTTCCATACAAAATCCCAATCAACATATCCTTTCGGCGTAAATATGTTCTGCTGAAGTGCTGGCAATTCCTTTACTTTTAAATGCTTATTTTCTAATGCAACTCTTCCGCTCCCTTCAATATAAGCTAATATATTTTTTGATGGTGCCCATTGAAACCATTGTGCGTTTAGTAACATTTGATCTACTTTTTCAAACCGACTGCCATCTGCACGAACTAAGCAAAGCGTATTACTATCAGCTGACCATGAAGCTGTCGGTACTGCTAAAAATGAAATCCACTTTTGATCTGGTGACCACTTAAAGCCACTTGCTACTAGGGCTAGGAAATCATCATGTTCATTTGGCAATGCATACAAATGCTTCATTTTGTGAGGATTCATATGTGCATCTTTTTGCACTTCATATAGCTGAGCCCCTGTCCATCCTGTTGGAAGTAAGTGCGCTTCAGAGGATACAAGAAAGTTCTTTCCATCGGGGTACCATGCATAATCCCCTACACCAGCCGATACATTTTCAAAATCTGCATTCTTTTTTTCTACATCAAATGTATTTAATGTACCTGTAAATATAAATGCAATTATATTTTCTGTTGGTGACCATTGATAATTCGATGCTTCTGAGTGAAACGGCGTAACTTTCTTTCCATCTTTCAGCCGATATAACTCAAGAATATTTTGTTTCTTCCCTTTTACATATGCCAGCCATTCTCCATCATGTGACCACTTTGGCCCTGTTATGTTCTCTCCTTTTGTAAGTTGTTTTTCTTTCCCCTCAACTTTAATCCAAAGGTTATGATGACGAATAAAAGCAACTTTCACACTATTATTTTCTGCGCTAGTAATAGTGATAGAACACAAAAACATAAACAACACTACACTACCACTTACTATTAGCCTTTTCATACCATCACTCCATTTCCCTCATAGCATTCCTCACTTTCTTCCTACAATATGTGAAAAATATCGATTCGACATAATCAGAAAAAATTCCCCAAGAAATTTTCAATTCATAGAGGATTGGTATGAATTATGTCGAAAGTATAGTTTAGCCAACATTTATATTTATAAGTTATAACTAAAATGTAAGATTTCATTTCTGAATATTGGCACTTTTTATTAGGGGGAGTATCAATGAAAAAAACTACTTCTACACTATTAAGCATGGCGCTTGTCTTTTCTAGTTTTGGAGCTTTAAGCGCTCATGCTGAATCACTACAAAAGGAGAAGCAATTTAGTCCACAATTAAAAACAACGATTGAACAGTGGGGAGAACATAAAATTGCTCAAAATGTTGAAACGAAAACAACAAAAGAAATATCAGTAATTGTAGAATTGCAACATGCACCTCTCGCTGCTCAAAGTAATATTCAGCATGCTCCAGATTTACAAAATAGTAATGCTCAGTCTTATCATGCTGAGCTAAAAAAAGCACCTGGTATTCCAGTGAGAATGCAATATGAAATTAACGGAAATGGTGTATGGGAACAGGCATTCCTGAACCCTTGGGAGAAAAGCTATGACATTTATTTCGATCGCACTCAATTACACGAAGAAAAAAATACTATTCACATTGTAGCAACTGATGCAGCTGGCAATACCTCTAATTTAACTGTTAATTTAGAAGTGAAATAAAGTGAAGCCTTAATCAGTAGAGATTTTGTTCATCCCCACTGATTATTAGCCTTCACCAATCGGGGGTTACGGGCAGTTATTCTCCCACCGAATTTTGAGGTAGGAATTTTACTGCTCATTAACACGGGATAAAAAATTTTTGTTGACAATTTTTTTAATATAGTTTTATAATACAAAACATAGTTTAGTTTAACGAATTATATATCAGCTTTGAAGGAATGCTAGTAGCGACTTATATCACTGTCCCAGAGAACTGATGGTTGGTGCGAATCAGTACATATACAAGCGTGAATTACAATTCTGGAGCTTCTTTCCCGTAATGCTTTTTATGCATGAAGAGAAAGACGGATCTTTCCGTTATCGTAAAGTGAGTGGTAAACAATTAGTTGTTTACAAATAGGGTGGTACCGCGATTTTTATCGTCCCTATCGGATTTTCCGATAGGGACTTTTTTGCATCCATCCTCTTACACAATTTCATATATACGCGTTGAAAGAATCGCAGTAGTATCTTATATCCCTGTTACAGAGAGCTAATGGTCGGTGGAAATTAGCACATATATAAGTATGAATTACAATTCTGGAGCTTCTTTTTCGTAGTGCTTTTATGCATGAAGGAAAAGACGGAATTTTTCCGTTATCATTAATTGAGATGTAAGTATATTTTCACTTACAAATAGGGTGGTACCGCGATGCTTTCGCCCCTATCGGATTTTCCGATAGGGGCTTTTTCTATTTATCACAGAAACATATGTTAAATAATTCCGAATCTTATGATAAAATTTTATAAGCGCTTACAAAAAATGAAAGGGGGTGATACAAGCTATACGAAATCGATATTCAATTTTATTGAAAAAAAGGAGGATGTCTAAATGACAAAGAAAACAGAAATTCCATCGCATTTAAAACCATTTGTATCCACACAACATTATGATCAATACACACCGGTGAATCACGCTGTGTGGCGTTACATTATGAGACAAAATCATAGCTTCTTAAAAGACGTTGCTCATCCAGCCTATGTGAACGGACTACAATCATCTGGTATTAATATAGATGCAATTCCAAAAGTAGAAGAAATGAATGAGTGTTTGGCACCAAGCGGCTGGGGCGCTGTAACAATTGACGGACTTATTCCTGGCGTAGCATTCTTCGATTTTCAAGGACACGGATTACTACCGATTGCAACAGATATCCGGAAAGTAGAAAATATCGAGTACACACCAGCTCCAGATATCGTACATGAAGCCGCAGGACACGCACCGATTTTACTTGATCCTACATATGCAAAATATGTGAAACGTTTTGGGCAAATTGGTGCAAAAGCTTTCTCTACAAAAGAAGAACATGATGCATTTGAAGCTGTTCGTACATTAACGATAGTAAAAGAAAGCCCTACTTCTACTCCTGATGAAGTTAAGGCTGCTGAAAATGCTGTAATTGAAAAACAAAAGTTAGTTTCTGGTTTATCGGAAGCTGAACAAATTTCACGTCTTTTCTGGTGGACAGTAGAATATGGATTGATCGGAAATATAGATGATCCAAAGATATATGGTGCTGGTCTCCTTTCTTCTGTTGGCGAAAGCAAACATTGCTTAACAGACGCTGTAGAAAAGGTTCCATTTTCTATCGAAGCATGTACAGGGACAACTTATGACGTAACAAAAATGCAACCACAACTATTTGTTTGTGAATCCTTTGAAGAATTAACAGATGCGCTTGAAACATTTTCTAAAACAATGGCCTTTAAAACAGGTGGAAAAGAAGGTTTAGAAAAAGCAATTCGCTCTGAGAACTATGCAACAGCTGAGCTAAATAGTGGATTACAAATTACAGGTACATTTAGCGAGACAATTGAAAACGATGCAGGTGAATTAATTTACATGCGAACAAATTCGCCAACGGCATTAGCGCTTCATAATAAACAGTTAGCGAATCATTCTACTTCTGTACACAGTGACGGATTTGGAACACCGATTGGATTACTTACTGAAAATATTGCATTAGAAAATTGTACAGACGAACAACTACAATCATTAGGAATTAAAATTGGAACTATCGCTGAGTTTACTTTTGCAAGTGGTATTCATGTAAAAGGAACAGTAACAGATATTGTGAAAAATGATAAGAAAATTGCTCTTATTTCCTTTATCGATTGCACAGTTACTTATAACGCCCGCGTTTTATTTGATGCTTCATGGGGCGCATTTGATATGGCTGTTGGCTCACAAATCACTTCAGTATTCCCAGGTGCCGCAGATGCAGCAGCATTTTTCCCAATGGATGAAGAAGTTCAAGAAATTCCTGCTCCGCTTGTACTGAATGAACTCGAGCGTATGTATCAAACAGTTCGAGATATTCGAAGTGAGGGGATTTTACACGACGCGCATATCGATCAATTAGTAGCAATCCAAGAAGTATTAAATAAATTTTATGCGAAAGAATGGTTGCTGCGCCTTGAAGTATTAGAGTTACTTTTAGAGCATAACAAAGGGCATGAAACATCTGCAGCATTACTACATCAACTTTCTACTTTCACAACTGACGAAGCTGTAACACGCCTTATTAACAATGGTCTTGCGTTACTTCCAATAAAGGATGTGAAAAATGATGCTAAGATTAACTGAAGAAGAAGTTCACGAGGAATTATTGAAGGTAGATAAATGGATGGTAAAAGATGAGAAATGGATTGAACGAAAATATATGTTTTCCGACTACTTAAAAGGAGTCGAATTTGTCTCTGAAGCCGCCAAACTATCAGAAGAACATAATCACCATCCATTTATCCTTATCCAGTATAAAGCAGTTATTATTACTTTGTCATCTTGGAATGCAAAAGGTTTAACGAAACTAGATTTTGAGCTTGCAAAACAATTTGATGAACTATTTTTACAAAACGAAAATGCAATTATAAGAAAATAAAAAAGAGAAGCCTTTTTAGGCTTCTCCTTTTATTTGGAAATGGATACAATGTCCAAATGGATCCTCGACTTGTAATATTCCATCTTTGTACGTAGCAATCTTACCAATATTTTTTAAGCTTTCACATACTTGCTCTTTTTGTTTTTCATCCGCTAATACAATTGTGAAATATTTTAAACCAACAGAACCTGGCATTTGCGGTGGTACCCCTTCACCTTGCCATGTATTTAAACCGATATGGTGATGATAGCCACCTGCTGATACGAACAACGCTCCATTACGAGCTGGGATTGTTACTTCAAAACCAAGACCATCAACATAGAAACGTTTCGCTTCCTCTAAATCAGCTACATGGAAATGAATATGCCCCATCACAGTACCAGCTGGAAATCCACTCCATGTACTTCCTTGCTGCAATAATTCTTCACCAGCTAACGGGTTACTAACAAATGGGAGCTCTCCATTCTCATCACGCCAAACTTCTTTTTGTCGATCATGATAAATTTCAATCCCGTTTCCATCTGGATCAGCTAAATAAAGAGCTTCACTAAAGTAATGATCGGCCCCGCCATGTAGTGGATATACCATTTCTACAAGATGACGAAGAACATTCGCTAAATCCTGCCTACTTGGTAATAAAATTGCGTAATGATATAACCCTGTTCTTCCTCTTTGCTTCGGAAAAGCTTCTTTCTTTTCTTCAATGATAAGAAGTGGTTCATCATTTTCATTCCCAAATGTAACGACTGCTTTTTCTTCTTTTAGTACCTTCATACTTAGTACTTCCGTATAAAACTCTAGTGATTTCTTTACATTAGATACGTATAAATGAACAACATCCAGTGTTGTATCGGGATGAAGTTGAAAACTCATCTTGTTAGCCCCCCATTTAAATTAGTTCTTCTTTGACATTTTTTCTTTTAAGAAATTATCTACAAAACCATCAGCTTTTGCAACAAATAAGTATGCACCCATTGCTAATAATGCAAGTTCTAATTCGAAACCAGGATTTTTTCCATCTCCCAATAAACCAGCTGACCATTTCACTTTTACGATTGCTCCAACCATAACAAGTGCAAATAATAATCCAATATATCTTACACCTAAACCTAGAATTAATAATAGGCCTCCAACTAATTCAAATGTTGCTACACCGTATGCAAGTCCTCCTGGTAAACCAATGCTTGTAAACCACCCTGCAATATTGTCAATTCCTGATTGGAATTTTGTTAAACCGTGCATGAAGAATGTTACCCCTAACACGATACGAATAATTAAGTTACCAATATGTTGATTCATTTCTTTCTCTCCTTTATAGTTTTCTTATACAAAACTTTTATTTACATTACAAAACATACACTAATTTTTTTTATTCGTCAATTCATTTTCACTGGGAAAAAATATATTTTTTTTGCTATGATACAAATAGTTGTTTACAAAAAGGAGCTTGATTTTATGAATATTGGTTCTGCAATACGTGAAATTCGTCAACGTAGGGGCATAACAATCGCACAAATTTGTGAGGGAACAGGTCTTTCTAAAGGATTTATGAGTCAGGTTGAAAATAATAAAACATCACCATCTATCTCAACTTTAGAAACGATCTCCAATTTTTTAAACGTTCCCCTTCCCTATTTATTGTTAGAGCAAAAAGATCGATTAAAAATTGTCAAAAAAGAAGAACGGAAATACAGTGTATACGGCAAAGATGAGCAAAGAATTGAACATGTTGCGGAGCAAGGGGGCCTTCGCCTATCTTTAGTAGAAATCCCTACTGGATTCCCGAAAGAAAACTCACCAAATGCCCATGAAGGGGAAGAATGTCACCTTGTATTACGCGGAAAACTAGAAGTTCAGCACGGTGAAGATATTGCAATTGTAGAAGAAGGTGATTCTTTCTCATGGAATGCATGCGTTCCTCATATTGTTCGTAATATAGGAGAAGAAACTGCATTACTACTCATCTCTAGTTATGCGGAAAATCGAAAACGTGTTTACTAAATAATAAAAAAGAAGCCTGCTAAACAGGCTTCTTTTTTATCCCCTTATAATTCCATAACTTGTCCCCACTAGTACAGTCTTTTCGTGTTGATTGCGATAAACTGACTCGATTGAAACTTTTTTATAGCCTTCCATTTGCTCAACATTTGTTAAAGTTAATTCACAAGTGATTGTATCTCCTGTGAAAACTGGTCTAATAAACTCACTTACTAATTCTCTTGCTATGTAATGTAATTCTTCGCCTACTTTCGTTCCAATGCTAGCAGTCAATAAACCATGGACCATTAATCTTCCATTTTCATCATATTCCACATGGTGTCTACCTTTATCTCCGGTAATATTTGCAAATTCAAACACCTCTTCCTCAGTAAATCTTCTTTCATATTTAAATACATCCCCAACTTTTATACTCATTTTTATCCCCCTAATAATAAACAGAATTTTCTTTTATTTTATCATAAAATGTGCCTCAATCCATTCTCTATTATCAAATCCTCAAAATTACCTCGCTAAACTTTTACTTTTCATTCATTTATCGGTGACCATCTCTTTTCGCGACTTGATATCCATAATACGCACATGTTCCATTTCTCGATAGCTCTCTAACTTCAAATCCACAGCTTCTATAAAAATCAAAATTGTTCGCAGAAGTATGTGCAAACCAGTCACCATGTGGTAGCTTTTGCAAACAAAGAGCGACAAGTTTCTTACCTAATCCCTTCCCTCTATATTCACATTTCACAACTAAATTTACTATGTTCGCGACCATGATTCCATCAGAAATGACTCTAACCATGGCAATCATCTCTTCTTCATCCCAAATTGTGAATGCCCATGTTGAATTTTCAAATGCTATCGTGAATTTTTCAATTTGCCAAGAAGGGATATTATCATTGCTCCAACCGGCATCTTCGAATAAAGTCTTAATTGCATATGCAGGTACACCATTCGTCCCCTCACGAATAATAAGTCCATTATGATAAATGTACATGTAATCCCCCCTTTATTTTTATATACCATTCTTCAAAAAATGCAATTAACCTTTTTTCATCCAACGCGCCTAATGGAATAAACGAGAACATCCATCCCATGAAATGAAGTTGTTTTCTCATAACTAAGCCCCGTTTTTCTAGCAACAAAGATTGAGGCGGGGTGGTCCGGATTAATAAGAGAAATCAATTTATTCATTCGTAACGCTTGGAAGCCATAGTCTCGAAATGCTGCCGCTGCTTCTCTCGCATAGCCTTTTCCCCAATACTGAGGTAATAACCAATAACCAATTTCAATTTCCTCTTTTCCATCTATCTGCTGCTTTACTAATCCTGCATGACCAATCCGTATCCCCGTTTCCTTTTCAATTAATACAAATAAACCGAGGCCGTTTTTATAGCTAGGAATTACCCACTCTTCCAAACTTTTTTTACATTGCATATATGTTTTTAAATTCCCATTTCCAATATAGCGCATTACTTTTTCGTTTCCCCATAGTGAAGCGTAGAACTGTAAATCATCCATTGTATATTTACGAATTTGTAAACGGTCTGTATGAAACATTCCTTCACTCCTTTCTACTAATTTCTTCTTAATTTCACAATCATATTTTGTATGCACAATAAGTGTTACCATTTATTATAAATGAATCAACCACATAACACAGAATATTCAATCTTATAGAAACAAAAAAAGCAGTAGACAAATATTGTCCACTGCATCCATATCATAACTAGCATAAAGAAAACTACAATTGAGGGGGGTGTAGGATTTTCAAATATACTAGATACTTATCCCGTTCTAACGGGCGGTAAACTTTCCAATTGTTTCAAGTGAAAAGTTTACCGCACATAAGAACTTCCTTCGTTCATTAAGATAGTATTGCTAAATAATCATATACACGCTTAGATTTCTCTCCACCCATTCGTGCATGTTGAAGAAGAGAAATACCATGAGGACCAGATGCGCGCAATGCTTCTGGTTGAGCTACTAAAATAGCTTGTACAACTTCTAATTCACCAAGCATAGCTGCTGCAAAAATATCCATCCGAGCACCCTTTTCTAGTAAATAAAGAGCAATATCTTTACGACCTACATGTGCCGATGCGCCTAACGCACTTTCCCAATCTGATCCACCCCAATTATAAGAGGCGTGAAGTAAGCTTGGTGATTCAACCAATAGCTCTTGTACTTTCTCTAAATCCCCGTGAGCTGCCATAACAAATTCTCTTACTAATTCAATGGTAATACGCTCTTCTGTTTGCATCGCTCTTCTCCCCTTTTAGAAATTCGTTTCGGTGTAAAAAAAGGCTTGTCACTTCCCTGAAAAATATCTACATCTATGCCAAATACATGTTGAAACATTTCATGGCATAGTACTTCTTCTGGTATACCATCATACTGAATTTTTCCTCGCTTTAATACAAGTAAACGATCGCTATATTGAGCAGCTTGGTTAATGTCATGTAAAACCATTATAATTGTCATTCCAAACTCCTCATTTAATCGTTTCACAAGTTCCATTACTTCCAACTGGTGAACGATATCTAAAAAGGTTGTTGGTTCATCCAATAATAAGACATTTGTACGTTGCGCTAGCGTCATCGCAATCCAAGCACGTTGCCGTTCCCCTCCTGATAAAGAATGTAAAAGACGATATTCATACCCTTCAAGATTTGTAACAGACAATGCCCAATCAACAATTTCTTCATCTTCTTTATTTAAGTGGCTACTCCATGATTTATGTGGACCTCTTCCGAACTCAATTAGTTCTTTCACTGTTAAATCTAATTGATGATCATGCATTTGTGGTAACATTGCTAATTGCTTCGCTACATCAGCACTCTTCATCATATGAATATTTTTCCCATCTAAAATGATGTCCCCTTCGCTTTGTTTCAGTAGCCTTGCTATTAAACGAAGCAAAGTAGATTTTCCCGATCCATTCGGACCAATTAAACTAACGATTTCTCCAGCCTTAATATGTACATTCATATTTTGCATTTGAAATCTTTCAGAGTGTGCGTAAAACACTTTGTTAACGGAAATCACTTTGTTTTCCTCCTCTATGAATTAAATATAAGAAGAACGGACCACCTAAGAAGGACAGTAAAATACCAACAGGCAATTCGATTGGGTCAAACCAACTTCGAGCTATTGCATCCGCAAAAACAAGTAATACCCCGCCGCCAAGGCATGATAAAGGTAGCAAATATCTATAATCATTTCCAACTAATAAACGTAGCATATGTGGTACGACAAGACCGACAAATCCAATAAGACCAGACACACTTACTGCAATTCCAGCTAATAATGTACTTACTACGATTAAATAAAACCGACTTTTTTCCACGTTATGTCCTAATAACTTTGCCATTTCATCTCCAAGCATTAACACTCGAATATGCTTAATACCAAAGAAAGCTAATATAATGGCGAATATTGCATAATAAATAATCATATTTAAATGTGCCCAACTTACACCACCAATACCACCCGCTAGCCACGGTAACACCGATTGTACTTTGTCACTATGTAATAACATTAATGCTGACGTTGCTGCACCAATTAATGCATTGATCGACACCCCTACTAAGACGATTTTTGAAGGTGGTGCCCCTTTTTGCCATGATAAAGCATAAATAACCATCGCTGTTATGAAAGATCCTAAAAACGCCCCTAGTGGTAAAAAAGCTAGATGCTGTGGGAATAAAATCATGATGACAATTGCTACAAGGCCTGCCCCAGATGAAACTCCGATAATACCAGGATCTGCAAGAGGGTTTCTCATAACTCCTTGTAGCAGTGTACCAGATGCAGCTAAACATGTTCCTACTATAAACCCAATGAGCACTCTCGGTATGCGAAGATCCCATACAATTCGATGAACTGTCGAACCTTCATCTTGTATACCCGTTAGAATATCTCGTACAGAAAAGGATAAACTTCCTGCGAAAAGACCGTAAAAGAGACCTAGGATTGTTAATACAACTAAAGTAACTGCTATTATCCATCTTTTTTTCGCAAAAGGATGTTCCTTTTCTCTTACTACTTCACTACTTTCCATAGTATCATTTCCTTACATCTTGTATACTTTTATACATAAAGTCCATTGCTTCTGTAACTTTTGTACCAGGATTAGATCCAAATAAATCAGGTGGCAAAATAACTACGCGGTTTTGTTTTACTGCCTCTAAATTTTTCCACGCTTCATTTTTCATCATTTCGCCTTCGAATGCTTTTTTCACACTTTTTGGATCTCCGTGTGTAATTAAATAAATCACATCTGGATTCGCCTCAATAATACGTTCTACACTTAGCTGTGCATATTGCGGATATTCTTTCGTTTCTGGAAAATCAGAAGCAATATTTTTTCCGCCTGTTTTTTCTAAAATATCACCTGATAAAGATGTTGGTAATGCCGCTAAATAAGTTCCTGGTGCGCCATACACTAGCAATGCTTTCACATCGCTCTTTTTCTCATATTTCTTCATTTGATCATTCATTTTTTGATTAATTTCTTTTGCTTTATCTTCTTTCTTCATTACCGTTCCATATAATTCAATATTTTTTTGAATATCTTGTACAGAATTCGCAGAAGAAATGATAACTTGCGTTCCTTGTCCTTCAACCGTTGGCACATTCTTTTGGAATCCATTGTTAGCAACAAGTACATCGGGCTTTAAACTAGCAATTTGCTCAAAATTCGGTTGATGTGCATTCCCAATTACTTGTGCTTTCTTTAGCTCATCTGGAAGAGTTAATTTCGTATCCGGGCGACCTACTATTTTTCCACCTAAAACATCAATAATATCCATGTCCCCCATACTTAATGTTGCAAAACTTTCTGGCACTTTATCGAATGTTACCTTTCTTCCTGATAGGTCGGTAATTTCGATTTTCTCTTTTCCTTTTTCTGTTTTGATTGCAGACGCTTTTTCGTCCTCTTTGGCACTGCAACCTATTAACAAGAAAAAAATAGATAAAATCGCTGTAAATAGCGTAATAGATTTTTTCATTCCTTCACCTCTAATTGATAATGATAATCATTAACTACTATTCTACTTTAATTGATAAGGATTATCATTGTCAACACGAAACGCATATATTTTCCTACAAAAAAACAAAAAGCGCGACAAAAAGATTTTTTCTTTTCGCTGCGCTCTAGTTAACAATATTATTCACATTCATTTTCCTCTAGCTGGTCACGCATCACTTTCACACGCTGAAAGAAAAAGAACGATAAGCTTAAAAATATAACGATGCTCCCCATCATAACAAAAAATTGGATTGTCTCTTTTGCTCCACTCGGAATCAATAAGCCAACCATTAACAATGTACTTACAGCGAGAAGCATTTGTCCAAACCGAGTATAATCTTCTATTTTTCCTTTTAATTCTTTCATTATATTCTCACTCCTCCATTTCACTGTATCATATTCTATGAAACTGAAAGACCAGTAAATACAGCCATTCTGGGAGATGTTTTCCAATAAAAAAAGAGCCGCTTTTACTGCGGCTCTTTTTTTATCATTATTCACCTTTATATGCTTCCATATAAATTTCTTTCAGCTCTGAAATAAGCGGTAACTTTGGATTAGCAGTTGTACATTGATCTTCAAAAGCTCTTTCTGCTAATACTCCAACAACCTCTTCAAATTGCTCTTTATCGACTCCTTGTCCCGCAATACTCATATTAATATTTAAGCTTTTTCCAAGCTCAATAATTGCTCGGACGAGTGATTCCACCCCTTCTGCTGCCGAACTTGCTGGAAGCCCGAGCATTCTCGCTATATGTGCATATCTTTCATCTGCCACAAAGTGCTCATATTTTGGGAACAATGCGTGTTTTCTTGGCTTAATAGCATTATAGCGGACTACGTGCGGCATTAGAATGGCATTTGCGCGTCCGTGCGGAATATGGAATTCTGGTCCAATCTTATGTGCTAAGCTGTGATTAATACCGAGGAAAGCATTTGCAAATGCCATCCCTGCAATTGCAGAAGCGTTATGCATTTTTTCTCTTGCTTCTTCATCATTTCCATCTTTATATGCTCTCGGTAAATATTTGAATACGAGATCAATAGCTTTTAATGCTAATCCATCTGTATAGTCATTTGCCATAACAGACACATACGCCTCAATTGCATGTGTTAAAACATCCATACCAGTATCTGCTGTTACATGTGGTGGTACTGTCATTACAAATTGTGGATCAACAATTGCTACATCTGGTGTTAATTCATAATCTGCGAGCGGATACTTTATATTATTTTTCTTATCTGTAATAACCGCAAATGGTGTCACTTCTGATCCCGTTCCTGATGTCGTTGGAATCGCAACAAACTGCGCCTTATTTCCTAATTCCGGATATTTACATGTACGTTTTCTTATATCTAAAAATTTCTGTTTAATACCATAGAATGTCGTTTCTGGATGCTCATAGAATAACCACATTCCTTTTGCTGCATCCATAGCTGAACCACCACCAAGTGCGATAATTACATCTGGCTTAAAGCTTTTCATCATTTCCGCACCTTTGAAAACAGTTTCATCTGATGGATCTGGTTCGACCTCAAAGAAAACTTCAACTTTCACATCATTTGCATTCTTGTTTAAATAGTGCGCGACTGTATCGACATAGCCATGTTCAACCATTCCGGGGTCCGTTACAATAAATGCACGTGAAATGTTAGGCATATTTGCTAAATAAGCTGTAGCATGTTTTTCAAAATAAATTTTTGGTGGCAGTTTGAACCACTGCATATTCTTTTTTCTATTTGCCAGCCTTTTTATATTTAATAAATGAGTCGCTGTTACATTTTGGGAAACTGAATTCTTTCCGTATGAACCACAACCAAGTGTAAGTGATGGAATAAATCCATTATATATATCCCCTATTCCACCTTGTGATGAAGGTGCATTTACAATGAGACGGCAAGCTTTCATACGTAACCCAAATTGCTTTTGCACATCTTTATTTGTAGAATGGATAACTGCTGAATGTCCTAAACCACCGAGGTTCAACATTTCTTCGCAATATGTAAATCCTTCTTCTAATGAATTTGCCTTCACACAAGCTAATACTGGACTCAGTTTCTCACGGGATAACGGATATGCTGCTCCGATACCTTGAATTTCAGCTACAAGCATTTTTGTATGTCCAGGAACAGTGATCCCAACTAAATCGGCAATATACTGTGCGGATTTCCCTACAATATCACTATTTACTGCACATGTATTTTCATTTATAACGAGCTTTTCTAATTTTTTTCTTTCTTCTTCTGTTACAAAGTAACAACTGTTTTCAATCATTTCTGTTTTAACATCATCATAAATTTCTTTATCGACAATGATTGCTTGTTCCGATGCACAAATCATACCGTTATCAAATGTTTTTGATAAAATTAAATCATTAACAGCTCGTTTTACATGTGCTGATTTTTCTATATAACACGGTACATTACCAGGACCAACGCCTAACGCTGGTTTTCCAGTAGAGTAAGCTGATTTCACCATACCAGCGCCTCCAGTTGCTAGAACGAGTGCTACACCATCATGGTTCATCAATTGTTTCGTCGCTTCAACAGACGGTCTTTCAATCCATTGAATACAGTGTTTTGGTGCACCAGCTTTCATCGCTGCATCATATACGGTTTTCGCTGCTGCCACAGAACATTTTTGTGCGGAAGGATGAAATGCGAAAATAATTGGATTTCTTGTTTTTATCGCAATTAACGCTTTAAACATTGTTGTCGACGTTGGATTCGTTACTGGTGTTACTCCAGCTACTACACCGACAGGTTCCGCGATTTCTATTATTTCTTCATGAGGATCTTCGTGAATAATCCCTACCGTTTTATCTTGCTTTATACTATGCCAAATATATTCAGTGGCAAAAATATTTTTAATGCATTTGTCTTCATATACACCACGGCCAGTTTCTTCAACTGCCAATTTTGCTAGCGGCATATGTTGATCAACACCTGCTAATGCCATTTCATGAACAATGTTGTCAATTTCCTCTTGTGTAAAACTTTCTAATGCTTGTAAAGCTTGTTGACCATTATTTACTAGCGTATCAATCATCTTTTTTACTTCCTGCATTTCATTTACAACTTTCTCTTTGACTACCATGTGAATTTCCTCCTATTCTACTATTACGGTCCTTATATGTCCCTGTAGGTCAAAATAAGTCCCAATTAACACAAAAAAATAGAGATGCTTTCCTACATGAATTTCATTGTTTGTGAAAAGTTTCACAAGTTTGTTCGTGAGTAACGTTTCCTGAATTCAATATACATGAAATCATTTCGTTTGTGTATGTCTATTTTGTGAAATGTTTCACAAAAAGACGTAATAAAAAAACGCACTGCTAATATAGAGCAGTGCATTTTTTATTATGCTAGCGCTTGTGCTAAATCTTCAATTAAATCTTCACCATCTTCAATACCGACAGAAATACGAATTAATGTATCTGTAATTCCTAATTCTTTGCGGCGATCAGCTGGGATTGATGCATGTGTCATTTGAGATGGAATAGAAATTAAACTTTCTACCGCTCCTAAGCTTTCAGCAAGTGTAAAGTATTGTAGTTTCTCAAGTACTTTATTTAATGTTTCTTCACTATCTACATCAAATGAGATAATAGCACCAAACCCGTTTGCTTGTTCTGTTGCTAATTCGTGATTTTGATGTGATTCAAGACCTGGGTAATATACTTTATTTACTTTTGGATGATTATTTAAGAACTCAGCAATAGCACGTGAATTCGTTTCATGTTCTTCCATACGAATTCCTAATGTTTTTAAACCGCGAAGTAGTAAGAAGCTATCTTGTGGCCCAAGAATACCTCCTGTTGAGTTTTGTACAAAGTGAAGATCTTCTGCTAGTTGTGGGCTATTTACAACTACTAAACCTGCAACTACATCACTATGACCTCCTAAATATTTCGTTGCACTATGAAGCACAATATCTGCTCCTAAAGAAATCGGCGACTGCCAATATGGCGTCATGAATGTGTTATCAATAATTGTTAATAGGTCTTTCTCTTTAGCAAGAGTAGATATTTTCTTAATATCAGTAATTTTTAGTAGTGGGTTCGTTGGTGTTTCCACATAAATTGCTTTCGTATTTGGACGAATCGCTTCTTCAACTTCCTCTAAGTTTGTTGTATCTACAAATGTATGCTCAATACCGAAACGGTTTAATACTTTCGTAATAACGCGGTATGTTCCGCCATAAACATCATCTGTTAAAATAACGTGGTCACCTTTTGAGAACAACATAATTGTCGCTGTAATAGCAGCCATTCCTGAACCAAATGCAAATCCAGCATGCCCATTTTCTAATACAGCAATCATTTCTTCTAAAGCTGCACGTGTTGGGTTACCTGTACGTGAATATTCATATCCTTGATGCTTACCAACTGCTTCTTGTTTGTACGTACTTGTTTGATAAATCGGTACGTTTACAGATCCAGTTGAAGGTTCTCCTATGCGAATACCATGAATTAACTTTGTCTTTGCTCTCATTTTTTATTCCCATCCTTTGTATATGTCTTTACTTAAATAGCGCTCACTACTATCAGGAAAAATCGTTACAATATTTGTACCTGGTGCTGCCTTCTCTGCCTCCAGTAAGCTCGCATGAAATGCTGCTCCTGAAGAGCTCCCAACGAGAAGTCCTTCTTTTTGCGCTAATTCTTTCACTCGTAAAAATGCATTTCGATCAGAAATCGTATGAATTTCATCAAAATAAGATGTCTTCAAAAATGGCGGGATAAATTCCAGTCCAATTCCTTCGGTCTCATGTGAACCAGCCTTACCACCATTTAAAATAGATCCTTCTGGCTCTACGATAACTGTTTTAATATCTATATTTTTTTCTTTCAAATAAGATGCAGTCCCCATAAACGTACCGCCAGTTCCTGCTCCAGCAACAAATATGTTAATCTCTCCATTCAATGCGTCCCACAGTTCAGGTCCTAGTGTTTTAAAATATGCACGAGGATTTGCCTCATTTGCGAACTGACTTGGAGAGTATGAATTCGGTAGTTCATTTACTAACTCTTTTGCTTTAGCAATTGCACCGGTCATTCCTTGCTCAGTCGGTGTATGCACGACCGTTGCACCTAGTGCTTTCATTAATTCTTGTTTTTCAATACTAAATTTCTCTGGTACACAAACAATAACACGTAAATCATGTTCTAATGCTGCAAGTGCCAGTCCAATACCAGTATTCCCAGCAGTCGGTTCAATAATTGTTCCACCCTGGGTCACAAGCCCTTTTTCTAGCGCATCTTCGATTAATTCTCTTCCTAAACGATCCTTAACGCTTCCGCCTGGGTTATAAAATTCAAGCTTTGCAAATAAACGGACTCCTTTCGGAAGTGAAAAACGAGTAATTTCTACAATTGGTGTATGACCAATTAACTCATGAACTCCACGATATACATTCATCGTGTTCTCCCCCTTGTTTGCCAATAAAGAAAAGGCAACTGTATGTATTTTCTTTATATGAGACAGTTGCCTTTTTGTTACATTACTTTAACTCTTCTAACACTTTTACGATAAAGTTTGTAGAATGAAGAGCTGCTTGATCTAAAAACTGATCAAATGAAACATTTGATTCTTTACCAGCAATATCAGAAAGTGCGCGAATGATAACAAACGGAATTTCATATTGGTGGCATACTTGTGCAACAGCTGCTGCTTCCATTTCTACCGCATAAAGATTTTCAAATTTATCACGGATGGCTGCAACGCGGTTCGGATCACTCATAAATGAATCACCTGTTGCAATCATACCTTTTACAACTTGAATATTTTCTTCAGCCTGCATACATTTCTCAGCTAATGCAACTAACGCCTCATCAGCTTTAAATCCAGGCGGCATTCCTGGTACTTGACCATATTCATAGTTAAATGCTGTTACATCTACGTCATGGTGACGAACTTCAGTGGAAATAACTACATCACCAACGTTTAGAGAATGATGGAATCCACCAGCTGAACCAGTATTAATTACTTTTTCAGGCTTATATTTTTCTAATAAAATTGTCGTTGACATCGCTGCGTTTACTTTACCAATACCAGACTTTAACAAGATTACTTCATGCCCTGCTAATAGCCCTTTCGTAAATTCACAACCTGCAACCGTTTCTGTCTCTGCTTGTTCTAATTTGTCACGTAAAATACGTACTTCTTCTTCCATTGCTCCAATTACAGCAATTCTCAATCTAATCCCTCTTTCTATTGCTTAGTTGCCTCCATTACCCAAACGAAATGATTTAATCTCGTGAACGTTACATGGAAGCCATTGTTTTCAAAAATAGTCTGCATAACTGGAATACGTGTATAGTATTCCGTTTGCAAATCGTTTGCTAACTGGTGGAAACCTCTTTGTTTTGCTGTTTCAACAGTTTTATCATATGCATCTTGATCTGCAAATATCGTATCAGCAAACACTATTTTACCACCTTTGTTTAGCAATTGACTATACTTCGCAATCGCTACATTTTTTTCATCATCTGTTAAATGATGAAATGCATAGGTGCTTACAATGGTATCAATTGAATTTGGAACTTCAAACGAAAGAAAATCACCGTCTGTAATTGAAAATTCTTTTGGCAATTTCTCTTTTGCAATCATGCGCATTTCACGCGACGGTTCTATACCGTAAACTGTGCGGCCAGCAAGTAATAATTTATTTGTTAAATTACCTGTACCGACACCAAATTCTAATACATTACCAAATGACTTGTTAACTACATCCTCTAGAATGTCCTCATAATGGGCGAAAACTTCTTTATATTGTATATCTTCGCCTTGTACAAATGAGTCGTACGTATGAGCCCACTCATCAAATAAACCATTAAATTCTGTACCCATAAAAATTCCCCTTTTTCTTATCGGTTTTATCAGTATGATATTCCCTCTTTCTAAAAATGTCAATTGAAATGTACATGGTATTTCCTTCTTTTCTTTGTTACACTATAGTTGATTACATAGGAGAGGGGCCGTCTTCATGTCATTTACCTTTGAAATGTTAGAAGATAAAGTAGAGTTTTTTGAAGCGGGAGACTTAGCTTCTTTAGAACGAAAAATTAGTGAACAAATTGATAATAATAAAGCACTTATGCTTGAAGTTCATCACATCTCACATCAAATGGTTATGGATCCTGAAAGCAAAAGACCGTATTATAGCACGGTTGTTCATTTTAAATTAAAGAAATTGCGTTAACAAAAAAGAGAAGCTCCTAAGGAGCCTCTCTTTTTTAGTTTAGAGTTTGAACAAGTACTGGTTTCCAGCCCTCATTGTCTACCCAATCAATATTTACATAATATCTTTTCCCACTTTGCTTATCTTGAACATCACCATAAGCTTTGCTCTTTCCAGTTTTGTCTCTTCCAACAAAATGGAATACTAATTGCTCTTTCGGTACTTCAACACCTGCAGCAATTGCACTTTGCATCTCATTCCAATCTGATGAACCCTGTTTAAACGTCATCGCTGGTGATGAACCTTGTTCTGTTCCTACAGCTTTCCAAGAAGGTTTTGTATACGCCTCTTTTGCCTTAGATACAGTTTTCTCAGCTGATACTTTCTCGTTAGCTTTCGCTTCTTCTTCAGCTTTTTTCTGTTCTTCTTCAGCCTTTAGCTTCTCTTCTTCAGCTTTTTTCTTAGCTTCTGCTTGCTCTTGTTCTTTTTCTTTTTTCTTAGCAGATTCTTTATCTTCTGATTTTCCAGCTTTCTCATTCTTTGTTGTTTGTTGAGAGACTTTCTTATCAGTAGAAGATGCTTGCTCTTTCGTACTAGGAACGAACAATTGATATGCTACAATAGCTACTAATAGTAATACAATAGCGATTGCAATATTTAAAACACCGTTTTGACGACGTTTTTGTTGTTTCTGTTGGAATCTTGATCCTCCTGCCATTCTCCAAACCTCCATGCAGTTTTTCCTAATTGCTATTGTAACATTAAATCTAGAAAGGTTGAACATTTACAATGATATTTTCATGAAATGAAGACATTTCACTATAAATTGCAAGATTACTTTTCATTCTCCAATTGATAGATTGCTCCTACCATATCTTTAAAAATAGGTGTAACTTTATTCACTTTGCTATCAGTCTCTAGATCAACAACAACTAAAGCATATCTTGGATTCTCATACGGAAAATAACCTGCAAACCAGCGATTCACCCTCGTCCCTTTCCCTGTTTGCGCTGTCCCGGATTTTCCAGCGACACTTAGTGGCAACGAACGGAATGCCGTTCCTGTTCCTTTCTCCCTTGTTACAACGCCTCTTAATAACTCTTGTAATGTTTTCACTGTTTCATACGAAAGCTGTTTTCCATTTAACGTATGGCTCTCAAATGTAAAAAAATCCGCTCCATTTTTATATACTATTTTTTCAACTGCTTTCACTTCCATCTTTTCTCCATTCCTTGCAATCGTCGCCATCATATTTGCAATTGCTAGAGGTGATATACGTACATCTTTCTGTCCAATTGCTGTTTGTTCTACCGCTTTTTTACTATTTTTATTTTCTTCATTCCCCCAAATAGTAGTACCCTTTTCTTCTGGCATTTGCTCAAAATGAGGTGTATGAAATACAGAACCTTTCCATCCAACCTTTTCATTTGCTCCTAAAGCTGCTACGTATGTTTCTAGCACCGTCTTATCCTTTTGTAATAGCTCGTTACCTAACTCGGAAAATGTCCTGTTACAGCTCCTAGCAAAGCTCTCTTTAAAGTTAAGTGTACCCATCCTAACTTGCGGGTCGTTTTCACCATATAAATCTTTATTACAGTTAAATGTCCGATTAAACAAATTTACTTTTTGATCAATGACTGCAGCTGCAACTACTGTTTTAAAAACAGAGCCTGGAAAATGTGGCGTTAACATTTGATTTTCAAGTGTAGTTTTATATAAATTCTCATCCCTTACTTGTAAAGACGGCTTACTAGCCATCGCTAATATTTCATTTGTCTTTACATCAAGTAATACTAGTCCCCCCTTCTTTATTTCGTTCGCTTCAATCACTTCTTCTGCTTTTTGCTGCAACTCTTTATGTAAAGTAGTTTGAATCCTAACTGGATAAAATGGATTTCCTGGTGAAGTGTATTTCGCTTGCTTTCCGAAAATTGGTTCTCCTTGCCGATCTACTTGATATAATACTTTTGCCTCTCCATCAGTCAATAGAAATTCATCAAATGATTGCTGTAATCCTGAAATACCTATCGGCGTTTGTTTTGAGATTCTTTTCAATTCTCCATATCGCTTTTGAAACTCCCTTTCGTTCTCCCCTACATCACCAATTAAATGATTTATCTCTCCAGTTTGTTTTAATCGCACTTCAGCTGCTACAATACCTAATACATGTAATTCATTTACCTTCTCCATCTGCTCTCGTGTCACTCGAAATGGAGCAGTTTCTCCTTGTAGTGTAAATGCATTTTTATTATTTTTCATTTGTCTTCTAATCTCTTGTCTCGACACACCAATGATATGCGCGATTTTCTCTAACATGTCATTTTTTATTTGTAAAAATGGAAAAATAATTAAAACAGGATATTTTTCCTCACCTATTTTTTTACCATTACGATCTATAAACTGCCCACGTCCATCGTCTACTGTAATGGATTGTGTGCGTTGCGTAACACTTTTTTCAATTAAATTTATTTTGCGATCAGTAAATGATTCTGTATCTATAATTTGAATTTGGATTAAACGACAAAGCAATACAAACATAACGCTCATAAAACAAATTAAAACAATTGTAATTCTCCGTTTTATTTTCATAAAAAACACCTCGTCTATTGTAGTTTAGACGAGGTACTATTTTATTTATACAATCTCCAAAACAAAAACAGATATTATATAAGGCTATTATTGTTTCTTTGGCTTCTCTAAAAATTTCATAAGAAGCGATCTAAATTCAGTTTCATTCACTCCAGTGTTTTTAGCAACTTCAATTACAGTGGTTGTTACATTAGCCGCTATTTTTAAATAATCCTTACTAAGATTATCCATTTCATTTCTTTTTTCTTTTGCATTCTCAACTGTTACAGAATCAATACAAGTAATCATCTTATCTACAATATGTAAATAATTATTTTGTGCATCTATTATTTTTTGAATATCATCTTTATTACTTACTTTCGATTGTTTTAAATATGTATATGCTTGATTCACTTCATCTTTTAAAATTTTATCATTATTCTTCGCCTGTTCTTGTAACATATTCTTCATATCATCTATTGTTTTTTGATCCATCGAATCTCGCAATAAATAATCTGGATTCCCAATTGCGTAATCATACTTAATCGTTACATCTTGAAATATTTTCATGACAATTGCTAATTGATACGCTACATCAAAATCATTAAATTCCTTTTTATCTTGTGGATTTTCTAAGGCTTTTGAACTCTCAGTTGCTTTAATATCCTTTTTTTCTTCTTGCTTCACTTTTTCTCCCTTTGATGATGTAGTTTCTTCATTCGTTCCGCATGCAGCAAGTCCTAATATGGAGATACTACAAACCAATCCTGTAAAGATTTTATGTTTCATAATTAGCCCCTTTTCCCTTTTAAAACCTATGGTCTCTAATTATGATATCAAAGCTTAAAGTGTTTTTTTGACATTTTTTGTCGAATCACTCTAAGGTTTACACAATTTTTTTCATTCTACAGAAAAAAAAGATTCTCCCGATAGGAGAATCTTTTTTTATTTTACAGAGACAATCTCTACTTGCATTTCTCCGCCTGGTGTTTGGATTGTTACTTTCTCACCAATTTGCTTACCTAATAAGCTTTTTGCGATTGGAGAATCGTTAGAAATTCTTCCTTCGAATGGATCAGCTTCCGCGCTACCTACAATTGTATACGCTTCTTCATCTCCGTTTGGTAATTCTTTAAATGTTACTGTTTTACCTAATGTAACAACAGTAGATACTTCGCCAGTATCTTTAATGATAACTGCGTTACGAATCATATTTTCTAATTGTGTAATACGTCCTTCTACGAACGCTTGCTCATCTTTCGCTGCATCGTACTCAGAGTTCTCAGAAAGATCCCCGAAGCTACGTGCGATTTTAATACGTTCTACTACTTCTTTACGTCTTACTGTTTTTAATTGCTCAAGTTCGTTCTCTAGTTTTTGCTTACCCTCTTGCGTCATAGGGTATGTTTTTTCTGTTGACATATTTTCCACTCCTTTTATATACCAATCCCCTGAAAAAAAGAGGAGTTCCATATGAAAACTCCTCCGCTTCCATTGTTAGCGGAGGTTTCTAGTACCCTTGCACTAGCGGAGTTGTCACATACAACCCCGTATTTCCAATTCTTCTTTATATAAAGAAGATATGTATGGAAAGTTGATATAAATATGCCCTCACCTATATATAGATGAGGTTGCATGTTTCATTGTATTCGATAAGAAGGGAAAAAATCCCTTCCTACCGTATATCTTTTACTATGCTATTACAAATTTACTTTTTGTTCAAGAATTGTTGCAATTTTTGTCACCATAATATCAATTGCAACGTGGTTTTGTCCACCTTCAGGGATAATAATATCCGCAAATTTCTTAGAAGGCTCAATAAATTGATTGTGCATTGGACGTACAACATTTACGTACTGATCAATAACTGAATCCATCGTACGACCGCGCTCTTTAATATCACGTTGCATGCGGCGCAGAATACGAAGGTCAGCATCCGTATCAACGAATAATTTAATGTCCATTAACTCGCAAAGACGTGGGTCTTCTAAAATAAGAATTCCTTCTAAAATAATTACATCTTTCGGCTCAACCGGAATAATTTCTTCTGAACGCGTATGCAATGTATAGTCATATACAGGCTTATCAATTTGCTCATATGCAAGCAACTGCTGCAAATGTTCAATTAACAGATCATTATCAAACGCAAGCGGATGATCATAATTTGTTTTTAAACGCTCTTCCATTGGTAAATGGCTTTGATCTTTGTAATAATAATCTTGCTCTAAGATTAAAATAGAATGACCTTTAAAATGGTCAAAAATCGCTTTCGTTACACTCGTTTTACCTGATCCCGAACCACCAGCAATTCCAATTACAACAGGCTTATTCGTCCCCATTCGACTATCACTCTTTCTTATTGAAGTATGCTTTTGCGCATCATATTATTCACATACACTCGTTGATCCACTTTGAATTTCACGATTTGCAACGGATGTCTCGCTGCATCTAATTCGTTTCCATCCTCATCCCAAATTTTCTCCACCGTTTGCGTAAAGTTTTCTATTTCTGGTCCAAAGAACTCCACTTCATGTCCTGGTTTGAAATGATTACGTTGCTCAATCGTTACGATGCCCGTTTCTTCATTATAATCTAACACTAAACCAGCAAAATCATACGTTGTTTTCTTACTATGATTTCCAAACATTTGCTCTTGATGTCCTGGAACCCCTTCAAAGAATGCAGGAGCTGTATCACGATTTGCACATTTATCAAGCTCATCTAACCATTCTTGTTTAAACTCAAAGTTGTCTGGATCCGCACAATACGCATCAATTACTTTACGATATACAGTTGCTACAGTCGCTACGTAATGGATTGATTTCATACGTCCTTCTACCTTTAAGCTATCGATTCCGATTTCAATCATTTTTGGAATTGATAAAATTAAATTTAAATCTTTTGGACTCATCGCAAAGTGAGCATCTCCTTCTTGGAATAGAGGAAGCTCTTTTGCATCTTTATGTTGTGATACTGTTTGAACTAAATCATAATCCCAGCGGCAAGATTGGCAACAACCACCACGATTAGAATCACGCGCTGTCATATGGTTACTTAATGTACATCTTCCTGAATATGCGATACACATTGCACCATGGACGAACGCTTCAATTTCAATATCCACTTTTTCTTTAATTTCTTTCATTTCTTCATAGCTTGCTTCACGAGCTAATACAAGACGATGTAAACCTTCTTCTTTCCAATACTGTGCTGCTTTCCAGTTGGATAGTGATTGCTGTGTGCTTAAATGCACCTCAACAGAAGGCGCTACGCGTTTACAAGTCTCAATGATAAGCGGATCAGCAACGATAATTCCCGTTACGCCAGCTTTTTCAATCCCTTTTAAATATTCCTCTAGCCCGTCCATATTTTCATTATGTGCAAAGATATTTGTTGTTACGTATATTTTTGCTCCATACTTCTTTGCAAACTCAACGCCTTCTGCCATTTCTTCTAGCGTAAAGTTACCTGCATTCGAACGAAGACCAAATTCTTGTCCACCTAAATATACAGCATCTGCCCCGTAATGGATAGCTACTTTTAATTTTTCTAAGTTACCCGCAGGGATTAACAGTTCAGGTTTCTTCACAATAACACGTTTGCCATCGATCACTCGTGAAATTTCTTGTACAGTCATTTCCTACACCCTCCTCGTTTAGTAAACCGTTTCTTTAAAGAAGAATCCTGTATCTAACGGACGATTTACTGGTTGCATTTCTTCTATTTCTTTATATAGATCATCTTTCACGTCATAATATGCATCACGATCTTCTACGCATAAATCAATCGCTTGACGATATTTCTTCGTTACTTCAATAATGTATTCAGAGCTTTTTAGTACACCGTCGATTTTTAAGCTATCAACTTCAGCATCGATTAGTTCCTCTAATTCATCGATGAAACAAATGTCGTTCGGACTCATAATGTGAGTACCATTTTCATCTTCATAAATTGGATATTTATTGTTACGCTCTGGGTCATATAAGAACATATTCTCTTCATATTTTTTCTTTTCAATGTCAAGATTACGTCCTTGATACTCAAAGTAGTTTCCTACTAATGAACGCTTCGATTGGAACATACAAGTCATACCGTGAATTTGTACTTCCAGTTCCACTTCAGCATTTTCTTTTAAATCAACAATTTCATCTAAGCTAAGCTCACGAGCTAATACAGCACGCTTTGATCCTCTTTGTCCCCAGTAATTACAAGTGAACCAGTTTGTTGCTGTCGTTTCTGTATTCCAGTGCAACTGCATATTTGGTGCTACTTCACGAACAGCCATTAATACCGCTGGATCTCCGAAAACAATTGCATCTACATTTACTTCGTTTAAAAATGAAACGTAATCTGTTAATTCTTCTACTTTATCGTTGTGGAACATAGCGTTCATGGCTACGTATACTTTCACACCATTTTCATGTGCAATCTTCACAGCTTGTTTTACATCTTCACGTGAAAACTCCCCTGCTAAACGTAAACCAAACTTTTGCTCACCGATCATTACCGCATCTGCTCCTGCTTTCGCAAGTTGTTCGATATCCGCCACCGCTCTTGGCGTTACTAACAATTCAGGTTTCTTCATACCTTGGTCACCCTCTCTTTTTACTAACAGCTACTCCATCACCAATTGGGAAAATCGTTGTATCATATCCTTCATGGTTCATAAGCCACTCATTGTACGTCTTAATACGACGGATTAAACCACGTGTACGTCTGTTTTCAATTTTCTCTTTTGTCGTTACAAGACCGTGGTACATAACATTATCTGAAATAATTACGCCACCAGGATTTAATAACGGTTCATATAAGTCAAAAAAGCGACGATACTGTCCTTTTGCTGCATCAATAAAAATAACGTCAAATGTCCCGTGTTCTTTTACTTGTTCACCTGTCTCTAACGCATCACCGTAAATAACTGAAATACGATCTGTTACTGGGGAACGTTCTATATATTCAAGTGCTTTTTCATATCGCTCACGATTGCGCTCAACTGTCACAATACGTGAATTTGGAATAGCTTGCATCATACGAATACTAGAATAACCGATTGCTGTTCCAAGTTCTAAAATGCTTTTCGGTCCAATTAAACGTAAAAATTGCAGCATAAATTCCATTCCAAGTCGATCCATAATCGGCACATGATTTTCTGTTGCATATTCTTCCATTTCAAGAATTAATTTATCTTTCGGATCAATAAATGATAATAGGTACTCGTTAACTGCATCCTCCATAAATGGTCCTCCTTATTTACATGGAGAAGTGCCTCTATGACGTCTTTTCACACATAGAATGCAATAAAAATACAAGCCAGCTTTATCCTTAGCTTGTACGTCCCGTTTTGATATTAAAAACGATTCTTCTGCCAGTTTTTAACCCGATATATTTTACCACAAAAAAGAGGGATGTGCGACTTTTTTCGCTATCCCTCCCCATTTCACTATTTTTTCGTAATGTATTTTTGCTTTAATGCATTATGCTCTTCTAATGTTTTCGCATAGTACACTTCACCACTTGGTGCAGCTAAGAAATAATAATAATCTGTTTGCGCAGGTTCTAACGCAGCTTCTACTGAATGTTTACCAGAGTTTGCGATCGGCCCTACCGGTAATCCTTTTACAACATACGTATTGTACGGTGAGTTGACCTTTAAATCTTCGTATAATACACGTTGTTTATGCTTTCCAAGTGCATATAATACCGTTGGATCCGTTTGAAGCGGCATACCTTTTGCTAAACGATTATAAAAGACACTAGAGATCTTTTGACGATCTGTAAAACCAGTTGCCTCTTCTTCAATAAGTGAAGATAATGTTAAAAGCTGATGAACATCCCAATTCTTCGCTTTCATTTTCGCCTCATTTTGAACAATGATTGCATTTGTTTTCTCAAGCATTGGAATTACAATTTCTTCTAACGTCGTATCTTTCTTATAAAACGAATACGTTGCAGGATATAAATAACCTTCTAATGGGTATTTAATATTGCTATCAAAGATTTTATCCGTTAATAACTTCGGATACTTTTGCTGCATTTTTTGAATAAATGCTTTATCGTTTAATTGACGCGTAACATCATCTTTATTCCACTTTAGTTCTGTCGCAATCGTTTCTGCAATTTCAGTTACTTGCGCCCCTTCTTTAATCGTCACTTTATAAAGAGCTGGACGATGCACGTTGCCAGATGACATTTGTTCAATCACATCTTCAGCATTCATTGAAGGATTTAATAAATATGTACCTGCTTGTAAACTTTTCGATTTAGCCTTTGTATAAAAACTAAAAACTGTACCGTTTTTTACAGCGCCTTTTTCTTCTAAAATTTCTCCAATTTTACTTGTAGATGATCCTTTCGGAATTTCTACTTCAATCTCTTTTTTATTCCCGCTATCAACTGGTCCTAATGCGGATGAAATATACGCATAGACTGAACCACAAACTAAAAGCAGTGCAATAATCGAAAATAAAAAGATGCGTCTACGCTTCTTTTTCACTTGATTCTCTATCAAAACATTTCCTCCTTACTTAATTGTAGACCGTATGTACACCTTTCTATACAGCACGATGTAAAAACGCTAAAAATTTACTTATCTTTTTTAATTGACACTTTATTTTTCTACAATCCGTCTCATTATACTACAAAGACTTACACAGTTTCGACAAAAAATCTTTCATTTTACATATAAATACAAAAAAAGATGGACTGTATATCGTCCATCTTTTCAGTACTTATTATTCAGCTTCTTGCTCATCAGCAATAGTGTTAAACGTTTCTTGTACCATTTCCCACTCTTCTTCAGATTCGATTGGAAGTAAAACTCCGCCCTCTTCTTCATTTTGCTCATAAGCCATTGCATCATAAATTGGGTCTCCATCTTCATCTACTTCACCGATTGGAGAGAAGATTACGTATGATTTTTTACCAAATTTGTCAGCATCAAAAGTGAAAATAATTTCACATAAATGTTCGTTACCTTTTTCGTCTACAATTGTAATTTGACGTTCTTCCATTTTGGTCACCTCTTATTTTCTATCTAAAAATCCTTGTAAGATTACGACTGCAGCCATCTTATCGATTACTTGCTTTCGCTTCTTACGGCTTACATCGGCTGAAATGAGCAGACGTTCCGCTGCCATTGTTGACAAACGCTCGTCCCACATTACAACGTCTAATTGTAACAGCTCTCGTAGGTTTTCTGCAAATTGTTGGCACGCTTCACCACGCGGGCCAATTGTACCATTCATATTTTTAGGTAAACCTACTACTATCTTGTCCACATTGTACTGCTTTACTAACTCAGAAATACGATCAAAACCAAAGTGACCTCGTTCTTCGTTAATCTTAATTGTTTCTAATCCTTGTGCTGTCCAGCCCATTTCGTCGCTAATTGCAACTCCGACTGTTTTTGTACCTACATCTAAACCTAATATCCGCATAAACTACTCCTCACGATGATGTTTCAAGTAAGACTTCACAAGCTCTTCAATTAACTCATCACGTTCAAGCTTGCGAATGATGCTACGTGCATCTTTATGGCGAGGTATGTATGCTGGGTCTCCACTTAATAAATAACCGACGATTTGGTTAATCGGATTATAGCCTTTTTCTTGAAGTGCATCATACACAGTTAAAAGTACATCATTTACATGGACACTCTGTTTTTCATCTTGAATGCTAAACTTCATTGTTTTATCAAAACCGTCCATTTCAAGCACCTCACTTATATAGTAAGTATAGGGAGAAGAACTTCTCCTCTCCCTACCATTGTACACTACTATCTCTTTATTTTGAAACAGATTTAACGTACTCTTGTACAAATGCTAAAGCTTCTTCGACTTGAGCTGGGTTTTTACCCCCTGCTTGTGCCATATCAGGACGGCCGCCACCGCCACCGCCGCAACGAGAAGCTACTTCTTTCACAAGTTTACCAGCATGGTAACCTTGGCTAATTAAGTCTTTCGTTACACCTGCTAGGATGTTTACTTTATCGTCATTAACAGACGCTAATACAACAACTGCTGACTCTAATTTATTTTTCAAGTCATCCATCATCGTACGTAAGTTGTTCATATCTGCAACATTTACTTTCGCTGCTAATACATTCACACCATCAACTGTCATTACAGAATCAGTTAAGTTTCCAGCTTCGATATTGCTTAATTTCGCAGCAAGAGATTCATTTTCTTTTTGCAGTTGTTTCACTTCAGCAAATAGACCATCAACTCTTGTTAAAATATCTTTCGGATTTGTTTTCATTTTTCCTGCTGCTTCTTTTAATAAACCTACTTGATCGTTCATTAATTCGTATGCAGACTTACCAGTTACTGCTTCAATACGACGAGTTCCTGCACCGATACCAGACTCAGCAATGATTTTGAAAATACCGATAGAAGCTGTATTTTCAACGTGACAACCACCACAAAGCTCTAAGCTGTAATCGCCAACTTGTACAACGCGTACAACATCTCCGTACTTTTCACCGAATAATGCCATTGCGCCCATTTCTTTCGCTTCTTCGATTGCTTTTTGAGAAATCTCAACATCAATACTTTCCCAAATTTTCTCGTTTACCATACGCTCAATTTTTTCTAATTCGTCAGCTTGTACTTGACCGAAGTGAGAGAAGTCAAAGCGTAGACGTTCAGAAGTTACAAGAGAACCTGCTTGGTTAACGTGTGTTCCAAGTACGTCTTTTAATGCTTGGTGTAGTAAATGAGTTGCTGTATGATTTTTTACAACGCTACTACGATTTTTCGTATCGATAATAGCTTTTACAGCCGCATCTTTCGTTAATGTTCCTTCTTCAACAACAACTTTATGCAAGTTTTGGCCGTTTGGTGCTTTTTGTACGTCTTTTACAAGAACTTTCACGCCATCAGCAAGAAGGTAACCACGGTCTGCAATTTGTCCACCGCTCTCAGCATAGAATGGTGTTACATCAAGAATTAACTGTCCTTCTTCACCAGCTTGTAAGCTGTCTGTGTATTCGCCATTTTTCACAAGTGCAACAACGTTACTTTCTGTTGCAACTGTACCGTAACCAACGAATTCGCTCGCTACTTTAATTTCTCCAAGGACACCACCTTGAACTTGCATAGAATCAACGTCTTGACGAGCAGCACGTGCACGCTCACGTTGTTTTTCCATTTCATTTTCAAAGCCTTCATGATCAACTGTCATGCCAGCTTCTTCTGCATATTCTTCTGTTAATTCAATTGGGAAACCGTATGTGTCATATAGACGGAACGCATCTACTCCAGAAATAACAGTTGTTTTTTCTTCTTTTGCTTTTGCAATTACTTCAGCTAAAATTGCTTCACCATCATGAAGTGTTTCGTGGAAACGCTCTTCTTCGTTCTTCACAACTTTCGCAATGAAATCTTTCTTTTCAAGTACTTCTGGATAGAAGTCTTTCATTACTTCTCCAACAACCGGTACTAATTCAAACATAAATGGACGATTGATGTTTAATTTCTTCGAATAACGAACAGCGCGGCGTAATAAACGACGTAATACATAACCACGGCCTTCGTTAGATGGAAGAGCACCGTCACCAACAGCGAATGTTACTGTACGGATATGGTCAGCAATTACTTTGAATGCCATATCTTTTTCTAAATCGCCATTACGATATTTTTCACCAGAAATTGTTTCTGTTGCACCAATCATCGGCATGAATAGGTCTGTATCGAAGTTTGTAGGCACATCTTGAACGATAGATGTCATACGCTCTAGACCCATCCCTGTATCAATGTTTTTCTTAGGAAGTGGTGTATATGAACCGTCTGGATTATGGTTAAATTGAGAGAATACAAGGTTCCATACTTCTAAGTAACGCTCGTTTTCTCCGCCTGGATATAATTCTGGGTCACTAAAGTCATTACCGTAGGCTTCTCCGCGGTCATAGAAAATCTCTGTATTCGGTCCACTTGGTCCTTCACCAATATCCCAGAAGTTTTCTTCTAAGCGAATAATACGCTCTTTTGGAACGCCCATTTTCTCATTCCAAATTGTGAATGCTTCTTCATCTTCTGGATGGATTGTAACTGATAGTAATTCTTTATCGAATCCGATCCATTTGTCGCTCGTTAAGAATTCCCAAGCCCATGTAATTGCTTCTTCTTTGAAGTAATCACCAATTGAGAAATTTCCTAACATTTCAAAGAATGTATGGTGACGAGCTGTTTTCCCTACGTTTTCAATATCGTTTGTACGAATTGATTTTTGAGCATTTGTAATACGTGGATTTTGTGGGATTACACGTCCATCAAAATATTTTTTTAATGTAGCTACACCACTATTAATCCATAGAAGAGATGGATCTTCATGCGGAACTAGTGATGCACTAGGTTCTACTGCATGTCCTTTTTCTTGGAAAAAGTCTAAAAACATTTGACGAATTTGTGCGCCTGTTAGTTGTTTCATTGTATTTTCCTCCTTAAATATAAAAAACTCCCGTCCCTATAAAAGGGACGAGAGTTAACTCGCGATACCACCCTAATTATGAATTGATTACAATAACAATCAATTCATCACCTCATGGTGCCGTAACGTGGCAAGACGGCAGTGATTAGCTGCTCTCAGGATTAGCTTTCTGTTACCCTTCATTTAAAGCTTCTTTCAGCCATATGGAAGCTTCTCTCTATAAATGGACTGTAACGTACTTGTTCCGTCATTGATTTAATGTATTATATGACTAAATATAATAGAATTCTCTTAAGTTTGTCAATGTAGATAATCATTTATATTGGATTAATTACTTATTAATCATAAGTATTCTACTATTCATTCTTAACAGCCTTTTCATATAGTATGCATTTATTAATAAATCGGAATCTCCTTATAAGAATAATTTATAAAAATTTCTAAATATTACTTTTTTTGTTATAATTAAATTATTGTTAATAAAATAAAGGAGCGATCACAATGACAACCTTACTTAGCAAAGCTAAAAACATATTAGCGACTGACGAAACGATATTATTTTACGCAGCATGTTCATTAGACATATTTATTTATCGTTCCGTCGCAAGGCCAGGAATGCTAATTTTAACGAACAAAAGGCTATTCTTTTATGGGCCAGATGTAAGTAAGAATCCAATATTTGAAGAGTACTCTTTCGCAAAAATTTCTAATCTAAAAGAACAAAAGCGGCTTTTCAACAATCAAATTGTATTTATGTATGATAACGAATGGAAAAAAATAAAACATATTCAAACAAATGATGTGAGCTCCCTCGTTCAAAAGATACACGAGCAGCTTTCTAAATAAATATATGATTAGCCCTCTATTTCTTACATAGAGGGCTTCTATACTTACACATCTTCTTTTTTCAAGAGCGGTCTCACATGAACAATGACAGTGCGAATAACTGCTAAAATCGGAACCGATATTAGCAATCCTACAATCCCAGCTACCTCTCCCCCAACTAGTAAGGCAAGCATAATAATAACGGGATGCATACGAAGTGACTTACCAACGATGTAAGGCGATAAAATGTTACTCTCCACAAATTGCAAAATCGCAATTGTAATCCCCGCCTTAATAAGTAAACTCGTTGATACTGTTGCTGCAATCATTAACGTCGGGATTGCTCCTAAAATAGGACCGAAGTACGGGATTATATCCGTTACCCCAATAATAATGCCAAGCAATAATGGATATTTCATACCGATAAACCAAAAGGAAAGAGCTGATACTCCCCCTAATACTAAACAAACAAATAACTGTCCTCGAATATAACTTCCAAGTGATTTATCAATTTCTTTCGCAAGCATTTGCCCCGTACCTCGCCATTTACTTGGGACTAGTTTCCAAAAGATATGATAAAACTCACCATAATCTTTTAATATGTAAAATACAATGAACGGTATTAAGAAAATAATGAGCAATGAATCGAGTACACCACGAGCTGTACTCATCACTTTATTTAAAAGCGCTTGAATCTTCGTTTCCACACCCACAAAAAGTTGTTTCACCTTTTCATGAATGAACGAAGGGAAATTCGCCGTTTGTTCTGTAACGCCATCCATCCACGAATCGTACATTTTTGTAAACTGCGGAAATTGTTCATTAATCTCTTGTAACTGTTTAATAACGACTGGTGTTCCTTTATAAATCCCATAACCAATTCCGCCAAAGAAAAGGATATAAATGAGCAAAATGGCAAGTGTACGGGGCATCCCTTCCTTATGAATTTTTTCAATTAAAGGGTGCAATAAATACGCAATAAAACACGCGATAAGAAACGGCGTGATTGCTACTTTAAATACAAAAATAATCGGTGCCCATAGCGGCTTAATTTTTAAAAAGACGAGCAGACAAAGAAAAACAAGTAACAATAATCCTAAACGATATATCCAAATGATTTTAAGATTCTTCACATGAAAAACCTCCTCCACCTTTATTTTGAAAATAAATGGGGTAGGTTATGTGCGAAACTTTTAAAATCTTTTCATACGGACCATACTGTTTTTTAAAGACGTACATATAAATAACATAACAAGGACAACCACCCCTGAGAATACAGCATGAATTAATATAATCAGGAGGGCTAATTATGGTTTTGTTTATGCTTGGATTATCAGCACTTTTTATGATTCTTGAATGGATTTGTATCGGGTTCGGTATTTGGAAGGGGTTCTTTATTCATTCCTCACGTAAAGAAAAAGCGAAGCAATTATGGCAGTATGGAATACTTGGCGTTGGCTGCTACGGTCTATCTTATCTTTTCTCAGAGATCGGACTTTTTTATTTACATATGGGTGCATAAAAAAACTCCCTTGTCTACAAGGGAGTTTTTCACTTTATCGAAATGATTATAAGTAAGACTTAATCATCTTACGTGCTTTTTTCATATTGCGTTTTGAAAATACATCTTGCTTACGAGCATATTGATATGCTGCAGCTCCAACACCTAATGCGATTAATGAATTGCGTAGATTCAAAGTAAATCCCCCTTTTCGTTATCCGATCGTTCTTTCATTCTCATCAAATAAATCATCAAGAGAGCTTAGTGAACCATCTTCCTCAACTTGATGCGTATGGATTTTCCCCTTTGAAACCGATAATTCGATATAACAATTCCAGCAATAAAATTGGTTGACACCTATTTTTCCAATGTCTTTCCCTTTGCAATTTGGACAAATAAACATATGGCTTTCATCTCCTTACAGTCTCCCAGATTCTATTCGCCATTATGTCCAAACTGCATTCATTTATACATTTTACTGGAGCCTTTCAACGCTATGCGTTTGAAAGTTTCACTATATAATTTCACCTTGTTACATGAAATCATACGGTGAAATGTTTTCCACGTCCATTTCCTCGCCATTAACTGTGACCATCTGTACTTCTTCTTGTGATTCTTGCAAGCGACTAGCTAAGGTTGTTTGACGCATTGCATCATCAAGGCGATTTACACCAGATTGGAAAGCTGCTTCCTCTCCGCAAATAATAAGGAACTTCTTACTTCTTGTAATGCCCGTGTAAATTAAATTACGACGTAACATACGGTTGTAACTTTTCACGATTGGCATAATAACAATCGGAAATTCACTACCTTGTGATTTATGAATGGAACAACAATATGCATGCGTAATTTGATTTAAATCGGGCTTCGTATACGTTACCTCAATTCCGTCAAATGAAACGATAATCATATCTTGTTGCTCAACGTTTTCTTTCGCATAAAACACCGAAACAATTTCTCCAATATCACCATTAAACACTTGGCTCTCCGGCTGATTCACGAGTTGCAGTACTTTATCGCCTCTTCGGTACACAACATCACCGTAAGCAATTTCTTTACTCTTTTCCCTCTTCGGATTAAATACTTGTTGCAGCGCTTCGTTTAATACATTAATACCAGCAGGCCCGCGGTACATCGGTGCTAATACTTGTACATCTCTTGCGCTAAAGCCTTTTGTTTTAGCATTTTCACAAACTTTTTTCACAACCTCAACAATTTGAGCTCCTGTACAGCCGATAAATGAACGATCTTTTTGATTTTGTGCTAAATCTGGTGGTAGAGTTCCATTTTTTATCGCATGGGCAAGTTGAATCACTGATGAGCCTTCCGCTTGACGATAAATTTCAGTAAGCTTCACTGTCGGAACTGCGCCTGCATTTAATAAATCTTTTAATACTTGTCCAGGTCCTACAGATGGCAACTGATCTTCGTCACCTACAACGATAACTTGAATGTTCGTCGGCAACGACTTAAATAGCTGATTTGCAAGCCAAATATCAACCATTGAAAATTCATCGATAATAAGGAGCTTACCTTGGACAGGATCCGTTTCATTACGCTGGAAAGATCCTTCTGGCGTCCAACCAAGTAAACGGTGAATTGTGCAAGCTGGAAGTCCTGTCGATTCACTCATCCGCTTCGCTGCTCTTCCTGTTGGAGCTGTTAATAGTATTGGAAATGGATTATCATCACTGTATTCATTCGGATTTAACGATAACCCGTGTAGTGATGCATACATTTCAACAATCCCTTTAATAACTGTTGTTTTCCCTGTTCCTGGTCCACCTGTCAATAACATCATCGGTTTATGAAGTGCCGTTTGAATTGCTTCTTGCTGAAACGGTGCATATTGTACGTTCAGTTGTTCTTCAATTTCACCTAACGTTTTTAACACTTCTGCTTCTGGAAATGAAGGTGTTTCTTCTTGATTCATAAGCCTGCGAATAGACTTTACAACACCTTTCTCAGAGTAGAATAACGTTGCTAAATACACTCGTTCTTCTTCTATGATGACTTTCCCTTCACTTTGCATCGTTTCAATACAACCTATAATATCTTCCTCAGTCACTCTTCCTTCTTGATTGTTTAAAAGTGACATCGTTTCTCTTACAAGTTGATCTTTCCTCATATAAACGTGACCAAGTTGTAATGAGACATTCTCTAATGTGTAAAAACATCCTGCGCGTACACGGTCGTCATGATTACCCGATATCCCTAACGCACGCCCTATATCATCCGCTCTTCCAAAACCAATCCCGTCCACTTCTTCGATAAGTTGATACGGATTATTACGAATCACTTCTAATGTCATCTCTTTATATTGCTGGTAAATCTTAATAGAAAGTTTCGTTCCAAAACCGTAGCCATTTAAAAAGCTCATTACTTTCTCTAGCCCTTGATGTTCAACAATTGTCTCATATATTTCCTGAGCCTTTTGTTTATTAACGACACCATTTAATGCCTCAGGGTCATCCATAATTTTAGAAATAGCATGTTCTCCGAGATGGTCCACAATTTTTTCAGCTGTACGCTTTCCTATCCCTTTAAATAAATCACTCGCTAAATATTGCACCATACCTGCTTTTGTTTGCGGCAATTCTTTTTTAAATGTTTCAACCATATATTGTTTTCCATACTTTGGATGGTCCTTAAAATGACCTGTCAATGTAAACACTTCATCTTCATGCATGCGGGGAAAATGACCGTTTATCATTACTTTCTTTTCGTCATACGTTTCATTCGTTTCAATGACTTTCATACTGACAACGGAATAGAGGTTTTCTTCGTTGTGGAAAATGGTATGAAGAACTTGCGCTTTTATAAACTTTTTCTCTTCCTCAAACAAATCCATTGCATGTTGATTTCCCATTTTTCCTCTCCTTTCCGGTATTTTCACTTTAATGAGCAGTACATCCCCCACCTTTTTAGATGAGGGATAACTACCCATTAAACTATATTTTTATCTTATTCAGCTTCTTGCTCTAATAAACGAACGCCATTACCCGCTAAAAAGTGATCTGGCTGAATTTCAGTTGCTTTCTTAAATAAAGCGAGAGCCTTCTCATTATTTTCCTCAAATACGTACGCAACACCTAAATTGTAATACGCATCTGCATGCTCCTCATCCATTTCTAATACCTTTTCAAAATAAGGTTTCGCCTCTTGAACGTGTTCTAATCGCGCGAAGCAAAGTCCGCACTGGAATACAGCTTCTACATCGTTTTCATCTAATTCTGTTGCTCTTTGTAAGAATGGTAGTGCAAGACGATCATTTCCAAGCTGTACATGTGTGATACCTAACATAAATGTTACATCAGCTGATTGTAATCCAGCTTGCATTGCTTGTTCAAATACAGCTTTCGCTTCAGTAAATTGCTCTTGGCCATAATATACATTTCCTAAACCATAATAGGCTGCTGCAGATTTATCATCTAACTCTAGTGCACGTTTATAAAATAAAATCGCTCGCTCGCTATCACCTAATACGTCTAATAAATTTGCAAAATTAATGTACCCAAGCGCATCTTTCGGATTTTCTTCGATTGCTTCTGTAAAATTTTTAGCTGCTTCTTCCCAGTTTCCTTCTTGCATATATTGAATACCTGTTTCAAGTTTGTTTGACATGTCCTTCACCTCTACAACAAATTATAACAAAGAATGTATTTTCCAAGCGAACGAAAATTCGCTTTATGTAAAAGAAACCTCTAACCGCTAATCGGCAGAGGCTTCTCATTTATCCTAAATAATCCAATTTCTTACCACTACGGTATACTTCATCAATTGTAGCACCGCCTAAGCACTCATCTCCATCATAGAAAACGACTGCTTGTCCTGGTGTAATTGCACGAATTGGCTCATCACAAAGAATACGAACTGTATTTTCATCAACGATTTGAACCGTTACTTTATTGTCTTCTTGACGATAACGGAATTTCGCCGTGCACTTAAATTCTGTTTCTTTTTCTTTGTTACTTACCCATCCTACATTCGTAGCAATAACTTCATCACCATATAGAAGTTCGTTATGGAATCCTTGATCAACATATAAAATGTTTTCTTTTAGATTTTTCCCAACAGCAAACCATGGATCACCATTACCACCAATTCCAAGGCCATGACGTTGTCCAATTGTATAATACATTAAACCGTCATGCTTCCCTTTCACTTCACCAGATAATGTTTGCATTACACCTGGTTGTGCCGGTAAGTAGTTACTTAAGAAATCTTTAAAGTTACGCTCACCAATGAAGCAAATACCTGTACTATCTTTTTTCGCCGCTGTCGCTAAGCCAGCTTCTTTCGCCATTTCACGAATTTGCGGTTTCTTTAATTCACCTAACGGGAACATTGTTTTTGATAATTGCTCTTGGCTTAATTGATTTAAGAAATATGTTTGATCTTTATTGTCATCAACACCGCGAAGCATTTTATATTCGCCGTCCATATAAGCAACGCGTGCATAATGGCCTGTTGCCACATAATCCGCACCAAGCGCAATTGCATGCTCTAAAAATGCTTTAAATTTAATTTCTTTATTACACATTACATCTGGGTTTGGTGTGCGACCAGCTCGGTACTCATCTAAGAAGTACGTAAATACTTTATCCCAGTATTGTTTTTCAAAGTTTACTGCATAATACGGAATACCAATTTGGTTACACACTTCAATTACATCATTGTAATCTTCTGTTGCTGTGCAGACACCATTCTCATCTGTATCATCCCAGTTTTTCATAAAAATTCCGATTACATCATAACCTTGCTCTTTTAATAAAAGTGCTGCTACAGATGAATCGACGCCACCGGACATTCCGATGACAACGCGTGTTTCGTGAGGTAGTTTGTTCATCATGTCACCTCCCATACTAATTTTGTGTTAATCGCTTCACGATTTTCACTGTTTCGTACGCCGCTTTTTCAATTTGCTCTTTCGTATTTCCAAGTCCAAAACTAAAGCGTACGGATGAACGTATTTGATCGGAGTCTTTTCCAAACATCGCTACTAATACATGTGATGGATCAATCGAACCAGCTGTACAAGCAGAACCACTTGATACTGCAATACCAGCTAAGTCTAAGTTCACAAGAAACGGTTCAATGTTCATTCCTGTAAAACTTACATTAAGTACATGCGGTAAGCGATGTTCTAAGTTTCCGTTTACCTCGAAAGTAATGCCTTCATTTTTGAAGACAGATACCATTATATCTTTAAACTCTTCATATTGGGCATTTTTTTGCTCACGAGTTTTTTCAGCTATAAGAATTGCATACTGAAGCCCAGCAATACTAGGCACATTTTCCGTACCAGCACGGCGTTTTCTTTCTTGCTCTCCGCCTATTAATAACGGTTCAAATTTCACATTTGCACCAGCGTATAAGAAACCTACACCTTTTGGCCCGTTAATTTTATGAGCTGAAATTGATAATAAATCAATACCAAACTCTTTCACATTAATTTCTACTAAACCGTAAGCTTGTACCGCATCTGTATGGAAATACGCTTGATGCTCTTTTAACAGCTTTCCTATTTCCACAATCGGTTGCATCGTTCCTACTTCATTATTCCCAAACATAACAGATACAAGAATCGTCTCTTCTGTTAATGCCTTTTGTATGTCAGAAACTTGAATGCGCCCTGTTTCATCGACAGGTAAATATGTCACTTCAAACCCTTCACGCTCTAACAATTCGCACGTATGCAAAATCGCATGATGTTCAATTTGCGTCGTTATAATGTGGTTACCTTTATGACGGTTCGCACGTGCTACACCGATAAGCGCTAAATTATCAGCTTCTGTACCACCGCTCGTAAATATAATTTCATTCGGATTCGCATGAATGCTACGTGCACACACTCTTCTCGCCTCATCTACTGTGTGACGAGTTTGACGTCCATAAAAGTGAATACTAGACGGGTTCCCGAATATTTCTGTCATATATGGAATCATCTTTTCGACCACTTCTGGGTGAGTCGGAGATGTCGCAGCATGATCTAAGTAAATGCGTTCCATTAAATCTCCTTCTTTCCAAATCGTTTCACAAGGAATTAAATGTAAAACATATAGCCCCCGTGATTTTCTTCCTCATAACGTACTAAATCTTCTAACGTTGTACTATCTAACACTTCTTGCACCGCATCACGAACACGCATCCATAATTGGCGTTGTGCTGGTTCTTCTTCTTCTATCATTTCTACAACACTAATCGGACCCTCTAATACACGGATTACATCTCCAGCTGTAATGTTAGCCGGCTGATCTGATAGTACATATCCGCCATATGCTCCCCGCGTACTCTTTACTAGACGCGCGTTACGAAGTGGTGAAATTAATTGCTCTAAGTAATGTTCCGATAAGTCATGTGCCTGCGCAATTGATTTTAATGAAATCGGACCTTCACCAAACTTTTTTGCAAGATCAATCATAATTGTTAAGCCATAGCGGCCTTTCGTTGAAATTTTCATCTATTTTGCACCTCTTTTCAAATTTTCACTTCTATTGGTTATATCTTATTTATAAAAAGAACACAATTTAAAATCCTATGAAATTATAGCATAATATAGTATTATAAGAAATTTCAACTTGTGTATCAAAATGATAACATAAAATCACATTGAAAAACTCGGGAATTATTACAATTGAAAGAAAAATGAAAATATTACCCTTTATTTTTCCCATAAAACAGCATCCTATTTCAAATTTCGTAGAAAAAAATGATACGATAGAACGAGATTATATATTAAGGGAGACGGTCCAAATGAAACAACCACTCGCACATCGAATGCGCCCTACAAATATTCAAGAAATTATTGGGCAACAACATTTAGTTGGTGAAGGAAAGATTTTATGGCGAATGGTCCAAGCCAATCATTTTCAATCTATGATTTTATACGGTCCTCCAGGTACAGGAAAAACATCCATTGCCAGTGCAATTGCTGGAAGTACCGGTACCCCGTTTCGTCTATTGAATGCTGTTACTCACAATAAAAAAGATATGGAAGTTGTCGTACAAGAAGCGAAGATGCATCGACACCTCGTTTTAATTTTAGATGAAGTTCACCGTCTAGATAAAGCAAAGCAAGACTTTCTATTACCTCACTTAGAAAGCGGACTTCTTACTTTAATTGGTGCAACGACAAGTAATCCATTCCATGCAATAAACTCCGCTATTCGAAGCAGGTGTCAAATTTTCGAATTACACGCACTAACAGAAGATGATATTTTAATTGGGTTAAAAAGAGCTTTAGAAGATAAAGAAAAAGGCCTTGGAGAATATGCTGTAACGGTAACAGATGAAGCACTACATCACTTTGCAAACGCCTCTGGTGGTGATATGCGTTCTGCTTATAACGCACTTGAGCTTGCTGTATTATCTAGCTTTACTACAGACGATCAAGCGGCTGAAATCACACTCAAGATTGCAGAAGAATGCTTACAAAAGAAGAGCTTCGTTCACGACAAAGGCGGCGATGCTCATTATGACGTATTATCAGCATTTCAAAAATCAGTGCGCGGAAGTGATGTAAATGCAGCGCTCCATTATTTAGCACGCCTTATTGAAGCAGGTGATTTACAAAGTATTGGCAGACGCCTTCTTATTATGGCTTATGAAGATATTGGACTTGCTAGCCCACAAGCTGGACCACGTACACTAGCTGCAATTGAATCAGCTGAACGAGTTGGATTCCCAGAAGCACGCATCCCACTTGCAAATGCCGTTATCGAGCTATGCTTATCACCAAAATCAAATTCAGCTTATAAAGCACTTGATGCTGCATTACACGATTTACGCAACGGTCAAACAGGTGACATTCCAAGCCATTTAAAAGATAGTCATTACAAAGGCGCAGAATCACTTGGAAGAGGCATTGGATATTTATATCCACACGACCATCCAAACGGCTGGGTAAGGCAACAATACTTACCTGATAAAATAAAAAACAAGCAATATTATAAACCGAAAACGACAGGGAAATTTGAGCAAGCACTTTCTACTGTTTATGAAAGATTACAAACTTCGAATAAGACGAAAAATAAAGGGTAACATAAACGAAAACGTCACCATTATGGAGGCTTCGCTTATGAAAACACGTCAAGATGCATGGACAAAAGAAGATGATCTCCTTTTAGCAGAAACTGTTTTACGACATATTCGCAGCGGAAGTACACAAATAAAAGCATTTGATGAAGTCGGCGATACGTTGAACCGGACTTCAGCAGCTTGCGGCTTTAGATGGAATGCTGAAGTAAGACCGAATTACGAAGATGCTGTGCAGCTTGCGAAGAAACAACGTAAAGAATTAAAGCGCTCTGAAGCTAAAATAGAAAAAAATCAGTTCACGAAAACGAAACAACTCGTAATCGATGCTGAGTTTTCTGAAGATATTATGCCAAGTAAACAAGAACTTACGATGCAAAATGTCATCTCATTTTTGCAAAACTTGGAGCATAATAACCCTTCACTCGCAAAGTTGCAAACTGAAAATGATGTATTACAAGCTCAGCTCACTTCTCTGCAAAAAACGAATCATGAACTTGAAACGAAATTAGCGGTACTCACAAAAAAACAACAAGCAATCGAAGAAGATTACGCGATGCTTGTTCGAATTATGGATCGTGCTCGAAAACTTGTTTCAGTCGAAGAGCAAGAAGAGCAAATTGCCCCGATTTTCAAAACCGATCAAAACGGGAATTTAGATATTATTTATTCTGCTGAGAATTAAAAACAGGGATGTCACTTTTTTAACTGAGTGACATCCTTGTTTGTTTTCGGTAAATCATATATATACATGTCGGTAAATGAAATTATCCCAACGATTTTTCGAATATATCTATCGTAACTTGCAATATATCAACGATTTTTCGAATATATCTATCGTAACTTGCAATATATCAACGATTTTTCGAATATATCTATCACAACTTGCAATATATCAACGATTCAATAAAGGATATCGATTTAACGACAAAGATTGACAATAACATTCCTCCTTGTCATACAAGGAAACTCCTAAAACGGATTAGATATTTTTTACTAAAATGTTATTATAAACATATACCTTTAAAGGGGGATGGTTGCTATTTCTTTAATAGTCTTCAAAATAACACTCGGTGTTCTCGTCCTAACTTTGGCTCTTTTCACCATTAACAGTTTAAAAAAGACGTCCGCCTATACATCAGATAAATATGATCATTACTTACTAGCGTTACTTACATTTGAACTAGTAGTAATGCAAATATCCATATTTCTTTAATACATATAAAAAAGCATATATCCAAAATGGATATATGCTTTTCTTTTATTCTTGCCCTACACGTTTCACTTCTACATTTTTAATACGTTCACGTACAACGTGACTTGCCATAATTAAGCCTGCCACAGATGGTACGAATGCATTTGATGAAGGCGGTAATTTCGCTTTACGAATTTTTGCATTTTCGTCTGGTACGATTTCTTTACGTACTTCTTCACGAATTACGATTGGGTTTTCGTCAGAGAAGACAACTTTTACACCTTTTTTAATACCCTCTTTACGAAGCTTCGTACGAATTACTTTCGCAATCGGATCTGTGTGTGTTTTAGAAATGTCCGCAATACGGAAACGAGTTGGGTCCATTTTATTTGCTGCACCCATACTGGAGATAATTTTAATTTTACGACGTAAACATTGTTTAATTAAATGAATTTTGAACGTAATCGTATCAGATGCATCCACTACGAAATCCAAACCGTGCTTAAAGAACTCTTCATATGTTTCATCTGTATAAAACATTTCAAGTCCAATTACTTCACACTCTGGGTTAATGTCTGCGATACGCTCTTTCATTAATTCTACTTTTGAACGTCCTACAGTAGATACTAAAGCGTGAATTTGACGGTTTACGTTTGTAATATCTACAACGTCTTTATCAACTAATACAAGACGTCCAACGCCAGAACGTGCTAACGCTTCAGCTGCAAAAGAGCCTACGCCGCCAATTCCTAAAATACCGACTGTACTATTTTTTAATATTTCAAGTCCTTCTTTACCGAAGGCTAATTCATTACGTGAAAATTGATGTAACATTCAGCTCTACACTCCTATTACAAAAATGGTCTACCATGTATTCTAGCGTTTTTCCGACTATTTGTATAGAAAAAGTTATAGAATTCCTAAAAATACATATTTCGAAAATGAAAACATAGACCAGAATTTCATTTCTTCCTAAATACACGTTTAAAAAGGAGGATTTAGAGAACCAAGCAGATCGAGGCGCTGAAGCCAGGAGGAGCGCAGTGTAGAAAAATACTACTCGAGCACCGGACTGGCGAAGCAACGATGAGATGCGACAGTTATCTAAACCGGACTTTTTAAACAACCTCTCAAAAAAAGTCTAGACGGTTATAGTATAACCATCTAGACCCTATTCTTACTTCTCTTCTTTTAAGCTTAATTTTAAGTTTAACTCTTCAAGCTGTGCTTCTGCAACTGGGCTTGGAGCTTCTGTTAATAAGCAGCTTGCGCTTGCTGTTTTTGGGAATGCAATTGTATCACGAAGATTCGTACGGCCTGCAAGTAACATAACAAGACGATCTAAACCTAATGCGATTCCGCCGTGTGGTGGTGTACCGTATTCGAATGCTTCTAATAAGAACCCGAATTGCTCTTGCGCTTCTTCTTGTGAGAATCCAAGTGCTTTGAACATTTTTTCTTGTACGTCACGCTCGTAAATACGAAGTGATCCACCACCAAGCTCATAACCGTTTAATACAAGGTCATATGCTTGTGCACGTGCTTTTTCTGGTGCTGTTTCTAGTAACTCAACGTCTTCACGGAATGGCATTGTGAATGGGTGGTGAGCTGCGAAGTAACGATCTGCATCTTCATCGTACTCAAGAAGTGGCCAATCCGTTACCCATAGGAAATTATATTTACTTTCGTCAATTAACTCAAGCTCTTTACCTAGACGTAAGCGAAGTGCACCTAAGCTATCTGCAACAACGCTCTTCTTATCTGCTACGAATAGTAATAAGTCGCCAGCAGTAGCCTCTAATGTGCTCATTAACACATTTGCATCTTCTTCACCGAAGAATTTTGCAATCGGTCCTTTTAAACCGTCTTCTTCAACTTTAAGCCAAGCTAAACCTTTTGCACCGTATACTTTCACGAATTCAGTTAATGCATCGATGTCTTTACGAGAATATTTACTTGCAGCACCTTTTGCATTGATTGCTTTTACTTGTCCGCCGCTTTCTACAGCACTTGTAAACACTTTAAAGCCACAACCTGCTGCAAACTCAGATAAGTCTGTTAGTTCCATTTCAAAGCGTGTATCTGGCTTATCAGAACCGTAGCGAGCCATTGCATCAGCATATTTCATACGAGGGAATGGTGCACTAACTTCTACACCTTTTGCATCCTTCATAACTTTCGTCATCATACGCTCCATCATATCTAAAATTTCATCTTGTGTTAAGAATGAAGCTTCGATATCGATTTGCGTGAATTCCGGTTGACGATCCGCACGTAAATCTTCATCACGGAAACAACGTGCTACTTGATAGTAACGCTCAAATCCGCCGACCATAAGAAGCTGTTTAAATAACTGTGGTGACTGTGGTAGTGCATAGAATTCACCATCATGCACACGACTTGGTACTAAATAGTCACGAGCTCCTTCTGGCGTGCTTTTCGTTAAAATTGGTGTTTCTACTTCTAAGAACTCTTCTGTGTCTAAGAAGTTACGAATTGTTTTCGTTACGTCATGACGCATTTTGAATGTGTTAAACATTACTGGGCGACGTAAGTCTAAATAACGATATTTTAAACGCACATCTTCTGATGCATCTGTATCATCAGCAATGATGATTGGCGTTGTTTTCGCTGCATTTAGTACATTTACTTTCGTTGCTTGTACTTCAATACGACCAGTTGCCATATTGTCATTAATTGCGCCTTCACCACGTTCAACAACTGTACCTTCTACGTGTAATACGTACTCGCTACGAATTGTTTCTGCTACTTCTAACGCTTCTTTTGATGTTTCTGGGTTAAATACAACTTGTACGATACCTGTACGGTCACGTAAATCGATAAAGATTAATCCACCTAAGTCACGGCGTTTTTGTACCCAACCTTTTAATTGAACTGTTTGTCCAACAGCTTCTACTGTTACTTTTCCACATGCATGTGTTCTTTCAGCCACTGTAAGTTCCCCCTATATTAATTTCTCTGCTACGTATGAAGCAAATACATCTAACGCTACTTCTTCTTGTTCACCTGTTGCCATATCTTTTAAGTTAATGATGCCTTTATCTAGCTCATCTTCTCCTAATACAGCTACAAATTTCGCCTTTAGACGATCTGCTGATTTAAATTGTGCTTTCATTTTGCGATCTAAATAATCTTTTTCAACTGACAATCCAGCTTTACGAAGATCGAACGCAACTTTTGCAGCATGGTCTTTCGCTTTTTCGCCAAGCGCCACAACGTAACAATCAATGCTATGTTCAAGTGGTAATTCAATGTTTTCAGCTTTTAGCGCCATAATTAAACGTTCAATACTCATTGCAAAACCGATACCTGGCATTTCTGGTCCACCGATTTCTTGTACAAGTCCGTTATAACGGCCACCACCGCTTAATGTAGTGATCGCACCGAAACCTTCTGCCTCACTCATAATTTCAAAAACAGTGTGTTGGTAGTAGTCTAAACCACGCACTAAGTTCGGATCTTTTTCAAACGGAACATCCATCATCGTTAATAGTTCTTGAACTTTGTCGTAGTATATTGCTGAATCTTCGTTTAAGTATTCTGTAATAGATGGTGCTGTTCCCATTAATTCATGGTTACGGTCCTTCTTACAGTCTAAAATTCGAAGTGGATTCTTTTCTAAGCGAGATTGACAGTCAGAACAGAATTCGCCGATACGTGGCTCAAAGTGTGCGATTAATGCATCACGGTGTGCTTGACGGCTCGCTGCGTCACCTAAACTGTTTAATACAACTTTAATATTTTTTAAGCCCATGCCGCGGTAAAATTCAACAGCAAGTGCAATTACTTCTGCATCAATTGCAGGGTCATTACTGCCGATTGCTTCGATACCGAATTGTACGAATTGACGATAGCGACCTGCTTGTGGTCTTTCATAACGGAACATTTGACCGATATAGTATAATTTCGTTGGTTGTGTTGCATCACCAAACATTTTATTTTCAACGTAAGAACGTACAACAGGTGCAGTACCTTCTGGACGTAATGTTAAGCTACGCTCTCCACGATCTTGGAATGAGTACATTTCTTTTTGTACGATATCTGTCGTATCACCAACACCGCGTAAAAATAGCTCAGTGTGCTCAAAAATTGGTGTACGAATTTCTTTATAATTGTAACGACGGCAAATTTCGCGTGCTTGCCCTTCGATATACTGCCATAACTCAACAGTGCCTGGAAGAATATCTTGCGTTCCGCGTGGGATTTGAATAGACATATTCAGTTCCTCCTCAAATTGTTTTAATCTTAATAAAAATAAAAAAACTCCCGCCTCTACTGTTTGAACAGTAGGGACGAGAGTATTATACCCGTGGTGCCACCCTAATTGAAGCACGTATGCTTCCACTTTTTTAATAACGCTTAAATATGCGTTCATCCCTACTAAGCGTATATGCCGTTCAAGTTGAAACCTCTAGAGTGTCATTCAATCAGTCATCATGTAGAAATGTTTTCAGCCTAAGACATTCCTTCTCTTTCCATGTGTGTCTCATTTACTCTTCTCTATCAACGGTTATATTCATATGTAAATATAAAATTACTATACGTTTGTTAAGTAGGATTGTCAAGTGCTCTAAGAACGTTCAATCTGCTTCTTTAAACGCTTTACATCTTGAAGAGAAATCCCAAACTCGGAAGCAAGCTCCATTGAAGTATTGTTTTGCTCTTTTGAAATAAAATCATGAAAATTCACGTTAAATAGTTGATTTGCACCATTTGTAACAGAATGCCCTTTTTCATTCATACGCATACGTATATCCCTCACATTCAATATGGATGTTTTACTTTTTATTGTTCCATATTGATGAAAGAGTTATACATAACCAAAACTGCTATTAATTCCAAATAAATGAACAAAACATACAACAATGTATAAAAAAGAGAGGATTATATAACCCTCTCTTTTTTATCAACACTATTTACTTTCTACAATTAAGGTCACCGGACCATCATTGATTAAAGAAACATCCATCATTGCTCCGAACTTCCCTGTTTCCACATGTAATCCTTGTTTACGAACTTCTTCATTAAAGAAATCGTATAAACGCTCTGCATAATCAGGTTTCGCAGCATCCATAAAGTTTGGACGTCTTCCCTTGCGGCAATCTCCGTATAATGTGAATTGCGAAATAGATAGAACTTGTCCTTCTACATCAAGTACAGAATGATTCATCTTTCCGCTCTCATCTTCAAAAATACGTAAGTTTGCAATTTTTTCCGCAATGTAAGTTGCATCTTTTTCTGTATCTTCGTGCGTAATGCCAACTAGTAATGTTAAACCGAACGGAATTTGTCCTACGATCTCACCGTCTACTGTGACAGACGCTTTCTTTGATCGTTGTAAAACAACTCTCATCTTTCTACACTCCCTATTAATGCATCATGCGTCGTACTGCATAAATTTCTGGAACGCGTTTAATGCGTTCTACTACTTTTTTCAAGTGTTGTAAGTTACGAATCGAGATTGACATATTAATTGTTGCCATCTTATTACGGTCACTTCTACCAGAAACAGCTGAAATGTATGTTTTCGTCTCTGTAACAGCTTGCAGTACTTCATTTAATAAACCGCGGCGATCGTAACCTGAAATTTCAATATCAACGTTATACTCTATTTCTTTTTCAGGGCTACCTTCCCACTCAACTTCTAATAAACGTTCTATCGCTTCTTCTGTATGAACATTTACACAATCACGGCGGTGAATCGATACACCTCGGCCTTTCGTAATATACCCAACGATATCATCACCCGGAACTGGGTTACAGCATTTCGATAAACGGATTAATAAATTATCAGCACCGCTTACCTTTACACCAGAATCCCATTTTCGAATTTTCATCGGTTTACGAACTTCTTTAACTTCAACAATTTCTTCTTCTTCGCGTTGCTTGCGGAACTTGTCCGTTAGTCGCGTAACAATTTGCGAAGCTGTAATTCCGCTATATCCAACTGCTGCAAACATATCTTCTTCATTTGCAAAGTTAAATTTCTCAGCGACGCGTTTTAAGTTATCAGGCGCTAATACTTCTTTCATCTCATACTCTAGACCACGTACTTCCTTTTCAACAAGTTCACGGCCTTTTTCAATATTTTCGTCTCTACGTTGTTTCTTAAAGAATTGACGAATTTTATTTTTCGCATGAGATGTTTGAGCAAGTTTTACCCAATCTTGACTTGGGCCATATGAATGTTTCGACGTTAAAATTTCAATGATATCGCCGGTTTTTAATTTATAATCCAGCGTTACCATTTTCCCGTTTACTTTTGCACCAATTGTTTTATTCCCAATTTCCGAATGGACACGATACGCGAAATCAATTGGAACCGATCCAAGTGGTAATTCCATTACATCGCCTTTCGGTGTAAAGACGAATACCATGTCAGAGAATAAATCAATTTTTAATGACTCCATAAATTCTTCTGCATTAGAAGCTTCATTTTGCCATTCTAATATTTGACGGAACCACGTGAGTTTCTTCTCTAATGTACCTGTTGTTTCTGCTGTTTTTCCTTCTTTGTATGCCCAGTGTGCCGCGATCCCGAATTCTGCAATTTCGTGCATTTCTTTCGTACGAATTTGCACTTCAAGTGGATCACCTTTCGGTCCAATTACAGTCGTATGAAGAGATTGATATAGATTTGCTTTTGGCATTGCAATATAATCTTTAAAACGACCTGGCATCGGCTTCCAGCACGTATGAATAATTCCAAGCACTGCATAACAATCTTTGATACTATTTACAACAACACGTACAGCTAATAAATCGTAAATTTCATTGAACTGTTTATTTTGCAGTGCCATTTTACGATAAATACTGTAAATATGTTTCGGTCTTCCAGAGATCTCAGGTTGAATTGCAACTTCTTTTAATTTCTCACGAATACCAGTCATTACTTCGTCTAAGTATTCTTCACGTTCTGCACGTTTACGCTTCATTAAATTTACAATACGATAATATTGTTGTGGATTTAAATAGCGAAGTGACGTATCCTCTAGCTCCCATTTAATAGTACTAATTCCGAGTCTATGTGCTAAAGGTGCAAAGATTTCTAGCGTTTCATTCGCTATGCGACGCTGCTTCTCTTGAGGCAAATGTTTCAATGTACGCATGTTATGAAGACGATCAGCTAGTTTAATTAAAATAACTCGAATATCTTGAGCCATTGCAATAAACATTTTGCGATGGTTTTCTGCTTGTTGTTGTTCGTGAGATTTATATTTGATCTTCCCAAGCTTCGTAACACCATCAACAAGCATAGCAATTTCTTTGTTAAATTCCCGTTCAATATCTTCTAACGTAATCTCTGTATCTTCCACTACATCATGTAAGAAACCTGCTGATACCGTAGCTGGATCCATGTGTAAATCAACTAAAATACCTGCAACTTGAATTGGATGAATAATATACGGTTCACCCGATTTTCTGTATTGTTCGCTATGCGCATCGCGTGCATATTCATAGGCACGTGCTACTAGCTCAATATCTTCATCCACTAAATATTGACTTGCTTTCTCGAGTACCTGTTCAGCTGTTAGTACCTGCTCATTTGCCATCGAATCACCTTTTATTGAAAATTGACTTTATCTTTATTTAATAGAATAAATTATATTCTATCATTATAACCCAATGATTGTGAATTGTGAAAAGGAAAAGATTTTACTGACATTTCACCATGATTTTTTGTTCAATTATACAAAAGTACCCGCTCCTCTCCAAGAGATTCACGGGTACTTTTTATCACCGTATTTTTACCTATATAGTGATTAGTATTTTTCTAATACTAATACATCGTAACCATCTAACATTTTACGACCATCTAAGTAAGTAAGCTCTACTAAGAATGCAATCCCTGCTACAACTCCGCCAAGTTCTTCAACTAGCTTAATTGTCGCTTCAATAGTTCCACCTGTAGCTAATAGGTCATCTGTAATTAATACGCGTTGACCTGGCTTAATTGCATCTTTATGGATTGTTAAAACATCTTTACCATATTCTTTACCGTAGTCAACTGTAATTACTTCACGTGGTAATTTTCCTAATTTACGAACTGGCGCAAATCCTACTTCTAACGCATAAGAAACTGGGCAACCGATAATGAAACCACGAGCTTCTGGTCCTACTACAACATCGATATCTCTTTCTTTTGCGTATTCAACGATTGCATCTGTTGCTGCTTTGTATGCTTTACCGTCATTCATTAAAGGTGTAATGTCTTTAAACACAATACCTTCTTTCGGATAATCCGGTACAATTGCGATATGTTGCTTGAAATCCATATTTCTGAATCCTCCTCAGATCTAAAAGGTTTGTAAATACAAATCCTTTACCCTAACTGTTCTACTTCTTTATGATTACGAATCGTTTCAAACCATGTATATAGTTGCTGATATGTGCTATAAACCAATTCTTTTTCTAATTGTAAGTGGTTCATTTTCTCACGATATGTGTTCGATTCAATTAAATCACGCTTTTGTTTTTTGTCTGCCATAAAAATGACGCCATCTTTTATTGTAACAAATTCTAACTCAAAAAACACCTGTGTCATAAAATTTACTGTATCTTTTGACCAACCTTTATGACGACATAGTTGTTCTCCATATTGTCTTAAAGAAAATGGTGTTTTTTGGCTTAAGAAAGAATAGTACCATTTAAAGTGTTCTCTCGTCGGAACTGTACTAAATAAGTGGTTATTCTCTTGATAAAATAGCGTATAAATTCGCGCTGGGAATCCTGCCTTAAATAACTCACGTAATTCATCGGTTCCTTTTGGTAAATCAAGTAACACGATATATTGATCATCTAAATGCGTTACTTCTGAAGCATGCATGAGCTTTTCTTTATAGCTCTCTAAAGAAAATTTATTCAATACCTCTTCAGAAAAATACACCATTGTTATTTTTTCTTTCGGAAGTTCTGCTAAATTTGCTTCTGCATTACGCATACTACGCCAATCAAATAATTGCCACGCCTCTACAGCAATATCTTGTACCATTAGTTGTGGCTTCTTAAAATTATTCCATTCATTGATGGATGCTTCTCCTATTACAGATACTTTTGCAACTGGAGAGATTTCTTTCGCATATGCACCAAAACCAAATCCAATTGTATCCAGTGTTGCTTGTCCATCACGAAGAGCCATTTTTAAATGAGAACCATCTGATCCGATTGCGCGAATGCTTTCTAACTCTGCATCTTTTACTGCAATACGTGGTTTCGGATTTCCAATACCAAACGGGGCTAGTTTTTGCATATCTTCAATTGCCGCTAGCGTTACATCCTCTACTTTGCAAAAAACATCAACTGCTGTAATTGGAATAAAATCTTCTTCTGTTAAAATCGCATCTGCTTGTTCATTTAATCGGCGACGTAATTCATCTACATCATTCATATGTAGCGTCATTCCCGCTGCCATCGGATGCCCTCCGAAGTGTGGCAATAACTCTCTACAATCTGATAAGTTTGCAAACAAATCAAATCCTGCAATACTACGTGCTGAGCCTTTTGCTGTTTCTTTTATAGGATCGATGCTTAATACAATCGTCGGACGATAAAAACGTTCAACTAATTTAGAAGCAACAATTCCAATTACCCCTGGGTTCCAGCCTTCTTTTGCAAGTACTAATACTTTGTTTTCTTCTGGCGGGAAGTTATTTTCAACTTCAGCGATAGCTTCTTCTGTAATTTGCTTTACAATATCTTTTCGCAGTTTGTTCAGCTCATCAATTTCTTCGGCCAACTCTTTCGCTTCCTCTGGATCATCTGATAATAAAAGGTGTACAGCCGGCGCAGCATCTTCTAAACGCCCAACCGCATTAATACGAGGTGCAATTGAGAAGCCAATACTCTCTTCTGTAATTTCACTTTGCGAAACGTTAGCAACTTTAAACAATGCCTTCAAACCAATATTTCTCGTCATACGCATATGTTTTAAACCGCGTTTCACTAGCAACCTATTTTCACCATGAAGTGATACTAAATCGGCTACTGTACCGATTACTGCAATCTCTAATAAATGTTCTGGTACACGGCCTAATAGTGCATGCGCAACTTTAAACGCAACACCTACACCAGCTAAATAGTGAAACGGATATACGCCACCTTCTAATTTCGGATGTATAATCGCAAGCGCTTCTGGCAATTCTGGCGGTGGCTCATGGTGATCTGTAATAATTAGATCTATTCCAAGCTCTTTCGCTACATTCGCTTCATGTACTGCTGCGATGCCAGTGTCGACAGTAATAATCAGTGAGAAACCTGCACTATGCGCCCAACGAAATGCTTCTTCGTTCGGTCCATACCCTTCTGTAAAACGATTTGGAATGTAAAATTCTACTTCTGCACCTAATTCTTGAAGAGCAAGATATAAAACCGTCGTACTACTTACTCCGTCCGCATCGTAATCACCAAATATTAATATTTGCTCTCCATTTTGAATCGCCTTATTTACACGTTCTACCGTTCTATCCATTCCTTCTAATAAAAATGGATCATGAAATTCTTGATTTTCTGTATTTAAAAAATCTAAAATCTTATCTTCTGTATCTAGTCCTCTACCGAGGAATAATGAAACGACAAGTGGCGATAACTGTAATTTACTTGCTAATTCACTCACTCGCTCGTCATTATATTCTTTTTCTTTCCAACGCGTCTTCGGTTGTAACACGAAATCACCCCTTAACCTGTTCATTATACAAGACAGATTAAGGGGTGACAATATAATGCAAACTACGATGCAACATCTATATACTAAAATGTTAATGATGTTTAATTTGGAGAATACGGATTTATATGTACGAATACATTTTGTACATTATCTTGTTTCATAAGTATTTCTTTCACATGTTTTCCAATACGGTGTCCTTCTTCTACGGTAATGTATGGATCTACAGACACTTTAATATCGACAATAACATAATGACCATGCTCCCGTGCATATAAAGAACCAATTTTTTTCACACCATCTACTTGAAGAACGGCCTCTCTAAGCGGAATAACATCCTCCTCATGAAGAACATGGTCAAGCGTTGCATGAATTGCTTCCGCTCCAATGCTCCATGCCATTTTTACAACAAGAAGTGAAACAACTAATCCTGCAATCGGATCAGCATATACGAGCCAGTCTATACCAAACTTACTACCGATTATAGCTGCACAAATACCGATTAAAGCTGCAATTGAAGAAAATACATCCGAACGGTGCTCATATGCATTTGCAATAATTGCATCACTGTTTACTCTTTTCCCTAATCGGAATTTATATTGAAACATTCCTTCTTTCACGACGATTGAAAGAACAACAGCAAATATCGTAATTCCTTTCGGCGGTTCTAGTTCTTGCGAAAAAGCTTTTATAGACGAAATCGCGATTTCAAGTCCCACAATAAATAATAATACCGCAACAATAATCGCTGAAATCGATTCCGCTTTACCATGACCATACGGATGATCCTCATCAGGTGGCTGCTTTGCCGCTCGCAGTCCAAAAAGTACAGCTAGCGAACCTATTACATCTGATGCAGAATGCACGGCATCCGCTAATAACGCTTTACTGTTCCCAATATAACCAATTACTGCCTTTACAATCGCTAATATAATATTACCAACGATCCCGACAATAGCACCAAACTCGGCCTGTTTAAAACGTTCATCTTTTTCCATAATTAAAATCCCTTCTTTTCTTAACCTATCTTTTTATTTTAACAAAAACAGCGATAACACCACCACTTTCTTCCATCTTCTTTCTGTTAAAAAGTTGCTATCTTATTGTATCCACAAACGAAAAAAGAGATGCCTCATAAAGAGACATCATCTTTTCTATACTTGCGGTTCAGATTCTACTTTCTCAACCTTCTTCTTGTTTTTTCCCTTTTTCAAACGACGGTTTTCAAGCATTAACCAAATTTGAGAGGCAACGAAAACAGAAGAGTACGTACCTACAATTAATCCAACAAGTAAGGCAAACGAGAAGTTACGTAGTGACTCACTACCGAAGATAAGCAGTGCAATTACTGGGAATAACACTGTTAATACGGTATTAATCGAGCGACCAAGCGTTTGGCGAATACTTGCATTTACGATTTCTTCTAGATCTTTTATATCGCGCACTCGTTTTTTCTGTTTGTATAATTCACGGTTTCTATCAAATGTAACAATCGAGTCATTAATAGAATAACCGATGATTGTTAGTACTGCAGCGATAAACGTTAAGTCTACCTCTAGTTGGAAAATACTAAACATAACAATCATAACGAATGCGTCATGTAATAATGCAAGCACTGCAGATAACGCATACGTAAATCGGAAACGAATACTTACGTATAAAATGATAACCGCAGAAGCAATTAATACTGCGATAAATGCATTTCGTGCAATTTCTTTACCAATTGTCGGTGAAACTGTACTTACGTTTGGATCTGTACCATATTTATCGTGGAAGAATGTTTTTGTTTTCGCAATTTCATCTTTTGATAAAACACCTAATGTACGAACTGCGAAACCTTTATTGTCATCTCCAGTCGGTACAATATTTTCTTCCTTCACATCAATGTTCAATTCTTTAAAATCTTTATGAACATCAGACACAGTAACGGCTTGTTTTGATTGCAAGTCGATACGTGTACCACTCGCAAAGTCAATACCAAGATTCAATTTGAAAATTGGTAAGATAATTGCACCCGCAATTACAACTACAATCGAGAAGATAAGGAATTTATGACCGATATTTACGAAATTAATACGATCAAATCTCGTTGGCGGATGTACTACCCCTTTTGTTAATGGAATAATATCCTTTTGTTTCACACCAAAATATCCTGGTTTTTTATCAAAGTAACGGCTCTTTACAAGTAAACCTAGTAAGAAACGAGTACCGAAGACGTTCGTAATAAAACCAACTAAAATACTTACGATTAAACTTGTTGCGAATCCTTTTACAGAGCTATTACCATAAACGAATAACACACCAGCTGCTGCAAGAGTTGTAACGTTTGCATCTAGAATTGTTGCTAATGAACGATGATTACCAGCGCGGAATGCCGACATCATGGACTTACCAATTTTCAACTCTTCTTTCAGTCTCTCGTACGTAATAATATTCGCATCAACTGCGATACCTACTCCGAGCACTAACGCCGCAATACCTGGCAACGTAAGAACTGCATGCATCCAGTTAAAGACAAGTAATGTAACGAAAATGTATAAACCTAACATAATAACCGCTACAAGTCCTGGTAAACGGTAGAATACAAGCATAAATAAGAAAATAAGAGCGATACCAATCGCACTAGCGAAAATCGTTTGCTCTAACGCTTGTTGACCAAATTTCGCTCCAACAGATGTTGAATACATTTCTTTTAAATCAACAGGAAGTGCACCTGCATTTAATAAAGATGAAAGTTGTTTCGCACTTTCAACTGTGAAGTTTCCACCTACGATAGATACTTCAGCTTGGTTAAATACTTGGTTTACTGTTGCTGCTGATAAGAACTTCGGATTCGGTTTTGCAGATTCTGCTTTGTACGAATCTTTTCCTTCTTCAAAATCAAGCCAAATTACCATTAAATTCGTTGGTGGTGGCATTTTTGAAATTTTTTCAGTTACTTCACGGAATTTTTCAGCGCTCTTTAGTGTAAGACCTACGCTCGCACGGCCTTGCTCATCAAATGTTTGCTTCGCTCCGCCGCCTTTTAAATCCGTTCCGTCCATAAGAAGATTATCATCTACATCACGGAATGTTAATTTCGCTTGTGTTGATAACATTTCACGTGCTTTTTGCTGATCTTGTACACCAGCAAGCTGTACACGAATTCGATCTTGCCCTTCGATTTGAATGTTCGGCTCACTTACACCGAGAACATTGACACGATTCTCAAGAGCACCTACTGTACTTACAAGTACGTCTCGATCGATTTTGTCACCTTTTTTGGCTGGTTTTACTTCATACAGAATTTCAAAACCACCGCGAAGGTCTAGTCCTAGACTAATTCCTTTTGCTATGTCTTTTCCTGCCGCACCAATTACTCCACCGATTAATAAAACGATGAGGAAAAAGGCGGCAATTCTCGTACCACGCTTTGCCATATGTACCCTCTTTCCGCTACTAACACTTTAAATAAATCTCTTACGATTCACTTTTACACGTGTGCATACGTCTAGTTAGTAGACTTCCTTTCTATAATTTTGCTAGCTCATCACTAGCTGTGCCGGTACGTTTTCACGATACCTGCACTTTCATTATTTGTTTTCTCTCTTCACTACCTCCTTTATATATGATCTTAGACATAATTATTTCCTGATTATCAATACCTATCATTATACTGCAAAAGGAAGAACAAACCAATTGCAGTCGGTTATTTATTTTCATATTCATCAAATGACCAAAGTGGCGCTTGATATGCTTCAACAGTTAAATATGTCATATATTCATTAGCACTTACTGTTAATACGTCATTAACTAATTCATACAATCTAACATCGCTGTCTATCTTCTTCCACTTTTTCACTTTAAGAAACTTCCAAATGTCATCATCTGTCACTCTGTCGTAGCCGAACATTTGAAACTCTTCTACTTTACTTTCTAAAACGACTTGTAACTGTCCGCGGTATGATTCTACCAAAGCCTCTCTATCTAACATCTATAACATCTCCTTCTTATTTCGCACGAAAAGTCGCTTTTATTCCCGCTCTAATGGACAGCAATAACTACTTTCAAGAGCACTATCATATTTCACTCTCTTAAATGCTTGTCATTCTTGTCTCGTACGTGCATATAAATTATTGTAAATCATTCCATTGATTTTGAGAAGGTAGGAGAAGAACATGACGAGACAAAGCTTTTTAAAAGGCGCATTTATTTTAATGATAGCCGGCTTTATTACAAAAATACTCGGCTTTATCAACCGCATAGTAATGGCACGTATTTTGGGAGAAGAAGGCGTTGGTCTTTATATGATGGCCGTTCCTACATTCATTTTAGCAATTACATTGACACAAATTGGTCTTCCTGTCGCAATCGCAAAATTTGTAGCAGAAGCGGAAGCTGTGAACGATAAACAAAGAGTTAAAAAAATATTAACCGTATCACTAGCTGTTACATCCGTTATTAGTATCATTTTAACAATCGGAATTATGTTCCTCACACCTATTTTAGCAAAAACATTATTAACCGACGAAAGAACGTACTATCCATTAATGGCCATTTTGCCCGTTGTTCCTGTTATTGCTGTTTCTTCTGTTTTGCGTGGTTATTTTCAAGGGAAACAAAACATGAAACCTAGCGCTTATGCGCAAGTTCTAGAACAAGTCGTCCGCATTACCATTATCGCTATATGCATTCAATTATTTTTACCTTACGGCATAGAATACGCTGCAGCCGGCGCTATGTTATCAGCTGTTCTCGGTGAAGTTGCATCGTTATTATTTTTACTCACGTTATTTCAGCGAGAAAAACATTTATCAATACGCTCTGGATTTTTCACTACTGTAAAGGAAAGCAAAGGGACATTTTATTCTCTGATGGATATTGCCCTTCCAACTACAGGAAGTCGTTTAATCGGCTCCGTTTCATATTTTTTTGAACCTATTGTCGTTATGCAAAGCTTAGCAATCGCTGGTGTCGCTGCTTCTGTTGCAACCCAGCAATACGGTATATTAAACGGTTATGCATTCCCGCTTCTATCACTACCCGCCTTTATTACATACGCTCTCTCTACAGCGCTCGTCCCTTCTATTAGTGAAGCAATGGCAAAAAGACAACATAAATTAGTGGAGCACCGTTTACAACAAGCACTTCGAATTTCATTAATTACCGGCGGATGGTCTGTCGTTATATTATACGTATTCGCTTCTCCTGTTTTAACTCTTATGTATGGATCAGACAGCGCAACAGCATTCATTCAACTTCTTGCGCCTTGCTTTTTATTTCATTATTTCCAAAGTCCACTTACCTCTGTTTTGCAAGCTTTAAACTTAGCAAGAGCTGCAATGATGAATACATTTATTGGAGCCATCGTGAAATTAATCGTTATTTTTGTACTAGCATCAAGGCCAGAATTTCAAATGATGGGGGTTGCTCTCGCTATTGCAGCAAATATTGTAACAGTAACATTTCTTCACTACGCTACTGTTTTAAAAAAGATTACATTTACCATTTACGCAAAAGACTATATTTTCGGCGGACTTGCCATCGGTATCGCAGGCGCCTTCGGTTTTTATCTTCATAAATATATTATTTTCTCTCATGCCCTTGGCATACAAACATTATGGGAAATCACTTTAACAACAATTGTTTATATCGTACTTCTCTTCACTTTCAAACTCATTCGAAAAGAAGAGTTAAGTCGTCTCCCTATCATTCGTAAACTTTCATTTTTGAAATAAGGTGAAACTTTAATCAGTGGGGTAATCTCCACTGATTATTAGTTACACTAATCATTCTTACTCTTTCAAAGAATAAGTCTCTAATTTTCTTTTACATCAACAAAAAATTTTCCGTTTTGAAAACTACAGTATAAAATTTGTGTTACATCGTTATAACCTAAGTTTTTTAATTTCTCAATAAGCCATGCATCTGTATGTTCAATCATTTGTAAATGACTAGATTGAATTTCTCCATCAATAATAAGAGGAAGCGTAAACTGCAATGTATCTTGTTTATTTTTTTGTTTTTGAAAGACAGATAACTTCCCAGACGGTTCCAAAATAGCATATTCTACATCCCGAATATCTCCAACTCCTTGTTCCCTTAATTGCATCATTAAATCATCTATATTATAACGTTGCTTTCTCATCTTCTTTTCATCAATCTTTCCCGCGTTTACAAGAATAGCCGGCTCACCTTCTATTAAATGCCGAAAGCGTTGATACTTTAGGGAAATGACTGACAAAATAATTTGGATGCACATAAGAAAAGTCATCGGAACTAATTGATGCCAAAGTGATTTATCGGTATTTTCAATTGCCACTACAGCCATTTCTCCAAGCATAATAAATACGACTAAATCTAATACACTTAGCTCTCCTATCTCACGTTTACCCATAAGACGAAAAATAATTAAGATGATGATATACAAAAGCATTGTCCGTCCAATTATTGATATCCATTCCATTTCTACATCTCCTTTTTTACGTATAGACTCCCCTATAAAAAAGAAACTAGTCTAACTTAGACAAAAGGAAAATATGCTTGTATTAAAAAGGGGGAATGCATAAATGGATGGAACGAAAAAATTATCAACTGCAATTGGCTTCGGTATTGTTACACTACTAATTCTCGCATCTATTACTAGTATGATTATGGCTCTTTTATTAAAGTTTACGAATATAAACGAAGGGACATTAACCGTTACTATTTTTATACTCGCTCTTTTATCTATGCTTATGTCTGGATTTACTGCCGGCAAAAAGGCTCAAGGAAAAGGTTGGCTAGTAGGTCTCACAACAGGTCTCACGTTCACTATACTCGTTTTTCTAGTTAACTATTTAGGCTTTTCTCAAACTTTATCGAACTCACAATTACTTTATCAATTAGCATTAATGGGGGCGAGTACACTCGGTGGTATTTTCGGTGTAAATATGTCAAAGCAAAGTAACTAAAAAAGGCCCTGCATATTTCATGCAGGGCCTTCCAAATTAGTTTTTCACAACTTCACGAATCGCATTGCGATCGAACGTTAAGTGTGAACCACCAGATTTAATAACAATTTTCGTCTCATCTACTGATTCGATTGTACCGTGTAAACCACCGATTGTTACGATAGCATCACCTTTTGCTAACTCACTTTGCATTTGAGCAACTGCTTTTTGACGTTTTTGTTGCGGGCGAATTAATAAGAAATAGAAAATCGCAAACATCGCAACGATCATAACGATATTCATCATACCTGCATTCATCTTTTGTTCCTCCTTTTAAATTATGTATTAGAAGTTTTTAGCATTCGGTTTATTAAAGCCATACTGTTCAAAGAACTCTTCGCGGAAATCGCCAAGACGGTCTTCACGAATAGCTTGTCTCACCTGCTCCATTAAGTTTAACAGAAAATGAAGGTTGTGATAAGACGTTAAACGAATTCCGAACGTTTCATCACATTTCATTAAGTGACGAATGTACGCACGAGAGTAGTTTTTACATGTGTAGCAATCACAGTTTGGATCAAGCGGACCGAAGTCTCTTGCGAATTTCGCATTTTTTACAACGAGGCGACCTTCACTTGTCATACATGTACCATTTCGAGCGATACGAGTTGGAAGTACGCAGTCAAACATATCAATACCACGAATTGCGCCATCGATTAACGAGTCAGGAGAACCTACACCCATTAAGTAACGAGGCTTATTATCTGGAAGAAGTGGTGTTGTAAACTCAAGTACACGGTTCATAATATCTTTCGGTTCGCCTACAGATAAACCACCTACAGCGTAACCAGGGAAGTCCATTGAAACAAGATCTTTCGCACTTTGACGACGAAGCTCTTCGTACTCTCCCCCCTGTACAATACCGAATAAACCTTGATCTTGCGGACGTTCATGCGCTTTTAAGCAACGTTCTGCCCAGCGGCTCGTACGCTCTACAGATTTCTTCATATATTCAAAAGTAGCTGGGAATGGTGGACACTCATCAAATGCCATCATAATATCTGAACCTAATGCATTTTGGATTTCCATCGCTTTTTCTGGTGATAAGAATAATTTATCTCCATTTAAGTGATTGCGGAAGTGAACGCCTTCCTCTTCAATACGACGGAAGTCACTTAAACTGAATACTTGGAAACCACCAGAGTCTGTTAAGATTGCACGATCCCAGTTCATAAATTTATGCAAGCCGCCTGCTTCACGAATAATTTCATGACCTGGACGTAGCCATAAATGATACGTATTACTTAAAATAATGCCAGAATCCATTGCTTTTAATTCTTCTGGTGACATTGTCTTAACTGTTGCAAGTGTACCAACTGGCATAAATGTTGGTGTATCAAATGAACCGTGCGGCGTATGCACACGACCTAAACGGGCACCCGTTTGTTTACATGTCTTAATAAATTCATAACGAATTGCTGTCATAACTTACTCCTTTTATTTGTTTCTCATTTTAGCGTGAGATGCAACAAACATTGCATCACCGAAGCTAAAGAAACGATATTTTTCTTTTACTGCTTCATTATAAGCATGAAGTACATTATCTCTATTTGCAAATGCACTTACAAGCATAATTAATGTTGATTTCGGTAAATGGAAGTTTGTAATTAAACCATCAATTGCTTTAAATTCATATCCCGGATACATGAAAATATCTGTCCATCCAGAAGCGGCGCAAAGCTTACCTTCATGATCTGTTGCAATTGTTTCTAACGTACGAGTTGATGTCGTACCTACAGTAATAATACGTCCACCATTCTCTTTCACACGATTTAATAATGCCGCTGTCTCTTCAGACATATGATAATATTCTGCGTGCATATGGTGTTCTTCAATCGTGTCTGCAGAAACTGGTCTAAATGTTCCAAGTCCTACGTGAAGTGTAATGAATGCTAACTGAACGCCTTTTTGCTTTAACTTCTCAAGTAACTCTTCTGTAAAGTGAAGTCCCGCAGTCGGCGCTGCTGCTGAACCGATTTCTTTCGCATATACTGTTTGATAGCGATCGCGATCTTCTAGCGTCTCTTTAATATATGGAGGAAGTGGCATTTCCCCAAGTTCATCTAAAATTTCATAGAAGATGCCGTCATATGAAAATTCAAGCTGACGTCCACCTTGATCTGCAGTTCCTGTGCAAGTTGCTTTTAATTTCCCTTCGCCAAAAGAGATAACAGTTCCTTCTTTTACACGTTTCGCTGGCTTTACAAGCGTTTCCCACTTATCACCTTCTTCTTGTTTTAAAAGAAGTACTTCAATGTGCGCGCCTGTATCTTCTTTCACACCGTGCAAACGAGCAGGCATAACTTTCGTTTCATTTAAAACTAAGCAATCCCCCTCATGTAAGTAAGAAAGAATGTCCGTAAAATGTTTATGCTCAATATCACCTGTTTCACGGTCTAACACCATTAATCTTGATGTTTCACGCTCTTCTAACGGGACTTGTGCAATAAGTTCTTCTGGTAAATGAAAATCAAACAGATTTATATCCATAGCTATATCCACCTATTTCTTATTTAAATCGATTTATTATATACATAATAAAAGATAATACAATACTTAACACAATACATGTAATGATAGGAAAATAAAAGGTAACGTTTCCTTTTTTCACAAAAATATCGCCTGGAAGCCTTCCAATGAACTTCCAAGCTAATCCAACAACGATGAGTAAGATCCCGGCTGTAATAAGCAGCTTTGGCATCTCCGTCATACTTTTGGTATCTCCATTCCGAAATGTTCATACGCAAGCGGCGTTACAATTCGGCCCCTCGGCGTTCGTTGTAAAAAGCCAATTTGTAATAAATACGGCTCATACACATCTTCAATCGTATGAGATTCTTCTCCAATTGTTGCTGAAACCGTTTCTAATCCAACTGGACCGCCACGGAATTTCTCAATAATACCAAGCAGTAATTTATGATCAATATGATCTAGACCTAATTTATCTACTTGCAGTAGCTCTAATGCCATTTGTGTAATTTCCATCGTAACCGTTCCATTACCACGAACTTGTGCGAAATCACGTACACGTCTTAAAAGACGATTCGCAATACGAGGTGTACCACGAGCACGTCTTGCAATTTCTAATGCAGCTAACGAATCGATTTCAACTTCAAATACTTCTGCTGTACGTTCAACAATCGCAGAAAGCTGATCTACTGTGTAGTACTCTAACCTTGAAAGTACACCGAAGCGGTCACGAAGCGGTGCCGATAATGCTCCAGCACGTGTCGTTGCTCCAACTAATGTAAATGGCGGTAAATCTAGGCGTACAGAACGTGCTGAAGGCCCTTTTCCAATTACAATATCAAGGCAAAAGTCTTCCATCGCAGGATACAATACTTCTTCAATTGATCTATGCAAACGATGAATTTCATCAATAAATAATACATCACCTGGCTGAAGCGCTGTTAATACAGCAGCTAAATCTCCTGGTCTTTCAATTGCGGGACCTGAAGTTGTTCTAACATTAACGCCCATCTCATTGGCAATAATATTCGCAAGCGTCGTTTTACCAAGACCTGGTGGTCCATATAAAAGCACGTGATCTAACGTTTCTTCACGCATTTTCGCCGCTTCAATAAATACTTCTAAATTATGTTTCGCTTTATCTTGGCCAATATACTGACGGAGCGTCTGTGGCCGTAATGAATATTCTAAATCCGCATCTTCATATGCAGATTCCCCTGAAAGGAGACGTTCGTCCATTATACTCACCTCTTACCATTTAGTAAAAGACTAAGTGCCTTTTTAATATACTGATCCGTCGTTAATGCTTCTTTTAATAACTCTGGTACAACACGAGAAACTTCGCGTTCTGCGTATCCAAGTGCGCGCAGAGCTTCCAGTGCCTCATCAAGCTCAGCTGATGAACCTTTATTCTCATCAAAACGTTCTGTGTCTGAGAATAAATCAACAAATGCATCTGGTACGACATCTGCTAGTTTTCCTTTTAAATCTAAAATCATTTGGCGTGCTGTTTTCTTTCCGACGCCTGGGAATTTCACTAAAAACTTCTCATCTTCATGCTCAATCGCTTGAACGACCTGTCCTGTTTGACCAGAAGCTAAAATTGCAAGAGCGCCTTTTGGCCCAATGCCAGACACGCCTAACAACTTTGTAAATAATAAACGCTCTTCACGTGTTTTAAAACCGTAAAGTGCCATAATATCTTCTCTCACATAATGATATGTATAGACACGGATTTCTTGCTTACTTCTTTGAAATACATACGGATTTGGTGTGAAAATTTGATAACCAATTCCATTATGATCAATTACGACATATTCCGGCCCTACATACTCCACGTAACCTGTAACATATTCAAACAAAATACGATCTCTCCCTCTTAAATCATGTATTCCATTTTAACATATTTAATGATAGAAAAGCGAGACTGCCCCAACAAATGTTCTCCACTTGAAACTTCTGTTATTTTCCATTGACAGAAAGGTTAAAGCACCTTAATATACAGAAGTCGATAATGATTATCAATACTAATTAAAGGGGTTACATCAGGATGAAACGTAAGCTATTTATTTTATTTACTATTATGCTTGTTGTTCTTTCTATCGTTGGCTGTTCTTCTCAAAAAGAAGAATCGAAAGCAAAAGAACAACCGAAAACAAAAGTTGTAAAACATGCTAAAGGTGAAGCTACAATTCCAGTAAATCCAAAGAGAATTGTTGACTTATCTGGATCAACAGAAGAACTATTACTTCTTGGACATAAACCTGTTGGTACAGCAAATACATATAAAGATAAAATCCAAAATCACTTAACAGACAAGTTAGATGGAGTAAAAGCAGTAGGTTGGTACTGGGCACCTAAAGTTGATTTAGAAGCTGTTACTGCTTTAAAACCAGACTTAATTATTTTAAACAACCGTCAATTAAAAATTTATGATCAACTAGAAAAGGTTGCACCTACAGTTGTTCTAGAAACAAACTTAGAAGACTGGCGTGGTAAGTTTAAAGAAGTAGGTAAGCTATTTGACGAAGAGAAGAAAGCAGACAAATGGATTGCAGACTACGATAAGAAAGCAGACTCTTTATCTAAAAAAATTAAAGAGAAAACAAAAGATGAGAACTTTATGTTCGTTGCAGTTACACCACAAAACTTCCGTGTATACGGTAGCTTCGGATACGGTGACATCATCTTTAATGACTTAAAACTTCCAGCAACAAAAGGTACGGATTTAAAACAAACGATGGCGCAAGTATCACTAGAAGGTCTAGTTGCATTCCAGCCTGACCAAATGTTTATTGTAAACTTCGGCGGCGAAGCTGATAAAGTTTACGAAGACTACAAAAACAGTGCCGTTTGGAAAGACAATAAAGCAGTTAAAAATAATCACGTATATGAAGTATCAAATGAAGTCTTCAATACGAAAGCATTCAATCCAATCGGAAAAGATATGCTAATTGATGAAATCGCAAAAGAAATTTTAGCTAAAAATAAATAAGAAAAAAAGCAGCTCACCATGAGCTGCTTTTTTTCTTACTTTGAACTGCGTATTGCTTCATTTTTTCAATCGTCTTCACAAAACCTTCTTTTGATTTAATACGAATGCCACGTTTCAATTTCGCACGTTCATAGCTCTCAAGCTTTTTCATATCAATTTGAAAGAAAGAATGGATCGCATTATCATTTTTTGGCACACCTTTGAAAATTTGTAATATCCCTTCCTCTGAAACACCAAAATACCCGCTCGTTTTCAATAACGGAGAAATATCATCAACTTTCTTTTGCAATACAATTTGTACATCATCACGATCAACGAGCTGCCATTCTTTATACTGCTGTAAAAACTTTTCTAAATCCGTCACTTTTTCTGTAAGTATTTCTTCGCTTACTTCGCCATCAACATACATACGCTCTAATAAAATTGTAACCTCAGGTTCTTTTTTCGTCACTTCTGGTACTGGCCCTTCCGCCTTCACATTCGTTTCATAAACGAAACAAAACATCATAACGAAAGCTTGCATCGCAATCAGTATCCATTTCATTTCCGTTCACCTCTTTTAGGCAAGATCATACTTTCATTAGTAGTTTTTCCGGAAATGGGGGTTTTATCCCTAATTCATAGAATGCCATCATTAAGAATTATAGTGTTCAATTACTTTTATCTATTTGGAAACACATTGATTATGCGAAAGCTTCTTTATATCTTTATTTGATTGTACTGTTACAATATAAACCCCCATTAGTACAATTATCATTCCAACTATTTGTTGCCACGTAACAGCTGCTCCATATAAGACAACTGATATACCAGTAGCTACAATAGGTGTTAGATTTAAATACACACTCGCTTTGCTTGCACCTAGCTCTTCTACTCCTTTATTAAACACGATATATCCAATTAATGTCCCGCATATGACCATATACAACATTTCTATCCATCCCTGTAAAGAAAATGTTACAACCTTTCCCCATCCATCTTCATATAGAGAAAGGCCTGCTAAAAACACAGTACCCAATACCGTCATACTCATTGTAGTTAACAAAGGGGAGACACCACTCATAACTTTTTTTCCTGTTAAGCTATATAAAACCCCACAGGTTAAAGCAGCTATAAATAAAAGATCTCCCTTATTAAATGCCAAAGACATAAGTATATGCATTGAACCACCCGTAATAACAACTATTACACCGACAAGGGACAAAGTTAAACTTATTCCGACTTTTATACTCCAAGGCTCTTTAAAAAACAATATTGCTCCCAATGTTACAAAAACGGGCATTGTAGCAATGATAAGTGAGCCATTCAGAGTGGAAGTATAGTTAAGTCCCATGAAGAAAAAAACATTGTAGCCAAAAATACCTGTTAACGATACAAATAACAGCCCTTTCCAATTCTTTAATAACAAACTTGTATCCCACTCAGATTTCATAAAAACTATGCCTATTAAAATAAAACCAGCTAAACCAAAACGAATTGTTGCTGCAGTAATTGGTGGAATCTCCGTAATAATATGCTCCGCTGTCGCAAAAGAGCCACCCCAAAACAACGGAACAAGTAACATAATTACGTACATTCGATTTATACTATTCATTTTTATTACCCCTTTTCCACAAAACACGTTTATAAGTTTAAACTTGTTTACTTATCAATCAAAAAAAATTAATAATTTGACTCTATCGCTTGAATTAAATCTTTTACCTGTTTTAAAAACTCTCCAGCCACTATAGAATAAAAAATTTCTTTTCCATTTCGATCGGCTTCAACTAGTTCTGCTTGTTTTAAAATTTTTAAATGATGCGAAACAGCCGGTCTAGAAATTCCCATTTCATCTGTTATTTGTGTTACATTCATCTGTTTGCTTTCTAATAATAGCATAATAATTTGCTGGCGATTCTCATCTCCTAACGCCTGAAATATAGGTGTTACAACCTGAAATTTCTCTAATACAACTTCTGTATTTCTACATTCAAAATTCTCCATATCCTATTCATCCCAACCTTTTATGTCTAAAAAACATGTAATATATTACCATTAAATAGTAACTCTTTCATATACAATTGTAAATAACTTTATTTTCTGACTTTAATTCTAATCAAAAAAGGAAGATTGGATTCCTCCATTCTTCCCATTACATTCATATAAAATGAAAGACGCCTGCAAAGCAGGCGTCTTGATGCGTTTACGGCGAGAGACCAGGCGACCACATTCGCGTGTTTAGCACTTAAGCATATCTCTCGTCTTACGTAAATTAGCTCATCGCTTTGCTAATATAACATTAATAAAGTATAAGTGCAACATGTTTATAAAAATATTTTATTTCCTCTTTTATCCAAATTATTCTATGTAAATTATAAATTGATAATTGCAATATATATGTTACAATAAATGTGACAGCGAAATCATAATAAACGGGAGATAGATATTATGAAACAAATAAAGGATGAACGTCTCATTCTTCAAAGGTTAAAAAACATACGTATTGTCTTTCTTTTTCAATACATTGGCATAGTTGGAATTTTAGGCTATATCGGATTCACTGAAGGCATTGATCAAATTACGAAATCTCCATTGTGGCTATTATTTATGCTTACAAGTATTTTACTTGCTTATTTACAGTTAAGTGTTTCAATCGATGTAGAAGATGGCGAAAAGGAAATAAAGTTAACTCCTTATTATAAACTTGTCTTCCGCTCCCTTATTGTAGGAATCGTTATGGCTATTATTTATATTATTTTCAGTCCAGAAAGACCTCTATTTGAAGCTATTTTAACAAGTAGTATTCTTTTCATCTGCTTTTTAGTTTCTTATTCCGTTAGTTATTTTATTAAAAAACGTCGTTTACAAGACAACGATGAATAAAGAGGAAGGGCTATCCCTTCCTCTTTTGTTTTGCTATCGCACTGTACCAGTTAAACCGTAACGAATGTCTCGGAACATATTCACTATGTCACGATTAAAATCGTTTGTAACTGTACCGTTACGTAGACGCGTACTCATTGCATCGACACGAGTAAACATATCATTTCTTACAGAAACATATACGTTTCTGTTTCCAACTTCATTTGAAACCGCTTGACGAATTTCGTTCGCCATCGCCGTTTCATTTGTCACTGTGTTACGAGGTTTTACCGCAATAGCTACATCGTTTCCATATACAACTGTAGACACACGGTCTACGTTATTCATACGTTTCACACGATTTGTTATTCTTTCAGCTGTTTTACCATCATTGTTAATGTATGAATTGTTCATTGTAATATTACGAGTTGGATGCGGATTAGCAATTTGTCCATTATAATTTACATCACGGTAATAATTGTATCCTGTATCGTTACGACCATTTCTATATGTTACATAATCTGTATAACGATCATTACGCGTCACATTATCACGATACTGGTGTGTATCATTATAAGATGTACGCTCGTAATTGTAGTTACGTCCATCCATTGCATTGTTTTTTGGTGTACCACATGCAGCTAATGCACTAGTAACTAACAAAGAAGCAGCAATCACTTTTACTTTCGTATTCAATACAAAAACCCCCTCTGTTAGAATGAGCTTCTCTACTGAAAAGCTCCCTCTTATGATGAGTAACAGAGAAGGTTTTTACACTGTTAATATTTCACTGGGAATTTTCTAGCACTTAATAAAAAAACTGCCTTTTCTTAATTAACAGGAATGCAAAAAAGGCGGGAATACTCCCGCCTTTTTAAACTTCTTCTTCGTCCTCTTCTTCTGAAACAGGCTCTCCAAATACATTTGGTGGATCTGGTTGATAATACATCGTTCCTGGCTGTGGTGCATATGCAGACTGAGTTGGTTGATAATATAAAGGATTCGCATATTGCGGACCGCCTGGTTGTGGACTATATAGTCTACTTTCTCCTCCGCACCCACAATCTTCCTCACCCTGCACAAGCGGCGGCATGTTATTATCCATTGGCATTATATTCGGGTTTGGCATAGACGTATGTTGCGGTCCAAACGGCGCTCCTTGCTGATATGGCATTTGATATGGATTTGATTGTTGATAATACGGATTCGGCGGCATCATGGGCTGTTGATACGGCATCATATTTGGTGGTTGATTGTTATCCATAATCGGCATCATATTCGGCATTTGATTGTTATCCATAATTGGCATTATATTCGGTGGTTGGTTATTTTCCATAATTGGCATCATATTCGGCATTTGATTGTTATCCATAATTGGCATTATATTCGGTGGTTGGTTATTTTCCATAATTGGCATCATATTCGGCATTTGATTGTTATCCATGATTGGCATCATATTCGGCATTTGATTGTTATCCATAATTGGCATCATATTCGGCATTTGGTTATTATCCATGATTGGCATCATATTCGGTGGTTGGTTGTTATCCATAATTGGCATCATATTCGGCATTTGATTGTTATCCATAATTGGCATTATATTCGGTGGTTGGTTATTTTCCATAATTGGCATCATATTCGGCATTTGATTGTTATCCATAATTGGCATTATATTCGGTGGTTGGTTGTTATCCATAATTGGCATTATATTCGGCATTTGATTGTTATCCATAATTGGCATTATATTTGGCATTTGAATATTTGGCGGTGTGACTTGTGGAATAACTACATTTTCTTTCGATACATTTGGCGATATTATATTCCCTAAGTTTTCCTTCTTCACTTGTGGTGACACTATATTTCCTACATTCTCTTTCTTCACTTGCGGCGATATTATATTCCCTACATTCTCTTTCTTCACTTGTGGTGACACTATATTCCCTACATTTTCTTTTTTCACTTGCGGTGATACTATATTTCCTATATTTTCTTTCTTCACTTGCGGTGACACTATATTCCCTACATTCTCTTTCTTCACTTGCGGCGACACTATATTCCCTACATTTTCTTTTTTCACTTGCGGCGATACTATATTCCCTACATTCTCTTTCTTCACTTGCGGCGATATTATATTATTTTTTTTCGTTTGCGGAGAAATGATATTGTTAGGTTTCATTTTACTAATTTGAGGAGCAATTAACTCGCTTCCTTTTTTTATTACATCTGAAATTTTATATTCTTTTTTCGGTTTTATTGGTGGTTGTGGCGGCTGCGGCAATACATTTACCGAAAACTTCGTGTTTTCTTTTTCCGCCGGTTTTTGTTTCTCTATCACAGGTGGTTTTTGAATAACAGACGGTTTTTCAACTGGTTTTTCTTTTTGAATTGGCTGTTCTTTTTGCACCTCTTTTTGCGGCTTTACCTGCATCTCCTTCTGTGGTTTCACCTGTACTTCTTTTTGCGGCTTTACCTGCATCTCCTTCTGCGGTTTTACTTGCACTTCTTTTTGTGGCTTTACCTGCATCTCTTTCTGCGGTTTTACTTGCACTTCTTTTTGTGTTTGTTGCATAGCTGGCTGCTGTGTAATTGGTGCTGATTGATACGTAACTTCTTCCTCATCTTCTATTCCAAGCGGAGTTGGTGTTGCTGCAAATTCTTTTTGCTGCACTTCTTTTACGTATTGCTTTGGAGGCGCTGAACCTGCTCCAGCCTGTTGTTTCATGTGAACACTCTTTGATGGCACTTTAATTTTCATACCTGGCATAATTAAATCTGGATTACTAAGTTGTGTATTTGTTTTTTTCAACGTGTCAAAATCCACTCCGTACTTTTTCGCAATTTTCCAAAGGGTATCCCCTTTTTGCACGATATGAATTTTCAAATTTTCCCCCTCCTGTATAACTTATCTATAAATAACAAATCTCATGAAGTAACTCTTTCTAAATAACATTAACTTCTTTTCACTTTTATCACTTCTTCGATTTTTAATATCATTCGAAGTGGAATAAGCATAAAGAACCACAATGATTTCTTCAAAACAATGTATGCCCATTTCGTTCTCGTTATGATTATATGTATGAAAAAAAGCAACGGGAATACCGTTGCTTTACACACGCTCTAACATACGATTTAATGCAAGAACTGCTTCTGCCGTTACTTGTTTGTCTACGCTAATAACGTTAATTTCTTCTCCTCTTTCTATCGTTTCAAGTGTCCATAATAAGTGAGGCAGATCAATTCGATTCATCGTTAAGCACGGACACATAAATGGATTAAGCGAAACAATTTCTTTATCTGGATGTTGCTTAATAATTCGATTTACTAAATTCATTTCTGTACCAATCGCCCATTTGCTACCAGATGGCGCTGATTCAATCATATCAATAATATATTTCGTTGAGCCTGCATAATCTGAAGCAGCTACAACTTCATGGCAACATTCTGGATGTACAATAATATTCATATTAGAATGATTTTTTCGTACACTCTCAATATTCTTCACTGTAAAATTTTGATGAACAGAACAATGTCCTTTCCATAAAATCACTTGAATTTCTTCTATATCCCCATCGTACTCTAATGAATCTGTGTGTGGGTCCCATACTGCCATTTTATCTAACGGGATACCTAGATCATACGCTGTATTTCTCCCTAAATGTTGGTCTGGTAAAAAGACGAGACGTTCTTTTTGAGTAAACGCCCAAGATACCATTTGCTTTGCATTAGAAGAAGTTACTGTTGCTCCTCCGTTACGACCACAAAACGCTTTAATTGCAGCTGTAGAGTTCACATATGTTAACGGAATCATCGTATCTCCAAATAATTTAGTGAGCTCTGTCCATGCTCTTTCTGTTTGTTCAATATCTGCCATATCCGCCATCGAACAACCTGCACGCATATCTGGTAAGATGACAACTTGATCATCTGTCGTCAACATATCTGCTGTTTCCGCCATAAAGTGTACCCCGCAAAACACAATGTATTTTGCGTCTTTATTGCTCGCTGCAACTTGCGCAAGCTGAAGTGAATCCCCTGCTGCATCTGAAAATTGTACCACTTCATCTTTTTGATAATGATGCCCTGGAATAAATAACATTTTCCCCATTTTCTCTTTAATTTCACGAACACGCTTTTCCATATCTTCCGTTGGCATTGTGTAATAACCCTCTGGTAACATCGTTTCAATTGGCTGTACTTTTTCTAAAATACTCATATACGTTTCTCCCCCTCTAAGCCACTTTCCTTACTCTTCAATATTGAAACTAATATCAAGTGCTTTCACTGAATGTGTTAACGCTCCAAGTGAAATATAATCTACCCCTGTTTTTCCGTATTTTGATAAATCTTCAATTGTGATGCCCCCTGAAGCTTCTGTAACGATAGCGCTTGGTACAATTTTTGAAAACTCCCGGATTTCATCTGGCGTACGATTATCGAACATAATAATATCCGCACCAGCAGCAACAGCCTCTCTCACTTGTTCCTCAGTTTCTGTTTCTACTTCTACTTTCACCATATGTCCTAACTTTTCTTTCACTGATGTAACAGCTTTTGTAATAGAACCAGCAAAAGCAATATGATTGTCTTTAATCATGACACCATCATATAAACCGAAGCGATGATTAAATCCACCGCCGCACACGATTGCATACTTATCAAACATACGTAGTCCTGGCATCGTTTTTCGCGTATCACAAATGCGAGTATGACTGCTATCTAAAGCAAGAACCGCTTTACGCGTCATCGTCGCTATTCCGCTCATACGCTGAATAACATTTAATATAACGCGCTCTGCTGTTAATAACGATGCAATTGGACCTTGCACTGTTGCAATGATTTCGCCTTTTTCTACAAGATCCCCATCTTTTTTATGAAGCTCTACTTCAATTCTCTCATCAATTAATTTAAATCCTGATTCAATTACTAAACGTCCTGCAAAGACCCCTGTATCCTTCGCAAGAAACGTTCCTTTCGAAAGCAAGTTATCTGGAAAAATAAGCTGAGATGTTACATCTCTTTCCCCTATATCTTCTAAAAAAAATCGATTTAATGCTTCTTTAACTTTTATCGTGTTCATAAAGCCTCTCTTCCCCTCATCACACAAGTTGTCGTTTTCTCTTTACTCGAACAATCTCTTTCTTTCCTATATTTCTATCTGGATAATCACTCCGGTAATGCCCGCCAATACTTTCTTCTCTTTGCAAGGCTGATACAACTATAAGCTCACAAACCGTTAACATATTAATAAGCGTTATCTCTTCATTCGTAAGAACATCATGTTGTAATATCATATTTCGAACACCATACTTACTAAGCCATCTCTTCGCATAAGATAAACTTTGCTCTGTTCGCACAATCCCAACATATTTCATCATGCATTTTTGTATTTCTTCTTTCGTCGGTAAATGATTCAGAACGATAAACTTTGCTTCCTTTTCGGCTAGCATGTTCACCTTTTCTTTTGTCTCTCTAGATAAAATGTGTCGTCCGATTCTTTTTCCAAACACAAGACCTTCTAATAATGAATTACTCGCTAATCTATTTGCACCATGAACCCCGTTACAAGCTACTTCACCGACTGCGTATAAGTTCGGAATAGACGTCTCTCCATCACAGTTCGTTTTCACGCCGCCCATGTGAAAATGAGTACCGGGCACGATTGGAATAAGTTTTTTATTTATATCGACTCCATTTGTTTTACATATCGATGACACGGTCGGAAAGCGTTGTTCAAAGTTTTGAATCATTTCGATGTTTAAGTACACTTTTTCACCCGCAAGTAGCTGTTCATGAATAGCCCGTGCGACTACATCACGAGGTGCTAAATCCTGTTCGGAATGTATATCCATCATAAAACGCTGCCCTTTTCCATTTATAAGGACAGCTCCTTCTCCGCGAACAGCTTCGGACACGAGGCCGGAACAACACCCACCCGCGTATAACATCGTCGGATGAAATTGTATAAACTCTAAATCTACAAGCTCTCCGCCTGCACGGTACACCATTGCAAGTCCATCGCCTGTAATCGTCTCATCATTAGAAGTAAAGGTGTATAAACCGCCAATACCGCCTGAAGCTAACACCGTATAATCTGCATTGTAACGTTTCAATTCTCCTTTATTGTTGCGAGTTAAAGCCCCAACACATTTATCTTTTTCTATAATAAAATCGAGCACCATTTCCTGTTCCACTACCGTAACGTATGGAGCTACTTCTTGAATAAGATGCTCTAATAAATTCTTTCCTGTTGCATCGCCACCTGCATGTAAAATACGACGTTTTCGATGGGCTCCTTCTTTTCCAAGATGAGGACCTGTTTCATCTCCATCAAATTTCATTCCTCTTTCAATAAGGTTATTAATTTCTTTCGGTCCTTCCTCGACTAAATAACGGACCACTTCTTCATTGTTATAATGACACCCTGCTACTAATGTATCTTCAAAATGATCATTGGGATTGTCATATGTAGCTACCGCTGCGGCAATTCCACCTTGAGCTAAATGTGTATTATTATTACGTTTCGTCTCCTTTGTGATAATAATCACATTCTTTTCGTGACAAATCTCTTTTGCAACACGAAGTGCCGCAACACCACTTCCAATAATTAAGACATCTGCACTTGGCATAATTGTTGCCTCCTACTTTACACTTTTCAACTGTCTTGACACCTATATTTACATAGTTTTAAAATAATGACAAGAGTTTTTTTATAATTCTTATTTTCACTACCATTTAAAAAGTAAAAGAACTGTAACTCTTACTAGAGAGAGGAACTTACATGATGATATATCTTGACTATGCAGCTACTACACCTATGAGCGAGGAGGCGTTACAAACATATATGAAAGCAGCGTCGCAATACTTCGGAAATGAACAAAGTTTACATGATATTGGAGGAACAGCTGCTTCTTTATTACAAGTTTGCCGAAAAACATTTGCGGAAATGATTGGAGGAAAAGAACAAGGAGTATTTTTCACAAGTGGCGGATCGGAATCAAACTATCTTGCGATCCAATCACTTCTAAATCCCCGAACTAAGAAGCATATTATTACGACACCTATGGAACATGCATCCATTCGAAGTTATTTTCAATCTCTAAAATCAAAAGGCTATACGATCACTGAAATTCCTGTTGATAAAAATGGACTCATTTGTTTAGTAGATTTAGAGGCAGCTATTACAGAAGATACTGTGCTAGCAAGTATACAGCATGGAAACTCTGAAATCGGAACCGTTCAAAACATTACAGAAATCGGGGCACTTTTAAAAAAATATAATGTTTTATTTCATACGGATTGTGTGCAAACGTTTGGTAAACTGCCTATCCATGTTTTTGAGATGGGGATTGATAGTCTTTCTGTTTCAGCACATAAAATATACGGACCAAAAGGTGTCGGCGCTTGCTACATAAATCCGCAATCTCGCTGGGAGCAAGTATTTCCAGGAACTTCTCACGAAAAAGGATTTCGCCCAGGCACAGTAAATGTTCCCGGCATCGCATCTTTTTTAACAGCTGCTGAAAATATATTAAAAACCCAATGGGAAGAAAGTTTACGTTTTAAAGAGTTACGATCCTACTTTTTAGAGCAAATACAAACACTTCCGCTAGAAATTGAAGTAGAAGGTCATTCTACTTCTTGTTTACCACATATTGTTGGGGTTACAATAAAAGGAATAGAAGGTCAATATACTATGCTAGAATGTAATCGCCATGGTATCGCCATTTCCACCGGAAGTGCTTGCCAAGTCGGTAAACAAGAACCTTCGAAAACTATGCTTGCAATTGGAAAAACGTATGAAGAGGCCAAACAATATGTCCGCTTCTCTTTCGGACAACAAACAACGAAAGATCAAATTGATACTACTATTCATGCACTACACACAATTGGAAATCAATTTTATAGAGGTGTTAAATCATAATGAAACAAAATGACCAAAAAAAGATTTTAGGTGAAGAAAGACGACAGCTTATCCTTCAGTGGCTTCTCGCTGCAAATGAGCCGTTATCTGGGAATGAACTATCGAAGAAGACAAACGTAAGTAGACAAGTTATCGTGCAAGATATTTCCTTGCTTAAAGCACGAAACGAACCAATTATTGCGACTGCCCAAGGCTATTTATATTTAAAGCCACAAGAGAAACAACAAGCTTTTGAACGCGTAATCGTATGCCAGCACAAACCAGCAGAAGTACGTCAAGAACTTACAATGCTTGTTGACCACGGCGTTACGATTAAAGACGTAAAAGTTGAGCATCCTGTATACGGTGACCTAACAGCATCCATTATGGTAAGCAATCGCTTTGATGTAGAGCAATATTTACAAAAAATCGAAAACACAAATGCTTCCTATCTATCGCAACTAACAGACGGTATTCACTTACATACAATTGAAGCAGATTCTAAAGAGAAGTTAGATGCTGCTTGTGAGGCGTTAGATAAAGCAGGATTTCTTGTTTATTAATGTAAGGCACAGAGTTTTTATCATTCTCTGTGCTTTTTTAATGCTATAATATTGTAATCAATCGTAAAGGAGATCAAATATGGGAATTGAACTCGTTCACTTTAGTACTGGTAAACCGAAACAAATGAAATATGGCGAAGATAAAGAAATGATAACAGGTATATGTAAAGATCCTACAGAAGAGGCCTTTCTCTCAAAAGACGGATTTCGTGGTGATGACGTAGCGGATTTAAAACATCACGGCGGTCCTGATCGAGCTGTTTGTGTATACCCACACGAGCATTACGCACTATGGGAAGAGGAATTTCAAACTACGCTACCAGCTTCCACATTTGGCGAAAACATTACCGTAACAAATATGTTAGAGCGTGATGTTTGCATCGGAGATACATATCAACTAGGTGGAGCAATCATTCAAGTGACACAAGCTCGCGTTCCTTGTAGCACTATTTCAAAACGCCTCGGCATCCCTGGCATACTGCCACGCATTGTAGCAACTGGATTTACAGGCTACCTATGCCGCGTTCTTCAAGAAGGTACTGTACGTAAAGATTCTAAAATTACATTACTAAAACGTCAACCGAGCAATGTTTCTGTTTTGTTCTCTAACGAAATTTATTTTCATAATAGAAAAGATAAAGATGGCATTGAAAAAATTCTTGCTGTTCCAGAACTAGCTGATATTTGGCGTGGTCAGTTAGAAGATCGTCTTGCGAAGTTAAAATAAAGAATCACACCAGGTAAAACAGTATTGAGTCCATCATACCAGATGGACTCTTTTTATTTTCTCTTCCTTCACGTCCAAACATATAAAAATATATTTCATATTATATATGGACAACCTTTAATTCTTATATGTGAAGGGAGTGATTAATTATGGCGGATTACTTCTTAAAAAATGGAAAAAAATATTATAAGAAAAATGATCGCCCATGTAATTCTTCAAATTCAGATTCAAATAACTGTTTTATACAGAACTATACTATTTTCGGTACGGGAAATACCCCTCAAGATCTTGATATAACAACTGGAATTCCTCGAACTGTATTTGAAAACTTCACTAAAAATCATAATAAGACACTTATTAAATTTAGTTTCAGTCCTGCATTTGCAACAACGATTAGATTAACAATCGCAAGATTAAACCATCGCTCTCCACTTACATTTACCTTAACACCAGGAGATATTAAAACATTTTTAGTAGAAGATGTTGAGAGTATTACTTTCTCAGATACTGTAGCTCCATCTACACTCAATCTATTAATACAACAAACGAATTGTATTTGCTGCAGTAATTCGAACAATGATGAATCCTATTATTATAATAGTTGTAATGATGCGTACTAAAAACCCGACAAAAGAGTTATCTATTCCTAACAGAAGCCGTCCTAAATATCTTTTAGGACGGCTTCTTTATTTTGCTAGCTTAATTAATCACTTACTTCAATAGAATTGATAGCTTACTCTGCCTCAAACCGAGAAACAGCTTTTCATTTCAAACAACTTTAACAACAGCTCCCCTCTACAACCAATAAGAAGAATAACTCCCCAGCACAGTAACAGAAAAACCGAGTGCTTCAAGTTCCATCGTTACGCCTGGCAATAATACGTCATCGTATGCTTTATCAACATCGATTAAGAAAAAGTAATTTCCAAGACCTGTTTTCATCGGACGCGATTCGATTTTTGATAAGTTTAATTTTCTCCATGCGAAAGCTGATAACACTTGATATAGGGCACCTGCATAATCTGCAGGTAACGTTATCATAAGCGTCGTTTTCTCTCCGCGATTCTCTCCGTTATTCGGGAGTACTGCTTTCTTTTTCTTATGGAGTACCAAGAAACGTGTGTGATTATTTTTATGCGTATGAATACTACGTCTCACAATTGTTAATCCGTATTTTTCTGCAGCCGCTTCATTTGCAATAGCGGCAATTTTCTCTTCAGGATGTTCTTTCACATATTGCGCAGCAGCACTTGTAGATGTCATATCTCGAACAGTTACTCCTTTTAATTCTTCATTTAAAAATTTATGGCACTGTGCAATGGCATGCGGATGAGAATGCACTGCATATACTTCATCCCATACTTCTGCATACTGCGGATGTACAAGTAAATGCTGCTGAATTGGTACTGTAATTTCTCCTACAATGGAAAGCGGCTGCTCATGTACAAGGTAATCAACCGTTATATTCACTGAACCTTCTATTGCATTTTCTAACGGTACAACTGCGAAGTCTACATTTTCATTTGCAGCTGCATCTATACAATCTGGAATCGTTCGATATGGTACATGCTCTGCTTCCGGAAAAAAACGACTCACCGCCATATTTGTAAATGTTGCTTCTGGTCCTAAATATCCTACTCGAATCATCGTCTTTTCCCCTCTTTTTCGTTTTCTTACTGTTATACCATACTTTTTTATATTCTTCTATGTAAATTTCGAATATTAAAAAAAGACTAGCGTTCGCTAGTCTAAATGTTTCTTATATTCTCTTTGAGCGAAGAAGAAATAAATGATACATGCTGCGATATAAAACAGAATGAACAAACCTACTTTTCTTAATGATCCATCCATAAAAAGCGTATTATGAAACGTATATAACGCAACTGCACTATGCATACTCCCTACTATAATTGGCGCAAAAAATAGCATACATAATTGCCAACGAGAAATTTTCCATACTTCTTCCTTCGTCATTCCAAGTTTAGAGAGTGCACCATACTGCTTTCGGTCCGATGCAATATTATGGAACCATTTAAAATAAACGATACTACATGAAGTAAGAAAGAATAATATACTAATAAATGAGCCTACAAATAGAGTAATATCGCCGCCTTCTTTCATATTTACATACAACTCCATATTGCTTCGAAATGCATTATTATTATCTTGTTTCATATGTTTCCGTAAATCTTCATTTAATTTCTTCGTCTTTTCGATATTTGGTAATGTGTAGCCTCTATATATCATTTTTTCAGAATCAGGAACCTGATTTGCTATACTATCAAAATCTTCATCATTCATAACGAAGAACAGACCATTAATGTACGAAGGGTGATGGTTAAATTGAACCCCTTCTTTCTGACCGTTAAATACGAATTGATATGGTTGATTCATTACTTGCAATTCAATCTCTTTTTGATTATATACATTCGAATTATTGTATTTATTATAATAAACAAGTGTCACTGTACCTTTTTTAGGACGATACGTTTTCTGTTTTTGTTTCCTTGCTTCTTGGTTATATTCACTTTCTTTTATAAGCGGTACTATTGTTGTTTCTCCTTTACTAGACTGAAAGGATGCATACACTCCAACAAAACTCATATATTGAAAATCGTCATACCCATATTGATGCAGTAATTTTTCAACCGCACCTTCCTCAAAGACTTCATGAGTAGAAATACCTTTTTCTATGTACGAAAACGAGTGTACCCCTCCAGTTCGCCACATATCTTGCATGCTAGAAAAATATAAGAACACCGTACCTGTTGCTGTAACTACAAACGTCGTTGCCATAGACATCAGAAAGAAAAAGCGACCATTTTCCTTCATTCGATGTGACAATTGATTCAATATAAATAAATAAGGATATGTATACATAATCTTTTTATTTCTCTTTATTATTTCTAACACTTGGGTAGCTCCATGTGTAAAAGAAAAGTACGTTCCAAAAAAGACAAGTATAGACACAGGGAAAAAGTATATCGCTATCGTAGCCATCGTCACTTGTAGCGCCAATGCATACCCGCCCACTAAACAAGCAAAACCGAATAAACAGAGCCACTTTGATGTTTTCTTCTCTTTTTTATCTGTTCGAAATTCTTTCAATAACCGAATGATTTTTATATTCCATATACGTAAAGCACTTATAAAAGATAACAAAATAAAAACGACCATATATGTAATAAATGTTACACCAATCGCCCTTACGTCAAATATGACAGGGAGTTCTTTCGGAAGCCCCAGTAACATACTAAATACCATAAAAAAGAGCTTTAAAAATATCATACCAAGCCCAATACCGAAAATATTCGCGAAGACCCCGATTAAAATTTGCTCGGTCATAATCACTCCTATTACGTTAGACTTCGTTGCTCCCATTAACATATATAACCCTAATTCTTTCTTACGTGCTTCTATGAAAATAGAAGTAGAGTACAAAATAAATATGACGAAAAAAGAAATGATTATAACATTACATATGATAAGTCCCCAGCGTACGTTTTGATACCACATCGTCTCTTGCATATATGGATGCACAATGACAGACATATATGCGTAAGAAGCAAATATTGCAAAACAACTACTTAAGAAAAACACTTTATAATTACGCCAATTTCCTTTTATATTTTGCAGCGCTAGTTGCCGAATGTTCATCTATCGTCCTCCTGTAACTTACTACATAGGCAAAAAGCTAGAGGTTCCCCTAGCTTTTTACGTGTTTTAAATATCCTCTTTGCGCGATCATAAAGTAAATGGCAGAAGCTAAAATGTATGCTCCAATTACAAGCGCACCTGATTTCCACAAATTAATATAAAGCATTTTTCCTAACGTATGAAGAGCAAATCCACTATGAATGGAACCGATTAAAATTGGGATAAAGAAGATAACTCCCATTTGTCGAATCGCAATTTTGCGAATTTCTTTATCTGTCATACCAATTCTCTTTAACGATTTAAATTGAATACGATCTTGTTCTTTATCGTTAAACCATTTAAAGTATGTCATACTACAAGCGAAGAAGAAGAACAGTACCGCTACGAAGAAACCGATGAACATTGTAATTGCTCCACCTTCTCTTATATCCTTATACGCAAACACTGAATTTCTCAATTCCCCTTGCTTTTCTGGTACAATTTCATTTTTCAAATCTAATACAAGATTTTCTGTACTTTTCCAATCCTCAATATAATAACCGTAATATTTCGTCTTTTCTTCATCTGGTACGAGTTTTGCATATTTCTCAAAATCTTGTTCATTTACAATGAGATATTCACTATCATTAAAAACAGAATACTGCGTTGGATTATTTAATTGAACAGACTGCTTTTGTCCGTCAATTATAAATTCATACGGTTTCGTACGATCTATCTTCATCAGCTCATTTGACATATCAACCATAACCATCGTTGCACTACCTGGTGCATTATGAACTTCTGTAGGTTGCTCTCTCTTTTGTTTGCGCACTTCTGCATTATATTCTTTTTCTGAAATAATCGTCATCGGTACTTCATGTTCACTATTAAACAACGTTATTTTCTGTGTTGCCGGTAGTTTAACGTATGTTACTTTTCGCGCATCTTCAAACCCGTGTCTCTTCACAAGCTCCTGTACCTTTTCTTCATTAATAAGGTTATGCGTATTTAACCCCTTTTCCTCATATGAAATAGCATGTGGTGTAAGTTCTACCGTTTTCGCACTCATATTTTCAAAATATACGTACAGTGTACCCACCGCTGAAGATACTACCGCCGTAATGATAGAAATTACAAATAGAAAACGAGCATTATCTTTCATTTTATAAATAAGGTTGCTAAGGACGAACATATTTGGGTACGTATAAAAAGATTGCTTTCTTTTTTGTAATGCTTTTAATACAACTGTACTACCTTGTGTAAATAGTAAATACGTTCCGCCAATTGTCAGTCCTACCACCGGTAAAAAGAGGATGAGGAAATTCAGAAACGTTACTTGGAAGCTAAGTACATATGCAACAATAATACATCCTATACCAACTACACATAACCATGTAAATGCAAACGGCTCTACTTTTTGCTTTCTTGCCTCTCTTAATAAATCAATAATTTGCAAGCGTCCTACTGTCCAAACACTAAACAATGATAGGATTAAAAATAGAATAAAGTATACACCAGCTGTAATAAGAACTGCTTTACTATTCCAAACAAGTGGAAGTGTCTTATCTATTTTTAATAATACGCTTAACGCTTGGAAAAATAATTTTGAACAAAGCATCCCAACCCCAATACCAACTACAATTGCAATACTACCTAACATCAGTTGCTCTAATATAATCATTCGGCCGAGCTGCGATTTCGTTCCGCCTATTAATGTTAGTAGACCAAACTCTTTTTTTCTTGCTCGTAAAAACGTTGAATTTGCATATAAAATAAAGAGTGCCGAGAAGATGACCACAATATAATTCATCGATTCTAATCCTTTTGTGATCATCTTTCTCATACTAATATTACCGCTTACGACATCTGGATGATAAATAAAAGAAGCATACATGAAAAATACGACAATCGATAAACAACTACTTATAAGAAACGCTTTATAGTTACGCCAATTTCCTTTTACGTTATTAAGCGCGAGCTGGCGAAAGTTCATGATATTCTCCTCCTAGCATCGCAAGTACGTCCAGGATTTCTTGGAAAAAGGCTTGTTTCGTTCTTCCTTTATGTATTTCCGAGAAAATTTCTCCATCGCGTATGAAAAGGATACGTTCACAATAACTAGCCGCTACTGGATCGTGCGTAACCATTGCAATCGTTACTTTCTTTTGCTCGTGTAAATCTTGCAGAGCGCCCATTAGCGATTTTGCTGACTTCGAGTCTAAGTTTCCAGTTGGCTCATCTGCTAAAATTAACGTCGGTTCATGAATGATTGCTCTCGCTGCTGCTGCACGTTGTTGTTGTCCCCCAGATACTTCGTATACTTTTTTATTTAAAATTTCTTCGATGTTTAAAAACTTCGCAATTTCTAGTACTTTCGCATCGATTTCATTTACAGATTTCTTCGCCATTACAAGTGGTAAAATAATGTTTTCTTTAATGGATAACGTATCAAGTAAATTAAAATCTTGGAAGATGAACCCTAAATGTGTACGGCGAAACTCCGCTAATTTTGCAGCACGCATTTGATTAATTTCTTCACCATTTACAAGCACATGACCTGAAGTTTGCTTATCAATTGTTGCTAATAAATTTAAAAGCGTCGTTTTCCCACTTCCTGAAGGACCCATAATCCCTACAAATTCGCCTTCTTCTATTTTAAAATTTATATCGTTTAAAGCAGTCGTCGCTACTGAACCTTTTGATTGGTACACCTTCGTTAATCCTTTTACTTCAAGAACACTCATTTCTAATCCCCCTACGTGTTTTCTTCTTACATTTACTATAAGAAAAATAAGAAAAAGAAACGAGTGATTTCCCTTACAAAACGTTTTGTTATCTTACAGTTTTGTCATTTTTCTCATCAATGTATGATATTCTTCATCTTTTGCAAATTGGAACGTGAATGTTGTCCCTTCTCCTTCAGCCGATTGGACATACATTCCATGATGTAAATTATCGCAAATTTCCTTCGTAATATATAAGCCCATCCCAGTCGCTTCTCTCGTTTTACGTCCATTTATTCCCGTAAAAAATGGATCAAATATGCGCTTTACGTCTTGCTCTGGAATACCAATTCCATTGTCCTTAATATGTAATAACACCTTTTGATTTTTCTCTTCAATTTGAAATTGAATTTCTTTTTTCTCTGCCGCTGAAATTTTTGTATACTTGATTGCGTTTACAACAATTTGACCTATAGCAATACTCAGCCATTTTCTATCAGATGCAACCATACAAGTATCTTCTTCAAACATCACTTTCGGAAATACAGACGATTGAATAAAGGATTTCCGATTTTCATTAATAATACCTCGCACGACATCTATAACATTTACTACTTCTATCTTATAATCTTTCGCAAACTGCTCTAGTCTTGCCATATGTAACGCTAAATCTAAACCATTTAGTATACGGTTATTTTCTTCACGAATACTTTCAACTGTTGCTCTTGCCTCACGATGCTCTTTGCCAAACTTTTGCAGCAATAATTCAATAACAGATACTGGTGTTTTCATTTGGTGAATCCATTGGTTCATAAATATCATTTGCTGTTGCTCTTTCGCATGCTGTTTATGAACTTCATTCATATATTGCTGTCTTAATAACGTAAAAGATTCAACGACCATTTCTTGCTCTGATGTATAAGATTCATCAATAAGTAAAGAGTCATGTAATGTATTTCCATCAGTAACATACTTTTCGATCCTCTTTAAAAACACACTCCGTTTTCGGTAATCGTAAATGAGGTATACAGTAAACACAACTGTTCCTAATAAAAGTCCATATAACCACGTACTCCAATCAATGGATTTCTTTTCTAAAAGACTTTGCAGCTGTAAAACGAGCCCAAATAAACAAAGGCTAACAATATAAGAAAGAATTAAAGAAAAGCGGTCCATAAGGTAATTTTTAACCTTCATGCCCTTCGCCCCACTCCGTAAAAAGCGCATAACCATATCCACGTTTCGTTACAATTGCATTTTTAATGCCTAACTCCTCTAGTTTCTTCCTTACACGTTTTACATTTACGGTTAATGTATTATCATCCACAAATGCTACTTCATCCCATAGAGCTTCTAACAGTTCTTCGCGCGTTACATATTGATTCACCTGTTTCATTAAACACTCTAATAAGTAAAACTCATTTTTTGTCAGTTCAGTTTGTTGTCCTTGCCACTCAACAATATGCTGAGACGGGAATAACAACAGTCCATTTACACCTAAACAATCACTCTCAGCAGCAGAAGCATACTCTCCGTAACCACGGCGAAGTGCACTCTTCACCTTTGCCATTACGATATCTAAATGGAATGGCTTCGTAATATAATCATCGCCGCCATTTTCAATCGCCATTACTTGATCCATTTCTCCTGTTCTTGCAGAAACAAAAATAATTGGTGCATTCGATACAGTACGAATTTGACGACACCAATAAAAACCGTCAAAGTACGGTAAATTAATATCAAGTAACACGAGATGAGGATTCACTTTTACAAACTCATCTTTTATTTGACGTAAATCACTTGCTCTAAATGATTGATAGCCATACCTTTCTAAATGCTCTTCTAATATTCCCGCGATTTTCTCATCATCTTCTACAATTAATATTTTATACATGTTCGTTTTCTCCCCATAAAAAAATTCTTCTAAAACCACTCCCCTTTTTATTATAAATTGAAAATTTAATTAGTGGGGATTTTTTCCTATATAAATCCAATTTTTACGATATAAAAAAAAGACTGCCGTATTTCGGCAGTCTTAATCGATAAATTCAAATTCATATTCAAGAATTTTTACAATATCTCCGTCTTTTGCACCACGTGCACGAAGCGCTTCATCAATACCCATTCCGCGCATTTGACGAGCGAAACGACGTACAGATTCATCACGTGAGAAGTCTGTCATCTTGAATGTTTTCTCGATATCGTAACCAGAGATAACAAACGTGCCATCACTTTCACGTGTAATTTCAAATTTAACACCTTCAGTATCAAATTTGTACATTACACTTGTATCAGACTCATCCGCAACTTCATGTATTGGGAATTCTGGTGTTGTTTCTATTAAGTTCGCTACTTCAAACAGTAAGTCACGAACACCTTGTCTTGTTACAGCTGAGATTGGGAAGATTTTTACTTCGTCTCCCACTTTCTCTTTAAATGCTTGTAAGTTTTCTTCTGCATCTGGCATATCCATTTTGTTTGCAACAACAACTTGTGGACGCTCAGTTAAGCGAAGATTGTATTCTTTTAATTCATTATTAATCGTTACGTAATCTTCATATGGATCACGGCCTTCTAAACCAGACATATCAATAACATGCACGATTACACGTGTACGCTCAATATGACGTAAGAATTGGTGTCCAAGTCCGACGCCAGCATGTGCGCCTTCAATTAGTCCTGGAAGGTCAGCCATAACGAAGCTGCGGTTATCACCCGTTTCAACAACACCAAGGTTCGGAACGATTGTCGTGAAGTGATACTCTGCAATTTTCGGACGCGCTGATGATACAACAGATAATAATGTAGATTTACCTACACTTGGGAATCCAACAAGTCCAACGTCTGCTAGTACTTTAAGTTCTAGAATAACATCACGCTCTTGACCTGGTTCCCCGTTCTCAGCGATTTCTGGCGCTGGGTTCGTAGCTGTTGCGAAACGTGAGTTACCACGGCCACCGCGGCCACCTTTTGCAATTACAGCAGTTTGTCCATGCGTTACTAAATCGGCAAGAATTTGACCAGTTTTTTCATCTTTTACTACTGTTCCTGGCGGAACCTTTACAAGTAAATCTTCAGACTTACGTCCGTGCTGACCTTTACTCATTCCGTGCTGACCGCGATCAGCTTTGAAATGACGTTGGTAGCGGAAGTCCATTAATGTACGTAAGCCTTCCTCAACTACGAAAACAACATCTGCACCTTTACCACCGTCGCCACCTGCTGGGCCACCTTTTGGTACATACTTCTCACGACGATACGCAACCATACCATTACCACCGTCGCCGCCTTTTACATATATCTTGACCTGATCTACAAACATTATTTCACCACACTTTTTTCAATTGGTTGTAATATAACTGAGACTTCTTCGTCTCGTACTGTATAAGAAATGGAATACCATTTATTGTTTTGGGTCGCAAGCCAATTCTGTAGTTCTTCTACACTCGTTAGCTTACCACGAAAATCAAAAAAGAAACGAGCATTATCCGCGTCACATTCAATTGTGATACAAACATAATTTTCAACATATACGTCTAAACTATGCTGAAGCATCGAGAAAAATTGATTCGTCCATGTACATACAGTCTCATCTAAGTGAGATAAGTTATGTAATTTCCCTAATACTTCGTACTCCAATAAGCACGGCTGCTGTTTCCAATTATATGTTAAAATCCATTCTGAAAATAAAGGCATTGATAGCCCCATCAGATTGGATTCTTGTCTCGCTTCTTGGACAAAACGATCGATGAGACTATGAATTTCTTCCACTTTTCCAAGGGAAAGGTTTCCTTTCACCATCTGCATACGATTGAGCCAATCATGTCTTGAATGGCGCAATGCATCTATAATTGTCCATTTTTCATTCATTTAGATACCCCTTAATATAGAAAAACTCTAACCTGCACTCAGGTTAGAGTTTTCCGTGAGTTCTTATGCTTCTTGAGCAACAGGATATACGCTCACTTGTTTGCGGTCACGACCAAGACGCTCAAAGCGTACTACGCCGTCAACTTTCGCGTATAAAGTGTCATCGCCACCACGACCAACGTTAACACCTGGATAAATTTTTGTACCGCGTTGACGGTAAAGAATTGAACCACCTGTAACCGTTTGACCATCTGCGCGTTTAGCACCAAGACGTTTTGACTGAGAGTCACGACCGTTCTTTGTACTACCTACACCTTTCTTAGATGCGAAAAACTGAAGATCTAATCTTAACATACGTTACACCTCCTGCACTTTTTCTATTAAACGGATATACTTTCCGTAATCAAGTTCGATCGTCTTAAGCGAAACAACTAATCCTTCTAAAAGCGTTTGTGCTTTTTCTGCGGTATGAACGTCTAAATCATTAGGCAATTCATACGTTAAGAATCCGCCATCACTTCCGAGTTCAATAGTTGCTTGCACATTACAAAGTTCTTCCACTGCATTTATAGAACCAAACACAACCGCTGTAGTTCCAGCACAGACAAGGTCTTGTCCATGTGGCGCATAATCGGCATGTCCAGTCATTTTAAATGATTGGATACTTCCTAATTTCGTGCGACTTATCGTAATTTTAATCATGTTAACCAGAATTAAGCGTTGATAGCTTCAACAACTAGCTTAGTGTAAGGTTGACGATGACCTTGTTTCTTACGATTGTTCTTTTTCGCTTTGTATTTGAAAACGATAATTTTCTTAGCGCGACCTTGTTTTTCAACTTTCGCAGTAACTGTTGCACCTTCTACAACTGGGCTACCAACTTTAACGTTTTCGCCACCAACGAAAAGAACTTTGTCAAAAGTAACAGTTTCACCAGCTTCAACATCTAATTTTTCAATGTAGATTGCTTGACCAGCTTCAACTTTAATTTGTTTTCCACCTGTTTCGATAATTGCGTACATACTTGCACCTCCTCTTAATTACTAAGACTCGCCAAAAACGAGGTAGACATAAATGCCTTTAGGGAACCTGTCTTGTGCGGTTGTAGCATATAGCCGTTTAGGTGCTATAAACTATAACATAAAGATGTTATCATGAATCATAGACGGTTGTCAATAAATGTTCTGCTAACTATTTTTTCCGCTCTACAATTTCTTTTTTACTTCCAAAACGAACGATAGCATACTTTTCGATATTATCATCTTTGAAATAAATTTCAAATGGAATATTTTTTTGTAATTCTTTTTGCAAAAACTGTTTTTGCAGTTCTTTAGGCGCAGCGATTAATACCGCTTCATCTTCTATATTGCCATATGTGATCAGTTCTCTCTCTAACTCATACGCAATTGTTTCATGCGACATCACATAACCCGTCGCTTTGCAAGGTACACACTCTTTTAATAATACGTCCCGTAAAGAATGCTTTTTACGTTTACGTGTCATTTCCAAAATCCCTAGCTCCGTAAAGCCGAGCACCCTTGTATATGTGCGGTCATCTTGCATAGCAGCTATGAGACATTCTCTTACATTTTCTTTATCTTCTCTTTTTTTCATATTAATAAAATCAATTAATATCATACCACCAATATCACGAAGTCTTAATTGGCGTGCAATTTCTTCAGCTGCCATCTCATTTGTGCGAAGTACTGTATCTTGTAAATTTTGTTTTCCCGTAAACTTGCCCGTATTCACATCAATTACAGTCATCGTCTCCATTTGTTCTACAATTAAATAAGCCCCATTTGAAAGCCACACAATTTTTTGGAGTGCTTTCTCAATTTCACGCTCTATTCCAAAATGGTTAAACATCGAAGACTTTTCATTATAAAAAGATACTTTTTCTTTTCCAACTTTGTCTTCTAATTCTTTTACTATACTTCTTGTATCTACAACTACTTTTTCAATGGTTTCAATTGGATTCTCTTGAAATACACGATCTAAAAAGGTCGCCGGTCGATGAAGTAATAACGGCGCCTTTCCTTGGCCCTCTTTTCTTTTTAACTCTTCATACAACTGTTGTAACCCTTGCATTTCAGCTTGTATTTCTTCAATTGCTCCTTTTTCAGAAGCAGAGCGGAAAATGTATCCCCCCGTTCCCTCTATTTCAATTTGGAGTAACTGTTGTCTTCTTTTATTATTTTTTATTTTTCGAGAAACAGCGCGCATCTCATCAAACGGCATATAAACGACATATTTCCCGGTAAATTCTATATTCGCTGTCAATTTAGGCCCTTTCGTATCAATTGCCTCTTTCACAACTTGTACGAGTATCGCTTGCCCTTCATGTATACGATAAGAAGATGGTACATCATCGTATGAAAGGTAAGCATGTTTTTCTAAACCGATGTTTACAAAAGCTGCATTCATTCCAGCAATTGTTCTTACGACACGTCCAACATAAATATGCCCAACAATCTCTTGCTCTTCATTACGTTTCCATAAAAACTCAACAATTTTTTTCTTCTCTTCAATTGCAACGCGCTTTTCCGAACCAGCGTAATTCACATATAACGTTTTCAAAATTATTTCCTCACTTTATAATCTTCTTTGCTTTTACAATAATAAAAGGTTAGTGCTATCGTCAACACTAACCGATTAATTCTTCAACTGATGAAGTTGTTCGTTTTTCAGTAAAATATGCATAGAGCAATTCATTTTCATCCAATGTGTAATGCTCTTTATATTTTCCACGGACGATAATAGAATGCTTATATCCTCTACGAAATTTTGTGAAGATCGTATATAAACGATCTTCCGTTTGCACTTCAATAGGTGCAATCTTTTCGATTCCTCTTTTGTTTCCATAATAACGTTCTAATAAAAAACGCATAAATGCATACCGTCTTTGTTTCCACTCTTGATATAATGACACTGCTAAAAATATGAGTAGTATCCACATCATAATATTGTTACTATTCCAGAGTAACTGCCATCCTAATATTACACCAAAAAAAACACATGACAATTGCATCATCTTTTCATGTGCTTGTAAATAAGGGAAACGATATGATAATACATTAAACAATACTTTCCCGCCATCTAACGGCCAAATAGGGAGTAAATTAAATGCTAAAATAATTATATTATTCCACATAAAGAAATAATATAAATCTGTATTCAGCCAACCGACTTCGAACAACATATAACCTACCAGCATCATCCAAACATGTTGAATCGGTCCTGCAATTACGACAACAAGTTCCTCTTTCAATGACTTATTACCATGTTCCTCAAGCTCGGCCACGCCACCAAACGGCAAAAGTTGAATTCTTTTTATACGCCAATTATAGTGTGCTGCTGCAAAAGCATGCCCAAGTTCATGAATAAGAACAATACAAAATAACAGTAGTAACTCTTTAAAACGCGCAGTAAAAATACCAATGACAATAATAACCCAAAATAATGGATGCACGGAAATTTTCGTTAAAACGTCCCTATATTTAATCAAATGATATCACCTGGATCGGATCAATAAATTTTTCATTCTTTTTTATCGCGAAATAAAACTTTCCATTTTTATCATTTGTATCATTACTCACCGTTCCAATTTTTTGTTTCTTTGAAACGTAATCATATAATTTCACTGACATATCGTTTAAGTTTGCATACCATGACTCCGTACCATCTGCATGTTGAATTTGAACTGTATTTCCAAGTTCCTCTTTCTTGCCTGCAAAAACAACTAACCCTTCATTTACTGACTCCACTTTTGCATTTGTAGCTGTTTGGACAAATACACCTTGGCCATTTTTTTGAAACCCTTGCATTACCTTTCCAGAAGCAGGAATTGCATAATCCTTTTGCTGAATACTTCCTTCTTTTTTCTCGTTCGGCGAATAGAATACGAGCGGTTTTCCAAATTGCTTTTCATACCATTTCGCTACAGTAGCAAACTGAAATTCCTCTTTCATCACTTTTTCTGTAACAGCTTTAGCTCCATTGAATGAAGAAGGAGCATTCTTATATAAAATAGCAACCGAAAGAACTAATATTGCTGATAATAAAACTTTGAAGAAAAAGACTTCCTTTCGAAATAAAGGATGCATTTCCTTTTCTCCATCTTCAATAAATACCGCTTCACTATCGAAATTCCCTCCGTTAAAATACTGCTCTTCCTCCATCCTTTCTTGCTCGGCCTTCCTTTTTGCAATCCGCTTTTTAATTTCTTCTACGCGTCTATTCTTCATACTGTCTCCTTTCTTTCGTTAAGCTAATTTCATTAGAAACAGTTGTATACAGTTTGTACATATGTATGAGCTAAGAAAGAAAGATATTCGTGTGAAGAAAAAAGAAAGCACCTCGCATATGTGCGAAGTGCTCTTAACGGATTCCAAAGAAGTTTTTCACCTTTGCAAATACCGATACCTTTTCTTGTTCAAATGCTTGTAATGGTACATTCTCACCTAACAAGCGTCTTGCAATATTACGATAAGCCAACGCTGCTTTTCCGCTTGGTTGCAACGCCACAGGTTCACCTGTATTTGTAGCTCGAATAACTTCATCGTCATCTTCGACAACACCAAGAAGCTCGATTGACAATGTACGTACAATTTCATCAACATCTAACATATCCTGTTCATGAAGCATATGACTACGTACACGGTTAATAACAAGTTTCGGTGGTTCAATATCCTCTTTTTCTAAAAGCCCAATAATACGATCCGCATCGCGCATTGAGGATACTTCTGGAGTCGTAACAACGATTGCTTTATCCGCACCAGCTACCGCATTTTTAAATCCCTGCTCAATCCCCGCAGGACAATCGATTAATATGTAATCATAATCTTGACGTAATACTTGTATTAATTCATCCATTTGTTCAGGTGTTACCGCTGATTTATCACTCGTTTGTGCTGCAGGTAATAAATAAAGATCATCAAAACGTTTGTCTTTAATAAGAGCCTGAGGTAAACGGCAACGCCCTTCAACGACATCAACAAGATCAAATACAATACGATTTTCCAGCCCCATTACTACGTCTAAATTTCGAAGACCGATATCTGTGTCAATTAAGCACACTTTCTTTCCAGATAACGCTAGGGCCGTACCAATGTTCGCAGATGTAGTAGTTTTACCTACTCCGCCTTTTCCAGATGTAATTACTATTGCCTCTCCCACAGCTATACAATTCCCCTTTCTAACTTTGTTAAATTAGGTCTAAGATGAGTGAGAAGTTGCAGGCGATCGACAACAATGTGATTGTTCTCATTAATATACGCACATTCTGCCGCCTCCGCTCCGTCTTCTTTCTCTTCCGGAGCCCGCATTGCCACATCACTAATTCGAAGTTGCATCGGGTTCATAACAGATGCAGCGATTACAGCATCCGAATCCCCATAATACCCAGCATGTGCAATTCCTCTTAATGATCCTACGACAAAAATATTCCCCCCAGCGATAACCGTTCCGCCTGGATTAACATCTCCAATTAACAACAAATTTCCTTTTACATGTAAAACTTGTCCAGAGCGAACAATTTTGGAAATAGGGACAATTTCTGTTTCTTCTTTCCAAGCTATTGCTTCTGCTTTAGTGATAACATCACTTTCAATTGAATCCACAACAAGATTCTTTTTATTACGAATTAACGTACGAATCTCTTCTTGTTGGACTTCTGTTAAATAACGATTTCCTACTTTCACATGCACTTCAATTAAAGAGCGCCCATCACCATCGTAGTAATGTGTAGAAAGTTTTTCGTCTAATTCCACCAATAATTCTGAGAATGAACAACAATCATCTAAATGAAGCGTTATCCCATCTTTTGTCCCTTTTATCGTTACATTTTGTTGCTTTTTTTCTTCCACTAAAGTTCACCCCACCGATTCAATTCGACATAAAATTAGAAAATCCTTTTTTCTTTTTCTTCCATCGCTTTTGAAAGACGCACTATATATCGTCTCAGTGGGAAACAAACTATCAATAAGAAAATAGCATTTAACAATAAAGTAGAAAGGAGACGATCTGTGAAAAAGACATACGCTGGCATATGAGTACGTCCTAATAAAGTTAAGAATCCATACACATAATACTCTAGTGCTACAATGCTAGCTAATATGATAGAAACAACAATAAATAAATTCAATTGTAGTACTTTCATCACACTATATACTAAATAAGCTAAAATCGGATAAGCAAAAATATATATCCCGACAAGTTCTGTGTATACGGTATCAAATAAGAAGCCAAATAATAGTCCGTAATAAATCCCTTGGACCGGACTATAATACACTGTAATAAAACATAAGACGATTATAAAGAAATGCGGTGCTGCTATGCTGTCTTTCCAAAACACATCCGTTGGAACAACAGTAGCAAACATATTTTCAAATAGAAACACAAAAAGGAGCAAAAGAGGAAGAGCTGCTCTTTTTAATATCTTCATCATCTCTTCTTCTCCTCCTATTCTAATGGCGCTGAAGGTGTTGCACGTTTAGCAACCGTAATATGCTCTACGTCATTTAAATCAGCGGCAGGTTTTACATAAGCTGTTTTTGTTAAGCCATATGCATCCGGCTGAACTTCAACGATTTTTCCAATTACAAGACCTTTCGGGAAAATATCACCCAGTCCAGATGTTACAACTAGTTGATCTTTCACTACCGGTGCATCAGAGCCAATCTTTGTGAAAAGAAGTAATTGCTTTTCTTTGTCATAACCTTCAATCAATCCAAAGATTTTCTCTTGCCCTTGTACAATAGCAGAAACACGATTTGTTCGGCTCATAGAACTTAGTAATTCTACTGATGATGTAAACTGAGATACACTTTTCACTCTTCCAACTAACCCTTGTGAAGTTACTACAGCCATATCTTTTTTAATTCCTTGCTGTGCCCCTTTATCAATTCCAATTAAATCGTACCATTTATCTGGATTACGAGAAACAACAGTAGCTGGAATTTCAGTATACCCGCTATTTAACTCTTTTTTACCAGTTAGCTCTTGTAGCTTCTTGTTATCATCTTCTAATTGTTTTACTTTCCCTGATAGACCTGCATAATTATCTAATTTTGCTTTTAATTCTTTATTCTCTTCATACGTGCGCTTTACATCCTCTACATTTTCGAAGAATCCAGCTACGTATTTCGCTGGCTTTTGGAATACACGTTCTACAACACCGACAGTATCTTTAACAAACTGCTCTGGCCATGTTAAACTGTTCCGTTCTTTCAATGAGATTCCAATCAATGCCACGAGAAGAATAATACTAACCAACAAAACAATTAATCTTTTGTTTAAGAAAAACTGTGGCACGTTCACACCCTCTTAATTTCACTGATTTTTATTTTGCAATATTATCGAGCAGCAGTTTTGAAAAGATCGATATTGTCTAATGCTTTACCTGTTCCAATTGCTACGCAATCTAATGGATCTTCTGCAACAAGAACTGGCATTTTCGTTTCTTCACTAATTACTTTATCTAAATTACGTAGTAATGCCCCGCCACCTGTTAATACGATACCGCGGTCCATAATATCAGCCGCTAATTCAGGTGGAGTTTTTTCTAACGTATTTTTAACTGATTCTACAATCGCATCTACTGTATCTTTTAATGCATCTGCAATTTCTTCTGGCTGAATTAGTACTGTTTTTGGTAAACCACTTACTAAATCACGACCGCGAATTTCCATAGGCTCGATACCTTCTGGCTCGCCTGCAGAACCAATTTCTAATTTTAATGCTTCAGCTGTTCTTTCACCGATCATTAAGTTATAGCTTTTCTTAATGTACTGAATGATTGAATCGTCCATATCATCACCAGCAACACGGACTGACTGGCTTGTTACAATACCACCTAGAGAAATAATTGCAACTTCTGTTGTACCACCACCGATATCAACAACCATACTACCAGTTGGTTCCCAAACAGGTAAGTTTGCACCAATCGCTGCTGCAAATGGCTCTTCGATAGGATAAGCATCACGAGCACCCGCTTGACGAGTCGCATCGATTACTGCACGTCTTTCTACAGCTGTAATACCAGATGGTACACATACCATTACATACGGCTTACGTGAGAAGAAACCGTTTGATTTTTGAGCTTGTTGAATGTAATATTTCATCATTGTTGCAGTTGTTTCGTAATCAGCAATTACACCGTCTTTCATCGGGCGAAGTGCCACAACGTTCCCTGGTGTACGACCAATCATTTGTTTTGCGTCGCTACCTACAGCAACGATTTGTTTCGTATCAGTTTGTAACGCCACTACTGAAGGTTCACGTAAAACTACACCTTTTCCTTTTACATATACAAGCGTGTTCGCAGTTCCTAAGTCTATTCCAAGATCGCGAGTAAATCCACCAAATCCAAACATATTATTTATCTTCCTTTCTTGTTTTCACGGACTCATTTTTTCTTAATTTATATTATAAAAACAGTACGTTTTTTATATCTTTATCCTTTTTGTAGATAAATTTCTACAAAAAACTCATAAATCACATTATAAAACAAAATAAGTAAAAAGCATAGTCTTAAATATGACCTTTTTCCTTTAAACTCACGAATTTATGGTCACCTATTATAATATGATCAAGCACTTCAATTCCGATAATCTGGCCGCATTCTACTAAGCGTTTTGTTACTTCAATATCTTCACGGCTCGGCGTGGGATCTCCTGAGGGATGGTTATGAAGACATATGATAGAGGCTGCTGCACGACGGAAGGCTTCTTTAAAAACCTCCCTCGGGTGTACAATTGACGTGTTTAAACTTCCAATAAAGATCGTTTGCCTATGTATAACTTGATTTTTTGTATTTAAATATAAACAAACAAAATGCTCTTGTTGTAAAAAACGCATTTCTTCCATCATGTATTTCGCACAATCTTCTGGACTTCGAATACTATATCTATTTTGATATTCTAAACGTACCATTCTTCTGCCTAGTTCAAAGGCTGCCATAAGTTGCGATGCCTTTGAAATCCCAATACCATGTATACTAATTAGCTCCTCTAATGTTGCATCTTTCAACATACGTAAGCCATCAAATTGGTGTAAAATTTTATCTGACAACTTTAAAACTGTTTCTTCTTTAGAACCTGTTCTGAGTAACACTGCGAGAAGCTCTCGATTTGATAAACTTCCAGCACCTTCTAACAATAAACGCTCCCGTGGCTGTTCTTCTCTTACAACATCACGAATACCGTTCATCTCTCCACCCCTTTATTTGTTCTCTCAAAGAAAACCCCATGCAATTTTACGCATGGGTTACATCAATATCAAATTGTTTTAATTCCCGAACGAGGCGTGCGATTGGTAAGCCAACTACACTATAGTAGTCCCCTTGAATATTTTGAACGAAAATAGATCCTTTACCTTGAATCCCATAACTACCGGCTTTATCAAGAGGTTCTTTCGACGCGACGTATGTATCAATTTCCTCTTCTGTTAACTCCCAAAATGTAACTTCTGTACGCTCATAAAAAGTAACCGTTTTTTCTTTTGCTATAATCGCAACACCTGTATACACTTCATGTGTTTTCCCTGATAGTAATTGTAACATCTCTTTCGCCTCATCCTCATTAGAAGGCTTACCAAGAATACGCGACTCATATGTAACAATTGTATCTGCACCTAACACAATGTGATCACTATTATTTTCTGCCACCGCTGATGCTTTTTGCAAGGCAAGCGACATTACAATATCAGAAGGCGATGAATATGCACCAATTGTTTCCTCTACTTCACTTACAACGATTTCAAATGGCACACTAGCTAACTCAAGCAATTCCTTCCTCCGAGGTGATCCTGAAGCTAAAATTATTTTTCTCATATTTTCTCCTTCCTTTCTCACATGAAGCAGAACAATTTATATTAATCGTATCAAAGGAATAGTTTGCCCACAAATGAAAGAAATATTAATTTCTCTAACTAAAATAACACTTCTTTATTGCATACGATTATATTCCCATCATAGAGAAAGCACTTTGCTCTAAATTCAAAAGAAAAGAAAGAAGTACATGTACTTCTTTCTTACTCATTTTATTATCCTATCATTTCACTTTCTACGAAACAATTTTTTCATACGAGAGTAAACCATCAATAATAACTTGATTTAATTTCGCCAAAGATTCCTTATCCATCTTCCCATCTTTTACTGTTTGTACAGCTACCGACGTATACATATACAGTTTCTTTGCTTCTTCTCGTTTCATACTTTCCCCTTCTTTTTCAACCTTTTTCCATTCTTTTTCAATTGCTTCTATATCTTTTGGGCTGCTTTTTCCACCAACTTGTACGCTAGAAGCATATTTTGCTAAATGAGTGTATAATGGCTGCACTTTTGTTAAAAATGTCCCTACTTCTTTATCATCTTTCAGCAATGCTTTATCTGTTATATCCCAGCTCTTTTTTAAAACGGAGACACCATCATTTTTATACTTAGTCATTAATTGATTTATAGACTGTTCATCGCTAGCAATACCAACAACTATTGCATACTTATCACCGCTCGGTCTCAAAGCACCAATGCCCCCATTGCCTTTCCATTCTTCAAGAGCTGCCTGTCCCTTTTCTTCAGAAGAATAAAGCCCCCCTTGAACAAAAAATAATTTCATCGGATCCAATGACGTTCCTGCCTGTGCTTTTTGTTTTTCTTCTTTCGGTGCTGGTGTTTGTTCTGCCGTTCCACCCACCCTTGATTCTCCATTTCCAGTCGGCCTTGAAGCTGTCACTTCACTTCCTCCTGTCGTTCCTTGTCCAGTAAGTAAATGAAGCATCCCCATTCCAAACGCCGTACCGATAATGATTGCAGTTGCAACGATTACAATTAATGTATTACTCCACTTCTTTCGGTATTTTTCCACAGACATTGATTTCGCTTTTTGAAACGGAACAACATTTTTCGGTCGTTCACTTTCTACTACCATCCATTCAAATTCATCTTTCTTTTTTTCCTCATACTTCGCTTCTGTTCCATTCACTTTCACTGAGATCGTTCGTGATTGCTTGTCCATACACTCACACCTCACCTCTTATCGTTGTCCGCATCATATCATATTCATTTCATAAAAAAACGAGATATTTGTCAGAGGAATTCGCCAAATAACCCTATATATTTATCTTATATGTATGCATTTGACTTCATTTGTAGAACAAAAAAACTAGATAGCAAAGACTATCTAGTTTTTCTCGCGAATATATTTTCGTACTTCAGAAATGAAATAAAGAGAACCCGTTATGATAAAAACATCATTTTCTGCTATCTTTTCAACTTTTGTATCAATTGCCTCTTTCCAATTTTCAAAAACTAATTTTGATTCTTTCTGTGAATATGATGCAAGCTTGTCAGCAGAAATAGCACGATCAAAGGCGAATGTTGTAAAAATAATTTCATCTGCAATGGTTTCTAATTGGCCTACCATGTTATGTAATTGTTTATCACCAAGGGCAGTAAATAACACTATTACATTTTTATCTTTGTAATGCGCTTCTACTGTTTTCACAAGGCTTTCGATACCTTCTGGATTATGAGCACCATCTATAATAATATCCGGGTTACTTTGCAGCTTTTCAAAGCGCCCAATCCAATATGCTTCCAGTAATCCCGTTCTTATTTCCTCTTCCTCAATTAAAAATGATAAATATGTTTTTACATACATTACTGCCATAAGTGCTAACGCTGCATTTCCTACTTGATGAATGCCTTTCATTGAGATTTGCAAATCTTCAAATGCGGAAAAAGGACAAGTAAAATCAAACTGTTCCCCATCTTCATTAGACTGTTTATGTAACGCTGTAAAATGCTTGCTAAGTTCGTATAAGTTTGCATGGTTTTCCTTTGCAACATTTTGAATGACTTGCAAAGCTTCTTCATCTTGTACACCAGTAATTACCGGCACGCCAGACTTAATAATCCCCGCCTTTTCATATGCAATTTCCCCTAGTGTATTTCCTAAAATATGCATATGATCGTGACCGATATTCGTAATAATCGTGAGGACAGGGTGTATAACATTGGTAGAGTCAAAACGTCCACCAAGCCCTGTTTCAAATAAAACAACATCACAGAAATTGACTTTACCGAAATAGCAAATCGCCATAACAGTAATAATTTCAAACTCTGTCGCTTCCCCTAAATCCGTTTCATCTAGTTTTTCAACGACTGGTTTTACCATCTTTACAAGTTCAGTAATCTCTTCGTCTGCAATTGGTGTTCCATTCACACTAATGCGTTCATTAAATGATTCGATGTAAGGAGAGGTAAACGTTCCTACCTTATATTTCGCGCCTTCTAACATGTAACGCATATATGTTAACGTTGAACCTTTTCCATTTGTACCAGCAAGATGAACACATTTTATATGACGCTCTGGATTTCCAAGTTCTTCTAACATCCATCTCATTCTTTCTAATCCTGGTTTAATTCCAAATTTCAATCGGCTATGGATCCACCCTATCGCTTCTTCGTATGTATGTATCACGTATGTTTTTCCCCTTTCAATAGACAACTTTCATAGTTCTATTATACGCAAAGAAAAGAGACTCACCAATATAGTGAGTCTCTAAAAACATTTTTACTTTTCAAGATCTGCTAGACGTTGACGAACTGCTTCGCGTTTTTCTAGGTAATCTTGCTCTTTCGCACGCTCTCCTTCAATAACCGCTGCAGGAGCTTTCGCTACGAAACCTTGGTTAGAAAGTTTCTTCTGTACACGTTCTACTTCTTTATCGAACTTCTCAAGTTCTTTCTCAAGACGAGCTCTCTCTTCATCAAGATTGATAAGATCAGCTAACGGTAAGAATAACTCTGCACCTGATACGATTGCAGTCATTGCCTTTTCTGGCGCTTGTAAGTCTGTTTGAATTGTTAATTCGCTTGGGTTACAGAAACGCTCAATGTAAGAGCTGTTTTTCGTAAGTTGAGCAAGTACAGCCTCATCTTTTGCTTTAATTTGCATTTGAACTTTTTTGCTCATTGGCGTATTTACTTCTGCACGGATGTTACGAACAGAGCGAATGATATCAACTAGAAGGTGCATTTCTGCCGCAGCTTCCGTATCTTGTAAATCTTCGCGAACTGTTGGCCACGCAGCTACTGTAATAGACTCGCCTTCATGCGGTAAATGTTGCCAAATTTTCTCTGTTACGAATGGCATGAATGGGTGTAATAGACGCATTGTTTGATCTAATACGTAAGCTAAAATAGAACGAGTTGTTTTCTTAGCTGCTTCATCTTCACCGTATAGTGGAAGTTTCGCCATTTCAATATACCAATCACAGAAATCGTCCCAAATGAAGTTGTATAATGAACGACCAGCTTCACCGAACTCATATTTATCCATGTTACGTGTTACGCTTTCGATTGTTTCGTTTAAGCGCGTTAAGATCCACTTATCTGCTACTGATTTTTCACCAGTTAAATCGATTTCTTCATACTTCATATCATCCATGTTCATTAATACGAAACGTGATGCGTTCCAAATTTTATTAATGAAGTTCCAAGTGGATTCTACTTTTTCCATGCTGAAACGTAAATCTTGACCTGGTGCACTTCCTGTTGATAAGAAGAAACGCATTGCATCTGCACCGTACTTCTCGATAACATCCATTGGGTCAATACCGTTACCAAGAGATTTACTCATCTTACGACCTTGCTCGTCACGAACTAAACCGTGAATTAATACATCTTTAAATGGACGCTCTCCTGTAAACTCTAAACCTTGGAAAATCATACGAGATACCCAGAAGAAGATGATATCATAACCCGTTACTAGTGCATCTGTTGAATAGTAACGTTTGAAATCTGCTGAATCTTCATTTGGCCAACCAAGTGTTGAGAATGGCCATAACGCTGAACTGAACCATGTATCAAGTACGTCGTTATCTTGATTCCAGTTTTCAATATCTGCTGGTGCTTCTGTACCTACGTATACTTCACCAGTTTCTTTATGGTACCAAGCTGGAATACGGTGTCCCCACCATAATTGACGAGAAATACACCAGTCATGAATATTTTCCATCCAACGTAAATATGTGTTTTCAAAACGCTCTGGTACGAACGTTACTTTTTCTTCTTCTTTTTGTTGAAGCGCTACTGCTTTTTCAGCAAGTGGAGCCATTTTTACGAACCACTGTGTTGATAAATAAGGCTCAACAACTGCACCGCTACGCTCACTATGACCTACTGAATGCATATGTGGCTCGATTTCTACTAATACGCCAGCTTCTTGTAAGTCTTTTACTAATTCTTTACGGCATTCGAAACGATCCATACCGTTATACTTACCAGCTTTTTCGTTCATTGTTCCATCTTCGTTCATTACTAATATGCGTGGTAAGTCATGACGGTTACCTACTTCAAAGTCATTCGGGTCATGAGCTGGTGTAATTTTTACAACGCCCGTTCCGAAATCTTTTTCTACGTACTCATCAGCAATAATCGGAATCTCACGGCCTACGATTGGAAGTGTAACTGTTTTTCCGATTAAATGTTTGTAACGATCGTCTTCTGGATGAACTGCTACTGCTGTATCACCAAGCATCGTTTCTGGACGAGTTGTCGCAAGACGAATGTGACCAGAACCATCTGTTAACGGATAGTTCATATGATAGAATGCACCTTGAACTTCTTTATGAATTACTTCAATATCAGAAAGAGCTGTACGTGTTGCTGGATCCCAGTTGATGATATATTCACCACGGTAAATTAAGCCTTTTTCGTATAATTGAACGAATACTTTATTAACCGCATCTGATAAACCTTTGTCTAATGTGAAGCGTTCACGAGAATAGTCTAGTCCTAAACCAACTTTCCCCCATTGTTGACGAATGTGAGAAGCGTACTCTTCTTTCCACTCCCAAGCTTTTTCAAGGAATTTTTCACGGCCAAGATCGTAACGTGAAATACCTTCTTCACGAAGTTTTCCTTCTACTTTCGCTTGTGTTGCGATACCAGCATGGTCCATTCCTGGAAGCCATAGTACATCGTATCCTTGCATACGCTTCGTACGAGTTAAAATATCTTGAAGAGTTGTATCCCAAGCATGACCTAGGTGTAACTTACCAGTTACGTTCGGAGGTGGAATTACAATTGTATACGGTTGTTTCTTCTCGTCTCCTGTTGCTTCAAAATATTTGCCTTCAAGCCACCATTGATAAAGGCCTTCTTCAACGGACATATGATCATATTTAGTTGGTAAATTCTTTTCCGTGTTTGACATTATTTTCCCTCCTTAAAATAAAAAATGTCCCTCATCCAAAAAGGACGAGGGACATCGCGGTACCACCTTTATTTACAAACAAATTCATAATTTGCTTATACTCTTAATTTGATAACGGACAAATCCGTCTTTTCCTAATAAGAACTATTCCGTTCAGAAAAGATGCTCCAGGGCTACCTTCTAACATAACTATCTAGAGAATCTCTCAGCTAATGATTCTCCTCTCTGAAGACGTTTCATGTTATACTCTTCCCCTTCAAGGCATTTATATGATTGTTAATTATTATATACAATAGTGTAAAAAACGAAACCTTATTCGTCAAGATAAATTTAAAACTACAGCTTTTCGTGCAAAAAAAGAAGATAAGTAGAATCCTCTACTTATCTTCTTTCCCCCGCTATTTGCGGGCAGTAAGACCTCCACCTCAAAACTCAGCTGAAGCAAAAAAGTTAGATGGGAGCCCTGCTGCCCGTAAACGCCCAATTGGTGAAGGCTAATCATCAGCGGAGAATGCCTTTACTTTATCCGTTCCCTTGCTGGGCAGCTTGTAATTGCGACAGGAAATATTCTATATTGCTAACGAGCCAATGCGATTGTTGCAAACTCTTTACTCCGCGCAGTTCATTTTCCTCGTTGCGATTATCTCTTCTTTTCTTATAAGACTGGATTTGCCGAATAAATTGCGATGGATACGTCATATACGCAAACATAAGTAGTTGCTCTTCTTTCGTAAAAGGGAAATTTTTTTGATACATTTGAAACCATTCAAACCGATCACTTCTTGCGATTGGATATGTGTTTAAAGACCGTGAATAAAAACCTACTATATCTTGCACAGGCGTTGCAAACTTCGATTTTTCTAAACTAATAAAATAGCCATTCCGCTCATAGTCAAATAAAAAATGATTAAGTGACACATTACCATGCACAAAAGTAATACGCGTTTTCTCTTTTTCTTTCATCGCATCGTTCCACTCATTTAATTGCTTCGTTGCAAATTCACGCGCTCTCATTACATGATGATAGTACGTACAATATTGCAATTCAAACGGGGACATATACCATTTTGATTCAGATTCTACGAGAAACTCTTCTAACATCTCACCATCATTTTCCCAACGATCGGATATACTTGTATAATGTTTTTCTAAATCTTCTTCCGTATACGTTTCTTCCTTCACAGTTTTTTGATGCAACGTTCCAAGTGTCTGAAACATTTTATGGTATTGATCATTGTCCTCACCGTTTCCTTCTGCACGTTCTAACCAAGGCATTAAATAATAATTATACGTCCCGTCACTTAAAATATAACTTCCATCCGTCGCATGATATATAGGTACATAATTTGAAAAACCTTTCTCCTTCAAATATTGAATATGATGCAGAAAGTTATTCCGCTCTAACTTTCTGCCTTCTATTTTCTTGAGTGCATATGGACCTTGATTCGTATAAATTTTCATTACATTTCCGTGCTCTTCCATATGCTGCGTATCCAATCTATATTGCCTCACAATAGGTTCATAGTGATTTCGCAACTCAATATCCATACGAATAACCCTTTCTATTCAAAACATAGCCTCTAAGAAAGGAAGTGAGTGAAAACACTCACTTCCTTATTTCGTCTTTACCCTTGAAACGGGAATATAAATAATTTGCCCCGTATTTAAAAATATATCTTCTGTTTGATTGACACGGTGTAAATTTTGTACAGACGTTTCATAACGGTCTGCAATAGATTCAATTGTATCCCCTTCTTGCACGAAATACATTCTTAACTTTGTAAATTCTTCTTCCGGTTCTTTCGTAAATAGTTTTGTTAAATAAAGCGCATTTTCATCTCGCTGTGAGTACTCTTCTTCTTGTTCTTCCTGCTTTTTCGCTTTTTCTTTCTTGAAATCTTTTCGTCCGAACAGTTCAAATTGTGGCGTTGTTTCTTGCTCCTCTTCACGTTCCACAAATTCATGTTCTTCTATTTTCTCTTCTTCTAATTCCTGCTCTTTTCTTTCCTCTAATTGGAACGGTTCAAATGCGTAATCTTCCCACTCATCTGATTCCTTATATGCTGGTTCTTCTACATGCGGCGCCGGTCTATTTTCATCCTCTTGCGCTGAATCTTCTTCTAACTCAGCATACACCGTTTCTTCCTCTTCCTCTTCAACTTCATCCTCGCTTCTCTCTTCATCACACAAACCGGTAATAGATATATCCGCTAATAATTGTAAGCAACCATTTTCCTTTAATTCATAATCAAATTCCTCGATTGATACATATAGCTCTTCAATTACTTTCACTCGATTTCTCGGAATTGATATTTCAAGTGGAAAGGAATGAACAAGTTCATTAACCCCATCTTCTCTTGTTTCTACATAATCAATTGACTTTGCTGGCGATAGTTCTCTTAATGAATACGCCGAATCATCTTTTCGTGCAACATACTCTCCCGTTAAATCTAATTGTCCTCTCACGATTACTTCATGATCAAGCTCTTCTATCTCAACGTCTGGATCTAACGAAATTGACAAAAGTTCTTCGACTTCCTGTCCTTTTTGGAACCACACAGATTCTTTTAATGAAAATCGTAATGAATGATCTGCAGCCACTTCTTTTCCCCCTCCCAAACTATATGTCATTACAGATTTATGTGCGGAAAGCTTACTTTATGAATAAAAAAAATCGCTCCCCTTACGGAGAGCGATTTTCTCTAATACATTACGCTTTTAATTTTGACATTGCAATTTCAGCTGCTGCAATCGTCGCTTCAATATCTGCATCACTATGTGCTGTCGATAAGAATAAACCTTCGAATTGAGATGGCGGTAAGAATACACCTTGTTCTACCATTTCACGATAGTAAGCCGCAAAGAATTCTAAGTTTGAAGATTTTGCTGCATCGTAATTAATAACGGGTTCATCTGTAAAGAAAATACCAATCATAGAGCCTGCACGGTTAATATGGTGAGGAATGCCATGTTTTTCAGCTGCTTTACGTAATCCAGCTTCTAACATTTCAGCTTTACGCTCAAATTCTACATATGATTCTGGCGTTAACTGTACTAACGTTTCATAACCTGCCGCCATTGCAAGTGGGTTACCTGATAAAGTACCAGCTTGGTAAATCGGTCCGCTTGGCGCAACTTGGCGCATAATTTCCGCTTTACCACCGTATGCTCCTACTGGTAAACCACCACCGATTACTTTACCTAAGCATGTTAAATCAGGCGTTACGCCATAATAACCTTGGCCACAATTATAAGCTACTCGGAACCCTGTCATTACTTCATCAAAAATAAGCAATGCACCGTTTTGTTCTGTTACTTCACGAAGACCTTCTAAAAATCCAGGCTGTGGAGGAACAACCCCCATATTTCCTGCTACTGGTTCTACAATTACACAAGCAATATCATCACCGAATTGTTCAAACGCGTATTTTACGCTTTCTAAATCGTTATAAGCTACTGTAATCGTATTTTTCGCTACACCTTCTGGTACACCAGGACTATCTGGTAAACCTAAAGTCGCCACACCAGAACCAGCTTTAATTAATAACGAATCACCATGACCGTGGTAACAACCGATAAATTTCAAGATTTTATTACGACCTGTATAACCACGAGCTAAACGTAGTGCACTCATTGTTGCTTCCGTTCCAGAGTTAACCATACGCACAATCTCAATTGATGGCACGCGCTCAATAACAAGTTTTGCTAATTTATTTTCAATTTCTGTTGGTGCACCGAAGCTTGTACCTCTTTCAGCAACAGATTTTAACGCTTCTACAACACGATCATTTGCATGACCATGAATTAAAGGACCCCATGATAATACGTAGTCGATATATTCATTCCCATCGATATCATATACTTTAGAGCCTTTTCCACGCTCCATAAACAACGGATTCATCCCAACAGACTTAAAGGCACGAACCGGGCTATTTACGCCACCAGGCATTAAGTCTTGCGCCTCTTCAAACGCTGCAATTGACTTATCAAACTTTTTCATTATTTAGCGCCTCCTTCTTGTAACCATCTTGCTGCATCTTTTGCATGATACGTAATAATTAAATCTGCTCCTGCACGTTTCATACTAATTAATTTTTCAAGAACAACTTCTTTTTCATTAATCCAACCATTTTGCGCTGCCGCTTTAATCATCGAATATTCACCACTTACATTATAAGCGACAACTGGTAAATTAAAGTTATTTTTCACATCACGAACGATATCTAAGTAAGAAAGAGCTGGTTTTACGATTAAGAAATCTGCACCTTCCATTACATCCGATTCTGCTTCACGGAATGCTTCCATACGGTTTGCCGGATCCATTTGATATGTTTTACGGTCACCAAATTGCGGTGCACCGTGCGCAGCATCACGGAATGGTCCATAAAATGCTGATGAATATTTCACAGCGTACGACATAACTGGCACGTGTCCAAAACCATTTTCGTCTAATGCATGGCGAATTGCTGTTACGAAGCCATCCATCATGTTTGATGGCGCAATAATGTCCGCTCCTGCTTTCGCTTGACTTACAGCTGTTTTCGCAAGAACTGCAAGAGACTCGTCATTTAAAATAATACCATCTTCAATTACACCGCAATGACCATGGCTTGTAAATTGACATAAACATGTGTCTGCAACTACTACTAGCTCAGGGAAATCACCTTTAATTTGCTGAATAGCACGTTGTACAATTCCATGATCACAATATGCTGATGATCCAACTTCATCCTTTTCAGCAGGTAAACCAAATACAATAACAGAACGAATACCTAAATCAACAACTTCTTGCATTTCAGCTTGCAATAAATCTAAAGACATTTGATATACGCCTGGCATAGAAGGAACTTCATTACGAACATTTTCACCTTCTAATACAAAAATAGGGTAAATAAAATCTTCCGTATGTAAAAACGTTTCACGCACAAGCGCACGCATGCCCCCGCTTTGTCTTAAACGACGATGACGATTAAATTGTAAAGAGTTCATAGATTTCTATCCCCATTCTTTCATTTTATAGATTCACAAACACATTGTAGTAATGCTTCTACAGTGTACTCTTTCGGCACAATAACAGACGGAAAATAAAGACTTGCCTCTTTTTCCGTAATAGGTCCTATACAAGCAATTGTACATTTTTTTGTCCATTCTCTCCAGTTTGTACCCTCAAGTAAACGAACAAAACTAGTAACAGTTGAAGGGCTCGTAAATGTAATAATGTCTACTTTCCCTAACTTCAATGCCGCTATAAGCTCTTGCTTTTTTTCTATATTCACTTTCGTACCGTATACGGTTAGCTCATCTAGAGAAATACCAATTTCCCGAAGTGCAACCGGAATTACCTCTCTTGCTAAATTCCCTTTCGGAAATAAAATACGTTCATTTCCACTTAATTCTTTTAGAAACTCTTCTGCAAATGCTTCTGCAACAAATAAAGTCGGAACAAAATGAACTTGATAGCCCCTTTTTTCTAACTCTAATTTTGTTTTCACACCTACCGCAGCGATTTTAATGGTTAGTGGTAGTTTCTTTTTTAAACTATCCAGAAAAAAAGCTACACCATTTCTGCTCGTAAAAATAACCCAGTCGTATGAATGTAGCTGCTCTTCAATATGTTGAATTTGCCTATGAGACATACCTTCCATACGCAAAAGCGGAATTTCCAATGGAATTCCGCTCTTTTCTTTCACTGCTACACTCATTTGTTTCGCTTGATGCTGGGCACGTGTAATCAATACCGTTTTTCCAGCGAGAGCGTTCATATTTATTGTTGCTCCTTATTTGCAGCAAGAATGAGTTCTTTGGCGCCTTGCTTAATTAAACGGTCCGCGGCCTCTAATCCTACTTCCTCAGGATTAGTACCCACTACTGTCTCTTTTAATAAAACAGAGCCATCCATAGAGCCGACAAGAGCTGTTAATTCGATTGCATCGTTTTCTGTAAGGGTTGCATATCCAGCAATTGGAACTTGGCATCCACCTTCAAGTTTATGAAGAAATACTCGCTCCGCTGCCACTGTTCTTTCTGTTATCGTATCATTAATATGCGCTAACAATTGCAATAAATCCTTATCATCCTCACGACACTCAATCGCTAATGCACCTTGTCCTACAGCAGGTACACATAACGCTTCATCTAAATGTTCTGTAATAACTTCATCATCCCAGCCCATTCTTTGTAATCCAGCTGTCGCTAAAATAATCGCATCGTAATCTTCTTCTTTTAATTTACGTAAACGTGTATCGATATTCCCGCGAATCCACTTAACTTGTAAATCTGGTCTCGCAGCGAGTAGCTGTGCACTACGTCTTAAACTACTCGTACCTAAAATAGCACCTTCCGCTAACTCTTTAAACGATGCTCCATTTTTTGAGATAAAAGCATCACGAGGGTCAACACGCTTTGGTGTACAGCCAATCATTAAACCTTCTGGAAGTACGGCTGGCATATCTTTCATACTATGTACAGCCATATCGATTTCTTTCGTAAGTAGCGCGTGTTCAATCTCTTTTACAAACAAGCCTTTGCCGCCTACTTTTGAAAGAGTAACATCTAAAATAACATCACCTTTTGTGACAATTTCTTTCACTTCAAATTCATATGGTAGACCTAGGGCTTTTAACTGATCAATAAACCAGTTTGTTTGCGTTAATGCTAGTTTACTCTTTCGTGATCCTACAATAATTTTGCGCATAATTCTCTCTCCTCATTATAAATACCAAAAGTGGAAATTGGATAAACTGCTTAATAGAAAAATGTTTACTAGCATTACGAGAAACGATCCGATATTCCACTGTACAATTTTCTTACCTTGCAACACATCTGCCGCTCGTAAATATAAACCTGTGCAATACACAAATAGAACGACAAAAGATCCGATTACTTTCGTATCATACCAATGGAAATTATCCAATTTTGTATATCCCCATATACATCCTAATAAAATTGCTAGTAAGAAAAATGGAACAGAAAATAAATTTAATCCGTAAGACATAGATTCTAGCTTCGGTAAATTCCCTAACCTTCTTAATCTCGCATTCCATTTTTTCTTTTTTAATAGGCGATATTGTAATAAGTACATAATAGAAAAAATGAACGATACAGTAAACGTTGCGTAAGAAATAATTGCCATACCGACATGCACGTATACAAGTTCTGAAACTAATTGTTCCGCAAGTACTGGCGACATCTTTCCGAGCGGTGTAAAAATAGAAAAAGCGCTTACGCCAAATGCAACAACATTTGTAAAAAAGACTAAAAAGTCGATTCTCATAAATCGATTAATGACTAACGACATCGTAATCAATAACCAAACATAAAAATAAATCCCTGATAATAAAGTTAAAATAGGATTCGTTTCTGAATCTGTAGCCCTAAGCAACATAAAAATAGACTGCAGGACCCATACAATCGCAAGTAACCAAAAAGCAAATCGGTTCGCCTTTCGGTTACTTTGGAAATAATCTATAAAATATAAACTAATGCTACAAGCATATAAAATAATTGCAATATGATAAATAATACTGTTATTTAAAAAACTCATCCGATCATCCTTCCAAATTATAAAGATGGAACGGATGGTGTCCACACTTTTTTATGTTCTACTTCTTCCGCACAACTCTCTACGTCTTCCGTTTCTAAATCGAAAATCTTCGCAAATAACGCTAATTTTTCGCTCGCTCCCTCTTCAGCAGCTATTTCTTTCGCTACTAAAATTGGGTCTTTTAATAATTGATTAATAATACTTTTCGTATGCTTACTAATGACTTTTTTCTCACGATCACTAAGGTTTGGTATTTTTCGCTCTAGGCTTACCATCGTTTCACTTTGGATTGCAAGTGCCTTATCACGAAGAGCTGATATTAATGGAACAACACCAAGTGTACTTAACCACGTTTTAAATAGAACAATTTCCTCTTCAATCATAAATTGAATTTTCTCTGCTTCTTTCAAACGCTCAGCACGGTTTGCCTCCACTACTCCTTGTAAATCATCAATATCATACAAGAAAGAACCTTCTAGCTCATCAATCGCTGGATCAATATCACGTGGCACTGCAATGTCAACCATAAACAAAGGGCGACCAGAGCGCATTTTCTCTACCTTCGTCATCATCTCTTTCGTAATGACATACTCCGATGCACCAGTTGAACTAATTAAAATATCTGCTTCTAATAATGCACATTGTAATTCGCTTAACGATTTTGCATGTCCCATATATTTCTCAGCCATTACTTCTGCTTTCGAAAGCGTCCTATTCATAACTGTTACTTTACGAGCACCACTTCCATATAAGTTTTGCAGTGCAAGTTCGCCCATTTTACCAGCACCAAGAATAAGCACATGACAATCTGTTAACTCGCCAAATATTTTCTTTCCAAGCTCAACAGCAGCATAACTAACAGACATCGCACTTTCCCCGATTGTTGTTTCTGAGTGGGCACGTTTTGCTAATGTAATGACTTGCTTAAACAATTCATTAAAAATTGTGCCTGTTGCTTTAACTTGTTGCGCTTCTAAAAAGCTATCTTTTATTTGACCTAAAATCTGCGTTTCTCCGACTACCATAGAATCTAAACCGCACGTTACGCGGAATAAATGATCTATTGCACCATCTTGTTCAAAAATAGTTAAATATGGCGCGACTTCTTCTATTTCAAGCTGAAACCAATCAGCTAAAAACTTCTTAATATAATACCGTCCCGTGTGTAATTGATCGACAACAGCATAAATCTCAGTGCGATTACAAGTTGATACAATGACATTCTCTAACACGCTCTTTTGATTTTGTAATGTAGTCATCGCTCGCTCTAGTTCTGCTGCCTGAAATGTGAGTTTCTCACGAAATTCTACAGGGGCTGTTCGATAATTTACACTAACAACAAGAATATGCACGCAGCATGTCCCCCTTCACCCGTTTTATCACTTTATCTACTATCATAATACAACTTTCCTCTTATGAATCTGACAATCGTGTGAACAACCGATTATTTTTTAATTATTCTCCGTATGTAATAAAGGAGATTCAGTAACACTAATAAAAAAACTTCTACTTTATAATGATTATAAATTAATAACTCTATTTGTACGTTACCAAAAAAAGCCCTCATAATCAAGTGATGGAAACTATTCCATATAAATTATAACATCATCTTCCCTATCTTCTTTCATCATGAAGGAAAATATGTATGATTGTTCCAAAATGCAACAAAGACTTTCTCAATACAATGTATTTGACATTGTATTTCTTTTTCGTTATATTGGTTTTACAAAATTAAATTGTGCACAACTTAATTAGAAGGGAGTTATTTATGACAGAGGACTCTTTGCATCTAGATAACCAACTTTGTTTTTCTATTTACGCCTGCTCTAGAGAGGTTACTCGTTTTTATCGACCTTATTTAGAAGAAATGGGTATTACGTATCCCCAGTACATTACTTTACTCGTACTATGGGAGCAAGATGGACTAACAGTAAAAGAAATTGGAGAACGTCTATTTTTAGATTCTGGTACGTTAACACCTATGTTAAAACGCATGGAATCATTAAAACTTGTAAAACGTGTTCGTTCCAAAGAAGACGAGCGAAAAGTTTGTATTGAATTAACAGAACAAGGCAACGATTTAAAGGAAAAGGCTTGTTCATTACCGACAACGATGGCTACAAACTTAGGAATTACAGAGCAAGAATATCGCTCTTTATTAATTCAACTAAATAAACTAATTGACACAATGAAAACAATTAATGATGGAAAAGGGGAATAAATATGGATAAATTATATACTGCTTCAGTAACAGCAACAGGTGGAAGAAATGGGAAAGTAGTTTCAGATGATGGCATATTAAATCTTGATGTAAAAATGCCGAAAGCACTAGGTGGTGCAGGCGGAGAAGCAACAAATCCAGAACAACTATTTGCAGCTGGTTATGCAGCTTGTTTCGATAGTGCATTACAACTTGTCATTCGTACAAAACGTGTGAAAGTAGAAAGTACAGAAGTAACTGCTCACGTTTCTATCGGAAAAGATACAGATGGTGGTTTCGGTCTATCTGCTGTACTTGATGTACATGTGGCTGGCGTTTCACATAGCGAAGCACAAGAACTTGTAGAAGCGGCTCACGGTGTATGTCCTTACTCGAAAGCAACACGAGGAAATATTGAAGTTACATTAAACGTACGCTAAAAAATTTAGCAAAACAAAAACGCGCGACATTCGTCACGCGTTTTTTGTTTTTGTAAATTTATGAATTGCTTTCCACGCTTCTTCTTTTCCAAGTCCTGTTTCAGAAGAGAATAGAACAATTTCATCGCCAATTTCAACAGCAAGCGTTTCTTTTACAACTTTTAAATGCTTTTGCCATTTCCCTTTCGGAATTTTATCGGCTTTCGTCGCAATAATAATTGTTGGGATTTCATAATGCTTTAAGAAATCATACATCATCACGTCATCACTTGTTGGTTGGTGACGTAAATCAACTACTAATACAGCTGCGTCTAATTGCTCACGAGTTGTAAAGTACGTTTCAATCATTTTCCCCCATGCAGCGCGCTCTGATTTAGATACTTTTGCATATCCATAACCTGGAACGTCAACAAAGTGCATCATCTCATTGATTAAGAAAAAGTTCAGCGTTTGCGTTTTTCCTGGTTTAGAAGAAATACGCACTAACTTTTTACGATTTAAAATTTTATTAATAAAGGAAGACTTCCCCACATTTGAACGACCTGCTAATGCAATTTCTGGTAAATCACTGTCTGGATATTGTTCTGGTTTAACAGCACTAATTACAATATCTGCTTTTGTTACTTTCATTGTTTCACTCCTACTAATGCGTGCTCCAATACTTCATCTAAATGAGATGCAAGCACAAACGTAAGGTTTTCTTTTACGCTCTCTGGAATATCATCTAAATCTTTCTCGTTTTCTGCTGGCAAAATAATTTTTGTTAAGCCTGCGCGGTGAGCACTTAATGTTTTTTCTTTTAAACCACCAATTGGTAATACACGACCACGAAGTGTAATTTCACCTGTCATACCCACTTCTTTACTTACAGGAATACCTGTTAGCGCAGAAATAAGTGCCGTTGCCATCGTAATACCTGCTGACGGTCCGTCTTTTGGAACTGCTCCTTCTGGAACGTGAATATGAATATCATTTTTCTCATGGAAATTCGGATCGATCTGAAGCTCTTCTGCACGAGAACGTATATAACTAAACGCAGCTTGTGCTGATTCTTTCATAACATCCCCAAGTTTCCCTGTTAAAATTAGTTTCCCTTTTCCTGGCGCTACAGAAACTTCAATGGCAAGTGTATCGCCGCCTGCTGCTGTGTAAGCTAGACCTGTTGCCATACCAACTTGGTCTGTTTTTTCAGCTTGCCCATAACGGAATATGTGTTTACCAAGTAAATCAACAATCTTTTTCTCTGTCACAACGATACGTTTACGTTCTGCTGTAACGATAATCTTCGCTACTTTACGGCAAACTTTTGCAATTTGGCGCTCTAGCGTACGAACACCAGCCTCACGTGTATAATAACGAATAATCTCAAGAAGCGCTTCATCACGCACTTGTAAATTACCTTTTCGTAAGCCATGTTCTTTTAATTGTTTCGGCAATAAATGCTCACGAGCAATGTGTACTTTTTCAAGTTCTGTATAGCCAGCAATCGAAATGATTTCCATGCGGTCAAGTAATGGACCTGGAATACTTGAAAGTGTATTAGCAGTTGCTACAAACATAACTTTTGATAGATCATATGGTTCTTCAATGTAATGATCACTGAAGTTATGGTTTTGTTCTGGATCTAATACTTCAAGTAATGCCGCTGATGGATCTCCACGGAAATCGTTAGACATTTTATCAATCTCATCTAATAAGAAGACTGGATTAACTGTTTTCGCCTTTTTCATACCTTGAATAATGCGTCCTGGCATTGCTCCAACATATGTACGACGGTGACCACGAATTTCAGATTCATCACGCACACCACCAAGAGATACACGGACGAAGTTACGATTCAATGATGTTGCAATTGAACGCGCTAATGAAGTTTTGCCGACCCCAGGAGGGCCTACTAAACAAAGGATAGGTCCTTTTAATGAATTCGTTAACTTCTGTACAGCTAAATATTCAAGTACACGCTCTTTCACTTTTTCAAGACCGTAATGATCGTTATTTAAAATCTCTTCCGAATGAGCAAGATCAATTATATCTTCTGTTGCCTCTGTCCACGGAAGCGCTAATAACCAATCAATATAATTGCGAATAACACCACTCTCCGCAGAACTTGCTGGTAACTTTTCATAACGATCTAATTCTTTCAGGGCAGCCTTCATTGTTTCTTCCGGCATTCCTGACTGTTCAATTTTCTCACGAAGTTCTTCTACTTCTCCGCCCTTGCCTTCTTTGTCGCCAAGTTCAGTTTGAATCGCCTTCATTTGCTCACGTAAGAAATATTCTTTTTGCGTGCGCTCCATGGAACGTTTCACTTTTTGCCCAATTTTCTTTTCTAGGCTAAGTAACTCTTGTTCATCTTGAATAATTGAAATAAGTGTTTGTAATCGTTCTTTTACAGATACAATCTCTAAAATCTCTTGTTTCTGCTTCGTTTTAATCGGCAAGTGAGAAGCAATTAAATCAGCTAATCTCCCTGGTTCTTCCACATCAGCTACCGTTGCAAAAGTTTCATTTGAAACTTTTTTCGAAACTTTAATATATTGTTCGAAATGCTCCAGTAACGTACGCATAAAAGCTTTCTCTTCTAAATCATCTTCTACTTCTTCAGTTACCGTTTTAATAGACACTTGTACTACATTTTCTTCTTCGATAAACTCTATTACTTCTGCTCTATGTAAACCTTCCACAAGGACACGAAGCGTACCGTTCGGCAATTTTAACATTTGCTTCACTTTCGCCACTGTACCTACACTATATATGTCATCTTCTTTCGGATCATCGATATTCATTTCTTTTTGCATTGCTAAAAAGATGATATTTTCATCCATTGCCGCCTGCTCTAGTGCTTGTATCGATTTATCACGTCCTACATCAAGATGCAAAACCATCGTTGGATATACGAGAACGCCTCTTAATGGTAGGAGGGGCACGATTCTTTCGTTCGTATTCATACTAGACATAGCACCTCCATAATAAATTAAACTCCTGTTCAACTATTTTATATTACAATACACCTAGATGCAATTGCTGAGATTCCGCGCAATTGTAAATAGCTTGTTTTTCTACCTCACGAAAAGAAAAAGACTCCGATTAAGCATACAAACTTAAACGAAGTCTGGCAAATTTTATTATTGTTTATTTTTACATAGATTGTGCATCTGTTTCGTCTACGTTAGTATGTACATCTAGCTCTCTATGCATATTTCCTTGCATAAACGTTAACTCAAATACTTCTTTTAACTTACGGACAGGAATAATTTCAATTCCCTTGATCGTATACAAAAATGGTTGCATATTTTCAGCAGGAATAATGACTTTCTTAGCTCCCGCTTTTTTCGCAGCTTTTATTTTTGCGTATACACCACCAATAGGCTTTACTTCTCCGTGTATACTTATTTCACCTGTCATCGCTACTTCATTATTTACATACGTGCGATGCACCGCAGAATATACACCTGTTGCCATAGCGATTCCTGCAGAAGGGCCATCAATTGGGATACCCCCTGGAAAATTAATATGTATATCGTATCCTTCTGGCAACACATCTAAAGAACGAAGTACTGTTAATACATTATCAACAGAGCCTTTCGCCATACTTTTACGACGAATAGATTTCGTTTGACTACCAATACTTTCTTCTTCCACAATTCCGGTAACATTTACCGATCCTTTATCTTTCGCCGGAATTGCTGTTACTTCAATTTCTAATAACGCACCTGTATTTGGTCCGTATACAGCAAGACCATTTACAAGACCAATCCTTGGAATCGGATAAATGCGCTTTTCATATTTCGGTGTAAGCTGACTTGAATGAACAACCCACTCTATATCTTCATCCTTAATGAAAGAACGTTCTTCATTTATCGCCATACCCGCAGAGATTTGCACGAGATTAATCGCTTCTCGTCCATTCCTTGCATACATCCCAATCATCTCAATACCATTTTCACCTATTTGCATTTCCACTTTTTCCGCGGCATTTTTCGCTACTTTTTGAATTTCTTCCGTATCTAATTCACGGAAAAATACTTCTAAGCAACGTGACCGAATAGCAGGAGGAATTTCCTCTGGCGAACGTGTCGTTGCTCCAACTAAGCGAAAATCTGCCGGTAAGCCTTTTTGGAAAATATCATGTATATATGTTGGGATCATTGTATTTTCTTCACTATAGTACGCACTTTCTAAAAATACTTTTCGATCTTCTAACACCTTTAACATTTTGTTCATTTGAATCGGATGGAGCTCGCCAATCTCATCAATAAACAAAATACCACCATGTGCATCTGTTACAGCACCTTTTTTCGGTTGCGGAATACCTGCTTGCCCCATCGCCCCAGCACCTTGATAAATCGGATCATGCACCGAACCAATTAAAGGGTCTGCGATACCACGTTCATCAAACCGAGCTGTTGTCGCATCAAGTTCAATAAATGTTGCATTCGTACGAAATGGAGATTTAGGATTTCGTTTCGCTTCTTCTAATACAAGACGTGCTGCCGCTGTTTTCCCAACACCTGGTGGGCCATATATGATTACATGTTGCGGATTCGGACCACAAAGAGCCGCTTTTAACGACTTAATCCCGTCCTCTTGCCCTACAATATCTAAAAAGGTTGTAGGACGCACCTTTTCTGCTAGCGGCTCTGTTAAAGAAATCTCACGCATTTTACGAAGTTGTTCTAATTCTTTTTTCGATTCTCGATCAATTGAAACTTTTTGTGTTCGTTGATTTCGAAGTAAATGCCAGAAATACAATCCGACAATTACACCAAAAACAAGTTGAACAACTAAAAATATATTTGTCCAGCTCATTATTTATTTCCTCCCGCAATATTTTATCTCTTAGTATTTCCGCGGAGGAACGTAGCTAAACATAAAGAAAAACAGCAATTATAAAAATTGCTGTTTCCCTTTCGCATTATGCAGATGTTTTTGTATCAAGTACAGTACCGTCTTGTAACACCAATTTTGGCGGCTCATTATCAGCTACTGTTTCTTTTGTAAGAATACACTTCTCGATATCTTTACGAGATGGAAGTTCGAACATTACATCAAGCATTAAGCCTTCAATAATAGAACGAAGTCCACGAGCACCCGTTTTACGTTCAATTGCTTTTTTCGCAATTTCGATTAGTGCACCTTCTTCAAACTCTAACTCAACATCGTCAAGCTCCAATAGTTTTTGGAATTGCTTAACAAGTGCATTTTTCGGTTTCGTTAAAATATCAACAAGAGCATCTTCATCAAGTGGCTCTAGGTTCGCAATAACTGGAAGACGACCGATAAACTCTGGAATTAAACCAAATCTTAAAAGATCCTCTGGTAATACGTGAGATAAAACATGCTTCTCATTTACATCAGCATTTTTCTTCTCAGAACCAAATCCAATTACTTTTTCACCAAGGCGGCGTTTAATAATCGGCTCAATGCCATCAAACGCTCCACCACAAATGAATAAGATGTTCGTTGTATCAATTTGAATAAACTCTTGGTGCGGATGCTTACGACCACCTTGAGGTGGAACGCTTGCTACAGTACCTTCTAAAATTTTCAGAAGTGCTTGCTGCACACCTTCACCAGATACATCACGTGTAATTGATGGATTTTCGGACTTACGTGCCACTTTATCAATCTCATCAATATAAATGATTCCTTTTTCCGCTTTCTCTACATCATAATCAGCTGCTTGAATTAATTTTAGTAAGATATTTTCTACATCTTCTCCAACATATCCAGCTTCTGTTAAAGATGTTGCGTCCGCGATTGCAAATGGAACATTTAGAATACGCGCTAACGTTTGTGCAAGTAATGTTTTACCACTACCTGTTGGCCCGATAAGTGCGATATTACTCTTCGCTAATTCTACATCATCAATTTTGCTGTTAGAATTAATGCGTTTGTAATGGTTATATACCGCTACCGCTAGTGCTTTTTTCGCGCTATCTTGCCCGATGACATACTCATCTAAGATTTCACGAATTTCTACCGGTTTCGGTACATCTTTGAATTCTACTTCTTCGTCCTTCGCAAGCTCCTCTTGTACAATTTCAGTACAAAGTTCGATACACTCGTCACAAATGTAAACACCTGGACCTGCCACTAACTTTCGAACTTGCGTTTGTGTTTTACCACAGAAAGAACATTTTAATTGCCCTTTTTCATCATTAAATTTAAACATATTTTCACACCCCTTACAAAGTGCTAACCTCTTGCCTTCGTATGTACACGATAAATGTATCGTATGTAAATACATATTATGTCACTACGTGGCGAGAAATACAAATAATATGACTAGTTATGTACAAATAAAAAAATTTTAAAACTTTTGAAATATGTATATTCGACTTGTAAAGGAACTTTTCCTTCTCCATCGAAAAGTTTTATAAATATATTTCTATATTTATAAAACAAGGCACGATTTTAATCGTGCCTTGTTATTTTATTATGCAGCGTTTTCTACTAAGAAGTCTACAGCTTTACGCACTTTAAGATCTTCAGCTAAAGCGTCTACGCTTCCAAGAGCTTGCTTGATAGCGTCTACTGGCATACCGTACATTTCAGCCATTTTTTCAACTTCTGCAGTTACTTCTTCTTCAGTAACTTCGATGTTTTCAGCTTCAATGATAGCTTCAAGAACAAGATTGATTCTTACACGTTTTTGTGCATCTTCTTTCATTTGCTCTTTTAATTTGTCAGCATCAGTACCTGTGAATTGGTAGTAAAGCTCAAGGTTCATACCTTGTTGGCTTAAACGTTGCTCGAATTCACGAACCATACGATCTAACTCAGTGTTGATCATAGCTTCTGGAATTTCGATTTCAGCGTTAGCAGCAGCTAATTCTACTACTTCGTCACGTACTTTGTGCTCAGCTTCGTGCTTTTTGCCTTCTTCTAAGTTTGTGCGAAGTTTTGCTTTTAATTCATCAAGAGTTGCAACCGCTTCGTCTGCTTCTTTAGCGAACTCGTCGTTTAACTCAGGAAGTTCTTTTGTTTTGATTTCGTGAATTGTTACTTTGAATGTTGCTGGTTTGCCAGCTAATTCAGCAGCATGGTACTCTTCTGGGAATGATACTTCAACGTCTTTAGACTCACCAGATTTAAGACCGATTACTTGCTCTTCGAAACCTGGGATGAATGTACCAGAACCGATTGCTAGAGAGTAGTTTTCGCCTTTTCCGCCTTCAAATGCTTCGCCATCAACGAAACCTTCGAAGTCGATTACAGCTGTATCACCGTTTTCAACAGTTCCTTCTTCTTTAACAACTAGTTCAGCTTGACGCTCTTGTAAAGATTTTAATTCGTTCTCTACATCTTCGTCAGTTACAGTTGTTTCAACTTTTTCTACTGCTAAACCTTTGTACTCACCTAATTTAACTTCAGGTTTCACTGTAACTTTTGCAGTGAAGATAAGGTTAGCATTTTTTTCGAACTTCTCGATGTCGATTTCAGGATGATCAACTGGGAAGATACCAGCTTCTTCAATCGCTTCACCGTATGCTTTTGGTAAAATGATATCTAAAGCATCTTGGTATAAAGATTCAATACCAAAGCGTTGTTCGAATAATGGACGAGGCATTTTTCCTTTACGGAAACCTGGTACGTTAATTGTTTTTACTACTTTTTTGAACGCAGCGTCGATAGAGTTGTTTACTTCTTTAGCATCAACTTCGATTGTTAAAACGCCAACGTTACCTTCTAATTTTTCCCATTTTGTAGACATTTATTCTTTCCCTCCAACTATAATAATGTATGCACATACCTCTATAGATTAAGATCTTCATTATCTCTTTTTTGAAATAACAAATACACAAATAATCCTCTAGCAAAAGCTTTCAGATATAATGTTCCAATCTACTAATTGCCCAGAAGACAACTACGGTATATTTTGTTCGAGAATAATATGAAACATATTAAGTAAGAGAATTACACTTCTCTTCTCTTACAAACAGGCAGTTTTCTGCCTTTTGCAACCCTTACATTATAACATAGAATATGCTCGTTTCAAGAACTGAACGATTCTTTTTCATAATTATACGGGCAAATATCCTTCTCTTTCAACACGTAATAACCATTGATAGGCAATATGAAACTCTTCCAATTCGATATTGTATGCTGCCATAAGCTCTTCTTCATCAATAGCCAATCCGAAACGCTTTCTTCCAATTCTCTCTAAAACAGCTGACCAAATCTCTTCTTTATCCATTAATAGAGCGAATGGGAAAATGCTAATTTGCAATTCTTTCCAATATGTAACCATCGCTTCAAATATATCGGGATAATTTTGCTCTAATCGACTTGATAATTTATGTATAATGTTATTGGATTGCTCCTCATTATGACCTGTAAATGCTGGAATTACCTTAATCATATTCCCAAACTTTTCTACCTCTATTTCCTCTTCTACCTGACTTTCTATCATTTTATACAAAATAGAAGTTTTCAAATAGGGGTGTTGCTCTTCATCTATTAAAAATTTCTTTAAAACAGGTAATGCAAGATCTAAGTCTTTTAATGAAAGTCGCTGAATCGCTCTTAGCTTCTGTCCAAAGTTTTCTCCAAAAATTTCATTAGTAAACTCATTCAACTCAAAATTTGAATCCACTAGCGATGCGTCTCCCTCATTTAGCATACCTTCTGCAAATAAAGCAAGCTGCGCTAATTTTTCCTTTTGATCAGGCATTATATCTTTCGTTTGTAAAACCTTTTCAACAGTTTCAATAACACCTTCATAATCATTTGTTTGAACTAAAATAGTCACGTACGTTTCAAGAATATCACCAAATAAGACAACTCCTGTTTTAAGCAACTGTTCACATTTGTCTTTCGCTTCTTCCATACGTTTTAATTCGAGTAAACAAATAACTGAAGCTAATTCCGTTTGTTCCGTTTCCGCATTATACTGACGTAATATTTCAAAGCAGCGCAATGCATCTTCGAACTTCCGCTCTTTCAACGCTAAAAAACCTTCATCAATATAGCGCTCTGATAGCTGCGGAAACAATACGACCGTATTTTCTTTTTTATCCATACGTCCGCCTCTTTTTCTTGATTTTAATTATGTTCAAAGTAAATATATCAAATGCGTAATGAGAACACAACATCCCCAAATTATTTGTTTGAAATATGAAAATATTTAATTTTTACATTCCAATACAAATAAATCTCTACTAAAAATTAAAATTGTACAAATAAAAATCCCCAGCAACAAACGCAGAGGATTCATCATTAATGGAAAGCTTTTATAATTGTGGGGTATATTACAAGGGTAATAATTTGGAGAACAATAATTGCCATAACAATCATGCTAAAATAGAAGATTGGTTTACTTCGCTTCATTAAAAACATAATAATAAGCATCGTACAAGCAAACAAACTTAAGAAGAACAAACTTGTTGTCGAACTAAGTATACCACTTGGGACAAAGAACAATAACACTACACTACAAGTACCTATAATTCCAAATAACCATTCCATTCATTCACTCATTCCCTTTCCCTCTCATGGCTGTTTTCTCTAAGCAATCAAATGTTTCACAACATCAACTACATACGTTAATTTCTCATACGCTACAAATCCAAAAGCAACCGTCAAGCCCGTTACAACTAATCCTTTCATCATTTCTGCCTCCTCGTTTTATCGTTGTTATCTTCATTATAAAAGATTAGCAATTTCTTACCATCGAACTACCTTACAGTTACCTTACAGAATTGTAAGATTTCAAAAAGAGATTGAAAAACACCTCATATCGCTTGAGGGGCTTTCACGGAATTTATTTATAATCACTTGCAAAATTAACTTTTTTCTCTTGGTTATTTTTCGGAGAATCCACTCTTAAACTAATAGATTTACTAAATAATTTAGGATCAAAATAATTATTCATTACTTTTCTTAACTTACCTTCAGATATTTTCGTATTACAAGAAAACAAAGGATGAAGATCATGTTAATATATTTTTGTACAATTAAGACTTTAATTTACAAGGGGGATTATATATGTTTAAAAAAATGGCCGCAGATGTATTAGGACTAAGCGATGTAGGTTCTGTTATTACACCTAAAGACTATGATAAGGTCGATGCCGATGATTATGTAATGCATGAAGATGGGGAGAAAATTTACTTTCTAATTAAATCGAAATCAGATGAATATTGCTTCACAAACAAAGGGTTAATTCACTTAGACGGTACAAGCGCAACAAGTAAAAAACGTACACTACGCCGCTTTAGCTATAGTAAATATCAAATTAAAAACGTAGCGCTTGAAACTGCGGGAACGATTGATTTAGATGTAGAAATTAAGTTCCAAATGGGCGATGAACACTATTCAATTGATGTCCATAAAAAACATATTGAAGAATTAAAAGATTTATATAAAGCTTTACTTAAAATAGAAGAAATCTCATACGACAACGATATTACATTGCAGTATGCACATAAAAGTTTAGATATGGCATCTAACGCTTTCAGCCGTATTTCAAACGCACAAGTAAATTTAGCAGAACAGTTTAAAGAAATAAACGAAATCGCTTTTAACTGGCTCGTTGATACGAAGAAACAATATAATGTGAAAGATTATGGTTTTGTCTTTGACAAGTTTATTAACAACTAATTTAAAACAAACAAAAAACCTTGTTATCAAAAGATAACAAGGTTTTCTTAGCGTCCCAGGAGAGATTCGAACTCCCACTCCGCCCATTTCCGTACTATTTTATATATTTTGATCGCAGTCTTAATATATCTTCTCCTTCGCGAATGCCTGCCGATCCTTTCCTCACATTTTTTACGACAGTCCAATTCGGGTTAGTTTCATCACCGATGTTCTGTACTGTAAAATTGCCATCACCATATTTCCGGTGACCTTCCGCCAATTTCTCCGTTAAATCATTCTCATTTGATCTCGCCATCTTTGCGCCATCTCCCTTTTTTATACGACCTTCTTAAACCATCTAACCAATCACAGGTCCAGTCAATTGGAGATTCTCGTTTTCCGCTTCTATTAATTGTAACACACTACCGGGAATAAGTTCCGATAACTGCTGCTGAATTGTACTAGAATGGTAAAGAGTTTTATAATATTGTAAGTAAACAATTAAGAGAATCTGGATATGGATTTGAGTTCCATCATAAACCTATTGATTCTTTAAATTAAATAAGAGGAATAGGGCGCATAAATGGCGCTCTTTTTATTTAAGAAAAAGAAGTACATATGCAACTGCTTAATATCAAAGGAAAGGTCGCAAATATTAAGAATGAACTACACCTATAACCCAAACATCAAATTTTAGACAAACAAAAAACCTTGTTATCAAAAGATAACAAGGTTTTTTTAGCGTCCCAGGAGAGATTCGAACTCCCGACCCGTCAATTACCTACGATATATAAACGATTCTTTCATCGCTTGCTGAACGTTCATTTGTGCGGTCAACTGACCGTTTTTGTTAATTAATATTATACGCTATACAGTAGTTCTGCGTCAATGTTGAAAGCACTCTTATTCTATCGATTCCCTCTCGAAGACTCTGATGCATTTAGATGATACTATATACACGAGAGAAAAGATAATCTGCTTAAAATGCGAATCTCGGCGAACCTTTACGCAATTACAGCCGAAAAAAGACGCAGATTATAAATCCCACGTCCCTCTCACCGCTATTACACCTTATATTTCTCAAAGAACTCACGAAGCGCAATCTCTATAATATCATCACGATTGATTCGAAGCACATCTTCGGCTATACCTAATTTCGAACATGTCTCCTTGCCGAGATACACCGTCCTACTAACCTTTTCTTTCGACCCACTTTTCCTAATACGCTCATTTAACGAATGAATCGAATTAGTATTCTTCTGTGCCAAAACCTTTTCCTTTTGTTGCATTTTCCGTAGCCCACTTACCTTTTTTTTCTTAAGAGTATTATCTGTATTTTCCGCCTGCGTATCGTCAGTGCCTGTTATAAATTCTCGGATATCCGCTTTTAAAGGTGGTTCGCCTGCACCCGCAAAATACCAACCTCTGCCACTATTTCGACTATATTCATAACCTGCGGCTTTTAATGCTTTACGCAACTTTTTGTCATTCATATCAATTTTTTCCGCCACTGCCACAGTCCCATTCGCTTTCAATTCATTCACTATATATTCCACATTCATATTTATTCCTCGTTTCTTTTTAGGATTATATTTAAGTATATAATTTCGCAAGTTGCTAAATTATTATATTATTCAAATAATTAATTTCATTTTCTAAATATAACACATAAAAATAAAAAATGTAACGAGTCTGCTGTCCCCTCAATTTCATCATTCTCCTAATCTATTTAAATCGCCATAGAGCGCATATAGGCGTATAAACTGTTCATCACATTAAATCTAATCGCCTAGAATTGCGTTTCTCGACATTGTATTTTTTGAATGTACGATATAAAAAGAAAGGCGATGCCATTAAACACCGCCATTCGTTTCACGCAAGTCTATTAATTCGAATTCAGATGCCTAGACGTCGCCATACCTCGAACAATAGTTTTCTCTCGTGGTGCGTCGTTCCCTTTCGGCTGAATATCTCTCGATGTCATTTGGGTCGCTACCTTTTGCGCATCTTGTTTCTTCATATTATCTCTCCCCTTCGCTTAGCCGTTTAACTTCTTTTTCTAACTCTAGCACTCGTCCAACCGCTTTTAGTAGTACAACGTCTGAAAGCGATGCGCCTTCGTCTTCTTTTGTGATTCTATCTATTTCCGTGTGTGCCGATGGTACTAACTCTATCTTGCTTCGTAATGCTTCGCCGATATCCTCGACAATGTCTGCATTATGTAATCTTAGCGTTGTTTTGTTTACTCTCGTCATGTTATCTCTCCCCTTCTTCTCCCAGCGATCTGTTTTAGATTGCGAAACTTAATTCGTTACTTGTGTAACCTCGGTGGCGTCGTTCGAATTCGTCAACCCCCGCATTTCCTTTATTGACCTTCTTTATAATTCCCCACTCATTCGTATCTTTATTTCGCATTAAGTTGAATCCGTCACGCCCGTGTAGATGCGTCCCTATTCGTAGCATTGTGTTTACGTCTTCCTTATCTGATTTCGTTAGTTGGTCGAGATTATGCAGAAATGCTTCGCCATGTCTTTTGCTCATTCCGTTTTCCCTCCGATTAATAAAATAGGTGGGGCGATATCGTCCGCCCCGTTACGTTGGTTATTTCGCATTAACTACGACAGCGTTTGCCGTACCATTCGCCGAGAATTTAACAGTAATATCATTACCGTACTTCTCGTTTAGTGCGTACATTTGGCGCTTAATGTTGTCGTGATTGATTTGCTCGCCTTTTGTTGCTTCGATTTCGATGATAGTTTTCATAGTTTCGTTTCCCTCCAATATATTTATAATTTACGAGATAGGCGAGGGCATAACGCCCTCTTCCTGTCTTACTCGCTATATAGGTCGTGACCGAATCTTTTATGATTCTCAATCTTGCCTTCTACGAACTCGACTGTTTCCGAATGGTCTTCGAAATACTTCGTAGGATTATTTACGTATCGACCTGCAACGTGTCCGATATTTTCTGTGATAGCTGTTTGCGTTTGACCTATCGCAAATGCAACCTCTCTCATTTCGTTAATATCGTTTAGTTGCGCCTTGATGCCGTCGAAATCGTCGACCTGTGACGCCCGTGCTAGTTTCTTGGACATCGTTAGTAGTTGCGGACGGATATGTGCTAGATTCTGGCTCTTGCCGACCATTTCCGCTAGTTGCCCAGTTAGATATCCCTGTAACTCGTGCGCCGTCTTTCCATTCTTGCTCGCTAGATTTACCATTTTCTCTAGGTATTGCATTGATAGTTTTTCGTCGACTGATAATAACACCTTCGTTTTTAGGTCGCTGATTTCCGCATCATATAAAATACGGTCGCTTTCCTCTAGGTCTTCGAATTGCGGTGTTAACTTCGCTCGTACTTGCTTTTCAGCTTCATCTAGTAGTGCGTCGTATTTCTCTCGGCGCTCTTTCATTTCAGTCATTAGCACATATTCAGCAACTTTCTTTACTCGCCCTTTCTTCGCTTGCTTGCCTTGGAACGTTAGATTTGCGTCTGTATCGATTTTACTTGTTGTTTCGTATAGTCCGCCTTGACCTCGTACCAGTTCGACTACGAAACTAGGTGTAGCACTTTTGATTTCTCTTGCTTCTACGATTAACTCATTGATTGATTTAGTGTTTGTCATATTAATACATCCCCTTAATTAGTTTAGTTTGGTTTATACCTGCATGTGTTTGAATAGCCTTTTGCACCATTTTATGAAATGGCTGCTGGCGATCCGTTTGCTCTTTTTTATTTCGTGTGTTGGCATTTTAACGCTCACACCTCTTTGCCTGTATACGTTTCTGAATATCTTCCGCCACTTCTAGCAACGGCATATTATAAATGAGTGTCGATTGTATAACCTGTAAGTTTTTTGCACCTACTAACGACTCGATTCGTTTAATGCTTGCTAGTTTCGGTTGTACATGACCGCATTCCCAGCGATTCACCGTTAATTCCGACACGCCAATAAGTCGTGCGAATTCATTTTGTGACAACCCTATGAGTTGACGAAGTGCTTTGATGTCTCTTGCTCCCATTTTCCTATACCTCCTGGCATTGTTAATTACATACTGGGGTTTTGTGTTCTCCATACTTAGCGGATAAATAAAGGAGGAAGACGGACTATAAAGGAAAAACCCCCCTATGCATCATCTAATCGTATCCGCTCGTAGTTCCCTACGTTATATATTGGTGACTGAGGGTATATAATTTGCATACTCACCGTAATATTTTTCTATTTTATTTACGGTAAATGAAATTATCTCCGCTTCGTATGTATGGGCGCACCTTCTCACCTGTTCTCGGTCAGTTTTACGCACTCATCTCCTGCGCTTGCACCTTCTTATAGAATTCAGCGATTTCCATGCGTCCCTTCGTCGTAATGTACGTGTTAGTAAACGTAACTCCCGACCACTTTGCCACTCTTGTTTGTGTACTGAACCAGCCTAGTCCCTTATACTTTCCAATTGGTCGATACACTTCACCTCTCGACTTATGACCCAGTACGCCATGTACTTGTAGGAATTCACGCAATGCTTGTGCGGACAGTCCATCGATTCCTTCTGCGACCTCACCAAACGTATATACTTCATCAGATTCGATGAATGCCGATACCTTTTCGCCTAGTGAATCCCTTTCTTCTGTGACTTCGTTTAGTTTCGCTTCTACTTTTGCGATATGGCGGTTTTTATATTCGATGATTTTCGCATTAACTAAGGCAACGGCTTGTACGTCACCGTTCATAAGTGCCCTCGCTAGTTCCATTTGTAACTCTAGTTCGTTATTGATTTCGGCTACTTTGACCTCTTTGCTCGCCTTCTCTTCGATATTTAGTAACTGGGTGCGGACTTCCCTCGCAACTTCGCTATCTCGTAGCAACATGCCGATACGAAGAATTGCGCGTTTAGGATATAGCCCAATCGTTGAATATGGAATTTGTGTCGCCATTCCATCAAATTCTATTAGAATGTGACCTTTTTCTCTCGTAACTTTAGCCGTAGACATCATGTCGGTGGCTAAATTCTCCGCCAACATTTTTCCTGTCATGGTCGTATATCCATCTTCTCGAATTTCCGCAATGTGTCGGGTATATATCTTTTGTATAGTCTTAACAGGTACCTCGTAGAATTCCGCAATCTGTCTATTCGTTGCAAATTCCATGTTAGGAAATAATAGCAACCCTTTGACCTTTTCTAGTACGCCAACACGCCCTGCCAGTTCGTCACGTTGCGCCTTTGATTCGATTAATTCCACTTCGTTAACCGTTCCTTGCACTACATCCTTATTGATTACTAGTTCTAGTTTCATCTTTTAACCTCTCCTTTAATTTAGTCGTTTTATAATCGCTTGCCCATCGTCTTCCAGCGGTTTCCCGCCATTGAACGTTATTACTAGTTTGGGCATCTTGTTTCGCCTTGTACTGCGCTCCCTTTCCGCTTGTTTTTGCGTTTCAGTTCGCTTCCTCTTCGTCTTTACTTCGTTATTACCTTCGAATATATTAACGCCATCTTGCGACGTTTCTGCGGTGCTTCTCGTAGGTTTCCTGCGACGTCTTCGCCTTCTTTTCTTCGCATAGAGTTCGGCTTTCACACTCTCGGGAAGGTCTAGATATCTCGTAGCGCTTGCGGGTATTTCTATGAAACCGTACGTACTTGTTATTTCTTTTCGCATATGGATCGCCCCTTAGAACGTAATATCGTCGTAGTCCGTTTGCGTTTCGCCTTGCTTCGGTGCGCTGGCTGGTTTCCCGCCGTTTTTTACGATTCTTGATAGTAATTCATTTCTCTTTTCGACGTCTCTTCTTCGAAGTTTCTCGACCGCTAGCGTGTGCTTTAAATAGCGTAGGCGGGCTTTAGGAAATCTTTGTAGCAACTCGTCTAGGTCTAGCGGTAACTTTGGCTTGTATTCGTTATTTTGACGTATGCCCGTACGATTAATTTCGATTAAACCAACACTAGCGAGCGCTTTTAAGTTTTGATTAATCGTTCGTACACTTTTCCCCGTCTCTAGTGCTAGCTTGTATTGAGAAGGGTACGCCTTCTTTGTATCTCTATTGAATTTATCGACAATAATTTGATATAGCATCAACGCACTATCATTTATCCCGTAATCTTGCATATACACGTAGTTTCGTAGATATGTCGGCATCTTAATAAACATTAATTCGGGCTTCTTGTCGGGATTGTCCAGTGACTTATCGAATACAGGTCGATTCTTTAAACCTACGGCTAGTGTTTCGACGTCTGTATTTAATAGCGGTTTGTCGTCCTTTAGTGCCTCGATTGTTTGCGTTATTGCTTCGATTGATACTTCTCGTTCTTCTTGCTTCGTTGTTTCTTCTACCATTAATAACCATCTCACTTTCTTTTTATTGCTAGAGTTGAGCAGAATTTCACTTGTGGCATTATATCGCCAAACTCTCGGCGGAATATCGCTCAACTCTCGGCAGTATTCTTCTGGTTAAACTAGATTTATATAACGATATTTATGTAACTAGAGAATATATCGTCTTACTTCGTAAGAGCGTAGCTAAAGCTAACGCAATAATAGTAATAACGTACTTACTTAGTTAAAAGATCGGCACGCATTACTAATGGAATAGAAAGAGGGAAGGGCGACGGGAAAAGCGCCCACTCAGTGATAGTAATTGACGACGTAGTGTATTGCGTCGCTTACGTTTATATAGGGGCGTGACACTCGCTAAAAAGGTTAATACGATATAAGTCGTTTTCCTTCATCCCCTTACGTATCTATTGGCGCAACGTATGAGCCTTTTTGGTACACGTACATAAACGCTGATAACATTGCGAATCGGTTAAAAGCGTTCTCGCAAACATAGGCACGAATAAAATCGTTATCGGGTATTACATCAACAAACTCGAATATACTTTTTCGATATTGCGGTGATACCTACATGTACATAAGGGCGATACGGCTAAGCAATAGAGCGTAATGTTTTGACTCGTACGAAGAGATAGGCGCTAGTGAGGTCGTTTATTGGTGTCATTATGCGAAATAAAGTTAAAAGTCGTTATAAGGGATGCTGGGGGTGTTAAAACTCACAATAGGACTTGATAGGATGCGGGATTAACACATTAAGAACGCCTAGAATGCACGTGAGGACACTCAGATTTACTTATAACGCGCTTCACTGCCATTCAGGCACATTTTTTCAGGTAAGCGTGATGGGGACGTCAGGTGAGCGTCAGGAGGACGTTATACCCCTCCTGAGTTCCGCAACAGTGCGCAAATATTTTTCGGAATACAATCGGCTGGACACGACTTGCCTTGGGTAGATGCGTCAAACACCCTGAGTCAAAAATGGTGCGCACTATTTCTAGTCCACTGCTGACGGTGGTATTGACCCCCGCTTGGAGGGTTTGGCTAAAATTTCGATTTGGGACGACGACTCGGCTTCGGTTCTTGCTTCGTTCTTGATTATCAGCGGACAAAAGCGAGTCACAAAAAAAAGAAGATTCTTTTCTCTCGCAGAAGAAGAAACAAAGAAAGATTAAAAGAAACAATTCATTCAATTCGATGCGAACAATTTAATAGAAGAAACTAATTTGATTCCCTTCCATTCTCTTGATTAAGTTAGATAAGAAAGAAGACAACAACAATAACGAAGAGCAAAGACAATCAAAGAAGACAATTAGAAGAAGAACAACTGAAGAAGTTGCAAGACTTTCAATATTTTTTCTCTCGCATATAATAAACAGAATGAACAACAAACAACTTACGCTTTCCTCATCGACTGCTCACAACACTCTCACGCTGTTACCGTGTGACATAGTGTAGCTACTGCGATGTATGGTGCGCTGGCTTATGATCGCCTGTATCCCTATGACCTCTCGTCTTCATACACTTAGTCTTCGAGTAGTTAAGATGAATAGATACTTAATGTATTACGAATTATGTAACGACTATGTATGCGCCTTGTATGATGGCATAGGCATGCCGTGGTGTACGGATTAGGTATCGGGCTGTTGGTAATATGTATCTGCCTGTTGGTCGAAGGATATAAGCGCTTGGTAAATACGAAACATATGGCGGGCTATCCGTGGATATAGTAGCGCCTTGGTCAATAGCTGCGATGTCATATGTCATATGTCATATGTCATAACTCTCGAGATTTGACACAGATTTTAAAGTGTAGTAATATAGCATCATCTTGTTGTGTCATAACCTTATGTCAAAAATAGTGACGCAGAAAGGACGGATTAATTATGAAATATGGATACGCTCGTGTCTCAACGGTAACTCAAGATTTAGAATCACAATTACAAACGTTAAAAGCAGAAGGGTGCGAGGTCATTTATTCGGAAAAGTTTACGGGAACGACGACAGACCGCCCCGAACTATCGAAGGTACTCACAGTATTAAGCAAAGGTGATACACTGACAGTAACAAAGCTAGATCGCCTTGCACGTAATACAAAGGAAGGTATCGAGATAATTGAAGCGCTATTTAAAAGAGGTATAAGGGTTCACGTTCTCAACGTAGGGCTACTAGAAGATACGACAATGGGGCGATTCTTCTTACAAACGTTATTAGCAGTCGCAGAAATGGAGCGTAACCTAATCTTAGAAAGAACGCAGGAAGGTAAAATAGTAGCTAGACAGAATCCGAATTACAGGGAAGGTCGCCCGAAGTCGCATTCAGATAAAAAACTAGTCGAAGCTATGCGTATGAAAGAGAAAATGGGCTACTCATTCCGCCAGTTATCGGACGCAACTGGTATTAGCATGAGTACGCTACAACGATTCGCTAGAAAGCAACGTGACCAGCAAGAAGCATCGGCAGAATAGGTCGGTGTCTTTTTATTATGCTCTGATTTCTTCACCCCCTGAAATTTCGAATAGACCTCCACAATCAGCTTCTGCTGATGTATAGCGATAACTACAAATCTACACAAAGTACTACACATAAGTATCGATGTACAACGATTACTATACGCAATCTATCATAAATCACTAGCGATCACTACCGAAATGTAGCGAAGTGTACCAATCCCTATGAGTTTCGTATATGCGTAAACACATGTAACTATTCACGTTACACGTAAACCACCGTAAACATTACAGCCGCAAGGGATTCGCCGTTTCACCGAAAATATTACACGAGTTTACATTAATATTAACATTCGATTTATACAGTATGAAATATAAATAAACAGAGGTACGAAACAAATGCGGGAAAGGTGGAAAATAGTAAATAGACTAATCAACCTAGCACCCTTTTATCAGTTATTTAGTAGTCTTTTAAGAGAAATAGATTTTTGCTACTTGCGTTTTTAATCAACTTAAGGAAAAAGCATACGAATCAATTGCCTCATATCAACTATATTGTATAATAAGGTTATAAGGAAATGGAGGTGAAAGCATGAATTTGTGGATAGTCTTAGGTGCTGTAATAGTAGCCTTGAGTCAGTTATCATCACTAAGTGAAAACAGTGTAGATACATATACTACAAGGTTAAAGAGAAAAGAGTCGCTCCCACCAAGAAGACGACTCCAAGTAACCACAGGGAGAGAGAAGCCTCTCCTATACCTAAGATTATAACACATTCATACTAATTATGAAAAAATTCATCTGGACAAATGTCCCTGTTGCTATATTTTTAATTTTTGTTTTAACAACCCTTGATTATAACAATCTAGATACGGGGAGCTATACCTACATTATTTTTACTGGAATAGCTGTATTTTTAATGTTGGTTAATATAATTATCCTGTATATAAAGGAGAAGAAGAATGTTTAAATTTGAAACAAAAGAACAACTAACAAAATTTATACAAGATGAAATTTTAAATTCATCGGAAGCATTAGATATTCTCGGGTGTTCTAGACAGTATTTAAACAAATTGGTAAAAGAGGGGAAAATAACACCGATTAAAGAGACAACTCGCGATAAATTATTTTATAAACAAGATATTTTGACAAGAAAAGAAAAAATGAGAAAGTAAAAAGCAGTTTGTGCACACCGCCTAATTATTGGTAATTTATAGAAAGAATGGCGAGATACATTACTAAACAATAAAACAAAAAACGAAGTGGGCGCAAATTAATGCGTACCGCTTCGCTTAGAAGTGTTAGGAAATTATTATACAGTTTCGCATACCTCAAAGCATAGTAGTTCATGATTACTTTAGGCTTGTTCCTATTAGTTTCAAAATAAAGATTTAGTTTTTTGTATAGAAAATAACTTTTGGAATCTATAACCAAGTTGGGTTATAATACGAATATACGAAAAAAGCCCGTCGTATTGGTAGTACGACAAGCTTCGTAAGGTGGTGAATACATACATGGATGCTATCACCGTTACTGCGGTTTGTTCCTTACTCATGGTCGTTATGGGAATGATTAACATGAGCAAAGGAAAAAAGTAATATTTTTATTGAAAGTCTTTCAGTGTTGGCGCACTAAAAGGCTTTTTTCTTTATATAGTATTCCTTTAAATAGTAATAACTATTCTTCTAGTCTGATTTTATTCTGACTAAGTTCTGAATAAAATCTGATTAAGTTCCGATTTAATTCGGATTTTAGTTTGATTCCAGTACAACTATCTCTATTATAACGTTGCTATAAGCAACATTTCAATACAAAACATTCAAATAACAACAACTTAACAACAACTAACATTGCACATGCGCCGACGCAATTGCCGTGGCTATCGTTCTGTTTGCGTCACCTACGTTCTGTTACAATTACTCACGTACTTCTTTTCTGTTTCATATAAAATCAGCGATCATATCCGAAACAGGCAACGCCACAAGTACGTATGTTATTACATGATAGCAAATATATTCATTACAACAGTTAACTATCGATAAGAAGACGAAAACAGACGTTAAAATTGCGGATATTAATGTAACTTACTTTTGTTTACCTTTACGCATTTGGATATTTCCACCTCGATTTCCGCAATTGTGATTAGTTATTAATTTATATAAAGCGACGTCGTTCCGCTTCCTCTCTTACTGCCATTTGGAACAATTCCCGCTGGCGTCTGCCTTCGATACCGACTCCAATAGAGCCTAATAATTGCGCTAATTCCTCGAGCGTTACTGCAATATACTTCGTATTAATCGAACCATTTCTACTACGGTCAAGAACGATTTTTCCGCCTTCTTCCTTTAACGCTATCACCATACGGTCGACACCGTCCGATATCTTCGCGACCCTAATAGTCCGCCCATTAAATGCGTGATACTCAACTAAAGTTGATAGTTTCTCAACATCAATATACCAATCTTTCAGTTCCGCAAAACTTTCAGCAGGTTTATACATTTTGCCACTCCTTTGTCGTTTCATTCTCAATCAGTTTTTACTTTCCTATTCAGCATCTATTCCGCTATAGCTTAAAATATAGTAAATCCCACACCTTGACGTGACAACCATTCAACCAAACTCATATTAATGCGGTCGGCTTCGTACCCTTCGTTATACTCATCGCATATTATGTGAATCTGTTCTTCGCTCCACTTTTCTTTAGTGTAACAATTCTAACGAATTCCTCGGCGTATCGTTTCCGTATAAATTAACCGTAACAATAGTAAACTCTTTTTCTAACGCTTTTCTAATGCGCCTTCTTTACTAAATCTAGCTTTAACGCGCATCTTCCTTCTCTTCCATCTCCTTCATTTCATCTTGCCAAGTAGCGCCAATACCACCGCTAGGCGTATTCCAACGTTTTTCTTGACGTAGGATTCTCGCCTTATCTTCCTCGGTCATTTCATCTTGGTACTTTTTCGCTTCCTTACGTTGCTGTTCTTCATATTCTCTTTCCTGTTGCTCTAGATGTCTTCGGTGTGCCTCTTCATCAATAATCTTATCGCAGTCATGCTCTGGTTCCTTCGTTTCATCGTGTCCGTGTCCGCAATAATCGTTCGGAATTTTAGTACTAGATTTCGTAGCAGGTTTAGAATTACGGTCACCATTACCAGTTGAACTATTTTCATTAACTTGAGTATTTCTAAGACCATCTTGCTCTTTCTTCGTTACACTACCATCAGGATTAAACGTTATAGTCATCGTGCCTTCTCCACCACGCCCTAAATATCCGTAGATAGAGAACGACTTATATTTCTCGATGAATCTAGGCGTTCCCGCTATCTCCTTGACTTTATTCGCAGACATTCCGACCTTGATGCCGTCATACTGTTCTAGTGATACGGTTGGCGCGTCGTTATTTGCATCTTTATAATATGGACGTCTGTCGTTAATCTCCACATCTTCCTTCGTTGATTCCTCCAATTGTTGCGGCTTCTCATCCTTCGTAGGTTCTTCTTCAACCTTCTCGACCTTGGTCGGATTGGATGTTTCCTCTTCTCCTTGCGCAGTTTCAACAGATTCGTGTTTCTTATATGGCTCATAATCCGCTTTTTCTTTCGTAGAGCAAGCACTAAAGATTGACATTGTCGCCACACCTAATAAAACTACTTTCTTCAATGGCTTCATAGTAATTCCCCCGTGTATTTTAATGCATATCAATCAACCTATTTTAATTCGTTATATATTAATAGTAGATTTCAAAAAGGACACTCAAATTCCCATACGTAACATACTTCGATATTACCCTTTATGTATTATTCCACCACAATCTTTATTAAATCAATTCATCAGGCGTCTCCCTCTCCTTTCCTCTTGCGTATAAAATCGCCAACCATCTCAGTAACACACGCCAAACCTACCGATAATCCAAATACAACACCGAATGCTGCTACATATAGGTTGCCGAATGCCTTCGCTGCGCACATAAATAAAAATGCGAATATAATTAAATATCTCTCTTTACGCTTATTCCTCATAGCATAATTCCTCCATCTTTTCCGAATCTTTATACGTCCTCTTCTTCTTTTCTCTTCCGCCTAAAGTCCCCTATTCTCGCAGTAATAAGCGATGCGACTACAGCCATCGCAAACAATACTGCTAGCCCACCTATAATGGCGTTTCCGATTATATTTGTAACAACCAGCAATACAAATGCAACTATTAACAGGTTCGCCCTTGTATTTTTCTCTTTCTTTCTATCCTTCACGCCCTATCTTCCTTTCTAATATTTCTTTTACGCAGTCTCTCCTTAAAGCTTCTTATCGTACTTCTAGCGGAATCAAATGATCGCCCCGTCTTCTTCGATAATGCTCTAGAAATCGCAACCTCCGTAACCTTTTCGTTATGCTCTGCCGTATGTATCATAGTATCTAGTACAATAAAATCTATTTTCTTCTTGCATATATTTTCATATAGCTTTGCGTAAGTATCTCGGTTAGTCATTATATTGCAGATCGCTTCCTCTTCCGCAGTTTCTGTACAACCCTCTAGCGTTTCAAGTACGTTAATATCACTTATAAGTGTTAGTACCGTTCTTCTTTTTCCTCTTTCTCCGCAATATTTACGTAATGCTTGATAAATAAAACTCTTAACTCTCTTATCGAAATCGCCCTTATTTATATCAAACGTTCTAATCGCATATCTTATTCTACGGAAACAATCGTCTATAAAGTGTACTTCGTTATTCATCTTATGCCAGTTATCGTTGGCTAGGTGCTCTATTAACGGTATGTAGTGCGCTTCAATTTTTTCTACATACTTATTATCGCATATTCCAGTGTAATAATCTTCCACTTCTTCTTTAGCTAGTATCGCTATTCTATTTAATGTTTCGTTTGTGTCCTCGTCTTTATTTGCGTATCGTCTTATAGTAAGTCTGCTTTCCATACGTAAGTCTTCCACCTCTTATAGCACCTGCATCCTCCGATATTCAACTCACTTCCGCTAGTGGCGTTCAATATTGGATTGATGCTATTGACGATTGGTGGACACCGACTAGCCGAGGTGAGCGAAGCTAGGTTGAGTTGGGCGCAGTTTTCACCCCTATTGGCATCGATAAAAAAATAACAAAGCGGTTAAACTTTGTCATAATTTCGTAGTATCTATGCAAATAAGGGGTAAGGCGTTTTACTAGCGTCGGATCGCTTGTAGTGTATCGTAGTAACGCCCCTTCCGTCCCTGCACTTTCGCACACACTATCTCATATCCATACGTCCCAATATGTGCTCAATCTTACGATTAAGCCCGATAGTACACCCTGCTCCTTAGAACAACGTATTGCCACTCCTTGCCGTTTATGGTCGCAATCACCTAGCCTATACGCATGCGGAAGGGGATACATGTTGATTGTATAGCGCTGATTTATTTGCGTCGGCTCTCGCTCACCTTTTACGTTTTTTAAGCGGTACGGCTTCCGCTTTTCAACTTACTACCGCATCAGTACCTAAAAAAGACATCACTAAAGACACCTTGCAATCCTCGATTTTTTTCGATAGAATGAAGGTAGAAATTCGGACTGATACGGCTTGTCCTGTATTTAGTTTGATTTGTGTATGTTTTGAGTCTCCGATTGCCGTCGGGGACTTTTTATTTACAAGAAATTTCGTAGACTTTCCGCCACTTCGTTTTTATCTAAATGCAGATAACGCGTTGTAACGGATATATCACTATGCCCTAGCGCCTTTGATATCAGCGCGACATTTGCACCTTTCTTTAAGAGATTCTTCGCAAAACCTCTACGTATGGCGTGCGGATTAATATTTTTAAGCCCGTATTCCTTCGCATGTTTAGTCATTCGTTTTGATATAATGTTATTCGTCGGACTAGTTAAAACACTTCCACCGCTCTTCGTAATAAAGAGATAATCATTTTTCGCTTGGTACTCTCTGCGAATGATTTCGTTTTGTTTCATAAGAACATCTAATAATCTTGCGAGAGCGTCGTCAAACGGCAAATATATGGATTCATGATTCTTAATAATACCGCCATCAACACTCAATACTTTCGCTTCTAAATCGACGTGTTTATGTTCGAGTTGCGCCAATGTGCCGACACGTATCCCCGTCTGATACATAAGTAAGATAGCGGTAGCATCTCGTAAATCTAAGAATCGTGTTAAGTCGAGTACCGATAACAAGATATTAATTTCACGGTCTGTCGCACCTTCTTTAACAGGCGTATCCACCTTTATCTTCACATTGCGCCAAAAGTTAATATCAATCCATCCATTATCATGGCAACGTCCTAGAAATGCCTTTAGACACTTCAAACGAGTTAATTTCGTTTGATTACTAACATTCATAGACGACAACCACTCGTAAATATGATTAACGTTCAACTCTTCTATATAGTGCGTGTCTGTTATTTTCGCAAAATGACTAACGTGTATGTAATAATCGTTTATCGTACGCTCGCGTAAGCCTGTCGCTTTCATTTGACGCACAATTATCTCGAGCGCTTTGTCGATTGTTAAATTGAACGTATAACGATTTTCTGCGGTCTCTTTCTTTCGCTGATCGCTTTTCAATCTATCGCCAAAAACATTCGATAAATCCTCACTAATCGTTAAAGAATCACGTCTTTTAGACATAAAAAAATAAGCCCCCTAACTCGTTAGCGACCGCACATTGTACGATTCAACTTACGAATTAGAGAGCTTATATATTGCGGACTTTGACGTCACCGCAAAAGGTTTTGTTAGCGTCCCAGGAGAGATTCGAACTCCCGACCGTACGCTTAGAAGGCGTATGCTCTATCCGGCTGAGCTACTGGGACATGGAGCGGGTGAAGAGAATCGAACTCTCGACCAGAGCTTGGAAGGCTCTTGTTTTACCACTAAACTACACCCGCATATGTTATTTTCTTTTCTTCGTTAGCGCCGTTGCCCTATCGACAATATTTATTATATGTATAACCACACATAAAGTCAACACCTTTTTTAAAAGAGGATAAATTTTCTTATCCTCTTTTAAAAACTGCTTGTTCAACTAGTTGTCCGTCTAACGTTTCAAAACGAACTTCCATTTGATTTTCATCCATTTCTAATAAAGCAAATGTCTTTTCTACACGCTGACGTGGTAATAAAATACTGCCTGGATTAATAAATAAAACGCCCTCGATTAATTCCGCACCTAATACGTGAGAATGTCCAAAGCATGCAACTTGCGCTCCCACTTCTTCAGCATGGTACGCTAGCGTTTGTAATGTCATTTTCACATTATGGCGATGTCCATGCACAACTAAGAAGCGAATTCCATCTACATCAGTTACAATTTCATCTTGAAAGTTAGCATAATCACAGTTTCCTTTTACAACACGGAAACCTTGCAGTTCTTCATGAGCAGGCGTTAGCTCTGAATCACCGCAATGAATCATGATATCTACTTTCCCTTCATATTTCTCTTTCAACTGCTGTAATTCCTTCACAGAGCTATGACTATCACTTACGATTAAAGCTTTCATCATTCTCTCTCCCTTATTCTCCTAAAAACCATTCCGGGATTTTTTCTTCTAATTTACGAAGAGCACGGCCACGATGGCTAATAGCATTTTTCTCATCTGAACTTAGTTCCGCCATCGCTTTTTTATATTCTTCCACATAAAAAATCGGATCATATCCAAAGCCGTTTTCCCCGCGGCGTTGTTCTAAAATAAATCCTTCACATGTCCCGTTTACAATGACAGGCTTTTTATCATCTTCAGGGAAAGCAACTGCTAATGCACAATAGAAACGAGCTTTACGCTTTTCAAACGCTACTTCATTTAATTCTTGTAACACTTTATCAATATTCGCTTGATCATCTTTCGGCTCTCCAGCAAAACGAGCTGAATACACGCCTGGTTTGCCGTTTAACGCATCTACAATAAGACCTGAATCATCCGCAATTACAATTGCATTCAACTGTCTACTCAAACTATCCGCTTTTAAGATCGCATTTTCTTCAAATGTTTCACCAGTTTCTTCGACTTCTTCAATATGAGGAAAATCGTGTAATGATTTCACTTCTAAATCAAATCGCTCAAATAACTCAGCAAACTCACGTACTTTCCCCATATTTTTTGTCGCTACAACAACTTGTTTCATACTTTCCACCTCTACTCTATATGAGATACGATGTCACCTAAAGCTTCTTTTTGCATATCAATCAGTTGGAAAATGCCTTGTTCTGCTGCATCAAGTAGTTCATTTAACTGCGCTCTACTAAACGTCGCTTCTTCTCCAGTTCCTTGCACTTCAACAAACTGGCCTTTTCCAGTCATAATCACGTTCATATCAACGTCTGCTTTAGAATCTTCTGCATAGTTTAAATCTAAAACAACACCTTGTTCTTCAACAATCCCTACTGACGTTGCTGCTAAATAATCTTTTACTGGAATTTTAGATACTTTTTCTGCTTGTAATAACTTCTCAAACGCTAATACCATCGCTACATATGCACCTGTAATAGAAGCTGTTCTCGTTCCACCATCCGCTTGAATAACATCACAATCAATCCAAACCGTTCTCTCACCAAGCGCTTCTAAGTCAACTACCGCACGTAATGCTCGTCCAATTAAGCGCTGGATTTCCATTGTACGTCCTGTTACTTTCCCTTTACTTGACTCCCTAATTGTACGTTGTTCTGTCGCACGTGGAATCATCGCGTATTCAGCTGTTACCCATCCTTTTCCTTCTCCACGCATAAATGGCGGGACACGCTCTTCAATTGTTGCTGAGCAAATCACCTTTGTATCCCCAACTTCAATTAATACAGATCCCTCTGGATGTTTTAAATAATTCGTATGAATATGTATATGGCGTAATTCTGTTTTCTCTCTACCATCTACTCGCATAAAAATAACCTCCTCTTAATTACTACTCGTTAGTATAGCCAAATTTAAATGTATGATATGTATACAATAAAAGAAGAGGAACCCAAAAAGCAATTCCTCTTTCTTACTTAAGTATATCAAATTATTGACGATTAAAAACTACCTGTATTCACGTTTTCTGGACGATCTACAGGTTTTATTAACTTTCCGCCCTTTTCATCTATAAGATTTGCTTTTCCATTTACTTCAATAGAAATATTTTTCACACCTTTCTTTTCTGTTAAAGATAAAACTAACGACTTCAATACGTAATTTGAAATCATATTTTTATCTGGGTTTACAAATATATTTTCATTAAAGTTTAATGTAAGGTTTCCGTCTTGTAATTTCGGATTCGTAATAAGCTTAACGCCTGGATTAAAATCATTCAGGAGCGATTGATGGATCGGACCTTTTACAAGTTCATCTATAATTGCTGCATAGTCATTTTCTTTACCTTCCGCAACGCGGCGTGTGACTGGTACGTAGTATTGCTGTTTATTATTATTTTGCGCCATAAAATACAGTGTGACTGGTTTTGTATTTGTTACATCTGCTACTTGTTCATCATCGAAGTTAATACCATTTGCACGGCTCACTCCTTCACCAAGCGGTGTACCACCAACCGGCATCTTTGCCAATTTCTCACCATTTATTTGGAACTGCACTTGTTTTATCTCTGTAAATTGCGTCAACGTCCAAGCTATAGATTCAACGATTTGACGCTCTTCTTCTTTCGCATAGTTTTTCATTTCTTTAGAGAAATCAATAACTGCCGTTCCGTCCTTTTTCAAATCTAAGGTCATCGTTGTATTCGCCGGAATGACTGCACGAAACCCATTCGGTAATAAATTCGTTACCGGTCCATCTTTCACAAGGTATTCTAACGTTTGCTTCACAGTCTCATTTGCTTTCGGAGTAGGTATAGCTAACGTTTGTGGTACAACATAACCATTTTTATCAACAAGGTATAGTTCTCTATTTACCATTTGCCCTTGCTTATCTTTTTTAGCTACTTCTTTCTTCCCACCCTCTGTATACGTAACTTGTTTTGGCGGATCAATTTGTTCAGTTGCTTTCTCTTGATTTATAAAGCCACACCCTGTTAGTAAAACAGCGCTCACAGTAGCACCAACAACCCATTTAAAAGTGGATTTAGGCATGCCATTCCCCCCTAAAATCTAAGTTTGTACTATTATGTATACGAGCTGTTTCACGTTTTAGAACAAGCTGTGCCTCTTATAAATTGAAACTTTAATCAGCAGGGGGCTTACTACCCAGCAAATAGCAAGATAAAACAAAAACTCCTGATTTCTCAGGAGCTCACTTATATAAATTCTACTATTATTCTTTTTCTAAATGAATATGCTTCACATTTTCAATCGGTTGACCGAACCATTTTGATGCAATTTCTTTAAACAAGCCTATTTTTCCTGTTGTTAAGAAGAGATGATCGCTTTGTTCTTCTCCTTCATTCAACATTTTACTATGATATAAGATTGTACTTACTTCACGTGCTGTTTCATCACCAGAACTAATTAGTTGCACTTTATCTCCCATTACTTTTTTAATAACAGGTCCTAAAATCGGATAATGTGTACACCCTAATATAAGTGTATCAATATCGGTACTTTTCAGTGGTTGCAGCGTTTCTCTTACAACTTCATACGCCATTTCACTTTCGAAATTCCCACTCTCTACAAGTTCAACGAAAGGTGGACAAGCTAAACTTTCTACCATAACACGGTTATTAATAGACTTTAACGCCTCTTCGTATGCACCACTTTTCACCGTTCCAATCGTTCCAATAATCCCAACGTGATACGTGTTTGTCACTTTTAAAGCTGTACGTGATCCTGGGTGAATAACTCCTACTACTGGAATTGGTAATTGTTTTTGCATCTCTTCTAATACAACTGCAGTTGCTGTATTACACGCAATAACTAACATTTTAATATTTAAATCTAGTAAATGCTCCGTCATTTCCCACGTAAATTGACGTACTTCTTCTCGAGAACGTGGACCATAAGGACAACGTGCTGTATCTCCTAAATATATGATACGCTCTTTCGGCAACTGACGAATTAATTCCTTTGCTACTGTTAAACCGCCAACTCCTGAATCGATAACACCGATTGCTCTATTCAACTTCATCACCCGTTTTCTCATTCATCATCTTTTATGCTTATCATTATATTTTACACACTTTAAGTTCGCTCACTTCAAATGCTTCTGTATGAAAATTTTCATTTTCCCATGTATAGACTAGGACCTTTTTTATTTTGCTCCTTTTTTTCGTAATTTGCAAGATAGAAAAATAACCGACCTTCTATAAGAAAGTCGGTTTCTTCTATATAAAGTGCATATTCATTGCTCCATCTTTTTTTGAAAAGAAGACATTCCCATTAATAAGAAGAAATGAGCAGAAATTAAAATGACGATAATTTATTTACAGCCCTTTTTATAGCCTTACCTATTTCCACGCTAGACTGTGGATTTTGTCCTGTAATTAAATGACCATCTACTACTACATGCGGCGTAAAATTGGGGGCTACATAAAACAAAGCTCCTTCTTCTTTCAACTTACTTTCTAGCAAAAACGGAACGCGCTTTTCTAAATGTACAGCTCTTTCTTCATCGTTTGTATAACCTGTTATACGCTTACCCGCAACAAAAAACGAGCCATCCTGATTTTTCACACCGACTAAGGAGCTTACTCCGTGACAAACAGCCGCTACAATCCGGTTATTGTTATACATATTCTCAATCAAATTTACTACATATGGATTACCTGGAAAATCTACAATCGCCCCGTGCCCACCACCAAATAAAACCGCATCATAATCCGAAAAATGAACATTTGAAATCGGCCTCGTATTTTGCAATAAAGAAGCTACATGCTTGAATTCGCGAGGTATACCATTCGGAATAGACACTCTATCTATAGGTACTCTCCCACCTTTTATTGACACAATATCAACATCAAACTTAGCCTTTTTAAATACATGATAAGGAGCTGCGAGCTCTTCCAGCCACAAACCAGTCGGGTGTCCATTCATATCATGAGCACTTGTTGAAACTAACAGTATCCTTTTCAACATATCCCCTCCTTATTACCTATTTATGTATGGAGTGTTCTTATCATTCATATAGCAAGTGAAGCAAACAAAAAATAGCCGACTTTTATATAAAAGTCGGCTGCTTTCTTATAATTCGAGCTCTCCCATACGAAGAAGCTCCACAACTGCTTGTGAACGTCCTTTAACCCCTAGCTTTTGCATTGCGTTTGAGATATGGTTGCGAACTGTCTTTTCACTTATAAAAAGTTCACCTGCAATTTCCTTCGTTGTTTTATCTTGAACCAGCAATTCAAATACTTCTCTCTCTCTCTTTGTGAGTAAAGGTTTAGATTGATACGCTTTTTCCTTCAACTGGTATAACCCTCCTTGCTTAAGCCAGAGCTGTGTATGTGTAAGTTGGGTGTTTATTTAGTCAAGATATTGTATGAACGAAATGTGCAGGTGGTGAATAAAAATGGGCTTTATTTCCTATGTTATTTTAGACTTTTATACAGTGCGTACACTCTTTTTATCCACTTACTTTCCAACGCGCCATATTTGTTCTAGCAATATACTTACAACCGTACCTACAAATAAACCATTACCGAATATATATTGCATAATAGACGGCAAGGATTGGAGTGCTCCAGACGGTAAAAACATTACGCCGCTGCCAAATAATACTGCAACGCCTAAGATCGTTACATTCCTTTCACTCATCGGCACTTGTTTTATATTATTAAATCCAATTCCAATTAACTGTACGAACGAAGCCATTAAAACAGCCGATGCAACAGCTGATGGTAAAGATGCTAAGTAACGAATAATACTTGGAAAAAGAGACATTACGACTAGTAACGCACATGCCATTAAGAACGATCGTATATACTTTTGTTTTGTTAAACGTATAAATCCTGCCGTTGCTGGTAACGGAACGACACCTACAGTTGAAAATACAGAAGAGATGAGATGTGAAATCCCCCCAACCCATGTTCCATCTTTCAACTGTTTTTGTTCAATAGTCGCTTTATGAATAGTTGCTTGATTAATTGCTATAATAGCTGCCACCGTATTCGAAACTAAAATACATACCATAACGAAACTTGATACAGCCATACCTGTATTCCATTTTGGAAGTCCCCAAGCAAATATATGTGGAAGTTGCACAAAATGAGTTACTTGAGATGGGATTGTCACTTTTCCTGCAATGAGAAAAATAATCCACCCACTAATTAATCCTATTAAAACTGCATAACTTTTGACAAAGCCTTTTCCAAAATTAGATAGTATAATAACGAACAGAAATATACTAAACGCGATCATTGCTGTAAATCCGTCGATTTGAGAAATAGTAGCTGTAATTCCTAACATTCCTTTTAAAAATACACCACTTAATTGTAAACATAATAAAAGTAAAAACGTCCCTGTCACAAGCGGCGTAAATAAAAATAAAATACGTCCTATAAAACCAGTTACTCCTAATCCTATTAAAATAACACCGGAGATTATCATTCCTAATTCTAAAATTTGCAGTGTACTATGTAATTGATCCTGTCCGGCCGTTGCATAAGCAAGTACGGTAAATACACCAACCCAAGATCCAGCCGGCCCATCCGCAATTGGCAGTCTATGCCCAAGCCACCCTTGTAAAAAAGAAGATATACCAACTACAAAAAACGTACGCTGCATTAAATAAAATATTTCTTCCGTCGTAAGATGAAATAATCCGCCAACGACAATTGGTAGTGCGATTGAATTTGCTAATAAAAATATAAACCATTGCAAAGTTCCCATAATATGATTTTGGTTATGTTGATTGTCCAATTTTTTCATCCCTTCTAGCTTTCCTATAAAAATATATTGTAAGAATAAAAAAGAAGAGTTCTATACTCACCATTAGAACCCTCCTCAAAATATTTAAACGATTCTTCTACACAAGATTATTTAATTCCACCTCATTTAAACTTCCAACAACAATATTTCCTTTATACACGACTAAACGTTTTTCTGTTTGACGCGCTACTGCTTCAGCAGCGCATGTCGCATTCGTCAAAACAAAGCTCGCTTCATCCCCTACATTCGGCCATACTCGCTTCCCTTCATTATTTAACGTTTCTTTTCCTCCTGTAATAAAGCGGAGTGCTTTTCCTAAAGACCTTTCGTCACTCCACCCAAAACGCTCTGCTAATCGATTCGCCTTTTGAAGCATATCACCTGTTCCAAACGGTGACCAATGATCTGTAATGCTATCATTGCCTAATGCAACCTTAACACCTTTTTTATCTAATAACGGAATTGGGATTACTTGTTTACCAATTGGCACTGTTGAAGTAATATCAATATTTACATTTGCGAGTCTTTCTGCCACTTCTTCAGCCTCTTTATCAGTAACACCACCAAGTCCAAGTGCATGACTAATCGTTACACGGCCTTGCCATCCTGCTTCTTCTGTTAAACTTGCCAATCTCTTCATCGTAAACGTTCCAAGATTATTCGCATCGTGCAAATGAATATCAACATCCGCATTAAATTCTACTGCGATATCCATAATTGTATGTAATGACTTTTCAATGTCATTATCTACTGTAGCTGGATCTACTCCTCCGACTAGATGAGCACCCATACGCATCGCATCTTTCACGAGTTGCACAGAATCACTGCGCAATAATCCATGTTGCGGAAACGCAACAATTCTACTAGACACTCGATTTTTATATGTTTCTAATGCCGCTAACGTCGCCTCCAGATTACCAAGCCCAATAATCGGATCGACATTACAATGCGTTCTAATATTCGTTGCACCATTTTGCAGTAGTAACTCTAGCATATTTTCCGCTCTATTTTGGGCAGTCGCTAATTGCTTTGGTAAAATTTTTTCTTCTTCATTAAAACGTGTAAAAATACTTTCTGCTGGCATACAAGCTTTCCATGGGCCACTATAATATGTTTTATCAATGTGAATGTGCATCTCTTTGAAAGCTGGCAACATTAATAAGTTTTTAGCATCAAAAGTTACTATATCTTCCTCTTGAACAATCCCTTTTATAATTTTTTTAATTCGACCATCTTCAATAAGTAAACTGCATAATTCTGTTTCTGTTTGTGAAATTCTCTCTTCTTCATATGTATATCCTGATTCAAGCATTACGTTAGTCAACCAATATACTGTCATCTCTATTTCCCCACCCTTTATTAAAAATCACCTCATAACTACAAGTTTAATATCCACTGAAAATTAAGACAATTAATACGATCACTTCTCACAAAAAAATGTAATACAACCCCATAGTCTTCTCATAAATTTCCATATAGAATAAAAGTATGCAGTTTGATATAAAAAGGAGTTGATTGGAATATGTCAAAAAAGTTATGTAAATCCGAAACTGATAAAATGCTATTTGGTATATGTGGTGGTTTAGGAGAATATTTTGATATTAGCTCTACTCTTATTCGTATCATTTGGGTTATTGCTGTTTTATGTTTTGGGACAGGATTTTTAGTTTATTTCATTTGTTTATTACTTATGCCACGTTCGTACTAACGGCATTATTTCACATACTTAAGAAGAGCAAATCACCTATAGAATCCTATAGGTGATTTTTTCATGAAGAATATTTCATCGTTAAATGTAATACCGCTACTTCTTCTTCTTCATTTTTATAAATATGCTTCTTATTCGCTTCAAATTGAATGGAATCAAACTCATTTAATTCGTATACATCATTCTCCACTTGAATAGACACTTTCCCTTTCATTACCGTTACAAGCTCAATCGCACCTTCATGATGAGCTTCTGGCTCATATATACTATTTGATCGTAAACAAGCACGGTGCATTTCCATCCCTGTTTCTTTCGTATAACGGAACATCGTTTCTAAATGCCACGCTTGTCCTTCATCTACTGCAAATCCTTCTCCACAGCGCGCAACAGCTACAGGTTCTCCAACAACCATTAATCTGGATAAAGGAATTGATAACCCTTTCGTTATTTTCCAAATGACAGCTAGTGTCGGATTTGTTTCCCCTCTTTCGATCTTTCCTAATGTTAATTTACTAACTCCTGTTTTATGAGCTAATTCTTCTAAACTTAATTTCTGTTCATTTCGAATTTGTCTCAATAACTGTCCAACTTGTTGAATGACTTCTTTCGTTTGCATATCTTCATTTTCTTTCATATATAAAACCACCTTAAAGTATAAAATAGTTTACTTTTAATAATTAAAAGTATATCATACTATACATAATTATTTATTTTCGAAAGGAGTGTTATACTTCATGCGCGCAATTTTATTAGGTCTTTTATCATCGGCCTTTTTTTCTGCAACCTTTATTATTAATAGAGCAATGAATGTATCTGGAACGAGCTGGGCTTGGACAGCTTCCTTCCGTTTTTTATTTGCTCTTCCTATTTTATTCCTTATCGTTTTATTTCGCAAAAACTTTAGGGGATTATGGGAAGAGTTAAAAAAACATCCATTGGCATGGATCGGATGGGGTTCTGTTGCCGGTATTGGTTTTTATTCTTTATTAAGTTTCGCAGCTGTCTTTTCTCCAGCTTGGCTCGTTGCTGGAACTTGGCAAGTTACGATTTTAGCTGGTTTACTACTATCACCACTATTTTTCGTGAAAATAGAAACAAAATCAGGTACGAAACTTGTACGTGGAAAAATTCCACTTCGTAGCTTATATGTTGCATTATTTATTTTACTTGGTGTAATTTGTATGCAAGCAACTGCCGCAGGCCATATTACAATGACTCAGTTCATTTCAGGTTTTTTACCTGTCGTATTAGCCGCTTTCTTATATCCGTTCGGTAACCGAAAAATGATGGAGCTTGTTGGTGGACGCCTTGATACGTTCCAACGTGTATTAGGAATGGCAATTGGAAGTCTTCCTATAACAATCTTGCTTGGTATATACGGATTTTCTACTACTGGCATTCCAACATCCAACCAAATACTTCAAGGATTTTTGTTAGCATTATGTTCCGGCGTTATTGCAACGATGACATTTTTCTTTGCTACTGACTTAGCAAAAGATAACCTCGCTCTACTTGGAGCTGTTGAAGCAACACAAGCTGGAACGATGGTCTTTACCGTACTTGGAGAAATCATTTTCTTAAATGGTTCACTCCCTGGAGGACTTTCTCTCATCGGAATGATTATTATCATATTAGGAATGGTTGCAAATAGTATTTTAAACCGTTCTGTTCCAGTCGTTAAACAGAAAAAATCAGCATAAAAAAAGGGTATGGTTCTATAGAGATGAACCATACTCTTTTTTATTGTCCCCCTATTTCGCCTTATCAGAATAGTATTTCATTGGCTGCTTATACTAAAACTTATGTTATAATACGTTTCATGCGCATTAATAGGAGGTAAATTATGTTAAAAAAAGCAATCGCTGAATTTATTGGTACATTTGTACTTGTATTATTCGGAACTGGAGTAGCTGTCACTGGCGGCGGAATTGAAGGAATTGGAACATTAGGAATCGCTATGGCTTTCGGTCTATCTATTGTAGCTATGGCATATAGCATCGGAACAATTTCTGGATGTCACATTAACCCAGCAGTATCAGTAGCTATGTTCATCAACAAACGAATGAACGCTATGGAACTTTGTTATTATGTATTAGCTCAAATTTTAGGTGGTTTATTAGGAACTGCAACGTTAGTAACAATTTTAAAATCTGCTAAAACACCTTTAGATAATTTAGGACAAAATGGTTTCGGAACTCTTGGTTTATCTGGAGCATTTTTAGTTGAGTTCATTTTAACTTTCGTATTTATTTTAGTTATCGTTGCTGTAACAGGTAAAAAAGGAAGTTCTTCTTTAGCTGGACTAGTAATTGGTTTCACATTAGTTTTAATTCACTTATTAGGAATTCCGTTAACTGGAACATCTGTTAACCCAGCTCGTAGTATCGCACCAGCTTTATTTGTTGGTGGAGAAGCACTTTCTCAACTATGGGTATTCATCGTAGCACCAATTCTTGGTGGTATCTTCGCAGCTATCGTAGGTAAATTCATTTTAAATACTGAAAAATAGAATTTTCAATATTTCTGAATAAAAAAAGGCGAGCCCTCATTATGAGGAAGCTCGCTTTTTTTATTCTTTCATTTTAGACTTTAAATTTGTAACTAATTGATCTACCGTTACATTTGCAAGTACGTTTTCCATCGCTTCTTGCGCTTGCATTAAAATAATTTCTAATACTGATTGAATATTAGCTCCTACTGGACATTCAATGTTGGGATTTTCATGGAAGGAAAATAGCTGTCCTTCTTCTACAACTTCCACTGCTTTATATACATCAAGTAATGTAATTTCTTCTAAATCTCGAGCAAGTGTCGTACCACCTTTACCAGCTTGTACATCAACAAGTCCTGCTCTCTTCAACATTCCTGTAATGCGACGAATCACAACTGGATTTGTATTCACACTACCGGCAATCCATTCAGAGGTACAGCGAGAGTTTCGATCTATCGCAAGTAATGTCAGCATATGAACACCTACTGTAAAACGACTACTAATCCCCATCTGCACACCCTCCTTTTTATTCATTCTATTAAAAGACGACTCTTATCATTATATACTATTTTTAATTTATACATAAAGAAAAAGCATGATTTCAATAAGAAATCACGCTTTTCTCTCATTATTGACGCTTTATAAATTTCGCTAAATCTTTAAATTTCACTTTATCTGAGTAATTCATTACGCCGTTTACGTAAATGCGGCTTGTAACAGCATTTAATACCGCAATTGTCGCCAATAAGACTGCTAATGTTATCGTAATTTCTAGCATACCTGCTTCACCAGCTACAATACGTGAGAAGGTAACCATCGGTGTAAAGAATGGAATGTAAGAACTTACAACGACGATAGTACTATTCGGATCACTTAATGATTTAATACTAATAAAGAATGCAGCCATAATTAAAATCATTACCGGGAAAGATACAGCTTGTAAATCCTCCGTCTTAGACACGACAGCTCCAGCAGCAGCATACATCATCGCATAAAGTAAATATCCCGTAATGAAATAAACAAGAAACATGCTGATAACCTTTACATCTAATTTCGTAAAGTCAATTGGAATACCAAATAGTGAGGCACTTTCTAAATCGACCCAACCTAACAAATATGGAATAAGATAACCACACGCCAATATGACAAGTTGCAATAATGCCGTTGAAACAACCGCTAAAATTTTCGCATACATCATCGTAAGAGGCTTCACTTTCGGAAGCATTACTTCCATTACACGTGACGCCTTTTCAGATGCAATATTCATTGCGATTGTATTTCCGAACGCTACAATAAACATATATAAAGCAAATGTAAAGAAATAGGCAATTCCGAAAGAAGATGTACGATCTTTTATCGCTTCTTGCTTTACTTGAATTTCTGTTTGTAATTGCTGTGCAATTTCTGGTGAAACATTATTTTTGGCAATCGTCACCATCGTATATTGTTGCTTTAAATATCCTGCCATAATTGCAGAAGTTGCTTGGCTTGGAAATCCATTATACATATATGTAATCGATGGAGCCCCATCCTTTTCCGTCACATGGAATAGACCATCTAAATCGCCTTCTTCTACTTGCTTATGCAGTTTATCAAAATCATCCTTTGAACCAATTGTTATTTTTGCTGATGGCAATAGCTTATTTAGCTCATCTTTTTGTACTTTATATGTGGAACTCTCTACTACAACTGCAATTTTATCTTTATCCTTATTTTTATCATCGCCTGAAGTAAAATGATTAAATGCAAAAATCCCAAACACAACTAAAAATAAAATCGCACTCGTAATTAATGATTTTTTAGATAAAAATGCTTCCCTAAAATAAAATGAAAATACGTGAGAAAATTTACGCATCGTTATTTCGCCCTCTCTACAAAGATTTCGTTTAACGTCGGCTCTAACATTTTGAATTGTCGTAAGCTAACACCTTGCTCTTGCAACTGTTGCAAAATCTTGAGAGCTTCCGCATCGTCTTGTACTTTCACATAAAGAAGGCCTTGTTGTTTTTCATACGATACATGTATAGCTTCTAATCCCTTTTCATTCTCTACTGTATCTTCAATCGTTAAATTACGGAAACCGTATTCTTTCTTAATATCACTTAGCTGTCCTTTTACGACTGCTTCACCTTTTTTCAAAATACATACATGTTGGCAAAAAGCCTCTACTTGTTCCATACGATGACTTGATAAAATAATCGTCTTTCCGCTCTGTACTTGTTCTTCAATAATACTAGCTAACATCCCAGCATTAACTGGATCAAGACCGCTGAATGGTTCATCTAAAATGAGAAGTTCCGGATTATGAAGAAGAGCAGCAATTAATTGGATTTTTTGCTGATTCCCTTTTGAAAGTTCTCCAGCCGTTTTAAATTTATATTCTGGTATCGCTAAACGCTCTAACCAGTGATCAATAGCATGATCTACTTCTTTCTTCGACATTCCTTCTAATCTACCAAAATATCGCAGCTGATCTATTACTCTACTTTTTGTATATAAACCTCTTTCTTCTGGTAAATACCCAATTGTTACACCACTATTTCCAAATGCTTTTCCATCCCATGTAATCGAACCTTCATTAGGCGTTAATAATCCGAGAAGCATTTTGATTGTTGTTGTTTTCCCTGCACCATTTCGTCCAAGTAACCCTAGTACTTCACCTTTTGGTAACAAAATTTGCAAACCGTTAACTGCTTTTGATTCCCCAAATTGTTTCGTTAAGTTTTGAATTTGTAAACTCAAGTATAAAGCCTCCCCTTTAGTATCATTCGTACTCTCTTTCAAAGACTATGTTTATTCAAGACAAAATATAGCACCACGCTTCATCCTCTTATATGTAAACATCGTCATTAATCCATCATTTGTTCTATTTAGTTAAAATTGTAAATAACAAAGTTCTTTTTGTCAATTATAATTGTCATTACGACAATAAAAATTGTCAAAACAACTATTATTATTTTGCTCATCTTTCTAATATAGGACATACTACTATATATACAAAAGACAATATGCAAATGTTCATATAAAAATATTATATTTTAATATATAATATAAAATGATTTTCTAACATCAAGGAGGATACATATGAAGATGAAGAGGGGCATTACCACTTTATTATCTGTAGCGGTTCTATCTACATCACTTGTAGCATGTTCAGGAACACCAGAGAAAACAGTGGCAAAAGAAGAGAAAGTAAAATTAACAGAACAACAATTAATGGCTGATTTATGGTATCAAACAGCCGGTGAAACGAAAGCACTTTACTACCAAGGGTACAACATTGGTCAATTAAAGCTTGATGCAATTCTTGCAAAAGGGACAGAGAAAAAACCTGCTATCGTGCTTGATTTAGACGAAACTGTTTTAGATAACAGTCCTCATCAAGCAATGAGCGTAAAAACAGGCAAAGGCTATCCTTACAAATGGGATGATTGGATTAACAAAGCTGAGGCTGAAGCCCTTCCAGGCGCAATTGATTTCTTAAAATATACAGAGTCTAAAGGTGTAGATATTTACTACATCTCAAATCGTAAAACGAATCAACTAGATGCGACAATTAAAAATCTTGAGCGTGTAGGTGCTCCTCAAGCAACGAAAGAACATATATTACTACAAGATCCGAAAGAAAAAGGAAAAGAAAAACGCCGTGAACTCGTTTCTCAAACTCATGATATTGTCTTATTCTTCGGTGATAACTTATCTGATTTCACAGGTTTTGATGGAAAATCTGTAAAAGATCGTAACCAAACAGTAGCAGATTCAAAAGCACAATTTGGTGAGAAATTCATTATTTTCCCGAATCCAATGTATGGCGATTGGGAAGGCGCTTTATATGATTATGATTTCAAAAAATCAGATGCAGAAAAAGATAAAATCCGTCGCGACAACTTAAAATCATTTGAAGTAAAATAAAAGAGGATGGCATTCGCCATCCTCTTTTATTTTACTTTCTCTGTTAAAGGCAAGATAAATACTTCCACACGTCTATTCTTTGCCTTTCCTTCTTGTGTATCGTTTGGAGCAATTGAACGGTATTCTCCGTATCCAATCGCACTAAATTTTTCTGGTTGTAATTCTTTATTTTGCAGTAATACTTGCATAAAATTAACTGCCCGCTGCGTACTTAATTCCCAATTCGACGCAAACTGCGCATTGGCAATAGGGACATTATCCGTATGACCCGATACTGTAATTTCACGAGGTGACGCTGAAACAAGTAAGCTAGACATCTCTTTTGCAATCCCTAAAGATTCTAATTTCACATCTGCTTTCCCCGAATCAAACAGTATATTTTCTAATATTGTCACCATTAATCCCTTTTCAGTTAATTTAGTTTGAAAAGAAGAGGATAATTGTTTTTCATTAATATATTGATCAATCTTTTTTTGTAATGCTTTCAATTCATCCATCTCTTTTTTTTCTTTAGCTCTAGCTTCTTCTTGTTTTTTTGTTTGTTCTGCCTCAAGGCTACTTGCTGATAATTCTTTTTCATCATTTGGCTTTTGATCACTTAAAAATTCTTTGTTACCTGTTCCCCCAGCTAATTCACTTCGAAAAGCAACTGCCATCTGTTTAAACTTCGCAGCATCTATACTACTCATTGCGAATAAAACGATAAACAATGCAAATAACAACGTTAACATATCAGAATATGGGATTAACCATGTTTCATCGATATGCTCATCATGTTTTTTCTTTTTGCCTCTTCTATTTTTCTTACTCCGCATTTTTTTCTGCTCCTTTTTCTAGCTTTTTACGCTCAGTTGCAGAAAGTGCACCTAAAATGCGGTTCTTCATAATAAACGGATATGTACCTTCTTGTAACATTAATAAACAATCAATGATTAAACGTTTTTTCTCAATTTCAGCTGAAGATTTTTGCTTTAACTTATTTGCAAATGGATGCCATAATACATAACCTGAAAAAATACCAAAAATCGTTGCAATAAACGCACCCGAAATAGCATGACCTAACTTTTCAATATCAGTTAAGTTACCAAGCGCAGCTACAAGACCGATAACAGCACCTAAAACTCCTAATGTCGGTGCATACGTACCAGCTTGTGAAAAAATAGCAGCTCCCTTTGCATGTCTTTCTTCAATTGCCTCTAATTCAGATTCCAAAATCTGCTCCAAATCTTCTGCGGATACGCCATCAATCACAAATTTCATACCGCGCAAAAGAAATTCATCTTGAATTTTGTCTAATTGTTGCTCTAAAGACAAAATACCGTATTTTCTACTTTCAGATGTCCAATGAACAAATAATTCTAGCAACTGTTCATAACTTAAATCCTTTTTATTTGAACCAAAAAGAACTTTAAATAGTTTTGGAACCCTTTTTAGTTGATTCATCGGAAATGCAATACATACTGCAGCAAATGTACCGATAAAAATAATTAATGCTGCGGCAGGATTTAATAAGGCTGTTATGTCAGCGCCCTTGACGACCATCCCTACTACCACTGCTACAAATCCTAAAATAAGTCCAATAATTGTTGCAAAATCCATTCCCATTCACTCCCAGTCTATACAAGAAGTTCTCTATTCTCGATAATCGCTACATCTTCTTATGTATATATATTACATAAAAAATGCATTTCATGAAAGATAAGAAATGAATTATATAAAAAAATACTACAAATTCACACATTTTCTGACATTTTCTTTGCATTTCTATTACGTTATGACTCTTATATTCCTTTTCCAACAAACTAGATTTATAATAAAAAAAACATTACACATTTTATTAAGAAGGGACTGTGATTACAAGGCATCATGAAAAAGATAATAATTATTTCTGCCACTACTATTGTAATCGGGATCACATCTTTCGCTTACTTTGGTTCTAAAACACCACTACATAATGAAGCAAAAGCTGTCGAAAGTCAAAAGCATAATAACCATAAAAAAGAAGAGATTCCTGCTTTTCCAAAAGCTGATCATAATGCAAAGAAAATAGACAATGACTTTTCAGTGGTAACAAATCCCAAATCTAATCTTGTCTTAATTAATAAACATCGAAAACTACCAGATGGATACATTCCTGAAGACTTAACGAGACCAAATGTACCATTTATTAGTCCAAAAGATAAAGAAAAAACATTGCTGCGAAAAGATGCTGCAGAGGCACTTGAAAACATGTTTAAAGCTGCGAAAAAAGAAGGGCTTGATCTTACAGCTGTATCTGGTTATCGTTCATACAAACGCCAAAAATCGTTGCATGATACATACGTTAGACGCCAAGGAAAAGCCGAAGCTAATTCGGTAAGCGCAATTCCTGGTACAAGTGAACACCAAACGGGTTTAGCAATGGATATTAGTTCAAAATCAGCTAAATTTCAATTAGAGCCTATCTTCGGGGAGACAGCAGAAGGAAAATGGGTCGCAGAACACGCTCATGAATTCGGCTTTGTCATTCGTTACTTAGAAGATAAAACAGATACAACAGAATATGCATATGAACCATGGCACTTACGCTACGTTGGTAATCCATACGCTACATACCTATATAAACATCACTTAACATTAGAAGAAGCGATGGAAGACAAAAAATAAGAGAGCAAATTGCTCTCTTATTTTTCTTTCACTCTATTATTGTAGTAATTTCTTCTTCCATTCTTCAGGCCATGGTTCGCCTCTTCCTGTTTTTTTCGACGCTTGAACCATCATTCCACGACCTACTAAACAAACCTCTCCTGCTGCATTCTTCACCATATAATGTAAATCTAAAGAAGAATTCCCGATCGATCCTGCCTTTACATACACCTTCAGCTGTTCATCAAAATATATTTGCTTAATAAAATTACATTGTAAATCCGCAACAACGATCATCGTTTCTGATGATGCATGTGTCCACTCTTGCATAAATCCAAGTTCTTTAAACAACGCAATACGAGCTTCTTCAAAATAAGTAAAAGCAACGACATTATTTACATGTCCAAACATATCTACTTCACCAAAACGAACCTTTACAGGGTTGTAAAACGAAAAACCACTTTCCCATTGCTCAAAGTCTTCAATATAAGAAATCCTCTTCATTGTTATCTCCCCTTTTCACCTTTAAATAAACAGAATAAACAGAAAAATAAAGTTATAAATATTGCCTCTTCGATATGAAGAGGCAATATTTATTAATAGTTATTATCGCTACCAAAGAAATCTTTGAACGATTGAATTGTTGTATCACGGTTTAATGCCGCAATTGAAGTTGTTAAAGGAATACCCTTCGGACATGATTGCACACAGTTTTGAGAGTTACCACAGTTTGCTAGTCCTCCATCTCCCATAATTGCACGTAAGCGATCTGCTTTATGCATTTCACCCGTTGGATGTGAGTTGAATAAGCGAGCTTGTGATAACGGTGCTGGTCCAATAAAGTCAGACTTACTGTTTACGTTTGGACATGATTCTAAGCAAACACCACATGTCATGCATTTTGAAAGCTCATAAGCCCATTGACGCTTTTTCTCAGGCATTCTTGGTCCTGGACCTAGGTCATACGTACCATCAATTGGAATCCACGCTTTAACGCGTTTTAGAGCATTAAACATGCGACTACGATCAACTTGCAAGTCACGTACAACCGGGAATGTCTTCATCGGTTTTAAGCGAATTGGTTGCTCTAATTGATCGATAAGTGCCGTACATGATTGACGTGGTTTTCCGTTAATCACCATCGAACATGCACCACATACTTCCTCTAAGCAGTTCATATCCCATGCAATCGGAGTTGTTTGGTTCCCTTTTGAATCAACAGGATTACGACGGATTTCCATAAGTGCTGAGATAATATTCATATTCGGACGATATGGAATTTCAAACTCTTGGTCAAACGCTTGCGCATCTGGCCCGTCTTGTCTCGTAATGATGAGGCGGATTGTTTTCTCAGACATGTTGTTTATCCCCCTTCTCTTCACCCTTAGCAGCTACATCGTGTTTTGAAGAATAATCACGTTTACGTGGTTTAATTAACGAAATATCAACGTCCTCGTAATGGAATGCTGGTGCATTTCCTTCTCCCTCAAATTTTGCCATCGTAGTTTTTAAGAAGTTTGCATCATCACGATTTGGGAATTCAGGTTTGTAATGCGCCCCACGGCTCTCATTACGGTTATATGCGCCAATTGTAATAACACGTGCTAACTCAAACATATTTGCAAGTTGGCGTGTAAATGAAGCACCTTGGTTACTCCATCTTGCTGTATCGTTAATGTTAATACGTTTGTAACGAGCCATTAATTCTTCAATTTTCGCATCTGTTTCTAATAATTTTTTATTTTCACGAACTACTGTAACGTTATCTGTCATCCATTCTCCAAGCTCTTTATGAAGAACATACGCATTTTCGTTACCATCCATCGTTAAAATATTGTTAAATTTCTCTGTTTCGATTAATTCATTTTGCTCATATACAGTAGATGAAACAGCATCAGATGATTTAGAAAGACCTTTCATATACTCAATTGCGTTTGGTCCTGCTACCATACCACCATAAATTGCTGATAATAGTGAGTTTGCACCAAGACGGTTACCACCGTGCATAGAATAATCACACTCACCTGCTGCAAATAAACCTGGAATATTTGTCATCTGTTTATAATCAACCCATAGTCCGCCCATTGAATAGTGAACAGCTGGGAAGATTTTCATCGGTAGTTTACGAGGATCATCCCCTGTAAATTTCTCATAGATTTCAATAATTCCACCTAGTTTAATATCTAGTTCTTTTGGATCTTTATGAGAAAGATCTAAGTACACCATGTTTTCACCGTTAATACCTAGTTTTTGCTCTACGCAAACATCAAAGATTTCACGCGTCGCGATGTCACGAGGTACAAGGTTTCCGTAAGCCGGATATTTTTCTTCTAAGAAGTACCATGGTTTACCATCTTTATATGTCCAAACACGTCCACCTTCACCACGTGCAGATTCACTCATAAGACGTAATTTATCGTCTCCAGGAATTGCCGTTGGGTGAATTTGAATGAACTCACCGTTTGCATAATATGCGCCTTGTTGATATACAGCAGAAGCTGCTGTACCTGTATTGATAATGGAGTTTGTTGATTTTCCGAAAATGATACCAGGGCCCCCTGTTGCCATAATCACGGCATCTGCTCCGAAACTTCTAATCTCCATAGTTTGTAAGTCTTGTGCAACGATTCCTCGGCACACACCTTCATCATCAACAACAGCTCGTAAGAAATCCCAACCTTCATATTTCGTTACAAGTCCTGCTACTTCGTGACGACGTACTTGCTCATCTAATGCGTAAAGTAATTGCTGTCCAGTTGTTGCACCAGCAAATGCTGTACGGTGATGTTGCGTTCCACCAAATCGACGGAAATCAAGAAGTCCTTCTTCCGTACGGTTGAACATAACACCCATACGGTCCATTAAATGAATGATACCAGGTGCTGCTTCACACATTGCTTTAACTGGTGGTTGGTTCGCTAAGAAGTCCCCACCATAAATTGTATCATCAAAGTGGATCCATGGAGAATCCCCTTCACCTTTTGTATTTACGGCACCGTTAATTCCGCCCTGAGCACATACAGAATGTGAACGTTTTACTGGTACTAAAGAAAACAGTTCAACATTTACTCCTGCTTCTGCCGCTTTAATCGTTGCCATTAAGCCAGCCAAGCCACCGCCGACTACTATAAGTTTCCCTTTCATGCTCTCCCACTCCTTACTGGTTTGCTAGCTGTGGATCGATGAACGCTAATAATGCACTCACACCTACATAAGATAAACCTAAGAAAATAGCTAATGTTACATAAGTAGAGATTCTTTGTGAACGTGGAGATACTGTAATTCCCCAGCTGATGCAGAATGTCCATAGTCCATTTGCAAAGTGGAAAATTGTTGAAACAACACCAACTAAGTAGAATGCAAACATAGCTGGATTGTTTAAAATATCTGCCATCATATCATAGTTTACCTCTTTACCTAACATTGCTTGAATACGAGTTTCCCAGACGTGCCAAGAAATGAAGATCAGCGTAACGATACCTGAAATTCTTTGGAAAACGAACATCCAGTTACGGAAATAACCGTAAGAAACCGCATTGTTCTTAGCTGTAAATGCAATATATAAGCCATATATAGCATGGTACAGTATCGGTAAAAAGATGATGAAAATTTCTAGCGCATACCGGAATGGAAGGAGCTCCATAAAGCCTGCAGCTTTGTTAAAAGCCTCTGCTCCTCGTGTTGCAAAGTTGTTTACAATTAAATGTTGCGTCAAAAAGACACCAACCGGGATGACCCCCATTAATGAGTGCCACTTACGAAACGTATACTCGCGGCCTTTCATGTCCCCATTACCCCCCTTGAATGTTTGACTGCTGTTTTCAGATTAGTTTATGACAATAATGTTTTTTCACTATTGGCATAAGAAAAACTGAAAAAATTATTCGAAATATTTCAGCATAATTTGATACCAAGTTCATTTTACTCCTATTTTTGTCGAAGCGTCAAGAAAACGTATACATAATTTGCATATAATTTGCCAATTCTTTTTTTCTTCTTATATATTCAGATTTTCCTAAAGAAAAATCTGTTTTTATAAATGTGAAATGTTATATAATAATCCCTATAGAAAGAGGGGAATATTGTGAGTAAAAATACAATCGATACAACATCTTTAGAAGATGTTTCATTGAACGCCTTCGCTTATGAATTGCTACGTGAAGAATTACTACCTGATTTAATCGGCAACGATTTAGATGGTATTTTATACTGGTCTGGTAGAAACCTTGCAAGAAAATATCCGCTAGAAACAATTGAAGAAGTCATTCAGTTCTTTGAAAAAGCTGGCTGGGGCACTTTAAGCATTGTTGAACATAAGCGTCGTGAAATGCAGTTCCAACTTAAAGGCACACTCATCGCAGAACGTCAAAAACAAAAACGACATTCTTCTTATCAACTAGAAGCCGGATTCATCGCTGAACAAATCCAAAAGCAACGGAACGTCGTTGCAGAGTCATACGAAGAAAAGAAAAAACGTTCTGACTCTATTACATTTCTTGTAAAATGGGATATAAAAGATCTCATTGAAGTGTAAGCATTACCTACAGTCAACTAGACATATCAGTTTAGTTGACTTTTTTGTATTTTCATTCAGATTCATTTATTTTAAATCTTCAGAAATTATACCAAAAAACAGAAGACGTTGTAAACTACAACGTCTTCTTATCTGTTAAATACGTATAAATCGTCTCCGCGACATTTTTCGGCATACCCGCTTCGACAAATTCCTCTATAGAAGCTTCTTTCATCTTCTTTAATGAACCAAAATGTTTTAACAATACCTTTTTCCGTTTATCACCGATTCCTGGAATATCATCCAATGCTGATTGAATGACAGATTTCCCATGTAATTGACGATGGAATGTAATCGCAAATCGATGCACCTCATCTTGAATACGCTGCAATAAATAAAATTCTTGGCTATTTCTCTCAAGCATCACAGGTTCCGGTGGATCCCCAATAATTAAATGGGAGGTTTTATGTTTATCATCTTTTACAAGACCTGCCATCGGAATATATAATCCGAGCTCATTCTCTAAAATATCACTTGCAGCCGCTAGATGGCCTTTTCCTCCATCAATAATAATCAAATCAGGTAAAGGTGAATTTTCTTTAAGCGCCCTTGTATAACGGCGCCTCACAACTTCTCTCATAGACTCATAATCATCTGGTCCTTGAACCGTTTTAATTTTATATTTTCGATACTCTTTCTTCGCCGGTTTCCCATCGATAAAAGCAATCATTGCAGAAACGGGATTTGTTCCTTGAATATTTGAGTTATCAAACGCTTCAATACGATATGGCGTTTCAATCCCAAGCTGCTTCCCTAAATGATCTACCGCTTTAATCGTTCGTTCTTCATCACGTTCAATTAAGTAAAACTTCTCTTCAAGAGCAATCTTCGCATTTTTATTTGCCAATTCTACAAGGTCTTTTTTCTTACCACGTTTCGGCTGCGTCGCTTCCACTTCTAAAAAGCGCTCTACTAATTCCGAGTCTATACTTCCTGGAACGACAATTTCCTTCGGCTTAAAATGACTACTGTTTTCATAAAATTGGCCGATAAACGTTAAAAAACCCTCTTCTGGTTCATCGTAAATTGGAAACATAGAAACATCACGTTCAATTAGCTTTCCTTTTCGAACGAAGAAAACTTGAACACACATCCATCCTTTATCCACTGCATATCCAAACACATCACGATCCACTAAGTCACTCATAATCATCTTTTGTTTTTCCATAATCGCATCAATATGAGCAATTTGATCACGCAACTCTTTTGCACGTTCAAACTCTAGTTTCTCTGAAGCCTCATACATTTTTATTTCTAGTTCTGAACGAACTTCTTTATGTCCACCATTTAAAAACTTAATAATTTCATCTACAATTTCTTTATTTTGTTCTTCCGTCACTTCTTTCACACAAGGTGCTAAACATTGACCCATATGATAATACAAACAAACTTTATCTGGCATATTCGTGCATTTCCGAAGTGGATACATACGATCTAGCAGTTTTTTCGTTTCATGAGCAGATTGTGCATTTGGATAAGGACCAAAATATTTCCCTTTATCCTTTTTTACGTTTCGAGTAATGAGTAAGCGCGGTTGCTTCTCCGCCGTAATTTTAATAAAAGGATATGTTTTATCATCTTTTAATTGAATATTATATTTCGGATCATATTTTTTAATTAGATTTAACTCTAAAATAAGTGCTTCTAAATTCGAAGAGGTTACAATATATTCAAAATCAACAATTTCTCCTACAAGCCGCAGTGTTTTCCCATCATGTGAACCAGTAAAGTACGAGCGCACACGATTTTTAAGCACTTTTGCCTTTCCGACATATATAACCGTTCCTTGCTTATCTTTCATCAAATAACAACCAGGTTGATCTGGTAAAATAGCCAACTTCTCTTTCAAATGTTCGTGCACTCGTCTCCCTCCATTTCTACATACTTAGCATTTTTATTTTCCCTTGAAAACATACTATGCCCAAACACCCAACATACGTTCTTTTATTGTAACGGAAAGACTGTAAAAAAGAAAATAAAAAAAGCTACCAAATGGTAGCTTTTTTTATTTTAGAAGTGTTTAGAAACTAATTCTACTAACGCTTCTTTCGGTTTGTAACCTAACGCTTGATCAACTACTTTACCGTCTTTTAATACGAAAAGAGCTGGAATGCTCATTACTTCGAATTGACGAGCAGTTTCTTGGTTTTCATCAACGTCTACTTTTACTACTTTTACTTTTTCGCCTAGTTCTGCATCGATTTCCTCTAATACAGGAGCGATCATTTTACAAGGTCCACACCAAGGTGCCCAGAAATCTAATAATACAACACCTTCGCTAGTTTCAGCTGCGAAGCTTTGGTCATTTGCGTTTACAATTGCCATTTTATTTCCTCCTTCAAGTATATTCTACCAAGAGTATATCATTAACTTATATACGTGGCGAATAATATGTATCGTTATGTATTGTAACAAAAAAATGTTCCTTTATACTATATAAAAATACGGATTAAATACTAAAAAGATGAGAGACAGGGGATCTCTCACCTTTTTCTATATATAGGGGTACTTCACTTGGAACTCAAGGGTACTAAAATCATGAATGTACTTTTAACTTTTTAAACTCTTCTGTTAAAAGAGGTACAACTTCGAATAAGTCACCGACAATACCGTAGTCAGCTACTTTAAAGATACTTGCTTCTGGATCTTTATTAATCGCAACGATTATTTTTGAGTTAGACATACCTGCTAAATGCTGAATCGCACCAGAAATACCACATGCAATGTATAAGTCTGGGGTAACAACTTTACCAGTTTGACCAATTTGTAATGAGTAATCACAGTATTCAGCGTCACAAGCACCACGAGATGCCCCAACAGCGCCGCCTAGTACGTCAGCCAACTCTTTTAATGGTTTAAAGCCTTCTTCACTCTTCACACCGCGTCCACCAGCGATAATAACTTTCGCTTCAGAAAGATCCACACCTTCTGCCGTTTTACGGACAACATCTTGAATGATTGTACGTAAATCTTTCACATCAACTGTAATAGAAGATACGTCACCGCTGCGAGACTCATCTTTTTCCAGAGTTGCAATGTTATTTGGACGCACTGTCGCAAATAAGATGCCGTCTGTTACAATCTTCTTCTCGAATGCTTTACCAGAGTAAATTGGACGAGTGAAGATAACATTTCCACCTTCAACCTCTAAAGCAGTTACGTCAGAAATTAAACCAGCTTCAAGCTTCGCTGCTAATTTTGGTGATAAATCTTTGCCAAGTGCTGTATGTCCAAAGACAATACCTTCTGGATTTTCTTCAGCATGTACAGCTAAAAACGCTTGTGCATAACCATCAGATGTATATGATTTTAATTTATCATTTTCAACTGTCACAACGCGATCTGCACCGTAATGAATCAATTCATTTGCAAAAGAGGCAACGCTGTCTCCAATTAGAAGACCTACTACTTCACCGCCTTCTGCAATTGTTTTTGCTGCTGCTACCGCTTCAAAAGAAACGTTACGTAGCGATCCATCACGAACTTCACCCATTACTAATACTTTACGAGCCATAGATTTTCCCTCCTGCATATATAATTTCGTATTTTATTAGATTACTTTCGCTTCTGTATGGAGCAACGATACAAGTTCTTTTACTTGATCTTGCAGCTCGCCTTGTAACACTTTTCCTGCATCTTTCTTAGGAGGCAAATAGATTTCAATTGTTTTTGTCTTTGCTTCCACATCATCTTCTTCTAAATCTAAATCATCTAATTCTAATTCTTCTAGCGGCTTTTTCTTCGCTTTCATAATACCTGGAAGCGATGGGTAACGCGGTTCATTTAAACCTTGCTGTGCTGTTACTAAAACTGGTAATGAAGTTGCAATCACTTCTGTATCACCTTCAACATCACGCTCAATCTTCACATTTGTACCGTCAATTTCAAGTTTTGTAATTGTCGTTACATACGGAATATTTAACGCTTCAGCTACGCGTGGTCCTACTTGTCCAGATGCACCATCAATTGCAACGTTTCCGCCTAAAATTAAATCTGCATCTTTATCTTTTAAATATTCAGCAAGCACTTTTGCTGTCGTGAACTGGTCACCATTTTCTACGTCATCTTCAATATTAATTAATACAGCTTTATCACAGCCCATTGCTAATGCAGTACGAAGTTCTTTCTCACTATCTTCGCCACCGACTGTTACAACTGTAACTTCTCCACCTTGTGCGTCTCTTACTTGAATTGCTTCTTCAATTGCATATTCATCGTAAGGGTTGATGATGAATTCCGCTTCGCCATCGTAAATTGCACCGTTTTTAATTACGATTTTTTCTTCTGTATCAAATGTTCGTTTCATGAGTACGTAGATGTTCATTCCATTTACCCCCTTGTTTTTCAGAAAGATTCTATCAATTTTAATTTTCTGTTAATTTATATTAAAAAAATAATTGAACTACCTGCCACTAAATGAAGGTTTACGCTTTTCTAAAAATGCAGCTACACCTTCTCTTCCATCTTCACTCGTAAATACTTCACCAAAAATCTGTGATTCACGTTGTACACCTTCATAGTAATGAGACGATTTTGTCGTTTGCAATAACTCTAGTACAGCACGAGTTGTTGCTGGACTTTTTCCAGCAATTTGTTTTGCAACTTTAAGCGTATCATCTAAAAGAGATTCTTCAGAGAACAATCCGTTAACAAGTCCCCACTTTAATGCTTCTGCACCAGTAATTGGTGTGCTTGTTAACATCATTTCACAAGCTTTCGCTTTCCCAACATAACGTGGTAAGCGCTGTGTACCTGCAAAGCCAGGAATTAATCCAAGTGTTAATTCAGGTAAACCAAGTTTTGCACTTTCAGTTGCAAAGCGCATGTGGCAAGACATAGCAAACTCAAGGCCGCCGCCCAGTGCCGCTCCATGAATTGCCGCAATAACTGGTTTTGAACATTTTTCAACACGCTCAAACGTAACTTGTCCAAGCTGTGCTAATTCTGTTGCTTGCTTCGCTTCAGTAACAGATGTAAATTCTTTAATATCTGCTCCCGCTGAGAAGAAACGTCCTTCACCATGAATAACAACAACACGAATGTTATCATCCTTTTCCACTTGATCAATTAATTCAGTAACGTCATGCATAACTTGTGAAGACATCGCATTCGCTGGTGCGTGATTTAACGTCGCCACCGCGATATGATCTTCAACTCTTACAGATAGGAATTTCAACATGATCCCTCCCATTATTGACGATAACCACAAGCTGCAATAAGTAGCCCGTGTACCGTTTTTGAAAGTGCGACCAGATCATACTTATGATCGCTCATTACCCAATTGGTCACAACTTCATCCACTGTTCCAAAGATCATTTGTCTTGCCACGCGAACATTTAAATCTGCTTGAAATTCACCTTGTTTTATACCAGTCTCTAAAATCTCATCCATAACTTGTAAGTAGCCTTTTAATACTTCATTTATTTTAAGGCGCAAGTCTTGATTGGACTGCCTCAGCTCTAATTGCGTAACGATAGCAAGAGGATCATTTTGCGACAACAGCAAGAAGTGCGTTTCTACCAACATGAATAACTTCGATACAGCGCTTTCAATTCCTGCTGTTTTTTGACGAATTGTTTCGACAAATTCTCCCATCTTCTCTTGGAATAAGGATATTAATATATCTTCTTTATTTTTAAAATATAAATAAATCGTGCCATCAGCTACCCCAGCTTGCTTTGCGATTTTAGAAACTTGCGCTTGGTGGTACCCATTCTCCGCAATCACAATGACTGCCGCATCAATAATTTGATTGTATTTCGGTCTATTTTTCTTCACTTTACTGTCCCCTTCAAGAAGATGACTGAATGAATAGTCATTCATATTCTTATAATACTGACTATTTAGAAAAGTGTCAATCCTATTTTTTCAAAAAGAAAGGGCCTTAGCCCGTTTGCTCATCCTCATTCTTTCTCTTCTCTTCATCTATTAGAACACGGCGCAAAATTTTCCCTACTGTCGTTTTCGGCAATTCATCTCTAAACTCATATACTTTCGGCACTTTATAAGCCGCTAAATATTTACGTGCAAACTGATTTAATTCTTCCTCAGAGCACTCCGTACCTTCTTTTAACACAACAAATGCTTTAACTGTCTCTCCTCGGTACGGATCTGGAACTCCAATTGTCACTACTTCTTGCACTTTTTCATGCTCATATAATACTTCTTCAACTTCACGAGGATACACATTAAATCCACTCGCGACAATCATATCTTTCTTGCGATCTTTTACATAGAAAAATCCATCTTCATCCATGTAGCCAACATCACCTGTATGGAGCCAGCCATCTTGCAATACAGCCGCTGTTTCCTCTGGCTTATTCCAGTATCCTTTCATAATTTGAGGGCCTTTCACTACAATTTCCCCTATTTCTCCTGGCGGTAATGCCTCACCAGTCTCAAGTGACATAATGATTGCTTCTGTATCTGGCCACGGAACTCCAATGCTACCTGGCACTCGCTTTTCCCATAAAAAATTACTATGTGTAACTGGAGAGGATTCTGTTAAACCATATCCCTCTACTAGTTTACCACCTGTAACTGTTTCGAACTTTTCCTGTACTTCTACTGGCAGTGGTGCTGATCCACTAATACAAGCACGAATAGAAGAAATATCGTATTCTTTTAAAAGTGGGCTATTTAAAAGAGCTATATAAATAGTTGGTGCCCCTGGAAATAGTGTCACTTTATGCTTCTTAATCGCTTCAAAAACCATTTTCATATCAAACTTTGGAATAAGGACCATTTTGTATCCTTGCATAACACTCAAATTCATAACAGCCGTCATGCCGTACACGTGGAAAAATGGAAGAACCCCAAGAACGACTTCTTCTCCTTCTTTGCAATTATATAACCATTGAACTCCCATTAACGTGTTAGAGACGAGGTTTTTATGCGTTAACATAACGCCTTTCGGAAATCCGGTTGTTCCTCCTGTGTACTGTAAAAGAGCTAGATCATTTTCAGGATCACAAGGCTCCTCAACATCCGTATTCACTTCTTTTTCTACTGAATTCCAAAGATGAATCGTTTCACTCTCTGATACTTTCACAACTAAATTTGACTGTTTTTTCTGCACAAATGGATACAATAGATTTTTAGGGAATGGTAAAAAGTCCGCAATACGAGTTACGATAATATGCTCAATTTTTGTAGCAGATTGAACATTCGTTACTCTTGGAAACACTAAATCGAGACAAAGAATTACTTTTGCTCCCGAGTCATGAAGCTGATATTCTAATTCTCTCTCTGTATACAGTGGATTTGTTTGTACTACGATACCTCCCGCAAGTAATGTGCCGTAATAACCAATTACAGCTTGCGGACAATTCGGCAACATAATAGCAACTCGATCACCCTTTTCCACACCGAGCTTTTGAAGATAATTTGCAAACCTCTTCACCTTATCATGGAAGTCCGAAAACGTAATATCCTTCCCTAAAAAGTGAAGCGCTTTCTTTTCTGGGTAGCGAGAAGCCATCTGTTCTACATATCTATGAAGCGGCTGAATATCATAAGAAATCGTACTCGGAATTTCCTCTGGATAACTTTTCAACCATGGTTTTTCCACCTTCATTCCCCCTTCAAATACATAAAAATAAATGAATGTTCATTCATGATGGTTATTTTCATTATATTATAGTCACCATAGCGTTACAATCATAATATTCTGACTTTTGTATAACTATGCTTTACTTCATTAACTTCTTATTATATGTAGAAACTCTCTTAATCTTAAAAGAGTAAGAGAGTTATAGTTTAACTTAATCTTATTATCGTTAACACTGCTCCTGGAGTAGTTGTTGATAATGTTGCGACAGCTAACAAACCAAATAATTGCAAGCTAATAGCATCTCCTGCTGCGAGAGTTGTAATGATTGTTGCACTAAATGATGTGGTTGCTACCGCAGGAGCATTAATCGTCCCAGCAAGTGCCCCTCCATTAATTGTAATCCGTGAACTGACTAATAATGAAGCCGTTATATTAATTGTATATGAAATATAATAATTACCAGCATTTGCAACCGTAAATACTGTGTTTCCACCAGAAACAGTAATTCCTGGACCGATGTTTTGATTATTTGGAAGCGGGACATTCGTTCCACCAAGAACTACAGATATCGCTGTTCCCGACGTATTATTTGCAAATGCATATGTCGCCGTGATACTTGTACCTGTTGCTCCGGTTGGACCTGTTGAACCCGTTGATCCTGTTGCTCCCGTCGGACCTGTTGATCCTGTTGAACCCGTTGGACCTGTTGCTCCCGTCGATCCTGTTGGACCTGTTGCTCCCGTCGGACCTGTTGATCCTGTCGATCCTGTTGGACCTGTTGATCCCGTTGGACCTGTTGATCCCGTCGGACCTGTTGATCCTGTTGAACCCGTTGGACCTGTTGCTCCCGTCGCTCCTGTTGGACCTGTTGAACCCGTTGGACCTGTTGAACCCGTCGGACCTGTTGCTCCCGTTGATCCTGTTGGACCTGTTGCTCCCGTTGGACCTGTTGAACCCGTTGAACCCGTTGCTCCCGTTGGACCTGTTGCTCCTGTTGAACCTGTCACTCCTGTTGAACCTGTCGCTCCCGTCGGACCTGTTGCTCCCGTTGCTCCTGTTGAACCTGTCACTCCTGTTGAACCTGTCGCTCCCGTCGGACCGGTTGAACCTGTTGCTCCTGTTGAACCTGTTGCTCCTGTTGAACCTGTCGCTCCTGTTGGACCTGTTGAACCGGTTGAACCCGTCGGACCTGTTGAACCCGTTGGACCTGTTGCTCCCGTCGGACCTGTTGCTCCCGTCGGACCTGTTGCTCCCGTTGGACCTGTTACTCCCGTTATTCCTGTTACTCCCGTTATTCCTGTCGCTCCCGTTGGACCTGTTACTCCCGTTATTCCTGTCGCTCCCGTTGGGCCTGTTGCTCCCGTTGATCCTGTTGAACCTGTTGCTCCTGTTGCTCCCGTTGCTCCGGTTGGACCTGTTGCTCCTGTTGCTCCCGTCGGACCTGTTGAACCCGTCGGACCTGTTGCTCCTGTTGAACCCGTTGAACCCGTTGATCCCGTTGGACCTGTTGGACCTGTTGAACCCGTCGGACCTGTTGAACCTGTCGCTCCGGTTGGACCTGTTGAACCCGTTGATCCTGTTGAACCGGTTGCTCCCGTTGGACCTGTTGAACCCATTGGACCTGTTGGACCTGTTGGACCAAGCTTAGGGACTGTCCCATCACAACTAAAACAACACGAATCAACATGTACACCATTTTGATTATTACAACTACAATATCCATTTGTATTATTGAGCCATGAAGACATGTTGATTCCTTCCTTCAAATTCAATCTTATAAGTACAAGTAAGAAATTAAAAAACATTTATCAAATCAGACCGAAAGCTTTATTCAGTGGAGATAAATATAGATTTATCCCGTACATTCTAATAATTATTACATGCGATACTATCTCCTTTTGCTTGTACTTTCGCCTCTCTAGTTAAATGAAATTCCTTTTCTAAATTCTTCATACACATATGGATTTTAATCTTACATAACGATATTCGTATAATTCGTTATTTTTCAGCAAAATTTTAAAAATATAATTACGAATAAAAAACTTATTTTGGGAAAGAAGATGAAGAAAATTCTTAGTATTTTCATGGTTGTTCTTCTATTCGCTGTTGAATGCGGACAGCAAAAAAGAGGAGAAAAAGGTAACAACGATAGAAGATAAAAAGCAAACTATAACAATTAAACATACTGAAGGGGAAACAAAATTAGATAAACCGGCGAAAAAAGTTGCTATACTTGGAACACCTTATTTCTTATGGTTGATGAGGAAAAGTGGGAAGAAAGTTAATTAAAAGACGACTTCATATATGTGAAGCCGTCTTTTCCTATTATGGCAGAAAATTAATATAGGCTTTGTACATAATATATATAACAAGTGAATACATGATTATATTGAATACACTTCGTTTTAAAGTTAACTTTCTCTTTAATTTCTTATCTTGTAATCTCAATTCTATTCCATTTGCTATTTTCAACCTACCTACTATTTGAAATAACTCTCTGTAATCATCAGCATTTCCCAATAATACGTATTCCTTATCATTTTTATACTTTATATGCAGAAACTCGCTTCCACCTTTACGGTCTAATATTGTTTTCATATTGTAGCAATGCTTAATTAATTATTTCTTGTGGAACAGGGATTATATTATCTCTCACGAATTTAATCTATGAACAAAAATAGGAGGGATAACTATGTACCAAACAATTGAAGGCTTTTTACAATCATGGACATACGAGGCTGAGTCTACTCAGAAAATGCTTGATTCATTAACCGATGCATCTTTATCACAGGAAATTGCACCTGGGCACTGGACGTTAGGAAGAATTGCTTGGCACATCGTGACGGCAGTTCCTGTGATACTATCTGGCACAGGGCTAAAGTTTGAAGGAGAAACGAAAGATTATCCTGTTCCAACTTCTGCAAAAACAATTGCAGATGAATACCGTAAAGTAAACGCGGCTTTTGTTGAAACACTTCAAAGTAAATGGACTGATAAAGACTTAGCTACTATTAATGACTTCTTTGGTCGCCCTATGCCGAATTCTATATTTTTAATGACACTCATTAATCATCAAAATCACCACCGCGGACAAATGACGGTTTTAATGCGACAAGCTAGCTTAACAGTTCCTGGCGTATATGGCCCCGCAAAAGAAGAATGGGCTGCGGCTGGAATGGAAGCTCCTAAAATGTAACGACAAAAAAGACAAGATGTTTACATATCTTGTCTTTTTCTGTAACTTGTTTCATGTGAAACTATTTTTTCTTAATAGTTGTTTTATGGAAAAGATAGGTTAAAATGAATACATACTATGAAGAGGAGTAACCAAATTGAATACAAAGAATAAAAAAATAGCTATGGGCACTATTTTATTAACTTCTATTATTGGAGTTATTAGTGTATCTCTTTATTTCACCTATTATGGTACCCCTTGGGGAAAACAAGCAGCAATTACGGAATCAAAAGAATATATTACAAAATATTTTAATCTAGATGCAGAAGTCAAAAACACTTCTTACGATGCTAAAATGAATAGCTATGCAATCGCCTTTGAAACAAGTGGAGACGGAGAGTTTACTATCGAATATAAAAGTCCTAATAACTTTAACATTTCTCCAGGAGTGCAAAAGTATTTAAGCACACACTCTAAATTTACAGAGTAGTACCGAAACATACATATACAAAAAAGAGTTGGTGTAACGCCAACTCTTTTTCTTATTCTTTTCATACAGTTATATCTTCCTTCTCTATATTTTTAATGCCGTAATATGCAATCACAACTCCAATTGCCGCCAATGCTAGTTGAAGGGGAAGTAAAGTTGCTGTAGGAAACTCTGGGTTGGTATTCATTGCAATTGAGACAACGATAAGAGATGAAACAATTGTAGTTGGCACTGAACGTTTACGCATTCCGAAATATAATGGGATTAAACTCATCCCCGCAGTTGCAATGGCTAAAGGAACTAGTTTTATTCCTTCTTGCACCAATTGATCTACTGTGAATGAATGAGGAATAATTGAAAAACAACTATCTATCCCAAAGAAAATTCCTACTACTAAAATGTTAGATACAATAACTGTTATAAATGTTACTATCGCTGTAATAGCCAACTTACTAGCCATCATTTTCTTTCGATTAATGGGATAAGAAAACATGAGTAGTATTGTTTTATTTTTATATTCGTCAATTATTAACCTTGCTATTAATACACTACCAAAAATAATAAATGTTGCTCTTACTACTGTACTAGCCATTAACAAAATCATCTGCGGATCTCTTATTTCTGGATCTCCTTCTATTTGTGCAATGAAACTAACAAAGATTAATAATGCCAGTATAATAATATTTGCAATAACTGCTCCCCTCACATACCATCCAAACTTAAACTTCTTCAATTCTAACTTCATAAGACGTAGCATGATATTCCTCCTTCCTCCTTGGACTTAATCAATATAAATGACTCCTGTTTCACTTAAAATCTTCGCTTCATTTTTTGCATCACCAATCGTTCCTACTTTTATTTTGTCTGTATTTTTATCTTTCTTAAGTCCTTTTAAATCCACTATTACGTCAGCCGAATTACTTTTAGCCATAAGCTTCAATGATGCAGGGACACCTTTATACCGTACGCCAATATCACCTGATTTTGTTTCTATAAATAATGATTTTCCTTCTGTCATATCTTTCAGTAATACTTCCCCAGATGTTGAAGTGATGTTCATATTTGAGTTACTTACATTTGTTATATAGTTATCACCAGTCGTAGACTTTATATTTAATTCTTGTACTGAACTACCTTTTAAAACTAACTCTCCACTTTGCGATATAAATTCACCTTTCTCGGCTGATAGTCCTACAATCATTTCATCTCCAGACTTGCCTTTTGTCATGATATTTTTTACTACTATATCTCTTATTTTCACATCACCCGATTTATTATTTAATGCAATTTTATCTATTTCTTTCTTCGGAATAGCTATAGATATACTATTTTTCTTCCTAAACGTGAAACCATTAAAAAATCTGTTCATCTTTTGTTTTTGTTTAATCACAATTTTATTTTCATCATTTTCTATTTTGACAGGATCTATCTCTTTATCTACTTGTTCACCTTGAGCGGAAATTACTATTTTATTAGCGTCTGTACTTTTAAATTCAAGATTCCAGTTTTCATTATCTACTTCTATTTCTTTTATATTATTTATCTCAAAAGACTTTTCTTTCTTAAAACCTTTCCCCTGAAACACCTTAAAACCAAAAACTACACTAGCAATTGTAATGAATAATATTGCAATTACTATTATCTTTTTCACCATTCATACCCCAGTTCATTGTTGTTTTAAGCTTGCTTCACACCACATCAATCTTATCGATTTTACGAAACGATAAATAACTAATGAAGATCCCTAATAAACAGAGCACGATTGGGATAGCTATAAAATCAAACATACTTACTTGATCGTTTCCAGGACCAACGTTACCACTAATCAGCATACCAATTATTACTGCCGAAGTAATCGTTGTCGGTGTCGATTTCTTTCTCATTCCAAAAAATAAAGGAATTAAACTTATACCAGATATCATAAATGCACTTATAAAAGTATCTGGAACGATAGCTATTATTTCACCCATCGTAGCTGGCGTTTCAATCAGTCCCATCATTGGACTCACAAAATATACGAGTAAACTAATAATAAAAGTAGCGATAATGGTGCTCACAAAACAAAAACAAAAAACAATTGTTAATTTCGCCCTCATTAGCATTTTCCTTTGCAGCGGGTACATAAACGATAATTGCATCGTTTTGTTCTTATACTCATCAATTACTAAACGTGATAAAATGACCGAACTAAAAATAATGAATGTTATCCTAATAAAAATATTTGCTGCAGCCATGTTCTGTGTGAAGTCAGAGAAGAGCATGTTTTCCTCGGCTTTCATTCCCAATGCCATAAGGCTTACTGCAGCGAAAATTGCTATAATACAAATTGCTACACTTTTAAAGTAACGAGATAATTTATGTTTCTTCCATTCGAGCTTCATTAATTTAAACATATAAATTACGCCTCCATTCTTTATATACCTGTCTCTACGCTGCTAACATTCTAATTCCAGCAGTAACGGAGCTTAACATTCCTATCACTAGTACAATGAACAACCATTTCCGCTCTGGTTTTCTATAATATAAAATTCCACTTATTAGCATTACGATAAATCCACTTATCAGGTTCAGCCATAGTCCATTAAGCATGAATACCTTCTCCATCCATTACATTTAAGAAATATTCTTCTAAGGAACTATGTTTCTTATTAATACTTTCAATTTCCACATCGTTCATAATAAGTGCTTTTGAAATGGCCTGCTGAGACGCTAACGTATCATACACACGAATCATGGTTCCACTCATTATTTTGTAGTTTTTTATACCAAGTTTATCTTCTAAAATATAAGCTGCACGTTTCACATCAGGAACAGTGATTTCAATGTACTCTGTTTGTTTTCCGTTAATACTCTTCATTGAAACTTCTTTTATTAGTTTTCCATTTTGAATCACACCAATTGTATCGGCCATTAGTTCCATTTCACCTAAAATATGACTAGAAACTAATAATGTAATGCCATATTCTTTGCAGAGCATTTTAAATAAGTCTCGTAACTCTTTAATACCAATTGGATCTAAACCGTTAATTGGTTCATCTAAAATGAGCAATTCTGGCTTTGTCACGATTGCTCTTGCAATACCGAGTCGTTGTTTCATTCCTAATGAAAAATCTTTTACTTTTTTATTATCTACCCCTTGTAGTTTCACTAAATGTAAAGCATGGTCAATTGCATTTTTATCGTAGTAGCCCATGTATTCACAATGTAGGTCTAAGTTTTCTTTCGCCGTTAATTTATCATAAAAGATTGGGTATTCAATAATTGTCCCCATTCTTTTTAATACTTCATAAGATGTATCTGTTAATTTCTCACCGAAGATTTCAATATCACCACTCGTCGGTTTTATTAAATTTGTAATCATTTTCATAATCGTTGTTTTACCAGCACCGTTTGGTCCTAAAAAACCGTAAATTTCTCCTTTTTTCACATGCATGTTAACACCGGAAATAACTTCTTTCCCTTTAAACACTTTCGTTAACTGGTTTGTTTTTAATATATATGTCATGTTACTTTCCCCTTTCGCAATACTCTATATTTCTATAATAGACAACGGAAATCTCTTTTTTCTTACCCGTTTCTTACAAATTCCTTACGCTGAAAAAAAGCTTGTAGAATCTACTGCTCTACAAGCTAAAACTGTATCTTTGTTAATGCAATTGTAAAAATTGTTTTTTCATACGGTTTACTAGAAAGATGAATTTTTCCGTCCATCGCTTCCACAAGCCGTTTCGTAATCGTTAATCCTAGACCGCTTCCTTGGTACAATCTATTTCTTGAATCTTCAAGTGTGTACATACGCTCAAACACTTTATCAATATGAGATTCATCAATCCCTTTTCCTTTATCCCATACATCTATATACACGCCCGTGTCATCATCTCTTAACGTCATACCGAGTGCCTTTCCATCGTCTCCATATGTAATTGCATTTGATATTAAATTATTCAATACCCTACCTAATACTTCTACATTTCCAAGTGCATATATATTTCTTTCTGGTATATCAATATGAACCTGAAAACCTTTCGTCGTCACTAAATCATAAAATGATAAAATCTTCTCGCGGCAAACTTCATTCATATTTATTTTTGTCATTTCAATTGCTTTGTCACCAGATTCTAATTTCGCTAAATCAAAAAACTTATGAATTAATTCCATCACTTCTAGTGTTTTCGTATGCACTTTCTCAAGTAATATTTGTTGTTCTTCTTTATTTATCGTTTTATCCTTATTTAACATTTCTGTATATCCAAGAATAACTGTTAGTGGTGTTTTCAAGTCATGCGAAATATTTGAAAGCATTTTTCTCATCGAAATTTCTACTTTTGCATGATCTGCATTCGTTTTCTGTTTTGCATCTAATAATTGATTAATCGCCACTAATAATTTTTGCAATTCTAGATCATCTGTCATAACGAGTAACGTCTCACCTGTTTTTTCATTTACAATACTTTCTAACTTTTCATATGTGTATCGTAAATTTTTACTACTATTTTTTCTCATTTTATATTGCATATAAATAACACATAACAATATAAAAATAATACCTATTAACAAATTGATCATATTACATCACTTCCAGCTTATAGCCGATGCCCCATAGCGTTTTAATATATTCTGGATTAGATGGATCACTTTCGATTTTCTCACGCAATCTTCTCATATGAACATTAATAACGTTATCGTCACCGTAATACTCTTCATTCCAAACTAACGTATATATTTGCGCTTTCGTAAATACACGATTTTGGTTCTTTACGAATAGCTTTAAAATCTCAAATTCTTTTAAAGTAAGTTTGAGAGGCTTCCCGTTTTTTTCTACAGTAAAATTAATTGGATCAATTGTTAAATCACCAATTTGAATCATTTTTTCTATTGTTTCTGTAGCCGAGTATTTCGTAGACCTCCGAATACCTGCTTTTACACGTGCAGCCAATTCAATCATAGAAAACGGCTTACAAATGTAATCATCTGCTCCAAGTCCTAATCCAACAGCTTTATCAACATCTGTATCTTTTGCCGACATCATTAAAATCGGAACTGCACTTTTTTCTCGAATGATTCGTACAACCTCTAAGCCATCTAGCTTTGGCATCATAATGTCAAGGATAATCAAATCAAATGAACCTTTTAAATATGTGTTCACGCCTTCTTCTCCATCAGACGCAATCGTAACTTGAAAGCCTTCCTTTATTAAATACTTTTCCACCATCTCTTGAATTGAGATATCATCTTCAACTAATAAAATATGATGTGACATATGTCTATCCCCTTTTTACAAACGTTAACAATCCAATTGTATCGTAACTACTACAGACTGGAAACAATTATATGAATTTTCAAACCAACTTCCCTTCCTTCCTTAACAATGATATGATGAAATTCACTACGATTGTTCATAATTAACTTTATATAAAGGAGACTTATCATGTCAGAAAACAAAAAAGTAAGCTTAGCTGATTTAATGCGTGAACAACTTGCTAAGAAAAAGCAAGGAAATGGAAATGGTCAAAATGCAAAAAATCAAAGCCAAGAAACAAAAAAATTACAAAACCAACAAACAAAGAAAACAAACAACCAACGTAGACGTACAGGTGTATAAATGAACGGACAAAAACGTTCTAATATCGCCCCCGGTCTTGAAGTTGATATTGTATTAAAACAAGATCAACGAACAGGCAAATTAACACGTGGAATTGTAAAAGATATTTTAACAAACTCCCCTTCCCATCCGCATGGCATTAAAGTGCGATTGCAGGACGGGCAAGTCGGTAGAGTACAAAATATCGTTCAATAAGAAAAGGAGCTCAAGTAAACTCGAGCTCCTTTTCTTTATTAACCTTTAATTTTCTCGATGAAAACTACTTTTAAGTAGTCTCCTTCTTTAAATTGATCAATGGTACGGAAATCTTCTGGTAAAGAATGTTCTTCTAATATTTTATATTTGCCATTCATTTCTTTAAAGGCTGTATCGATAAAGCCTTTAAACTTTTTCATATCGAATGCGCTACAATTTGTAGAAGCAACGATAATACCGTTATTTTCTGTAATAGCAATTGTTTCTTTTAATAAATTTTTATAATCTTTTGCTGCACTAAATGTATATTTTTTTGAGCGTGCAAAGCTTGGAGGATCAAGTACGACCATATCAAATTTCATTTTTTTCTTCGCTGCATATTTGAAGTAAAGAAATACATCTTCTACAATAATATCTTGCGCTTCATAATCAACTTCATTTACACTAAACTGCTCAATCGTTTTACTTAAACTACGATTTGCAAGGTCAACACTCGTCGTTTTACTCGCTCCGCCAAGCGCTGCAAATACAGAGAAAGCACCTGTATAAGAGAACATATTTAACACTGTTCTTCCTTTTGCATATTTATCACGAATTTGTTTTCGAACGTTACGTTGATCTAAAAATACCCCAACCATTGCCCCATCATTTAAATAAACCGCAAAGTTTACACCGTTCTCTTTTACGATAAGTGGGAACTCGCCGCGCTCTCCTGCTACGAAATCATCACCCTCAATATATTTCCCTTTCGTATCAAAACGCTTTTTCTCATAAATACCTTTAAAGTTTGCTACTTTTTGAAGAGCGGCTATAATCTCATCTCTGAAAGTATAAATCCCTTCACTATACCAACTTACTACGTAGTAGCCATCATAATAATCGATAATTAGTCCTCCAAGACCATCACCTTCACCATTCACCACACGGAATGCTGTCGTATCACTTGATTTGTAAAATTGCTTTCGTTTATGTAAGGCAGATTTTATTTTACTTTCAAAGAAAGATTGATTAATTTGTTCACTCTCTTTTCTTGTTAAAATCCAGCCGTATCCTTTATTTTGTTTTCCATAATAGCCTTTTCCGACAAAGTGGTTCTTCTCATCTACTACTTTAATGATTGTTCCTTCTTCACGAACATCATTTAAATTTTGAATCGCATCTTTTAAAATAAGCGGATATCCACTTTTAATTTCTTTTATAAATTTCGGTTTTATTTTTACAGTTACTTCTGATCGCATATAATAACTTCCTTTCCATTTGCATGCTTTCTCTATAGGAAGCATTTGAAAAACGAGACTGAAAAAACAGCCTCGTTTCACTATACCATATTATTGCTTTGCTAGTACAACTCGCTCATTCTCTCACTTAACTGCCACATATTTACTACATTTTGAACTGGAAATCTTACTGTCCAATATAATATAAAAAACTTTTATATTTCACATTTAGCATTGACAATGATAATGATTTTCATTATCATTTAATGTATATGAATTCTTGAAAATATAGCTACATTTATAGGAGGAATAAACATGATTATCGTTACAAATACAGCTAAAATTACAAAGGGAAATGGACATAAATTAATTGAGCGTTTTAATAAAGTAGGTAAAGTTGAAACGATGCCAGGCTTTTTAGGTCTAGAAGTTCTTTTAACGCAAAATACAGTTGATTATGATGAAGTAACAATTAGCACTCGCTGGAATGCAAAAGAAGATTTCCAAGGTTGGACAAAGAGCGCTGCATTTAAAGATGCTCACTCACACCAAGGCGGAATGCCAGAATATATTCTTGATAATAAAATTGCTTACTATGATGTAAAAGTTGTACGTATGCCAATGGCTGCAGCACAGTAAAAACAGTCCTTTTTTAAAGTATAGAATATGAGAAGCGTTATCTATCACTTCTCATATTCTATACTTTTTTCTTTAATTTCTTTTTATTAATTTTGCGTGTACAACTAGCCTTCCAGCCTCTGGATCAAGCGCATAGTCACAAGTAGAAAGTGTTACGATTTCATCATTAGCCGTCAATTCCGTATCCGTTTTGTACAGTGATTTTCCTTGAATCTCCTTTAAGAACGATGTATATGCTGCATCATTTTCAAAATCCGTTTCAATGTAATAAAAGTCCGTTGTTGTCGTGTATACTGAAAAAACTTCCACGTCGTATCCTTCAAATAATGTATCGTAATATAATTTACGATGAGACATAAAAAAGTCTTCATCCAACATCTTTTTTAAACTACCAAACATAGAACCGTCTTTCATACGATGGCCATATAAAATCGTATTTCGATTTTGAGATTTCACATCATTACGATGGTCCATAAAAATGCTTCCCGCTCTCATATCTTCACCTTTATAATTACGAAATAAATAGTAATCATTATCTTTTGCTTGAACGATTGGATAATTAATTTGTGTATCATCCATCGTAATCCATCCGACTATCTCTGGATTAATTTTCTGGAGATCCTGAAACTGTTTACGTACCTCTCCATCTTCTGATTTTTCTTCCATTGGACTTCTTTTATAAATATGTTGTGCCTCAGCCATTACTTTACGATTTTCATAATAATCCATGAAAATCCCGCCCAACTCATACATTGAATAGAAAAAGATTCCTAAAAACACAATTGTAAGTATGCGTTGAAAAAAAGAATTCTTTTTCCGTCCTTTCTTACTATTCAAATTATCACCTCAAAACGGATTATGCTCAGCTTTTAGATTCCCATAGGTACCATGTACAATCCGGTATCTTCATCCTGCTTTACAATGACATCTACACCATATATTGCTTTAACCATTTCTTCTGTTATTACATCATTAGGATTACCTTTCGTAATGATTTCTCCATCTTTCATAACGATAATATGGTCGCTATAACGAATGGCTTGATTAATATCATGTAATACCATTACAATCGTTAGTCCATGCACTTCATTTAACTCTTTCACTAACTCTAATATTTCTAGCTGATAGTAAATATCTAAATATGTGGTCGGCTCATCTAAGAAGAGCATTGGTGTATTTTGAGCTAATGTCATTGCGATCCAAACTCGCTGCCTCTCTCCACCAGATAAAGCATAAATTGGCTTATCACGCTTACTTTGTAAATTCGTACATACTAGCGCACGCTCAATCGCTTCTCTATCTTCATCTGTTTGCGAAGAGAATATATTTTTATATGGCATACGCCCGAAGCTTATTAGCTTTTCCACTGTAATATCTGCTGGAGCCTCATTTTGTTGATGGACAACCGCTAGTTTTCTAGCAAACTCTTTCGGTTTATATTCACTAATCGCTTTCCCATCAAGTATTACTTCTCCACTGCTAGGAGCGTGGTTTCTAGACATGACACTAAGTAATGTTGATTTCCCACATCCATTCGGTCCAATGATTGTTGTAATTTTCCCAATTTCTATTTCACTACTAACAGACTTTAATCGATTTGTTACGTTATCGTATGAAAAGGTTACATTTTTAATTTCCATGAACTTTATCACTCTTTCTAAGCAAGAATATTAAGAATGGACCACCAATAACCGCCATAATTGTTGCTGCTGGAATTTCGTTAGGTGGCACAATTAACCTTCCAATCGTATCTGCCGTCAAAATTAATAACGCCCCTGCAAGAGCAGAAAATGGAATTAATACTTTATGGTCTGAACCGACTAATTGTCTTGAAATATGCGGAACTAGTAATCCTACGAAAGCAATAACACCTGCAATCGCTGTTGATACTGCCGCTAAGAGTACTGCAATGGCAGAAATAATAAGACGAACTCTCGTCACGTGCAAGCCTAAGTTTTTCGCAGTCTTATCTTGTAGCGATAATAAGTTACACCAAGCTCCTACGAACAGAGCAAGAATAAGACCAATCGTTCCATAAGTCACCATTATTTCTACATCGCCCCACGTCTTCATTGTTATGTTAGAAGTCGTCGTTTGCTTAATACTCTTAATAAAATATCCACAAATCGTAACGAATGATTCATTTAATCCAGTAAACATTGCATTAATGGCAATACCAATTAAAATAATGCGAAGCGGGCTTAATCCTGATTTCCATGAAAACGAATAAACGAGATAACATGCAAGCGCACCACCTAAAAAGGCGAATACAGGTGTCCAGAAAAAGAATTGCGGGAATAACGTAATAATAACAAGAGTCATAAAACTTGCTCCTGAAGATATACCGATTACCCCAGCATCAGCGAGTGGATTTTTCATAACAGCTTGAAAAAGCACACCTGAAACAGCGAGAGCCGCTCCAGTGAACAACGCAATAATAATACGCGGAAAACGTAAATCTTTAATGACTTCAACATCTTCATTTCCACCTGTAAATATCCCTTGTACAAGTTCAACAATACCTACTTCTAAACTACCTTTCATCGCTGACAATGATGTCATAACAATAAGCAATGCAGTAACAATGAGGAAACTCCAAGTTTTTTTATTCATTCTACTCTTCCTTTATATTAAAATGCATCACGGATACATCATTTTTTTCAATTCATCTAATGCTTCAATTGCTGCTAAATTACCTGTCGTTCCAAATAAGCGCTCTTCTAAATCGTAAACACGGTTATTTTTAACCGCAGCAAAGTGTTTCCAAATATCATTTGTTTTAAATTCTTTATCAAACATTTTTACAACTTCATCAGGCATACCATGAGCTGCTCGTAAAATAATATCTGGATCAGCTTTCTTTAAATACTCTGTATTAGAAGCTAAATATTCTACTTGTTCACCTTGCACAATATTTTTACCACCTAGTTGTTTCACTAAATCTCCAATATAAGAATGCTCTGTTGCTACTAAATAACTTCCCGGCACACCTAATAAAATAAGCACTGTCGGTTCTTTCTTTCCTTTTACTTCTTTTTGAATGCTAGCAACCTTTTTATCTAATTTAGTTACTACTGCTTCGGCCTGTTTTTCACGCCCATATTTCTTACCTAAATCGCTAATAGAACTTTGCATATTTTTCAAACTCGTTAAATCTAAAAAGTTTGCTTTCATACCCACACCATCAAAAACTGGCTTTAATTCATATTCAAGTGTTGTCACAGATAACACTTCTGAAGGCTTTAATGACTTTACCTTTTCCATATCTGGACTCATTGGATTCCCAACTTCAGGTAAACCTTTATATCGCTTCGGTAAAGTTTTAGAACTTGTTGGAACGCCGACTAAATCTACTTCTAACGCATCCATAATTTCAGTAACAGCCACTGTTGTTGCAACGACGCGCTCTTTACTTTCACTCTTTACCTGCTTTGCTGATTCTTTTTTTGGTGATGAGCACCCGGCTATACTCATTAACAAAATAATAGCCATTAGTACACTTGCAATTTTCTTCACTCTCAATCACCACTCCTTTCCATACAATATGAAACAAGTCTTGATGCACGCGAACATGCATCAAGACTCCAAAAATTACAATCTACCTGCTCTATATTTACGAACTAGTAAAGCAAGTGAACCTAGCAGTAACACCATGTATAAACCAAGTTGTGCTGTATCTGCAGTTTTTGAGTTTTTCTCTTTTTTCGAATCATTTTTTGTATCTTCTTTTTTCTTGTGACCATCTGCATTTCGATTAAAATCAGGAGTACCTACTGTTTTTACATTATCAACTTTCGGTGTAGTCACTGGATTTTTCGGTTCATTTTTCGGTTCCTCTTTAATAGTTCCTAACGCGCCGATATTATTTGTATCAAATTGAATTTGTACATCGTAGAAATGATGGTAGTTCATCTCATCGATGTCTACCTTTACTTTTGCGTTTAATTTTTTAAATAGATCTTCTACTTCAAACTGTACTACTCGCGTATTTGCATTTTTATCTTCGCTTACTACTTTCGCATCAGCGAATAGTTCATTGTTTTCCGCTTGGAATTTCGTAATCCACGCACTATTTTTCAGCGTCATCTCAATATATTTTTTACCATCTTTTACGATTAATTTCGCTGGATTTACAACATAGTCATTCATCTTTGAAATCTCATCTGTTTTATCTTTTAATACTTTAAATGTAATATCATATTGGCCATCTACTAAATTTTCCGGATCAACTATTACTCTCGGTTTATTATTTTCATCTTGGTTGTTGTTTCCACCTTGGTTGTCGTTTTCGCCTTGGTTGTCGTTTCCGCCTTGGTTGTCGTTTCCGCCTTGGTTGTTGTTTCCGCCTTGGTTGTTGTTTCCGCCTTGGCTATCTAACGGCTTAATGCTACCTTTATCAAATGCAAATTGAATATCGTAAAAATGGTGATAATTCATTGAATCGATATCTACTTTTACTTTTGCATTTAACTTTTTTGATAAATCTGGTACTTCTACTTCCACTACGCGTGTATCAGCTTTTTTATCTTCACTTATTACATGTGCATCAACAAACGAACCATTTTTCTCAAATTCAAATTTTGTAATCCAAGAACTGTTCGTTAACGTAAATGATACATACTTCTTACCATCTTTTACTTTTAGCACACCTGGACTTTTTGTATATGTGTTCATCATTGAAATTTCGTCTGTTTGATCTTTTAATGCTTTGAAATTGATGCTGTATTCACCATCTTTAATTGTTTCAGCATCTGGTTTTTTATTTTCATCTGGTTTTTCTACTTCTGGTTTTTCTACTTCCGGTTTTTCTACTTCCGGTTTTTCTGCTTCTGGTTTTTCTGCTTCTGGTTTTTCTACTTCTGGTTGTTTCTCTTCATTTTTAATTTGTTCAAGTTTATCTTGTTCAAATAAAAGTTGTACATCATGCGTTTGCTTATAATTTCTTGATGCCATTTCGATAAATACTTTTGTATTTAGTTTTTTAGATAAATCGTTTACTTCAAACTCTACTACTCTTGTACCTTTTTCCGTATCCTCACTTACTACTTTTGCATCAACAAATGTGCCATCTTTTTCCGTTTGAAAATTTTTAATTAATGAGCTACTTTTTAATGTTACAATTGCTTTTTTCTTACCGTTTTCTACTTTTAATACTCCTGGATTTACCATGTAAGTATTCATCTTAGATTCTTCATCTGTTTGATCTTTTAACACTTTAAATGGAATGCTGTACGCACCATCTGTAATTGTGTTAGAATTTGGTTGTTGATCTGGGTCAGGCTTTTGGTCGGGCTTCTGACTTGGATCCGGTTTTTCATTTGGATCTGGCTTATTAGCTGGGTCCTCTTTTTCATTTGGTTGTTCCACATGAATTGGTGTAATACTATTTTGATCAAATGCAATACGAACGTCGTACTCATGATGATAATTTAAAAAATCAATATCTACTTTTACTTTTGCATTTAATACCTTCTCTACATCTTCTACATCAAATTCTACTACTCTTGTATCTTTTTCTTTATCTTCACTAATTACATTTGTCGCAACTAGCTTACCTGCTTTTTCTGTTTCAAACTTCGTAATCCATGAACTATTCGTTAATGTAAAGGATACTTTCTTTTTCCCATCCTTCACTTTTAAAGTCCCTGGGCTTACTGAATATTGATTCATCATCGATTCTTCATCTGATGTATCTTTTAAAACTTTGAACCCAATTGAATATTCACCGTCAGCCAACTTGGTAGCTGCTTGAACTGCAAGTGGTTGTAATGTTGATACGAATGTAAATATCATTAAAAACATAGCAACAATAATTTTTGTATACCTGTTCAATGGAACGACTCTCCCTTTTGAAAATTATTTAATACTGCTCCCATCAAATACAAAGCGAATATCATATGAAGCATTATAATTAATAATTGGAATATTAATTTTCACCTTTCCATTTAGTTTTTTTGACAAGTCAGCAACTTCAAATTCTACTACTCTAGTATTATCTTTTTTGTTTTCACTTAACACGTTTGTTTCTACAAATTGACCATCTTTTTCTACTTGGAAACTTTTAATAGAAGCACTATCTTTCACTTTAAATGAAACATATTGTTTTCCATTTTTAACTGTTAATGTTGCTGGGCTTTCAAAATAACTATTCATTCTAGACGATTCATCTTTATCGCCTTTCCATACAGTAAAAGCAATATTATATTTTCCATCAGCTAGTTTTGTAGCAGCCTTTGCATCTTGTAAACCTAGTGTTGCGATAAACGTAAATAAAACAGCAAATACGGCAATAATCATTTTAAATTGTTTAAACATATATTCATCACCCTTCAAAAGATTTATTTACTCAACTTCACTTTACGAATTAAGAAAGCACCTGAAATAAGAATTAACGCTACAAACAATCCAATACGTGCTTCATCGCCTGTTTTTGGGTTATCTGTTTTTTCAGCTTTTCCATTTTCATTTTTTGTTTCTTTGTTCACTTCTTTAGCTGTTTCCTTACTCTCTACTTTTGTTTTCTCTTCTTTTACTTGTGTATCTGTTTTCGCTTGATCATTATTTTTTGTTGTAGCAGCTACGCCGTTATCGCCACCTACAGCTTTTACATTTGCATCAAATGCAAAACGAATTGTGTAGTGGTGGTCATAGTTTGCATTTGGTACAACAACATGAATTTTTACAGCTGCCGGTTTGGATAAATCATCTACTTTAAACTCTACTGTTCTTTTATCTGCCGATTCATCTTTACTAACAACTTTCGCATCAACAAAATTCCCGTTCTCTGGTGCTTTAAATTCTGTAATCCAAGCACTATGATTCATCGGAACTTGTACTCTCATCTCACCGTTTTTCACTATTAATTTTGCTGGCTTTTCAAAATAGTCATTTGCCATTGAAGCTGAATCATTTTCCGCTTTTTGAATTACGTAATTAATATCGTAAGTACCATCAGCTAGTTTTGCTGATGCATTCCCGTATGGCATTACAAGAAAAGCTAACATACATACGAACGTTATAATAAAAGCGGGTAATACAGAAACCTTTTTCATTTTTCTTGTTTCCTCCTTGGTTATCTTTCATTTCACTTTTTGAAAATGATAATTATTCTCAATTTATAAGAAAAAAAAATAATCTCTTCTACCTATTATTTAATTAGCATTCTTTTATGTAACATAAGTATTATTGATTATCATTCTCATTTAATATTAAAAATAATATCTCACCCTATTCCTTATACGAAGGCATAGAAACTGAGAAAAAATGATACAACGTATTTATTGATTATCATTCTCAATGCAAATCAAAAAAATAAACTATCTCTTCTCCTCTTCTTTCACCTCTTCCCCTAACAACACTATAGTTATAGAAACCCCTTTTCCCTCACTTCCCTTCCAATATTTCCACAACTAAGTCAATCTTAGCCTACTCATAAATTTTTTGTCAACTATATTACGTATAAAATTTTTAATATCTAAATTTCTCTATATGCGGCTTTTTTTACAAAAAAAGAGACTTTCTATTATAGAAAGCCTCTTTTCTCTATTTTTCTACAGCAATTTCCTGCTTTTGAAACTTAGAAACTATATAACCAAATCCTATACCGATTATGCCTGGAACTAACCAACCAATTCCTACACTATATAATGGAATCTTATCTAAAATAGGTGCTAGCGCTGCAATTTGAAGGTTTGCATTGTGTAATCCATCAAAGAAACTTATTGCAAATGCTCCTACAATCCCGCCCACATACATCGCTAATGGAAGACGAACATAGTTTTCAACAAGTGATAATACGATAAGTACGATTCCAATTGGATAAATTGCGATTAAGATTGGTAACGCTAATGCATTTAACTGAGTTAACCCAAGGTTTGCTACCATAAATGCTAATACACAGAAAATGAAAACGACTTTTTGATAAGAAAGCTTTGGTAATAAGGAAGAGAAGTAATCACCACAAGCTGCAACAATACCTACAGAAGTTGTTAAACATGCTGCTGTAATTGCGATCCCTAGTAATAAAGTTCCGTAGCTACCAAATAAATGATTCACGACATTTGTTAAAATAATTCCTCCGTTTGCGCCCATTCCAAGTGACACACTAGAAGCTCCAAGATAAGCAAGTGCTAAATACACAAGTAGTAGACCAAGCGCTGCAATAAATCCTGCAAAGATTGTTACTTTTGCAATACTGTTTTTATTTGTAATTCCTTTTTCTTTTAACGCATGAATTACAACATTTCCGAATACCAGTGCTGCAAGTCCATCTAAAGTTAAATATCCATCAATAAATCCTTTAAAGAGAGGAGCACTATACGCTTCTGTCGGTGCACCAAATTCTCCAATTGGTGTAATAAGTGCTTTACCTACGATAATTGCAATAACAGCTAATAATATTGGAGTTAGCACCTTACCAATACGACCCACTAATTTCGAAGGATTTAAAGCTAAATAGAAAGTGACTGCAAAGAAAATAAGTGTAAAGATAACAAGTGGATATGACTGACCAGCTATCTCACTTGGTAAAAACGGTGCAACACTCATCTCATAAGCTACTGTTCCTGTACGCGGCACACTTACGAATACGCCTAAACATAAATAAATTGCAGTGATAAAAACAAGTGCGAATATAGGATGTACACGTCCTGCTAGCTCATTAATATCTCCCTTTAAAGCTATAACAATTACTCCTAATAAAGGTAGTCCAACGCCTGTTACGATAAAACCAAACAGCGCGATCCATACGTCCGTTCCAGCACCTTGCCCTAACGCTGGTGGAAAAATCATATTACCTGCACCAAAAAACAGTGCAAATAACATTAAACTTATTGCAAACATCTCCGAAAACTTTAAAGATGATTTCATTTCTACTAACCTCCTAAAATAATAAATTAACAAAATATTCTGAATTAAAATCCGTCACATATCCTCTTTCAAGCATACTTCCCCGTAAAAGAACGCAAAAAACACCCGTCCCTAACAAAGGGACGAGTGTTGAAATCGTGGTTCCACCCTTATTCTAATAAAATGAATTTATAACGAAATAAGCTCATTTTATAGCTCGTGTAAATTGATAACGGTTTTATCCGCCAAGAATTACAATGCATCATGTATGCAGTTCACTCTTGAAGTTTAGAGGTGGTAAGCTTGTCTTTTCGTATTAGGAAGCTCACAGCCTAAGGCTTCCCTCTCTGAGAATCGTAAAATACAACTCATGTCCTCATCATTACTTTTATAAAATATCTTGTCGAAACTTGTTGTTTTTTATTATATGGGCTATTTTTTAAAAAATCAATAGTTTTATTTTTTCTGACAAAAAAAATATAGGGAGAAAATTTTCCCTCCCTATAACTGCCCTATTAAAATTTCTAACTCTTCAGCTGTAACGCTCCGCCACTTTCCAACTTCAAGCTCATTTAGCTCTATATTCATAATGCGTACTCGCTTTAGCTTTATTACAGTAAACCCGAAAGCTCGACTCATTCTACGAATTTGCCTGTTCATTCCTTGCGTTAAAACGATACGAAATGTTGATTGATCGACTCTTGTCACTTTGCACGGCTTCGTCATTCCATCTTTAATCTTTACACCGCTGGACATCTCATCAATAAACCAGTCCGTAAAAGGTTTATCGACTGTGACAACATATTCCTTCTCGTGCTCATGATCACCATGTAAAATTCGATTCGCAATGCCGCCGTCATTCGTTAATAAGATAAGTCCTTCCGATGCTTTATCTAATCGTCCAACTGGAAAGATTCGCTCTGGATAATTGATATAATCAATAATATTATCTTCAATATGATCAGCTGCTGTACAAGTAATTCCGACTGGTTTATGAAAGGCTATGTACACCTTTTCTTTCTCTTCTTTTACAATAACTTGCCCATCAATCGTTACAACATCACCATCGCTCACAAGTTCACCGTGCGTACATATTTCACCATTAATAGCCACGCGTCCAGCTTTAATGAGGCGATCTGTTTCACGTCTGGAGCATGATTTTGCTTCGCTTATGTATTGGTTGATTTTCATGTTCTATTCCTTTTCACATATATTAAAAGCGTCAATCTATGGCAATATAATTCTGCCACGATTGACGCTTTTTCACTTCGCAAAAACAACTAAATAAATAACCCCAATCACCAAAAATATTCCGCAACAAGCTAACAATACTTTTGCAAGTTTGTCCATAAACATATAATGGTTTCCCCTTTGTTTCGTTGTTTTCTATTTTAATTCGACAACTGTTACGCCTAGGCCTCCCTCGCCCATGTCGCCGTAACGGAAGGTTTTTACACCGCGATGCTTCTTCAAGTAATCTTGTACACCTTGGCGAAGTGCTCCTGTCCCCTTACCGTGAATAATTGATACGCGAGGATAGCTTGCAAGCTGGGCATCGTCTAAGTATTTCTCAACGCGCGCCATTGCATTTTCAAATCGTTCACCACGAAGGTCAAGTTCTAATGAAACGTGATAGTCTCTACCTTTTACCGTTGCAACTGCTTTTTTCTCTGTTTGCTTCGGTGTGTTAATGTATTCCATGTTAGATTCTTTTACTTTCATCTTCAGAATACCGATTTGTACGCTCCACTCAGTATCGCTTACTTTTTCAAGTAATTGACCTTTTTGACCGAACGTTAATACTTTTACTTCATCACCTGCACGTAACTGTTGCTTCGGCGCAGTGTTTTTCACGTTTACTTTTTGTTTCTTAACAAGCTCTGGTGCTGCGCCTTCTAGACGGCTCTTCGCTTCAATTAACTCGTGGTCTTTCACGTTTGCAAGCTGTGCTTTACGCAATTGACGAAGTTCTTGAATAATGCCTTCTGCTTCTTTCTTTGCAGCTTCGACTTTTTCTTCCCCTTCTTTTTGCGCTTTTAATAATCGTTCATCGCGATCTTCGTTAAATTCAATGATTTGACGTTGTAATTCACGATGAAGTTTTTCAGATTGTTTGCGAAGTGCTTCTGCTTCGTTCCAGTCACGCTCTGCGTTCTTCTGGCTTTCTTCTAACTTCGCAATCATATTTTCAATTTTATTCGTATCTGTACTAATGTGGTTGCGTGCTTGGTCAATAACGCGATCAGATAATCCAAGACGTTTCGAAATTTCAAAGGCATTACTACGGCCTGGTACACCGATTAATAATTTATAAGTTGGACTTAATGTATTTACATCAAACTCAACACTCGCATTAATAACTTGCTCACGGTTATATCCGTATGCTTTTAATTCTGGATAATGCGTCGTTGCAACAACGCGAGCACCGCGATTACATACTTCATCTAAAATCGAAATTGCTAGTGCAGCCCCTTCTTGTGGGTCTGTTCCAGCACCTAATTCATCGAATAAAACTAAGCTTTCAAAATCAGCTTTTTCTAAAATATCAACGATGTTCACCATATGTGAGGAGAACGTACTTAAACTTTGTTCAATCGATTGCTCATCACCGATATCAGCAAATATATTTTTAAACACACAAATCTCTGACTCATCCATTACTGGAATGTGAAGACCAGATTGCGCCATTAAAACACAAATACCAACTGTTTTCAGCGTAACTGTTTTACCACCTGTATTCGGTCCTGTAATAACAATTGTCGTGAAATCTTTACCTAACATAATGTTATTTGGCACAATAATTTCTGGATCGATTAGCGGATGGCGAGCTTGTCTTAAATCCATATAACGCTCGTTATTTACGATTGGTTTCGTTGCTTTAATTCGCTTTGCATAAAAAGCTTTCGCAAAAATGAAATCAAGATTCGCAACTACTTCTACGTTTGATAAAACGATATCGGCTTCTACTGCCACTTCTTCTGTTAACATCAATAAGATGCGTTCGACTTCTTGTTTCTCTTTCACACGAGCTTCTTGCAGTGCGTTATTTAATTCTACAATGACTTGCGGTTCAATAAATAACGTTTGTCCAGAAGCTGATTGATCGTGAACAATACCACCATATACGCCGCGGTATTCTTGTTTTACTGGGATTACGTAACGTTCGTTACGAATCGTTACAATCGAGTCAGACAGCATCTTTTGCGCATTTGAAGAGCGCGTCATATTTTCTAATTTTTCACGAATACGGCTTTCCGCAGTACGAATTTGAGTACGAATACCACGCAGTTTATCACTTGCGCTATCGACTACTTCACCGCCGTCACCGATACAATTTGTAATTTTCTTTTCTAAATCATATAAAGATACAATTTGAGCGACGTGAGTTTCTAAAATCGGAAGCTCGACACCGTTATCAGCCATATCTTCAATGAAACGTTTCATATTACGACTACCATACATCGTATTCGCAATATCAAGTAATTCATTTGGACTTAACATACTCCCAATTTTTGCACGCTTCACATTTGAGCGAATATCCGTAATACCACCTAATGGTGCACTACCTTTTAAACGAATAACTTTCGCTGCTTCATCCGTTGTATCTTGCATTTCTACAATTTCTTCAAAATCAGTGCTCGGCACTAAATGCTTCACTTTGTCACGGCCAAGTGAAGAGGCTGTATGTTCAAGTAATTGTTCTTTTACTTTATTGTATTCTAATACACGCAACGTTCTTTCTAACATGTTGCAGGTCCCCCTTGCGTTACTTATTACGTTTAATATAGTCTAATAAACGTTCAATATCCCATGTGTTAATCACGTTATCTTTTTGAATCCAACCTTTACGTGCTGCTGCTACACCTGTTTCCATATCTTCTAACATTTCAAGTGTATGAGCATCTGTATTAATCGCTACTTTTACACCAGCATCTTGTGCTTGTTTTAATAATTTCGCGCTTAAATCTAGACGGTTCGGATTCGCATTTAATTCTAAAACTGTATTTGTCTCTTTTGCGAGTTCAATTAATAAATCTGTATCTACATCATAACCCTCACGGCGCCCGAGAAGACGTCCTGTCGGATGAGCAATCATTGTGACATGTTTATTCTCAAGTGCAGTACGCAGACGCTTCATGATCGTTTCACGGTCTTGTGAGAAGCTAGAGTGAATCGCTCCAATGACATAGTCTAATTCTTCTAATACTTCATCATCAAAATCAAGCGAGGCATCTGGTAAAATGTCCATTTCAATTCCGCGTAAAATTGTAATGTCTGGATACTTTTCATTCATACGTTCAATTTCTTTCGCTTGCTCACGAAGACGCTCTTTCGTTAAACCATTCGCTACTTTTAAGTATTGCGAGTGATCAGTAATCGCCATAAACTTATATCCACGAGCACGGCACGCTTGTACCATTTCTTCAATAGAAAAAGCACCGTCACTCCAAGTTGTATGCATATGTAAATCACCTTGTATATCGGAAAACTGAATTAAGTTCGGATACTCTTTAATTAATTCAATTTCTTTTCCATCTTCACGCACTTCTGGCGGAATAAATGGTAGACCGAAATGAGCAAAGAAGTCTTCTTCAGTCTCAAATGTTTTCACTTCACCTGTTTCTAAGTTCTCTACACCGTACTCACTAATTTTCTCGCCTTTATCTTTTGCGATTTGACGCATTTTTACGTTATGGTCTTTTGATCCTGTGAAATGGTGAAGTGTTGTAATAAACTCTTCTGGTTTTACTAAGCGGAAATCGATTGAAATATCATATTCATATTGAAGACGAACAGAAACTTTCGTATCCCCACTTGCGATTACCTCAATCATATTATCGAATTGTAGTAAATGCTCACGTACCGCTGCTGGTTCTGTCGTTGCAATGATAAAATCTAAATCTTTCACTGTTTCACGAACACGGCGCAAACTACCAGCGCGAGAGAAACGAATTACTTCAGCAATATTCGACAATTTCTCCTCTATTTCCCCGGCAATAGGCAATACCATCGCAATTGGTAAACGCTCTGGACGAGAGCCTACTTGATCGATTGCTTCTAATATTTTCTCTTCTGTCTTCTTACCGAAACCAGCTAAAGCTTGTACTTTATTTTCCTCACAAGCAGCTTTTAACGTCTCCATATCAATAACGCCTAGCTCTTTATATAACTTAGCCACCTTTTTACCACCAAGACCTGGTAGTTTTAATAACGGCAATAAGCTACTCGGTACTTCTTTTTCAAGTTCTTGTAATACTTCAGATGTTCCCGATTCTATATATTCTTGAATAACGGCTGCTGTTCCTTTTCCGATGCCCGGAATCTTTGTGAAATCTTCAATCTCAGAAAGACTACGACCGTCACTTTCTAATGCTGCTGCCGCTTTACGAAATGCAGATATTTTAAATGGATTCGCACCCTTTAGTTCCATAAAAAGCCCGATTGTCTCTAATAATTTGATAACTTGTTTTTTATTTACTTTCATCATTACCCCGCCTTTCTTTCATAGAAAAAAACTTCTCTTTCCGAAAAAAGAGAAGTTATACTCTGCTACCTGTCTGCCATAGTTCCTTCACCTTTTCAGATAGAATCGGTGTATCGTCTACAATTATTTTGCTAATTGATGATTTTTGTAATGGTGTTTGTACTTGTTCAATCGGAAGAATGTTTCCAATGATAATTAAGACAAACAAAACAATATATACTTCTAAAAATCCGAGGATTGCCCCCGCAAACGCATTTACTTGCTTTAAAACCGGTATTTCTGCAAACATATTTAACAAATTACCAAGTAATGAAAGTGCTATTTTTGTAATAATAAACAATATGATAAACGCAAGCGCTTGATAAAATACTGTCTCAATATTATTTGCATCAATCCATTCTGGAACAGATACGTTTTTATCAAATGGATACGGAATAAATTTCGCAAGTGCTGGCGCTAAATCTTTACAGTACCAGTATGCAACAAGGTATGCGATAATAAAGCTTGTTAACTTTACAAGTTGCAGAATAAACCCTCTGCGTAAGCCGAGGAAAAATCCCATAACAAGCAGTAAAATGATAATAATATCAATCATGTTATTCCATTCCTTTTTTTGTCATACTTTCTTTCAATTTCTCATGTTCTTCTTTTAATTTTATGTAATCGTGTATGACGTTTACCGCCGTCAATACCGCTAGTCTACTCGTGTCAAGCGAAGGATTCTTGGCATTGAGTTCGCGCATTTTATCATCCACAATCGCTGCTACCATGCGGATATGACTTGTACTTTCATCGCCAACAACTGAATATTGCTGACCATAGATTTCTACATTAATTCGACTTTTCTTTCCCTTTTGTTGTGACAACTCACCGGCCTCCAATCACGTACAGAATCCTAAAGTTTATCATACCATGAACCTTCATAATATGGAAACAGAAAGAACAATCCGATATGATAAAAATAACAATATAAAAAAAGGGGCGACCATTATGTCAAATTCTATCGTAATTCAAACAAATTCTACAGTAATTGAAGACATGAAACAACAATATAAACATTCACTTAGCCCGAAAATTCCACAAGGCGGAATCTTCATGGCAAAGGTGCCATCTTGCACGATTACAGCGTATAAATCTGGAAAAGTAATGTTCCAAGGAGGCCGCGCTGAAGCAGAAGCTTCTCGTTGGCAAACTGTCTCTCACGCGCCAAAAACAGCTGTAAAAAAATCTGTCGATTCACACCGTTATGCGCCGCCTGCTTCCATCAGTACAATGTCTATTGTAGGGTCTGATGAAGTTGGTACTGGTGATTTCTTCGGACCAATGACAGTCGTTGCTGTATATGTGGATGCGAAGCAAATTCCACTACTAAAAGAACTTGGTGTAAAAGACTCTAAAAACTTAAATGACGATCAAATTACTGCCATTGCGAAACAACTTCTACACGTTGTTCCTTATAGCTCTCTTGTCCTTCATAACGAAAAATATAACGAGCTATTTGATAAAGGAAACAACCAAGGTAAGCTAAAAGCTTTACTACACAATAAAGCTATTACAAACTTATTAGCTAAAATGGCACCTACAAAACCTGAAGGCGTCTTAATCGACCAATTCACACAACCTGATACATACTACAAATATTTAGCAAAACAAAAACAGGTACAGCGTGAAAATGTTTATTTCGCTACGAAAGGTGAAAGCGTCCATTTAGCAGTAGCCGCTGCTTCTATTTTAGCTCGCTACTCATTCGTAAAACAGTTTGACGAACTAAGTAAAAAAGCTGGTATGCCACTTCCGAAAGGTGCTGGTAAACAAGTTGATATCGCTGCTGCTAAATTAATTCTAAAGCTTGGTAAAGAACGATTACCCGAGTTTGTGAAACTGCATTTCGCTAATACGGAGAAGGCGCTTCGCTTATTAAAATAGTATCGACAAAAACAGGAGCCTACAAACTCCTGTTTTTTGTTTCATCCTACTATTGTCCTTATAGTTTTGTTATAATTATAATATACAGATTATTCTAACATAGGAGGAGATCTACATTGCTACTTCTACAAATGATTCTAAATATTTTACTAGGCGATCCACACGAAAGACAGTTCGAAATTAGAGAAAACATTCAGCTACTAAGTGAACAACCAGCGTTCAACGATTTAATAGAGCGTTATGGTCGATCTTTCTTATTAAACTTTCGGATTCGAAGATTTATCGGGAAACACGATGCACGCTTGTTAATACATAATCCAGCAAAACTACAACACTTCTGTGAAGAACTTGAATGTATGATTAGAAAAAGGAGGTTTTTCATATGAACGCTGTAAAAGTTAAAAAGGTACTATATGCTTTCGTACACCTCGTAGGCCCACTTTCTTACCTCACTATTTCTATAATTTGGGGAGCTTTTTTCACTACTAAATCCACATTCGAAAATATATCTGATAATCTTGGCGTGATGGCCATCTATTACGTGTTCATAAGTTTACTGTGGTTTTTCTATTTAGACCGATTAGACAAAGACATAAATAAGATTACAAAAGAAATTAACGATAATAAGATGTAACACATAACAAAGGAGAGCCCTTAAGACTCTCCTTTGTTATGTTAGCTTCGTTTCTGCTTCTTATTTGATGAAGATACTTTATGAGAACCTGTTTCATGTGTCGTCGTTCCTTGTCCTTCAACTTCTGGAGAACCTAGGCCCGATCTTGAATGATCTTTTTTCACTTTTTTACTCATTTATATTCACCCCTTCGCGTTACTTTTTGCTACGAGGGAATAAACTATACAATATGTAAAATAAAAAGCGAGAGGAAATCCTCTCGCCTTTTTTCATATTTTAGAATTCAGAAGAACCTGGAGTTCTTGGGAATGGAATTACGTCACGGATGTTAGCCATACCAGTGATGTACATTAGGAAGCGCTCGAAACCTAGACCGAATCCAGCGTGTTTTGTACCGCCGTATTTTCTAAGTTCTAAGTACCACCAGTAGTCCTCTTCGTTCATACCTAATTCTTTAATTCTGTCTACTAAAACGTCCATTCTTTCTTCACGTTGGCTTCCGCCGATTAATTCGCCGATGCCAGGAACTAGAAGGTCAGTAGCAGCTACTGTTTTACCGTCTTCATTTAAACGCATGTAGAATGCTTTAATGTCTTTCGGATAGTCAGTTACGAATACAGGGCGTTTGAAGATTTCTTCTGATAAGTATCTTTCGTGCTCTGTTTGTAAGTCGATTCCCCATTCTACTGGGTATTTGAAGTCAGCACCTGATTCTTGAAGCACTTTAATTGCTTCTGTATATGTGATGCGACCGAAGTCAGAGTTGATTACGTTGTTCATGCGCTCTAGAACTGTTTTATCAACGAAGCTGTTGAAGAATTCCATTTCTTCTGGTGCATGCTCTAATACGTATTTCATTGCATATTTCAGCATATCTTCTGTAAGGTTCATTACGTCACCTAGTTCAGCGAATGCAATCTCAGGCTCAACCATCCAGAACTCAGCAGCGTGACGAGTTGTGTTTGAGTTTTCTGCACGGAATGTAGGTCCGAATGTGTATACATCACGGAATGCTAATGCATAAGCTTCAGCGTTCAGCTGTCCACTTACTGTTAAGTTTGTTTCTTTACCGAAGAAGTCTTTTGACTCATCAACTTTTCCGTCTTCACCTTTTGGTAGGTTATTTAAATCTTGCGTTGTTACGCGGAACATTTCGCCAGCACCTTCTGTATCACTACCAGTGATGATTGGTGTGTGGACATGTACGAATCCACGCTCTTGGAAGAATTGGTGAATCGCAAATGCTGCGATAGAACGTACGCGGAACGTTGCAGAGAATGCATTTGTTCTTGGACGTAAGTGAGCGATTGTACGTAAGTATTCAAACGTATGACGCTTCTTTTGAAGTGGGTAATCAGAATCTGATAAGCCCTCGATATCAATTTTTTCTGCTTTAATTTCAAATGGTTGCTTCGCTCCCGGCGTTGCAATTACTTTACCTTCTACTTTAACTGAAGAGCTAAGTGGAAGTTTTGCAATTTCTTTGAAGTTCTCTAATTCTGTATCGAAAACGATTTGAACGCTTTTGAAGAAGCTACCGTCGTTTAATTCGATGAAACCAAATGCTTTTGAATCACGTAAGTTACGAATCCACCCTGATACTTGTACTGTTTGATCTGCATACTTTTCTGTATCTCTATACAGACTTTTTACTAATGTGTTTTCCATAGTGAAATTCTCCTTTGCTCATATATTTAAATACAAAAAAACCTTTCATCCATAAAGGGACGAAAGGTTAAACTTCGCGGTACCACCCAATTTGTCATAAAGACCAACTTTAACTCGTATGTAATACATACTTCCCGGTTTGTAACAGGCCGGATTCCCGTCTAAGTCTACTCTTGAATACAAAATTCAATTTCGGTTAGCAACTCCAAGGTGTTCTTCACATATACCGCCTCATCAGGCTCTCACCGTCCCTGACTCGCTTTGGATTATAGTATATACTACTTTTCCTTATCATCGTCTTTCATTTTGTTAAACTAAAATTAATGTACTACATTCGAGAGAAAGATGCAAGGTGTCGGAAAATATATGAGCGATTTTTGTAATATATCGACTTACCGACAGTGTCCGACAACCAATCCAATAAAAAAATTGCCGGAATGAATCCGGCAATTTTCTAATTACTTACGTAACTCCGCACCGAATTTCTCTTCTACCGTTGTTAGTACACGGTTATGTGCTTCTGTTACTTCTTCGTCTGTTAATGTACGTTCTGCATCGAAGTAAGTCATAGAGAATGCAAGTGATTTCTTGCCTTCTTCCATTTTTTCACCTTCGTATAAGTCGAATAGTGTTACGTCTTTCAGAAGTTCTCCGCCAGCTTCAGCAATGACTTGCTTCATTTCACCAGCTTTTGTTTCTTTTGTTACTACAACAGCCATGTCACGTGTCATAGATGGGAAACGTGGAATTGCTGAGTAGTAAGTTTCCTCAGCGTCTGCACCGAATACTTTTACAAGAGATAATTCAAATACGAATGTATTTTTCACATCTAATTGTTTTTCTGCTTCTGGGTGCAATTGACCGATGAAACCAATTACTTCGCCATCTAATACGATGTCAGCTGTACGGCCTGGGTGCATACCTTCACGTTTTGCTGGTGCATATGTGATTTGATTTGAAACGCCAAGCACGTCGAATAGTCCTTCTAGTACACCTTTCACAACGAAGAAGTCTACTACTTTCTTCTCACCTTGCCATGCATGGTGAAGAGCAAGACCTGTCATAACACCTGCAAGATGTTGTTCTTCTTTCGGAAGTTCTCCTTCTTCTGTCGGTAAGAAGATAGAACCTACTTCGTATAAAGCAACGCTGTCGTTTTTACGAGCGACATTGTATGAAACTGCTTCTAGTAATTGCGGTACTAAGCTTAAACGAAGTTGGCTACGTTCTTCACTCATTGGAAGTGCAAGACCTACAGGCGCCTTTTCGTTTGGCTCAACCATATATTGTTTCGCTTTGTCAGCGCTTGTTAATGAATACGTAATTGCTTCATATAAACCAGCACCCTCTAAGAAGCGGCGTACTTTACGACGTTTCGTTTGTGCTGATGTTAATTTACCACGAGTCATCGTTCCAGAAGGTAATGTAACTGGAATGTGGTCATAACCGTATAGACGGCCCACTTCTTCTACTAAGTCTTCTGAAATTGTAATATCAGGACGACGTGCTGGTACATTTACATGGAATGTTCCTTCTACTTCTGTAAATGGGAATTTCAAGTTTGTGAACATTGTACCCATTTCACTCGCAAAAATATTTGTACCTAATACACGGTTTACTTTTTCAGCAGTAACAGATACTGTACGCTCTTGTACTTGTAAGTTGTCAGCTTCTACTACACCTTCAAGTGCTTCACCGCCAGCATATTTCGCCATTAAAGCAGCTGCGTGTTGAATTGCTTCAAATGTACGTGTTGGATCGATTCCTTTTTCGAAACGTGCACTTGATTCACTACGAAGACCTAAGTCTTTTGATGTACGACGTACTGTTTGACCTGCAAAGTATGCAGACTCAATTAGAACGTTTACTGTCTCATTTGTAACTTCAGAATCCGCCCCGCCCATTACACCAGCAACAGCTAAAGCTTTCGTGCCGTTTGTAATTACAAGATGGTGGCTTTGTAATGTACGCTCTTGATCATCTAAGGTTTCAATTTTTTCGCCTTCTTTTGCAAGACGAACAACGATTTCTTTTGAACCTAATTTATCGTAATCGAATGCATGTAACGGTTGACCGTATTCCATTAAAATGTAGTTTGTAATATCAACTACGTTGCTAATTGGACGAATGCCAGCTGCCATAAGACGAGTTTGCATCCACATTGGTGATGGACCAATCTTTACGTTTTTAACCATTTTTGCAATGTATAACGGGTTTTCTTCTTTCGCTTCTACACTTACAGAAATATAATCAGAAGTTTTTTCTGCTGTTTCTTGTAAGTCGATAGCTGGAAGTTTTACTTCGCGGCCATAAATAGCAGCTACTTCATATGCAACACCTAACATGTTTAGGCAATCTGCACGGTTTGGTGTTAAACCAAGCTCAAGTACTTCATCGTGTAAGTTTAAAATTTCAAGTGCATCTGCACCAACTTCAGCGTCACTTGGGAAGATGAAGATACCATCTGCATATTCTTTTGAAACTAACTTTCCATCAATGCCAAGCTCTTGAAGAGCACAAACCATACCGTGAGAAGCTTCACCACGTAGTTTTGCTTTTTTAATTTTGAAGTTACCAGGAAGTACAGCACCAACTTTTGCAACTGGTACTTTTAAACCTTTTGCAATGTTAGCAGCTCCACAAATAATTTGAACTGGCTCTTCTTCACCGATATCGATTAAGCATTTGCTTAATTTATCAGCTTCTGGGTGTTTTTCACATTCTAATACGTGACCAACTACAACACCTTTTACACCTTTATTTAATACTTCAACGCCTTCTACTTCAATACCACTTTTCGTGATTTTGTCTGCTAGTTCTTGTGCTGTTACATCTTTAATATCTACATACTCTTGTAACCAACGATATGATACGAACATATTTATCCTCTCCTTCCCTTACGCTCGTTTGAATTGTTGTAAGAAACGTACATCATTTGTATAGAAATGACGAATGTCATCTACTCCGTATTTCAACATTGCGATACGCTCTGCGCCCATACCGAATGCGAAACCTTGATATTCTTTTGAATCATAACCAGCCATTTCAAGTACGTTCGGGTGAACCATACCTGCGCCTAGAATTTCAATCCAGCCAGTTCCTTTACAAGTGCCGCAACCTTTGCCATGACACATCATACAAGAAATATCCATCTCTACAGATGGCTCTGTGAATGGGAAGAAACTTGGACGAAGACGGATTTCACGATCTTCACCGAACATCTTTTTCACGAATACTTGCAGTGTACCTTTTAAGTCACTCATACGAATGTTTTTATCAATTACAAGACCTTCAATTTGCATGAACTGATGTGAATGCGTCGCATCGTCGTCATCACGGCGATACACTTTACCAGGACAAATAATTTTGATTGGGCCTTTTTCTTTATTATTTTCCATCGTACGTGCTTGCACAGAAGATGTATGTGTACGTAGTAACGTTTCTTCTGTAATGTAGAATGTATCTTGCATATCACGCGCTGGGTGATCTTTCGGTAAGTTTAGTGCTTCGAAGTTGTAGTAGTCTTTTTCTACTTCTGTTCCTTCAGCTACTTCATAACCCATACCGATGAATACATCTTCAATTTGCTCAACAACAGCTGTTAACGGATGGTGACAACCTGTTTCAACAGGACGACCTGGCAGTGTAACATCGATTGTTTCAGTAGCTAATTTCGCTTCGATTACTGCTTTTTCTAAGTTACTAATTTTGTCATCTAAACGCGTTTGAATCGCTTCACGCACTTCATTTACTAATGCTCCCATACGTGGACGCTCTTCTGCTGACAATTTTCCCATGCCGCGTAATACTTCTGTAATTGGGCCTTTTTTTCCTAAATACGCTACGCGTACGTCGTTTAAGCCCTTTAGCTCTTTCGCTTCTTCAATAAGCTCTAACGCTTTTTGCTTTAGCTCTTTTAAACGTGCTTCCATTTTGGAACCCTCCTAATTTTAAAAATAAAAAAACCTCGCTCCCAAAAAGGGACGAGGTAAATTCGCGGTACCACCCTAAATTGACAGAACAAGTCTGCCCACTCATTAGTTATAACGATCAATTCTGACCGGAACGCCTTTACATATACATGGTCCTGGCGTCAACTCCAGAGGTGAATTCACTTCCGTCTACCATAAGAATGCTTTCAGTCTACGGCACTCTCTCCCTATATGGCGATTTTGTAAGTTACTCTTCTCTATCAACGTTTTTCGTTATTTAACTTTTAATATAATGTACTTCAACTTATTATAAGAAGTTTTTTATTTGTTCGCAACCGGGCTTTGCAAATAATACGTTAAAATCCCTGCTGCAACCGCAACATTTAATGATTCTGCCCCGCCGTAAATCGGAATATACAAGTTTTGATCCGTTTTTGCAAGAATTTCTTGGCGTACGCCATTTCCTTCATTTCCTACAATTAATGCAAAACTGCCAGCCGGCGTTACTTCACCATACGGAACTCCATTTTCAAGAGCTGTTCCATATACAGGAACGTTGTTTTCTTTTAACTTGTCTACCCATTCTTCTAAGTTCCCTTTTACAATTGGTAAGTGGAAAATAGAGCCTTGTGTAGAGCGGAGTACTTTACTATTGTAAACATCAACACAACCTTCTCCAAGCACAACGGCGTGAATACCAGCTGCATCAGCTGTACGAATAATTGTTCCTAAATTACCTGGGTCTTGCAGGCCATCTAATAAAAGGAATTTCCCATCAGTAAGAGCTACTTCTTTCTCATGCTTCTCACAAACAGCAAATACACCTTGTGTCGTTTCTGTTTCACGAAGTATTTTGACAATCGCCTCAGGTACGATATACATTTCCACATCATTAACTGTCCAATCTTTCGGAAGGTCTGTCTGATCTGAAACGATAAGTTCTGTTACAATTCCTGCCTTCAAAGCTTCCTCGACTAAGTGGAATCCTTCTACAAAAAATAAACCTTTTTTATCGCGTTCTTTTTTCGTTTGCAGCTTTTTCCACTGCTTTACACGCGGATTTTGTACTGAATCAATGTTTTTCATAATATGTATTTCCCTCTCTTCTTGTCTTATCATTATAGCCTATTTTTCATACATATTTACATAAAAAAGAACAAAAACTAACGTCAGTTTCAATTCTGAAGAAGAGGTGAAAGCAATGAGTTTTAATTTACGCGGTGCTGTATTAGCGAATGTATCTGGAAATTCACAAGATCAATTACAAGAAACAATCGTCGATGCAATTCAAAGCGGTGAAGAAAAAATGCTTCCAGGTCTTGGCGTTTTATTTGAAGTCATTTGGAAAAACGCTGATGAAAATGAAAAGCACGAAATGTTAGAAACACTAGAGCAAGGATTAAAAAAATAAGCAATTTGAAAATCACCTTTGCATAAGCTAAGGTGATTTTTTTTCGGAAAAATTTTTTCTTCTCCTAAACATTTCTACTTTACTAACGAACTATGATGGAGTACAATGTTCAAAATACATTTAAACCGATCGATTTTTCTTCATATACACCATAAGATAAAAGGAGTGAATGTTTTATGCACCGTATTACGCTTGAACAAATTTTTAAACACCACATTACACAAAAATACGTAAACCGTTCTGGAATGGTCCACGCGATCGCTGTCGCTTACCATGCGTTTCACCTAGCCAAAAAGCATCACGCCTCAGTCGATGCTGCCACAAAAGCTGGCTTCCTTCATGATATCGGACATCATACATGGTACACAGGCGGCGAATGGGATTATGACTTATATAAAAAGAATGATATCCATGCAATTAAAGGTGCTGAAAGAGCACATAAATTACTTATTAGATTAGGAGAACATCCAAAACTAGCAAAAGAAATTTCTATTGCAATTCTTCTTCATACAGATTCTTTCTTAGTGGAACAAGAAATTGAAAGAACATCTCTTCAAAATATTATTAAATGGGCAGACGAAGCAGATGAAGAACCGGGCGGAGCGCATCATTATCGAACAATTTCTTATGAAAAAGCACTTAAAGCAATTCAGCAATTAGATCGATTGGTAGAGCGTGAATTGCAAATAGAGCAAGCAAAATTGAATAACAAGACAGAACATAGTTATCAATGAGAAAGAGGCATCACTACAGGGTGATACCTCTTTTATTATTTTATGGAAAATACACCTTTATATGTAATATTTAAATATTACGCCTGAAAACAAAATGCCTTATAATTAAATATACAAATATAAAGAGGTGATTCTACATATGCAACCCGCTACACAACTTTCTAATGAACAGAAATACTCTATGTCATGGGGACAATTTATTAGCTCCGTTGTATTCGCTTTTTTCGGAACCGGACTTATTACTGTGTTCCTCGCAATGCCCTTAACAATTTATACAGCCGGTCTTACAGATAAAAAACAAATTGCCCTGTATGAATCTATCGTAAATACTGCAAGTATTGTATTACAGCTAGCCGTGTTGTTATTCTTCATTTTTAAATTCGAACCCGCAAAAAAATTACTACTACAATCATTTAACTTTAAAGCACTGAGAGAATGGCGTACATACGTATACTTACTTCTTTTCTTCGCTATAAACATTTTACTCAATTACATCTTGTTAAATTATGTATTCCAAGACGCAACAAAGCAGCAATCTTCCGCACTAAACTTAGATGTCTTTAAGCAGTATCAAATATTATTACTTCTGGGCTTTGCAATACTCACACCAATTTTTGAAGAGCTTATTTTCCGTGGCTTTATACTTCGCTTTTTCTCAGAACGCTTTCCATTTTGGATTGCAGCGATTATAACAAGCTTCTTCTTCGGTATCGCTCATACATACTCACTTGGCGTAATGGTCATTACTTTCTTCATGGGATTATTAATGGCTATTTTATGTAAAAAAACAAAATCCATTATTCCAGCTATGTTATTTCATATTATGAATAATTTGTTGGCATTCTTGAATTAGAAAGAGGTATCCTCACGATACCTCTTTTATTAATTCGTATGATCACTTCTCATCTCTATCAATTTATACATATTTATTAATAATATCCAAAATAAACCTCATGTAGTAAAATATAACTTAATTCATATAAAGGAGTTTACATATGTTCAGTGTTATTTGGATGCTTTTCACGCCACTTCTCTTACTATGCGGGATTGCTGGTGGTATTTTTTTAATAGTAACAGGAATTAAATATCGGAAATTACTCGTTGGTTTAATGGGGCTACTTAGCCTATCCTTTGTCACACTACCTTTTGTTTTTTTAAGTATAGGAATTAATATGGATACAATCTTCCCCATTCCAACTGCTCTTTACTGGACCCTATTTTCTTTAACTGGATTATTAGCTGGATTAAGTGGATTACAAGCAAAGATTAAAAGTATCCGTAATATGGGATTCATTATTTTTATCGCTGGTATATTAGGAGTTATCTTCTGGTTACTCATGACTGTGGGTGATTCATACTATATATAATATTTTTTGAAACTCACAAATCGGAGGTAACACAGAAGTGTTCGGAATATTAACTTGGATGATTTTAGCTCTTACTTTAATGGTATGCGAATTCATCGTTGGCATTTTTTTAATTATTTTTGGTATTAAATGTCGTAAATCACTTACCATTATAGCTGGTTTCATTAGCATATCGCTTATCGTTGTTCCTATCGTTTGTATAGGTTCTGGAATAGATTTAGAGGGGATGATTCCAATTTCAGGAACTTTATATTGGGGTCTCTTCTCTTTAGCTGGACTATTAGCTATTATAAGCGGCAGACAAATATCAAGTATTCGTGCTATGGGAACAATTTTGTTTATAACAGGGCTGTGCTCCGTAGCTGGTTACCAGCTTTTATATTTAACTGCATAAAGAACACAAAAAAGCAGGGAATTTAATTCCCTGCTTTTCTATTTGGTTTATTGCCTGATGGTAAGAAGAACGATAACACCCAAGCAATCCCTGCGAGTATCGTTGCAATTAAGAAGGCATCGTTAATACCGTTAATTGCAGATAGCTTTGAAATTTGTCCATATAATAGTTGTGTGCTCATCGCGTCTCCTGCTTGAGCTGATCCAGCTAAGGCCGCTAAACTTTGCCCCATGCCGTGTATTTTATCAACTAAAATTGGGTTTGATGTTGTTAACATGTTGCCGTAATCTGCTACGTGAGCAGTCGTTTGTTGCGTCATAAGTGTAATTAAAATCGCTGTTCCGATTGAACCCGCTACTTGTCTTGACGTATTTTGCGTTGCTGTACCGTGAGAAATTAATTTCATAGGCAGCGCGTTCATACCAGCCGTCATAATTGGCATCATAATGAATGACATACCAATTGAACGTATAATATAATCCGTCATAATAACGCTATACGGTGTATCCATCGATAATTTTGTAAATTCATATGTCGCATACGTCGTAATTGCCAATCCAATTATCGCTAATGGACGGATGCCATATTTATCGAATAATTTACCCGCTACTGGTCCCATGATCCCCATAATTAATGAACCTGGAAGAAGTAGTAAACCAGATTCAATTGGCGTAAAGCCACGAATGTTTTGCAGATATACTGGAAGCAATAACATACCTCCGAATAATGCCATCGTAACGATTGCGTTAATTACTAAAGTGAAAGTAAATACTGGATATTTGAATACTTGTAAATCAAGCATTTTATTGTCCGTTGTTAACTCTCTCCAAATAAATAACGCTAAACCAATTACACCAATGATAAGTGAAATAACAACTTCTGCACTAGTCCAACTATTATTTCCAGCCTCACTAAATCCGTACAGCAAACTTCCTAGCCCAATACTTGAACTAACAACACCAAATACATCTAATTTTGTTTTAGACACTGGCTGAGCTAGTGTAAAGAATTTTAAAGATAGGAACGTAATAATTAAACCGATAATAAACATCGCATAGAACATTAAGTTCCAGCTGTAATTTTCAATTACCCAACCTGTTACAGTCGGTCCGATAGCTGGAGCTAAAATCATCGCTACACCTAGTAACCCCATCGCTGCTCCGCGCTTATGAGGCGGGAATAATGTCATGAAGATATTCATACCAACCGGCATTAAAATACCCGCACCAACCGCTTGAATAACACGGCCCGTCATCATCATCGTAAAGTTTCCGGAAGTAGCACAAATGATAGATCCTACCGTAAAGAATAACATTGCTGCTACGAATAATTTACGATACGTAAATCGTGAAACTAAAAAGGCACTAATCGGTACTAAAATACCATTTACAAGCATGAAGCCTGTAATTAACCATTGTGCTGTTGAAGTTGATACGTTAAATTCATTCATTAACGGAGGTAATGCAACGTTAATAATTGTTTGGTTTAAAATAGAAACGAACATGCCGAGAATTAATACAGCTACAACTGCTTTTACGTTCACATTCTCTACAGGCGTAGAAATTTGTTTTTTCTGCACTTCTTTTTCTTGTTTTACTTCTTCTTGCTTTCCTGTTTCTAACTCAACTACATTAGAAATTTCCGATTCTTGCTTTCGTTCAATTTCTTTCTCTTCTGTTTCAACTTTACTTATTTCTATTTTACTTACGGCTGGGACTTGTTCTTCTCCCATTTTCGTTTTTTTCTTTCGTAAAAGACGATTTACAAGGAAGAAGACGATTATACAAAATAGTGCATATCCTGCAATTACAATTGAGGACATCTCATCTCCCCCTTACTTATGAATACGAACTGTCACATTCATGCCAGGAACAATATTTACTGATTTGCTATGATCTAAAGAAATTTTAACTGGTACTACTTGTGTTACTTTCGTATAGTTCGCTGTTGCGTTGCTTGATGGCAACATAGAGAATGTATTCGCTGTTGTTAAGCCAACTTGTTCTACTTTTCCTGTTAACGTTGTATCTGGGTATGCATCTACATACACATCTACATCTTGACCTTTTTGAACATCATCAACATCTGTTTCTTCAATGTTTGCTGTTACCCATAAATTGTTCATATCGAATGCGTAAGCAATCGGGCTACCAGCTCCAACGAAAGCATTTGTTGTTGCGTTTGATTGTACAACCGTTGCATTTTGTGGAATTGTTACATCTACTGTTTGTTCTCCATTAGCTGCCGCTACAGTAACAGTACCTAGTTTATCGTTCTCATTATAATTTTTTCCTACTTCAGCTTTCCAGTCAGTTAGTTTACCTGCTACTGGTGAAGCAACCGGAATTACCTTCCCATCAATCTTTGCATTGTCTGTTTTTAAGTAATTTTCCGTTTGGTTGTAATAGTAATAACCGCCAATACCGCCGCCAACTAGTACAATTAATGTGATAATGTTGATAATTACCATTCTTCGAAACTGATTCATTGCATTCCTCTCCTTATATCGCATATAATTTTTTTCTAAACTATTTATGTCCTTATTGTTTAGATTGTTTAATTGTTAATTATATTAACCTTTTAACAAAAAAATCACACCATCTGCAGCGTAAATCGAAATTTATCTACCTGCGAGCGGTGCTGATTTCTGAAGGACTATCGTTTATAATTATAAATAATTATTTTGAATCTACAACCGACAATTTATGTATGAAATGTCGGTTAAACAACAATATAATACCAATATGTTGTTTAAGTATAGAAAATTAAACGAGGGGAAATAAAAATGTCTATTAAAAATACAAATGATCCACGTGTAAAACGGACGAGACAACTCATACAGGATGCTTTTGTCGCTTTAGTAGGCGAAAAAGGTTTTGAAAATGTAACTGTTCAACATATTGCAGAACGCGCTCCTGTAAACCGCGCTACATTTTATAGCCATTACCACGATAAATATGACTTACTAGACAAAAGCATTGAAGAAATGTTAGAAAAGCTAACTGAAGTAATTAAACCAAGAAATAGAAATAAAGAAGATTTCCAACTAACATTTGATTCGCCACATCCAAGTTTTCTGGCCTTGTTCGAACATATTGCAGAAAACACTAACTTCTATAACGTCATGCTTGGTGATAAAGCGGCCGGAAACTATACGTATAAGATGATGAAAGCAATTCAAACGCATTTAACATTAAGCCTCTCTATTTCACAACCTAACGATGAAAAACTAATGGTTCCACGCGATATTCTCATTAGTTATGTTACTGGTGCCCATCTAGGGATGATTATGTCATGGCTAAAAAGAGGGATGATATATACCCCCCATTTTATGGCGATGCAATTAACTCGTTTAATTATTTTAGGCGCTCATACTGCAGCAGGATTAGAACGGCCTTTTTAAAACATAAAAAAGCGAAGGAGAATCTCCTTCGCTTTTTCTATTAATTAAATGTAATGTTATGTACAGCCTCTTTATCAAGACGTTTAATAACTTCTACAATTAACTTTACTGCATTTTCATAATCATCACGGTGTAACATTGCCGCATGAGAATGGATATAGCGCGTTGCAATCGTAATTGCCATAGAAGGAATACCATTTACAGCAATGTGAATCGCACCCGCATCCGTTCCTCCGCCCGCTACTGAATCATATTGATACGGGATTTGTAATTCATCAGCAACATCAACTACGAAATCACGTAAACCTGTATGTCCAATAACAGAAGCATCATATAAAATGATTTGTGGTCCATCGCCCATTTTACTTTGCGCTTCTTTTGACGTTACACCCGGTGTATCTCCAGCGATACCAACATCTACTGCGAACGCGATATCTGGTTTAATATAATTCGCAGATGTTTTTGCGCCACGAAGACCAACTTCTTCTTGTACAGTTCCAACGCCGTATACAACGTTTGGATGCTTTTCATCTTTTAATTGTTTTAATACGTCAATTGCAATTGCACAACCGATTCGGTTATCCCATGCTTTTGCAAGTAACATTTTTTCATTCTTCATCACTTGGAATTCAAAGTAAGGTACAACTTGATCTCCTGGTCGTACGCCCCACTCCATTGCTTCTTCTTGGCTAGAAGCACCGATATCGATGAACATGTCTTTAATTTCAACTGGCTTTTTACGAGCTTCTGGAGGTAAAATGTGCGGTGGTTTTGAACCAATTACACCTGTTACATCTCCTTTACGCGTTACAATCGTCACGCGTTGCGCAAGCATAACTTGTGACCACCAGCCACCAACCGTTTGGAAGCGAAGGAAACCTTTGTCATCGATTTGTGTAATCATAAATCCAACTTCATCCAAATGACCTGCAACCATAATTTTCGGGCCGTTTTCTTCCCCTACTTTTTTTGCAACTAAACTCCCTAAGTTATCAGTAGAAAGTTCGTCCGCAAACGGCTCGATATATTTCTTCATTACTTCACGTGGTTCACGTTCGTTACCAGCAATACCACGTGCATCCGTTAATTCTTTTAGCATTGTCAATGTCGCGTCTAATTTTGTCATTGCCAACACCCTCCTTTTTCTTCAGTCAATTCATTATACAATAATTAAATTGAAATATTCAAAAATTAAATTAGTATCCTTGTGTTTGACGCTGATGATTTACTTCATTTTTATCTAAATATGCTTTTTCAATCTCTTCTTGCTCAAATTCAAGTGCTTGTCCAAGTCGAAGATAACTCGTAAATAATTCAATATAGTTTGTAATAGATGGTTGATCTGTAAAACGAATTACTTTCGCATATGTGTCTAAGAAAATTTCCACTTGTGTTTTATTCGTTTGTGCACATTTATAGAATAGGAAGTTTTTATCAATACCTAAATCAATTCCGATTGATAAAATAAAATGCAAACCATCTACGTACTCTTCTAATATCACTTCACGCTCCGAAGCTGGTTTGTTGCTCCAATATTTAAAACAACGTGTTTCATTTGCAAGTTCTCCAATTTCTACAAGAAGAGCTAACATTTTTTCTTTTAACAATTTTTTCGGTTGTAAGTCATGTTCTTTTGCAATACGGTCATCTAATTCTTTTTGTAATTTAAATAGTTGTAGTAAGTCCATTCTATTGTCCTCCTCCAACATCGCATTTTACGCAACAATGTTGTTTCATCTCAAAGTTCATTATTATGTTTCAGTTCTTATGAATAAGTCAGCTATCTACCTCTTTATAAAATAGCTTGTCCTTAATTTACAAATACGTTTCAGTCATCGCTCTTAAATTGTTCATCTGATGAAAGTTCCATATCATCTTTCCATTATAGCAGTGTCGTTTCGGCTAGGAAAGATACTCTTCTTTCCAAAAGAGCAGAATTAAAAAAAGCCAGGAGTATTCTCCTGACTTCATATGTATATTCTTCTATACTGCTATAACTTTTATATTGATTTTGTCATATTGATAACGACATAGTCGTTAATCTTTAGAATTTCTTTCACTTCTAACTTCTATTTGAATACAAATAAAAAACCTTAGAAGAAAATTCTTCTAAGGTTTCAACTAATTAATTAGTTAATGTTGTTTTTTGCAACTGTTGCTAATTCAGCGAAAGCTTTTTCGTCATGAACAGCTAAGTCAGCAAGCATCTTGCGGTTAACTTCGATGCCAGCATTTTTAAGACCGTGCATTAAGCGGCTGTAAGAAAGACCATTCATACGAGCTGCTGCGTTGATACGTGTAATCCATAATTTACGGAAGTCACGTTTCTTTTGACGGCGGTCACGGAATGCATACATTAGAGATTTCATAACCTGTTGGTTAGCAACCTTGAATAATGTATTTTTTGAACCGTAGTAACCTTTTGCTAATTTAATTACTTTTTTACGACGTTGACGAGTAACTGTACCACCTTTTACTCTTGGCATAATATTACCTCCTAATTGTTCTATATATCAGCCGAACTTATTTTAAGTTGTCAAGCATTTGACGAATGCGTTTGAAGTCACCAGCGCTTACTACACCAGCTTTACGTAGTTTACGTTTAGCTTTTGTAGATTTGTTAGCGAATAAATGGCTTGTGTAAGCGTGAGAACGTTTCAGTTTACCTGATCCAGTCTTTTTGAAACGCTTTGCAGCGCCGCGATGAGTTTTTTGTTTAGGCATAGGTATTTCCTCCTCTATCTATTACTTATCGTTTTTCGGTGCTAAAACTAAGAACATACTGCGTCCTTCCATTTTAGGCTTAGATTCAACTGTACTAACTTCAGCACAAGCTTCTGAGAAGCGATCTAAAACACGTTGACCGATTTCTTTATGAGTAATGGCACGTCCTTTAAAGCGAATTGACGCTTTAACCTTGTCGCCTTTCTCTAAAAACTTGATAGCATTACGAAGTTTTGTGTTAAAGTCGTGTTCATCAATTGTTGGACTTAAACGAACTTCTTTCATGCTAATTACTTTTTGATTTTTGCGCTGCTCTTTTTCTTTCTTCTGTTGCTCAAAGCGGAATTTACCGTAGTCCATAATGCGGCATACTGGCGGTTTCGCATTTGGAGCAACTAATACTAAATCAAGATTAAGATTTGCAGCTAAGTCTAAAGCGTCATTACGAGACTTGATTCCAAGTTGATCGCCATTTGCGCCAACTAAACGTACTTCACGTGCACGAATTTGCTCGTTAATCATCATATCCTTGCTAATAGTAAGCCACCTCCAAGGTTTTCTCAGAACATATTTTGTAGTCATAGAACCCGAACAAAAAAAGTGCGGGCATACGACACCCACACTTGTAAAATCTTAAGTAAGAAATACATTTACCTGTTAACTGCGAATGCGTCCATCAGGTGAGAAGCGGGTGCTTCTACTTGTTCCACAAAACAATATTCTATTATCCTTGATGAGTTTATCATAGGACATGACGTCTGTCAAGAAGACGCGATGTGTTTTACTAACAACAAGAAATATTGTAACAAACAACTAACATACTTGCAATACTTTTTTATGATAAGTGTTACATGGTTATTTTTTCTAATTTCTCTCGAGTATATTACATAAAAAAGCCGCGGTATACCGCGGCTTTTTCTTATCGTTTTCCTTCTACTTTAATCATGTCAACAAAAGCATCTAATGCGATTGTTTCTGATTTTTGTTCACCATATTTACGTACGTTTACGCCGTTTTCAGTTACTTCATTGTCACCTACTACAAGCATGTACGGAATTTTTTGCATTTGTGCTTCACGGATTTTGTAACCGATCTTCTCTTCACGAGTGTCTAATTCAACACGGATACCAGCACGACGCAATTCGTCTTGTACTTTCTTCGCATAGTCTAAATGTACTTGCGGAGAAACTGGAATTACTTGTACTTGAACTGGAGCTAACCATGTTGGGAATGCACCTTTGTATTCTTCAATTAAGAAGGCAACAAAACGTTCCATAGTTGATACAACACCACGGTGAATTACAACTGGACGATGTTGTTTACCGTCTTCACCAACGTATGATAATTCAAAGCGTTCTGGAAGTAAGAAGTCTAATTGTACAGTTGAAAGTGTTTCGTCTTTTCCAAGAGCAGTACGAACTTGAACATCAAGTTTTGGACCGTAGAATGCCGCTTCACCTTCAGCTTCATAGTAATCAAGACCCATTTCATCCATAGCTTCTTTTAACATACCTTGTGCTTTTTCCCACATCTCATCATCCGCATAATACTTTTTAGTATCTGCTGGGTCGCGGTAAGATAGACGGAATGAGTAGTTCTCTAAACCGAAATCTTTGTACACTTCTAGAGTTAAGTTTACAACACGTTTTAACTCTTCTTTAATTTGATCTGGACGAACGAAAATGTGCGCATCGTTTAAAGTCATTCCGCGTACACGTTGTAATCCAGATAACGCACCTGACATTTCATAACGGTGCATTGTTCCAAGTTCTGCAATACGGATTGGTAATTCACGGTAGCTGTGAATATCATTTTTATAAACCATCATATGATGAGGACAGTTCATTGGACGAAGAACTAATTCTTCGTTATCCATTTCCATTGATGGGAACATGCCATCACGGTAGTGGTTCCAGTGACCAGAAGTTTCATAAAGCTCTCTGCTCCCTAGTACTGGAGTATATACGTGATCATAGCCTAAGCTTGCTTCTTTATCAACGATGTAACGCTCGATAATGCGGCGGATTGTTGCACCTTTTGGTAACCAAAGTGGTAAACCTTGTCCTACTTTTTGGCTATTAGTAAATAGTTTTAATTCTTTACCTAATTTACGGTGATCGCGCTCTTTCGCTTCTTCAAGCATACGTAAGTGCTCATCTAATTCTGCTTTCTTAACGAATGCAGTACCGTAAATACGTTGTAGCATTTTATTATTGCTATCGCCGCGCCAGTAAGCACCTGCAACGCTTAATAATTTAAACACTTTAATTTTCCCTGTAGATGGAAGGTGAACACCACGACAAAGGTCGAAGAATTCGCCTTGCTCATAGATTGAAATAACTGCATCTTCTGGAAGATCGTTAATTAAATCTAATTTTAACTCATCGCCGATTTCTTCAAAGCGACGAATTGCTTCTGCACGTGGTACTTCATGACGAACGATTTCTAAGTTCTCGTTCACGATTTTTTGCATTTCTTTTTCGATTTTCTTGAAGTCTTCAACTGTAATTGCTTCTTCCATATCAATATCGTAGTAGAAGCCATTTTCAATTACTGGACCAATGCCAAGCTCAACCTTAACATCTTTATATAAACGTTTTAACGCTTGTGCTAAAAGGTGGGCTGTTGAATGGCGTAAAATATATAGGCCATCTTCAGAATCTAATGTAATGATAGAAACTGCACCATCTTCTTCGATTGGTGTAACAAGATCGATCATCTCATCGTTTAATTTTCCAGCTACAGCTTTTTTCTTTAAGCCTGGGCTAATAGAAGCTGCGATTTCTTCAGTTGTTACGCCTTTTGGAAACTCCTTCACAGCTCCATCAGGGAAAGTAATTTTAACTACATCTGCCATCACTGGTCACTCCTCTTTTTCTCAAAATAAAAAAACACTCATCCCGTAAAAAGGGACGAGTGTTGAATTCGTGGTTCCACCCTTGTTCCAATTAACATAATTGTTAATTGCTCAAGTTCAACATAACGGTGTTGTCCGTTAGCAATTACTAGAAAAACCGTTCACTGCTAAAGTTTAGAGGTGGTAAGTAATAATCCCGTACTAGGAAGCTCACACCCTAAGGCTTCCCTCTCTGAAAATCGTAGAAAACTACTCATGTCCTCATCATGACATTTCAATATATTTCATTTATGTAGGTAATTATATGCTCAAAAACTTAGAAAATCAAGGGCGTTACCTTTATTTTTTAAATTTTTCACATTGCGCTCAAAATCATGTAATCCATGTAATTGGACCCGTTCTTGGAACACATTTCGCAAAGTAATAATCATATTATGGTCTTGTTCTTTCGTATATAAATAAATCTTTTTAGGCGAAATAGAAAGAAGCGGCGCAATTACTTTCGTATCAATATATACATCATTTTGCTTTAATAATTCCTCATCTATATATTGGACCAACTTCTCCTGTTTTAAACGTCTACCTTTATCATCATAAAAGATAAAGCTTTCATCAAAAATAAGATGCACGCAAGACAAACGTGATTTACGGCTACTTACTTGTTGCCGAAGCGTCTCAATGAACATTTGGTATTCTTGCTCCATCTTATATTCATCAATTGCCACTTCCGCAAGTTTAGCCACCATTTCCCTATATGTACGAAGACGAAAACGGATATATGATGAAAACGAGAATGAGAGCGGATCACAAAGCCAATTATTTAAAGAAGACTTAATATATGACTCAAATGCGTTACGCGTTAAATCCTGAGCTACACCTTTTCTTCTTCCCTTTAAAATCTCATGTGCCATGTGCAATATTTGATGACACTCTTCTTGTTCTTCATAAAAAAACTTTTCTTTTAAAATCGTATAAATCCACTCATTTTGTTTCACATTCACAATGAAATACACCATTACTGGCAATAAGATTTTTTCAATATAATTCGATTCACGTACTGGTATGTGAATCACCACTTTTTGTTCCTGTAAATACACACTCGTTTCCTTATATAACACTTCCGCTCTTTTCAGCAATTGTCTATATACGTGCATAGCATCATTTTTTTCTTCGAAGCAAATTTCAATCACTTTTGTCCCCCCTTTTATCCCCGCTCTAAAGGACTGTATCTATACGTTACAAATCCTATAAGAGTCCGTCCCGCGTGAATTTCACTCTTAGTAGAATCACATTTCCTATCGTTAGAAAATCCACTCAATATGGCTTGCTAATTTTATATATATTAAGGGAGGGAGAAAAAAATGATACAAGCTACTATGAATTTTTATTGTATACTTTACTTATCAATAAAAGGGGGTATCTGAATGTTTGAATATAAATTCGTAAAAGTCGAATTACATTGGGGGTTCACTCGCTCAAAACCAGCTGAAGACTACCAAGAAATTATTCAAGAACATGCTAGAGATGGCTGGAGGTTCGTACAGATTGTTGCCCCTACGTTTGGCAGTTCTGGACAACCTGAATATTTCGATCTCATATTCGAAAAGAAAATATCACTATAATACAAAAAAAGAGCAAGCTGAGAAGCTTACTCTTTTACTTATGACGACGGTTTTTCCCACCAATTGGAATTGGTTTCGCTAAATATTTAATTCTTTCCATAATACGTGCTGCTTTCATTTCTTCAGCCTCACCACGCTGCGTATACGTTAAATGGTGTTCCAGTTGTTTAAAATCAAAATTAGACGTAAAGAACGTCGGTAAGTTTTCTAACATACGGAATTGCAAGATTGCACCAAGCACATCGTCACGCACAAAGCTTGACATCGCTTCTGCCCCGATATCGTCTAACATTAAAACTTGTACGCGTTTAACCGCATCAATCTTTTCACCAATCGAATTATCTTGAATTGAACTTTTAATTTCACGTAAAAATTCCGGGAAGTATACGAGCATCGAACTTATTTTCTTTCGAGCAAGCTCGTTCGCTATTGCTCCTAAAAGGTACGTTTTTCCTACACCAAATTTACCGTACAAATATAAACCTTGTGCTTTTTTACCTGGTTCATATGTACTTAAAAATTCATTCGCTGCACCAATTGCATCGATACGTGCATTTAAATCAGAAGGGTCTAAGTTTTCCATAGTTGCCTGCAAAATATCCATTGGCATATATACACTTTGAACGAGTTTTTCATATTTCTTTCTCTCGTCATGCGCTACTTTTCTAACGCAGCGATCGTATTGAATATCAATCATCTTCCCTTGAATAACAAGCTTTGGCTCATAACCTTGTAGCATATTTTTACATGAACCTAAATCCGGACAATCCACGCAACCTACACTTTGTCCAATATATTCATATAACTTCACAAGACTGCGCTCAATCATAGAAGTCGTTACTTCACCCTTATGTTCGTCTATAAATTCTTTCACACGCGGATGCGCCATGACTTCTGCCTTTAGTACTTCATATCTATTTTTAAAGTTTTCATTTTCCATTAATTTTGCAAATGAATTTTGAATATGCTCCATTTTCTCACCTCAAAGAGCGTTCATTCTCTTCTATTAATCACGCTTATATTTTTTTAACACTTCTTCTAGTCGTTTTCTTTCATCTTCTAGCGTACTTGCATCTTTTTCTACACTTGTATCTTTCTTCTCTGTTTCTTTCTCTTGTTCTTTCGGCTCTTCTTCCTTAAGCCAATCTGGCACCATTTCTTTCCGCACCGTTTTCTTCGCCGTACGGCCTTTTTTCTTCGTCTCAGCCCACTCTTGATATTGACGGTTCTCTTCTTTCGCTAACGCCATCGCGTCCGCTACTGTACCGACCTTTTTACGTGCCCAATGCCCAGCAATCTTCTCGACATACGTTTTCGCAAGTTTCATATCTGAGCGTAGCATAACGTAATAAATAAGTACATTCACAACTCCTGGTGTCAATTTTTGATTAATCATGACATCTTCAACGATCTGCAAGTCCGCTTTCGTTGCCTCTGCACCACCAGAAATCTCTTTCAATAGTTGTTTTGGCGAGATTTCCTCTAGCTGCTTTATTAACATCTCCTCTTGCGATGAAGGCTCTTTCTCTTTCATCGTACGTGCAGCATGAGGCTGTACTCTTTCACTTAATACCGGTAATGCTTGACCATTTTCAAATTGATACCAATCGCGCGCTCCTTTTCTAAGCCTTTCCGTATCAATTGTTTGCATCTCTGTCACTGCACCAAGAACGATATTTTGCATCGATAACACATCTACACCATACACGTAAGCAAGTGTTATAACGCAGTCTCTCACTTGATCTGTAATCGCCTTTTTAGGAACAAGAGCGGACAATCCATCTACAAATAAAGAGAAATCAAAGAAATCATTCCAAACTTTCGGAGCGTCTCCCTTCTCGTTACTTGGCATAGTTGTCGTTTTTGGAATACGAAGGTCTTCTTGCGCATGCTCAAGCTGTCCTGGATTAAACGAACCAAACACATCATTGAAAGAACGCGTAACATTTTCATAAGAAGCAAAATCAAATTCTTCTTCTAAGAAATATTGCTTTACTTGATTATATTTTGTCCGGCTCAATCGATTGTATAAAAAGATACTTAAAACAATATCATCAAAAAACTGCTTCGGAGATAAAGGTGGTTGCAACTCATATATGAACATTCGAATATCTTTTTCTTTCTTAATATATACCTTCAATAGCCCAATTGCCTCTAACTTTACTCGTTCCTCATATATTTCAGGAAGTTGCATTTGCATAGTCACCATAAGGGAATGATGCGTATTCTCTTTTCCAAATACACGATCTTGCTCTAGCTCTCCCCATAGTGTCATGTATAAGCTAAAAGCTCTACTACCTATTAACGGCTGATACAACATCGTTAACACTTTTCGGTCGTAATTGTGCAGTAGCCCTTTCGCACTTACTTTATAACGATCAATCGGCAATAGCTCCATCCATGACTGTTTTTCCATTCTTGCTTTTCCTTTCTCTCATCCAATCTATCCTCTACTTCATTCGTTCTATCTTCATTATATAAATTCTTAGTGAAAAAGAGCTATTAGCTTGCGCTTCTAGCTCTCTTATCCTATTACTTACGGTATGTAAAGAGAATAAAATACAACTTCTACTCTCTTTCTTTTTGCAGTATATCTTTTAATTCTTCAATAAATACATTTAAATCTTTAAATTGACGATATACAGAAGCAAAACGTACGTAAGCAACATCATCAATATCGCGAAGTTCTTCCATGACAATTTCACCAATCATATCACTTTTCACTTCTGATATACCTAAATTACGCAGTTCACGTTCCACGCTTTGTGTTACTTCTTCTAATTGTCTTAAAGATACTGGTCTTTTTTCACACGCTTTAATTAAACCACGTAAAATCTTTTCTTTATTAAACTCTTCTCGTGTGCCTTCTTTTTTTACAACGATAAGAGGTGACTCTTCTACCCTTTCAAAGGTCGTAAAGCGACTTAAGCAGCTTTCACACTCTCTCCTTCTTCGAATAGAGCGCCCCTCGTCTACCGGACGCGAATCTAACACTCTTGTACCATTATGAGAACAGGATGGACAACGCAATACATTCACTCCTTTACACTATACTCTTTATTTTTCTCTACTCACTTCACCTAAAATATATATACAATATTATATAACTCATTCTAACTCTCTTACCACTTTAAGTTTCAGCGCATCACTTTATCATCTCATCCTTAAAAATAAGATGGTATATAGAGCACTACCTCATTTGCAAGAATCCAATTTATTCAACTAACGAGTACGTTATATTTTTCCTTTTTTATAAACTAAAAAAGAGGTGCATTATACACCTCTTTACATTTTAAATCAATTATGTTCTTTTTTAAAGAGCTTTTGTTTCTCTCTGCTTAATTTCGAAGCTACCAGTTCCTCGAGGAAGCTCGATGCTCTCACGCGTTTTCGCGTTTAAACCTTCTGCAATATATTCTGCAGCAACATTTGGATCAATACGATCCCCACAAGTATAAACATCAATACTTGCGTAACCGTGCTCCGGAAAGCTATGAATTGTTAAATGTGATTCCGAGATAATTACTACTCCACTTACACCTTGTGGTGCAAATTTATGGAAAGCAACCTCACGCACTTCAGCACCAGCTTTTAGTGCTGCATCCACAAATAATTGTTCAATATACGGCATGTCATTCAGTTTGTCGAAATCGCAATCCCAAAGTTCAGCAATCACGTGACGACCCATCGTATCCATAGTATCCATTCTACAGTTCCCCCTTGTAAATTTATTCTAACTGTTCGAATTGAAAACTAATTTGCAATTTGGCTTGCTCCACTACCACGGGGGAAAGTTAGTCCAGAGAGGTCCTAACCCTTTAAGTAGTGACTACGTACCTCAGCTCTTAAGTTTACGAGTGTTAGTATACTTTGTTTATTTTCATTTTGCAACAACAGTTTTTTCGATTTTCTGTCATATTTTCCTCTTTACTTTTCCCTAAAAAAAATAAACGATTCACAAATGCAGTAATCACAACGCTTCGTGGTATGTCCACTTTTTTAAATATACTTATATAATTTTTTTCCTTTTCAGAAAAAATTAAAAAAAGAGGGCAAATGTTGCCTTGCCCTCTCCTCCCTTATTCACTTAAATGTGTTGCACATTTTCTTGTTTCGCTAACTCTTCAACAACTAACGTTACAAGATCTACAACACGACGAGAGTAGCCCCACTCGTTATCATACCAAGCAAGTACTTTCACTTTACGATCACCCATTACCATTGTAGATAAACCATCAATAATAGCTGAGTGTGTATTTGTATTAAAGTCGATAGATACTAAAGGCTCTTCGCTGAATTCTACAATACCTTTTAACGCACCGTTTGCAACAGTTTTGAATGCATCGTTAATGGCTTCAACTGTCACATCGCGTTTTACATCTACTACTAAATCAACAAGAGACACGTTTGGTGTTGGTACACGAAGTGCCATACCATGAAGTTTTCCGTTTAAATGTGGAAGAACTTTTGCTAGCGCTTTCGCAGCACCTGTCGTTGTCGGAATGATTGATTGTCCGCAAGCACGTGCTCTTCTTAAATCTTTATGTGGGTTATCAATATTTTTTTGGTCATTTGTATAAGCGTGAACTGTCGTCATTAAACCGTTTTCAATTCCAAACTGCTCATCTAACACCTTCACAACAGGCGCTAAACAGTTTGTTGTACAAGATGCATTTGAAATAACAGTATGTTTTGTAATATCTAATTGGTCTTCGTTCACACCAACTACAATTGTTACATCTTCATTTTTACCAGGCGCTGTTAAAATTACTTTTTTCGCTCCAGCTTCAACGTGAAGAATTGCTTTTTCTTTTGAATTAAATTTACCAGTTGCTTCAATTACAACTTCAACACCTAAATCTGTCCAAGGCAATTCCTTTGGATCGCGGTTGTTTAAAAGGCGAATCATTTTTCCATCAACTAATAAGTGATCTTCAAATGCTTCTACTGTTCCGTCAAACTTGCCATGAACTGTATCATATTTAATTAAGTGTGCTAACGTTTCAGATGGATAGCTTGCATTGATTGCTACAATTTCGAATGCGCTTTCTTTTATTGCTTGACGAAATACCATTCTCCCAATACGTCCAAATCCATTAATTGCCACACGAGTCATAATATGTTATCCCCCTTGAATGCGTTATACTATTTATCTCCAATCCCAATAATAGTATAACACAAAAAGGGGATATGTCACTAAGCATTTTCATTAATTTCACAATTTTTTAGTCAATAATGTTCCACTTCTTTAAAATTACCTGCAATTGTGTTTTCGTTCCCATAATTGTGCCATCATTATTTATCACTTCATCTGCATTTTTCACTTTTTCTTCTAACGGCATTTGAGATTGAATACGAGCTGTTGCTTCTTCTTCTGAAAAGTTATTTCGTTTCATTAAACGTTCTAATTGCGTATGCGGCTTAACCGCTACAACTAAAATGCGGTCAACGAGACTTGTTAATTTGCTTTCAAATAAGAGAGGAATATCTAACACAACCGCTTGCATACCTTCTTTTATGTACATTTCCTTTTGCCTATTCATTTCCTCACGCACTGCAGGATGAACAATTTTATTTAACTGCAATCGTTTTTCTTCATTATAGAAAACGACACTTCCTAGTTTTGGACGATCTAGTTCTCCATCTTCTTGTAACACTTCCGTTCCAAATACTTCTACTATTTTGTTATATGCTGGTTTTCCTCGCTCTACAACTTCTCGTGCAATAATATCTGCATCAATAACTGGTATGCTCAGTTCACGAAACATTTGAGACACTGTACTTTTTCCACTTGCAATGCCTCCTGTTAATCCAATTACTACTGTCATCATAATCCTCCTCATAATAAAAGGCGCGAAACTAATGTTCCACGCCCATACTTACATTTTCCAAATTCCAATAATAATGAGTAATACTCCAGGCAGGAATGTAAATTTTTGTAACCACTTCATATTCGATAAAACCGTTCCAAGTTTCATTCCAATAAATAAAAACAAAGAACTCATAATTGCAACTAATATCGCCATCATAGCGGGTGCATACCCTAATAAAGATGCACCAATTCCGGCACCAAATGAGTCTACAGAAAGAGCGATACCAAGAAGCAATGCTTCTCCTGCAGAAATGGTGCCTGATTTATCAAAATCTGCTACAGTCGGTTTCCGTAAAATTTGAATCACTAGCCCTAGTGAGGCAATCTCTAATTTCCAGACCTTCTCCTCTTGCTTCGGTTCTTCTTTTTTCTCACTTCGAAAAAATTGATATAATACCCAAATCCCTATTCCAATAAGAACAAGCCCACCGATACGCGTTGCGATAACAGGTGAAAATACTTTCGCGATCATATGTCCAATTCCCATTGAAACAAGCATAACAGCCGCTGAACACATTCCGATAATTATAATTGATCTTAGTGGAATTCTTACGCTTCTTAAACCATATGTTAGCCCTACACTACAGCTATCCAAGCTTAATGTAAAAGCTAATAAAATAAGAGATAAATAAAGGTACATCGGTAAGCTCCTCCCTTATACATAGCTCTGCTGTATGTATATGACAAATGCCTATCCGATGTTATCTCTTTTCTATATTCTAGGCTGACAAATTGGGCAGTAATGCGTTCCTCGCCCGCCAACAACTGTTTTTTCTAATATCGTGCCACAAGTTACGCACGGCTCTCCTTTTTTCCCATATACATTTAGGAGTTCTTGGAAAGAACCAATTTGCCCTTGTGAGTTGATATACGTCCGAATTGTACTTCCGCCACGCTTTACTGCTTCGCCTAGCGTTGTAACGGTAGCCTCATAAATTCGCTCAATTTCTTCTACTGTTAAAGACGAAGCTTCTCGTTCCGGATGAATTTGAGAACGGAATAAAACTTCATCTACATATATATTTCCAAGCCCTACTAAAAGACGCTGATCCAGTAGCACAACTTTTATTTTACGATTTGTCTTTTGTAATCTTTCTTGTAAATACTGCGGTGTCATTTCAGCATCAAATGGCTCCGGACCTAAGTCCGCAAGAGGCATTTGGTTCATTTCTTCACCTTTCTTAAAGAGATGCATCGTACCAAACTTTCTCACATCTTTATAATGTAATTCCGTTCCATCTGTAAATAAGAAACGGACGTGCGTATGTTTATCAATCGGCTCATCCTCTTGATGTAGTAAAAACTTACCTTCCATACGCAAATGTGAAACAATAACATAATTCGTTACATATAAAAGCAAAAACTTTCCTCTTCGCTTTATATTTTCAATCTTCTCGCCTTTTAGCATTTCTTTAAAGATTTCTGCATCATCCGGTCGTTTCACTATTTTTGGATAAGTAACAATAACATCTTCAATCGTTTTTCCTGTTACAAGATTTTCAAGTGTCCGTCTGACGTTTTCAACCTCTGGTAATTCAGGCATTTCATCACTTCCTTATTTTGCGTCGTACCAAGTTGGACCGTAAGAATAATCAACTTTCAGCGGAACTGCAAGTTCAATTGCATGCTCCATTACTTCAGGTACAAGCTTCTCTAATTTTTCAATTTCTTCTTTTGGCGCTTCAAATATCAATTCATCGTGTACTTGCAGAAGAAGACGTGCTTGTAATCCTTCTTCTTCTAAACGATCCGCCATAATAATCATCGCTTTTTTAATAATATCTGCGGCAGTACCTTGAATTGGTGTATTCATCGCTGTACGCTCAGCGAAGCTACGTAAATTGAAATTACGACTCGTAATTTCTGGAATATAACGGCGACGATTTAATAATGTAGCCACATATCCTTTTTGTTTCGCATCTTTTACGATGTCCTCCATGTATTCTTGTACACCAGGGAAACTTTCTAAATACTTTTCAATAAATTCCGCTGCTGCTTTTCTTGTAATTCCTAAGTTTTGTGAAAGACCATAATCACTAATACCATATACAATTCCGAAGTTAACAGCTTTCGCTTGTCGTCTCATATTTGAAGTTACTTCATCTTTTTTAACGCCAAATACATCCATAGCTGTTTTCGTATGAATATCCATATCATGTTGGAATGCTTCAACTAGCCCTTTATCATTTGCAATATGAGCTAATACACGCAGTTCGATTTGTGAGTAATCAGCCGCATACATAATCCATCCTTCTTCTGACGGAACAAATGCCTGACGAATCTTTCTTCCTTCTTCTAATCGAATTGGGATATTTTGCAAGTTCGGATCCGTTGAACTTAATCGACCTGTTTGCGTTAACACTTGATTAAAGCGAGTATGAATTTTAGATGAATCTTCATGTACAACTTTCAATAAACCTTCAATGTAAGTTGAATTTAGTTTCCCTAATTGACGATAATGTAAAATATTTGGAATAATTTCATGGTGATTCATAAGCTTATCTAGTACATCAGCTGACGTAGAATAACCTGTTTTCGTCTTTTTAATAACCGGCAAGTTTAAGTTCTCAAACAGAATAACACCAAGCTGCTTCGGTGAATTAATATTAAATTCTGTTCCCGCAAGCTTATAAATTTCCTGTTCCATTTCCTTTAATCTACCCGCAAGTTCTTCTCCCATATTACGAAGACGCTCTGTATCAACTTTTACACCCTTTACTTCCATATCAGCTAATACACGTGCAAGCGGCAATTCTAACTCTGTAAACAGTTCATATTGCTCATTCTTCTTTAACTCTTCAACGAATGTTTGCTTTACATCATATAATACATGCACTTTACGAGCCACATGCTCCGCTACTACCTCTAACTTTGGAACAGCACGCTTCGCACCTTTTCCGTAAACTTCTTCATCAGATTTCACAGCATGCGTTTCTTTCATTTTCGCTACAGTACGGAAGTCTTTATCCGTATCAGCTGGATCTAGTAAATAAGCAGCGATTAATAGATCAAAGTCAATCCCTTGCATATCTATCCCATTCCATTTCAGTGCAACGATTGCACGCTTCGCATCAAATGTATGCTTTCTCATTTCTCCATCTGCAAGCCACTCTTTAAAAGCATCTGACTTAAGAGCAATGTCTGTCTGAATAAAGTAACATCCATTTTCATTTTGAATACCGAAACCTTGAATGTCTGCTTTATGATAGTTATCTTCTTGTACTTCAACGATAAGCGCACTATCTTGCTGAAGCATTTCTTCTGTAACTTCTTCCACAATATCAAATGTAATATCATCTAATTCAGCTGGAGCAGTTTCTTCTGGCGTAACGCCTAATTTATTTAAAAGAGATGTAAATCCTAAACTCTCGAACATTGGAATGACATCACTTGCTTCATATCCTTTATACGCCATATCATCCACATGAACTGTAATCGGCGCATCTGTAATAATAGTTGCAAGATCCTTACTCATAAGAGCTTGTTCTTTATTTTCTTCCAGTTTTTCTTTTAATTTCTTCCCACTTACTTGATCTATATTTTCATACACCGCTTCAACCGTTCCAAACTGTGTTAACAATTTAATTGCCGTTTTTTCACCAACTCCTGGTACACCTGGTATATTATCTGACTGGTCTCCCATTAAACCTTTCATATCGATAATTTGCTTTGGTGATAAGCTGTATTTTTCAAATAAAGCTTCTTTCGTATATTCATCCACTTCTGTAATCCCTTTTCGCGGAATACATACAAGCGTGTTATCAGAAACAAGTTGAAGTAAATCTTTATCTCCTGAAATAACTTTTACACTTGCCCCTTGCTCACTCGCTTCTTTCGCTAACGTTCCCATGATGTCGTCCGCTTCATAATTTTCTAATTCATAACGCGGTACATTGAACGCATCCAGCATCTCACGAATAAATGGGAATTGCTCTGATAATTCAGGTGGAGTCTTTTGACGCCCTCCTTTATACTCACTATACGTTTTATGACGGAACGTTGTTTTGCCTGCATCAAACGCCACTAACATATGAGTTGGCTTTTCTTCCTCTAATATTCTCATTAACATCATTGTAAAACCGTAAATTGCGTTCGTATGTATACCTTTGTCGTTATTTAAAAGCGGTAGTGCAAAGAAAGCACGATACGCGATATTATTACCATCTACTAATACGACCTTTTTTTCCAAAATTGAAACCTCCCCATACAAATTTGAAATGATTTTTTTCACAGAAAAAAACCGTTCCTTTCCTCTCTCTATATTAACATGACTAATAGAGAGAAGAAAAATAACGGCTATTTTCTTTCATATATAAAACAGACTTATATTGGCATAAAGGGAAGTGACGAGAACAGCTTAACTATTCTCGTCCAAAATTACTCCTTGGATGAAGGGGTTTTCATGTATTATATTAACAGAGCTTTATTAATATTTAATTAAGCCATTGTTAATATATTGTAAACATCCTTCATCCTATTTTTCAGTTGCTGATTTCGGTAAAACAACTGTAAACGTTGTCCCTTCTCCAACTTCACTATCTACTGTAATCGTACCTTGATGCGCCTCAACTAAATGCTTTACGATCGACAATCCAAGGCCGGTACCACCAGTATTTCTACTTCTTGCTTTATCCACCCGGTAGAAACGTTCAAAAATACGCGGAATTTCCTCTTTACTAATACCAATTCCAGTATCCGATACTTTTATATAAGCATTATATTTATCTTCCACTAACTCTACTGAAACAACGCCTCCAGCCGGTGTATATACGATTGCGTTATTAATTAAATTAATAAAGATTTGTTTCAAACGACTTGGATCTCCAATAACAGAGGCACGCTTTAATACATTCACTTGTAAAGAGATTTCTTTTTCTCCTGCTTTATTATCAAGCACCATATGAATATCTTCAAGCAGCCCCTTCATGTCAACGGTTCCCATATTTAATTTAAATCCTTGTTGTTCGATCTTCGACAAATCTAATAAATCTTCAATTAATCCTTGCATGCGCTCACTTTCTTTTAAAATAATGTGCAAGAAATGTTCGCAGAATTTTTTATTATCCATCGCTCCGTCTAAGAGTGTTTCTGAAAAACCTTTAATAGAAGTAATCGGTGTCTTTAATTCATGAGAAACATTCGCTAAAAAGTCTTTTCTCATTTGTTCTAATTTCTTTAACTCTGTTATGTCATGGAATACGAGAACAATCCCTTTCCATTCATGGTTTGTCCCGATAATCGGCGCTCCATATACTTCGAAATGCTTCCGTTCAATTCCAAGTGGCAATAACATTTGTTTACGCACTTTCACTTCTGTCATAAAGATTTCTTCTACAAGCTCAATAATTTCTGTATGATGAAACGATTCATAATATAAGCGATCTAAATATTCTTCATCTGTTACGTGGAAAGTTTCCTTATAAGAGCGGTTTACAAGGTTTATATATCCTCGGCTATCAATTAAAATCATTCCGCTTCCCATATTTTCAATTAACGTATGCAGACGATCTTGCTGCATTTCTTGTTCAAGTGTCATCTCTTGTAAATTTCGAGCTAAAATATTAATCGCTTTACTCAGCATTCCTGTTTCATCCGAATGACTTTCGTATGCACGTGCTTTATAATTACCCTTTGCCAATTCAATTGCAACTTTCGTAACCGATTCAATCGGCCTAATATATTGCCCTGTAATTTTCATACCTAAAAATACAACTACGAGACAAGCAATGACAAATCCGATAATTAATAATCCCCACGTTTTTTGATGTACGTCTCTTAAAGGATCAATTATACTTTTCACCAAAATGTATCCTTGTTTTCCTTCTACATCTTGAACGAACACCGCATGATAAAATTCATTCTTTCGATCCGTTTCTTTCGTAATTACTTTACTTCGTTGTTTTGCCACTTCCGAAGAAAGTTCTTTAATCGTCTCTGGACTAAATGCCAATTCTTGTCCTTTTCTATATTGAACTTTCTTTTTTTCATCCAAAAATACGATAGAAGCTGGTATTTTTTCTTCTAACTTTTCAAATACGTATGGATTTTTTAAGACATTATCAAAACCTTGCTCTTCTGCTAACGTCGCAACATACTCCGTCTCTTTTACCATTCTCTCTTTAGCATGATCTATATAGTAGTTTTCAAACACAGTTTCTAGTAATAAACCTAGTCCAACTAAAATAAATACAATAAGAGAAACAAATGTAAAAAGAAGCCTGGAACGAAATTTATTCATTCCCTTTTGGCTCCTCTAATTTATATCCTAAACCACGTATCGTTTTAATGTACGTCGGTTTTTTCGTATTTTGTTCAATTTTATCGCGCAAATGGCTAATATGAACATCAACAATTCGTGTATCACCAGCAAAATCATAATTCCATACAGCACTTAATAATTGATCACGTGTCAACACGCGACTTTTATTTTTCGCAAGATACACAAGTAGTTCAAATTCTTTTGGTGTTAATTCAAGCTTTCTTCCTTGGAAATAAGCCTCATAAAACTCCGGTAAAATTTTAAGTTCTGCAATTGTGATGCTATCTTCATCTGGCGCTTCTGCAACTTGTTCTTCTTGTTGTAATTTCGTACGGCGCAAAATCGCCTTCACACGAGCAACTACTTCTCTTGGACTAAATGGCTTTGTCATATAATCATCTGCCCCAAGTTCAAGGCCTAGCACCTTATCAAACTCATCATCTTTTGCCGTTAACATTAAAATCGGCGTCATAACGCGCTGCAATCGTAATTCTTTACACACTTCCATACCATCCATTTTCGGAAGCATTAAATCTAATATAATTAAATCTGGGCGTTCTGTTGTCGCTTTTTGAAGCGCCATTTCTCCATCCATCGCTGTTATAACTTCAAACCCAGCTTGTTGTAAATTAAATTCGATTAAAGTTAAGATAAATTCCTCATCATCAACTACTAAAATACGATTGTTCATTCTTTTCCTCCAAGTTATAGACTTGAAACCTTCTTCATCCTAGTATTTTCCCCGTTATTCTCATCATACTAGAAAACAAGGTCCCTCTCAATATAATTGTCTATTCATGGATTCGGATTGTGCTATTGTTATTCCTAAAAACAATTACGTTCGCCTCAATTATGTTTTGTTATCCATACTTTATATACTTCCATATCGTTATTAAATTCTACTTCCGTATGAATATTGAGTTCTCGATTTTGCGCTAAGAGAAAAGATAAAGCATACGCTATTTTATAATCTGGTGTTTCATATCCATCAAATACTCTCCCGTACATTTCATTCACAAACCCGTCTGCCCACACTTCAGCTTCTCTTACCGTTTCAAAGATCACTCTTCTCTTTTCCACCTCACCTAAAAAACCACTCCTTTAATTGACTTCAATTACCGATAATTATATTATTAATCTTAATATATAAATTAATAATATACGGAGGTCTATTATGCGACTAATACTATCCATTCTATCTTTAGCAGTCACATGTATCCTTGCTTTTAATGCTCCGAGCTGGGATACGATTAAAACGGGGTGCTCAGAATTTGCTGAAGGGTTCAAAGAAGGGTTCTTCAACTAAAAATAGCGCTAGCATCCTTATTAAAGGTATGCTAGCGCTATTCATATTTTCATCTTTTAAAAATTATCTAATGCTTTTTCCATAATGGAAACAGATTTAAAAGGTGGCGTTACTGTTAATGAACCTTTCACAACAGTTTCTCCTTTTTCATCATGAGCAGATACAAGCATATCAATTGTATGTTCCTCCTCAGAAACAGCCACAACTTCAAAGTGGATTTGTAACGTTTCATAATGGTGAACATGTTTCACGAATGTAAGGTCCTTTCTCGTAATATGACTTCCTGGACCCGGTAAATATTTCGTAACCGCCGTTGTAATCATTCCCGTTAGCATAACGCTTGGTACAATCGGCTTTTCATACGGAGTTTGGGATGCGTAATCATGCTGAATATATAATGGATTGGCATCATTCGTTAACCCTAAGTACAATAACAAATCTTTATCCTCAATTTTTTCAGTGATAGATAATTTCTCTCCTACTGTAATTTCATCCATTTTACGACCAATTTGAACTTTTTTCTTTAACATGTTACAACCCCCTCCGATTTTTTCACCTTATTATCCTACTAAAAGCGATACCTTATCCGAAATTTACTATGATGAGGGCAATGTATAGTATAAATCTACAGTTTCATTATAGGATATTACAAATGATAGCGTTTTCATATTATTTCAAAAAAACAATTCGGTAAATAGTAGAAAAAGATTCGGAATCCCGAATCTTTTTCACTACTATTCAATTATTAAACAAGAACTTTCATTACGTTACGTACAGATTCTACAGAGCGATCTAACGCTTCTTTTTCATCTGCAAGAAGTTCTAATTCAATAATTTTTTCAATTCCGTTACCACCTAGAATTACTGGTACCCCTAAGTAAAGGTCACTATAACCATACTCACCTTCAAGGTACGCAATAGCCGGTAATACACGGCGTTGATCTTTTAAGATTGCTTCTGTCATTTCAACTAAAGAAGCTGCTGGTGCGTAATATGCACTACCGTTTCCTAATAAGCCTACAATCTCACCGCCACCTTTACGTGTACGTTCTACGATTGCTTCTAAACGCTCTTTCGGAATTAACGTTTCTAACGGAATACCGCCTGCATATGAATAACGCACAAGAGGTACCATGTCGTCACCGTGTCCACCAAGAACAAATCCTGTAATATCTTTTACAGAAAGATTTAATTCTTGTGCGATGAATGTACGGAAACGAGCTGTATCTAATACACCCGATTGACCGATAACACGCTCTTTCGGGAATCCTGCTTCTTTAAATACAGAATATGTCATTGCATCAACTGGATTTGTTAACACAACAATAATTGCATTTGGTGAATGTTTTGCAATGTCGCGCGTAATACTTTTCATAATTTTAGAGTTTGTTGCTACTAAGTCATCACGGCTCATACCAGGCTTACGTGCAATACCTGCTGTAATAACGACAACGTCAGAATCAGCAGTATCTGCGTAATCAGATGTTCCAATAATGTTAGCATCAAAACCTTGTACTGGGCTCGCTTCTAACATATCTAACGCTTTCCCTTTTGTTGGATTTTCCAGTTGTGGAATGTCCACTAATACAACATCTGCCAGTTCTTTTTGTGCTAATAAGAATGCCGTTGTTGCTCCTGTAAATCCTGCACCGATGACTGAAACCTTCTTGCGTTTGATTGTCATAATTTACCCCCCGCTTTAATTATGCGTTTTTGATTATCGCTACATCCATGTTTTTAATAAGTTCATTAGCGAACTCAGAACATTTCACTTCTGTTGCACCTTCCATTAAGCGTGCGAAATCATAAGTTACTACTTTTGAAGCAATTGTTTTCTCAACAGAAGCAGTTACTAATTTCGCAGCTTCGTTCCATCCTAAGTGTTCTAATAATAATACACCTGAAAGAAGAACAGAAGATGGGTTTACTTTATCTAAACCTGCATATTTTGGAGCTGTACCGTGTGTAGCTTCAAAGATAGCATGTCCAGTCACATAGTTAATGTTTGCACCAGGTGCAATACCAATTCCACCTACTTGTGCAGCAAGTGCATCAGAGATATAGTCACCATTTAAGTTCATTGTTGCAACAACATCGAACTCACGTGGACGAGTTAAAATTTGTTGTAAGAAGATGTCTGCAATAGAATCTTTTACGATGATTTTTCCAGCCACTTCAGCGTCTGCCATCGCTTTATTCGCTACATCTTTACCATCTTTTTCAACGATACGATCGTATTCAGCCCAAGTAAATACTTTGTCGCCGAATTCTTGTTCCGCTACTTCGTAACCCCAGTTTTTGAAAGCACCTTCTGTAAATTTCATAATGTTTCCTTTATGAACTAATGTAACAGAAGAGCGTTTTTCGTTAATTGCATATTGAATTGCAGCACGAACAAGACGCTTTGTCCCTTCTTCTGAAATCGGCTTAATACCAATACCAGATGTTTCTGGGAAGCGGATTTTATTAACACCCATTGCTTCTTTTAAGAAAGCAAGAACTTTTTCTGCTTCTGGAGATCCTTGTGCATATTCAATTCCAGCATAAATGTCTTCTGTATTTTCACGGAAAATAACCATATCAGTATCTTCCGGACGTTTTACAGGTGAAGGAACACCTTCAAAATAACGAACTGGACGTAGACATACATATAAATCTAATTCTTGACGAAGTGCTACGTTTAGAGAACGAATACCACCGCCAACTGGAGTTGTAAGTGGACCTTTAATCGCGATTAAATATTCACGAATTAAGTTTAAAGTTTCTTCTGGTAACCACTCGCCTGTTTGGTTGAATGCTTTTTCCCCTGCAAGCACTTCTTTCCAAACGATTTTCTTCTCACCATCATAAGCTTTTTCAACTGCTGCTTCTAGTACGCGAGATGCAGCTGCCCAAATATCAGGACCAATTCCATCTCCCTCGATAAATGGAATAATCGGATTGTTTGGTACATTCATAACACCATTAGTTACAGTAATTTTTTCACCTGTCGTCAATGTGATAACCCCCATGTTTGAAATTTCATATGTATGAAACTGAGGGAATAACCCCTCAGTTCAAACCGTTAGTCAAATTAAAATATTCTAATCATTACATCTTTCCGAAAAAATCAGACTTTTGAAAGCGTATTTTCACTATCAAAATAGTGTTATTCGCTTATCGTTGTGCAATTGGAACATACACTTGATGCGTTGGTCCATTATAATCAGCACGCGGACGAATTAAACGGTTGTTTTCATATTGTTCTAGAATATGAGCTAACCAGCCTGACATACGGCTAATTGCAAAAATAGGTGTAAATAAGTCATGGTCAATTCCTAAACAATGGTATACAGAAGCTGAATAGAAATCAACATTTGGTGGAAGACCTTTTTCTTTTGTTACAATGTCTTCAATTTTGATAGACATATTATACCATTTCTCTTCTCCTAAAAGCACGCATAATCTCTTAGACATTTCACGTAAGTGTTTTGCACGTGGATCACCCTGCTCATACACACGGTGGCCAAAGCCCATGATTTTCACTTTATTTTGAAGAGCATTATGAATATATGACTCTACATTTTCTTCTTCACCAATCTCAGTTAACATCTTCATTACATTTTCATTTGCCCCACCGTGAAGAGGACCTTTTAATGCACCGATTGCTGCTGTAATACCAGAATATACATCTGAAAGTGTAGCTACGCAAACACGTGCAGTAAATGTAGAAGCGTTTAACTCATGATCTGCATGAAGTACAAGCGCCTTATCAAAAGCTTCAATTTCAACTTCATTTGGCTCGCGATTATTTAACATGTACAAGAAGTTTGCAGCTAATGATAAATCCTTTCTTGGCTCAACAATATCTAAACCTTTACGGATTCTCGCGTAAGCAGCAACTAAAGTTCCGACTTGCGCCTGTAATTTAACCGCTTTCAAATAATTGGACTTTTCATCCATAATTTCAGCGCTCTCATCGTATAATGATAGCATGGAAATTGCAGTTCGTAAAACAGACATCGGATGTGCAATTTTTAAATCTACTTGTTTCAAATATGTTAAAATCTCACCTGGAACTTTATAGTATTCAGATACAATTTCATTAAATTCCGCTAGTTCTTTTTCATTAGGAAGCTTGCGGTGCCATAATAAGTACACTACTTCTTCAAACGTAGCATTCTCAGCTAAATCATCAATATTATACCCAACATAAGTTAATGTATCATCAATAATAGAGCTCACAGATGATGTTGTTGCTACTACCCCTTCTAAACCTCGAATAACAGTCATGACATTCTCTCCTTTTCCTGAAAATTCTCCCAACCTTGCTCCTTATATCTATTTGCTCCCCTTATGAATTATGAACGCCCGTTCACTCTTTAGGCAAGCAAAATGCACGATCATGCAAATTTGTTGCGATGTTCCCCTCTTATTGTCCATTGTTTACATGGAAAGCATGAGCGTGAATGTCTCCCCGAATCCTCACGCTCAAAACAACAAGTTAGTGAGGAAAATACATTCCGAAGAGTTTTATGATAAAAACAACATAAAACAATATCATTATAAAATTGTTTTATGTTGTTTTTATTTTATCTGGTGTAAAGTCTCTGCTGTTATGTAACTTTTCAAAGTTTCTAATCCTATTATAAACAATTATCTGACTTTTGTGAACAGAAAGAATTCAAAAATTTTATATTACTATAAAATTCCTTATTTAAACATCTGTATAATACTCATAACCGCATAGGCAATTCCAGCCCCAATTAACGGACCAACAGCAACCCCATTAAATAGCGCAACCGCTATAATTGTCCCAAAAACAAGCGCAGTTGTAATGTGAGGATCCGTCGTCAACAATTGTACGCCGCCTTTCGCTAACAAAGCGACCGCTACACCTGAAGCTAAAGCAATCCACGCATAATAAGATTTCGCCGCTTCTCCAAGTTGTTTAAAACCTATTTCCCCTGTCGCAATCGGTACGAGCACCGCTATTGTAATGACCGTTACACCTAGGTTAATTCCTTTCGTTTGTAAATAAGGAAAGACCCTATCTCCTAAAAACGTAAACTTCAATAAAAATAACACGCCAATAGCTACAGTAAGCGATTGGTTTTTAGCAATAAGTCCTATAATAAGTAGTATGAATAAAAATAACGTTGACTGACTAATCATGTTTGCACTTCCTTTCTGAAAATAATGAACTCATTTCCAAACAAAAATACCTTTAAACCTATCGTTATACATGCTATATCGATGCCTATTCAACATGAATCACTTCATTTTTTATGTATTTTAAAATGACAAACTGAGACTTTCACCATCAAAATTTAAGCATGTATACATTTTAAAAAACGGGCGTCTCTTCTTTCTTTTCTAATTAGAAACAGGTAAAATAAAAAGAAGAGAAAATGAAGTTTTTACCATATAGTAGAAGCATCAACACCAAGCTTTCACAGTCACTCATATACTGAAAAAGCAGGAAAAATCCATCATTCCACTATAACATAAAGTGAAACTTTAATCAGTGGGGCATTTTCCACTGATTATTAGCCTTCACCAATCGGGCTTTTACGGGCAGTTTATCTCCAGCTAACTCCTTTGATCCAGCCGCACTTCGGGTAGGAGATTTACTGCCCGTTAATGCGGGGTAAAGTGAAACTTTAATCAGTGGAGCACACTCGTTATAAGTTGAACGAATTAGGATAATCCAAATTGGAATGGGAGGTATACATCTTTGAACCGAAACTTACTATATATGATATTGCGACTCATATTTGTCATTGTAGCAACGGTAGCTGGGTTCTATGTATTACTATACATGTCAGGGCTTATCTATCCTTTTATTATCGCTTTTGCATTTGCTTATTTGATTAATCCTGTCGTCAATTTCCTTAATCAAAAACTACAATTTCCTCGCGCACTAGCAGTACTCGTTAGCTTAATTCTCGTATTTGGAGCTATCGTTGGACTTGTTACATATCTTGTGACTGAAGCAATATCTGCCACAACATACTTACTACAACTTGTTACAGTAAAGTTTCCAGATATCGTTACATTCGCTCAGCAATTTGCACTTAATCATATTATGCCTCTCTACGATGATTTAATCTCTAAATTTAATCATCTTGGAGAACCACAGCGCTATACAATTACACAAAACATTCAAAACTTAGGAACAGAAGCAACAACACAAATGAAAGAACTTTTAACCGCCATTATAAGCGGGTTAACGAATTTCATTAGTGCACTGCCAACAACTTTAACTGTTCTTGTATTCATTTTATTAGCCACTTTCTTCATTAGTTACGATTGGCACCGTCTTGCTCAGAAAGCAAGAAAATTGCTACCGAATCGTGTACATGGCTATGGAAAAACTATTTTTGTCGACTTAAGAAAAGCTTTGTTTGGTTTTGTGAAAGCACAACTTACACTCGTATCTATGACAACCGTCATTGTACTAATCGGACTTTTAATATTACGCGTACCATACGCCATTACTATTGCGATTATTACAGGAGTTGTAGATTTACTACCATACTTAGGAACAGGCGCAGTCTTCGTTCCATGGGTTATATACGTATTTTTCACTGGCGATACCGCATTCGCCATTGGTCTTCTCATTTTATACATCGTCGTGATTGTCCAAAGACAAATTATGGAGCCGAAAGTACTTTCATCTAACATCGGTCTCGATCCATTAGCAACACTCGTCGCTCTATTTGTCGGCTTTAAACTTTTTGGCTTTTTAGGATTAATCATCGGCCCAGTCACCTTAGTACTACTTAATACATTACACAAAGCTAATGTCTTCCATGACTTGTGGAAATATATTAAAGGTTCACCTTCAAAATAATAGTTTCTAATTCATACACAACAAAAAACTTACATGTAATCAGTGGGAATTTCCCACTGATTATTCCTTGTACTTATTTTTCATACTCATTACATAAAACAAGAGAATTGCACTCAGAAAAGATAATTCTCTTGTTTTTTTGCATGAAAAACGCATATTTCGTGGTGTTTTTACATATTTATTCTATTTATTTTATAATTATCATTTACATTTATTACTTTTTATGTAAATGAATAAATATACAAAATAGCATAAAACAAGACTTCAACTAACAATCTCCGCCTTTTTATATGAATTTTTTACACCAATCGTTCCTTTATATAAGAAAGCAAAACTTTAATTCAGCAGCGTTTCCCTCCATCTTATTCATCTAAATTAATAGCACTAAAAAATCACAAGTTTAATCGAAGTACACACAAGAGTTCAAACGAAAATTATATAGCACATATAATAAGCGAACGTTTTGTTCATCCCCACTCATCATTCGCCCCACATCAGACGCTTACGAGCAGCCCAGCTTTGAGATAGAAATTTCACCCCACAAATAGCGAGGTAAAGCAAAGCTTCAATCAGAAAGTTCCTCTCCTCTTACAATACAAAAAAATAGCACTTAGATTTCTACAATCTAAGTGCTATTTCTGAATAATAATAGTAGAGTTCTTTCTAAATTTCCATTCCATCCACTTCATAACAAGCGGCTTCAATAAAGCTCTCGTAATAGGGATCACGCAGATAAACCCTAGCACATCGGTCACATACCCAGGAAGCACTAAGAGAATACCTCCTACAAATACAAAAATACCATCTAGTACCGCCTCACCTGGCATTTCCCCTCTATTCAACTTAGATTGAATCTCTCCAAGCACTTTAAACCCTTGTCTTTTCGCCAAATACACACCTACAACACCTGTAAATACAATCATAGCGAACGTAGACCATAAACCTATTACATGACTTGATCCAATTAAGACCGTAATCTCAATCGCCGGTATTAAAATAAACAAGAATAGTAACCACTTCATAGTTCTACACCTCTCTCACAACTCACTTTTAACGTCCTCACAACGCCTATATACATCATATGAAATATAGATACTCTTTCATATTAAAACACATAACAAACAGCTTTTAAAAGCAATTCTAGGCGCTTTAAGCTAATTCTATCTCGTTTTTGTGTAAAAAAAAGAGAAGGACTCCAATCCTTCTCTCCGTATTACTTATAGCACTTCCGCATGTCCATTATAAACAATTCCGCGTGCTGCATCAACTGTTACTTCTTGGCCATTTTTTAAAGTTGCTGTTACGCCGTTTACACCAACGATAACAGGAATACCGATTGATACGCCTACAACAGCTGCATGGCTTGTTAAGCCACCTTCTTCTACAACTAAAGCCGCAGCTTTTTCGATTGCAGGAATCATATCTTTATCAGTGCTTGTTGTAACAAGGATATCACCTTCGTTTACGTTCGCTACAGCTTCAGCAGCTGTTTTTACTACAACTACTTTACCTTTTGCAGCTTTACGACCAATTCCTTGTCCTTTAGCAATTTCTTCACCAACAACGTGGATTTTCATTAAGTTTGTTGTACCAGTTTCAGCAACTGGAACACCCGCAGTAATCACTACAGTATCTCCAAGTCCGATTAGACCCGCATCCATACCTGTTTGAATTGCTGTATCTAACATTTCGTCAGTTGAAGCTGCGCGCTTCTCAGCCATAAATGCTTGTACACCCCAAACAAGTGCAAGACGACGTCCTACTTGCTCGTCAGATGTTACAGCTACGATTGGAGATTTTGGACGGTATTTAGAGATCATTTTCGCAGTATATCCACTTTCTGTTGGAGCTACGATTGCAGCTACATCAAGAGCAAGTGCTGTATGCGCAACAGATTGGCTAATTGCATCTGTAATTGTTGGAGTGAACTCTTTAATACGTTTTTTGAACATATCTTCATATTGTAATGATTTTTCAACACGTACCGCAATGTTAGCCATCATTGTTACCGCTTCTACTGGGTATTGTCCAGCAGCTGTTTCACCTGAAAGCATGATTGCATCTGTACCATCGAAGATTGCGTTAGCTACGTCACTTGCTTCCGCACGAGTTGGACGTGGGTTACGTTGCATAGAATCTAACATTTGTGTTGCAGTAATAACCGGTTTACCTAACACGTTACATTTTTTAATTAGACGTTTTTGTACTAACGGTACTTCTTCTGGTGGAATTTCTACACCCATATCACCACGAGCTACCATTAAACCGTCAGAAACTTCTAAGATTGAATCGATGTTGTCGATACCTTCTTGGTTTTCGATTTTTGGTACGATTTGGATGTATTGAGCGTTATACTCTTCTAATAATTCACGGATTTCTAATACGTCAGACGCTTTACGTACGAATGAAGCTGCAATGAAATCAACTTTTTGCTCGATACCGAAGATGATATCTTTTACGTCTTTTTCAGTGATACCAGGAAGCTTAATGCTTACGTTTGGTACGTTAACACCTTTTTTATTTTTTACAGTTCCGCTGTTAAGAACTTTTGTACGGATGTTTCCATCAGCTTTTTCGATTACTTCTAGTTCGATAAGACCGTCATCGATTAGAATACGAGAACCCGGGTCTACATCGTCATAAAGACCAGCATAAGATACAGAGAACTTCTCTGCAGTACCTAATACTTGCTCAGTAGAAAGAACTACCTCTGCACCTGTTACAAGCTCAGCTTGTCCGTCTACGAAGTCGTGAGTACGGATTTCTGGACCTTTTGTATCAAGTAAGATACCAACTGTTTTACCAGTTTTCTTTGAAGCTTCACGAATGTTTTTAATACGAGCTCCGTGCTCTTCATGGCTACCATGAGAGAAGTTTAAACGAGCAACGTTCATACCTGCTTCGATTAATTGCTCTAATTTTTCAATACTTTCACTAGCAGGACCTATAGTACATACAATTTTAGTTTTACGCATATTGCACCTCCGAAAATTATGAAACCGTTCCCAAATATCTGACATTACGCCGATTAGATGGATAATTCTTTAGATAATTGATACATATCTTTATCGATTGTATGCTTTTGAGCTAACGCTTCGATAATGTCATGATCAACAAGTTTATTATCTTGAATACCTACACAACGTCCACCTTTACCAGCAATTAACAACTCAACTGCTCTTGCACCAAGACGACTTGCTAATACACGGTCTTGTGCACTTGGTGATCCACCACGTTGTACGTGACCTAATACAGTTACACGAGTATCAAAGTTTGTTGCTTCTTCAATGTGCTTACCGATGTCAATTGCACTTCCAACACCTTCAGCTACAATGATAATACTGTGTTTTTTACCACGTTCGCTACCACGTTTTAGACGAGCGATTACATCATCCATGTCATACTCTTCTTCTGGAATTAAGATTGTTTCTGCACCATCAGCTAAACCAGCCCATAATGCGATATCTCCAGCATGACGTCCCATTACTTCGATAACATATGTACGTTCATGAGATGTAGCTGTATCACGGATTTTATCAATTGCATCAATAACAGTGTTTAAAGCTGTATCGAAACCAATTGTGAAGTCTGTTCCAGGGATATCATTGTCGATTGTACCTGGTACACCAACACATGGGAATCCTTGTTCAGTTAATTTTTTAGCGCCTTGGTAAGAACCATCTCCACCAATAACAACAAGTCCTTCGATACCATGTTTCTTTAATTGCTCGATACCTTTTAGTCGTACTTCTGGGTCTTTAAACTCAGGACATCTTGCTGTATATAATTTCGTACCACCGCGGTGGATAATATCGCCAACAGAACCAAGTTCTAATTTTTCAATGTGACCAGAAATTAATCCAGCGTATCCATGGTAAATACCATATACTTCAATATCATGGAAAATCGCTTTACGAACAACTGCACGAATGGCAGCATTCATACCAGGTGAATCTCCACCACTTGTTAATACACCAATACGTTTCATTTGTACTCACCTCATAAAGATTATTTGCCTTATAATAAAATAACACGAAAAAATATAAAAACACAATGGAGAAGATGTGTCTTTTCATAATAAAAACGTGCATTCGCGAAGAGGAACGCACGCTTTTCTTATTTTATCCCAATGGAAGCGTTTGAAAACGAAACTTGCCCAATTTTCATATATTTTTCATAACGTTTTTCGATTAATTCATCTTTCGAAATTCCGTTTAATTGTTCAAAAGTTTTTCTAATTATTAAGTCTATATTTTCTGACTGTTTCAAAATATTACGGTGAGCTCCACCTTTTGTCTCTGGAATAATTTCATCAATTACACCTAATTCTTTCAAATCTGCTGCTGTAATTTTCATTGCCTCTGCAGCTTCCTTTGCTTTTCCTGCATCTTTCCAAAGAATTGCCGCTGCACCCTCTGGTGTAATAACAGAATAAGTGGAATTTTCTAGCATATGAATGTAATCTCCTACTCCAAGGCCTAGCGCACCACCACTACCGCCTTCACCGATAACGATACAAATAACTGGTACCGTTAAACCTGCCATCTCAAATAGGTTGCGGGCAATAGCTTCACTTTGTCCACGTTCTTCAGCTGCTTTACCAGGATAAGCTCCCTTCGTATCGATGAAACAAATAATAGGACGATTAAACTTTTCCGCTTGTTTCATGAGACGCAGTGCTTTTCGATATCCTTCTGGATGAGGCATTCCAAAGTTACGGCGAATATTTTCTTTCGTATCTTTTCCGCGCTGATGCCCAATTACAGTTACAGGCATCCCTTTATATTTCGCAATACCGCCGACAATCGCTGCATCATCGCCAAATAGACGATCTCCATGACATTCGAAAAAATCAGTAAATAAGTGCTCAATATAATCGAGCGTTGTCGGTCGTTCTGCATGACGAGCAATTTGAACACGGTCCCATACTTTTAGATTGCCGTATATATCTTCCTCTAAATTTTCTAGCTTTTCTTCCAAAATACGAATCTCCTCACTGAAGTCCATCTGGCTGTTTTTCGTATAGTCTTTCAGTTCACGAATCTTATTTCTTAGCTCAACAACTGGTTTTTCAAATTCTAGCTCTGCCATACAGCCACTTCCCCTCCTTGATGAACTTCTAAAATCTTACGAAGCGATTCTCTCATATCATCACGATGCACCACCGCATCTAATTGACCATGATCTAGTAAGAATTCTGCCGTTTGGAAATCTTCCGGTAGTTTCTCACGCACCGTTTGTTCAATTACACGTCTACCAGCAAATCCGATAAGTGCACCTGGTTCTGCAAGATTATAATCACCAAGTGAAGCGAAACTCGCTGAAACCCCGCCCGTCGTTGGGTGAGTCATAACAGAAATAAATAATCCTCCTGCATTACTATGCTTTTTCAAAGCTACGCTTGTTTTTGCCATTTGCATTAAACTTAATATACCTTCTTGCATACGGGCACCACCCGAAGCAGTAAAGATAATAAATGGAACTTGTAAGTCGTACGCCTTTTCAACCGCACGGGCGATTTTTTCTCCTACTACAGAGCCCATGCTCCCCATTCGAAAACGAGAATCCATTACTGCAACAACAACAAGCATGTCATCAATTGTTCCTTCACCAGTTACAACCGCTTCGTTCAATTCAGTCTTCTTACGATCGCTCTCTAGTTTCTCTTCATAACCTGGAAACTCGAGTGGATTTAATGAAACCATTTCTTTGTCATACTCACGGAATGACCCTTCGTCCAATATACTATCAAGACGTTCCCATGCATTCATAGGATGATGATATCCACAATTCACACATACTTTTAAATTTTTTAGAAGTTCTTTCGTATACATGATTTTTTTACATTCCGGACATTTTGTCATAACGCCATCTGGCACATCTTTTCGTACTTGTTCTGAAGGTATTGCAGCGTACTTTTTCTTTTTCACGAATAAATCTCTTAGCACAATTTGACCCCCTTCGTTGAGAGCTAAGGTTAGCGTAAGAAGAAAATGGGGCTAACACCAAAGTTTGATGTTAGCCTTATCTTCTCAATCTGTCTAATAACCTCACTCTTTACGTTTAACTTTAACCGCTACGCGGTAGAATGTTTGTCATAACGTGTCATGGTCATTTCGACAAATTTTATACATTACGAGTGAAACTGTATATTCTCTACTAATTCATCGTAAATTTTTAGTGCATCATTTTCTTGTTTTTCTTCCAAAGTAGCGTAAAGCTTTCTATACATATCGATAGAATCTCTTGAAACTTTACAAGAAAGCGTTGATACGTAATCATTTACGATCATCCAAATGCGATATAGTAAATAATTATCGACTTGTTCAATAAGTGTTTTAAAGAACGTTTGATGAAGCGTTGGGATTGAGTTTTCATTTCCTTCAAGTACTTGGTGTAATTTACTTAGCACTTTAGAAAATGTTTCTTTCGGTAAATTACATACAATTCGAATCATATCTTTCTCGAGTAATCGTTTCGTTTGTAATAAATCACGAATTGTTTTCTCATCTTGCAATAAGAACGGAGCAATTAATTGTACAAGACCGTTATCATAAAAGTTTCGAATAAAAGTCCCTTCACCACGTCTCGTTTCAATCAATCCTACCAGTTCTAAAGCACGCAATGCTTCTCTTACAGAGGAACGTCCTACGTTTAAGCGTGAACTTAACTCACGCTCAGACGGCAAACGATCCCCCGCCACCAATCCATCCTCTTCCATAATGGAACGGATTTTTTTTACAATTTCGAGATATACTTTTGTATTTGATGATGTCAATGGAATTTCCTCGCTTATTCTTTACCAATCAGCGCTAATTGTTTTGTTTTTTCAGCGATCTCATTTGGATCTACTTGACGGCGAGCTACTCCTGTCTCCATTGCTGCTTTTGCAACGTAAGCCGCTACTTGAGGCGCTACACGCGCGTCAAATGGTGCCGGAATGATATAGTCTGCATTTAACTCATCTTCTGCTACAAGCTCAGCAATAGCCTGTACAGCTGCCATCTTCATTTCTTCGTTAATTTGTGTCGCATGTACGTCAAGTGCACCGCGGAAAATACCAGGGAACGCCAGTACATTATTTACTTGGTTCGGGAAATCAGAACGACCTGTTCCAACAACAGCTGCGCCCGCTGCTTTTGCCAATTCTGGCATAATTTCTGGAACTGGATTCGCCATTGCAAAAATAATCGCATCGTCATTCATTGTACGAACCATCTCTTCTGTTAATGCACCTTCTGCAGATACACCAATGAATACGTCTGCACCTTGTACAACATCAGCTAAAGAACCTTCTATACGATTCTTATTTGTATATTTTGCAACTTCATCCTTCACCGGATTCATACCTGTAGGACGACCATCATAGATTGCCCCTTTACGGTCACACATAATAATGTCGCGTACACCATAGCGATATAAAAGTTTAATAATTGCAATACCTGCTGCACCTGCGCCATTTGCGACAACTTTAATGTCAGACATTTTCTTTCCAACTAATTTCAGTGCATTTACAAGACCTGCTACTGTTACAATAGCTGTTCCGTGTTGATCATCATGGAAGATAGGAATATTTGTTTCTTTTTTCAAACGCTCTTCAATAATGAAGCAGTTTGGTGCTGCGATATCTTCTAAGTTAACGCCGCCAAAAGTTGGCTCCATTAATTTTACAGTTTCAACAATTTTATCTACATCGTTTGTATTTAAGGCAATTGGGAATGCATCTACACCAGCAAAGCTCTTGAATAATACAGCTTTACCTTCCATTACTGGAAGAGATGCTTCAGGTCCAATGTTACCAAGACCAAGTACAGCTGTTCCATCTGTCACAACTGCTACCATATTTCCCTTCATCGTATATTCATATACCTTACTTTTATCGTCATAAATTTCTTTACAAGGTTCTGCAACCCCTGGAGAATATGCAAGACTTAAATCTTTTGCATTTTCTACTTTTACTTTTGATACAGTTTCTAATTTTCCTTGATGCACTTTATGCATGTGAAGTGCTTCTTCACGAAGTGTTGACAAACTATCCACTCTCCTCAAATTATTCTTGCTGATATCAATTTCTCCAAGTGGTCTGACCACGAACACTACTACTATAATAATCGAAGTGTAGGGAAATTGTCCATTATATTTTCACAACTACATTTTCTTCCCCGACAATTTCACGAAGTGCTCCTAAACATTCTTCACTTGGATGAATCGATAAACTCCGAGATAATTGTACCATTTTATGTTCCTTTTCATAATAAATTAGTACTTTCGCAAAACCTGAATAGTCGAACAATATTTTCGTAACCCGATTTAAAAGCTTTTTCTCATACTGAGATGGCAATTTCACGTAAACAGATGCGTCTTTCTTTTCTTCATAAACATCCATTTCCTCTAGCGGATATAGTCCATTTACAATCCATTGCAGCTTATGATTTCTTAGCTCAATCGTACCGTCAACTAAAACAATTGCTCCTTCTTGCAACTTATCCGAGAAATGTATATACGTTTCCGGGAAGAGGACCGCTTCCATTTCATCATTTTGATCACAGAATGTAATAAATGCCATCTTTTGAAACTTTTTCGTACGAATCACTCTAACACTTGTTATATACACAATAGCTCTTTGTACTTTTTTCTTGTGTCGCATCGCCTGAGCGAGAGATGGAATTTCTAATTCTTTTGCTAACTTCACATATTGCGCTGTCGGATAACTTGATAAATAAAAGCCAAGTACTTCTTTCTCTTTATTTAGTTGTTCAATAAAAGATAGCTCTTCTCCTTGTACATATTTTGATTTTGGAACAGCATCTCCTAAATCACGTGCGAGATTCGCGTACTCTAACGCCCCTTTAATACTTTTCCATAAATTCGTTCTCGAAACACCAAAATCATCAAAACATCCCGACCAGACGAAAGCTTCTAAATTACGCTCCGTTACGAACTTTGACGGCATACGGAGACAAAATTCAAATAAATCTTCGAACATTTTTTTCTCTCGTTCTTCTAATAATGCCGTCACTGTAGCCATTCCAATATTTCGGATCGAAAGTAAACTGTAACGTATCGCATTCCCTTCTATTTGGAAGTTATAACCACTTCTCTGAAGAGACGGCGGCAAAACGTGAAAACCTTTCCGCTTCGTTTCTCGTATATACTGTACAATTTTATCTTCATTTCCAATTGCGCTTGATAATAATGCCGTCATAAATTCCAGCGTATAGTTCGCTTTCAAATAGGCAAGCTGATATCCGATCATACTGTAAGCTACAGCGTGACTTCGGTTAAAACCGTAATTCGCAAATCTTACAATTAAATCATAAATTTTTTCAGCAGACGTCTCATCATATCCATTTCGCAAACATCCCTGGACGAAATGCTTACGTTCCTGATCTAAAATATCACGATTTTTTTTACTCACTGCACGGCGCAGTAAATCTGCTTCTCCAAGCGAAAACCCTGCTAACTTCGATGCAATTTGCATAATTTGTTCTTGGTATACAATGACGCCGTATGTTCTTTCTAAAATTGGCTTTAAATCCGGATGTAAATATTCGATTTTTCTTTTTCCATGTTTCGATTCAATAAAAGTCGGTATCTGTTCCATCGGTCCTGGTCTGTATAACGAGTTAACAGCTACGATATCTTCAAACTCATTCGGTTTTAACCCGCGAAGTACATTTCGCATACCGCCTGACTCAAGCTGGAATACACCTGTTGTATCTCCTCTCCCTAATAATTGGAATGTCTTTTCATCTTGAAGAGGTAAGTTTCTTATATCGATTTCTTTCCCAGTTTTGTTCGCGATAAATTTTATAATATTTTCAAGTAACGTTAAATTACGTAATCCTAAAAAGTCCATCTTAAGCAACCCAAGTTCTTCTAGCGCATCGGCTGGATATTGCGTAACATAAACATCGTTATGTCCTTCTTGAATTGCTACACTGCCTGTTAGCGGTTCTTGACTCATAATAACACCAGCCGCATGAATAGACGTATGACGTGGTAAACCTTCTACACGTTTTGCGATTTCAAACACACGCTCATGCAAAAGATTCCCTTGTATAAACTCACGAAGTGATTGTGATTCTTCATATGCATCTTTTAACGTTATACCAAGCTTTGATGGGATAAGTTTTGAAAATATATCAATATCTCGCGGCGGAAGCCCCATTACGCGGGCAATGTCTCTAATTGCCGCTTTTGCTGCAAGCGTACCAAACGTTACAATTTGCGCAACACGGAGCTGACCGTATTTATCTTTCACATAGCGAATCATCTCATCACGTCTTACGTCTGGAAAATCAATATCAATATCAGGAAGCGTCACACGTTCAGGATTTAAAAACCTTTCAAATAATAGATCGTATTCAATTGGATCAATATCTGTAATTTCTAAAACGTATGAAACGAGTGAACCAGCTGCCGATCCACGACCTGGTCCTGTTAGAATATGATTTTCATGTGCATACTTCATAAAATCCCATACGATGAGGAAATAATCACTAAATCCCATACGAGAAATAACATTTAATTCATGATCCAAACGCTTTATATGCACTTCTTTCGGTTCACCATATCGTTTCCGCAAACCTTCTTCACAAACACGACGCAAGTATATATCACTCGTTTCATTAGACGGAACAGGAAACTTCGGAAGTTGATTTACATGGAACGGTATTTCTACTTGGCAACGCTCTGCAATTTTTATTGTATTTTGGATTGCTTCCGGCGCATGGGAAAATAGTGCTTCCATTTCATCCGATGACTTTAAATAATACTGATCTGTTTTCAGCCTCGGCCTATCTGGATCAGTCATTTTCGTTCCACTTTCAACAGATAGTAAACATTCGTGAACAAGCGCGTCACTTTGATTGATATAGCGCACATCATTTGTTGCAACGACTGGAATATTAACCCTACTAATAAATTCAGGTAGTTTCTCTTGTAAAAGCAACTCATCTTGAATTGCATGATGCTGCAAACTCATATAAAAATGGCCGAACATATTTTGATACGTGCGAGCTACTTCTTCAGCCTGACTCTCATTGTCTTCTAGTAATAATTGCTCAATTTCGCCATCTTTACCTGGCGAAATAGCAATTAATCCTTTCGCATAATGCGCAAGCCACTTCTTAGGAATACCTTCTTTGGACTTTGTCATAATACTGCTAGAAATCTTTAATAAATTTTGGTAGCCTATTTCATTCTCAGCAAGTAATACAAGCGGATAAGACCTTTCTTCTTCTTCACTAAAAATAGAAGCGGTTAATCCAATAACAGGCTGTATACCATGTTTCTTACATGCTTTATAAAACGGAATAACACCATACATAACATTTTCATCCGTAATAGCTAGCGATGAAAAACCAAGTTCTTTCGCCCTGACTACAAGCTCATCAATTTTACAAGCACTTTTTAATAAACTAAAAACGGTTTGACATTGTAAATGCACAAACTTCACTGTTGTACCCTCTCTTTACCTATTTGACTACTTTTATTATAGGTGATGAGGAAAGCGGAAATCAAAACATACTTCTTATACTTTGTCCATATATATGAAGAAGAAAGGGGAATGACGATGGATGTAAGAGAACATACTTTTTTCTCTCTGCTTATTATTAGTTATTTTATTGCCTTTGGGGTTATACTTGGCGGTTCATTAATTGGTGGATTTGGTGCGTTTCTTATCGGAAAACCAGCTCTAACTTACATTAATCAATTCGCCCAAAATTTAAGAATTTGGGCACTCGTTGCAGCAATCGGCGGAACATTCGATACCTTTTATAGCTTTGAAAGAAGTTTCTTTGGCGGAGATATGAAAGATATCGTAAAACAAATTCTCCTTATTTTTTTCGCAACTGGTGGTATGCAAACAGGTCTCATTATTATTAAATGGCTAACGCAGGAACATGTATGAGAGTACCAAGTGCCAATACAGCAAAAAGATGGTACTTAGTATTAGCTGGTGCTGCTGTTGGAGGCGTGTTGAGCTGGTTTATTTTTTTGTACATATACGGTGTTTTTCAACAAGAACAAGCTAGTAAAATAGCAGAACAAAGAGAAATTATAGAAAAACAAGAAGCAAAGCTCCACGTCCTTCTCGAAGATCAAGAAAAATTGAACACTGAAAATAAACGGCTCTTAACCATTCAAGAGATTAAAATAAAACTTATCAATCGAGAAAAATACGATTTAGACAATCTTACACTCGAAAATATGACTACATCTATTCATAATGATCTCCAGCATCTTTTAACGAAAAACATTCAAAGTATCGCAAAAAATAAAGACCTACTAAAAAAGGTAATCGAAAATAAAACATACAAACATTACGATCGCCTATACCGTTTTAAAGTCGATACAATATCTTTTGATACAGTGCTTGAAATTAGCATTACTATAGAGAAAGAAAAATAAAGAAGGAGGGCTTTAGCGCCGCTCCTTCTTTTCGTTCTAACATATAGTCTTTTATTTACAAATCTCACGTAAATCAGCAAAAAGACGATCCGCTTCTTCCCAAGAAGATGCCTTGGCACCAGAAGCCATCGGATGCCCTCCGCCGTTATATTGCATTGCCAATTTGTTTATAACTGGTCCTTTTGAACGAAGACGAACACGAATTACGTCATCTTCCTCTAAAAATAGAACCCACGCCTTTAATCCATCAATATTGCCAAGCGCTCCAACAACACCAGATGCTTCAGAAGGAAGTACATCAAACTCTTCTAATACTTCTTTCGTTAATTTAATGTAAGCTGCTCCTTCTTCTACCATCGTAAAGTTTTGTAAAATATAACCGTTTAAACGAGCAATTTTTTCTTTTGTCTTATACATTTCATTGTATAAATCTGTGAATTTCACACCCATATCAACAAGCTCACTTACGTAACGAAGTGTTTTTGCTGTCGTATTTGGGAATAAGAAACGACCTGTATCTCCAACAATTCCTGCTAAAATAAGGCGAGCTGCTTCTTTTGTTATTTTTAATCCTTTATCTTTTCCATAGTTATAAAACTCATAAATCATTTCACTTGTAGAACTCGCTGTCGTGTCTACCCACGTAATATCTCCATATGGATCTTCATTTGGATGATGATCAATTTTAATTAACATCTTCCCTTTTGTATAGCGTTGATCGTCAACCCGTTCTTGATTCGCAGTATCACAAACAATAACAAGCGCATTTTCGTATACACTATCTTCAATATCATCCATTACTCGTAAGTATGCTAGTGACGGTTCATTGTACCCAACCGTATAAATATTTTTCTCTGGAAACGATTCTTGTAGAATTGTACCAAGACCACCCTGTGAACCTAACGCATCTGGGTCCGGACGCACGTGGCGATGAATAATAATTGTATCAAACTCTTTAATTGCTCCTAAAATTTGCTCATGCATATGTATAATCTCCTTTTTAATCAACTTCTTCACTTTATCCTCCATTATAACGGAAAGTATTTCATACATGCGAACAATTGCTTTATAATAAAAGTTAGAAAGTTTAGATATTTCTTTTTCTTTTCTATTATTTTTCACAAAGCGATGGGAGTGTTCACTATGCCAGTATTAGTCTTCTGTATTATCGTCTCATTTATGTTGTACCTCTTTTACAAAACAAAATACTTTCGTACAAACCGCCCAATGGAGAAAGGTTGGCTCTCAGGAAAATCCGCAATGGCACTCGGTTCATTCGTTTTATTTTTCGGGATAAACCAATTCTTTTTAGAACTTTCAACCGCTCGTATTATCGTTGGTGTTTTATTCGTTCTATTTGGTAGTGCAAGTGTATTTAACGGGTTTCGCCAATACAAACATTTCTTGCCATTAGCAGTTAAAGAAGCCGAAGTCTATGAAGCAACATAAAAAAGCATCAATATTGTGATGCTTTTTTACGTCCCTTAACTTTCAAAATCATATATGCAACAAACGCAGATGGTATATTAAATGGGTTACCTTGTACATGAAAATGTAGTTGTTCTTCTCCAAAAGACATTTTTTCATATAGCTCTCGCTGAGATAATCCTGTCTTTTCCTTTTTTTCATGTAAACCTTGTAAATATAAATATTGGATCGGTATCATTACAAGAAAGTAAAATAGTGCGATACTACCAAAAAAGAGTACGGCTGACGACATAATGCATACCACCTTTCAGAAATCCATTTTCTTACAATATAATCATAACACAATATACAACCAAATTGAATTACTATTCTGTCTTTTCTTACGTTACTTTTCCACTCCACTCCATACATATTTCACTAAAACTCCCATCTAAAATCATGCCTTTCAAATTTAAAACAACAAAAAAAGATGGAACAAATCAAAACGATTTGTTCCATCTTTTTATTTATCGATTAACTGCACCATAAGTAATGCCTTTCCAACAACATTACCTTCATGATGCACCTCTACATCGACCTTACCAAATTTACGCCCAATTTCTAATACTTTCGGATGAACAGATACAACATTATCAATTTGAACCGGCTTTACGAAATAAATCGTTAAGTTTTCAACAATTAAATCGCTTTTCTTTTGCGCACGAATGACGCGATTTGTCGCTTCTGTCACAATTGTTGCAAATACACCGTACGATAACGTTCCGATTGAGTTCGTCATTTGCGGCGTCACCGAAAATTGATATAGATGCTCATTCTTCGCTTCTTTCGGCGTCATAAATTGATTCGTTACAATATCATCAATGGTTTCTCCAACTTGTGGCTGCCGTTGAATCATTTGCAGTGCCTGAAGTACATCTTGACGGCTAATAATACCTTGTAGTTTATTTCCTTCATCAACAACAGGAAGTAACTCAATACCTTCCCACACCATCATACGTGCCGCAGCTGCGACAGACATTTTACCGTTCACTGTAATTGGGTGTTTTGTCATCACTTTATCAATTGGTGTTTCTTTCGCTACACCGATCATATCTTTTGAAGTCACGATTCCTAGCACTTTGTTACTTTCATCAACAATCGGATACCTTCCGTGCATCGTCTCTTCATTATAGGCATGCCATTGCTGCACTGTATCATTTGGCTTTAAATATAACGTTTCTTCAATTGGCGTTAAAATATCTTCAACGAGTACAATTTCTTTCTTAATAAGCTGATCGTAAATCGCACGGTTAATTAACGTTGCAACTGTAAAGGTATCGTAACTACTTGAAATAATCGGCAGTTTTAATTCATCTGCTAATTTCTTCACATGATCTTCCGTATCAAATCCGCCCGTAATTAATACAGCGGCTCCAGTTTCTAACGCTAATTGATGTGCGTTCGTACGGTTACCGACAATAAGTAAGTTCCCAGCTTCTGTATAGCGCATCATCGCTTCTAATTTCATTGCCCCGATTACGAATTTATTTAACGTTTTATGTAGTCCTTCTCTGCCTCCAAGTACTTGACCGTCGACAATGTTAACGACTTCTGCATATGTCAGTTTTTCGATATTCTCTTTCTTCTTTTGTTCAATTCGAATTGTTCCGACACGTTCAATTGTACTAACATACCCTTTATTTTCTGCATCTTTAATTGCACGGTAAGCGGTCCCTTCACTTACACTCAAATCTTTCGCAATTTGTCTTACAGAAATTTTATGGCCTACTGGCAGGCTATTAATATGTTCTAAAATTTGGTTATGCTTGGTAGCCAAATGGTTTCACCATACTTTCTTTTCCCTAAATTCTTCATGTGTTGTACTTTCAGTATACTATATTTTCAAAACTGTTACACTCTCTCTTTGCATACCTGTACTATTTTTTTTATAACAAAATGACTCTTACATTCCACCAGTCATTCTATTACAACAATGTAATGCTATTGTCATCTCATTCGATAGTTCGCACACTTGATTACCTATACAATTAAGACAAGAAATAAAACAAAGGAGCGAACACATGATGAAAAAACTTTTAGAGGTTGTAGGTGCTGTATTTTTAGCTTTCGTAGATGGGAAAAAAGTTACAATGGAATTGAATGAAACACCTGAGCAGCCACGTACCAAAAGAAAAGAATCACCAAAACAAATACAAGTATTAAAAGCTGTCCTACACACGTAAAAACCCTTCACTTTTCTTTTCAAATGAAGGGTTTCTTTTCTATAGTGTAATACTTTCTCCAGCTTCTAATACTTTCCCTGTACAATTTTGTAGCTTTTCTACAAATTGATATGGATCTTGTTCAATAACTGGGAACGTATTGTAATGCATCGGTACAACAGTTTTCGCATTAATCCATTTTGCCGCTAGTACAGCATCTTCTGGTCCCATTGTGAAATTATCACCAATTGGTAAAAATGCTAGATCAACTTTATTTAATTCCCCAATTAACTTCATATCAGAGAATAGTGCAGTATCTCCTGCGTGGTATACAGTTCTCTCTTCTGCTGTAAATAAAATACCTGCTGGCATACCTGTATATGTAATCGTCTTATTTTCTTCATCAATATAACTAGAGCCGTGGAATGCTTGTGTAAACTTCACTTTTCCGAAGTCAAATTCATGTGAACCACCAATATGCATCGGGTGTGTATTTACACCTTGCCAACTTAAAAATGTTGCTAGTTCAAATGGCGCTACAACAACTGCATTATTTTTCTTCGCAAGCTCTACTGTATCTCCAACATGATCACCGTGTCCATGCGATAAAAGGATTGCATCCACTTTTACATCTTCAGCTTTTAAATCTGTTTTCGGATTACCTGTTAAAAACGGGTCAATTAAAATAACTTTTTCATTCGCCTCAATTTTCACAACTGAATGTCCATGATAAGATACTTTCATTATTACATTCCTCCCCTATTCACATTCTCACTTTTTATTCTACATGATTTTTCAATTCCCTGTCTTTTCTAACATCTATTTACTTGTCATAACACTTTCTTCCGAGTTAAAGTTATATTTGTAATTAAATATCTCGGGGGTGCCAATCGATGAATGCTAGATTAGAAAATTTAATGCAATGGCTAAAAGAAAAAAACGTAGAAGCTGCGTTCTTAACTTCTACACCGAACGTCTTCTACATGACAAACTTCCACTGTGAACCACACGAAAGATTACTTGGTATGTTTGTATTCCAAGAAAAAGAACCTATTTTAATTTGCCCTAAAATGGAAGAAGGTCAAGCGCGTAACGCTGGCTGGGCACATGAAATTATCGGATTTACTGATACTGACAGACCATGGGATATGATTGCAAAAGCAATTAAAGACCGCGGCATCAATGCAAATGCAGTTGCAATTGAAAAAGAACATTTAAACGTAGAGCGCTACGAAGAATTAACGAAATTATTCCCAAATGCAGCTTTCAAATCAGCTGAGGAGAAAGTTCGCGAACTTCGTTTAATTAAAGATGAAAAAGAACTTTCTATTTTACGCGAAGCAGCTAAAATGGCGGACTATGCTGTTGAAGTTGGTGTAAATGCAATTAAAGAAAACCGCAGCGAGCTAGAAGTATTAGCAATTATTGAACACGAATTAAAAACAAAAGGCATACATAAAATGTCATTTGATACGATGGTATTAGCAGGTGCGAACTCTGCTCTTCCACACGGTATTCCTGGCGCAAACAAAATGAAACGCGGCGATTTCGTACTATTTGATTTAGGCGTAATCATTGATGGTTATTGCTCTGATATTACACGTACAGTAGCATTCGGTGAAATTTCTGAAGAGCAAACTCGCATTTACAACACTGTACTTGCTGGACAACTACAAGCAGTTGAAGCATGTAAACCAGGTGTTACACTTGGCGCAATCGACAACGCTGCTCGTTCTGTTATCGCAGATGCAGGTTACGGTGACTTCTTCCCACACCGCCTGGGTCACGGACTTGGAATTAGCGTACACGAATATCCAGATGTAAAAGCTGGCAACGAGTCTCCATTAAAAGAAGGTATGGTCTTCACAATCGAGCCAGGTATTTACGTACCAAACGTAGGTGGCGTTCGTATTGAAGATGATATTTACATCACAAAAGACGGATCAGAAATTTTAACGAAATTCCCGAAAGAATTACAATTTGTAAAATAATAAAAAAGGCAGCGGGATTGCTGCCTTTTTCTATTTCTCTACTATTTCAAATTTAGCACCATCTTCTCCTCATACTTATCATCCCATTTAATCACAACTTCTATAGGTTCATCTTTAGAGATAGGCGCGCAACTTACACAAGAAGACTTCATTTCAATCTTTGCTCCTCTATGAACTTCTGACGTTTGTGTCATTGTACTAAAGGCTCCATTAATAGCAATCTCTAAGTTTTTAAATTCTGTCTTTCCATCCCCGCCCTTATATTGAAACGTAAACATCCCATCTTCACTGTCATCCTTAATATGCCCTTTATATTGTCCAGTCCAACTTTTGCTCTCGCTAGAAAAAGTAACATACGAAATGGAACAGCTTCCTAAAAAGAAAATACTAATGAAAAAGAATAATGCTCTCTTCATAATGCCCCCCTCCATTCAAAAGCATTTATTTATTGTCTATTTCTTCCTCTTATTATACTATTAAAATACAGAATTTTCTAAAATAGGTGGTTTATATGTTACAACAACAGTTAGAAGAAATTCGTAATAATCATTACGTAATGGATACAATTAACATGGATTCTTTAATTTCCAATATGCTTAAACATATCGGTGTTACCGATAGCTATTTAAGGGACAAACTTATTTGCTCTACTTTTTACCATCTCATCAAAAAGGACTACCTTTCACACACACAATTACAGAAACTATTATTAGAAAGCATCAGTGACAAATATTTATTGTATAAGATTCATTCGGATGACGAAGATGCGGTATTTACCCGTGCATTTACAACATTATTAATTGCACTCATTATTGATGCCGATACAAATCATAATTTCTTATCACAGGCTGATCTTTTACATGTAAAAGATCGATTAGTGTTATATATGAACAACGAGCATGATTTCCGCGGATATGTGCAAGACCACGGCTGGGCACATAGTATCGCTCACGCTTCTGATACATTTGAGGCGCTTGTTCGTAGTCCTAAACTGGAAACTTTATATTACGAAGAAATATTACAAACTTTATTAAACAAAGTTTGTGTCCATTCTATTTACTACAAATATGAAGAAGACGAACGTCTCGTTTATCCGATTGTCGCAATGCTACAAAATGGTCTAAAGGAAGAGGTACTCCTATTAGCCCTTCATGAATTAGTAGCTCAATTACCCGTCAAAAAACAGACATTACATACTGAATCGTACGAGTACCTATACGGAAATATAAAATCTTTCTTACGTAGTTTGTTTTTCCGACTACGCACACTGTCTATATGTGAAGAAACCGAATGCAAAATTGAAAAATTGCTGCAAGACCTTCCAAAATATTATTAAAAAAAGAAGGCCACTTAGAAAGTGCCTTCTTCTATTTCACTAATATTTAATTGAAATTTCACGATCCAAACTGAGAAAAGGTGGACAAGAAGCGCAAACGCCATACATGCTCCGCTTAAAAAAGTTAGTATAGGATGCGAATACACGTGCCCCAATCCATAGGATATCGCCACGAAAAACATTGTTATGTAAATATAAATTGCTCCATGTATTTGCCTCATATAAACCTCCTTTTCCCATATTATAACATAAGTTTTCTGATTATTCACATTAATTACTCGTAATCAATATTTCTCAACTGTTACACCTCTTACAGCAGCCTTAATATACGGTGACCCTTGTAAACTTTGTAAATCCTCTGTTTTCCTGTTACGACTACACCGTATATTGGTAAGTCTTTTGTTTTGGTGTTTTTTATTTCTTTATCCCGCATTAACAGGCAGTAAGACCCCCACATCAAAATTCAGCGGAAGCAAAGAAGTTAGGGGGGGCGGACTGCTCGTAAAAGCCCGATTGGTGAGGGCTGATAATCAGTAGGGGATGCCCCCCCCACTGATTAAAGTTTCACTTTATAGTTTATCCTAAAATATTCTCGATATCCCTCTTTATTTTCACTTAAAGATATCCAAATACAGCTTTTATAAATTTTTCCATAATAAAAAGCACATTTATTTTGATGTGCTCTTCACATATAATTTAGTAAAATATGAACCATTTTTTTGAAACAAAAACTCCCACTCATCTCTCCCCATACTATCGTTATGACTTAGTTGCCATAATAATTGAACGAGGATAAAATCCCAGCTTTTCATAAAATGATACAGCTTCATTTCCATACACTACTGTTAATTCAATTTCATCTATCTTTTTCACTTTAAACCATTCCACTGCACTATTCATTAATTTCAAACCAAATCCGTTTCTTCGGTATTTTTCATCAACAAATAAAACTTCAATCTTTCCGCTTACGCTTTTACTATACGCTATACAAAATCCTAATATATTATCTGTTTCTGACTCAATCAATAATTCAATTCTATATTCTCCGTACTTTGAGTTCTTTTTATAATTTTCAATACGTTCCTCAAATGTCATTCTTGGGTAATCGCCAGAAAAATATTTTGATTTATTATTATGATATTCATGCAATTTATTTAAGGATTCTCTTATTATCTCTATTTCATCGAGAGTGATATATTTATTACTAATTCTCATCCTATAGCATCTCCAATAATATATATTTCAGCAAAAAAATAAGACTGTTTTTTGTTCACAAAATATTACTCTATTACTCCATCGCTTCCCTCACAACATCTTGAATCATAACAACTTCTGTTTTCATATCAATAGACATTGCTTCTTCATCAATACATTCATACCAAAACGCTAAGTGCTTTTTATCGATTTCATAATGAGAATTTTCGACAAGAGCCCCGCCTTCTCCTTGCACAGAATACCAATATAAGTACTCTTCTCCATCTCTTATTTCCCGGAAAATTGTCTCAACGTACATCTTTTCGTCGTTTAATGTCAAAAGGACTTCTTTCATATTGTCATTAAGAAGCTGCATCCATTCATCTACTCGATGACTCTTACCAGGCTTAACTTTAAATCTCGTTAATTCCACATTCATTTTTATTCCCCCGTTTTCTTACTTACAAACAATCTATATTCTATCGGATTATGAAAACTTAATTTACTAGCTAGTTTTTGCGAAGGAATATTGTCTACATAACAATCCCAGCACGGTGTAATATCATTTTGCATGCAATGCTCAACGAACCGTGTCGCAACAGCTTGAGCTAATCCTTTTCCTTGATATGCTTCATGTGTTGCGATATCTATTTCAGCATAACCATTCCCGCTAAATATTGAGACACATTCAGCTACAATTATCCCATCTTGTTCTATACAAAATCCAAAACCACTATTCAAAAACGTTTCTTTTGATCCCCAATATCCTTTGTAGTACTCCTCTGTAAATTCACTGCTTCGTTCTATATCACTTTTATCAATACGCTTCACTGCATATGTATTTTTATTTGCATCTTGTGTTCGCTCTTCAAAGATTTCTCTTTGGAATTTCATTCGTGGCATATTCCGAAGTACATTACTAAAACACCCTTCAATCATCATTTCCCACTCTTCACTTGAAGCGAATAGTGTAAATCTCTTCTCTGTTTTTTCAATAGCCATTTTTAAATACATCAATAAATCTTCATTATAATTTTGATCATCCGTATGACCAAATAAATAATAGATACCGTTAACTGTACGAATTAATCCTGCTGTTAACTTCTCGTTGGCAAAAACCTCACCATCTACCATTTGATCACATACCGCATAAGCAAATGTCGTCGTTCTTGTATTACTTTCCAAAATCGGAATGATTTTTCTATACTCGGCTACAGATAATTTTTTCATAATTGCTCCACTATAATCGTATCAGCCTCTATATGTTCAAAACAAAGATTTACCGTCCTCTTTAATGCTCTCGTTCTATGAATCGTACATGCTGGAATTAAAATAGAATCATTTGGCTTTAAAACCGCCGTTTCTCCATCTTCAAAATCAATAAGTAACTCTCCCTCTAGCACAATAAATAATTCATCCGAATTAGAATGATAGTGCCAATCATATTCACCAGTAAATACAGCGATGCGTAAGCAATGACTGTTTATGTTTGAAACGACGAAGTTTTTATGTTGATCTTGAATGTCTTTTGTTAATTCTATTAAGTTCACAGTTTCCATATTTCATCCCATCCTTCCATTAGTCGTTCTTCTGAAAAACCAACTTAGTCTCCACCACCTCCGCAATCTCCTCCGCCATCACTTGAGCTGCTACAATCGTTGCTACTGTAGTCACCGAATCCACTTGATGAGCTTGAATTGGATGAAGATTTTTTGCTTCTTTTTCTATCTTTTTTACTTTCATGACTAGGCCAAACCTTATCAAATAATATAAAGAATAAGATTCCTTCTACCATAACAAGCATAACGCCAAAAATACCTTCAATAACATTAGGTGTTATCCCCAAACATTTAACCATCCCACATAAAAACACACATAAAAACACACAAAAAATCACATACAAGAACATACAAATATATCGAAATACTTTTTCTATCATAAGGACTACTTTTTGTGAAAAAGGTATGTTCTGCTCCTGTTTTTTCTTTATGTACTTTTGTCTCTTTGCTTGCTTTTTCTTCCTCTTTTTACTCCCCATTGAATCCCCTCTTTTTATTATATAATTCTAAATTATCATAATAAAAAATGATTTACACCAATAAATAACAATTATTCACATGTTATTTCTCCATAAAAAAAGACCCTCCTCATAAAGGAAGGTCTCGAATGTATTTCTATTATGATAAAGCAGGAGCTTTTTCAAGAAGCTCTTTCGCATCAGCGTATTGTAAGCCGTGCGCTTCTGCAACTGCTTCGAATGTTACATAGCCATCTAATGTGTTAATACCTTTTAGTAATGCAGTGTTGCCTAAGCAAGCATCTTTGTAACCTTTGTTCGCAATTTGTACTGCATATGGTACTGTTACGTTTGTTAATGCAAGAGTTGACGTACGTGGAACTGCACCTGGCATATTAGCAACTGCATAATGAACAACGCCGTGTTTTTCGTAAGTTGGGTTGTCATGAGTTGTAATACGATCAGTTGTTTCGAAAATACCACCTTGGTCAATCGCGATATCTACAACGACAGAACCCGGTTCCATTGATTGAATCATTTCTTCAGTTACAAGTTTTGGCGCTTTTGCACCTGGAATTAATACTGCTCCAATAACAAGGTCAGATTCTTTAACAGCTTCTGCAATGTTGTATGGATTAGACATTAATGTTTTTACTTGGTTACCGAAAATATCATCTAATTGACGAAGACGTTCTGCACTTAAGTCAATGATTGTTACATCTGCACCTAAACCTACTGCAATCTTAGCTGCGTTTGTACCAGCTTGACCACCGCCGATGATTGTTACTTTGCCGCGTTTTACCCCTGGAACGCCTGCAAGTAAAATACCTTTACCACCTTTGTTTTTCTCAAGGAATTGTGCACCGATTTGTGCAGACATACGACCAGCTACTTCACTCATAGGTGCAAGTAATGGTAAAGAACGATTGTCTAATTGTACTGTTTCGTATGCGATTGATGCAACTTTGTTATCGATTAATGCTTTCGTTAATTCTGGTTCTGGAGCTAAGTGTAAGTATGTGAATAAAATTAAACCTTCACGGAAATAGCCGTATTCACTTGCTACTGGCTCTTTTACCTTCATAACCATATCTTGATTCCATGCTTCTTCAGCAGTTTCTACAAGTTTCGCACCAGCTTGTACGTATTCTTCATCCGTAAAGCCAGATCCTAAACCTGCTCCTTTTTGAACAAAAACTTCATGACCATTTTGTACTAAATGTACTGCTCCCGCTGGCGTCATTGCCACACGGTTTTCATTGTTTTTAATTTCTGTTGGAATACCGATACGCATGATTAGTTCCCCCTTGAGTTATGAAATGACCCCTGAATCATTTTTTTAAAGCGCTTTCTACGCTCTTATATTTTAACATAATATCTCAATATTTGACAAAAAAATAACACGAGTTTTCCGATAGATTTAATTTTATATTAAAGGACAGTATTATCCGCACCTCTCAGCACAATGGATAAACTGTCCAATTATTCGAAACTTCATCTTATTTTATTCTATCGATGTCTATGAATAACATCCACTGCACCAGTAACTTCAATAATTGTACCGGTAATCATATCGGAATCGTCCTCACATAAAAACGAAATGGTTCTTGCAATATCTTCACCTGTTCCAGATCTACCAATCGGTGTGTTATGCTCTTTCAGCTGACGTGCTTCTTGAATAGTTGCCTCTTTCATCTCGCCTATAATATCACCAGGACATACCATGTTCGCAGTAATACCATACTCCGCTTCTTCATAAGCAACTGTTTTCGTTAATGAAACAAGTCCTACTTTCGCTGCGGCAAAAGCTGAACGATAAATCCATCCCGGTGCACTATCCGCCCCTTGAAATCCGTAATTAATAATACGGCCAAAGTTCTGTTTTCTCATGACCGGAACGACAAGTTTTAATAAATGAAATACCGCTGTTAAATTTCCCTGAATCATTTCATTCCATTCATCTTCTTCATAATCAACTAACTTTTTTCGTTCAAATACATATGGACCAGCATTATTAATTAAAAAGTCAATTTTGCCAAAACGGCTCATCGCTTCTTCTACTATTTTATGTAAATCTTCCTTTTTCGTGACATCCGCTTGCACGAATTGTAGACGCTCTTCCACATCTTTATATGTTTCTTTCATCGTTTCCATAGCCGTGGTATCGCTATGGTACGTTACTGTTACTGAATAGCCTTTAGCCAATAACTTTTCTGTTACTTGCTTTCCTAAACCCTTCGTACCGGCTGTAATGAGCGCATGTCTCACAAAACTGCCCCCTTTTAAATTGCTATACTTCATATGTAACAAGTTCTCGCTCCAATTACAACTAAAATGAATTGAAACAGAGTTTTCAAAATTCTGTAACGTTTCTGGCAAGCACGTTACCAAAATTTGTTTTATAATTAAGTTGTAAACAGTTATAAAACAGATTGGGAGGAATTTACTATGAATAATACATATACAAATATTTTAATCGCGGTGGATGGTTCTAAAGAAGCAGAAAAAGCCTTTAAAAAAGCAATTCAAGTCGCAAAGCGCAACAATGCAACATTAACAATTGCTCATATCGTTGATGTAAAAGCATACTCAGCAGTAGAAGCTTATAGCCGTGCAATTGCTGAACGGGCAAATCTATTTGCAGAAGACTTATTAGAAGACTACAAAAAAACTGCGCTTGAAGCTGGTCTTGAAAAAATTGAAACTGTATTAGAATTCGGTAATCCTAAATCAAAAATTTCAAAAGAAATCGCTCCAAACCATAAAGTAGATTTAATTATGTGTGGTGCGACTGGTTTAAATGCTGTTGAGCGTTTCCTAATTGGTAGCGTCTCTGAACATATTATTCGCTATGCGAAATGCGATGTCCTTGTTGTTCGTGGTGATGAAGAGCAAGGTGAGCTTTAATTTATAGATAAAACACCAAGTCCACATAGGCTTGGTGTTTTTCATTTTATAAACTTCACTATAAACACAAGACATGCTACGACAACAACGGTAATTGCCAACACATAAGGCGGAAGAAACTTCAAAGACCATAACGCCATCATGATTGTCGCGATCGTTAAGTACGTTTGCTTTGCACCTTCTGTCATTTTTTTACGAAGTAAGAAGACGTACAAATAGCCGATTGGCGGCGTAATGAAGCAAAGAACATATATGATTTTTGATTTTAAATACCATTTTTGTTCTCCAAGTTTCTTTATATCTCCTTCAATTCTCTTACTCTCTTGTTCTTTCGCTTCTTCTACAAGCTGGTCTTCCTCTTCTCCTCGCTTTTCTTTCATATAAGGAAGAAAGTGCATAAAAAAATAGTATGCGAATACGAACGCTCCAAATCCAATATTTAATCTTTCTAATGGAATATGTTCACTAAAAAAAGCAGCAGTAAGCACTAAAGACAAACAGTATGTCATCATCCAAAATGAACGTTTTCTCTTTTTCCGTTCCATTTCTTTTTTGCCTTGTATATCTTTTCTTTTCGAAAGCCATATAGAAATAATGCAATCTACTACAAATAGAGCAAAAATAAATATCGCAACGTGTACTGTTTCTAAATCCTCAAATGAAAAGATATTTGGGAATGCAACGTGTAATACAATTAGCGTGTACAAAATTAACCCTATAAAATAAATACGTCTCATTTTTCATCCCTTTCTTATTTCCTAACATTACGTTAACATACATTTTTTAGAAATAGACGGACAAAATATATATGTGTAAAAAAGGAGGATGCAACATGGATGATTCTGAACGTATTATTTTAGATGTGAATGGGAAAGAACTCGAAATGCTAGATACGATTCGTACTCATTTTAAAGAGAAACATGGCGTTGAACTAAGTAACGGTGCATTACTTAGAGATTTGATGGATATTGAGTATATTCGAATTACGGAAGATCGACATAAGTATGATTAAAAGAAAAACGACTGCAGGCGAATGCCATCAGTCGTTTTCTTTCTTTATTTAAGCTCTTGATGCTTCCCGCCCATACCACCTTGCTCATTGCTATCTTGGTGTACAGTTAGTTTATTTGTTTTCGTATCTTTTAAAACTCTATATGTATATGATTCATTTGGTTCATCTTTAAACTGCACATTCATTCCATACGAATCCATTTTGCTATAAAAGGCCGGTTTTATATATAAAATATCACTTTCTTTATATCCTTTATCTTGCAAATGCCACATCGTTGCGATAATCGCTTCTTCTCGCTTTTCTTTTTCACCAACATACATATATTTGTCCAAAAGAAACACTTTAGCATTTGCAATTAAACTAATTACCAGTACAATGATAAACACTATTTTTTTCATAGACTTCCCCTAAATTGTTATTTTTTACTATATTGTAACTTAAATATTATTAAAAAACAAAGTACGCCAGACTTTACTAGACTGGCGTACTTCCCAACTCAATTCTTAATAAATTCTTTCGTTAACCCCTTCGCCTTCTCCAAAGCGTTTTTGATTTGTTCAAATCCTGTTCCACCCGAACTATTACGACGCTTTACAGCCGCATATGGTGAAAGAACTTCATACAAATCCTCTTCAAATAAAGAGCTCATTTCTTTATATGTTTCAAGCGAGACATCTAATAAATAAATTCCTTTTTGTGTGCAATATAGCACTAACTTCCCAACAATTTCATGAGCTTGACGGAATGGTAGTCCTTTGTTTGCTAAATAGTCGGCAATTTCTGTTGCATTGGAGAAATCTTGCGTCACAGCTTGCCCCATTTTTTCTTTGTTTACAGTCATCGTTTCAAGCATGCCCGCCATAATATGAAGGCATCCTTCTACTGTTTTTACTGTATCAAACATTCCTTCTTTATCTTCTTGCAAGTCTTTATTGTAAGCGAGCGGTAATCCTTTCATTACTGTAAGTAAACTGAATAAATTACCGTATACTCTGCCTGTTTTACCACGGATTAGTTCCGCCATATCCGGATTTTTCTTTTGCGGCATAATGCTGCTTCCAGTTGCGTATTGATCGCTCATTTCAATAAATTGAAACTCTTGGCTACTCCATAAAATAAGTTCTTCACAAAAGCGCGATAAGTGCATCATAAGCAGAGATGAGTTACTTAAAAACTCCAAGATGAAATCACGATCGCTTACTGCATCTAAACTATTTTCATATATTCCATTAAATCCAAGAAGCTCCGCACTATATTCTCGGTCAATCGGGAATGTCGTCCCAGCTAGCGCTCCTGCTCCTAATGGGGAGATATTAATACGCTTTAACGAATCTTCATAACGATTTACATCACGCTCTAACATCCAAAAGTAAGCGAGAATATGATGAGCAAATGAAATCGGCTGAGCACGTTGCAAATGCGTATAGCCAGGCATAATCGTTTCAATATTATTTTCTGCTTGATGAACAAGAACAGTTTGCAATTGTTTTGTAGCTTTTATAATATGTTCTACCTTTTCTTTTAAATACAAATGCATATCTGTCGCTACTTGATCATTACGACTTCGGCCAGTGTGAAGTTTTCCTCCTACTTCGCCAATTTGTTCAATTAACATTTTTTCGATGTTTAAATGAATATCCTCTGCTTCTACTAAAAATTGTAGCTTATTCTCTTTTGCTTCTTTCAATAAATATTGAAGACCTATCTTTATTTTCTCTGCTTCTTCTTTCGTAACGATGCCTTGCTTTGCTAGCATCGTTACGTGTGCAATACTCCCGTTTATATCTTGATTTACTAATTGTTGATCGAAAGAGATGGATGCTCCAAACTCTTCAACCCACGCTTCCGCTTCTTCAGTAAAACGTCCGCCCCAAAGTTTGCTCACGCTTCCACCTTCTTTTGATTCACTTGGCTGTATACTTTCGTCGGTAAACCAAATAATGAAATGAATCCAACTGCTGCATCATGATTAAATTCGTCCTGGGCAGTATATGTTGCTAATTTTTCATCGTATAAAGAGTATTCAGATTTACGTCCTTCTACAATCGCATGACCTTTAAATAATTTCACACGCACTGTACCTGTTACATTCTTTTGCGTTTCTTGTAAAAATGCATGAAGCGCTTGTTTTAAAGGTGAGAACCATAAACCGTTATAAATAAGTTCTGTTATTTTCTGTTCAATCACTGGTTTAAAATGCGCTACTTCTTTTACGTGTGTTAAATCTTCCAACTCTTTATGCGCAGTGATTAACGTCATTGCTGCTGGGCATTCGTATACTTCACGAGATTTAATACCGACAAGACGATTTTCTACGTGATCAATACGTCCAACGCCGTGTTTTCCAGCAAGCGCATTTAACGTTTTAATTAATTCTGCAAGTGAATATGCAGTGCCATTTAAAGTAGTCGGTACGCCCGCTTCAAATCCGATTTCTACAAACTCTGGTTTATTCGGTGTATCTTCTAACGCTAATGTCATCTCATATGCATCTTCTGGCGGCGCTGCCCATGGATCTTCTAAAATTCCACATTCGTTGCTGCGTCCCCATAAGTTTTGATCGATTGAAAACGGGCTATCTAAATTAATCGGAATTGGTACATCGTTTTCTTTTGCATATGCAATTTCTTCTTCACGTGACCATTTCCATTCACGTACAGGCGCAATCACTTCTAAGTAAGGATTTAATGCTTGGATAGAAACTTCAAAACGAACTTGGTCATTTCCTTTTCCTGTACATCCGTGTGCAACTGCAGTTGCGCCTTCTTGTTCTGCGATTTCTACTAATTTCTTCGCAATAAGCGGACGAGATAATGCAGAGACAAGAGGGTATTTTCCTTCGTATAATGTGTGTGCTTGCATCGCCATCAATGCATATTCGTTTGCAAATTCTTCTTGAACGTCAATCATATATGATTTAATTGCACCTACTGAAAGTGCCTTTTCCTTTACAAATGCTAAGTCTTTACCTTCCCCTAAGTCTAAACAAAGCGCGATAATATCATAATTCTTCTCTTGTAACCATTTAATTGCAACGGAAGTATCAAGACCTCCGGAATATGCTAATACAACTTTTTTCTTCTCCATTTTGCATCCCCCTAAAGAATAAATATTCATTTTCTTTTATAATAATTCACACTTTAACACCTTTCACAAAATGTATCAAGAGTCATTTTCAAATTTTTTCAAACAATTTCGTCGAACTTCTTTCTGTTTTTCTGTACAATATAAGCAGGAAAACGGGGGTGAACTTATGGAAAAGTATTTCTTATACGATGAACATCTAGGAATTGAAATTCCACATTTACAAGAAGACTGGGAAGAAATCCCCGAAAAAATGCAACATGCTATTTTACTAAAATGGGAACAAGTTCGCGGGAAAATTCCTGATCGTATAAAAGAACTTGAGCACTATATTAATAAAAAACAACATTATTTAAATAACGAAGAAGACTTCGAAGTTTCTTGTAAACTAAATTCAGAAATTGCCGATCTTGCTTCCATCATTAATGACCTTTGGCTTTGGTATCGACTCACTCAAAATGTATCTGAGGGGAAAGCACACCAATGAAAAAAGCATGCCCCTCAATTACTTTGGGTCATGCTTTTTTTGTCGTAACATGATTTACAATATATCTCTTGTGCTGTTTTTGCCAAACACACATCAAAAGGGCCAACTAATATACTTCTTTCTTTCGGCAACTTTACAAAAGCAACAAGCTCTTCTTCATATTGAATTTTTTTCTGACATGAAATACATATTAATTCTTTTCTTTTGAACATTCCTTTTAGCATACCTTCACTCTCCCCTTCATCTATCTATATTAATATACTCTCATAATAGTTAAGACTTGTAAAAAAATGACACATTCCGAATCGAATGATTCATATACTATGTACAAAAGGAGGTCTACAGCTTATGCGTGCTTTCGTTATTATCGCTTTAACTTTTTTAAGTGTGATTAGTTGGGATGCGTTTTTCAAAGATAAAAGTGATGAAAAGAATACAACGGAATAAAACCTTTTTTTCTTACTTATTGGACAAACCGTTACAAACTGTCCAATCCTCCGAAATAACTTAGGCTTTTCTACAAAAATATTTAAACATAACATTTTTTGTAGATTCCCTCCGTTTATTGTCGGTTTCCATCCGCATACATTTTTTAAAAGTATGATATAATAGTATAAATCTTGAAGGAAGGGATTTTGATATCATGATCGCTCGAAGGAGCATGTGGCATCGTATTGACGAATCATACACGTAGCGTATTTTTCAGCTCAGATACTTTAGTCTAGCGAAAAAAATACGAGAGTGGGGAAATTATGATTGCCCGAAGGATAATTTGGCAAAAAAAAGACTCTTCTTACACATAGCGTTTTGTTTAGGACTTAATTGTTACTAACTAAACAAAACAAAGAAGAGCAGGATTGCTAAATGAAGAATCCTACTCCACGTTTTGTTTAGTCGTTTTAAGACTTAAACTAAAACGAAGGTAGGGAGAATTGATGGACGAGAGGATTATTCGTTATTTCTTCAGCGACATATAGCGTAGTTAGTTTTTTCGTAAACTAACTGAAAGCTACATGTGAGCTCGTAGTTAGTTTACAACACAAAAAGGACTACTAACTACGGAAAGAAGGAATAACGATGAGGAACATCCAAAGTCGGCAAATTATTAAAGAAATTTTTATGGTTTTAATCGGTTCATTTATTTTAGCAGCAGCGCTATATCACATTCACTTCCAAAACCACTTAACAGAAGGTGGCTTTGTAGGAATTGCACTATTCATTCAAAACTTTTATGATATTTCACCATCTATTTCAACTGTATTAATGGATATCCCAATTATTTTACTGTGTGCTTCATTTTTAGGTAGAAAAATGGTTGGCTATTCATTCCTAGGTTCAATTTCATTCGGAGTATTTTATTCCTTTATGGAAAATTATTCTCCATTTACGGTAGATTTATCAAATAACTTATTTATAGCTGCAGTAGTTGGCGGTGCGTTAGCTGGTATTGGACTCGGTTTTATATTGCGATTTGGCGGTGCAACCGGTGGAGACGATATTTTAACAATTGTATTAAGTAAACGAACTCGTTTTACAATTGGGCAAATTTTCTTCGTCTTTGACGCGATTGTTCTTGCGCTTTCATTATATTATTTAAATTGGACAGAAATTGCTTTTACTATTCTTTCGATTGCCGTACAGGCAAAAACATTGGATTTAATTTATTATCCAAAAACAGAAAAAACAGCAGAAAAGCAGCCAGTATCTGTTCCAATGTCCAAAAAACATGCAACAAATTAAAAAAGCGAAAGGCTTCGGCCTCTCGCTTTTTTTATGCTCTTTTTTCTTTCTCGACTATATGGCGCACTTGATAAAATCTATTTGCAAATTCAGTAACGTTTCTTGTTAAACGATAATTCACTGTAGATCCAATTGCCATTCCAATTACCGGTATACCTTGGAATAATTTACGACGAAGAGCATAAATCGAAAATGTCTTCAAAATTTGTTTTAACACAACCTCAGTAGAAGCTGTTTGTAGCACTGCTTCGTCTCCTTCGTAGAAGAACGAATCTTCTTGCTCCAGCTCTTGCAATAAATTGTACCATGCGTATTGCTGAAGTCTTCCTGGTAGTAATGACGCATGAAACACCTTTAACGCAAGCATCATTTCATACGGCTTGTTCACATCATGTCCAAATGATGTTGCAATAAGTTGGACTGCCTTCACATTTAATGCGATCATAACCGGAAAATCCGCCGTTAATAATAATAAACCTCCAGCACCTGTTGCCCCGCCTTGTACAAATGAATATAGACGATGACGTGCTGTTTGCTGCTCTGCTATGTATGTTAATTGATCAATAGATAATGCTTTCAAATCTTCAAGCTGTTCAATCGATTCATCAAATAATCTTGATGTTCCTAAAATCCGATTACGTGCATCTAACTGTGCTTGTGAACTTTGAATAAATGCATGCAAATGAAAGAGCCATCCATCTGCTTTCGTGAAGAATTCTTTTCGCTTTTTCTCAGGTAATTTCGCAACTGTAGTATGTAACCATTTATCAAACACTTTTTGAAAATCGGTCGCTTCTTGCTCAACTAATTGCGCTTCCCATTCTTTTATATTGTCTAAAATGGCTTGTTCTCGCTTCGATCGCATCGTAACAACCACCTCGTTCGATTTTTTTCTATTGTAACATATTTCTGCTTATTCTTTGCAAATATGCTTGTCTATCTTTATTCACATACCATTTTTGAATGGCATAAAATATTAACAAAAAGGATGAGATAAATCACATGAATCTATCCGATATAAAAAAAGAATATAATGCGGTATTCAGCTTAGGACAAAACTGCTGGCCTGCTTGGGCATTATATCAATTAGAATTATCACCATTTTTTGGCGTTATTGATTTTATGCTAAGCCCCTCATTAGAAAAAGTGAATGTATTATTACAAAATCGATTTGACCGCTTTTTAAATTTCGAAAATTTATCCTTCATCTCATTTTGGGATGATGATGCAAAATTAAGATTAAGGGACAACCTTTATGAAATTGACTCCTGTCATGACTTTAAAACAGATGTAAACACACCAACTTCTTGGCCTTCTTATACAGAAATTAAGTTAAATTATGAACATCGTATTAATCGTTTTCTAGCTACAATTGAAACGGCAGAATCCATATTATTTATTCGAACTGGAGGAACATATGAAGAAGCATGTTCCCTAGAAAAAATTTTATCTCAAATCGTTACACATACATTCTCTGTCCTGTTACTAATTCCTGCCGATATACCAACTATCACCCAAGAAGATTGGGGATTACAACGTGTTTGCGTTATGAAATGTCCTATTATGGATGTATACCAATACAATGAAGCATTTTGGAAAGACTTATTTGATGGAATTACGATTAGACCACATTCTTAAATACATGACACCTTTACTACAAAACATATTATAATCTTCCTTATACAAAAAAATAAGGAGTGATTGTATATGTATCCACGTGCAAAGGCTTTTGGCATTGCTATACATCACGGGCGTCTTCTCGTACAAGAATATCATTCAGCCGATGAAACATTTTACCGACCTCTTGGTGGTTCAATTGAACTTGGTGAACAATCAGCACATACCGTTATTCGTGAATTTAGGGAAGAGCTTCATACAGAAGTGGAAATCACCAATTATTTAGGTTGTTTAGAAAATGTCTTTCATCTAGATGGAGACATTGGTCATGAAATTATTCAACTATATTCTTTGCGTTTATTAGACACGTCACTATATGAAATGAAAATATTAAATATACAAGATGAGGAAACAGTAGCATATGCGAAATGGATTCCTATTACGGCATTCATTCAGAAAGAAAAAATATTATATCCGGATGGAGTTTTAAAATACATCCAAAAGAAAAAAGACGAAATCCTATAGGATCTCGTCTTTTTTTTCATATATTAACCAATATCTCCAAGACGTAGTACGTCACGAGCAATCATAACTTCTTCGTCAGTTGGAATTACGATAATTTTTACTGGAGAGTGTGGGAAGCTGATGAATGCTTCTTCACCGAATACGTTATTACGTTTTGCATCGAAGTATACGCCCATGTACTCAAGGCCTTCTAATACGCGCTCACGAATAATCGCACTGTTTTCACCTACACCAGCTGTGAAGATGATTGCGTCTACACCTTTCATACGAGCAGTGTAAGAACCGATGTATTTGTGGATACGGCTTACGAATACATCAAGTGCTACTTTCGCACGGTGGTCGCCTTCTTCTTCTTTCGCAATGATGTCACGTAGGTCACTAGAGTAACCAGTAAGACCTAACATACCACTCTTCTTGTTTAATACGTTAACTACTTCTTCTACTGTTTGGCCTGTTTTTTCCATGATGTATGGAATTAACGCAGGGTCAAGGTTACCAGAACGTGTACCCATTGTTACACCAGCAAGTGGCGTGAAGCCCATAGAAGTATCAATAGATTTACCGCCTTCTACTGCTGCGATACTTGCACCGTTACCTAAGTGACAAGAAAGTAAGCTTAAGCTTTCAATTGGACGACCTAATAATTCAGCCGCACGCTCAGTTACATATTTATGAGAAGTTCCGTGGAAACCGTATTTACGGATGCCGAATTTTTCATAGTACTCATATGGTAAGCTGTATAGGAATGCAGATTCCGGCATTGTTTGGTGGAATGCTGTATCGAATACTGCTACTGCTGGTACGTTTGGTAATACTTCTTGGAATGCTTTAATACCAACAACGTTTGCTGGGTTATGAAGTGGTGCTAAATCGCTTAATTCTTCGATATCAGCTAATACTTCATCAGTAATTAAAACAGAGTCAGCAAATTTTTCGCCGCCGTGAACAACACGGTGACCGATACCGCCAATCTCATCTAGAGATTTAACGATTCCGTTTTCAGTTAACTTTTTAAGAAGCATATTAACTGCTACTGCGTGATCTGGAATGTTTGTAATTTCTTTTTGTTTTTCGCCATCTACAGTAATAGTGAAGATACTATCTTCTAAACCGATACGTTCTACTAAACCTTTTGTTAATACTGTTTCACTTGGCATTTCAAATAATTGGAATTTTAAGGAAGAGCTTCCTGCGTTAATCGCGATGATTTTTGACATCTAGTCTTTCGCCCCTTTTTCTCTTGGTAGTTGTGTGGATGTTTCCACAAACCGCTCGATTTTATCTGATCAAATTCACTAAATATGAAAACGTTTCATCATTAGCAAATTTTATACTCACGATTTTAATTTAAACATCGTCCGACATATATTTCAAGTGAAAAAATTGTAACACCAAGAAAAAATATATATTACAGATTTCAAAAAAATTCAGTTAAATCTTGTATATATTTAAAAATATGACATATTATATAAAACTGTACTACATAAATCACTAATGCTGTTACATATACCTAGCTTTATTTATGTGTTGCAAACCAAGTATTTAATTGATCCATAATGTCTTCCATCGCCTTCATGTTAGAGAATTTAGGCAACTCCACTAATAACGCCTGTTTTGGCATTGTTACATTAGCGCCTTTCTTTTGGAGAACAAATATACTTTTTGCATTTTTCTCGTTTTTAAACATGGAAACAGGAAGCTGTAATAACCCTTGAATAAAGCATGTTTCTTTAATAAATGCATGTAATTTCGGTGCTTGGTCACTTTCAAAAATGAAGTTTGGTACTAAGAAGAATAAGTAACCGCCCTCTTTCGTATGTTTCACACTTTGTTCAATAAATAAGTGATGGGCATACGACATTCCTTCATCTGCTTTTAATTTATATTCACTTGCACCGATTTCGTTTGGATAATAACCAACCGGTAAGTCTGAAACGACTGCATCAACTGGATCGATATAAAGTGGTGCTAGTCCATCTTGATGGAAGAATTCGATTGCATGCTTTTGTAAATTTGCATTTACTAAAGCAAGTTTAATTAGCACTTCATCCACTTCTACACCAAATCCACTCATTGTTAGTCCTTCTTTAGCGCTATTAAACACTGTAGTCATTAAGTTACCTGTTCCAATTGCAGGATCTAAAACTGTAATTTCATTTTGACCTTGCATAAATTTATGGAATAAGTAACTCATGAACATCCCAACTGCATCAGGTGTCATTTCGTGATTCGCTTGTACGCCTTCTTTCATTCCTTTTAAGATGGCTAACTGAAATGCTTTACGAATTTCTTCACCTTTATATGTTTCTTCATTAAACGTACTATATTCACGATTCAGCCTTTCAATTGCTGATTCGGATAATTCCTCTTGTAAAATCGCTCCCTCAAACAAGTTATCGCCTGTTTCTACAAGCGCCTCTAAATATGTTACATCTAATTCTTTACGTAAAACTACCGCAGAAGAATCAAAAATAGAAAATAATGTTTCTACTGTCTGACTCACGTACATTCCTCCTTCTCTCTTTTACACATAACTTATATCATACCACAAAGTGATTTTTTCCAAAAAGAAAAAGCGACCTCCTGTAAAGAGCTCCCCTTTAGTTATATATGATATAACGTTTTTTCTCATATATCGATGCCGTTACAGAGCAATATATGAGAAAAAACGACCTCTTTATAAGAGGTCATTTTCTTCACATTACTTCGCAGATTTAGCTGCTTCTAATGCTGCTTCATAGTTTGGATGGCTTGTACCTTCGCTTACGTATTCTACGTAAACTACTTTGTCATTGCTATCTACTACGAATACTGCACGAGCAAGTAAACGAAGTTCTTTCATTACTAAGCCGTAAGCTTCACCGAATGAAAGGTCACGGTGGTCAGAAAGTGTTACAACATTTTCTAAACCGTTTGCTGCACACCAGCGTTTTTGAGCGAATGGTAAATCAGCGCTAATTGTTAATACTTTTGCGTTTTCAATACCTGCTGCATCTTGGTTAAAACGACGTGTTTGTGCATCACACACACCTGTGTCGATTGAAGGTACAACACTAATTAATTTCACTTCGCCTTTGTATGTTTCTAAACTTACTGGAGATAAGTCGTTTGCTAATACTTGGAAGTTTGGCGCTTGATCGCCAACTTTAACTTCTGTTCCAACTAAAGTCATTGGATTACCTTTAAAAGTTACGTTTGCCACTTGAAAATCCTCCCTTATTTAAACAAAATATGTACAATGTAAATGATAGTTTGTCCCTATCGATAATGCAAATAAAATCGCTTTATTTACAAAAAAATTAAAGAAGCTAACCTATTGATTAGCTTCTTTATTCGTTAAATTTGAAATTCAGGATCATCTTCTTTTCGTTTATCCATCATTTCTTTCACTTTATCAACAGCTTGTGGCGCTAATTCAATTATTTTATCGATGACATGTGTTTGTTTATCTAAGTGCAATACTTTCACACCATCTCCATTTATAACAAGAAAAGCAACAGGATTAATAGAAACTCCTCCACCACTTCCCCCGCCAAATGGATGGCGGCCTGAATGTTCTACTTTACCAAATTCACTTCCACCAGCAGCAAATCCGAAACTTACTTTCGAAACAGTAAGAATTACACTTCCATCTGCCGCTTTAATTGGGTCACCAACAATTGTATTTACATCAGTCATTTGTTTTAAATGCTGCATTGCTGTTGTCATTAAACCTTGAATTGGATGTTCCATTCTATATCCCCCCTATGCTTGAACAGATTTTTCTGTCATACCAGATCTTTGCTTCCTCATAAATATGAGCAATTTCACCGCTGTTTTTATAGTGCGGAATATACGAAAAGATGCTGTTAACTCACATCTTGATGCAAATCCTTTTCCTTGAAAAACTGGGGTAATTTCAAATTCTGGTACGTCGACAATATGCATATATTGTCCGACAACTCCAGCAGCCATACCTTTTGTCCCCCATGCATATCCAGTGACAATTCCAGTACTAGCTGCGTCGCCTGCTCCAATTTGTGTATGCCATTTCCAACCATTGATTTTCACTCGTTTGAGAAAATCTTTAACAATAGTATGAACTTCTTGAAGCTTTTTTATCAGTTCACCAATGCTGTCAAGTTGCGCCATAATTTTATTATCGAGTCCGCCGTCCTCTTCAGCTTTTTCGATTTTCTGTCCTGTCTTTTTCTGCTGTTTTTCAATTCTTTCCAACACATCAAATGTATATCGAATCATCCATATTTTCACTTGAAGCAAACATTTCTTTTCCATTTCTGAATATAAAAATGTCACCTTAAGCTTTATTTTTGACAATAGTATAAACAAAATAAAAAGAAGAAGAATTATTATTCCAATTACGAGCCACTTCATACGTATCATCCTTTCACTCCGTACCCATTATCGACAACTTTATTCATCATTAAACAGAGTTCTATAAGATTGAATATAAAAATTTTTCTAAAAATAAAAAGGTGTTTTGACATTTTATATCGAAATATATTATTTGAACATATCATCAGGGAACGGACTCTAATGATATGTAGCACGAAAAACAGAAAATTTAACTGCAGTGGAGGGATACATAATGGCAGATCGTCGCAATTTATTTTTCTTTTATGGTGATGACAAAGCAACGCTCGTTGAAAAAATGAAACCAATCTATCGTATTTTAGAAGAGAATGGATTTACCATATTAGATCATCCAAAAAATGCAAACGCTATCGTCAGTGTTGGAGATGATGCAACCTTCTTACAAACCGTTCGTAAAACTGGTTTTAGGGAAGATTGCTTATACGCAGGGATTTCTACGAAAGATGAAACTTCGTTCTACTGCGATTTCCATATTGATCACGTTGATACAGCCCTTCAAGAAATTACAAAAAATGAAATTGAAGTGCGTAAATATCCAACAATTCAGGTAGATGTAGATCACAGTACATCTTTCCATTGTTTAAATGAGTTCTCATTACGTTCTAGTATTATAAAAACATTCGTTGTAGATGTTCACGTTGATGATTTATATTTCGAAACATTTAGAGGTGACGGTTTAGTAGTTTCTACCCCAACAGGAAGTACTGCTTACAATAAATCATTGCATGGCGCAGTTGTTGACCCACTTATTCCATGTTTCCAAGTAAGCGAACTAGCATCTTTAAACAACAACACTTACCGTACGCTCGGTTCACCTTTCATTTTAAATCACGAACGTACATTAACTTTAAAACTAAGACCAGACGGTAACGATTATCCTGTTATCGGCATGGATAACGAAGCGCTTAGCATTAAACAAGTGGAAAAAGCTGTTGTACGCTTAAGCGATAAACAAATTAAAACAGTTAAATTAAAAAACAATTCTTTCTGGGAAAAAGTACAGAGAACGTTTTTATAGGATTAAAATAACCGCAGAATTATGGAATTCCATAATTCTGCGGTTATTTATTTACCCCGATTGGCGCGGACAATACTCTCTTACTATCCACCCGTTATTCTTGTCAGTTTTTGTCGGTAAGTCGATATATTTTAATAATCGCTCATATATTTCGAGTTACGATAGATATATTTCAATAATCGCTTATATATTTCGAGTTACAGTCGATATATTCCGAAAATCGCTGATATATTTTTACGCATTTTTTCTATAGACAACTTGGCCATCTATTACGGTCATTTCTGCTTCTACTTCTTTTATTTCTTCTGCCTCAATTTCAAAAATATTGCGGTCTAATATTGTAAAGTCTGCTTCATATCCTTTTGTAATTTGCCCTCGCTTCGCTTCTTTTCCGATTGCATAGGAACTTCCTGTTGTAAATAAAGAAACAGCCTCATATACCGTTAATCTTTCCTCAGGCATATAGCATACACCGTCAATAAAACTTCTACGTGTAACAGCGCTATATATACCTAGAAACGGATTTACTTGTTCAATGGGGGCATCTGAGCCACCATTACAATGTAGCCCTGCTTCCAGTAATGTCTTCCAAGCATACGCATAACGAAGACGGCGCTCTCCTAGTTTTTCAATGACTGACGGAAAATCTGATGAAAGAAAGACTGGCTGTATATCTATAATGACTTGCAAGTTTTTCATTCTTTCAATTAACTCCTCACGAGCAAGCTGACAATGAATAATGCGGTCACGTAACCCTTTTGCTGGTGGATATAATTCGAGTGCATCAATGACATATTCAAGCGATAAATCACCGATAGTATGAATCGCAACTGGCATATGTAAATCTCGTGCTTTCTTCACTAATTCTGCAAGTTCTTCACATGAGAAAATCGCAACCCCATTCGTTTCCTTCGCATCTTCATACGGTTCACTTAATAATGCTGTTCTTCCGCCAAAAGAACCGTCAGAAAAAATTTTCATTGCCCCAAATTCAATATAATGTTCATTTTCATATTCTTTTCGTTCATGTGCTACTTCATGGTGAACGAGCAAATGGGCTTTAAATGGCATTTCTTTTATCACATGAGAAAACGCATTATGCGTTTTTCTAAAACCACCATAATAATTTAAATCTTCCGTATGCCCGCCAACAAGTCCGTATTTCCAGCAATCTTTAATCGCTGTTTGCAGAGCTCTTTGTAAATAAGCTTCATCAATTTCTGGCTGAACATGTTTAATTAATTCTTGCCCTTGTTCATATAAAAGTCCTGTTAACTTATTTGATGAATCTCTGCCAATTTTCCCGCCTTTTGGATCTTCTGTCGCTTCTGTTATATTCGCTTCTTGCAGTATGTATGAATTCACCCATGTAACGTGACGACAAACTCTCTTTAATAAAATAGGATGGTCTTTCGAAATTTCATCTAAATCACGCGCGTGAACATCTTTCGTATCTGTAAAGTTATTTTCATTCCATCCTTCTCCAATAATCCAAGAGCCCTTTGGAGCTTCTTCCACTCGCTTCTGAACAAGAGTCAGTACTTCGCTATAAGATGTACAATTTGATAAATCTAGACGGAGTAATCTCTCTCCATGCCCAATAAGATGCATATGGCTATCAACGAGACCTGGGATCATTGTTTTTCCTTTTAGGTCATGTAACTTTACGTTTGAATATCTGCTTTCTAATTCTCCCTTATTACCAGCATCAACAATTATGCCGTTTTCAACGTAAACAGCGTCCACTTTTTCATTTTCTTCTCTCATTGTGTAAATGGTGCCGCCATACCAAATTTCTCCCATATATCCCATCTCCTTTATTTTTTATTGTATAAAAAAAAGCACCATTTCAAAACATGGTGCTTTTCTAAAAATTACTTTTGTTCAGTAGTAGACGTTGTAACTTGCCATTCAATATTAAATTTATCTTTTACTTGTCCGTATGCTGGGCTCCAGAATGTTTCTTGAAGTGGCATGATAACTTCTCCACCTTCTTGTAACTTATCGAATACTTCTTTTGCTTTTTCTGCATTACTAATTTGAATTGCGATTGTTACTTGAGATCCGATTGCATGTCCTTGACCTGGGAATGTATCAGAAATCATAAGATCCGTATTACCAACTTTTAAAGTAGCGTGTAAAACGCGCTCTTTCGCTTCAGCTGGAATCGGGTATTCTGGATTTTCAGGCATGTCACCAAAAGTTTGCATGACTTCTACTTTTGCATCTAAAGCCTCTTTATAAAACTGTACAGCTTCTTGCCCACTACCATCTAAAACTAAGTACGGATTAATACCTAAAATCATACGGACACCTCTTTTTTAAGTTTATAAAATCGAACTTGTGTTCGTTTTTATATTATCATTGTTTTGCATTTCATTCAACTATTTACTTCACTGTTTTCAAAATTATTTTGACGGAATCTCCATCTCTTGTTTTCTAAGTTCAATACGGCGAATTTTTCCAGAAATCGTTTTTGGTAGTTCATCTACAAATTCAATTTTGCGAGGGTATTTATATGGTGCAGTAAGTTCTTTGACGTGTTGTTGGAGTGTTGGAATTAATGTTTCTTCGTTCTTTTCTATATTCTCTCTTAATACGATAAATGCCTTCACGACACTTCCACGAATTTCATCAGGACTTGCGACAACTGCACATTCTCTTACGTAAGGATGTTTTACAAGTGCATCCTCTACTTCAAACGGCCCGATTGTATAACCAGAGCTAATAATGATATCATCACCGCGCCCTTCAAACCAGAAGTAGCCGTCTTCATCTTTCTTCGCTTTATCACCTGTAATATAATAATCACCGCGGAATTGCATCGCTGTACGTTCATCGTCTTTGTAATATTGTTTAAAGAGGGCCGGCGTTTCAATGTGAACTGCAATATCACCAACTTCGCCTACTTTAACCGGAGTACCTTCCTCATTTACGATATCGACGTGGTTACCTGGCGTTGGTTTCCCCATTGATCCTGGTCTAATATCCATCCCTTTCATTACACCAACAAGTAATGTATTTTCCGTTTGCCCATAGCCGTCTCTTACTGTAATATGAAAGTGCTTTTGGAACGTTCCAATGACTTCTCTATTTAATGGCTCACCTGCTGATACAGCGCTATGTAACGCCTCTAAATTGTACTGGCTTAAATCTTCTACCTTTGCCATTAATCTATACTCAGTCGGTGTACAACAAAGCACATTCACCTTATTATCGTCTAATAAGTTCAGGTATGTTTTCGGTTCAAACTTACCGTGATATACAAATCCTGTTGCCCCTGATCCTAGCGTTGCTAAAAACGGGCTCCAAATCCACTTTTGCCAGCCTGGACTAGCTGTTGCCCATACAATATCATTCTCTTCAATTCCGAGCCAATTTGGAGCGCTCGTACGTAAATGAGCGTATGCCCACGCATGTGTATGAACGACACCTTTCGGATTTCCTGTCGTTCCTGACGTGTAAGATAAAAAGACCATATCTTCTTTATCTGTCTTCGCCATTTCTAACATGTCACTCTCTGTTTCTAATGCTGTTTTTAAATTAATCCATCCATCTACTGACTGCTCGCTCAGGACAAATTTTTGAAGAGATTCCATCGCTTTTATATCATCAAACTGCCTAATGTACGGCTCATAGCTTACTATCGCTTTTACTTCTCCATGTCCAATTCGATATTCTATATCTTTTTTACGTAACATTTCCGAGCTTGGAATTACGACAAATCCTGCTTTAATAGCAGCAATATACGTCATGTACGCTTCAATTAAACGCGGCATCATAATGAGAAGCTTGTCCCCTTTTTGCAAACCACTTTTTATAAAAGCGTTTCCAATTTTATTCGCACCTTGCATTAATTCAGCGTATGTAACTTCCCTTCGATTCCCTTTATCATCTTGCCAAATTAAAGCTAACTTCTCTTTATCACCTGTATATTTCTCTATTTCAGAAACTAAATTATAAGACGGTGGCGCCAACAATTCTTCTCTCTTCATAAAATATCCTCCCTTTTCTTTATGCCTCCTTTATATAATAAAGAATTTTCTGTTAATTTTGAACCCTCTTCTTTTGACAAATTTTTCAGTTCTGTCGAATTACTAAATGAAATTACATCAACTTACCGACAAATGGCAACACAAAAAAGAAAGAGCGGGAGAACCCGCTCTTTCTAAGCCATCATATGGGATTATTTTTGGTAACCGCCTAATTGTTGCTCAGCTAGTGAAACTAGACGTTTAGTGATTTCACCACCAACAGAACCGTTAGCGCGAGCTGTTGCATCAGCTCCAAGTTGAACACCAAACTCTTGAGCGATTTCGTATTTCATTTGGTCTAATGCTGATTCAGCACCAGGAACCGCTAATTTATTTGTGCTACGTGACATGTTATATCACCTCCTTGTGAGTATAGAGTGTGATAAATAACATGACTTCATACACGTTTTAGATATGGTAATTTATGGTTTTAGAAAAGTTCTTCAAATTTTTCTTCTTCCGCCACTACTTCTACCGTTTGTAATACCATTGTTTCTTTGTTCGCTACAGCTTCATCGATTAATGGCGTGAAATCGTATTTCGCTTCAAAGCGATTTGCTTTTTCACGTTTCGGCTTCGTCGCTGGGCTTGCTGGTGTAAATACAGTACAGCAATCTTCATATGGACGAATTGAAATATCATACGTGCCGATTTCTTCAGCGATTTTAATAATCTCTAATTTATCCATCGTAATAAGCGGACGAATAACTGGGTAGTTTGTTACTTCGTTAATCGTATGCATACTATCTAACGTTTGGCTTGCTACTTGCCCAAGACTTTCACCAGTCGTAATTGCAAGTGCGTTACGCTCCTCAGCAATACGCTCTGTAATACGCATCATCATACGGCGCATAACCGTCATTGAATAGCTAGATGGGATTTCTTTATTAATCGTTTTTTGCACTTCTGTAAACGGAACAAGGTGAAGCGTTACTCGTTTACAATACTTCGTTAACTCTTGCGCTAAATCGATTACTTTTTGTTTTGCACGCTCACTTGTGAAAGGTGGACTATGGAAGTGAACTGCTTCCACAGATACGCCACGTTTCATCGTTAAGTAAGCTGCTACTGGGCTATCAATGCCACCAGAAAGAAGTACCATTACTTTTCCGCCAACGCCAACTGGTAAACCGCCAGCTCCCATACGCTCATCACACATAATGTAGCTATAACCACTGCGAATTTCTACACGTACATTTACATCTGGATTATGAACATCTACAGTAATATCTTCTGTATTTTCTAGAATGTGTCCACCAATCTCAGGTAATAATTCCATCGTTCTCATTGGGAAATGCTTATAAGAACGGTGTACAGTAATTTTAAATGTTTTCACATCGCCTTTTACTTGTAAGAAAGCTGCTAATGCACCTTTTTTAATGTCTTCTAATTCTGATGGTACTTTCATCGCTAAGTTAAACTTATGAATACCAAATACATCTTTCAATCTTTCAGATACCGCTTCATGATCTTCGCCATTTAATTGGATGTACATACGGTCATGTGTTGCATCGATTTTAATATTTGGGAATTTTTTCAGTTTGAACTTCACGTTATCTTTTAATGTGCTTACAAATTTAGAACGGTTCTTACCTTTTGTCGTCATTTCTCCATAACGCACTAAAATATATTCATATTTCAACATAATTTCTTTACCTCATCACTTCATATAATTTTGGCATCGTCTCTTTTACAATACCTTCAAATTGTTTTACTTCTTCCATTGTGTTTTCTGGTGCCAAACTAATACGAATAGCGCTTGCAGCTGCTGCATGCGGCACTCCCATTGACACTAACACTCTGCTCACTTCATTTGCTTTTGAAGAACAAGCAGATTTCGTTGACACATATACACCGTGTTCTTCTAAAGCATGAACGACTACTTCTGGTTTTAAACCAACAAATGATACATTTAAAATGTGCGGTGCTGCATATGCAAGCGACGTGTTAATCGTTACATCTTCCATCTCTTTAAAGAAACGAACAAGCTCTGCTTGTAAACTTTGCAAATGAGCTACCTTTTCTTTCACTTGTTCCATTGTCATGCGAAGTGCTTTCACCATCGCTACAATGCCAGGTAAATTCTCTGTACCAGAGCGATACTTAAGCTCTTGTTGACCACCTGATAAAATCGGATCTAATCTTACGCCATCGCGTACATAAAGAAGACCTGTTCCTTTTACACTGTGGAATTTATGTCCAGATATTGAGCAAAGATCAATATGAGAAGCATATAAATCAAGCGGTACTTTTCCTATCCCTTGTACATGATCTACATGGAATCTTATTTTCGGATGATTCGATAATAACGTTCCAATTTCAGCAACGGGTTGAATTGCTCCAGTTTCGTTGTTCACATGAATAATTGACACAAGAATCGTATCTTCACGAAGCGCTCGTTTCACATCTTCTACCGATACAACACCATGCTCGTTAACCGGTAAATATGTTACATCAAACCCGAGTTCTTCTAATTGCTTATATGCTTCAAACACAGACGCGTGTTCAATATTTGTTGTAATGATATGTTTGCCACGCGAACGATTCCTCATCGCTATCCCTTTAATCGCAAGGTTATTTCCTTCCGTTCCACCTGATGTAAAAATAATTTCAGAAGGTTTAACACGAAGAAGCTGCGCTGCAATCGTTCTTGATTGTGTTAATAGACGCTCTGCCTCTCCTCCAAGCGAATGAATAGAAGAAGGATTACCAAAATATTTCCCAGCAACCGTCACGTACGATTGAAGAGCTTCTGGATATGGCTTCGTCGTCGCACTATTATCAAAATAGATCATCGTTCTTCCCCTTTCAGCGCTATCACATCGTATAATCATATCATAAATACGTGTCATTACGCTAAGACTACGCAAAGGTTCCGTTTTATCTCGATTGGTGAAGGCTAATAATTGGCGAGGATGCCCTCCCATTACAGTTTCACTTTATCCCGCGTTAACGGGCAATAAGACTCTCACCTCAAAATCCAGTTAGAGCAAAGAAGTTAGATGAGAGATTAACTGCCCGTAAATGTCCGATTGGTGAAGGCTAGTAATCAGTGGGGATGAATCCTCCCACCGATTACAGTTTCACTATATTTTGAAACGAATAACCTTGCTGTATTCCGCTATTCATTATAGCAACATCGCCTGCAAAATTACATAAAAAAACAAACCCTTTTATGAAAGGGTTTGTTCATTGTCTACATATTCAGCTATTTTTTGAACAACGCCAGGTTCAAGTTGCTCTAACACTGAAGCCGCTTGTTCTAAAGCTGCATCGTATTGGTATTCACGGAATAATTTCTCAGCATAATTTAAACTTTCTGCTAGGTTTTCATCATGACTACGGTAACGGTTACCGTACTGAATTAATTTTTCCACTAAATATGCTTGTCCAATTAACTCTTCTGTCATTTCAGCTACACCGTTCACAGTTGTGTATGCTTCTTCTAAACTGCTATTTACAGCGTTCATATTTAACGGCTTCACTTCTAATTGTTCATATACAGCTTGCATTGCCATTTGCCCTCTTTTTAAATCTTCCATAATACTCTCTGGAAGACCTGGCAAATTCGACTTTTGCATAAACCGTTTCGTTTCGAAAATAGTATTTCGCATTTCTTGTAACTTCTCACGTGCTTCAAATTCTTCTTTGCGCATCGCTTGCAGCATTTCTTTGTATTCTGCATGAAGTACTTTTAACGTTTCACATTGCTCATAAACCTCTTCTAGTTCCTCACGAATAATAGAGAAGGCAATATCTTGTTCTGCAACGCGTAATTGCAGCATTTCAAAACGTTTCGTTAAAATGTGCATTTGCTTTTCAATTACTTTTTGAGACTCAATGTCTTTATCTTGTAACTGATAGCTTTGTTTCACAAGTTGTGTTTCTGTTTTCGTTTCAATCGTTTCGATACGCATTTCTTCTAAGTCATCGTAAACAGAAAGTGTTTTTTGCTCCACATAATGTCTCGCATGTACTTCTTGTTCCAATTGATCGTAGAAGCCATCTAAACGTGTTTTTAAGTTTTCTACTTTTTCAGCCGCTTCTGTTATATGAAGCTCCTGTATATCCATTAAACATGTTTGTAGTTGTTTCGTCATATCGCGAACTTCTTTAGGGACTTCCAAATAATCTAATACATAACCTTGTCTTACCATATCATTATGTCCGTGTAATAAATCTTCCAGCTGAACTGGTAACGTCGCTTGGCACTCTACCAATAAATCTGGAATTTGGTGAATAATGATTTCTAAATCTGCTAAACCTTCTTCCAAACTAATAACAATTTCTCTCGCTTTTAAATAGTCGCCATTGTTTGTTGCTTCTTCAAAGGTTTTAAATTTCTCAGATTCAGCGTCTAGCATCTCTTCGATTTTCTGCTCTGCTGCTCCATACATATGTCTATGAGCAAGAACACTCTTTTTCATACTACGATATGTATCACGTAACCCTTCAATTTCCGAGCTATTTTTCTCATGGCTTTCTAACAATTGCTGTAATTCATTTAAAATGTCCGTAATACGATTATCAGCGTCATCTAAACCACTTATGGATTCGTTCATCGCATGCTTTGCTTTTCGGAAGGAGAATTGCGAGGCGAATTTTCGCGCTTGCGCTAAATCTTTGTCAGCTTTCGGAAGGGTTGTTGATACAATTTCATCCCATTCTTCACGCCATTTACCAAACAGTTCTTCTGTTTGACCCGTCATGTTTAAATCTTTTACCCGTTTTAGTTCATCTGCCACAGGTTTATCTTTTATCTCTTGTTTCCACTGCTCCAGTGCTTCAATATCTTTATATGAACGATTTCTTATCACAAGCTCTATCATGAGCAGCACTAGAATAGAGCTTACTACAATGATAACGATCGTCAGGATAGAATCCATGCAAAAAAGCCTCCTAGTTATATCTCTTTTTTTGTCCGTTCCGTTTATGAAATGGAAGGCATTATGTATAAAAAGGGAATTCCCCTATATTTAACAACTAACAATGTACTAATCATACCATGTAATGGTTTGTTTTTGACCTAGTTTTTTTAAAAATTTCATGTTCCTTTCAATGTGATTGTAATCTTTCTCAATATTCCGCCTACCTCACTACCTATCCTCAAATGATTGTAATAACAAACAATCTTTCGTATGGGATACGAAATAAATTTTCCGCATGAGTGGTGGTTCAACAGAAATTACATGTACATTTCCTTGCCTTACAGACTGCTCTACTGCCCTTTCTGGAAGTAACGTGATACCAAGGCCAGCTTTTACCATTGCAAGCATCGGTTCTGCGTAAGATGTTTCCACAGCTATAGTTGGTTTTACACCTATTTCATGAAACATGTTCATAATCATTTTCCTTACATCACATATTTCTGGATATACAATTAATTTTTCATTGTGCAGCTCTTCTATTTGAATGACTATCTTCTCTTTGTACGGATGATTATTTGAAACGGCACAAACAATTTTTTCTTGTTGCACTTCTTTTATATACGTAGCACCTTCTACTACTGAATCGATGAACATCGCGTCAATCTCCCGCGCTTTAAATAACTCTCTTAATACTTCCGTATGTCCGATTTGCCATTCCACTTCGCACTCATCACCTAATATATCTTTACATTCTGATATGTAATGCTCCGCTAAACTCGGTAGTATACCAATTGAAAACTTCCGGTTCTCTTGATACCCCCTCATTTCTGTTTTCACTTCATTTATTTGTTCCAAAATCGGTAACATTCTTTTTATAAATAACTCTCCTGCCTCCGTTAACTCTACTCCTTGCGCAGAACGTTTAAGTAAAGTAACCTCTAAATCCGCTTCTAACTTTTGAATTTGTTTACTAAGCGCTGGTTGCGATATATGTAAAATCTTACTTGCCTTTGATAAACTTCGCGTATGCTTCACTTCAATAAACGATCGTACTGCCTCCAAATCCATCGTACACACCTCTAACAAAAAGTTATAACCGTTATAAGAAATCGATATTTCCTCCTATAAACAATTACTCTTTATACTTATTTCATCAACTTACTATAACGAAATGTAAAGGGGAAAGATACTCTTGAACAAAAAACAAATGCTACTCGGATCCTTTCTATGCTTACTCGCCGTCACTGCCTGGGGATTTATGTTTCCTGTAATGGCAAATGCTCTGCAATTTATCGATCCATTCTTCTTCACAACGATTCGCTATGGATCAGCAGCTATTATTTTTCTTATTTTGCTATTAATTACTGAAGGAAAGACTTCACTCCGCTTAGAAAAAAGAACACTTTCTCTATTCTTTTACGGGACAGTCGGTTTCGCGGGGTATGGTTTTCTCGTTTTCTACGGACAACAACTTGCCGGACCTTCCGGAGCAATCCATGCAGCTATGATTCAATCCCTTATGCCACTAATTGCCTTATCACTGCAATGGATAACGAAAAATCGCCGCCCACAAAACTATACATTCCTTTGTATGTTCGTTGCATTACTTGGTGTTATGCTTGTCATTTCAAAAGGAAATATTGAATTACTATTTGGAGCTGCAAGCCACTTATCAACAAATATATTGATGCTATGCGGCGTTACTTGCTGGGTCATTTATACAAACGGGGGTGCTCGTTTTCAATCTTGGTCACCACTTAGGTACACGACATTAACTTGTTTATTTGGCTCCATTTCACTCATCGTTATTGTTACTTTCTTAACGTACACAAATATAGTTACTATGCCGTCACTGCGTACAGTTGTGAGCGTTCGTTTTGAACTCTTTTATATGTCGATTATCGCAGGCGTTATCGCTGTATTTTGCTGGAATATGGGAAATCGCTATATTTCATCTATTAACGGCATATTATTTATGAATTTAGTTCCTATCCTTGCACTGATTGGTTCTATCTTTCGAGGTTATACAGTCGATAAAATTGAAATCGCTGGAGCTGCATTAACAATTATCGCACTATTATGTAACAATTTATGGCAAAGAAAAGTAAACATAAAAATCCCCACCTCAGTTCGTTAGGTGGGGATTCTTCACATATGAACAGCTCTTGGCCATTCATGGTACATATTCGCTTTACATAATGCTTGTTCCATCCATTGCTCAATCTCTTTCGTGTACATCTCTATAAAAAATGTCTCAGACGGGAAAGAATGCAGTACTTCTGATATATATTGTGGATATAAAAACGGCATATTTATCATACCTTTTAATTGCGTCATAAACATTGTAAATGATACTTTCTGAAATTCTTGTTTCATTTGTCCTTGTCTAATCATTTGTTCTATATAATATCTTTCTTTAGAAAAATAAACGGTCATCACTTCACGAATTAATGTCGTATCAAGCGAAAGCTCTCGGTAGAAGAAACGTGTTAGTTCTCTATTTTCAAATTGATATCGTAAAATCCCTCGCACCATTTGCACCATCACATCTTTAGCCGACAAATACTCTCTCTGTTCAAACGACATTTCAATCACATGAATATATCCTTCTAAAAAATCAGTAATAAGCTGTTCTAATAAACCTTGCTTCCCAGCAAAATAATATGAAATATTCGCTACATTCACATCCGCTCGCTTTGCAATGTCTCGCACCGACGTTCCATCATAACCTTTCGTATTAAACAACGATATTGCCGCATCAATTACTTTTTGTTTCGTCTGCTTCATGCGCTCACTTCCCTTCAATGAACAGCTATAGTTTAAATTTCTTGACTTTTAAGACAAATTCCTTTAATTTTCTATCGACAAAGTCATGTGAAATACATCGTATTTTGCTAATATTTTACACATCTCGATAAAAAAGGAGCTGTTTCCATGTTTACTAAAGAAAGTTATGCAGGATCTCGCGTGCAGCAATATGAGACAGTAATTAAACAACTGGATGCGTTATTAACTGGCGAATCAAACGTAGTCGCAAACTTATCAAATGCGTCCGCATTATTAAACCAATTTTTAGATCGCGTTAATTGGGTTGGCTTTTACGTAACAGAAGGAAATCAGCTTGTCCTTGGACCGTTCCAAGGAATGCCTGCTTGCGTACGCATTCCATTTGGACGAGGCGTTTGCGGCGTAGCAGCTGAAACGAAAACAACGCAGCTTGTAGCGGACGTTCACCAATTCCCAGGTCACATCGCTTGCGATAGTGCTTCTAATTCGGAAATCGTTGTACCGATTGTGAAAGAAGGAGCTGTCATTGGTGTACTGGACATTGATAGTCCTGAAAAAAATCGTTTTGATGAAGTAGATCAGCGCTATTTAGAAAAGTTTGTGGAAACACTCCTAAAACATATGTAAAAAGAAAAGAGCGAGTTATCGATTTAGTACGTCCTGTACAAAACCGATAGCTCACTCTTTTTTCATTGATTAACAGTAGATATTTTCTTTAATGCCTGCTCTAAATCAGAAACGATATCCTCCCACGATTCTAAACCGACCGATAAGCGTATTAAATTATCGAAAATGCCCATTTCTTTTCTTAGTTCCGCTGGAATCGCAGCGTGCGTCATCGTTGCTGGATGCTGAATTAACGTTTCTGTATCTCCTAAACTCACCGCAATTGTAATAAAGTGAAGATCATTAATAAACGCTTGCGTCTCTTCTTTTCCGCCTTTTACTGAAAAAGAAATAACACCGCCCCCGCGTTTCATTTGACGAGATGCTAACTCCCCTTCTGGATACCAAACACCTTCTACCGCATCATGTTTTCTTAAGAACGATACAATTTTTTCTGCATTATCACAATGACGATCCATTCTTACTGCTAACGTCTTTAACCCACGTAATAATAACCACGCATCAAACGGCGCCATAATACCGCCGATATCCTTTCGCATCGGGCGAATCTTTTCAGCTAATGCTTTCGTTTTACAAATTGTTACACCTGCTACAACGTCACCGTGACCACCAATATATTTTGTCGCACTATGCACAACAGCGTCACAGCCAAGCTCAAGCGGCCTTTGTAAATAAGGTGAACAAAACGTATTATCAACAATAACAAGTAAGCCTTTTCGCTTCGCAACCCGAATCACTTGTTTTAAATCAATTAATTTCATTGTCGGATTAATTGGTGTTTCAACGAAAATAAGCTTTGTATTTGGGCGAATTTTATTTTCAATATCAACCTCTGTCTCCATATCACAAAACGAATGCGTAATCATAAATTTTTCTTCTAACACTTCTAAAAAACCGTACGTGCATCCGTATAATCCATTTGAACAAATAATATGATCTCCAGCCTTTAAAAAACCGATTAAAGTCGCTGAAATAGCTGCCATACCAGATCCGAAGGCAAGTGCCTCTTCTCCTCCTTCTAACACCGCCATACGTTCTTCAAATAATTTCACAGTTGGATTTCCAAGCCGTGAGTAAATATAAGATGGATCCACTCCCGCAAAACTCGCCTCTCCTTGCTGCGCAGTCTCAAATGTAAATGTAGAAGTTTGAAATAAAGGTGGTGTTAAACTTCCTTTATGTTCCTCAGGTGTATAACCGTGATGAATTAACGCTGTCTCCATATGCTTCTTTTTCATAAAAACATCCCCCTTATGTTTTTATTGCCGCATATTCATCCATAAAAATTTGATGAACGTTTTCCTTCATTTTATGTAAACGTTTTATTTGTGTTTCTATCTCTTCTTCTATATTGTTTTAAATTCCTTCTTATATTAATTTCCAAAATTTATATGCATAAAACAAAAACGTACTCGCTTGACGAAACTCTGGGTAAAAGATATAATAGCGTTTGTGTAAAATAAAAAGGCAGCCTTGTAATGTGAGTTTATCGTTTGTATTTTGTTCCTCTACGGAGGTGTATCTCGTAACTCCCTGCTGCTGGAGCGAAGGTACATGAAAACAAAATGCCCGTAAATATCGATTACGTCTGTTTTTATTTTACGTAAATAAAAACATTTTTAAAGGAGGAGTCAACTATGGCTCGTTATACAGGTCCAGCTTGGAAACTGTCTCGTCGTCTTGGAATCTCTCTAAGCGGCACAGGAAAAGAATTAGAAAAACGCCCTTACGCACCAGGTCCTCACGGTCCTAACCAACGTAAGAAACTTTCAGAATACGGTTTACAATTACAAGAGAAACAAAAACTTCGTCACATGTACGGCATGACTGAGCGTCAATTCCGTCGCACATTTGACCAAGCAGGTAAAATGCCTGGTAAGCACGGCGAAAACTTCATGATCCTTCTTGAAGCTCGTCTTGACAACTTAGTTTACCGTATGGGCTTAGCTCGCACTCGTCGTGCAGCTCGCCAATTAGTAAACCACGGTCACATCATGGTTGATGGCGCTCGCGTAGATATCCCATCTTACCGTGTAAAACCTGGTCAAACTATCAGCGTTCGCGAAAAATCTAACAGCCTTGTTGTTGTTAAAGAAGCGATCGAAGTTAACAACTTCGTACCAGAATACTTAACTTTCGATGCTGACAAATTAGAAGCTACTTACACTCGTCACGCTGAGCGTTCTGAGTTACCAGCTGAAATCAACGAAGCATTAATCGTAGAGTTCTACTCTCGTTAATCTCGGTACTCTGCAAAGAGTATTATTAAAAGCCTTAGGAACCTTGTTTATCAAGGGACCTGGGCTTTTTTTATTAAATATAGCCTGTATATGTATAAAAACGGAACAATGTAACAAAATAAAACTTAGCCCTCTCTCTAAAATTTCATCCATTTTTATCCACATTAATAAAAACCTACCCCATAATTCATTTTTCTTTGCTGTACTCTCCTTTTGTTAACATTATTTTTACAACGTATTTATTTGTACATAATCTATACCTTCCCTTTTTCTATTCACATTCAACTTAAAAACCTCTTCATCACCCGAGCATCTGAATAAGATTAAAAAAACTTAATGAACAAGTATCTCTTTAACTGTCAAATTATTAGAATATTCAATTTACAACCCCTTCCTTAAATTGGTATTATTTTCTTGTAAGGGGAGGGAAAGTTACTAGAAGGAAGACATATTTCAGAGATTCCAACATCTAATAAAAAATTCAAAAAAATAGATGAATATATCAAGCTAGCAAAAGAAAAATATGATATTGATATTAGATTTAGGGAGGAATAATTGATGGCGTATGATTTAGAACCCGAAATTAAAGAGGTACTTGAGAAAATTGATTTTATTCAGAGATATAAAGCATTATCAAAACAATTTCCAGATAGAGAAAACACATTTGAAAACTATGAAAACGAAAAAGTAATTGCAGTATTTGAGTCTCTTGGCTATAAAGCTCGTTTCATGAAAAAAGAAAACTTTTTTATTGTTGGTGAGGTCAAGAATAAAAACATCTATACTTTTAGATTTAATATTAGTTTAAAACATGGCCTTGTTGAGTTTATTTGGTCTGCACGACATAATGGTGCAATAAGAGCTGGAGATCCATGGGCTATGTTTGTAGCAATATTATCAAATGATACAAAAAAAATACTTCGTCCATGCTTCCACAGTTACGATGAACTCAAAGAAATCATGAAAATCGCCTTTGAAATGTACGAAGATTTCAAGCGAGAATTAATTCCTATTTATTCATAATTTCACCTTAAAAATACATGAAGTAATGACTAAAAAACAAGGACAGACTTAAGGTTTTAGGAGAATTAATTATGAACTTAAGATTAAAACCAGAAATAGAAACAGCACTTAAAAAAATTGACTTTGTTAATAGATACACAGAACTTTCTTCTTTTTCGAGAGAAAATTATGATGCCGAAGAAATCATTCCTAATCCCAATATTGAAGAAATTCAACAAATACTTGAAAAGCTAGGTTATAAATCAGTTTATGATAAAAAAGAAAAGTTTTTAAAAGTTGGAGAACTAGGTGATAAAAAAGAAAATTTATTTTATTTTCATATTGGTATTAAAGTAAACGTTCTGAATTTTACTTGGGTAGTTTATCATAATGATGAACTAAGATTAGGTAGTCCATGGAGTCTATATTCAAGACTTTTAATTTCTCCAGATACTAGAATTAAGCCCGTACTATTTAGCGATTATGACAGCTTAGAAAAAATTTTAAAAATTGCTTTAGGTATGTATGAAGATTTTAAACAAGAATTAATTCCTATCTATTCATAATTTTATATATAAGAAAGGCAATCTTATCTTATATATAAAAAAAGAAAATCCGACTCACAAGAGCCGGATTTCTTCATTTAACTAAAATTTATACCGTTCTATTCGATTTCGAACGTTTAATTGAGCAGGATAGACTAACAACACCTCATTGGAAAAACTCGCTCTAAGACAAAAAGAGATAATGAGTATTTGATAAAAGGCGAGATACCAAAAGACTATTTCAAAATTCATGAATAAGAGGGTGCAAATATGAAATTATACTTTAAAGATACTGAAATAGGTGAAATCAGAGACATTTTTGCAGAAACACCATGGATGTATGGAACAATACATTTAAATGATAATAGTAAACCCTATCAAGAATATTTTCGTGAAATGGTAGACGAAGACAGTACTTTTGGCTTTGAAAGTATTGACCCTGAATTTCTAGACGATGAAAATTGGTCCGTTTTCGATGAAAACGAAGAGAAATATTTAGGAATCGGCATTCCAGCAATCCACATTGAAGATACCACGATTGCATGGCGATGGAGATAAAAATCACACAAAGAAGAACGCCTGATTAATATTTAAACTAACGTTTACGCTAGCTTTTCCTTTGTTTCGAATCAAATATCATGGAAAAGGAATATTTGATTTTACTGGTGAAAATATTATAACTAAGATACTTCAAAATGAACTGTATCAAGCAAATTATACATTTGTAAAGACTTCAATTTCACGTACGAAAAAAGAAACAAATTCAGGGAAAATTTTGAGACGTATTTGAAAGAAATGAAAGGTAAATATGCTATTAGGATTAGATTTAGGGAGGAATAATTGATGGCATATGATTTAGAACTTGAAATAAAAGAGGTACTTGAGAAAATTAACTTTGTAGAAAGATATAAAGCTTTATCAGAAAAATTTTCTAATAGTGAAAATACATTTGAAAACTATGAAAATGAAAAAGTATTTGAAGTATTCGAGACTCTTGGCTATAAAGCTCGTTACAATAAAAAAGCAGACTTTTTTATTGTAGGTGAAGTAAAAAACAAAGATAGCTACGCCTTTAGATTTAACATCAGCTTAAAATATGGTGTTGCTGAATTAATTTGGGAAGCATGGCATAATGATGAAGTTAGAGTTGGAGACCCTTGGGACGTATTTATAAGATTGTTATCAAATGACATGGGAAAAGTACCCATGTTATATTTCCACAGTTACGATGAACTCAAAGAAATCATGAAAATTGCCTTTGAAATGTACGAAGATTTTAAGCGAGAATTGATTCCTATTTATTCATAATGTAAAAAGCTACCGAAGACACCAAAACAGTTACTTCGAGTAGCTTTTATTTATATATATTAAAGTTATTTATTTTCCTCTTTTTGAACATATACATAAGCATCTTTCTGCTCTTTATGTATATCAACTTTCGAATTCTCTGCAAGTTGACCCGCGTTTAGCAAAGAAAAAATAATCAACGCTTCTAGTGACATTTCGTTTTACCACTCCTTTCTAATTGTTATACGTTTATCATACCGCTTACATGTGATTTCCGTATGAACTCGAAAAGGAGATTAAAACAAAAAAGCTTTGAGGAAATTCCTCAAAGCTTTTTATTTATTAGTAACGAATTAAGAAATATTTCTTCTTACCGCGGCGAATGATTGTGAATTTACCTTCGATGCGGTCGTTTTCTGTTACAACGTAGTCTAATGCTTGTGTACGCTCACCGTTCACGTAGATTGCGCCGTTCGTTACATCTTCACGTGCTTGACGTTTTGATGGAGAGATTTTGCTTTCTACAAGTAAGTCGATTAATACTGTATCTTCTGCAGTACGTTCTACAGATGGTACGTCTTTGAATCCTTGCTCGATTTCGCTTGCAGTCAGTTCTGCTACAGAACCGCTGAATAATGCAGCTGAAATTTTAATCGCTTGCTCTAATGCTTCTTCGCCGTGAACAAGTTTTGTCATTTCAGAACCTAATGCTTTTTGTGCTGCACGTTTTTCTGGCGCTTCAGCTACTTGCTTTTCAAGCTCAAGAATTTCTTCATGAGATAAGAATGTGAAGTATTTTAAGTATTTAACAACGTCGCGGTCATCTGTGTTAATCCAGAATTGGTAGAACTCGTAAGGAGTTGTTTTCTCTGGGTCTAACCAAATTGCGCCGCCTTCTGTTTTACCAAACTTCGTACCGTCAGATTTTGTAACAAGTGGAATTGTTAAACCGAATGCTTTCGCATCTTCTTCTGATTTACGGATTAATTCAAGACCAGCTGTAATGTTACCCCATTGGTCACTACCACCGATTTGCAGACGGCAATTATGTTGTTGGTATAAGTTTAAGAAGTCGTATGATTGTAAAATCATGTAACTGAACTCAGTGAATGAAATACCAGTTTCTAAACGAGATGCTACTGTATCTTTTGCTAACATATAGTTTAAACCGAAGTTTTTACCGATATCGCGTAAGAATGAAATTACATCTAAGCTACCAAGCCAGTCGTAGTTGTTAGCCATCGTTGCTGGGTTGTCCACGTTTTCAAACTCTAAGAAGTTTGAAAGTTGGTTTTTAATGCTTTCTGTGTAGTAAGCAACTGTATCTTTCGTATTTAATGTACGTTCTGCTTTTTTACCACTCGGGTCACCGATCATACCAGTACCACCGCCAACAAGTGCGATTGGTTGGTGACCAGCTAATTGGAAACGACGTAACATTAATACTGGTAACATATGACCAATGTGTAAGCTATCCGCTGTCGGGTCAAAACCACAGTATAATTTAACGCTTTCTTTTTCTAATAATTGCTCAAGGCCCTCAGCATCTGTTTGCTGATTAATTAGACCGCGAAATTCAAGATCTTGTAAAATACCCATATCCTACATACTCTCCTTTAAGTTCATTACTGGCGTGAAGGTTGAAAACATAAAAAAATCGTCCCTTCAAATAAGGGACGATTTTGATTATCGCGTTACCACCCTAGTTGCAGGCAAAAAAGCCTACCACCTTATTTACATAACGGCTTAGCACCGTCTTTTCCCTTTTGAATACAATTCAATCGAAAAAAGATGCTCTAGGGGCGTAATTCGCGATCATCTATGTGCTGATTTTCACCGGCCATCAGCTCTCTAAAACAGGGAAATGATCACTACTTCTCCCTTTCCACGCTCAATTATTCATATACTTTTCTTTATACCATCATTTATATAGGCGTGTCAAATAGAGGTCAGGTTTCCCTTCTTGTCAATCCTTTACAACACCATAAAGAGTATCGTAATAAGAGAAAGAATTGGAACCCCAACTAATAACGATACATGAAACACAATCGATAAATCATTCCCAATGGTCGCCTCCACAGGATCTTTCGCTGGGGAACCAAGAAACCCGATTAATCGATCGAATCGACTTACCGTTTTTGGAAAGTCTGGTATTTCTACATGATCACTATCTAAATGTTGCTTTAACTTATATTCACTCTTAAAGGGATTTTCGCTCAATTTCGTCCACCTCCAGCAATTGTTTCAATTTCTTTATCCCGTTATGAAGTCTCGATTTCACCGTTCCAATCGGAATGTTTAATATCTCTGCAATTTCTTTTTGCTGCATGTCATGATAATAAGAAAGGATTAGGACCGCTCTTTGCTCTTCTGGAACTTTCAAAATTGCTTCTCTTACTGTGAGCCGATCTTCGTGAGAAAATTCTTTTTCCGGAATCGGCACTAAAAATGGCAAAAGCGTACGCCACTTTTTTCTCCTATTTAATTTATTAATCATAAGACGATAACCAATTTGAAATAAATACGTTTTTATTTTACCTTTTTCAAGTTCATACATATGTTTCTTACGCTCTAGCGTCAAAAACGTATCTTGCACAAGATCGATACTTAATTGTTCATCTCGGTTAAATCGATATAAAAATGTGTATAGCGCTGGTTTGATTAAAACATATAGTCTTTCTCCCGCTTGTTTATCTCCACTTTGATACGCAAGCATGAGCTCCTCCTCAATCCCAATCTGCGCCATGATTTTTGATCTCCTTTATTCCTTTTAACGTTAATGAAATACGGGAAATTAAATATGCAATCGCAATAAAAATCCACAATTGTGATTGATTTGTAAAAAATTGCACATATGGGTTTTGAATCGTAAATCCCATTGTAACTAAAGTATTTAACGCTTGCACACATATGCATGCATACAACGCAAGGCAGATAGAAATAGTGTCAAATACATTCCAGCGAAAATACACTTTTGTTTTTGTAAAATCAATTTTATATCCATTTTTCCGTACTATATGTTTTCTATCAAATGGAATAATGATTGAAAACATAACACCCATTATAACTCCAGCTGTAAGCATTGATACTCTATATCCAATTGGTATCGGTAAGAAAAGACCACAAGAAAATACAACTATAATTCCAATTACAGCAAAAGTAAGAAGTAATTTATTAGACATAAAAAAGCCTCCCTCATCTATTCTTTTATAACTGTATACAGACGAGGAAGGCACTTCGTTCAAATATTATTTTAGTTTTTTTATAATCTTTGCAGGATTCCCGCCAACTACTACATTATTAGGCACATCTTTCGTTACGACAGCACCAGATGCGATCACCGCATTGTCTCCAATTGTTACACCTGGATTAATAATTGCTCTTCCGCCAATCCATACGTTATCGCCAATTGTAACTGGTTTTCCGTATTCTGATCCGCTTATACGCTCAATTGGATCAAGTGGGTGCGTTGCTGTATAAATGTGAACACCTGGAGCTAACATACAGTTCACTCCGATTGTTACCGGGCATACGTCTAGAATCGTACAGTCAAAGTTCGCGTAAAAATTTTCACCGACATGAATGTTATAGCCGTAATCACATCTAAAAGAAGATTCAAGATGAATATTATCTCCTGTCGTTCCGAATAATTCTTTTACGATTTCGCTACGCTCTTTCAATTGCTCTTCTGGCGTATCATTTAATTTTCTCGTTAATATACGTGCTTGCTCTCTTTCTTGTACTAAAACTGGATCAGCCGGTATGTACATTTCTCCTAGTATCATCTTTTCCTTTTCTGTTTTCATCATACTATCCCCTTTAACTTATATATATAAGTTCATGATATCATAAAAAAGAAAGGCCTGAACATTTTTCGTTCAGACCTTTCTCTCTTAATCTTCCATCGTTGATAAGTCACCTGTTGGTAAGTTTAACTCCCACGCTTTTAATACGCGGCGCATAATTTTACCACTTCTCGTTTTCGGTAATTTATCTCTAAATTCAATTTGTCGTGGCGCTGCATGAGCTGCTAGGCCTTTCTTTACAAATTGACGAATTTCTTCTTTTAATTCATCAGATGGTTCGTATCCTGCTCGAAGTGCGATAAATGCTTTAATAATTTCGCCGCGCACCGGATCAGGAATACCAATTACACCAGCTTCTGCAACAGCAGCGTGCTCAATTAATTTACTTTCTACTTCAAACGGACCAACGCGCTCACCTGACGTCATAATTACATCGTCAATACGCCCTTGGAACCAGAAGTATCCATCTTCATCCATATAGGCAGAGTCACCTGATACGTACCAATCTCCCGGCATGAAATAAGATTCATATTTTTGCTGGTTATTCCAGATCCCACGCATCATAGATGGCCAACCTTTCGCAATTGCTAAGTTACCCATTGTGTAAGGAGGCACTTCATTTCCTTCATTATCAACAATCGCTGCTTTCACACCTGGAATTGGTTTACCCATTGAGCCTGGACGGATTTCCATACAAGGGTAGTTACAAATAACTTGTCCACCTGTTTCTGTCATCCACCACGTATCATGAATACGAAGTCCAAATGCGTTCATACCCCAACGAATTACTTCTGGATTTAACGGCTCACCAACGCTTAATACGTGGCGCACTTGTGATAAGTCATATTTTTTAATTGCGTCTTGTCCAGCTCCCATTAACATACGGAATGCTGTTGGTGCGCTGTACCAAACCGTCACACCGTAATCTTGCAGTGCTTCATACCAAGCTTCTGGACTAAAGCGTCCACCTAAAATAACGTTTGACGCTCCAACTAACCACGGTGCGAAAATACCGTAAGCTGTTCCAGTTACCCAGCCCGGGTCAGCAGTACACCAATATACATCGTCTTCTTTTAAATCTAATACCCACTTCGCCGTTTGATAGTGCTGAACCATTGCGTTTTGCGCATGAAGCACACCTTTTGGCTTACCAGTAGAACCAGACGTGTAATGTAGAATCAAGCCGTCTTCACGGCCTAACCATTCAATATGTAATTCTTTTGAAGCTTGTTCAAATAAAGGATTGAACGCTACCGTTTTACCGCCTTCTTCTACATTATCTCCAACAAGGAAAACTGTTTTTAAAGCCGGTAAATCATTTAATGGTACGCGCTCTAACAATTCAGGCGTTGTAATTAACACCTTTGCTTCGCTATCTTCTAAGCGATCGCGAACTGCGCCTTCCATAAATGCTTCAAATAGCGGTCCAACAATTGCTCCTAATTTCACTGCACCTAAAAGTGCGAAATATAACTCTGGAGAACGTGGCATAAAAATAAAAACGCGATCGCCTTTTTCTACATCGCCATAATTCTTAAGGACGTTTCCTGCTTTATTAGAAAAATCCTTCATTTCCTTAAATGTATATTTCTCTTTTCGCGATCCATCTTGATAATAAAGAGCTACTTTATTCTTTCGATCGGATTTCGCATGCTTATCAATTGCCTCATACGCCATATTTACTCGGCCTGTTTCATTCCAAGTAAAGTTTTTATTAACCTCTTCCCAGTTAAAATTCGCGTATGCCTCATCATAATTCGGCAAATTATTTTCTCCTTTAATGACAGGAAGCGTTTCTACTTTCATACTTTACATCCCCCTCCTATGTATTCTATTATCTATTATAATGACATTATTTAAAATTTTCAGTATATTTGTTGATTTTTAGACAAATTTTTAATGACAAATTTCGATTCACATCGCATATATTATAAAGTACGATATTAATAGATTCACAAACCCTCAAGGTGGTGAGCAATACATTGATTCATAAAAAAATATATAATGCTAGAAACTTAAAAACAGCGAAAGGCACTTTAATTATTGAAGGTCCTGTCTCTACACATAACTTAGAAATGTATGAGTTTCATCCAGACTTAATTGCGTTTCGTCCTGCCGAGCAACAATATAAAGCAATTGTCGAAATTTCTAAATTACCAGAAGCTCGTCTCATTATTGCTAGACATGACCAAACAATTGTTGGATATGTTACATACTTGTATCCTGATCCACTTGAACGATGGTCAGAAGGAAAAATGGAAAACTTAATTGAGCTTGGGGCAATTGAAGTAGTCCCAGCCTTCCGCGGGAGTTCTGTCGGAAAGAACTTACTAGAGGTTTCTATGATGGACGATTATATGGAAGATTACATTATATTGACGACTGAATATTATTGGCACTGGGATTTGAAACAAACAGGATTGAATGTGTGGGAATACCGAAAAGTAATGGAGAAGATGATGAATGCTGGCGGGTTACAATGGATGGCTACAGACGATCCTGAAATTTGTTCACATCCTGCCAACTGTTTAATGGTCCGCATCGGTAAACGCGTTGATACGGATTCTATTCAAGCTTTTGATCGTCTACGTTTTCACAATCGTTTTATGTATTAATAAAGGGGGCAACTGGAATGATTGTAGAAGAAATTATGAATCAAAATGTAGTTACATTGCATCCAAACGATACAATCGAAACAGCAATCCGAACGATACGCACGAAAGGCATTCGGCACATTCCAATTGTCGATCAAAATAATCACGTCGTAGGCATTATTTCTGATCGGGATGTAAGAGATGCAAGTCCGTCTATTCTAGATGAACAAGTTTCAATCGATATGCTACAGCAACCGCTCGAACTTATTATGAAACATCCTGTTATGACTTGCCATCCTCTCGATTTCGTTGAGGAAATTGCTACTTTATTTTTTGAAAATAAAATTGGCTGTCTTCCTGTTACAAAGGCTGGGAAGTTAGTTGGAATCATTTCTGAATCTACAGTACTGCACACATTAGTAAAATTAACAGGAGCACATCAACCAAGTTCGCAAATTGAAATTCAAGTAAAAAACGAACCTGGTATTCTTGGAAAAGTCGTTGCTATTTTTAGTGATTTACAAATAAATATCGTGAGCGTTCTCGTCTACCCAGCAAAAGACGAGAATGATAAAGTACTCGTTTTCCGCATTCAAACGATGAATCCTCTAAAAGTGATTGATGCACTTGAAGCAGAAGGTTACCGCGTATTATGGCCAAACATCATGGGGATGCAGGCATGAGTAGCGCGTTTATTTATTCGGATGACTTTCGGGGCTATTCATTTAGCCCTGATCATCCTTTTAACCAACTGCGCGTCACACTTACGTATGATTTATTACAAAAGGGCGGTTTCATCTCTCCCTCTCAAATCATCTCACCACGGATGGCTACAGATGAAGAGATCGCCTACGTTCATACAGAGGAGTACATAAATGCGGTAAAACGTGCTGGAGAAGGAAAGTTAGAAAAATCAATTGCAATGACATATGGACTCGGAACAGAAGATACACCGATGTTCCCAAATATGCACGAAGCAAGCGCATTGCTCGTTGGCGGTACGTTAACAGCTGTCGATGCTGTTCTTTCCGGAAAAGTAAAACACGCGCTTAACTTAGGAGGCGGCTTACATCATGGCTTCCGTGGTAAAGCATCTGGCTTTTGTATTTATAACGATAGCTCCATAGCAATGAAATATATTCAAAAGAAATACGGTTTACGCGTCTTATATATTGATACAGATGCTCATCACGGTGATGGCGTACAGTGGTCGTTTTATGATGACCCTAACGTATGCACCATTTCACTGCATGAAACTGGTCGTTATTTATTCCCTGGAACTGGCGCTGTAAACGAACGTGGCCAAGGTAATGGTTATAGTTATTCTTTTAATGTTCCACTCGATGCTTTTACAGAAGATGAATCGTTCTTAGAATCATATCGAACTGTTGTAAAAGAAGTTGCAGCGTACTTTAAACCGGATATTATTTTAACGCAAAATGGTGCTGACGCACATTATTATGACCCACTTACACATCTTTGTGCGACAATGAATATTTACCGCCAAATACCGAAGCTCGCTCGTGAAATTGCTAATGAATATTGCGAAGGTCGCTGGATCGCTGTCGGCGGTGGCGGCTATGACCATTGGCGTGTCGTACCAAGAGCATGGGCACTCATTTGGCTCGAAATGAACAACATCCAAAACATCTCAGGTTATCTCCCTCCAGAATGGATTGAAGCTTGGAAAGGACAAGCAGAAACAGAACTTCCCCTCACATGGGAAGATCCAGACAACATGTATAAACCTATCCCCCGTAAACCAGAAATTGAAGAAAAAAACGCATTAACTGTAGCGAAATCCCTTGAAATTATTCGGAATAATATGACAAAATCTTTATACTAAAAGAAAAGGAGGCTCGTTTTTGAATAGCCTCCTTTTATTTAAAGCTTGCTATTATTGTCGTTTTCTGTCGGTAAGTCGATATATTTTAATAATCGCTGATATATTCCGAGTTACGCCGATATATTTTGATAATCGCTGATATATTCCGAGTTGCGCCGATATATTCTAATAATCGCTGATATATTTTCATTTTATAACAGTCTGGCCCAACTTTTATGAGAAAAGGTCGTGATATTATGTGGACACAACAAATAATCAACACGAAACGCGGTACATTTGAACTCTTTACAAAAGGAAATGGCGAATCGCTTTGTATTACACATCACTATTCACAATTTAATGAAACTGGTGATTACTTTGCGGATGTTTTTACTGCTACGCATCGTGTATTTCTCATTAATTTACGAGATACTGGTCGCTCTGTAACCGCCCAGTCAGAAAACGAATTAAGCATGATTGAAACAATCCACGACTTAGAAGCAATACGAGAAGCATTACAACTTCCAACATGGCATTTCGCCGGTCATTCAACAGGTGGTATGCTTGGACTTTTATATGCGATTACATATCCAAATTCCTTACAATCATTAGTCGTAGCAGGAGCTGCAGCAAGTAACTATACCGAAACACCATTTTGCATTTATCACCCAGCACATCCACAGTTTCATTATATGCAAAAACTCATCGAAAACTTAAAAAGCCCTCACCTTACAAGTAAAGAACGAAAAGAACTATCTACTGAGAGAACAAAATTATCATTGTATAAACCAGAAAACTACAACTCTTATTTTTGTAAACCAATCAATAAAACAATGTCCGTTAGCCGGATGAACGCTTTCGCCAATGAATATCCTTCATTTGATTTAAGAGAGTATTTACCTTTCATCCAAACAAAGACACTTATTATATGCGGAAGATATGATGTGCAGTGTCCAGTTCAATATTCTATCGAGATACATGATGGGATACGTAATTCTATCTTCATTCCATTCGAAAACAGCAACCATTATCCTTTTTTAGAAGAAGCGACCCTGTTTACTTCTACTACTCAAATATTTTATAAATCGTTACGCCAGTACCGTTATTATTAAGGAAAGCTCACAGTCTCTATAAGACTATGAGCTAAATTTTCAGAAGAAATATTTCGTACTATATAAAAATAAAAGATAAAAGGAAAAGAGCACCAAACCTACATCAAACAACACTGACTTTTTATCTCCTTCTTTTAAACCTATCGTAATATTAAAAATGCTTCTAACTATCCAACCTAATACTAAAAATAACCAGCCGAAATGATCATTTGTATAATCTTTATCATAAAACATTTGTATTGCACCAATAATTAATAAAATAATTATAATATTAGTTCCAATCCTTAAGACCTTGTTTGATTTATTATCTTGTAATGTATCTCCCAAAATGTAGCACACCCTCTCATGCTCTACTATGTTTTATCTCTCTTTATATCTTAACACGAATTACCTATTATTTCCTTTTAACAAATAACATAAAAAACCTGCCAATTACTCGGCAGGTATATTACACGTTAAAACGATAACCAGCTCCCCATACTGTTTCAATATATTGCGGGTGAGCAGGATCTCTTTCAATTTTTTCACGTAGCTTTCTAATGTGGACGACAACAGTGGCTAAATCACCAGCGGAATCTAATCCCCAAATGCGTTCAAATAACTGTTCTTTATTTAATACTTGGTTTGGATGTGTGACAAAGAATGTTAATAAATCAAATTCCTTCGTTGTAAACGCAACTTCTTCATTGTTTATAAAAACTTTTCTCGCTCGTTGATTGATAGAAATTCCGTGAATATATAACGTATCACGTTGCTTACTTACATTTCCTAATAATCTTTCATAACGGGCAATATGTGCTTTTACTCTTGCGACTAATTCACTCGGGCTAAACGGTTTCGTTATATAATCATCCGCTCCTAATCCGAGTCCGCGAATTTTATCTATATCTTCTTTTTTTGCTGAAACAAGTAGAATCGGAATATCTTTTACAGCACGTATTTGTTTACAAATTTCGAATCCGTTCATTTTCGGAAGCATAATATCTAAAATAATTAAATCATAGTCTTCTTGCAAGGCTGTTTGTAAACCTATTTCTCCTGAATGCTCTACATCAACTTGGAAATCATTAATTTCTAAATAATCTCGCTGTAATTCTGCAATACTTACTTCATCTTCTATTAATAAAATTCTTTTCAATTTACTCACCACATTCCTCTACTTTTTCCAATGAGAAGAAAATGCTTGTGCCTTTACCAAGCTCGCTTTCCGCCCAAATTTCCCCGCCATGTTCTTCAACAATTTGCTTCGCTATTGCTAAACCAAGTCCACTTCCACCTGTGCTAGAATTCCGCGATTGCTCTGCACGATAAAAACGTTCAAAGATATACGGCAATGTATCAGATTCTATACCTGATCCGTTGTCCATCACTTTCACAATAATTTTATTATTATCACTCGATACTGTTACAGTAATTTTCTTCTCTTCTTTATCCATGTATTTCACACTATTATGAATTAAATTTGATATCACTCTATTGATTTTTTCGCAATCAGCCGTTACATATAGTGGTGATGCATGTAACTGTAGGCGCACTTCTATACCTTCTTCACTTAAATCCATCTGCATCTCTTCTATTAATTCTTGCATAAACGTATTCAATTCAACTGTTTCAAACTGGAATGGAACTCGATTCAAATCGAGCTTCGAAAATAAAAATAGTTCATCAATGAGTGTGTCCATATGTTTTGCCTTCGTATGGATAGTTGTTAAATACTTATCCATTTTTTCTGGCGTATTTGCTACCCCGTCCTTTATTCCTTCTACATATCCTATAATTGATGTAATCGGTGTTTTTAAGTCATGAGAGATGTTTGAAATAAGCTCTTTTCGATTTTCTTCATACTGTGTTTGCATCTCTATCGATTCTTTTAATCTCTTCCTCATTTCCTCAAACCCTTGATTTAATTGCCCTATTTCGTCGTGTGATGTAATTGGTATTTGAAAATCTAAATTTCCTTCTTTAATTTTCTCCGTTGCGCCTTTCAATACAAAAATTGGTTTTATTACACTTCTTGAAACGAGGTAACTTAATAATCCAATGAGTAAAATGGCTAGTAGTAAAAGCGATACGAATAAGATTGGAAATAATTTTTGTGTAAGATCTACAAATGAACTTTGCTTTTTTAATACAAATATACTTCCCTCTTCTTCCTGAGGAAAATAAAAATCAAACTTTACATATCGATAAAATGTATCGCCTAGTTCCGTTGTACCACGACTATTAATATTTGCTGATTCAAATTTCGGAAGGGCTTCTTTTAAAGATACACTTTCAAATACGTTTGAAGCATATGAAAGTGTTTCTCCTTTTCTTACTACTATTTTCACACCCTCTTTTTCTATTGCTGAGACAAACGACTCATCTAACAATTGAGATTGATGCTGTTTCGCTGCTGACTTCAACTCAAGATAGGCATTCTCTTCTTCTGGTGTAAGCGGCTTTTGAATGTAAGAACTTTTATAGAAATTTTTCACTGCTTCCAAGTCACCTGTTATCGAAAAAACGATTAAAAATCCCGTGACTAATATAAGCGTAATGGAAACGAGGATAACAGCAATATAAGAAAATAAAAACCTTGTTTTAATAGACATATCTTAAATCCTCACTTTATCAAACCTTATTATTTATAAGCATAAAAATATATGTTCAATTACTCAAGCAATTTTATAGTAATTTTAGCGTCAGTTTATAAAAATTTAATGTTCCTATTTTACAGTTGAAATTAGGAGGTTGAAATTCCATGTTCAAAAAAACATTCAGTATGATATGTTGCGTAATTTTTTTACAAGGATGCTCGCAAGAACAAGAAGTAAAAAAGGAGATGATAAACATGGAGACTGCACTACTAGCAGCTACTGAAAAAAATGAAACGAATACTGTTATATCTTTACTAAAACAAGGCGCAAATATAAATGCGACGGATAGTCAAGGACACACTCCGCTTATGATTGCTACATACAAAAATGATGTAAAAACCGCAAAGGCACTTATCGAAGCTGGTGCTGACGTAAATATCCAAGATAACATGAAAAATAATCCCTTTCTATATGCCGGTGCGGAAGGTTACTTAGACATTTTAAAACTAACAATTGATGCTGGTGCAGATCCTACGATTACAAATCGTTACGGCGGAACAGCTCTTATCCCAGCCTCAGAACATGGCTATATTGACGTTATAAAAGAACTCCTCACTCGAACAAATATTGATGTAAATCATGTAAATAACCTGGGATGGACAGCTTTAATGGAAGCCATCGTACTAAGTAACGGAAACGAAACACAGCAACAAGTCATTCGCCTTCTTATTGAGCACGGTGCAGATGTAAATATTCCAGACAATGATGGTGTTACTCCGCTAGAGCATGCTCGCGCTCATCACTTTGAGGAGATAGAGAAGATTTTGTTAGAGGGGAATAAGTAAAAAATGTACTAAAAAATCCGAAGCGCTCATCACTTCGGATTTTTTAACAACCTTATTTATCCATAACAACAGGAAGCTGGAATGAAACAATCGTTCCTTTTCCAAGTTCACTTTTTATTTCTAATCCAGTTCCGTATAACTGTTTTAATCGTGCATCCGTATTCAATAAACCTATTCCCTGTTTTTGATTCGGTTTTTTCACTAATATTTCTTTTATTTTTTCATCTGACATGCCTATCCCATCATCCGCAATCGAAATGTTTATAAATCCACTCACACTCTCTATTTTTATATGAATGCTTCCACCCTTTGCTTTTTTTAATATACCATGACGCACAGCATTCTCTACTAATGTTTGAATAGAAAACGGTGGTACTACACATTCTATTCCATCTTCGACTTCCAGCACGCTCTGTATTCTCTTTCCAAATCGCTCTCTTTCAATATAAAGGTATGATTGAAGTAAATCTAATTCATGCTGTATAGGTACGGTTTCCGCTAACACTTCTTCACCAAAACTGGCTCTTAAATACGTTCCAAACTCAACAATTAATTTCTCCATCCTAACAATATCAATTTCACCTAATGCAGCAATCGTATTTAGTGTATTAAAAAGAAAATGCGGCTGAATTTGCGCCTGAAGCCAAGCACCTTCCATTCTTATTCGCTCATGAATTGATTGCTTTAACTCTGTTAATGCATTAATTCTCACTTTTAATTCCAGTGCATCTATAGGCTTTACAATGTAATCATTCGCCCCAGCAAGAAATCCTGTATAAATATCTTCTGGCTGCGACCTAGCGGTTAACAGTACAATAGGCAACTCTGCAATAGAATATTGGGTACGAATCATTTTTGTTAATTCATAACCTGACATTTTCGGCATCATCACATCTACTAATATCATATCCCACTCCATATTTAACCGCTCCAAAACCTCTCTTCCGGTTGTTACCGTTTCAAGTTCATATTCATCTTGTGGTAATATACTCTTTAATACTTTTAAATTTATAGGATCATCATCAACAGCAAGAATTCTCCTTCTATTACCGACTCGATTATCCTTCATTTCAACTTGTTTTAATTCCACTACTTTTTCAATTGTTTCTTTTGACACAATTAGCATCTCTTCTCTTTCAGCAAGTGGTAATGTGAATGTAAAAGTAGAGCCTTTATGTAAAACGGATGTAACAGTAAGTGTTCCCCCGTGCATTTCCACTAATTGTTTACAAATACTTAGCCCAAGTCCAAATCCTCCACTTTCACCATATGAATCACTACCTTGTTCATATGGAAGGAAGATTCGCTTTTGCGCTTCTTTATCAATTCCAATACCAGTATCTGTAACCTGAATAGCCGCGTAATTTTTTCGTTTTTCAACATCAATTGTAATAGCCCCTTCATCCGTAAATTTAACTGCATTATGAAGTAGGTTAAATAAAATTTGAATAAGACGATTTTGGTCAGCTAATACAAATGGAAACCGTTCAGGGATATTCGCGATAATTTGTAATTTCTTTTCTTCTCCAATAAACTTTTGCATATCAATCACCATTGTAATAATTGGTTGCAAATCAACCGGTCTCTTATGAATCGGTATCCCTTTCTGCTCCATTCTTGTAACATCTATTAAATCGTTCAACAAATACGACATACGCCTTCCTATTGTCATTAATAGTTTTAGATGTTGTTTACTTTCACCATTTATCGCTTTCTCTTCATCCATTACACTTTGTGCAATATTCATCATCCCATGTAACGGATTTCTAAGTTCGTGCGCTGTATTTGCTAAAAATTGATCTTTCTTATGATGCTCTTCTTTTAATTTTCCAACCAGTTCACTATTCTCATCACTCGTGCGAAAGAATCGGATAAACCAAAAAGTCGAAAATGATACCATTGCTAAAAAAATATCAAATGGATAAAAATCCGCATCAAATATCCTCGCAAACCCTATGCTATACATGAACGCAAACTCTTTAAAACTCGCACACAATACTCCAGAAGTAGCACTAATCACTGTAAAAAGTAAAAAGATTAAATCATACTTTCCACTTTCCACCACTCGTAAAACAATAATTGCTGTTAAAATGAATGGAATAATAATTGTAAAAAATAATATAAATCCAAAATCTTGCACTAGTCTAGGTGAAGAAAACAATACTACGAAAACATAAATTCCACATAATACGATGGTAAATAAAATAAATTTATTGTCCCCATAACCTCGTAAAAACCTTTTCATATACAGTAAAATAAATAAAGCGAAACCTACAAACGATGTATATATAATTTTCATATATGTTGAAAATTCAAATTCATACAAAGAGAACAAAAAACGTTCATCCGTAATTAAAAATATAATACCTGCAAATATACTACCAAGTGAAAAATATAGAATCTCAACATTTTTCGGCTTCATCACAAAAATGATAAATGCATATATACCATGTAAAAACACTATTGTCGTTGCAATAATTTGCATCATAAGATTGTTAAAGCTATCCTGTACAATAGCATTTTCACTGCCAAAACGCACTCCACCTGTAATCCCGCCATGTTTCGATTCTTGTGTCGTTTTCGTAACAGGAATAAGAAGATTAATTACCCCTTGTTCATTCGCTTTTACCTTTATGACAGTTGGTGTAAGTGAAGTTTTATGTACATCATTCGGTTTAAAAATACTTCCTCTTTCCTGTACAAGTTCTCCATTTACATACAAATCGAACTGATTATGAACACGCTGTATTTTTAAGCCGTAATTTTCATTCGAATTCTTCACTTTGATAGATAGCGCATACGTGCCATATTCTTTTTGATGAGTACGATCAACTCTTTCTTTCCAGTTCCCCGGAACATTAATATATTCATAATCTTTATTATTTTCCTTCATTTGATCCGGGGTAAGTAAAACATTCGGATAAAATTTCCATTCACCATTTAACGTAACTAAATTTTTTTCGCCAAATGTTATATCTGATAAATTTACTATCCCTTCTTCAGCATGTGGTTGATTTATATAAAGAGATTGTTTAAACCAAATGGAACGAAAACCGACAATACAAAGGATAAATAAGAATACTACTATCAATATTTTTCTTTTAGACATACTTATTCCCTCTTTATAAAATTACGGAATCTTTTCAAATCTTTACCATAACATATCACACTTTCTTTATCGAGTGAATAATAACTATATTCTAAAAATATTTCCATCACTCGTACTTTAACGTTTTTTCACTTTAAAATAAAGAAACATTCCAATGAAAAATAATAGAACAATTACTATTCCAATCATCCACTTTTCTACTACAAATGGATTCACTTGAGCCACAACTGCTTCCTTTTCTTTCACTTCAAAAGGAACCCGTTCCCCTCGAACTATCAATCTATGTGTATTTACTCCATAAGGTGTGCATGTAACTAACGTAACGTAATCTTTATTTTTCACAACTAATAAAGCATTCGTTTCATTTGGTAATACAACTTTTATTTGATCCACCTTATAAGCAAGCACTTTATTTAATGAATGTATGTAAAAAGTATCTCCCTTCTTCACCTTATCCAAGTCCGTAAATAATAAAGCAGAAGGCAAACCACGATGCCCCGTTAAAACAGCATGCGTACTTTCTCCCCCTACTGGCAAAGAAGAAGCATTAATATGTCCTACTCCTCGGCTCAAAACATTTTCAGATGTGCCAGCATAAATTGGAAGCTTTACATCAATTGTAGGAATTTCAATATACCCCATACTCTCACCTACATTTAATACATCTGCATATGAACGTCCACTCTCGTCGCCCCCTTTTTCATTAAATGGATCCGAAAATGACTGTGACGTCGTCTGGACATTTTTATTATATTCATTCGCTTCTTTCTCCCTACGTTCAATTTCTTTTTGCTGTAACTCTTTTACTTTTTTATCATACGAACTAACCGCTGAATAATGAGCTCGTGTTGCTAACCAATTACTAACTGTTGGATATAAGAAAATACAAAGTCCCAATAAAAAAATAGCACCAAATATAATGTTACGTTTCATCATATCCTCCTATAAAGTGAAACTTTAATCAGTGTAGGTTTTGTTCATCCCACTGATTGTTAGCCCTCAAATAACGGGCTAAAATGCCGAAAAAGAGGAAAGGCCTCCCTCTCCTCTTTTCATTACCGTTTAAATCGCTTATTAATTATTTGTTGCTTTTTTTCTAAAGAAAACAAATGCTGCTATTATCATTAATACAAGACCTACTACAGTAAATAAGATTGTACCGATACCACCTGTTGAAGGTAAAATCCATCCACTCTTATTATTTTCTACAGTAAGTGTAACTGTTTTATGATCAGCATCAATCTTTACATGAATTGGCTCTCTTAATTGTTGATAACTACCTGTTGTACCATCTTCTTTTTCATAAGTTGGAGCTTTCGTTTCCACAACTTGATACTCACCGTAAGGTAGCTTATTCCATGTAATTACACCATTTTTATCAGATGTACCTACTACTTTCTTTCCATCGATTTCTACTGGATTTCCTTTTGTATCTTGCAGCGCAAATTCTGCACCTTCTAATTTCTTACCATCCTTCCCATCAACTTTCGTTAATGTAATACCACCAGTCGTTGGAGTAACGATAACTGGTTTTGTTGCCTTCTCACCTGTTACATCATCTTTGTTTTTAAATGTAATTGTTGCCGTATTCGGAATCTCTACTCCTGTTTCTACGCCATCTCTAATTTGTGCTTTAATTTGCAAATGAAACTCTTTTTTGTTATCTAATTTAGAGAAATCTTTTACAGTAGCCGTTACTTTTTGACCGTCTACAACTACTTCTACAACACTTGCATCTACTACTTTACCATCAATTTTTACAACTGGTTGATCTTGAATTTCTAATCGACTATCTAATACATCTGTTACGACATAATGTTTATAATCCTTAATATCTTCTGGAATTAGTGTTTTAATATCATAGTTATAATCCGTCTTCGTATTAATTGGTAAATTGTTTAAATCTCCATTAATCTTCTTATCAATTGTTGGTTCTTCATAGTTTTTCACATCAACTTTAACTACTTCACCAGAAGTAACTGTACCATCTTTATTAATTACACCAGATTCTTTAATGAAGAATTCATATTTTTTCGGATCCAACACATAACCATCTAGCGCTTTCGTTTCTAAAAAGTAATACTTCCCGTACGATAAGTTACCGACACGAATTTTACCATTTCCATCTGTCTCCAAACCTTTTTCTAACTCTGTTCCATCTTCTTTATATAAAGAGAATTGAACACCCTTTAACGCTTTATTTTCCACACCAATTTTTGTTAATTCTACTGCACCACGTTTCGTTTCATTTTTCGGATAAATTTTAACATCATATGTTAATACTTTCCCATCTTCACTTGTCATCGGGATATCAACTTTGTATGTTTTTGTGTCTATATTTACATGTGGTGGTCCAGAAATTTCTTTCACTTCGTAACGACCTAGTGGTAAATCGCCAAAAAATGCAATCCCATCCGCATTCGTTTCAACTTCAATTGGAACTCCATTTACTGGTTTGATGTCTTCTTTAACAATTTTCCCATCGTTTGAAATTGTTCCAAATGATTCAACTTGTTTAATTTGATACACAACTCCTGCTAAAGGCTTCGCATCTTTAGGAATTTCTACTCCTTTAGAGCTACTTTCTTTTAAAGCTGGATTATTAAGCGGCTCTTGTTCAAATTTATGGATTGTTAACGTGCCTTTTTTTTCACTTTTCGATTCCGCTTTTATTAACATACTTGGCAATGAAGCAAATGCTAGCAAAAAGATTAAAAACATACTTAAAAATTTTTTCATTTCTCGTTCTCCTCTTCTACCAATTTAATATTCTAGTAATTACTATTTCTCTTATGGAAAAACAAAAATACAACTACAATCATTAAAAAAGTACCAATTAAATAAAATACATTTGTTCCAGCACCGCCTGTGTTTGGAATTTCCCACTCGCTTTTTTTGTTTTCTACTTTTAACGTTTGTGTAGGTGTCGCTGCCGTTACCTCGACCTCAATTGGATCACGGAGCAACATATATCCATTCGGCGCTTTCACTTCTTTAATCGTATATTTTCCAAACGGTAGTTTCTCTAAGCTAGCCTTGCCATTTTCATCTGTAATTAACTTTCCAACTTCTTTTCCTTCTTGGTTAAAAACTTGAAATTCCGCATGTTGCAACTTAATATTTTCATCAGCTGCATCTACCTTTTCAATTTCGATCTTACCTATAGATGGCGGAATAACAACTACTTTATTCGAACTAATTGGCGTATTATCAAATATGAGCTCTGCTATATTTGGCACGCCGCCATTTGCAATATATTTCGCTAACACCTCTACTGGTGTACCTTCTGCTATCTTGCTTTTAATATGCATCGTGTACTTTAAACCAGCTAAATACGCATATGAACCATCTTTCTTCTCTAACTCAATTGTCACTTTCTTTGTTTGCTTATCAATGTTCGGTGTTACTTTTACAACTTCACCTTTTTCATTCATAAGCTTCACATCTAAAATATCTAGAATATCCTCTAAGTCATCTTGTAAGGTAACCTTCTCTAAATTTGCTGTATCATTACCAAATTGATATGCTACATTCCAAGTAAGCTCTTCATTTCTCTCTTGCAATGTACCCTTTTCCACTTCTTTCTCATTTTGAGTAGAAACGGTTTTTGTTACTTTCGGTTTTTCCTTCGGAGGAACCACATACACTTCGTTAGATTTCACTGACTTATTATTTAGTACTAACTCTGCTGTATTTGGGATTCCACCTTTTACTATATAACGTGCTAATTCTGATTGATTTACACCATCAGCAATTTTAGATGTAATTTGCACCGTATATACTTCACCTGTTAAATACACATAACTTCCTTCTTGCTTCAGTACTTCAATCATTACCTGTTTCTTAGCAGTATCAATTTTTGGTTTTATATTTACGACTTCACCTTTTTTATTGATGACCTTCACATCTAATATGTCTAAAACATCTTCTAAATCATCTTGTAATACGATAGAATCGTATCCACTTGGTGAACTTCCAAATTCATACTGCACATTCCAAACAAACTTCTCTTTTACATTGGATAATGTAGCCTTTTCCACGTTCTTTTCATCATCATCCGATACAGTCTTGCGTAATTTCGGTTCTTCAATTGGTGGCTTCACAATGACTTTATTAGAAACAACTGGATTGTTATCTATAATGAGCTTTGCCGTATTCGGAACGCCACCTTTATCTAGGTACCCTTTGATCACATCGATATTTGTACCAATCTTTATCTTCGCTTTAATCGTTAATCGATATTGTCCACCAGCTAAATACGCGTACGAATCATTTTGCTTTGGCAACTTATACGTTACAATTGACTTTTCTTTATCTATAACTGGCGCTATATTTACAACTTCGCCTTTTTCATTTACTAATTTCGTCTCTAAAACTTCTAAAATATCTTCCAAATCATCTTGTATAACGATTTCTTGTTTTGACTCCATATCAAATCCAAAGTTGTAATTGACATCATATACAAATTCTTCATGCAATGAATTTAACAATGCCTCATCGACCAGTTTTTGATCTGAATCAGAAACTTTTTTCGTTACCGCCGTATTACACTTAGTAGCATTTTCATTCGGAAGTGCCTTGACGGCTTGAATATCAAACTTTTGATCAAAGAACATAAAATATCCATCCGCAACATTAAATTCTTTCGATTGCGGTGTTTTTTCCTTCACCTTATAAGTGACTTTATAAGTTCCTTCTGGCTGTCCGTCTAAATCCCAAATGATCTGATTCCCTTGTATAACAGGCTTTGTATTAACACCATTTGGACCAGACCCTTGCACACCTGTTACGAGCAAATCATTATTAATATTTAAAATCAACTTATCTTTTTCTTTTTTTGTCACTTTTGTAACGGTTTCAATTAAATTTTTTGTAAACTCTTCAATATCATTTGCCAGTACAAACCATTCCGGTTTTGTTGCCATCTTTTTTAACTCTTGCCTTGCATATGGACCTACTTCTTTATCGTACTTAGTATAATATTGGTCAGATGCTGCTAGTATACTTTTATCTTCCCAAAAAGCTGTAACAAGTTTATATCCCGCGTTTTTTATATTTTGAGCCTCTGTAGTTACTTCCTTCAAAGCACCTACATAATCTTGCCCATATTCATTCGACCTATAACCTGTGCCCTGATCCGTTAGTTGATTTGTTAATTTGTAAATATAGCCATCCTTTCGAATGTTAGCAACACCATCTGTAACAAGCAGAAAAACTGTTTCTCGGTCTGGATCATTTTGTCCCTTCGCTTTCTCATACTCAGCTAACGCAAACTGAAGACCACTGGCAGTTGGTGTACCGCTATCTGGAGTTATTTTATTGATGCCATTCTTTGCTGAGGTAAAGTTATTAGTTAATCCTGCTTGCAAGGTTGTTTTAATCCCATTACCTCTACTTTCAAGTACACGACCGTCACTAGCTTTATATCCCTTATAATCTTGATAACTCGTTACCATAATCCGATCCGTCGCAGGATTTAGTTCATCTACGATATTGCTCAATGCTTTTTTCACATTTGGCATTGTGCCTTTGAAACTTCCACTTGCATCTTGCACAATAACAAAATCAACTTTCTTTTGTTTTGGTGCTGGCCACTTAAAACTTAGCTCCCCTTCATGCTCCCTTAAACACATATTCCCTGTCGATTTAGTTGTTACCTTATGCTGCACCGCTTCCACCGTATTAGCAGCAACCGCTATTATCCCTGGGCTAATCACTTGAAATACGAGTAGAAGCAACATAAATAATGTGACGTTCTTCTTCATCGTTCCATCCTCTCACTTAACATAAATTTATCTCGCCTCATTTCCCCCTTTTTCGCTAAATTACTTTTACGCTCAAAGTATAAATTGGGACACTGAACAAAAACTGAACAAAAAAATCAAAAAATATAAATATTTAAATAATTTATCGTATATAACAATTAATAAGAATCATTTATAATAGTAATTACAAATAATTACCATGGAATATTTATGGTTATTTATGGAGGAATGAAAAATGTCCTATTTTGTCTAAATATTTATTGATGATATGACTTGAGTTAAATCATTAAACAAGATTGTAAGAAAGAGGTAATGAACTATGAGGGCAATTATTGTTGATGATGAACCATTAATACTCCAAAGACTTGAAAAGATGTTAAAAGAACTTCAAATTTTTAAAGATATCGTTTGCTTTGATGATTGTGAATCTCTTAGTTTTTATAGTAAAGATCATACAATTGATGTCGCATTTCTTGATATTGAGATACCTGAAAAAAATGGCGTTATGTTAGCCCGCGAACTACAATCAAAACATAAAAATATAAAAATAGTTTTCATTACAGGACACGACCGTTATGCGGTTGAAGCATTTGAAATTTATGCATTGGATTACATTATGAAACCTATTACGAGGGAAAGATTGCATAACACTATTCAACGTCTTATGCAAAGCATGACGATTGAAACAACTAATTCCTCTACAATAGAAACTTCGATACTCAATTGCCTTGGTGAGTTATATTATGTAGATCATGAAAAAGACAAAAAAATCCCCCTAGAAAAATGGCGCACAAAAAAAGCGAAAGAACTATTTTTATTTTTAGTTCATAATCGAAATAAAGTTATTAATAGAGATACTTTAATTGAATTACTCTGGTCAAATACTGATTTAGAACAAGCAAGAGTAAATCTACATTCAGCCATATATCAAATTCGAAGAACCATCCATGCTTACGAAATGAATGTAAACATTACTCGAGTGAATGACGGATATAAACTCGATTTACAAAACATTTTGATTGATGTTGATCTATTCGAACAAGCAGCAGCCGCTCTTCCAAAAGAAATATGTAGCGATACATTAGATAAATACATTGCATGCCTCTCTTTATATACTGGAGATTACCTTATTGATATGGACTATTGGTGGAGCGAAGGAGAAAGAACAAGATTACAAAACTTATATTTTCAACACGCCTTTTCCCTTATTCGTTTTTATATAGAAAGCGCGAGTTACACTGAAGCAATTGATATTTGCATGCGTATGCAATCTATGAATCCATTTGAAGAAAATACGTATCACCATTTAATTTCCTTATACGCTAAAACAGGGAATAAAACAGCTAAACAAAATCAAGAAAAAATGCTACACAAATTATTAAGCGACAGCGAACTTACTATGATATAAAGAATCTCTCAATATAGATTCTTCATTTTTGCCATTCTCAGCTATCCTATGCTACATTTATTCCGGCATATAAATATTGAATAATAAGGCGGAGATAAAATGAATATACCTAAAATCGGAATGATTGGACTTGGAAGTATTGCGCAAAAGGCCTATCTTCCAACACTTACAAAAGAAACTGATTGGAATTTTGTAGGGGCGTTTACACCTAATGCAGAGAAAAGAAAACAAGTTTGCCAGCAATACCGAATTCAAGACTTTCATTCTATTGAAATGTTAGCTTCGGAATGCGATGCAATCTTCGTTCATAGTTCAACTGCATCGCATTATGAAATCGTTTCCGAACTTCTAAAAAAAGGGATCGACGTTTATGTTGATAAACCGCTAGCAGCTACAGTGGAACAAGCTGAGCAACTAGTCGAGTTGAGCGAGAAGTATAACCGAAAATTAATGGTCGGATTTAATCGCAGATTCGTTCCTATGTATGTCGCTGCCAAAGAACAGGCTAATGATATTTCATGGATTCGAATTGAAAAGCATCGTACAAATAAAGTCGGGCCATATACGTACGACTTCACTATGTTAGATGATTATTTACACATTGTAGATACCGCTCGCTGGTTAGCTAATGATGACCTTAACGCCGTTCACAATATGATGCAAATCAATGAAAAGAATGAACTTCTTTACGGACATCATACATATACAACTCCAAGTGGACTGTTACTTTCTACTGCAATGCATCGCCATGCCGGTACTAATTTAGAACAAATTGAACTTGTAACGCCAGGGAAAATCATTCGCGTAAAAAATATGAATACATTTGAAATTGAACAGGAAAACTCAGTTTCACAAAGTGGTTCCCCATCATGGGATACGACGTTAAAACAACGTGGTTTTGAAGATGCTGTTCATCATTTTATTGAGTGTGTACAAGGCGATACAAAGCCCGTTGTAGATGGATTAGAAGGATTAAAAACACAGCAAATGCTACAATCTTTACTAGATGATGTAAACAAAAATTAAAACGGATACATTTTTCAGAATTTACTTTCATTCCCATTCCCTCTTTATTTCTCTCATAAATTTCTATAGAATATGTTGATAGGAATTATAAATTTCATAATGAATCGTGGAAAGGATGGGATTAACACATGTGGAACGAGTTTAAAAAATTCGCTTTCAAAGGGAATGTCGTTGATTTAGCTGTCGGGGTTGTAATCGGTGCTGCATTCGGTAAAATCGTTAGTTCTTTAGTAAAAGATATCATCACACCATTACTTGGTATGGTATTAGGTGGCGTTGACTTTACAGATTTACACTTTGGATACGGTAAATCTGCTGTTATGTATGGTAACTTCATCCAAACAATTTTTGACTTCTTAATTATCGCAGCTTCTATCTTTATGTTTGTTAAAGTTTTCAACAAACTAACATCTAAAAAAGAAGAAGAAGAAAAAGAGGAAGAAATTCCAGAACCAACAAAAGAAGAAGTTCTTCTTGGCGAAATTCGCGACTTACTAAAACAGCAAAACTCTTCTAAAGATAGAGCATAATTGAACGGATAAAAAGGCATGTCCCTCGGGACATGCCTTTTCTATATGCTATAACGTTTCCGAATTCATATGAATAAATAAAATAATACCAGCAACCATAAGTACCATAATGCTACCTGCAAATAGTGTAATACCAATAAACATTAAACTTGTGCTCATATCTACTGATACACTTTCAATAAAAATAGAAATTACATACGTGATAAGGGCAATTCCTGCAAGAATACTTCCTGGAACAAATCGCTTTAAACCATTTTGTTTTAACGTCATATATGCAAAAATAGCAGTCATACAAAGCGTAATTATCCAAAGAACGATCATCTCTTTTCCCCCCTCACAAGCCTTTTCTTTCTATTATACATGACATTGCCCTATAATAGTTAAATTTGCACTTATGTGACATATAACAAGGAATAGCCCCATCTATAGCGAAGGCATTATAACATACACTTATACAATAAGGAGGCTTTCATTTGGACTATACTACTACATATAAATTAGAGCTATCCGAACGATTCGATTATGTTACGATTGACTTAGACAAACAGTTTTTTTACATCGAAGTTGTAAATTTACAAAGTAATATAACTGTACTAAAAATATCAATTAACTTGCAAAAAGACGAAACGATGGTAGAGGGAAATATAATTCATTATGATACTTTTCACGTAGATGCATTATTACAAGGATTGAAATATGTTGCTCGAACATGTATTGATCACAATTTAAAAAACCAAAAGGAACTGTTCGCATTTTTAGAAGAAAATTAGCTCCAACAAAAAAAATGGTTATTTTTTCTTTTTATTGATATAATTGTTATATAGAAATATTCTTTATAGGGGAGTGTTCATAATGATTTGGATTTCACTAATCGTATTAGCTTATTTCATCATTCTCGTCCCAATACAGTACAACTACATTAAAATGCTCAAAGAAAAACAGAAAAAAATGAATGTCTCACAAAACGAACTATATGACAATATGTCTTATGAAGAATCCCAAGTACATTACCATTATCAAAGTAACGTATTTACAATACCTGCTTCGCTTGTCGCAAGTATTATTTATAAAGTGAAACATGCAGCATAATATGTACGCTGTAAAATTATTGTTTGAATCTGTTCATTGTAGTGAGCCTGATCCTACGAAAATTGATGAGCATTATGAAGAGAATCACGATACACTTTTTGAAGAAAGTATTATTCTTGTTAAAGCAAACAATTTAGAAGATGCTCACGAACTTGGTAAAAAAATTGCTATGCAATCTGAAGATACGTACGATAATGTGTACGGTGAGCAAATAACGTGGAAGTTCCGAAAAGTGTTGCATGTGTTTGAATTAGACGATACACCATTTGAAACCGGAAAAGAACTGTACGCAAGATTTTTACACATTAAGAAAGACGAAATGGTAAATGCAGTCGTACAAAAATACTATCCTGAATCCGAATAAAAGCTCACAGCAATCGCTGTGAGCTTTTTTATACTTACTTCGTTGAATCTCTAAATTGGATACGGTGAGGTAAGATAACAGTGTGATCTTCCACTTTTTCTTTGTTCATATACTTTGTTAATAGACGCATTGCTACTGCACCGATATCATACATCGGTTGAACAACTGTTGAAAGCTGCGGACGAACCATTAATGCAAGACGTGTATTATCGAAACCAAGTACTTCTACGTCAGTTGGTACGTTTAATCCAGCGTCTTGTGCTGCATGGATTACACCTAGTGCCATTTCATCAGAAGACACGAAGATTGCTGTTGGCTTTTCATCATTGCTCCAAAGCTTTTCGAATGCTTCGATACCTGAGTCATATGTGTAATCTCCATCGATTACAAGATTTTCATCATATGAAATACCAGCTTCTTCTAAAGCTTTTTTATAACCTTGTAACTTCTTCGCACTTCCCGCTTTATCAATGAAAGGACCAGAGACGAAACCGATACGTTTATGTCCTTGCTCGATAAAATGCTTCATTGCATCATAAGCTGCTTGTGTATAATCAATATTTACTGATGGCGTTTCATTTTGCTCATCAAATGACGCTGCTAATACAATTGGTACTGGAGATTTTTTAAATTCTTCAATGTGAATGTCTGTAATATCTTCACCCATGAAAACAATTCCGTCCACTTGTTTTCCAAGCATCGTATTTAATAAATGGAACTCTTTCTCTTTGTTTTGGTCAGAGTTACTTAAAATAATGTTATATTTGTACATTGTTGCGATATCTTCAATTCCACGTGCAAGTTCTGCATAAAACGTATTTGAGATATCAGGAATAATAACACCTACTGTAGTTGTCTTCTTACTTGCTAGTCCACGTGCTACCGCATTTGGGCGGTATCCTAAACGATCAATTGCTTCTAATACTTTCTTTCTTGTTGTAGGCTTTACATTTGGGTTACCGTTCACAACACGAGATACGGTAGCCATTGAAACGTTTGCTTCGCGCGCTACATCATAGATTGTTACGTTCATCTCATCGCACACTCCTTCTATTTTTGTTATCTATTTTTATGTATCGGTTACTTGAATGAAAAAAAGACATCAACTCTATTTGCAGATGCCACCAATCGTCCCGAGTTCTTCCTTTTACTAATGATACGATAAAAACGCAGACTCATACAATATTTTCCCGCAAAAGTTTCGAAAAAATTCGCTTCTTTTCTCGTATTTTCGTATTTTTTATGAAAAAAGGGCATTTTTTGTAAAAAAATAGATGTTTCCTAAGTAGAAATCTTATTTTAAGCAGTACGATAGTAAATGAAATTTATATCGGCGATTTTTCGAATATATCGACTGTAACTCGAAATATATCAGCGATTTTCCAAATATATCGACCGCAACTCTAATTATATCAGCGATTTTTTAAATATATCAACTTACCAACAAAAATCGACAATGACAGTCGCTATACAATAAGAGAAAGCTGTTCCAAAATGCCTTTTGGAACAGCCCATTAAAAGTTTTTATAATTTACTTCCAAATGATTTTAATTCATTCATAAAATCATTGAACTGCGGTATATTCATTTGTTGCGCTGCATCAGATAAAGCTACAGCTGGATCTGGATGTACTTCAGCCATAATTGCGTCTGCACCAATTGCCATCGCTGCTTTTGCAGTTGGTAAAAGAAGGTCACGTCGCCCTGTAGAATGCGTTACATCGACAACGACAGGTAAATGTGTTTCTTTCTTTAAAATCGGCACAGCGGAAATATCAAGCGTATTACGCGTCGCTCTTTCATACGTGCGAATACCTCGTTCACATAAAATAATGTTCCCATTTCCCTTTGCCATAATATATTCTGCCGCATTAATGAATTCTTCAATCGTTGCTGATAGACCACGTTTTAATAATACTGGTTTATTTACAGCACCAGCTGCCCTTAGCAAATCAAAGTTTTGCATATTGCGAGCGCCAATTTGAATAACATCAACGTAATCTAATGACATCTCAATATCATTCGGATTTAAAATTTCACTAATAACAGCCAAATCATATTCATCTGCTACCTGGCGCAAAATTTGTAATCCCTCTAATCCAAGACCTTGAAAATCATACGGTGAAGTACGTGGTTTGAACGCACCACCACGCATTAATTTCAGACCTTGTTCTTTCATTGCTTCAGCAACTTGACGTACTTGTTCATAACTTTCCACTGCACACGGCCCCATAATAAAATGCTGATTTCCGTCACCAATTTTTTCACCATTAATTTCAACAATCGTATTTTCTGTTTTTTTCTTACGAGAAACAAGTAATGCTTTACGATGATCATCTTCTTGTAATTCTAAACCAGCTTGAAAAATTTGTTTGAAAATATGTTGTAAAGTCGAAGTTTCAAATGGACCATTATTATTCTCTGCAATTAAATCCAGCATATTTCTTTCACGTACAGGATCAAAACGTTTCACACCTTGTACTTCTTTTAAATTACCAACTTCTTGTACGAGACGACCTCTTTCGTTTAGTAACTCTAATATTTGTAAATTAAGTTGATCAATTTCAGAACGTAAACGACCTAATTGTTGTGATGCCATAAGAAAGCCACCTCTTTCAAATTCCTATATGTTACTTTTTTAAGATAACTTATTATAGCTGATACATATACGATTGTCACACGATATACAGCAATGAATTACTATCAAAAAACGTTGTATATTTTCATTTAAAATAAAAAAAGACAGTTTACATACTGTCTTTTTTACAAGAAGGAAACAAACGGTTTATCACTGTTTTTCTCTTTTATAATCACAGCCTCGATTTTACTCTCGGACTTGATCTGTAATTGTACTTTCGCATCTTTAGGCAATTTGTCTAACATACCTTGCGCAGCTAATTGGGTAAGAGCCATTAATTCTGTTTTACCGTTATATTTAATAACAATATTCATATTTAATGTATCCATTTGATCTTTCTTATAAGAAACTTTAGCGTTGACTGGAATAAAATCTCCATTAGAAAAACCTTTTATTTCCTTAGCAAAGTTATTTATTTTTGTATTATCTTCTCCATGTGCTTGTGTAAATTCATCAGAAGGATATGAATACGACTTTTCATCAATTGTACTCCAATTTCCAAGGTTCGTATCATTCTTTTGAACAGTAGCACTAGCAATATACGTACCATTTTTTAAAGAACTAGTACTTTCTTGCTTAAAGATAGCAAACGTAATTGGAGATTTGTTATACTTATCATTTTTGTTAATAGCTTCAATAAGTTGTTTAGCAACTTCAGTCCCTTTAGACATAGCTTCTTCATTCGATACACTTGAAGACATAGCTAAACCTATCATAACACCAGATAAACTTAGTTCATTTGAATTCTGTTTTCCGAAATAGTCTTGTTCTATAATATTCGTCAAAACTGGCGCTTCTACTTTCGCAACTAGTTCATCAATTAGTTTCTCTGGAATATACTGGTTTAATTGCAGTACGTGACTCTCTGTATCAAATTGCTGCGTTGCAATATTTATTAAACCATTTTCATACTCTGCTAAATCTAATTTAGAATTTGTTTTTATATTAGCTGTATTAATAACCTTTTGTTCTTTTAAAGGAATAACAGTTCTATAATAATCTTTAGAAACAGCAGTTCTCGGAATCATACTTTTTTCTTTTGTATCTTTTTGTATAACTTCATCCTTCTTACTAATCGTATTACTATTGTTACTACAAGCTCCCAGTAATAAACTTACGACTGCGAAGGATAATGCCATTTTCTTCATTACTTAAAACCTACTTTCAACAATCTAGTTATTTAGTTTGAACTATTAATAGTGTACCACTAAATATATTTCAACAAAAACAAAAAAAAGAAGCAAGCACCTTTAGCTTGCTTCTTTTTACTTTATATTCTCTTCTAAAGCATCTTTTTTAATATTCCAATGAGATGTATTCCATACTACCATCCCATCTTTTATGTATAGCACTTGCGGTGATTCATGTCTAATACTGTATTGTTCTGCAACACGATTTGACACATCTCTCGCATCTTGTACGTATAAGTAATACGCTGGCACTTCTCTTTCTTCGCTGCAATACGCTTGAAATTCTGTGTATGCACCGTGACTAATCGGGCATGTCGTACTATGTTTAAAAAGCACATACGGTTCGTTCTTTTCTACTAAGACTTCAAGCTCTTCAATTGTTTCAAGTTTTGTCATATTCATCACGATTCACCTCTCATACGAAATCTAGAGCGCTTCTCTTTCTTTTCAGCTTTTTTCTCAATTCTTTCTAATTTACGCTCTTCTTTTTCAACCTTCTTCTCTTGTCTCGACGCACGGTAATGATTGTATACTTCAATCGCCGCACTGCTCCACTGTACAACTTGCGCTACTTTATCAGCGTTATTTTCAATTTCGTCCGTTACAGAGTCCGATACATTACGAAGCTTCGTATTTAAAGATTGGATTGTCGTTCCAATCCCATCTACACCCGCTACCACTTTATTTAATGACTGTGACTTCTGTTGAATATCATCAGCTAACGCATTCGTTTTATGTAATAATTGCTCTGTCTCTACGCTAATTCCTTGCATTTGCTTTTCTAAACCTTCTAACGTGCTTGCAACGTTTTCCAACGTCTTCTGAACCGATAACAACGTTCTGCATACATACACTACTAATACTGCGAAAGCAACCGCGATAATAGCCGCACTTACATATAAAAGAACTTGCATTTCATCACTTCCTTTATCTTTTTCATACTTTCCCCTATTATACAATCATTTTCCGTTTCATTCTAATCCCTATCTCATCATTAGAATTTTCATACTTATTCGTTAACTGTAACATAAATCATTCAACAAATTCCACTAAGTAGGTTACAATAGGAGAGGATACATAATTAGTAGGGAGGCTTTACATATGAAAGATCCACGTATTGAAAAGTTAGCATACAATTTAATTAACTACTCTATCCGCTTACAAAAAGGTGAAAAAGTATTAATTGAAAACTTTGGCTTACAAAAAGAACTTGTAACTGCACTTGTAAAAGAAGCATATGCAGCTGGTGGTTTCCCATTCGTCTCTTTAAAAGATCATCAAGTAGATCGCTCTTTATTAATGGGTGCTACTGAAGAACATTTCGAACAAATCGCTGCATATGAAGCAAGCGTAATGAAAGACATGGACGCTTATATCGGCCTTCGCTCTGGTGATAATATTAATGAACAAGCTGACGTTCCAAGTGAGCGTATGAAAGTTCATGGCCAAACAGTTGGTAAAAAAGTTCATAGAGACATTCGCGTTCCAAAAACACGCTGGGTTGTTCTTCGCTACCCAAATGCTTCTATGGCACAGCTTGCTAAAATGAGTACAGAAGCTTTCGAAGACTTCTACTTCGAAGTATGTAACTTAGACTACGGTAAAATGGATAAGGCAATGGATAGCCTTGTTACATTAATGAATAAAACAGATAAAGTTCGTTTAACTGGTCCTGGAACTGACTTAACATTCTCTATTAAAGACATTCCAGCAATTAAATGCTCAGGTCATTTAAACATTCCAGACGGTGAAGTATACTCTGCACCAGTTCGTGATTCTGTTAACGGTACAGTTTCTTACAACACACCATCTCCTTACAACGGTTATACATTTGAAAATGTACAACTTAAGTTTGAGAACGGTCAAATCGTTGAAGCAACTGCAAACGATACAGAGCGCATTAACAAAATCTTCGATACAGACGAAGGCGCACGCTACGTTGGTGAGTTCGCAATTGGCGTAAACCCATACATCTTACATCCAATGGGAGACATCCTATTCGATGAAAAAATCGATGGCAGCTTCCACTTCACTCCTGGACAAGCTTACGACGATGCATGGAACGGCAACAACTCGAACATCCACTGGGATTTAGTATGCATCCAACGCCCTGAATACGGCGGCGGCGAAATTTACTTCGACGACGTACTAATCCGTAAAGACGGACGCTTCGTTGTACCTGAACTAGAAGCTTTAAACCCAGAGAACTTAAAATAATAATAAAAACGCTCGGAATTTTCGCCGAGCGTTTTTATTTCTTTCCTACCATTTCTATTTTCACATGTGGATTTTCTTTCTCTATAAGCCCCAAGAATTCATCCATATTTTGCGGCATCGCAACGATATGTACTTTATATGCATTCGTCGTAATTTCAAGAGACTTTCCGACCTGACGTATAATTCTCACATCTTTTAATACAATATCATCATTTAAAATACCGTACTTTAATACGCCATTTTCTACTTTATGTTTTTTAATAAATACTTCCCAAACGAGTGGTACATTTACAATGAAGCATAAACCCATCCCAATCAACGCTGACATCCAATGCGCTTTATTGGTGAAAAGCATGACAATTGGATATATAAACATAAACGCTAACGTAAGACAAACGAAAATGACTACTGACTTACTTCTTTGAATTGGAAAGTTCATACCTACACCCCCTAACCCAAATTATACCACTATTTCCATTTTGCTTCATAGAAAAAGGCCATTTCTAAATGACCTTTTACAAAATGTACCTATAAAATTTCTTATCTACCTGTAGCACCGGAAAGTTTTTCGGCAACTCGTCTATACTCACACTTTCAAAACCATTCTTTTCATAAAAACGATGTGCCGCTAAAAATTTTACTGTTGTTCCTAAGTAAATATCTTTCAATTTTTTATCCTCAGCCCATGAAATTGCTGTTTGAAGCAACATATGTGATGCGCCCCATTCTTTTCCGCGAAACTCTTTCTTCACGAACATTTTTCTTAACGCTACTTGATGATTCTCAATATCTAATAAAGCTACTGTTCCAACTACTTTACCATCATAAATTGCTATCCAAAAGTTTCCGTAATCCTTTTGATAGAATGTTTCTATTTCAAGTAAATCAGGTTGCTCTTCTTTCGTAATTGAAACATTATACTCTTTTTGCTGAATATGAACGATAAGATCTACTACTTCCTCTTGAAACGTACTTTCATACGGAATAATGCGTATCTTCTCGTTCATCGAATCTCCTTCCACTCTGAAGCTAGTAAACTATATACAGCGATATCGTGAAAATGATCATATAGCCATTCATCATCTCTTAAAATGCCATCTAACTTAAATCCTAAACGTTCTGGAATAGCGCGGCTTTTCACATTTTCAACACCGCATCTAATTTCCATTTTATTTAATTTTAAATTCTCAAATGCATAGTGAAGTACAGCCTTCACACTACGCGTCATAATACCTTTCCCGCCAGCATCTTCTGCAAGATAATACCCAAGACTCGTCGCTTTCTTCCCCCAGCTCACTGGATGAATACCTACCATCCCAACGAGCTTTCCTTTGTAACGTATGCCACTTTCAAAACCATCTCCCTCTGCAAATTTCTTTAACCACATCGGAAAAATCTCATCATAAGCATCAGCAGATTTCGTCCCATCTACCCAAGGGAGCCATTTTCGTAAATGATTACGGTTTTGATCTATTAATTGATATAGTTCCTCCTTATGATGCTTCTCTAATAACTGTAATTCGATTTCATCGTCTACTCGAAGTGTGAACATGTTTTTTGGTCCCCTTTTTATTTTTCTTATTATTCTAACATTTATAACTAAAGAAATACACGCTAATATATCGACTTATCGACTAACCTCAAGAATCATATATGCCAACATAGCACACAAAAAAGACGCATAGCCAAGCTATGCGTCTTTCCTATTACTTCTCTGCAACTTGAACTTCTTTTACGTAAGCTGCTTCGAATTTTTGGATGTCTCCTGCGCCCATGAAAATTAGAACGCCGTTTTTATGTTTCTTTAATACATCCGTTGTTGTATCTGTAATTAGTTCTGCACCGTCAATACGCTTTTGCAGATCTTCGATTGTTAATTCACCTTTGTTTTCGCGTGCTGATCCGAAAATATCACATAAGTATACTTGATCAGCTTTGCTTAGGCTTTCTGCGAACTCATCTAAGAACTTTTCTGTACGTGAGAATGTGTGTGGCTGGAATACAGCGACAATTTCACGCTCTGGATGTTTTTGACGAGCAGCTTCAATCGTTGCATTAATCTCTGTCGGATGGTGTGCGTAGTCATCGATGATTACTTGCTCTCCCATCGGCTTTTCATTAAAGCGACGTTTTACGCCTTCAAAAGTTGTTAATTGATGTTTTACTGCTTCTACATCAACATTTTCATAATGGCAAAGCGCGATTACTGCTAACGCATTTAATACGCTGTGATTGCCGTATCCTGTAATTTTGAACGTATCATAGTACGTGTTACGAACGAATACATCGAATATCGTGCCATCTGTTCTCTTTTGGATGTTGCGTGCTTGGAAATCATTATCTTCTCCAAATCCATAGAAAATAACAGGTACTTTCGCTTGAATTTTTTGAAGTTCTTCATCATCTCCACATGCAATAATGCCTTTTTTCACTTGCAATGCCATCTCTTGGAATGCACTGAATACATCATTGATGTCTGCAAAATAATCTGGATGATCAAAATCAATATTCGTCATAATTGCATAGTCTGGATTATAAGACAAGAAATGACGACGATACTCACAAGCTTCAAATACAAAATACTTACTATTTTCTACCCCATGCCCTGTTCCATCTCCAATAAGGTAAGATGTTGGGTGTGCACCTTGCATTACATGGGCTAACAAACCTGTTGTTGATGTTTTTCCGTGTGCACCAGTTACAGCAACACTTGTGTATTGGCTCATCAGGTCACCTAAGAAATGATGGTAACGATGGACTGGGATGTTTAATTCTTTTGCTGCTACGATTTCTTCATGCGTATCAGGAAATGCATTTCCTGCAATAATCACTTGTCCTTCTTCTACATTATTCTTATCAAAAGGAAGGATCGAGATACTACGCTTTTCCAACGCTGTTTGTGTAAAGAAACGCTTTTCATAATCAGACCCTTGAACAGTATGCTTCATATCATGAAGAATTTGCGCTAATGAACTCATTCCTGTTCCTTTAATTCCTACAAAATGGTAAACTGTCATCTTAAAGAACCTCCAACATTTCGAACTAATACAACGGCCTATCTATAAGACAGTATATGAATCTTTTCTTATTTTGGTAATCATCATACATTTTTGATGTAGTGAAGTTATTCTTCCCTTCACTTATCAGGATAAACTCGTACGTACTTCTTTATATATCCATAACAAGTCCATTATAGCAAAAAAGAAGCCGCTATACTATGATAACAGAAAAACTGATAGGGTCAATCACCTATCAGTTTTTCTCTCTTTTACATCTCTTCTCTTTTTTCTAATTGAACACGCTCTAAACGTGGGTTTGGACGATATTTACGACCAGCTTTTGCTTCTGGTTTCCCATTTAATTCTACATTATCACCAGTAAAGCCAATATTCATTTTTAATAAGCTACTTCCTACCCCGTATATGTCAACAGGTACGTTTTGAGCTTCAAATTCACGAATACGCTTCTCATCAAATCCACCAGTTACAACGATGTCTACATGCTGGAATCCTTCTTCATCAAGTGCTTTACGAAGTGCGAATACAAGCGATGGGTTTACACCACGTGGATCGAATGTTCCAAGTACTTCTGGGTGGCGAATGAAGTATTGATCAATCATCGTGCGGGACGTATCTACACGTACACCTTTTAATGTTGATCCAAATTCACGCGCTACGCGAAGTGCATCTGTAATGACATCATTGTTGTAATCAATTAATACAACTAATTCATCTTCTGGGAATTTCTTATGATATGCTTTTGCCGCTTCTACAACATCACCATTAAACATTTGAATTAATGCGTGAGGCATCGTCCCCATACCACTTTTGCCCCACCATTCATTCATCGCATGCGTCGCTTGTGCGCTCATACCTCCGATGTATGCTGCATAACCGTCACCAGCTTGTTGTGTATAATGATCGTCACGATCTCCCATGAAAATAACTGGTTTTTCTTTATCTACGCTACGCGCAGCTTGGACAACGTTATATACGTTTGTCGCAACCGATGTACGACGAGCTAAAATCCCATCAATGACACCTTCTAAAAATCCGAAATTTTCATAAGGACCATGAATTGTTAACACTGTTTCAAATGGACTAATTTTATCGCCATCTTTTAAAGAGTTAATCTCAAGTTCCTCAGGATTTTTAGCGAATGTTTGTAGCAACGCAATTACTTCATCCGTTCCGCAAAGAACTGCATTTTCCTTTTGGAAAAATTGCATCGTTACAACACTTTTCGGGCGAAATTCTTCGATGATTTCTCTAGTCTTTAAAAAGTAAACGGCAGAGAACCACCCTTCTCCAACACGTTCGTCAAATTTAAATGTTTTATTTGTTAGTCTATTTATTTCACCTTTTAATTTTAATTCAATTTCTTTCATGTCGCTTTACTCCCTACTTTACTATCCAACATTTTCTCTTAGTATACAGCATAACCGTTTACTATACATTTGTTTCCTGCATAGCAGCGAATTCATCCTCAGAAATAAGGACATCTCTTGGCTTCGTTCCTCTTGCTTCAGAAATAATTCCTTGCGATTGCATCTCTTCAATGAGACGTGCTGCGCGATTATAACCGATGCGGAATTTTCGCTGTACAGAAGATGTGGACGCTCCCCCTTGTTCTACAACAAATTGACATGCTTCGAAGAACAATTCGTCTTCCGACTCAGCTTGTTCTGTTTTCGCTAATAAATCCTCTTGCTTAAATAAGTAATTCGGCTTCATTTGCTTTTTCACATGATCAACTGTCTTTTCAATCTCATCATCTGATACATATACACCTTGTACACGAACAGGCTTAGATGTACCGTTCCCTAAGAATAACATATCACCACGGCCAAGTAATTTCTCCGCGCCACCAATATCGATAATCGTACGCGAATCAACTTGAGATGATACAGTAAACGCAATACGCGTTGGAATGTTTGACTTAATTAAACCTGTAATAACATCTACAGATGGACGCTGCGTCGCTACTAATAAATGAATACCACAAGCACGTGCTTTTTGCGCAATACGACAAATCGCTTCTTCAACATCACCAGGTGCTACCATCATTAAGTCGGCTAACTCGTCAATGACAATAACGATATAAGGTAATGTTTCTCCCGGAATTTCTCGCTCACTTACAATCGTATTATAACGAGTTAAATCACGAGCACCTGCGTGCGCAAACAATTCATAACGACGTTCCATTTCCTCAACTGCCCATTTTAATGCAGCTGTTGCTGCTTTTACATCCGTAATAACAGGTGCTACAAGATGTGGAACAGCATTGTATGGTGCAAGCTCAACCATCTTCGGATCAATTAACATTAACTTCACTTCATGTGGTTTCGCTTTATATAAAATACTCGTTAAAATCGCGTTAATACACACACTTTTACCTGAACCCGTTGCACCCGCAATAAGTCCGTGCGGCATTTTTCGAATATCCGTTACAATTGGATCCCCTGAAATATCAAGTCCAAGCGCAACAGTAAGCGGTGATTCACTCTTTGTGAATACAGGACTTCTTAAAATTTCGCGAAGAAATACTGGCTTACTTTCTTTATTTGGAACTTCAATTCCAATCGCACTCTTCCCTGGAATCGGTGCTTCAATACGAATATCTTTCGCAGCTAAGCTTAACTTAATATCATCACTTAAATTTGTAATTTTATTTACTTTCACACCTGGGTCTGGCTGCACCTCAAAACGAGTTACTGCTGGCCCTTGCGATACATTAATAACATGTGCTCCAACGTGAAAATTATTAAACGTTGTATCTAATAATTCTTTCTGCTCCTCTAACCATTCTGTATTATCTAACGCTGATTGCTGTGGAATCGACAACAGCGCTAATGGCGGAACAGTGTATGTCGGTGGTGTGTGCAATACATTTCGCATATCGTTCTCTCTTTGATTTACAACATATGCTTTCTCTTGTACTTCCGTACTTGAAATTGGCTTTTGTACTTGCTCTACCACTACTTGCTGTATTGGTTGTTCTTCCACTTGTGGCTCTGCTACTACTTGCTGCACTGGGTGCTCTTCCACTTGTGGTTCTGCTACTACTTGCTGCACTGGGCGTTCTTCCACTTGTGGTTCTGCTACCACCTGCTGCATTGGTTGCTCTTCCACTTGTGGTTCTGCTACTACTTGCTGCACTGGGCGTTCTTCCACTTGTGGTTCTGCTACCACCTGCTGCATTGGTTGCTCTTCCACTTGTGGTTCTGCTACCTCTTGCTGTACTGGGCGTTCTTCCACTTGTGGCTCTGCTACTACTTGCTGCACTGGGCGTTCTTCCACTTGTGGTTCTGCTACCTCTTGTTGCACTGGCTTATTCTCTACTCGTACATTAGCAGAAGGCTGCATTGCATTTGCTCTAGCTGCATGTCTTTCCATTAATCGTGTTCTATCTTGTTTCAACATAACAACATTAAATGGTACATGACGCTTTTTCTCACGTTTTGGTTCTTCTTTTTGTACAACTGGTTGTTCTTCTGCGACTGGTGTTTCCTCGGCAACTGGTTGTTCTTCTACGACTGGCGCTTCTTCTACAACTGATTGCTCTTCTACGACCGGTGCTTCTTCTACAACTTGTTGCTCTTCTGCGACTGGCGCTTCTTCTACAACTCGTTGTTCTTCTGCAATTAAAACATCCGCAAAGCTTTGAACATCTTTCTTCGTTTGTTCATCAGCCTCAGCAACATATATGAATTCACTCTTTTGTTCAATTGCTTCATCTTCTTGCTGAATTTCCTCAAGTGCTACAAATGTCTCTACTACAGGCGCGTTTATTTCTGCAATTACTTCAGCTTCTTCTGACTCTTCTGCTTCCGCAATTACTTCCACTTCTTCTGACTCTTCTGCTTCCGCAATTACTTCTACTTCTTCTAGCTCTTCTGTTTCCGCAATTACTTCTACTTCTTCTAGCTCTTCTGTTTCTGTAATTACTTCTACTTCTTCTGACTCTTCCGCTTCTGCAATTACTTCCACTTCTTCTGACTCTTCTGTTTCCGCAATTACTTCAGCTTCTTCTAGCTCTTCTGTTTCTGTAATTACTTCTACTTCTTCTGACTCTTCCGCTTCTGCAATTACTTCCACTTCTTCTGACTCTTCTGCTTCCGCAATTACTTCAGCTTCTTCTGACTCTTCTGTTTCTGTAATTACTTCCACTTCTTCAGGTGCCTCTGTTTCCATAACTACTTCTTCAAACTCTTCCGTTTCTGCAATTACTTCTACTTTTGACACTTCTTCTAGTATTTCCACAATGATTGTTTCTTCAAGTTTTTCTTCTGCTTTGACAATCACTGATTCTTCTGGAGCTTGCTTTTCTACTTCAATAGTAGGTTGTTTTATTTCTGTATTACGTTTAATTTCTTCTGATAATATTGTATCCTCGTGCTCTACTTTAGAAGCTACTAATTCTTCTTGTAGATTGTTTTTGTTTAACACCACTACATCTTTTTCTAGCTTAGCACTTTCCATCTGCTCAGCTACTGTTTTATGAAGTAATTCATCCGCTGAAACTTCCTGCGGTGTACTCATTTCTTGAATCACTTCTTTTTCTTCTACTAAAGGCACTTGGCGTTCAATTTCATAACCGTTTTTCTCTAGCCATTGATCAACTACTGACTTTTCTTCCTTTTTATTCTCTTCATATTGTTGCTCCCCTTGCTGGTTAGCAGCTCTATGACTAGAAGAAGTTGGTGCTTGTCCTTCTGAGAAATCAGATAATGTATATCCTTTTTTCTCTAACCATGCATCAACGACTGATTTACCCTCTACAGATATTTCAAGGTCTTCTCTTTCCTTTACTTCCTCCTGCTTTTCTTCCTTTTTCTCTACTGAAGGACGATTATATCCATAAATTGGCGAAATCATTTCTGTTGGACGAAATGGTCTACGGTTACTCTCTTGCGAAGGTACAGATGCCTTTTTAACGACAGACTCCCGCACCGGTTCATATTGCACTTCCGGCTCTTCATATGTAGAAACTACCTTTTCCACATACGGTCGTCTGCTTCTTTCCACCTTTATTCCTCTTTGGGCAGTCGGTTCTTCATATGTTACTCCTTGAACAGGTTGTTCTTCGAAGCGATTTACTTCGCTTTCATCCTCTTCATCGAACCCATTATCCGGTACTAAAGGAAAACGGCATTTACCTGCATTCCTACTTGCCATTTGTGCTTCTCTTGCTTCAGTGTAGTGGTTTACACGAGGAATTTTCGGCTGACTTTCAATTTGCTTTGGTACTTCTTTATTCATCGCTGTTTGTTCTTCCTCTTTGTTAAACAGCTTTTTCATCCAATCTAACATGCTTACCACTCTTTCTACTAAATAGTAACATCCTTTATTGTATCAGCATTCGGCAAAAAGTGCAGGTAAAATTAAGCATGTCATATTTATCCACAATATTCTAATTTACGAGTGTTTCATATGAAAAAACGCAGCCTTTCATATAAGACTGCGCTTAAGCTTTACTCTTCTGATATGCATCTATGCTATCCGTTACACTTTGCAATAAAGAATTTACATATTGCGGGTCAGATAATTTTTTATCTTCTTCATGGTTTGACATAAACCCAAGTTCTAATAACACACCAGGAACCTTTGCCCAATTAAATCCAGAAAGATCATCCCGAAATTTAATTCCATTTACTTTTACTTGCTGGTTCTCCCTCATTTTATTTACAATCATTTGAGAGATTTGAAGACTTTCCGCATAAATCTCTTTCGTATACGGACTTCCTTCTGCCGGCGTCAATACAGCGAATCCACTTTGGTTTGGATTTTCAGAACCATCTGCATGAAGACGTAAAAATAAATTAGCCTTATGATTATTTGCGAATGTCGCCCTTTCTTTATTACTTATATCAACGTCTTGTGATGTTCTCGTCATTAATACTTGTATCCCTTTTGCTTCAAGCTTTTCTTTTAATAAAAAAGCCATTTCTAATACAAGTACAGCCTCTCTCTTTTTCGTCACAACACCTGTTGTACCGTCTGTCACTTTATATTTTTGCGTTGTTGCCCCTGGTCCAATCGGCTCTAAATTTAAATTCGCTTTTTGTTGATGCCCTGGATCAATAACGACGAGAAACTTCTCTTGTTTTTCATTACTCTCTATTTTTTGTTCATTATTTTGCACTGGTTGCTCAGTCGGCTGCACTGGCGTAGTTTCTTCTTTCTTTTCATCAGATGATACTTCCTCTTGCTTATGTTCTACTTGGTCATTCGTTTGAATTGCTTGCGATTCTTCGTTCTTTTCTTGTTCTTGCTTCTTTTCTACCGGTGCGTCTTCTTTGGTATCTTTGTTTTTCTCTTGTATAGAAGATGTAGTTTCTTTTTTCGGCTGCTCTTGTGAACAACCGGCCATATATATTCCAATGAATGCAATCATGCTCATTATTTTTATATACTTCATACTTCTCCCCCATCACTTTGCACCGGATTCAAAGTTTTTCTTATAATTGCCCTATAATCTCATCTATATTTCCAATATAAACTGGCTGCCATTTTTCTGTACCACGTTCTGCAGTATAAAGCGGATAAGCGGCATCATCTATATTTACGAAAACTGGATCGCCCATATCCGTTTCATATCCAATTGTAATCCATTCTTCTTTCCATTTTCCGTGTTCTTCACTTATTAATGAATTTTTATGTTTATCGTATCGGTAACCGATTTGTCCTTTTTCTAATTCACTTTCACTAAACAAATATATTTCATAAGTACCTAGCTCAACATCTTGCTGTTTTGAAGTTTCAATTCGTTTTAGAAGTTCTGCGATTTTTGGTTGCTGTTTCATACGTCTATCTCCTTCTATTTTTCTAAATTTTAACTAGTTTGTTTATAAAATACAATATAGATTTTAAGAAAAAAGGTGACATCCTTATCATATTAACAATTTTTTGAATATATCTATCACTACTCTCAATATATCAACGATTTTTTAAATATATCTATCACTATTCTCAATATATCAACGATTTTTTAAATATATCTATCACTATTCTCAATATATCAACGATTTTTTAAATATATCTATCACTATTCTCAATATATCAACGATTCAACACGAAATTTCGAATTACCAACAATGAATGCAAAAAAAGAGAGGTTGTCCAAAAGGACAACCTCTCTTTTCTTATATCAATTAAAATTTGAACTCTTGTCCAACTTCAAAGCTATCTTCTAATACAAGAATACCTTTTTCTTGTGGAGCATCTGGAAGCTCTAATTCACGTGCAGAGCAGATCATTCCAGAAGAAGGAACACCGCGAAGCTCAGCTGGCTTGATTAACATACCGCTTGGCATTACAGCGCCGATTTTTGCAACGACAACTTTTTGTCCTGCATCAACGTTTGGTGCACCACATACGATTTGTAATGTTTCTGTACCGATTTCTACTTTACAGATGTTTAACTTATCAGCATTTGGATGTTTTTCTTTTTCAGCTACATAGCCTACAACAAATTTCGGAGAAAGATCTGCTTCTACTGTTTCTTCAAAGCCATTCTTCGCTAAAATTTCGTTGATTTTCTCTACAAGCTCTTTCGTTAATGTAAGGTTGCCTGTTTCTTTTACTTCTAAGTAAGAAGATGCATTAAAGATGTTGAATCCTGCTGTCTCGTTGCTTTCACGATCGTATACGCGTGCAACATCTCCTTTGCGATCAAAAGTACGGTTCTCTAAAGTAATATCTTGTAAGGCAACAATTAAAGTGTCACCAATTCCTTCAAGGTTGTAAAAAACGTTCACTTCGTTCATCCTTTCTCTTTTCCATCTGTCTTCTTCCGATTTTTCGCTAAAATAAAGATTGGTTCAAATTCTCCATCTTCATATACGAATGAAAGTGATGTAATCGGAACATGCCCTTCGGCAAAAAATTTCATTGTCATTTGTGCAATAATATCATAACCGATTTCGTTGACGATATCAGCAATAATTAATACATCTTGGTGAGGAACAGCAACAACCATGTCACCAGAAATCTTTTCACGCATCGATTGTAGTAACGATTCGTTTAAAATACGAGTCGCGTCATACCCATCATTTGTGTTTAAAAAGTAGAATGTATTCCCCGCTACTGTGTCTTGTTTAAATTCATAACCTAATGAGCGTGCGTTGAATAATGCCATTTCACGCACTTGCTGTTCTGTAAGTTCTAATTTTTGTAATAGACGCTCGTCAATTAGTCGATACGTTTTATTCGAATCTAACGCATAGTAAATACGTGTTTCCGCCGTATGATCCGTCATAATAAACGGATTTCCTTCTTCTGCTTGTTTCGGGAAAGAAGTAGAGCGAATAACAGGTAAAATTTTCGCTCCGCTATTTTCTTCTTTATGCATCGCAATTAGCGCTTCTTGTACGTAATAAGCAACTTCTTCAATTGCCTTTTCTTTGTTCACTTCCCATTTTGCCACAACTCCTGGAAGCGATACGTTAATACCTTTTTTGGAGTCTTTTTGTTCAATACGTAAAACTTCTTTCTCACTATCATACTGAAAGTCCCATTCTGGGCGAGATAATTTCTTTATTAACTCATCTTTCATCTTTTTACTTGTCATCTTCATCTCTTTTTCCTCCCTTCCAAAAAAATAACCTCCCCCGCGAAGGTAGAGGTTGTTTTACAATTCAATTGGCAAATTGCCTTATTTTAAACCTTCAATGAACTCTTCGATTTGTTCTTGTGTTTTACGATCTTTGTTTACATAGCGACCAGTTTCTTCACCTTTATTGTACGCTACAAAGCTCGGAATGCCAAATACGTCTAATTTTACGCATAGATCAATAAACTCATCGCGATCTACATAGTAAAATGAGAAATCACTATATTTCTCTTCTACTTCTGGCATAAATGGGTCTACAAAGCGGCAGTCTGGGCACCATTCTGCTGAGAACATAAAGACTACATTCTCTTCATTTTTTAACTGTTGGAATTGCTCCATGCTTTCTAATGACTTCATCTATATTTCCTCCTCTAACGGGTACATTTTTCATGTTATAATCTTTCTTTTATACTACCATACATCGCGCACGGTGCAAGGTTTATGCTTGCTTTTTGTCATACTTATATTGCCCAACTAACAACTTAACAACGTGTACAAATAATTCCGTACGGTCGACATAATCATCTGTAAAAATACCGATCGCACCTTCGTGACTACGAATATCTTTTCGCTGCACAAACTCTTCCATCACTTCGCTTAATTCCTTACCATCTTCAAGAGGTGCTAAAAAATCGTCTGGTAACGTAATACGCGCTCCTCCGGCCACAAATACTTTCCCATCACTTGTTGCTAGCGCGCCCCAGTTACACATAAATAAACCGTGCTCCGTTTTCATTACGCCGCCTTCTAGCCCAATCCCAATTGGAGCTTCTCCGTCCTCTAGCGCTCGCTTCGCTCTATTGATCGCTCCTTGCATCGTCTCTTCATCTGAGAAAGGCTGAGCTGATACTCCTGACGGAACAGAAAGAGATGTAATTTCAGCATCTTTCCAAACCTTCTCCACAGCGCCAACCTTCGTTTTATTCTTCGATCCAACTACTACTTTCATTTCGTTCACCTCTATAAAAATTCATCATTCTATTCTAATATCCGCTTCGGCACAAATTAAGTACCAACCACTACCACACACCATCAGGGAATTCCTTCTCCCCATAAAAGAAGGTCGCTTTCTACAATATTACTGGTCCTAAACACAAAAACAGGCTTCTTCTTTCTTCCTACCCGCGGTCTTAATACATCATTCGAGCACCCATTAGGCACTAACCGCCACCACTCATCGCTGGGTCATCTATTCAACCTAAAAAAAGAAGGGTTTTTCGCCCTTCTTCTCTACGCGTTATTCTTAATTGTCTCTAACGTCGTTTTATCTGTTGTTCTTACAAGCTTCGTAATTAATTCTTTCGCCGCTGCATAATCATCAACATGTAAAATTGAAGCATGTGTATGAACGTAGCGTGCACAAACACCAATTACTGCTGATGGGATACCAGAGTTACTTGTATGTACACGGCCCGCATCTGTACCACCTTGTGAAATAAAGTATTGGTACGGAATGTTGTTTGTTTCTGCTGTATCTAAAATGAATTCGCGTATTCCTCTATGTGTTACCATCGTGCGATCGTAAATACGAAGAAGAGCACCTTTTCCTAATTGACCGAACTGTGTTTTGTCACCAGATGCATCGTTTGCTGGACTTGCATCAAGCGCATAGAAAATGTCTGGTTGAATCATATTTGCAGCTGTTTGCGCTCCGCGGAGGCCTACTTCTTCTTGTACAGTAGCACCAGAATATAATGTATTTGGTAATGTTTCATCTTTTAATTCTTTTAACAATTCGATTGCAAGACCACATCCGTAACGGTTGTCCCAAGCTTTCGCCATAATTTTCTTCTCATTTGCCATCGGTGTGAATGGGCAAATCGGCACGATTTGTTGTCCTGGTTTTACACCAATTTCAATCGCATCTTCATAACTATCTGCACCTATATCAATTAACATATTTTTTATATCCATCGGTTTTGCACGTTGCGCGTCACTTAATAAATGAGGAGGAATAGAACCAACAACCCCAATAACAGGACCATTCTTCGTCATAACTTGTACACGCTGTGCTAATAAAACTTGGCTCCACCAGCCGCCTAACGTTTGAAAACGAAGCATTCCGTTTTTCGTAATTTGCGTAACCATGAAACCTACTTCATCCATATGACCTGCTACAAGAACACGCGGGCCAGTTTCGTCCCCTTTTTTCAGACCAAATACGCTACCTAAACCGTCTTGTACAATTTCATCCGCATATTTGCTTAATTCTTGTTTCATAAAACGGCGTACATCATGTTCAAAACCTGATGCACCTTGTAATTCTGTTAACGTACGAAATAATTGTAATGTCTCTTTATTCACGAAGTCCCCTTCTTTCAAACCTTAGTAGAATACCTCTTTTATTGTAACGAAATTTTCGAAATGTTTCTAGTTTCTTCTTTTTTGGCTGTATTTGCTTTATAATTATTATCGGTACACTATTTTTATTTTATAGAATTGAGGTGAATATATGAGCTGGAAAGGTTTAGTAGCAGGTCTTGGCGTTGGGTTCGCAGCTGGTTATCTCGTTGCAAACAAAGTACAAGAACAATCCCATATTTCTTCAGAAAAAGCATTGAAAATGGTGAAACAAGCATTAAGTCATAAAGGTGAAATTACTGGCTCTTGGGTACATATGGTTCCAGAGACATTTGAAAAATATGATGTCGCATATGAAGTTTATCGCGGCGGTCTTACAACAATGTTAAATGATATACAAGAACGATTTGAATTTTTAGTTGATGCTAAAACAGGTACTGTTTTAGAGGTTATAGCAGCATAAAAAGGAGGGTTCCCATTAGGTGAACCTCTTATTTTTTTGAAATTGCGGGTATTGATTAAAATTATATCAGCGATTTTCCGAATATATCGGCGCAACTCAATTTATATCAGCGATTTCCCAATTATATCGGCGCAACTCAATTTATATCAGCGATTTCCCAATTATATCGGCGCAACTCAATTTATATCAGCGTTTGTTTAAATATATCGACTTACCGACAAAACCCGACAATAAAAAAGAGGCTGCTCCAATAAATATGATGGAACAACCTCCTATTTTTATGCTTCTATACTCGTTTTCCGTTCTATTTTTTCTACGATATGCCCTTCCTCATTCCACTTCACAGCGCGATAATATGCGTCATGGTAAAACGTAAACCATGCCTCTTTTTCAGCACCATACTTCATCCACTTTTGCTTATTTTCAATCGAGGTCATCGGATAATCGTCGTATGCCATTACCCATAATACATTTTGATGTGCGTGCGTCGGTAATAGGTCTGCTAAATGAAGCATCGTTTCCCCATGGCTTTCTAAAGCAATAACTGCATGTCCATCACTATGACCACCTGTATGCGCCATTTTTATTTCATCTGTAATTTCTATTTCTTGCTGGAACGTAACAACTTGATCTACAATCGGCTCCCAATTTTCCTTCCAATATGTATTACGGGATCTAATATTTGGGTTCCTCATTTCATTCCACTCTGTTTCACTTACGTAAACTTTCGCGTTCGGAAACGCTGGTACAAGGTGATCACCTTCCCATTTTGTTAAACCAGATGCATGATCAAAATGAAGGTGCGTCATTAAAACATAGTGAATATCTTCTGGCTTTAATCCTAGTTTTTCTAATGATTCATAAACCGATGATTCTTCTGTTACACCTTGATTCCGCTTCATCTTCTCATTCAATTTACCGTTTCCTATTCCGGAATCAATGAGCATATTTCCGTCTTTCGTTTGCAAAAGTAACGGATCTGTTCGTAAATAAATATGATTTGTATCATTATGTTTATACTTACGTGACCAAAGTACTTTCGGCACAACACCAAACATCGCTCCCCCGTCTAAATGTGTATTCCCGCCTTTTAACCACGTTACTTTTATATCTCCAATTTGTAACTGTTCCATTACACATCCCCCTTTCAATTAATCTTAACATAAAATTCTGATTATTTTAGATGTAAAAAAACCTATGCATTACTGCATAGGCTCTGTACGATATTTTGCTTCAACTCGGTAAATACGATGACCTTTACTAGAGAATTTCTCTTCGTATTCAGTCATGATGTTACCTTCAAAGTCGCTGTTATGAAGATCTAAGCTTAAGTACGTTAGTAACATACCATACTCAGCCATACTCATAAGAGAATATTCAAATAGACCTTGGTTATCTGTTTTGAAATGAATTTCTCCGCCTTCTACTAACACTTCTTCGTAATTACGTAAAAATGTTTTATACGTTAAACGACGCTTCGTATGACGTTTCTTTGGCCATGGATCTGAGAAGTTTAAATAAACGCGATCAATTTCACCTTTCGCAAAGAAAACTGTTAAATCTTCAGCATCTTTATTAATTAACTTTAAGTTTGGTAATTCTTCTTCAATTAATTTATCAAGTGCATCTACAACAACACTTGTGAATTTTTCAATTCCAATATAATTAATATGTGGATTCGCTTTTGCCATATCATACATGAAGCGGCCACGACCTGTACCTACTTCAATGTGAATTGGTTGTTCGTTTCCAAATACTTCTTTCCAGCTACCAGCGCGCTCCTCTGGGTTTCCGATTACGATATGTGAATATTCATTAATTCGATCCATTGCATACGGTTTGTGTCTTAAACGCATAGATGTTTCCCTCTCTTTACATAGCTATTTTAAAGGAATAATTCCTTCTTTCTTTTTTAATCAATCTACCAAACAAAAAACCAAGTACGTACGAGCACTCGGTCCGTTTCTTTCAAGTATAAGATGTACCATTTTGATAAAAACTACATACAGCATTAAACATTCCATGACGAAACAGCTTTTTCTCTTACATTTGAAGAGAAAAACAATCGAAAGGATGATCCGTTCATGCCAATTAATCAACAACATCAATTAGAAGTGCTGAAAGATATTTTAGTCAACCACCAAAGTGATTGCTGCGGGACAGTTTCAGAATGCGAGCAATTAGAGCGCCTCATTCAATCGTTACTCGCAAACGATAATATAAGTAGTGACGCTAAAACAATGCTAAACGATGTATATTCTTATAGTCAATCGGGTAAATCTTCCTCTAATTTGGACAACCATATTTCCAATAATCAAGAACAACTTACTCAGTGGATTGCTGGAATGGACAATTTTTCTTAAGTATTATTCTGAAGCAAGTAGTTGCTGTAAATATTGATGCCAATATTCAGCTTCTGCTTGCTGTTTTTTTGTTGTATGCCATTGAATAGACAAAATCGTTTGTGCTATCACATACCATCTCATACGCCTAAGCAGCGATTCATCCATTTCAATATCATAATAACCGAGCCACTCACTCCACTCCTGGCGCGGAATGTACCAATATAATAACATACCGAGGTCTAGAGCTGGGTCAGCAATTACAGCTCCATCCCAATCAATTAAAAACAATTCATCTTCATCCGACAATAGCCAGTTGTTATGGTTTACATCACAATGGCATACAACGAATTCATTGTATTCAATAGCTTTTAATGAATCCATTAAATATTGAAGGCCTTGCTGAATTGTTTCATCATCCCTTATATCTCCTCTTAAAACGAGTTGCAGTTGTTGTAATAACTCTTGTGCGTGAAGCGGCTGCTTCCCAAGTCTTTGAATCATCTGTACAAGCGCTTTAGAGGAGTGTATTTTCTTCAAAAGTTTCGCAACACGTTCTAGTTTCATATCCTCTGGCTCTAGCTTCTGTCCCGGAAGCCATTTTTGAGCAGAAATTACATCACCATTCGTTACCCTTCTTGTCCAAAGTAATTTTGGAACAATTCCTTCTGCTGACAATACCGCTAAAAAGGGCGATGTATTCCGCTTTAAAAATAACTTCTGTTGTCCGTTTTGCGCAATATATGCATCGCCCGTTACTCCACCAGCCGGTACAAGACTCCACTCTTTTCCTAATAATTGTTCCAACCATTCCATATTCATTACCCGTTAACAAATCCTTATCTTTTATAGTTATGAAAAGAAAAACCGCAACAGTTCTACACACGTTGTGGATTCATATATTTTACTGTAAATGAAAAGAAAAATTAGCCTAAGCCAAAAATTCTCTATTTTATTTTACAAAACCTGTCATAGAATGACAACTTATCAAAATCGTCACCTTTGTCAATTCTACATTTATTACATTCTCATCGTCAAGTAGCGATTTGTCACATTATCGTCAATATATACGTGCTAATTGGAGCGAGCCTAAGTTCCTTTCCTCTAAATGAAGAAATTGGCTCTATTTTCGCTTCGTTTTCGTTTACTAACACATGCCACGTTGCTTCTTTCGGAAGTTGCACAGTTTTAGCTTCTAAACCGCTATTAAATAAGACGATAATCTCTTTCCACGGCCCAAACGATTCTGCATGCTCTAGGTGATATGCAAGTACTTCTGTAGATGTTTGTAAAAAAGTCATATGTTTTTTTATAAGGTCTGCATTTTGTAATCGGAATGCCCCATGCTCTTTACGAATCGCAATTAAACCTTTTATATAGTTAACGGTCTCTATCTCTTTCTCTTTTTGATCCCAATCTAATTGATTGATCTCATCATTTGCATTATAACTATTTTCATTTCCTTTCTTCGTACGATAAAACTCTTGCCCTGCGTGTAAGAAAGGAATGCCTTGTGAAAGAATAACCATTGCGCTCGCTAATAGGTGACGTTTTTTCAAAATCGTTTCTGATTCTTCATTACTGCGCACTAGTTTATCCCACATCGTCATATTATCATGACATTCTACATAGTTAATGCTTTGCGCCGGCTCTAAAAACAGCCCTGTTTCTTTCATACTTAAAAGACTTCCTGCTGCAATATACTGCAAATGATTACAGTCTACATGCCCACCAAATGCAAAACCACGCTTATTTATATGAAATGTACTCCCTTTTATCCCATCACGAAATTGATCATTAAACTGCGCGATATGTGGCATTTTCTTCGCATTATTTAACGTTGCTTTTTCCTCAAGAGGAAGCGGTGTTTGTAAATCCCATCCTTCTCCTAATAACAAAGCATCTCGTTTTATGTTTCGCACTTCTTTCTCTATCATATTCATTGTATCAACATCTAAAATTCCCATTAAGTCGAATCGGAATCCATCGACATTGTATTCAGTAAGCCAATATAAAATAGACTCTACAATGAATTTCCTCATCATTTTCCGTTCAGACGCTACATCATTTCCGACTCCCGTCCCATTAGAAGGCATACCATCTTCACCATGACGAAAATAATATCCTGGAACAAGCTTCTCAAATGATGATAGCTCTCTTTCATAAACATGATTATATACAACATCTATAATCACCCTAATACCTTGTTCATGAAATGTTTCAATTAGTTGTTTGCACTCAACTATCCTGTTATACGGATCAGAGGGGTTTGTAGCATAAAATCCTGTTGGTGCATTGTAATATAATGGATTATATCCCCAATTATAGGCGGACGAAGGATTCGCCTCATCTACACCACCGAAACAATATAAAGGTAATAATTCAACATGCGTAACGCCTAAATCTTTTATATGAGACAAACCTGTCAATGTCCCATTTCGTCCTGTTGTTCCTTCTTCCATTAGCCCTTTATACGTCCCTTTTTTACTCACTCCACTGTTCGGATGAATAGTAGCATCACGAATATGCAATTCATACAATATGGCATCTGTCATTGCTTGTAATGGTGGTAATTGCTCTCGTTTCGTTACAGTCGTCTTTTCTAAATCGATAACAATGCCATACTTTCCATTTACAGTCACTGACTTTGCGTAAGGATCCACCGCTTCGTTCCATATTAAATTAATACAAACAAGAAATGTATAGCGTGCTCCGTCTAAATCACCTTGTAATGTTTGAATCCAAACTCCGTTTTCTCCCCTGTACATTTCATGATCGGTATATTCTTTATCACTCTTATAAATTCTTACTTTCGCAAGCCTTGCAGTTGGGGCCCATACTTTAAATGTCGTTTCTTGTTTTTGATACACAGCACCTAAATCTGTACCTTCGTAATAATACTTTTCATCGAAAATTTTTGTTCGAATAACAGCACCTATTTGTAAATCAGTTTCTTCATTCCGTTCATCTCGTACTGTATAATACTTCCCCACATCTAGCGGCTCTTCTATAAAGCACTCATACTTCGTTGCATCTGGAAGCGCAATAGTATGAGCAATCGGTAAATCTTTCACATTACTTCCTTCTTGCAAACGAAATGTCCGACTTGTTCCATACGCATGTGGGAGCAAAATTGTAATTTTATTCATTTCATCTAAATAGGCATCAAATGGACGTTTTACTTTCAACATAAAAAAATCACCATCATTCTCAAAGTTAAAATAAAGTGAAACTTTAATGAGCGAGAAAATTTTTCCATCCTCACTTATTATTAGCCTTGACCAATTAGGCGAGATAAAATGAGCTGCAAATGATAAGGCTTTTCTTATCAACAAGACTCTATACAGTAACTCCATTCTTCTCTATAGTATATTCACCTGCATAAAAAACGTTTTCAACATTCTATTTTTGTAATTTTATTTCAGCAATCGATTTATACTTCGGGGTTTCTTTCACGTGGGATTCGTATAAAGTAATTGTATCTGCTTGAAATGATATTTCAGGCACTTCTTTTATACTTTCTAAACGAAACTTTTCTTCTCCTATCCATTTACGAGCAACGGTAATATGCGGGTGATACGGGCGTATTTCTAGAGAAAATCCATTTTCTTCACAAATGGCATGTACTTGCTTTTGCAACTGAAACAAATCGTGATTCTCACTTACCTTCGCCCAAAAAATACGGGGCTGATTTTCCCTACCAAACGTTGAAAAACCTTGTAACGTGAACGATAGTTCTTTTGTTTCTGCAACTGTTTGTAATCCATTTTTTATTCCCTCTAATTGTTCCTCCGTTGCACTCCCTAAAAATGAAAGGGTAATATGATAGTCTTCTTTATGTACCCATGAACGAAATTGTAATTCCTCTTGCATGTCCTTTTTATAGTTATACAGCATTTCTTTTATATGATTCGGTAACGTAATTGCGACAAAATAATGCAGTTCCATGTACATCTTCTCCTTCTTTCTATTGTTGCTTTTCTTTCTTATCTCATTCAGGTAAAAAGAAGCCGCTCTCCAAAATAGAGAGCGGACATTATTTATATATCCATTACTTCGCTAATTCATGAATTGCTTGCGCGTAAATTGCTGTTGCTTTTAATAAGTCTTCAATTTCGATATACTCATCTTTTTGATGTGCAAGTTCTTCTTTTCCAGGGAATAGCGGGCCAAATGCCACACCAGCTTTTAATGAACGAGCATAAGTACCGCCGCCGATTGCTAATAGTTCTGCTTTTTCACCTGTTTGTTCTTCATACACACGTTGTAACGTACGGATTAATACGTGATCTTTATCGACGTGATGTGGGCGAGAATTAGAATAGTCAGCCACTTCAAAACCATGCGTACCAACATATTCTTTCAACTTCACAATTGTTTCTTCAAAGTTAGTTGTAACTGGGTAACGTACGTTTAGCCCTAAGTTACCACCGTTTTCTTTCGTATAAGAAATGCGACCGACATTCACTGTTAACGGACCGCTAATTTCATCTTTATAAGCAATAGTAGCTTTTTCACCAAAAATATCACCAGTAAATGTTTCTGTTGCAAATGTCGCAAATGCAGTTGCTTTTCCATCAAGTGAAACTGTAGTTAAGAAGTTTGCTAATAATAAACCTGCATTTTCACCTTTTTCAGGAGTAGATCCGTGCGCTGAAATTCCTTCTATTTGCAACGTCACTGCATTTCCTTCTATAGTCGATTTCCCTATTTTTTTAGCAGTTTGTAAATACTCTTCATATGCTACTGTAAGTGCATTTACATCTTCTCCTGTAATAACCGCTTCTGCAAAATCAGGAACCATATTTAAACGGCGCCCTGAATCAAATGAAACAAGTTCATATGTACCTTTTTTCTCTTCACTACCATTTTGCACAACTTGTATGTCAGAAATTCCTTTTTCTGCATTAATAATTGGAAAGTCTGCATCTGGTGCAAAACCGATTGTTGGCATTTCTTCATTTTTAAAGTAGTGATCTACACATTTCCAATTACTTTCCTCATCTGTTCCTATAATCATACGAACACGTTTGGAAAGAGGTAAGCCTAATTCTTTCACAATTTTCATCGCATAATATGCTGCCATCGTTGGGCCTTTATCGTCAATTGCACCACGTGCAAAAATCTTTCCATCGCGAATATCCGCACTATATGCAGGAGTCGTCCAGCCATCTCCTTCTGGTACAACATCAACGTGACAAAGAATGCCTACTAACTCTTCTCCTTGTCCCATTTCAAGATGACCTGCATATCCTTCTAAATTTTTAGAGGCAAAACCTTCAGTTTCTCCTTTATGTAACATGAAAGATAAAGCTTTTTCTACACCTTCACCGAATGGTGCGCCCTCTTTCGCCGATTCTTCTTCCCATACACTTTTAATTTGTAAAAATTGTTGTGTATCACGAATTAAATCATCTTTTCGTTTCGCAACTTCTTCTGTCCAATTAATTGCTGACATCACGCATCCATCCTTCACTATATTGTTTCTTTCATCATAACAAACCGAAATCTCTTATGCCATACACGAAAACTAAATACCGAACAATTGTAATATTTCAGATATTTCTTATTAGTTTTTCTTTTATTTTTTCAAAAAAATTTGCAGGAATTTGGCGTTTTACGTAGAATTTTATGTGTTAGTTGACTGACCATATATACAATGTCAACTACCAATATTTTTCTATATGAATATTTGTTAAATTTCTGTAAAATTTAAGTAGATTAAAGCATGAATTTTATCATGTAGAGTACAATGGTAGTAACGACCTTCTTTCCTGAATGGGGTCAAAAAAACTAGTAGAGGAGTGGTTTTCTCTTGAAACCTACAACTACTCGTATGCTAACACGCATTAAATCAATTTATATGTACATCAATGAAAACGGAACGGTAACGACGAAAGACCTTGTAGATGAGTTCGGGATCACACCGCGAACGATACAACGTGATCTAAATGTGTTGCAGTTTAATGAACTCGTGTATAGCCCTTGCCGCGGTAAGTGGACAACAACAGGAAAGAAAGTGAGAATGACCTCATAATGAAAAATAATTGTATGTAAATAAATACATACCCCTTTCTAATAATTAGAAAGGGGTCTTTTCTGCGCCTATAAAGGTACTACTTTTCAGTATCTACTTGATATGTTTTTAACATTTCTACTTCTTCATCTGTTAGCTCTCGGTATTGTCCAAGTTCTAGTTCTTCATCTAATACTAACGGACCCATCTCTGTTCTCTTTAGGTAGACTACTTTTTTCCCTACCGCTTCAAACATACGCTTCACTTGATGGAATTTCCCTTCCGTAATCACAAGCTCAATTTCAGAAATATCATCGCTTTTCAATATTGTAAGTGCACCTGGCTTCGTTTCATAGCCATCATCTAAAATAACACCTTTAGCAAACTCTTTTACATCCTCTTCTGTTACTACTCCTGCAACGTGTGCATAATATTTTTTCGGCACATGCTTTTTCGGAGATAATAATTGATGTGATAACTTCCCATCATTTGTTATCAATAAGAAACCTTCCGTATCGATATCAAGTCGTCCAACTGGGAACGGATCAAAGATTGCATCTTCTAATTCTAATAAATCTATTACTGTTTCATGATTATCATCTTCCGTCGCTGAAATAACACCTTGTGGTTTATGCATCATTAAGTAAACAAATTCTTTGTATTCCACAACTTCACCGTGAATCATAACTTCTTGCTCTTCTACATTTACATGAACTTTCGCATCTTTTACTGGCGTTCCATCAATTTTCACAACGCCGTCTTTCAATAATTTCTTTACTTCTTTTCTACTTCCATATCCCATATTTGCTAATAATTTATCTAATCTCACGTTTTTCACCTTCTTTATTTATCATAGAAAAGGGGACGTAATTACGCCCCTCTTGATTTCAACTTTATTTTAAATCTACTACCAAGTTTACGTTGAATTTTATCTAATGCTTCTCCGCCAAATACTCTTTCAAGTACTCCTGTGCGAATTGCTAACAATCCGTAAACAAGACCGCCAATACCTGCACAAATTGCAACTGTTATAAGAGCACCAATACGGCCATCAGGCGAAATCATGAAGGATAGAAGCCATTGTGATAGTTTTACAGCAACGACCATTATAAGTGTTAGTACTGCAATTTGGAATGTTCTTTTATATACAACACCGAATGAATAGTGTGCGTATTTTTTAATTTGTTGATTTGTGTACCAAACAGAAGCTAAGAAACCAACTGCTGTTGCTAGAATTGCTCCTACTGTACCGAAATAACGAATAAAGATTACGTTACATACAAATTTCAAAATAACGCCCATTATAAGCGCAATAATCGCATGCTTCTGCTGGTTAATACCTTGCAGGATTGCCGCTGTTACTGTAAATAAAGCGAATAACAACGCAACTGGTGCATACCACATTAATACTTGTCCACCTAGTGGATCTGAATCGTAAAACGCAGTATAAATTGGATATGCCAGTGAAGAAATACCGACAACTGCTGGCAATGTTAAAAACATATTCGCCTGGAATGTTTGTGTAATTTGCAATTTCAAATAGCGGTATTGTTTTTCAGTAAATGATTTTGTAATTGCTGGTACAAGCGTTAAACTAAACGCTGTTGCAAGTGATACAGGAATCATAATTAACTTATGCGTCCACATTGTGAAAATACCGAGAGCTCGCTCTGCGATATCACCTTGACCAATCGCCTGCATAATTGAGTTAAATGTCAATGTATCAATTTGTTGATATAAAGGAATTGTTAACCCAATTACAACGTAAGGAATCGCATATGCAAATAACTCTTTAAACAATTGAACGGTGCTTACTGTTGATTCTGGTACAGTTTGTTCAATTAGATATTGATCCAAATATTTTTTACGTTTTAACCAGTACCAAATTAACACACCGAGTGCTCCAACCGCTGAAACGAACGCAGCAAATGTCGCTACTCCAACTGCTGTTGCAACTGTACCGCCAAGTACTTTAATAACGATAAAACTACCTGCTAATAAAAAGACGATACGAATAATTTGTTCAATAATTTGTGAAACGGTAGTTGGTCCCATAGACTGGTGACCTTGGAAATAACCACGAATTAAACTCGCTGCTGGTACAACAATAAGTGCGAAACTTACAAGACGAATAATCGTCGTAACTTCTCCTACATTATTGTGTATACTTTGTTTACCAAGCATCGCTTCTGCAAACAATGGCGCCGTCATGTACAGTACTAGGAACGAAAGAACTCCTGTTACTATCATCATAACCATTCCCGAGCGGAACATTCTCCGGCTCGTTTTATAATCGCCAAGCGCATTATATTTGGAAACAAATTTTGAAACAGCAAGTGGCACACCTGCCGTTGCGATACTTAAAAAGATCGTATATGGAATGTATCCATATGTATAGAGCGTTCCGCCTTCTGTTCCTACTAATGCATGAAACGGAAAGACGTAAATCATGCCTAAGAACTTTACTAAAAATGTCCCTAGCGTAACAATAAGCGTTCCGCGCAGAAATTTCGAATCGGACATACAAAAATCCTCCTACATCTACATAAAGTGAAACTATAATTAGTTGGAGACTTCTCTCCTACTCCTTATTAGTTGAACCATTCGAGCATTTACAGGCTAACAGACTCCCTATTTACTTCTCCTAAATCTTGAGGTTTTAGTCTTATCGCCTACAAATGGCAGGATAGTGCTGAACTCTAACTTTTGTATTGTACCACAATTCTCTCATTAAGCAGTACTTCACTCTATTTTTCTTTTAAGGGAAAACATGCTATTCTTTTAGGCAGGAAATGTAGAAAATGAGGTCGATATATTATGCATTATGATGTTATTGTCATCGGCGGCGGTCCTTCTGGGCTAATGGCTGCAATTGGTGCTGCAGAAGAAGGCGCAAATGTCTTACTTCTTGATAAAGGAAATAAACTTGGGCGTAAACTTGCAATTTCTGGTGGCGGACGCTGTAACGTAACGAACCGTCTACCACTTGATGAAATTGTTAAACATATACCAGGAAACGGTCGCTTCTTATACAGCGCTTTTTCTATTTTTAATAATGAAGATATTATTACATTCTTCGAAAATCTTGGTGTTAAATTGAAAGAAGAAGACCATGGTCGCATGTTCCCTGTGTCAAACAAAGCACAATCTGTTGTAGACGCACTTTTAACACGATTAAAAGACTTAGGTGTAAAAATTCGTACAAATACGCCTGTTGAAACGATTGAATATGAAAATGGTCAAACGAAAGCAGTTATACTGCAAACAGGTGAAGTGTTAGAAACAAATCACGTCGTTATCGCTGTTGGCGGAAAATCAGTTCCTCAAACTGGATCTACTGGAGACGGATATGCTTGGGCTGAAAAAGCGGGTCATACAATCACAGAATTATTCCCAACAGAAGTACCTATCCTTTCAAACGAGCCGTTTATACGTGACCGCTCATTACAAGGTCTTGCTTTACGTGATATAAACTTAAGTGTATTAAACCCGAAAGGAAAAGCTATCATTTCTCACAAAATGGACATGCTCTTCACTCATTTCGGCCTATCTGGACCCGCTGCTCTTCGCTGTAGTCAATTCGTCGTGAAAGCACTGAAAAAGTTTAAAACGAATACAATACAAATGAGTATTGATGCATTGCCAGAGGAAAATAGTGAGCAACTATTTCAGCGCATGCTGAAACAAATGAAAGAAGATCCGAAAAAAGGAATTAAAAACGTTTTAAAAGGTTATGTTCCTGAACGTTACTTCCTATTCTTATTAGAAAAAAATGAAATTGACGGCAGCGAACAAGCTGGACAAGTTTCTCACGAAAAGATTCGTGCACTTGTGAAAGACTTTAAAGAGTTTACTGTGAATGTAAATGGTACGCAGTCAATTGAAAAAGCATTCGTTACTGGCGGCGGTGTATCCGTGAAAGAAATTAACCCGAAAGAAATGTCTTCTAAATTTACGAACGGCTTATATTTCTGCGGAGAAGTTCTTGATATTCACGGTTATACTGGTGGCTATAATATTACATCAGCCCTTGTTACTGGTAGAATTGCCGGAACGACAGCTGGAGAAAACGCGAAAATGCAGTATTAAAAAAAGAAACAGGGATTCCTGTTTCTTTTTTTTATAGGTACATGAAATTATATGAGCAATTCCACAAATATATCAGCGATTCCACAAATATATCAGCGATTCCGCAACTTATATCGGCGATTTCCCAAATTTATCAGCGATTCTGCAACTTATATCGGCGATTTTCCAAATTTATCGACTTACCGACAAGAAGCGACAAATATCTGCTCCATGTAACTTTCCATTGCTTTTTTGTTGCTTTATTTACCTTAGTACCTTTATATTTTATATTGTTGAATATTTAAAAAAGGGTAAGGGGAAAACAAATGAGAAAAAAAGTCATGATGTCTTTAATGTTAATGACGTTTCTTTCTGCGGTAGAAGGAACGATTGTTAGTACAGCAATCCCTCGTATAACGAGTGATTTGTCAGGCGTCGAACTTGTTAGTTGGGTATATGCAATTTATATGCTTGCAACAGCTGTTTCGACTCCAATATACGGAAAGCTCGCTGATTTATTTGGCCGTAAAAAAGTTTTACTGATCGGAGCTACAATCTTTTTAGTCGGTTCTGCACTTTGCGGCGTCGTTACATCGATGGAACAATTAATCTTTTTCCGCGCGCTTCAAGGTATCGGTGCTGGTGCTGTTATGCCAATCACAATGACGATTATTGGAGACTTATATAGCGAAGCGAAAGACCGCGCGAAAGCACAAGGTTGGATGAGTGCCGTTTGGGGTGTATCCGGTGTTATCGGACCGTTAGTAGGTGGATTTTTAGTTGATTCCCTTTCTTGGCGCTATATTTTCTTCCTAAACGTTCCATTCGGAATTATCGCTTGCTTAATGATTGCAATTTACTACAAAGAATCTATTAAACCTGCTAAGCATCATATCGATTATCTTGGTGCAACAGTCTTCTCATTAAGTACAATCGCTCTACTATATGCATTATTAACAGGTAGCAGTAAGCAAAACTGGGGAGACATGACAATTATCGGCCTATTAATCTTTGCCGCTATTTCATTTATTATTTTCTTATTCATCGAGAAAAAATCTCCAGAACCATTAATTCCGCTAGCACTTTTCTCTAACCGTACATTATCTACGATAAATATATTAACTCTTATTGCTGGCGCAATGATTATTAGTATTACAATGTACCTTCCAATTTGGAGCCAAGGTGTATTAGGGAAAAATGCTACAGAAGCTGGACTTATTTTAATGCCAATCCCTGTTATGTGGACATTTGGCGCTATTTTCTCTGGTAACTTAGTAGGCAAATTAAAAACGAAACAAATCATTTTACTTGGAGCTAGCATTTTATCAGTCGCTACGTTCTTATTATTTACACTATCAACAAATTCACCATCGTTCCTTATTTATGTAGCAGTCGGATTATTCGGCTTAGGAATGGGGCTTGTGACACCGATTTACATGGTAACAATTCAAGCAGCCGTACCAGCTCATACACGCGGAACAGCCGTTGGTTTAAACACATTTATTAATACATTCAGTCAAACGTTAGGTGCTGCAATCTTTGGAACAATCTTTAATACGATGATTCATGCACGCGGCATTAAAAACCTTGATCTTGTATCTGGTGGACACGGCGGGACTACAGCAAGTGTAGCCACTGAATCACAATCCGCATTAGCTGCAAGTGTACACGTTATTTATATGAGCACTTTCGTATTAGCAGTATGTACATTAATTATCGGTTGGCTTTTATTAAAGCCAGCTACACAAACAAGTGAGCAACAATAAAAAGGATGACCATTTTGGTCATCCTTTTTTTATTCTTCATTCTCCACAATATGTTTCAGCATGGATAATTTATTATCCCAAAAACGTTCATAATATGAGAGCCACTGTTGTAATTCTTCTAATGGTTCTGGATGCAAACGATATATCTTCTCTCTTCCGCTTTTTCTTCCACTTACTAAATTCGCTTCCGAAAGAATATGAAGGTGCTTTACAACCGCAGTACGACTCATCGGAAAATGATCCGTTATTTTGGAAATCGGTAACTCTTTGTCACTTAATAACCGTATTACTTCTCGGCGGGTTGGATCAGCAATTGCTTGAAATACATCATATTTCGCTGCTGACGAGGACACTTAGCCTTCGACAACCTTTTTCAGTTTTTCATTTACAATCGCTACCCAACCACCGCTCATTCTATCGCGAATAATAGAGCTCTTCGCATTTGCTTTCGGAAGAATTTCATCAGGATGTTTCCAGCCGCCGTGAATTAACGTAAATTCTGTTTTGTTATCTCCTAAGTCTTTCAAATTAAATGAAACAACCCAGCCATCTGTATCCCATGAGAAAGATAAACGGTTTGGCTCATCAATTTCTAACACTTTACATGGTGATGGCCCAAATGGTGATTGCACATGAAATTCATGTCCTACCTCTAATACAAAATCATTTGGCATAAACCATGACGCAATCCCTTCTGCAGTTGATACTACACTCCATACCTTTTGAATAGACGCGTTAAAAACGATTGTTTGTTTAATATCATTTAATGTATTTTGTTGTTCCATTTTCATTCTCCTTTACTCGGCGTTACAACATAACACCTTTTGGTTATACTTCGATAATATAACACCTTTTAGTTTCATGTCAACGCCAATTCTTTTACTGTTGAGAAATTCTCAACATTTTTTCAACAGGACAAACACCCTCTTAGCATTCCCTCATAATATACTCACAAAGGCAATACAAAATAAAAACTTCTCTCAACATGAAACTCCATCATTCATATTGAAAGAAGCGCCTTACTTATATCATGCGTACTTCGTCTCTCCTCCTTCCCTCAAGGGACAATACGCGAGATATGACAAATCAGAAGGAATATGCCCACCATTTGAGTAGGTAGTTATTTCTCTTCTCCTCAACATTTCCTCAGGAGCGAAATGACTACCGACTCACTTTTTTCAAACAAAAATAAAAAGGGGATGAAAGCTATGTTCTATTGCATTAACTGCTCTGATATTCATCATGAAAAACATCCGAATGATAAAGTATTCAAAAACGGTTTTTATATTGATCCATTTTTAGGTGATCGTTATCACCTTGGTATGTGTAAAGATGCCCAAAATCATGAAACAGGGGAGCCTCTTTTAACGACAAAGAAATTAGGCACACCCCAATCTATTATGAACGTATTACCGACACATGTTGTCCCAACATAAAACATAAAAAAGAGCTGGGTGAGCCAGCTCTTTTTTATGCTTTATAAACGATCATTGCTGAAAAACAATAAATTTGGTTTTCATCGTCGTTAATGGAAACACCAACTTGATACTTAATATCTACAAAGTTGCTATCATCAATCTTTTTCAAAAACACATTCACAGCGTCTTCTAAGTCTTTTTCGTGACTTTCATCAAAAACTTTCACACGAATCATGTTAACACCATCCTAGATCGCAGCCCTCCGCCGCTTGATTATTGCCACGGTGCGTATCTATGATGCGATAAAACTTTCCATTCTCATATATATATCCGTCTTCTAACACATATTTTTTATCTTCAGTATAGACATAAAACTTACCTATCATAAATTTACTCGTATATAATTCCAAATAATTTGGTCTAAATTTAGCTACAACTTTATTTGTAATATCAATTTTTATTGTGCGCCCCACCTTCTCTCCCTCCTTTGCAAAGAACGGATTTAGGTATATTGTATTAGCGCTTTTACATTTTATGCTTAAAAATAAGTGGATATGCCCTCTTTCTCACCTGTACTATTTTTCTAAAAAAATCACTATAAAGTGAAACTTTAATCAGCCCGACCACCCACCTAACTTCTTTGCTTTCGCTGAATTTTGAGGTGGGGGTCTTATTGCCCGTTAATGCGGGATAAATAAGTTCAAAAAAAACATAAAAAAACCACTCCATATTATTGACTCTAATATAAATGTTATGTTATTATATAAAATTTGACATTTTTACATGCGTATGCTATCATTAAAAGTGGTTACCACATATGGAGGTGGATGATTTGTTTCAAATTGGTGATAAAATCGTTTATCCAATGCACGGTGCAGGAATTATCGAAGCAATTGAAGAGAAAGAAATATTAGGTACTTCACGTCAATATTGTGTGATACGCATCATTAGTAAAGATATGCAAGTAATGCTTCCGATGGAACAATTAAAAAAATCAGGTATTCGTTATATCGTTGATCGAGGTACGTTAGATGATATACTTCTTGAATTTCAAAACGGGGAGTCAGACCCATCACTCTCATGGAAACAAAGATATACAATGAATATGGAAAAAATGAAAAATGGCAATTTACAAGATAGCGCAGAAGTGGTTCGGGATTTACTTCGCCGTAATAAAGAGAGAACATTAAATGCGAGCGAAAAACAAATGCTAGATAATGCACGAAAAATGATGATCAGCGAAGTCGCGCTCGTACAAAATGTTACTGAACATCAAGCAACAGAATTTCTTCAAGATACAATTAATCATTAAATTTAAAATAGCTGAACGCTATTTTTTTTGTAAAAAAGGACAAAGAGATAACACTCTTTGTCCTTTTCATATTACCCACGCCCAGCTTGAAACGATGGGTATAAAGTCATTCCACCATCTGCAAATAACGTAATTCCAGTTACGTAACTCGCCTCTGATGAAGCAAGCCAAGTTGCTACTGCTGCGATTTCTTCAGGTTTTCCAATATAGCCCATAGGTATCATACTTTCTACGTCAGCACGTTTTTTAGGATCAGCAAACTTTTCTGCATTGATTGGCGTATTAATTGCACCTGGTCCTATATTATTTACTCGAATACCTTTTGGCGCATATTCTAACGCTAGCGTTTCTGTCATCAGTTTAATGCCACCCTTACTTGCTGCATAGTGCACAAATAGTGGCCACGGAATTTTCTCATGAACACTAGACATATTAATGACAGACCCTTTAATATCATGTTCTACAAAATATTTAATCGCTTCACGACTTCCTAAAAAAGCACCTGTTAAATTTGTATTAATTACCCTATTCCAATCTTCAAGCGGCATTTCATGCGACGGTACCGCGTTTTCTATCCCTGCATTATTAATCATAACGTCAAGCGTACCAAACTCTTTCACAGCAGATTGAATGAGATTCACAACATCTGATTCGACGGTTACATCACCTTTTACAGCAATCGCTTCGCCGCCTACCTTTTTAATTTCTTCTAACACATCATTCGCTTCTGATTCTCGTGAGCGATAATTAATAACCACTTTCGCTTTTTCCTTAGCAAACCTTACTCCCATCGCTCTTCCGAGACCAGTTGCTGATCCTGTAATAACGACAACTTTCCCTGCTAAATCACTATACATTTCCATACCTCCTTTAACTTTTGGCTATACCTAACATAATTCCGGCTGCGATAATAAAAACGATACCGACAACGATACCCGTTAATTGACGTTTCGTTTTCTTTTCACCTAATATAAGGATCCCACCAAGCGTGGAAATAATAATTCCCATTTGCGATAGCGAGAAACTTGTTGCGACTCCAACACGCGGCTGTGAAATGAATAAAAACATATTTCCAGCTGCCCAAATTAATCCTGGAATAATATTGCGAATTGCATATTTATTAAATGGATGATGTTTAAAGGTAAGCAAAATCCCACCTAACACCATACCAACTGCTTGTGGCAACAAAGCCGACCAGCCATCTACGTTAAATAACCTAATTACTACTACGTAAACTAAATAACCGACTGTTGAAATTAATAAAATTACGATACCTCTTTTAAAGTTTGCTGCTTGCTCTGCATTCTTTTCTTCTTCACTTTGAAGCGATGTTAAAATAACACCGATAATAATACAAACGAGCGCTAAAATCCCAAGGACGACCGATATTGTCGTGGACCATTCATGAAATACGATAACGCCAAATAAAGTCGTCGCGACTAATTGAAGTCCTGTTGAAATTGGCATCGTCCTCGAAACACCCATTAAATCAATACTTTTCAATTGATTCGCCTGACCAAGCGCCCAAAATAAACCTGACACAACTCCAACTCCGATAACGGTAGGTGTTAATACTGGCTTCATAAAAATATAAACAACAATTGAGAAAATAAGTGCTCCAAACGTTGTTCCGAGCGTTTGACTATACGGGCCCCCGCCCAGTTTTACGTTAAATAGCACAATACTTCCCCAAAATATAGCTGGTAAAATCGCTAAAAATATATCCATCACTCATTACCTTTCTTTACTAAATGCCATAGATTATCACTCTAAGTCGTTAGAGTGAGCTTTTATTTTTTCTTTTTCCCGTTCACAAACTTTTTCTGCAATAACGTCAGAAACATTCTTTTCTCGCTCCACTTTCTTTATCTTTACGTGATCTAAATGATCTTCCAAAGTAAGCGTAACTTTATCGTTCGGCGGATTATGCGCTCCTTGAAATGTAAGAAATTGTAGCTTCACTTCGTATCTAGGAACAAATTCATCTTTCTTGCCGAGACGCTTTATATCTATAACTGAAGCACATTCATATTGATCTTCTGTCACTTGTCTAATAACTGAATAGTACCTATTTGATAATGCACTCTCTAAAAGCTGTTCTCTTGATTCTTTCGCGAAAGAATCGCTTGGAGAAGAGAAAAAGGCCACACATAGCATTGTGATAACTACACATATTTTTTTCATAGTTCCCTCCTTGTTCTATAGATTAGTGTTCTCAAAACTGCCATAAAAAAACGACTTTCCCTATGTAGGAAAGTCGTTTTAATAAATCCAATATTAACCACCACTCACTGGTGGAATTAGTGCAACAACATCACCAGATTGGACCCTGTCATCTTCATTTGCGTATTCTTCATTAATCGCAACCATAATTGGCTCTGAAACTGGTACATTATATTCGTTCGCAACAACATCTTTTAACTGTGCAACCGTAATATTTTCTTTCTCTATTTGTAATTCACTTGTCCCGGCTTCTTCTTGCAAGTGCGCAAATAACAATACTCTAATCATACTTATAGCTCCTTCCCAGGCTCTCCCGCCGGATATGGTGTTTTTTCTAATTGATCACCAATCCATGAGTCACCATCTTCCCAAAACTCCTTTTTCCAAATCGGAACAATTTGTTTTATGCGTTCCATAATATATTCGTTCGCTTCATAAGCCGCTTTACGGTGTGGTGTTGAAACAGCAACAACAACCGCTATATCAGAAATTTGCAACGTACCGATGCGATGTGTAATCGCAACATATGTACCTGGCCATTTCTCTTTCACTTCCAAGCCAATTTTCTCTAGCATCTTTTCTGCCATCGTCTTATAAGCAACATACTCTAAGTATAATGTACGACGCCCTTTCGTAAACTCTCTAACCGTTCCAATAAATGTTGTAACAGCACCGCATTCACGTCGAATTACTTTCTTCGTTACTTCTTCAATTGAGATTTCTGTATCAATTACTTCATAATATGTATTTATCATTTCGCACTCCTAACCGTTTGTAAAAACCAGTCTATGTACAACTCTTCTTCTGTTATATGAAATACTTTATATTCTTCTCGTATATTTGCCGGAACATCATACCACGTAATAACCGCCACTATATTTTCTACTTTATGTAAAAGCTCAATGTCTTCCGCAGAACGAAGTAACACTACTTTCGAGTAATTCTCTTTTTTATAGCCTTCTATTAAAATTGTATCCACTTCAAAAAACTCATATAAGCGAATAATTTCTTGCAAGGACCATTTCTTTCTTAGTGAAGAAAGTGAAAGCAATCCAGCACCTTCTACACTACTTACGACAGCACCAGCTTTACGGTGTCTTTCGCTATCTTTTTGCGCTACTTCTGGAAAGCCTCCGTGCCCGTGATGTTTAATTGTAGCAACTTTCATTTTTCGTTCAGCTAATGCATGCACCACTTTCTCAACAAGTGTTGTTTTCCCGCTATTTTGATATCCTACTATTTGTAAGATTGAAGGGGCTTTGCCCATGGCCAATCACATCCCTCAGAGTGCTCTAACAATAATACGGATACTTTCATTCCGGTCTCAAATCCTCTCGTTCCTCCAGGTAACACGATAAAAGCATTCGCATCTGCAAGTGAAGATACCGCACTCGATTTATCTAAACCAACTGGCATCGCTTGTAACGCCCCGTCCACAATTGTTACGTTCGCTCTTACGAAACGAGTAAATGGATTTGGCTTTGGAAAATCTTTTTGTAAAATAGCATCCGCTCTATATACGTGAGGTTCCTTCGCATACAAATACGTTTTTATAATTGGATGCACAAATAATTCAAAGCCTACATAACAAGCAGACGGATTTCCTGATAAACCAAAGAGTAACTTTCCATCAACTTCAGCTACTGTCGTTACACTTCCGGGCCTCATGGCTATCTTATTAAAGAGTACATTTGCCTGTAACCTTTCATAAATAGCTGGTAAGTAGTCATAATCTCCTACTGATACACCGCCTGTTGTAATTAAAATGTCGACCTCATCCACCGCTGATTGAACAGCTGTAAAACATGCATCTAACTCATCCGCGAGTTGACCATAATAACGAACTTTCCCGCCAGCTTTCATAATTTGAGCTGCGATCATATAAGAGTTACTATTTCTAATTTTCCCCGGTTCTAACGGCTCATGTACTTCTAATAATTCACTTCCTGTCGTTACAATACCGACAACAGGCTGTTTTACAACTTTCACAGTGCTATATCCAAACGTTGCTAATAAGGCGGCAACACCTGGATTAATTGCAACGCCTTTCTGAACGAGAACTTGATTTTGTTTTATATCTTCTCCTTTAAACGACACATTGTCACCGTTATTAAAAGGGCGTTTTAACTTCATATATGTTTTCCCGTTCTTCTCAAACCCTTCTGTCAGCTCTAGCATTACGACTGCATTGCAATCTTGTGGAATAGCTGCTCCTGTCATAATACGAACCACCTGAAAAGATCCTACTTCTTCTGTAAAAACAGAACCTGCCCCGATTTCTCCTATTACTTCAAATTCAACTGGATTCTCTTGAGTTGCTTCTTTCGTATCTTCTGCTCGAATGGCGAAACCATCGTAAGGGGAACGATCAAAATGAGGAACGTCATGATCTGAGACAACATCTTCCCCGAGAATTCTCCCGTAACTTTCCGTAATAGAAATTTCTTCTACTTCACCATGCTTTGCATATTTCATTACCCGTTCTACTGCCTCAGCAACTTGAATTGGAATTCGTTTTTCTACCATCGTTTCTCACCTCATATTTGCAATTTTTTTTATCTCGATTAAACTTTATATATTCAATAGAAATTACTTCAAGGAGGAATTCCATGTCTTCATTTACACACTTTAATGACCAAGGACGCGCGAAGATGGTTGATATAAGTGACAAAAAAGCAACCGTTCGAACAGCAATTGCGTGCTCTAGCATTGTCGTTACGAAAGAAATTTACGATAAAATCTCTCACAATGAAATTGGGAAAGGTGACGTATTAGCAGTTGCGCAAATCGCAGGCATTATGGCTGCGAAACGAACTTCTGATATTATCCCAATGTGCCATCCTTTACTATTAAAAGGTGTTGACGTTTCTTTCGATTGGAAACAATCAGAAGAACAATATCGTTTACTCATTGAAGTAAAAGTTAAAACAGAAGGTAGCACCGGTGTTGAAATGGAAGCTTTAACAGCTGCTTCGGCTACCGCTCTTACTGTGTATGATATGTGTAAAGCTGTCGATAAAGGTATGATTATCGGCGAAACGTACTTACTTGAAAAAACAGGCGGAAAAAGTGGAGATTATACGAGAAATTCATAATCCTTTCTCCGTTGAACCTAAAGGATTCCCTTTAGGTTCAACCTATATATCTTGCATATAAACTTTTCGCTACATTTATATCATTCGTCCCATGAATGAAAGCTCTGCCATCTGTAAATAAAACAAAACGATATTCTTCTACCGGAAACGACAATAAATAAGGTGTCGCCTTTATCTCTACGCTTCTTTGTAAGCGCTTTTTAATTTCTTCCAAATTAAAATTCTTCCGCACACCTGGACGAATTTGCACTGTATTTCGCCCACATAACACTTCTGTTTTCGTTTGTGCTTCAAATGTTAAACTCGGATATGTACGTAACCTTCCGCAAGATAAACAAGTATCTTTTTTCTGCCTATTCACTTTAAATGCCATCTGTTGATTATTCCAAAGATCAAATGATAACATCGTTTCACGAAGCGCTCCGTAGTCTTCTACTAATATTTTCAGCGCTTCCGTAGTTTGATGCGCAACTACTAATTGTACTGCCGGTTGTATAATACCAGCTGTGTCACATGTTGCTCCGCTCGCCGGATGCTCCATTAAACAGCGAAAACACGGTGTTTTCCCTGGTAAAATTGTATACGTTACTCCGTAGCTTCCAACGCACCCACCATATATCCACGGAATATTATACTTTTGTGAAATATCATTAATAAGAAGACGCGTTTCAAAATTATCTGTCGCATCTAATATTAAATCTACACCATTCACTAATTCTTCCATTTCTTGCACCGTTACATCTGTCACAACCGGAGTTATTTCCACCTCAGAATTAATCGCTCTTAAATGCTCTGCTGCCGCTACCGCCTTCGGTTTATACTGCTTTGCATCTTCTTCTGTATATAGTTGTTGTCTTTGTAAATTACTCCATTCTACATAATCACGATCAGCAATCGTTACTTTTCCAACACCCGCTCTAACAATCGCTTCTGCATTTGCCGCACCGAGAGCACCAGCACCAATAATAAGCACATGCTTCTCTCTTATTTTTCTCTGTCCTTCTTCTCCAACACCAGAAAATAATATTTGTCTTGAATATCGCTCCTGCATGCGATACCCCCCTTTCTTATCCTCCTATATAAGACATTTCGATTTTTGGACGATTTTTTGCACTTTCTTCTGTTCGTTCATCCGAATACCTATCTTTTCTATTCATCCATACATCTTGTATAACACTTAATAACTCCTCATCCGAAAGATTTCCTCTAAGAAGTTCTCTTACATCCAAACCCTCTGTCGCAAATAAGCACGTATAAAACTTTCCATCTGCCGAAATTCTCGCCCTCGTACAAGAGACACAAAATGACTCAGAAACAGATGTAATAAAACCAACTTCAACATTTGTTCCAACGTACCGATATCGCTTCGCAACTTCACCAAAGTAATGCGCTTCAGCTGGCTCAAGCGGATACACCTTATGAATCATCTCAATCAATTCTCGTTTTGTAACGACTTGATCAAAATTCCACCCATTTGTACTACCAACATCCATAAACTCAATAAACCGAAGCGTGATTCCTTGCTCTTTAAAATACGCAGCCATCGGTAGTACTTGATGATCGTTCATCCCTTTTTTCACAACCATATTTACCTTTACTTCCAAGCCCGCCTCTTTAGCTGCTATAATTCCCTTAATTACCGGTTTCGTATTAATATTTCGACCATTAATATTCTTAAATATGTCATCATCTATCGCATCTAAACTAACATTCACTCTATGTAATCCAGCTTCTTTTAATGCCTTCGCTTGTTTCGTTAAATGAATAGCATTTGTCGTTAACCCTATATCTATTAGCCCATCAATTTTCACAAGACGTGCAATAAGTTTTGTTAAATCTTTACGAAGCAGTGGCTCACCGCCAGTAAGTCTAATTTTCCGTACACCGATGCTAACAAATAATTTTGCCAAACGCTCAATTTCATCAAAAGTTAGTAAAAACTCGTCTTTCAAAAAAGCATATTCTGGCCCAAATATTTCCGCTGGCATACAATATGTACATCTAAAATTGCAACGATCAATGACAGATATACGTAAATCTTGAAGTGGGCGTCCAAAAAAATCTTTAACCATCTCCTGCATCGCCACCCTCCCTTTCTGCCAAATTTCTTTCTTTTCATTCTATTATAATATATTTTCGAACTGCGATGTTTTTGCTCAAGTGAATAAAGTGAAACTTTAAATAATTAGAGGGGATTCACTCCCCCTGGTTAACGAGGTTTACTTACAAATACAAAGATAAAAAAACCTTGAAACATAAAAGCTTCAAGGTTCTCTGCTTATTAACTTAATCTAATAATAGTCAGGGTAGCCCCTGGCGTTGCTGTAGATAATGTAGCTATTGCAACTACTCCAAATAACTGTAAGCTAACAGCAGCTCCAGCAGGCAAGTTAGCAATTATTGTTGCACTAAATGAACCAGTAGCAACTGTCGGAGCATTTATCGTTCCCGCAAGCGGACTGCCATTTACAGTTATACGAGAACTTACAAGTAATCCTGCCGTTAGATTAATTGTATAAGCTATATAATAATTCCCTGCATTCGCAACTGTAAATACAGTATTTCCTCCACTAACAGTAATTCCTGGACCAATATTTTGATTGTTCGGTAATGGTACATTCGTGCCACCTAATAAAACAGAAATAGCGGTTCCTGATGTATTATTCGCAAATGCATATGTTGCAGTTGTACTAACTCCAGTCGCCCCGGTCGCTCCAGTGGCTCCAGCTCCGGTTGGACCTGTATCTCCAGTTGGGCCTTGTGAACCGGTTGCTCCTGTAGCCCCCGTTGGACCTTGGATTCCTTGCGGGCCTTGAATTCCTTGTGGGCCTTGAATTCCTTGGAGACCTGTCGCTCCGGTTGCTCCTGTAGCTCCCGTTGGACCTTGAATTCCTTGCGGGCCTTGAATTCCTTGTGGGCCTTGAATTCCTTGGGGACCTGTCGCTCCGGTTGCTCCTGTAGCTCCCGTTGGACCTTGAATTCCTTGCGGGCCTTGAATTCCTTGTGGACCTTGAATCCCTTGTGGACCTGTCGCTCCGGTTGCTCCTGTAGCTCCCGTTGGACCTTGAATTCCTTGCGGGCCTTGAATTCCTTGCGGGCCTTGTGGGCCGGTCGGACCTATGTCACCTTGTGGACCTTGGATTCCCTGTGGGCCTTGTGCTCCTGTTGCTCCTGTCGCTCCTTGGATTCCTTGAGGACCTTGTGGACCTTGAATTCCTTGCGGGCCGGTTGGACCTATGTCGCCTTGTGGGCCTTGAATTCCTTGGGGACCTTGTGCTCCGGTTGCCCCCGTTACTCCTTGGATTCCTTGAGGACCTTGAATACCCTGTGGACCGGTTGGACCTATCTCTCCTTGAACACCTTGGATTCCTTGCGGGCCCTGTAAACCCGTCACTCCGGTTGCTCCCGTTGCTCCTGTCGCTCCTGTCACTCCAGTTGAGCCTGTCGCCCCGTTATCTCCTGTTACTCCTGTCGCACCTGTTGCTCCTGTCGGGCCAGGTGGTCCACCTGATGGACCTGTCACTCCTGTCGGACCTGATGGCCCCGTTGGGCCGGTCGGTCCTGCTGGTCCTCCTGACGGACCAGTCACCCCTGTTGGACCGGTTACTCCTGTTGGACCGGTAGTTCCTTCTCCCGTCGCTCCGGTTGCCCCCGTATCTCCTGTTGCTCCCGTCGGACCTTGTATCCCTTGAATTCCTTGTGGGCCTTGCACTCCTTGTGCACCTGTTGCTCCTTGAATCCCTTGAATTCCTTGCACTCCCTGTGTCCCCATCGGACCGGTTGGACCAATCACCCCTTGTATACCTTGCACTCCTTGGGGGCCCTCTGGACCGGTTGCTCCTATTTCCCCTTGTATCCCTTGAATTCCAGTTGCTCCTTGTGCTCCAGTTGCTCCCGTTATCCCTTGCACACCTTGGATTCCCTGTATTCCTTGTGGACCTTGTGGGCCTGTTGCTCCTACCGGTCCTTGAATGCCTTGTATCCCCTGAGGACCCTCTGGACCCGTTGCTCCAACTGGCCCTTGAACACCTTGTATTCCTTGCGGGCCCTGAAGTCCTTCTGGGCCTTCTGGACCTGTCGGACCTATTTCTCCTTGTATCCCTTGGATTCCAGTTGGACCTTGTGGCCCAGTCGGACCTATGTCACCTTGCGGACCTTGGATTCCCTGTGGACCTTGTGCTCCTGTTCCCCCTGTCGCTCCTTGGATTCCTTGAGAACCTTGTGGGCCTTGAATTCCTTGTGGGCCGGTTGGACCTATGTCGCCTTGTGGGCCTTGAATCCCTTGCGGACCTTGATCTCCAGTGGCCCCCGTTACTCCTTGAATTCCTTGGGGACCTTGAACACCTTGGGGACCCGTCGGACCTATCTCTCCCTGCACACCTTGGATTCCTTGCGGACCTTGCAAACCCGTCACTCCGGTTGCTCCCGTTTCTCCTGTCGCTCCTGTCACTCCAGTTGAGCCTGTCGCCCCAGTATCTCCTGTTACTCCTGTCGCCCCGGTTACTCCTGTCGGGCCAGGTGGTCCACCAGATGGACCTGTTACTCCCGCCGGACCTGATGGCCCCGTTGGGCCGGTCGGTCCTGCTGGTCCTCCAGATGGGCCTGTTACCCCTGTTGGACCGGTTACTCCTGTTGGACCTGTAGTGCCTTCCCCTGTCGCCCCAGTTGCTCCCGTATCTCCTGTTGCCCCCGTCGGACCTTGGATTCCTTGAATTCCCTGTGGACCTTGCACTCCTTGTGCGCCCGTCGCTCCTTGAATTCCTTGTACTCCTTGCACACCTTGGGGACCCATCGGACCTGTTGGACCAATCTCCCCTTGAGCACCTTGCACTCCTTGGGGACCCTCTGGACCCGTTGCTCCTATTTCCCCTTGTATCCCTTGAATTCCAGTTGCTCCTTGTACTCCAGTTGCTCCCGTTATCCCTTGCACACCTTGTATTCCCTGAATTCCTTGGGGACCTTGTGGGCCTGTTGCTCCTACCGATCCTTGAATACCTTGTATCCCCTGAGGACCCTCTGGACCCGTTGCTCCAACTGGCCCTGGCACACCTTGTATTCCTTGCGGGCCCTGAAGTCCCTCTGGACCTTCTGGACCTGTTGGTCCTATATCACCCATCGGACCTTGTATCCCTTGAACTCCCTGTGGGCCTGTTGCTCCTGATGGCCCTGGTACTCCTTGTATTCCTTGTGGACCTTGATCTCCTGTTGCTCCTGTGGCCCCTTGAGGCCCTATAGCCCCCTGTATACCTTGTGGACCTTGATCCCCTGTTGCTCCCGTTGCCCCTTGAATACCTTGAACTCCTTGTATTCCTTGTTCACCAGTTACTCCCGTCGGACCAGGAATACCTTGAATACCCTGCGGACCTTCTGGACCTGTTGGACCAATTGGCCCTTGAATCCCTTGGATTCCTTGCAAGCCCTGTGCTCCCGTACTTCCAGTCGGACCTGTACTTCCCGTTGCTCCTGTTATCCCTGTACTTCCTGTAGCTCCAGTATTCCCAGTTGCTCCAGTCGCACCTGTACTTCCACTCGGTCCACCGCCCGGACCTGTCGCACCAGTCGGCCCCGTCGGACCAGGAGGTCCTCCAGATGGTCCAGTTATCCCAGTTGGACCTGTTATTCCAGTCGGGCCTGTTATCCCCTGACCAGTTGCTCCGGTTGCACCTGTATTTCCACTCGGTCCTTGTGTTCCTTGTATCCCTTGTGCTCCTTGTATTCCTTGTGGACCAGTTACACCCGGTAACCCTTGGACGCCTTGAATTCCTTGAGGTCCCTCAGGTCCCGTCGCTCCAATTGGCCCCTGTAATCCCTGTATCCCTTGTATACCTTGTGCCCCAGTCGCTCCCGTTGGACCAATCGGACCTTGTAACCCTTGCACCCCTTGAGGTCCTGTCGCTCCAGTTTCTCCTTGTGGTCCTCTCAATCCTTGTGGGCCCTGCTGTCCTTCTGGTCCAGTTGCACCTATTGGCCCAACTGATCCTTGTATCCCTTGCACACCTTGAGGTCCTGTCGGGCCCATCTCCCCCATCGGACCTTGTAATCCTCTTGGTCCTTGAGGTCCTGTTGGGCCTTGTGGACCGGTTGGACCAGTAATCCCTATACCTGTAAACCCAGTTGGAACAGGGGGGAAAGTAGGCCCAATAAGTTCGGGTGGAATTCTAAAATTAGAGCTTAACGAATTTTGCTTCCGATTATTATCACGATTCTTCACACTTTCACCGCCTACAAACCGTCTTTTTCATAATAAATAAGCCTCTTCTTAATCTATTTACAAAAATAATTTCCAAGACTATTTTTATTTTAAATAATAAAAACTCCCTTAATTTCTTAAGGGAGTCCTGCAATTGAATCCATATTATCTGTATTAGGGACAGCCTGCGCTATACTCGATGTATTTACATTTTGCCCCATATTTGCTCCTGTTACAGTACCAGCAGGAGTGCCCCTTGTATACGTCGTCGTCACCGAATCTCCCGGCTGTAAACAAAGCTTCGTCTCCGTCCCTATTACTGTAACAACATCAATCCAAGTACACCCCATTGAACCACTATATGATTTCGAAGCAGTAAATGAAGTGTCGCTCAAATTATCACCGGTAAATATATTTCCAGTGTTATTCACAATAACAAACTCTTTTATATGAGCAGGCATAATTACACTCTACCTTTCCTCTATGAACCTAACGTACGTGTACTCGTTGCCAAAGGCGGAAGAAATACTGATGTTCTAATGACCGCTTCTGGCTGCCTTTTTCCATTTAAAAAAATAGCCGCACTCGATCCTCCAGCACCTGCATATACTTTTGCTACAGCTAAAGGTGAGAGATCATAACAGTCACCGACATTAACAGCTCCTGTATTATTAATAATTTTTACTTTACGCAAATTAATCCCCATTTACCCCTCCTCCTTTTTTATACTGTATGCAAAAGAAAAAAACTTGAAACAGACTCGTTTCAAGTTTTTTACAATTAACTATTTCGTTTCACCTTCATATTGAAGCATACCGCCAACCATGTTCACTGTTTTAAACCCTTGTTCATTTAAATAATGACATACATTTTCACTGCGCATTCCTGAACGACAAATAAAGATATATTCATTCTCTTTATTAAAGAAATCTACTTTATGTGGGATATCGCCCATTTTAATATGTACAGCTTCTGGAATCTTTCCTGCCGCTACTTCTTCATCTTCTCTTACATCTACTAAAAATAACGTTTCTCCATTTTCTAAACGCTCTTGCACCTCTTCTGTAGTAATTGTTTTAACTTCTGTCATATGTAGTTCCTCCTTATATACAATAAAACCTTTAGTTTCTTTTTCACAAACATTCTCTACCAATTTTAGCATGCAAAAGAAAGAACGCAAAGAATCGAAAAGCTATTTCTCAATTTTCTCGTAAAACTTATTCTTTACAAACATAACTAGCACATTGTATCCTCAATATACTTGTTTTATGAAAGGAGTCGATTAAAATGACGCTTTTTCTTTTCATTATAGGCATTGTGTTCTTACTCGCTGCAATTATTGTACTTAGTATGAAAAATAATAAAAAGATAAAATCGCCACAAGAAATGTCATTCTTATTTCTATTGCTTAGCATAGCGTTTTTCGGTATAGCAATTGCTACATATATTTTCCGTCTACAAATCATGTGAAAAAAGGTGCCTACTTCAAACACTGCACCTTTTCCCCATCATTTTCCTTCTACACAAAACTAGATACTTTCCGATTCAAAAATTCATAAACTTTCTTTTCGAATAAATGAATATCCAATGCTCCTGCCATATGCCCATTTATACTTTCTATCTCATATACTTCCGCATATTTTCCTTGTTTTTGCAAAATATCAACCATTTTATAATTATAACGAGACGGCTGAAGCAAATCTTGTTTACACGGAATCATAAGTACATTCGCTTCTATGTTAGAAAGAGATTCTTCTAGTGAAGAAAACCCATGTGCAATATCATGCAATAAAACTGCCTTCGCAGTATATATCCATGAATTTGCATCTACTAACTCCATACTTCTATATGTCGCTTTATTTATTTCTTTTTCAAATGATGTTAGTGTAGCAAACTTTTCATAAGGTTCTATCTCTATACTATTACGAGGAAATGCCATTTCATAAAAATGCTCATCAAACGCGTTCATAAACATCATTCTATTTGCTAAATGAAGCCCCTTTATCGGCTGCTGTTCTCCATATTTCCCCTCTTTCCAACTTGGATCCAGTTGAATTGCTTCAATCGCATTTTGCGCTACGTTTACTGACGTAATAATTGGATTTTGTGGGTTCGTAATAACGCCAATCATCCGCTCTACCATATGTGGATAGTGAACCGCCCATTGTTGTGCAATCATCCCCCCCGCCGACGGTCCGATTACAGCGTGTAACCTTGAAATTCCCATACCTTTTATTAACTCATATTGCACACAAGCTACATCAAGAAATGTAAAAATCGGAAAATCCATAGCATATTCTTCTCCAGTTTCTGGATTAATTGATTTCGGTCCTGTTGTAATTACATATGGATTCCTCACCTGCACATTACAAAGATTATCCGTACATATAACAAAATACTTATTTGTATCAATTGCTTTTCCAGGTCCAATTAGCCCATCCCACCAACCAGACTCCTCATCATGCACTGTATATTTTCCTGCCGCATGACTTGTTGCACTAAAATAATGACAAACCAAAATCACATTTGACCTTTCTCTATTTAAAGTGCCATATGTCTCGTATCCCATTTGAACAGGAATTTCTCTGCCATTTTCAAACGTAAACCCTTTTAAAACAAACTTCTCCTTTTTTACAATTTGCACAGACTCTCCCTCTCCCCGTTATAGTATGAACTGCTTACTAAAGTTTTTTTTCTATGCAAACTAATCTCCTTCTTCTTTTCATAAATAAATGAATAATATACAAAATTAGCCACAAAATAGCACTATATTACAAGATTAAAGAGGGCGTACATATGATTTGGAATTGGTTACGTAAGAAAAAAAAATCAAATAAACCAGAAGCAAACGAAACAGATAATCAGGAGCAGCATTCTAACAATCAAGAGGATGATAACAAAGAACAGACTAGAAGTATGAAACATAATAAAGGTAAAAATAACGAGCAAAAAGATTCTTCTCAGAATAAGCAACAAAGTGCTAAACAAGAGGATTCCTCTCAGGATAAGCAACAAAACGCTAAACAAGAGGATTCCTCTCAGGATAAGCAACAAAACGCTAAACAAGGTGATTCGTCTCAGGATAAGCAACAAAACGCTAAACAAGATGATTCGTCTCAAGATAGGCAACAAAGTGCTAAACAAGGTGATTCGTTTCAGGATAAGCAACAAAGCGCTAAACAGGATGATTCCTCTCAAGATAGGCAACAAAGTGCTAAACAAGATGATTCGTCTCAAGATAAGCAACAAAGCACTAAACAAGGTGATTCGTTTCAAGATAAACAGCAAAACACTAAGCAAGATGAACCTTCTCAAAGTAAGCAACAAAGCTCTGGAGGTAATAGTATTTATGACTTTACAAAACCAGAAAAAGATCGTATTCATTCTTTACAAAATTTAATAGAGAAGCTGAAAAAGTCTAGTGATTTTGTAAATTATCATACATCCGACGATGAAACGATGCCTTATTGGATTTCTTACTATCGCCCTTCACTTGATGGAGAAAAATTACAAAAGTATTTAATGCCCACTCTTTTAGAACGACCTAACGCATCACTAGAAGAGCTTAAGGAACATATCCCGATGAGCGGCATTACAATTACGAACGACTTACAAAAAATTGAGGATATGGTTTTAAAGGGGCATGCGATTATTCAATTGAATCAGCAAGATCAAAAATGTATGCTTGCAAACATTGCAATTGATAATTATCGTGCACCAACCCCTCCTTTAAACGAATCAACTGTTATTGGTCCGCAAGAAGGTTTCGTAGAGGATATTGATACAAACATTAATTTAGTTCGAAAACGTCTTCCTGTTTTAGATTTACAAACAAAAGAAATGATTATCGGCGAGTTTTCCAAAACAAAAGTTGTCATGATGTACTTAGACAACCTTGCTGAAAAAGATAATGTAGATTTTCTAGAAGAGTCATTACGCGCTCTTGAATATGATCAAATTAATGATAGTGCTTATTTACAAGAATTAATGGGTGAAAAATCGATTTTCCCTCTCTATATCAATACAGAACGTACTGATAGAGTTACAAAAGCACTAATTGATGGGAAAATTGCTATTTTTGTTGATGGTTCTCCGAGTGTTTTACTAACACCTGTATCCTATTTCGATTTTTTCATTTCACCAGAAGACTATAACGTCTCCTGGATGTACGCTACATTTTCAAGGATTTTAAGATTAATTGCCGTTCTATTTTCAATTTGCGCTACACCGTTATACGTTGCAGTTTTAAATTATCATTATGAACTTATTCCGAGTGATTTACTTGAAACTTTAATTTTATCAAGAGCACAAGTACCGTTCCCGCCTTTAATTGAAGCTCTCTTTTTAGAACTTGCAATTGATTTATTAAGAGAAGCCGGCGCAAGGTTACCGATGAAAGTTGGTCAAACGCTCGGTATCGTAGGGGGTATCGTAATCGGGCAAGCATCTGTACAAGCAGGTTTAACGAGTAATATTTTATTAATTATCGTTGCCTTATCAGCACTCGCTTCCTTTATTACACCTATTTATAAAATGGGTAATGCGGTTCGATTACTACGTTTCCCGTTTCTCATATTTGCAGAAATAGGAGGACTTTTCGGTATTTCACTTGGATTTATCTTTTTATTCACCCATCTATTTAGACTTACTTCTTTACGCAAGCCGTACGCTTTATTTTATCCAACAAGACAACAATCTGTTAAAGATTCTTGGATCCGTTTTCCTTTAACAATGATTGATACAAGAGATGTACAAGCAAGGCCACAACATGTAAAAAAAGCAGCGAAAGGAATTTCAACAAAGCATAGATCAGACTTTGATGATTAAGAAATGAGGTGCATTCGATGAGTAAAGTTCAAGAAAAATATCAAATATCTCCTATCTTTGTTTTCTTCTTAATTCACGGTGCACAGTTCGGTGCTGGCGTTCTCGGCTTCGCTCGAATCATCGCAAAGGCCGCTGGATACGACGGATGGATGGGAGTTATAATCACAGGAATTTTAATCCACATTCTTATATGGATGATGTATGTCTTATTAAAAGAAACAAATGGGAATTTAGTTGATTTACATCGGCAAACATTTGGAAAATGGCTAGGAAATGGCATTAGCATCATCTTTATGGCTTATTTTTTAATCGTTAGTATTTCAGTCATCCGAACATATGTTGAAATTATTCAAGTATGGATGTTTCCTACCGCTTCTACCTTTATGTTAACACTCTTTTTATGCTTAGTTAGCTATTACATTATCTCTTCTGGATTTCGTGTAATTACCGGTATTTGCGTCATCTCTGTTGGTGGTACATTAGGATATTTATTTCTAAGCTTATTCGTTTTGAAATATTCACATTGGGATAATTTACTACCTATATTCACACATTCTTTTTCAGACATTTTAAAATCCGCTCAACTGTCAATCTACAGTATGACCGGTTTTGAGATTTACCTCATGGTGTATCCATTTGTGAAAAAGCCTATGCAATCTCATAAATACGCTCAGTTTGGAGCACTATTTTCAAATCTTCTATATTTATTTAGCACCCTTTTAGCCTTTGCATTTTTTAGTGAAAAACAATTGTTAAAAACGATATGGGCCCAACTTTCTATGACCCAAGTTATTCAATTACCATTTATAGAAAGACTCGAATATATTGCAATTTCAGGCTATGCACTCGTTATTATTTCAAGTTTTATCCTCCCTTTATGGGCGTCAATGAGAGCAACTCATGAAATATTCCGTGTAAAACAAAGGGGTGTTTTAATTGCTTTTATCTTTATCACTCTCATTGTTTCGCAACTTTTAACAAACAGACACGATATTAATAACTTTATTAGTAATGTATCAAAGGTTAGTTTTTGGCTCATTTATGTATACATCCCAATCCTATTTATTATTGTGTGGGTGAAAAGAAAATGGAAAAAATCAAAAGCACAAGCAAATTAATACTTATTTCTTGTATAACATTCTTCAGTCTAATTGGATGTTTACAAAAAAATATTATCGACGATGTACAACTTATTCAAGGATCCGTATTTGACGTTGCAAAAGATAATAAAGTAAAAGTGACATTCGTTTGTCCCATTCAAAAAAAAGGAAATAAAGTTCAAGTTTTTGAAGGCAGTGCAAATGCGGTAAAACAAGTAAAAGCAGACACATCTTTAGAGTCTTCTCAACCTTTTGCTAGTGGACAAATGCGTGTCGCTCTATATACGATAAGACTTGCCAAAACAGGAATGTCTACTTCATTCGATACATTACTCCGAGATGTGAATATAGGGAACGCTTTATATGCTGCTTTATTAGATGGGAATGGTACTGAACTTTTAAAAGGCAAATATTCGACTTCATACAACGTTGCAATTTATATAAAAAAATTGCTAGAACATAACATGGAGACCGGACCTTTACCAGCGGATAATCTACATATAGGAGCATTTCGCTATTATCAAGAAGGAAAAGACTACTATATTCCCATTCTAAAGAAGCATGGTGATAAAATAAAAATTACCGGAATTGGCCTTTTTAAAAAGGATAAATATATCGGTAAAATTGCGGAAAAAGATATGTTCATATTTAAAGGACTATTAGAGAAACATAAATTAGATTCACATGAATTTAAAACAGATTCTGCGTACGTAATGATTAATAATATTCGTTCTGTTCCAACTTACGATATAAAAATTAAAAACGGAAAGCCTTCTTTTTTCATTCACGTTCGTCTTGATGCACGTATTCAAGAACTATCAAAACAAATTAACTTAGAAAATAACAAGAACACAAAAAACATTGAAAAAGATGTACAAAAACAATTAGATAAACAAGCTGCTAAGTTAATTAAGCAATTTAAATCTTTAGGCGTCGATCCTCTCGGGCTAGGTGCAAAGTATAAACAACATTATCGCCCATTCAAATTAGAAGAATGGAGACAAATGTATAAAGATGTTCCGGTTCATATAAAATACACCGTAAATATTACAAATTCTGGTGTTATTGAATGAGAAATGATTGAACTCCTCTCTCCAGCATGATACAACGGAGAGAGGAGTTTTTTATTATCAAATAGAGAGAGAAGATATTTATGGGGGAGCTTATGTCTAAAAAATTAGTAAAGCCTATTTTAAATGGTATTTTATTTCTCGGCGTCTTTTTATTTGCTCATACATACTTAAAAAATGTTTCCTTCACACGTTACTTACTTGTCGTTATACCAATGTTACTCGTCGGTATTTTTGGCATCGATCTTATTTCATCGCTTTTAATAAAAAAAGAAGAATAACGAGCGAACATCTTATTTCGATAAGATGTTCTTTTCATTTCATAATCACCTTATGTTACAATAAACTTCGGCATAACGTAAGAAAGGATGAAACAACATGACAAACGAAAAAGGTTTAGATAAAGGATACGAACTTGTTGCGAAAATGCATGAAGTATTCGGACATCCTGTGACAAATACTCCAACAAAATTAACAGAAGAGCGTGCAAAAATCCGTGCAAGTTTTATGCAGGAAGAACTAGAAGAATTTCTAGAGGCAACGACTGTTGAAGATCAATACGATGCACTGATTGACCTTATTTACTTTGCATTCGGAACGTTTGCAGAAATGGGCGTACGTCCAGATAAAGGATTCGAAATTGTAAACAACGCCAACATGGCAAAACTATTCCCTGATGGGAAGCCTCGATTCCGTGAAGGCGACGGTAAGATTCTAAAGCCAGAAGGCTGGCAAGCACCGGAACCACAACTTCGTGCTGAAATTGAACGTCAGCGTCAAGAAGCTGAAAAAAACTGCTAGGATTTCCTAGCAGTTTTTTATTATGGCTTTTTTTCTGCCAATCATTAATGACCCACGTGCCCTGCGTGTCCTGCTGCTCCACTAATACTAGCTGCTCCTGCTGCTGCCCCTGCTCCTCCTGCTCCAATTCCACCTGTCCAAGGAGAAGATTGTTGTTGTTGTTGATATTGCTGATATTGTTGGTGCTGTTGGTGCTGTTGGTGCTGTTGGTGCTGTTGACCTTGGTGTCCATGATGTTGGCCTTGGTGCCCATGATGACCGTGTTGGCCTTGATGACCTTGGTGATGGTGGTGACCTTGGTGTCCATGATGTTGGCCTTGGTGAGTTTGATAAAGAACAGCTTGCGGATGAATGTGGTGGTGACCGTGGTGATGTACTTGTTGCCCCTGATGACCATGTTGACCTTGATGATGGTGATGACCATGATGGCCGTGTTGACCTTGATGGTGGTGATGACCATGATGGCCGTGTTGACCTTGATGGTGGTGATGTCCATGATGGCCGTGTTGACCTTGATGGTGGTGATGTCCATGATGGCCATGTTGACCTTGATGGTGGTGATGATGACCATGGTAGCCGTGAACTACTTGCGGATATCCACCTACTCCTCCTGCTACAACACCTACTCCCGGTACAGGAAATCCTGTCTGTACTCCTCCAACGAAAGATGGAAATGCAGTTGGTACGCCTACTGGTACTCCTCCCGCTGCTCCGCCAACAAATGTTGGGATTCCAGTTTGCACTCCGGCTACCGATGATGGAAATCCTCCTGTTAATGTTGGAATTCCAGTTTGTACACCCGCTACTGATGTAGAAAACCCTCCAGGTGTTCCGCCCATCCAGCTCGGAATTCCACCGTATCCTTGTTGTCCTCCTCCCATTAACATCATTTGTTCATAACTATCCGATCCACTCCCGAAGAAACCATGTGGTGCATTATTGTCCATCCCTTTCATTCCTTTCACCTCTTCTACTCAATTTAGCCTACCTTTTTTATCATATTTCCTATAGAAGAATAGGTGTTTGTCTGCACTAGAATTCCGCTTCTTTTTCTTCATTCATGATAAAATTAATTAACTGAATATTTTTTCTAGGAGGTATTTATATTGAAGAATGTAACAAAGGCTTCTATCAATGATTTAGATTCAATCGTCCATATAGATATTGACGTAATTGGAAACGATAGTAGACGAAATTATATTAAGCACACTATCCGTGAAGGCAGATGCATCATTGTAACAGAAGAAAATTCTATCTCTGGCTTTCTAACATACGATACAAATTTCTTTGGTTGTACTTTCCTCTCATTAATCATTGTTTCACCAACTAAAAGAAGGCAAGGCTATGCAAGCTCGTTAATCTCATATATGTTAAGTCATTCTCCTACTCAAAAAATATTTTCTTCAACGAACGAATCGAATGAAAGTATGCAGAAAGTATTTAACTCGAATGGTTTTATACGTAGCGGAATAGTTGAAAACTTAGATGAAGGTGACCCTGAGATTATTTTCTATACAAAAAAGCTCAGAACATAAACGCTCTGAGCTTTTTCAAATGATTTAGTTTGCAACAACGTTAACAAGTTTTCCAGGAACAACAATTACTTTACGAACTGTTTTCCCTTCAATTTGGTCTTGAATTGCTTCAAGTGCAAGTTGTTCCATTTCTTCTTTTGATGCGTCTTTACTCATTGTTAGTTTTGCGCGAACTTTACCCATAACTTGAACAACGATTTCAACTTCATCTTCTACAAGTTTAGACTCATCAAATGTTGGCCAGCTTGCATATGTGATTGTTTCATTGTATCCAAGTTTGCTCCATAGCTCTTCCCCGATATGAGGTGCAACTGGTGCAATCATTTTTACGAAACCTTCTACATATTCTCTTGGAAGTGTTTCAGCTTTGTATGCATCGTTGATGAATACCATCATTTGAGAAATCGCTGTGTTGAAGCGAAGCTCTGCATAGTCTTCTGTTACTTTCTTCACTGTTTGATGGTAAGCTTTTTCAAGCTCTTTATTTGGTGCGTCAGTAATTTTCTCACTTAATTCACCGTTATCTTGAACGAATAGACGCCATACGCGGTCTAGGAAACGACGAGCTCCGTCAAGACCATTTTCAGACCAAGCGATTGAAGCATCTAATGGTCCCATGAACATTTCGTATAGACGAAGTGTATCTGCACCGTGGCTTGCTACGATATCATCAGGGTTTACAACGTTACCTTTTGATTTACTCATTTTCTCGTTGTTTTCACCTAGAATCATACCTTGGTTGAATAATTGTTGGAACGGTTCTTTCGTTGGAACTACACCGATATCGTATAATACTTTATGCCAGAAACGAGCATATAGTAAGTGAAGTACAGCGTGCTCTGCACCACCGATATAAATATCAACTGGAAGCCATTGTTTTACTTTTTCAGGATCTACAAGTGCTTCGCTATTGTTTGGATCGATGTAACGTAGGTAATACCAACAGCTACCAGCCCATTGCGGCATTGTATTTGTTTCACGACGACCTTTTTTACCAGTCTCAGGATCAACAACATTTACCCACTCGTCAATGTTAGCAAGTGGTGATTCACCTGTACCTGAAGGACGGATGTTTTCTGTTTTCGGAAGAACTAATGGTAATTCCTCTTCTTTCACAGCTGTCATTGTACCATCTTCCCAGTGAATTACTGGAATTGGCTCACCCCAGTAACGTTGACGGCTGAATAACCAGTCACGTAGACGGTACGTTACTTTTTGATTTCCTGCGCTCGTTACTTCAAGCCATTCAATCATTTTTGCGATTGCTTCTTCTTTATTTAAACCATCAAGGAATGCTGAGTTTACGTGTGCACCATCACCTGTGTACACTTCTTTCGTAATATCTCCGCCTTTTACAACTTCCTTCATTGGAAGATTAAATACTGATGCGAATTCATAGTCACGCTCATCGTGAGCTGGAACTGCCATTACAGCACCTGTTCCGTAAGTTGCAAGAACATAGTCAGCAATCCAGATTGGTAATTTCTCACCGTTTACTGGGTTAACTGCGTAAGCACCAGTGAATACACCAGTTTTTTCTTTCGCAAGTTCTGTACGCTCTAGATCACTCTTCATTTTTACAGCGTTAATGTAAGCTTCTACCGCTTCTTTTTGTTCTGCTGTTGTAATTTCTGCAACAAGTGCATGTTCTGGAGCTAGTACACAGTATGTTGCACCAAATAATGTATCAGGGCGCGTTGTGAAAACTGTGAATTTCTCGTCTGTACCATCGATGTTGAAGTGTACTTCTGCACCTTCAGAACGACCGATCCAGTTACGTTGCATATCTTTTAAGCTTTCAGGCCAATCAAGCTCATCTAGATCTTCTAATAGACGATCTCCGTAAGCTGTAATTTTTAACATCCACTGTCTCATCGGACGACGCTCAACTGGATGTCCACCACGCTCACTCTTACCGTCAATGATTTCTTCGTTTGCAAGTACTGTACCAAGTGCTGGGCACCAGTTTACAGGTACTTCATCAACGTAAGCTAAGCCTTTTTCAAATAGTTTTAGGAAGATCCATTGCGTCCACTTATAGTAGTTTGGATCTGTTGTATTTACTTCACGGTCCCAATCGTAAGAGAAACCTAATGATTTAATTTGGTTACGGAACGTATTAATATTATGCTCTGTAAATTCAGCTGGGCTGTTTCCAGTATCAAGTGCATATTGCTCTGCTGGAAGACCAAATGCATCCCATCCCATTGGATGAAGAACGTTATATCCTTGCATACGCTTCATACGAGATAAAATATCTGTCGCTGTATAACCTTCTGGATGTCCTACGTGTAAGCCTGCACCTGATGGATATGGGAACATATCTAGTGCATAAAATTTTGGTTTTTCTGTCTCATCTGGCGTACGGAATGTTTTATTCTCTTCCCAGTACCCTTGCCACTTCTTCTCAATTTCTTGATGATTAAAGCTCATGAGATACCCTCCTTGAAATTCTATTTATTTTCACCGCCCAAAATACAAAAAACCTCTCATCCCTAAAAAGGGACGAGAGGTTATAGATTCCCGCGGTACCACCCTAAATTAATGTACAAATATACATTCGCTTAGATCCGTAACGTGGATTAACGGCAATTGCTACTATTAGTTTCACAACTGCAACTCAAAGGCGAGTTCATAACGAAACGTGGATTGACTTGCACCGACCGTCAACTCTCTAAACCAGCTTCTATTACTACTACTCCTTCTCACTGTTATTACACATATAAGTTACGTGAACTATCCTTCACCTAGTATCTCTTAAGAGCTTACTTAAAGCGAGGACTTCTCGGTTAATCGTTACTCTTAATAACTAACGAATTCATCTTAAGACAGCCGAGCTATCTCCCTTGTTCTAAAGGTTGTTTTATTTAAATATATTCTAAAACATGTTACATGTTCCGTCAAACTAAACTGCAATTTTTTCTTCAACTGTTTCTTCTACTTTTACTCGTTTATCATAAATGCTCGTTGCTATAAGCGCTACTACAAGCATTACCATGATTGCTATAAACAATACTTCCATATTGTATAAATCCACAATTGCTCCGCCAACGACCGGCCCGAACATTTTCCCTACAGTCGCCGCACTATTTACAACCCCTTGATAAAACCCTAATTTATCTTTTGGTGCAAGTATATTTGCAATCGTTGGAACCGCAGGCCATACAAATAACTCACCTATTGTTAATGTTACCATCGCAACGAGGAACATCGTAAATTGTTGCGCTTGACTTAACACAATGAATGAAGCTGCAAAAATGAAGATTCCAATCATAATTTGCTGTTTTAAAGAACGCTTCATCCAGCGAATTAGCATACTAACAAGTGGCTGTGCACAAACAATCATTGCTCCGTTTATCGTCCATAATAAACTATAGTGACGAAGGCTAATATTCAATTCTTGCATATGTGTTGCAATCGCTCCTTGCCACTGTACGTATGTAACCCAGCATAAAGCATATGCTACACACACGATAAGAAGTGCTTTAAATCCAGGTGTAAGTGACCACCCTTTTTTCATTTCCACTTCTTTTTGTACTCCTGGCTCCTTCTTGTCTTCCATACCACGGAATCCAATAAAAGCAATTAAGAAGAAAACAAAGTATAAAATAAAGTTCGCTAAGAAAATATAATCAAAACGATACGATGCAACTAATCCACCACATGCTGTTCCGATCGCAATACCAACATTTTGTCCAACGTACATCGCATTAAATGCCCGTCTTCCGCCTTCTGGCCAAACCGTACCAACCATCGCATACATCGATGGGAAGACCATTCCAGAACCGAAGCCGATTAACGCTAGCCATACAACATATAACGGCCAACCGTGGAAGAACACAAGACCTAAAATTGATACAAGTGTAATCACTATCCCTACTAAAGTTGATTTATAACCGCCCCATTTATCAAATAAAACACCGCCGAGCAAGTTTCCGATTACACCAGTAAGCGAGTTGATCATTAATACCATTCCGGCCACAGATAAAGATTTTCCCAAGTGATCATGTAAATAAATTGTATTAAAAGGCCATAAAAAAGAAGCACCCGTGACATTAATAATCATCCCAGCTACTAATAGCCATACTTTCCTTGGCATAGCTTCCCCTCCTATTCTATTTTTTTCGTTCATATATATAACAGTAAAATTGTAGTCGTTTTTAAATAGGAAGGCAACTGATTAATAGTTGATGAAATTCAGATAATAGTTCGTCGGTAAATGAATTTATATTGGTTGCTTCTTGGATTATATCAGCGATTATCAGAATATATCGGCGCAACTACAAATATATCAGCGATTATTAAAATATATCGACTTACCGACAAAAAACGACAACAGTAACAATATATAAAAGGGTAGACTGCATGAAATTTTCATGCAATCTACCCTTATTTGTACTATCCAACTTCCTTTTCTCGCTTCACACGTTCTTTAGCACTCCATTTAAACACCTTATCTAGTAGCGAGTATATTCTCCCAGATTCTTTCGTTAACAAAGGTCCTAACGATGCTAATATTAAAACATACAAAGCTGAGAACGGTTTAATCGCTGCCATTAAGCCACCCGCAATTCCAATATTCGCGACGATAATAGAAAATTCTCCGCGTGATACAAGTGTTAAACCGATATTCGTAGAAGCCTTATGCGATAACCCAGCTTTACGCCCCGCAACCATTCCAGCAGTAAAATTACCGATAAGAGTAATGAAAACTGCTCCTAATGCCAACCACACTGCTCCGCCAAGTGAAAATGGGTCTATACTTAAACCGAAGCTGAAAAAGAATATAGCTCCAAAGAAATCACGAAACGGAACGACAAGCTGTTCAATTCGATCACTATGCTCTGTTTCAGAAAAAACGAGTCCTAGTAATAATGCTCCAATTGCCTCTGCAACATGAATCGTTTCTGAAAATCCTGCTACAAAGAACAAAATAGCGAATATTACAATAATAAAAATTTCATTGGACGAAATATCTAACATTTTATTTAAAAACCGTGTAGCTTTTCTAGCAACTACAAAGAATAGTAGCATATAACCTACTGCGATTAAAATAGATGTAAGAGCACCTACAAATGATGTTGCCCCTCCAAGTACTAATCCTGAAACGACTGATAAATATACCGCTAAAAAGATATCATCAAACATAATGATTCCTAAAATTAGCTCCGTCTCTTTATTACCAGATCTTCTTAAATCAACAATTACTTTCGCAACAATTGCACTCGATGAAATTGTTATGATCCCAGCAATAATTAATGTTTCTAATAAGGGGAAACCCATTATATATCCGTAAAGTAAACCTAATATAAAATTAAGCGATATATGAACAGTTCCCCCAAAAGCAATTGATTTTCCTGATTTAATTAATTTTTTAATTGAGAATTCTAAACCTAAGTAAAATAGGAGGAATATGACGCCAACACGGCCGAGGAAGGAAATAACTTCTCCACTTTCAATAAATCTTAAATCGATAAGCCCTAAATCTGGGGCATGAGGCCCCACTAGCATACCGAGTATAATAAGAAACGGAATAATCGAGAACTTTAACTTTGCAGCGAGAATAGCTGCAAAAGCGACTAATACTAACGCAGTTCCAACTTCAAAGATTAAAGTATCCATCGATTATGAATCCCCTCCTACTGAAAGCAACTCATTAATAATTCTTTTCACTTCATGTCTTTCACCTGATAATACGAGCATATCGCCAGCTTCAATGATAGAATCTGGGCCTGGATTAAAGAACTTCTTCATATTCTTTTTCAAAATGGCAATAATCGTTACGTTATATGTGTTTCGAACATGTAAACTACCAATTGTTTTTTGTACAACTGGTGCATTATTTTCCACCTTAAACCACTCAATTGATAATCCCTCAAAAGCCATTTCAATCGTATCTAAAGCTTGTGGCCTATATACCATTCCGCCCAATATAGCTGCAATTTGTCTCGCTTCAGAATCACGAAGAGAGACGCTTGAAATACTCTCTTCATGATCAGCATCAAAATGGTACATTTCTCTTCGGCCATCATCATGAATAACGATAACCATCTTTTCATTACCTTTTGTAATCACTTCAAACTTACATCCAATACCCGGCAGTTCACTCTCTCTAATATTCATATTTTCCGCCTCCTAATTTTTTAGTTACGGCTTTTATAAATCGACATCAATCTCCGTTTTAAAGCTCTCATCCTTTGAGATACCTAAATACTTTAGTGTCTCTGATGGAGTCGCGTGATGAAAATGTTTTTGCAATAGTGCAATCGCTATCCCTCTTTTGTACGCATGAAATCCGAACGTTTTTCGCATTGAATTCGTTCCGATTTTACCAACAACTCCAACTGCTTCTGCAGCATTATGAATTACACGATACGCTTGTTGGCGCGTAATTGAATTTGGCGTTTTATTAGATTGGAATACGTAATTTTCTCTTTTAACGCCAATAGATTGTACGTAATCTAAAAGCGCTTCTTTTACTTTTGTATTTAAATAAATATCTTGTTTAAATTTTTCATCTTTCACAGGAAGAGCATAAAACTCTTTAACAGTCCCGTCTTCATTTAATACATCTTCAAATTTCATGCTAAGTAGTTCTGTAATTTTTAATCCTGTGTTAATTCCAATAACAAATAAAAGATAATCTCGCTGGGAGTGCTCTTTTAAATATTTTTTCATAGCCTCAATTTGGCTTATATCTTTTAATGCCTCTACAACTTCCATACATGTATTCTCCTCATCTTATGAACGGTAATTTTCTCATTATGTTGTCCATTTTACCTTATCATGCTATGAGATTTCCATGTGTTATCCATTATTTTCACAATATACTCAGGTGGTTCTGAAAACTTTCAATGTGGAAACTTACGATTGTATAAATACGTTGCGGTAAAAAAATGTGGGGATAAAAGTTCAGCTTCTTTCTACAGATTGGATTCCTCCTTTCCTTATACAGCTACTTCTACTTTTATATTACGTTACTTACTTACATTATATTATACATTTCAGTAACATTAAAGTGTTTTTTCTGAAAATAATAAAAACCGAGCGTTTTTGCTCGGTTTTTATTATTAATCTTCTTTCGGAAGAACAATTCCTTTATACAATTGAACTGTAATGAAGTAATAAATCGCATAAATAACTACGAAAATTACGATTGGTATCCAAATACGGAAGTACGGATCGATTAAAATAAATCCGAAAATATTCATACCAACTAATACGTGAGCGATACCCACAATTGCTGGGAATAAGAATACTAAGAATAACTCTTTATAAATCGATTTCGTTAATAACTCACGGCGCACACCGATTTTACGAAGCATTTGATAACGCGTAATATCTTTTGATGCACCAGAAAGAATTTTAAACATAAGACAGCTTGCCATCATTGCTAAGAACGCAATTCCAAGGAAGAATCCCATAAATACTGTTCCACTCGCAATGCCATAGAACCCACTATAAGCTTGATATTTACTATCCATTTGTTCAGCTTTTACATTTTTATATTTATCTAGCTGCAACTCGTCAAGTTTTTTCCATTCTTTTTTATATGTTAAAAAATCATCTGTTTTTCCGATAAATGCTATACCTTCTTTACCATTTATCCCATCATACATTTTTTGATCTACAATTTTAATTGCATGATCATTGTATAAATAATATGGATGGATTGTACTAAAAGCATCTGTCCATTCCGCTGAAAGTTCTTTAGTATTCGCATCTTTTTGATTCATCTCTCTAGAAACTGCACCTACCGGTAGTTCCTCTGAAACTTTTTTCGTATTTACTAAATCCTTCATAGACTTCATCTTTGCCATATCTTTTACGAAAGGACGATTTTTCTCTAAATCTTCTTTTACATAGTAAACGTATTTATCATCAACTTTATAACGATATTCGCTTTTCTCTTTAAATGTAATACCATCTAAAATTTTCTTTTCTTCAGCTGTTGGATTATGAACTACTGAATCATATATTACTAAACCATCTACCATTTTTATAACGTTATTTTTGAACGCCATACCGCCCGAAATTGCACCAGCTCCAAGTGCAACTAACATTGCCACTGTTGCAAGTACTTTTGTTAAACTATTAATTCGGAAGTTTAATTGTGCAAATGTAAAAGCATTAAGTCCTTTTTCACTACGCTTTTTATTACTTTTTAACTTTTTAATAATGACTGGAAGAAGTGAGCCAAATAGCATGTAAGTACCAGCTGTCGTTGTAATTAATGCAATAAGGATTCCCATCTCTTTTAGTTTTTCCATATAGATCATAGATGCATAACCTATACCTAATAAAATAACAGCAAGGAATGCCACTACAACTGTCTTTTTACCTTTTACTGCAACACGCTCTGTTTGTGCATCTGCATGTACTAGTTGCAATACAGAAATACGTGACAATTTAATACTGTTCATAATTGCTGATAATACAAATAGTGCAAAGAAGAAGATGCAAGTAACAGTCATAGATGGTAGATAAAATGCTTTATACCCTTCACCAGCAAATTCAAGCTGTTTCATTAATAACTGTCCAATACCTTCTGCAAGTCCTACTCCAACTGCAATCCCGATTGCAAGAGACGCAGCACCTAATACGATTGTTTCAATAAACATAAGTAATGTAACTTTATGTTTTTTCGCACCTAACATCATATACATACCGAACTCTTTTTGACGAAGAGATAATAAGAAAGAGTTTGCATATAAAATGTAGAAGAACGTTATAATTGCTAATAAAAATGATCCTGCTTGGAATACGAATCCAATAGATTTAATCACTGAATTAGATTCTAAAAATGCTTTATTCAGTGCTAACGTTTGGAACATGTAAAAAATTGAAATCGACATGACAAGACCGACAAGTAAGACGATATAATCTTTCAGCTTACTTTTCAGCCCCGACATGGAAAGTTTAAATAACATACTGGAACCTCCTTTCTTACGCCTTTTGTGTACCTAAATCTGCAAGTACATCTAAAATTTCTTTGTAGAACTCTTCACGCGTACCACCGCGATGAATTTCTTTATATAGCTCACCATCTTGAATGAATAAAATACGCTGACAGTAACTTGCACTATATGGATCATGCGTAACCATCATAATCGATACGCCTTGATCTTTATTTAAGTTTGTCATCGCATCAAGTAAACTCGTTGCATTTTTAGAATCAAGCGCTCCTGTTGGCTCGTCCCCTAAAATAATTGCCGGCTCATGCACTAAAGCACGCGCTGCTGCCGAACGTTGCTTTTGCCCACCAGATACTTCAGATGGGTACTTTTGAAGTATTTCTGTAATTCCTAACATATCCGCTACTTTTTCTACTTTCGGTCCAATATTACGTGATGCGACACCTTGAAGAGAAAGTGGAAGTGCAATGTTTTCATAAATAGATAAGTTCTCTAATAAGTTAAAATCTTGGAAGATAAATCCTAATTTTTGCGAACGGAAATCTGAAAGCTCACCTTGCTTCATTTTTGTAATATCCGTTCCCGCAATTTCAACAACGCCACCTGTTGCCTTATCTAACGTTGAAATTACATTTAATAATGTCGTTTTACCGGAACCAGATGGTCCCATAATTCCAACAAACTCACCCTCTTGAATTGAGAATGAAACACCCTTTAACGCGTGTGATTGGTTCTCACCTTTTTTACCGTACACTTTTTGAACGTTTTTCACGTCTACAACTGGTTTCGTCATATATATCCTCCTACGCTTGTTTTTCCATTACCTATTTTGCGCTTTTTAGAAGTGAACTGCTATTTGTTAACATTACAATTACCTTACACTTTTGTAAGATAGAAAATGGATGCGTGTAAGGTTGGCTTTTCATACTAGTTCACATTTCGACATAGTAAATCGGTAAATGAAATTATATCGGCGATTGTTAAAATATATCAGCGGTTCTTACACTTTTATCAGCGATTTTTCAAATATATCGGCGATTCTTACACTTTTATCAGCGATTACCAAAATATATCGACTTATCGACAAAAGATGACAATAAAAATAGGCTGTTCCGCGAAAGGAACAGCCCACTGATTAAAGTTTCACTTTATTTCTTTAAAGGTGTTACCGTCCAGTACGTAATAACACGCCAAACCCATTCTAATGGACCCATTTTAAAGATTTTCATCCAAATTACACTAAACACAATTTGAATTGCATAAATTGCGATACATATAGCGTCTGCATGTATGTTAAGTTACCTGCAAAGTTAAATACACTACCAGCAATTAAAATCATTGCCGTTTGTCCGATATAATTTGTTAAAGCCATACGACCGTAGTATTTCAATGGTGCTAATAATGTTTGAACTGGTTTTAACTGAAGTAATAAAATTAATGCTCCTACATAGAAAGCTGAAATAATTGGTCCAACAGTAATACCAATTTTTAGAAACTGGCTTGCAGCATCCATTGTTCCATCTTCATTCATCAATATCATATTTACAAATGGGCCAGCAGGCACGTGTCCATATTGATACCATACAGCTGCCACACTTAAAACAAACATAATGCCTGTAAAAATAGCGACTTGCTTTATGTTTTTTGAAAGATTTTCAAATACACGATATTGTCCTGCAGCAAGTCCTAATAAAATTAAGCCAAGTGGTAATAGTTCTTTAACTCCCATTACACTGAAGGCAATTGTCAAAATAAGTCCTAGTGCTAGGTTCACTTCTTTTTTCGCTTTATAAAACGGCAAAACGATTAACCCACAAATTGCGTATAACGCTAGTGCTTCTCCAGGCTGAAACATTTGATGAATTAAACCAAAAATAAATAATGCTACTAAGCGACGTAAAAATAAAACATAGCCATTCTTCCCTTTCGCAATCGCTCTTGAAATAAAGATATAGAATCCCACTCCAAATAAGAATGAGAAGATTGAGAAGAAACGACCTTCTACAAATAAGTATAAAAATCTTTGATAGCTAGCATCTACTGTATTAGGATCTGGAGTTTTAATATTAAGTAGCGCTAGAATATTTACTAAAATAATCCCCAGTAATGCGAAGCCACGAATGTAATCTAACTCATCAATTCGTTTGTTTGTAATATTGTTCCCCATAAAGCAGCTCCTTGTCCAAAATTTAATCCTCCCTTACTCTACTGGAAAAGTAAGCTTACAACTATCGGCAAACCTTACAGGAATCTTACATTATTGTCATATAACAAAATAAAACCAGGTCATATTGCGACCTGGTTTACTCTGATTGTTTTGATTTTTGAGGTTGTCCTTTTTTACTATTACGCTGTTTTACTTGAACAATGGGATCAAGTTCATTCGAAAACTCAGCGTTATGTCCATTTTGTGTTTTTTGCTCTGGGTTATTTTGATCTGAACGTTTCGCCATTACATTCACTCCTTATTAGTGCGGTGTAATAATCATTTGATGTTGCAATTGGCGAATTGCCATACGTGCTCTATTTAATTGCTCACGTTGCTCATCATTCGCATGTTGTTGCATCGTTTGTAAATCGTTATACGCTTGTTCTAATTGTAACTGTGCATCTGAATACTCCATCGTATTGTAATGCTCTTGTCTCATGCCTTGTTCTAATTGTTCTTTTGCATATTCCACCGCTTGTTCCGCTTGTGTAATATACGATTCAAGTGATTGACGCTCTGCCATAATTGTCCCTCCTTGCTTCAATTCCCCTTTAGTGTGTCCCTTCCATCTCTACCTTATGAGTATGTTATAATGGATTTTGTTTCATTTTGACTCGGCTTAGGAGGGAAAATAATGAAGGTTCAAAACCCTTTTCCATATACAAACGACAATAAACGTTATCATACATGGAATTACCATTTACGAAATGAATTTGGTGAAAAAATCTTTAAAGTTTCATTAGATGCTGGCTTCGATTGTCCGAACCGTGATGGTACAGTTGCTTACGGTGGTTGTACATTTTGCAGCGCTGCCGGATCTGGCGACTTCGCTGGTGATCGCCGCGATGATGTTATAACACAATATCATGAAATGAAAGAAAAAATGCGCTCAAAGTGGAAAGATGGAAAATGTATCGCTTATTTCCAAGCGTACACAAATACACACGCACCACTTGAAGTGTTAAAAGAAAAATTCGAACCGCTTCTAGCAGAAAAAGATGTTGTCGGTCTTTCTATCGCAACTCGTCCAGATTGTTTACCAGACGATGTCGTTGAATATTTAGCGGACTTAAATAAACGTACGTATCTTTGGGTTGAACTTGGACTACAAACCGTTCATGAACGCACTGCAAACCTTATTAATCGCGCTCACGATTATCCGTCTTACGTGGAAGGCGTAAATAAATTACGTAAGCACGGCATTAGAGTTTGCTCTCATATTATTAACGGTCTTCCACTTGAAGATTACGACATGATGATGGAAACAGCTCGTGAAGTAGCGAAACTTGATGTACAAGGAATTAAAATCCACTTACTTCACTTATTAAAAGGAACGCCAATGGTGAAGCAATATGAAAAAGGACAACTCGAATTCCTTTCTCTTGAGGATTACGTAAGTCTTGTTGTTGACCAACTTGAAATTATTCCAGAAGACGTAATTGTGCACCGTATCACAGGTGACGGCCCACCTGATTTAATGATTGGTCCAATGTGGAGCTTAAATAAATGGGAAGTATTAAATTCCATCGATGCAGAATTTGTACGCCGCGGAAGCTGGCAAGGAAAATATGCAAATGAGGAGAAACAACAATGAAATTAGAACGTGTATTACCGTTTGCTCGCACACTGCTGCAAACGGCTGTTAAAGAAGGCGACTACGCTGTAGATGCAACACTTGGAAATGGTCATGACACTTGCTTCCTAGCTGAAATTGTTGGGGATAGCGGAAAAGTATTTGGATTTGATATTCAAAAAGAAGCGATTGAAAGCTCAACAACTCGTCTAAAAGAAAAAGAACTTTTTGAACGTACTGTTTTAGTTCACGATAGTCACGATACACTTCTATCCGTACTACCAGAAGACGCAAAAGGAAAAGTAACAGGCGCTATCTTCAACTTAGGTTACCTTCCTGGCGGTGACAAGCATATCGTTACAAAACCGAACTCAACAATTTCGGCAATTGAACAATTACTAGAAGTAATGGCACCTGAAGGTATCATCGTCCTCGTCATTTACCACGGACACCCAGAAGGACAAGTAGAACGCGACGCTGTTCTCAAATTTGCAGAAGAGCTAGACCAAAAACAAGCTCACGTACTGCGATATGGCTTCATTAACCAACAAAACAACCCGCCATTTATTGTGGCGATTGAGAAACGATAAAGTGAAACTTTAATCAGTGGGGGGAATCCCCACTGATTATTAGTTGAACCAATCGGGCATTTATGGGCAGTTTATTTCCCAACTAACTTCTTTGCTCCAGCCGAATTTTAAGGTGGAAGTTTTACTGCCCGTTAATGCGGAGTAATATATCAACGATTTTTCAATTATATCTATCGTAACTCGGGATATATCAACGATTTTTTCGATATATCTATCATAACTTACAATATATCAACGATTTCTCGGATATATCGACGATTCGACAAAACATAACAAAAAAAGACGTGCACTCACTGCACGTCTTTTTGTTATTCTCCTATATAATGGATATATACACTATTTAAAGAAAGAAGGATAGAACTTTGCTAGTAGAACTAAGGGGAATTCAAAAGAAGTATAGCAAATCACTTATACTAGACAACATTGATTTATCCATTCCAGAAGGAGAAGCGCTCGCTATTATTGGCGGGAACGGGACTGGAAAAAGTACTCTGCTCAAAATAATTGCAGGATTTATTTCACCTACGGCAGGGACACTCAAAAGAAAAGAACATATACAAATTGGTTATGTACCTGAACATTTTCCTGAAGGAATTCGTTTTACATTAGCGGATTATTTATTTCATCTCGGCTGCATTCACGGCTTATCAACAACATATTTAAGAAATAAAATTCCGATGCTCCTTGAGACTTTCCACTTACATCATGCAAGACATTCCGTTGTACGAAACTTTTCAAAAGGTATGAAACAAAAAACAGGTATTATGCAAGCATTACTTACGGACGTCCATTTATTAATTTTAGATGAACCGCTTTCTGGGCTCGATCCTAACTCTCAGCAAGAATTAGAACATATTTTACTCTCATTAAAACAACAAGGTATATCTATACTCTTCACATGTCACGAAAAACAACTATTAGAAAACTTCGCCGATAGAATTGTGACGTTAGCAAATCATACAATTGCAGAAAATACCTCTGCACAAAAAGTAGCGGAACAGGTCTATATTGAGGCAATCGTTCACGACACATTTTCAGCAATAGAACTACAAAAGCAATCCGGTTTTATACACGTTGCACACAATGCAAATCAAAATCTTATTCAATTACAAATCGAAAAAGAATATACAAACGAAATACTTCAGTTTTTATTACATAAAAAAGCATCTATCACACTGCTACAACCTAACTTTTAAATCGAAAGAAGGTTTATTATGTTTGCGCTTATTCGTTACCATTTTCTCGACTATACAAAATCATATAAGTATGTCCCTCCTATTGCGATGTACTTTGTGAGCTTGCTTTTTGTATATACATATAAACCGACTCCTATTGTACCGACATATTTAGAAACAGCTCTCGCGCTTTATTTATTATCTGCCTGGATTACGGTCACAATTTTTCATACTGAAGACCCTGTACAAGAACAAATTACTATTTCTCACACAAATAATATTTCCGCATTATATGTTGGTAAATATATTACAGCTCTTCTCATTTGTACTGTATTATCTTTTATATCCGTAATCTATCCAATTATTTTGCAAATGTTTAATGAAAAAATGACAGTTTCTTTATTTCTAGTCGGATTTCTCTCTCACATGTCTTTCTCTATACTAGGAATTTCAATCGCAACATTATTTACTAGAAATATGATTCAAAAAACAGGCACTGCTTGGCTTAGCCTTACCTTTATATTGCTTATAACGATCGCATCTATCCGGTTTAAAAAAGAGTTATTATGGTTTTTACCACCTGTCGAAAGCTTTCTAATGCTTGGCCAATACAAATATAATATACTGACTCACACACTATGGCTCACAGCTTGGGCTATCGTATATTCATTTTTATTATTTACCTTATTTCTTTTTATCGTTCGCAAAAAACGTTTTTAATTACATATTAAAGGAGACGACACAATGATCGGAATACTAGCAGGAATGGGGCCAAAATCAACTGGACCATTCGTCGATACAGTTGTAGCAGGGTGTCAAACAATATACGGAGCAAAGCATGATATGGACTTTCCTCATATGATGATTTATTCATGCCCAACACCGTTTTACATGGATCGCCCTATTGATCACGAAGCGATGAAAAAAGCGATTATTGAAGGAGCACAAAAACTTGAAAGTACTGGCGCAAGCTTTATCGCTATGCCGTGCAATACGGCGCATCTTTATTTTGAAGAATTACAGCGCTCTCTTTCTATCCCGATTTTAAATATAGTCGATGAAACGTTACAAGCAATTCCTGAAAATATAAAAAGAGTCGCTCTTCTCGCAACAGAAGCAACTGTTCAATCTAGGATTTACCAAGATGGGATTACAAAGCGTAATATAGAATACATTCATCATGAAAAATGGCAGGAAAGCATTAATCAAATTATTACTTGCATTAAATCTGGAGAGATTGAAGAAGCTCGCGAATTGTGGAATGCGCTCGTTTTACAATTGAGAGAGGAAGTTGATACGGTAATTATCGCATGTACTGATTTGAATGTTGTGGCTAGTGAGGATTTTGTTGATTCTTCTCAATGTCTTGCGAAAGCGGTTGTTAGGATGTACTTATCAAATATAAAGAGATCTTCATAAACATAAAAAACACTCCTTCTAAAATGTGTTTTCTGTTTAATAAAAATCCCACAAACTTTTAACTTTCTTCACAATTCTTTCAAAGTAATCACACTTAATCTCGCTATATTAAATAAGTAGTTATTCATATAGGGAAGGTTAGGGGAACTGAAAGTATGAAAGTAAATCGTTCGCTTCATTACATTTTTTGGCGTTGGCATTTTTATGCTGGGCTTTTTATTACGCCGCTTCTTATTACGTTGTCACTAAGCGGAATTGGGTATTTATTTCGGGAGGAAGTTGAAGATTTCATCTATAAAGATTTATATTTTGGGAAGAGCGCCCAAACAGAATCTATTTCGATGGCTGATTCTATTTCCTTAACAGAAAAAAAATATCCACATTATAGCGTGGCGAAAATTAGTGAGTTTAATGGGGATTATAATACGAGACTTACGATTACAAATGAATATACAGGGCAACAAAAGTATGTGTATTTAGATAGCAATAATCAAATTGTCGGAGATCAAAACGCAAGTGAAACGTTTGCCAATATAATGCGGGAATTACATAGTTCTCTTTTAGTTGGTGGCACTGTCATCAACTATACTGTAGAACTTGCGGCGTGCTGGACAATCTTTTTAATTGTAACTGGTTTGTATATGAGTATACGACAGTTCAAAAACACACCAGCATCCAATAAGCGAGAAAAAGCAAAACGACGTCATTCTATTATCGGTATTATATTTACAATTCCACTCGTTCTGCTAGTCGCATCTGGATTGCCATGGTCAGGATTTATGGGTAACCAAATTTATAAAATTGCGTCGTCGAATGAATCGCTCGGATATCCGAAATTGTATATGGCGCCGCCTGAATCAAAGGTAAAAGAATTGCCATGGGCAACAAGAAAAGAAGCTCCTCCTGAATCGGATTCAAATGAACCGAAAGCTATTTCTGTCGATGAATTACAAAAAGGAATTGAAATAAAGAAGCCATACGTTATCTCACTACCAGCTGATCCGAAAGGTGTATTCACTGTTTCGAAATCGAGCGGTTCTGGTATTACAGGTATGCATGTTGCACCAAATGAAGAGATAACAGCTTACTTTGATCAATATAGCGGAAAGCTTATTTCCAAAACGGACTATCGTGATTATGGATTACTTGCACAATGGTTCACTTACGGCATCCCGCTTCATGAAGGACATTTATTTGGATGGCCAAATAAAATATTATGCTTACTAACAACATTATCTCTACTACTTCTTATTTATTACGGAGTAAAAATGTGGTTAGCAAGAAAGCCGAAAGGAAAATTAGCAGCACCTCCAAAACAAAGAGATAAGAACAGTATATTCGTTTTCTTTATCATGATGGTTATACTGGGCGCTGTCATGCCTTTATTTGGATTATCTGTATTAGTGATTTTTGCGATTGAACTTCTTATATATGTATTTTCAAAAATACAATCATAATGAAAAGAAAACCACTCTACATGAGTGGTTTTCTTCATCACTGCGCTGTTTTCTTTCGGTACATCTTCCCGTTCCAATAGAAGAATCGTGAAGTGAGGCCTCCGTACTTTACAATGCGCCGTGCCATTTTGTGCATATTCTTTTGTGCCGATACTTTTTGATCTGATAAATAAATACCAAGTAACCCTCGGCTTATAAGGCGATGAAACTTCGCATGAGGCAAATCACCAATGCTCTTCTCTGCTTCTTCTACAAAGTGTTTCATCCGATCTAATATCGCTTGCTCGTTTTCGTAATAACTACAGAAATTCAAATCTCCGCCTATACGGTCTTCTTCTTGATCAATGAAATAATCCAGCAAAATGTGAAGTCCTTGTACGTAAGGGAAGTATCCTTGTCTAATTTTCGCAATATCTTCGTCATGTAATTCATCATGAAATGCATATGCGACAAGACAGAAAATTCCAAGTGTAGAACCGGCACATGCTGAAAATTCAAACCAACTCATCTCAGGTAAGTTTTCTTTATGTGCTTCAAACCACGTTTGTAATCGTGGTTCTCTTTCTTCTAATTTTACATGTTTATGAATTTGTAAATCACAATAATAACAAGCAAGTTCATGAAGAACAGGAGCAATTTTGTCATAGTGCTTCGTTTTCTTTAAAACATCTTGGCATGTTTCAACAAGTTCATCTAAATAACCACCATCATCTTGATCATCACGATAACGATAATAATTACCGCCGCCTTCTACTTCAGGTGATAATGCCATTAACATCGATTCATGCAGTGCGGCAAAATCATTTGGATCAAGTGATGTACTGCGATCACATAAATTATCTAAATAGTCGCTGATCGTTTGATACGCTACGATAAAACGAATACATTCTTCTCGGTGTTCATTTGCTAGCAGAGCTAAAATGCCACCGCCCTCACAATGAAACGTTTTATGCTCAATACTTGCGATTGCCTGACTATGAAGCTCATCATTCGGAATATGGTAGGCACGCTCTTTCCACATCGCTAGCTCATGGTGTACAACCGGAAACACATCACGGTATACTTTCGCCATGAGCGTTATGGGATTACTCGGTACGTTCACTTCTTCCTTCATCTCCTCTATTAAATGTACAAATAATGATTTATTTGTTTGTTTTTACTATATTATTGACATGCATTTCAGTAAATGACTGAATATAACTCAAAATTTCATCACGCTCATACTCATTTAATAGCTCGTGATAACAATTCGGCCATTCTTTAAAAGCCTTATCACTTATTTTAACATTATCAAACCAAGTGCGGACACGTGTTTTATCTACAAGTTTATCCTCACAAGCTTGCATTAGCAAGAGCGGAACATCTGGAAAATCATCTATTTTTTTATGAGCAATTTCGATAGACTTAATCAATTCACTATACCAACGTACTGATACTTTACGCAAGAACAAAGAATCATTCTCCATTGCATCTCTCACTTCATGGTTACGTGTTGACATTTCCACCGTAAGATTCGTTGCAAATTGCAATTTTGGAGCCACAACATTTAATATTCTTGAAGCAAATTGAAGCGGGGCAGAGGGTCCAGTCACTACCCCTAAACAAGGCGAACTCAAAATAATACCTTCTACATCTTCTCTCTTCGTTTCTTGCATCATACGAATGACAATAAGACCACCCATACTATGACCGAATAGAAAAATAGGTAACCTATACTTTCTTGCTTCTTTCACCCATAATTTAACTTCCTCTATGTATTCATCAAATGAGTCAATATGTCCTCTATTTCTTGAAGTCGTTCCATGTGACGGAAGATCCCCCATCACGACGTGGTAGCCGATATGATTCCACATTTCCGCAACGGCTTCGTAACGTCCGTGATATTCCATTGCGCCGTGCACAATAACAATGACCGCTTTTGCTTCCTCCGCTTCATAATTCCACATACGGCTCTCCTCCATTTCACTCTTTCTCATAATTTGATACACTAAAACTAGTCTCTAGGAAAGGAAGACTTTACATGATATATCCTTACAAAGAAAAAAAACCGAAAATTGCGAGTAGTGCTTTTATCGCTGACTATGTTACGATTACAGGCGATGTTTCCGTTGGCGAGGAATCAAGTATTTGGTTTAATACAGTCATCCGTGGTGATGTGTCACCGACAATCATTGGAGACCGAGTAAATGTACAAGACCAATGTACACTTCACCAAAGCCCGCAGTATCCTCTTATTTTAGAAAACGACGTAACAATTGGGCATCAAGTCATTTTACATAGTTGCCATATTAAGAAAGATGCTTTAATTGGAATGGGATCTATTATATTAGATGGTGCTGAAATTGGCGAAGGAGCTTTTATCGGCGCTGGAAGCCTCGTTTCACAAGGAAAGAAAATTCCACCAAACACGTTAGCTTTCGGTCGTCCCGCGAAAGTCATTCGTGAATTAACAGAAGAAGACCGTAAAGATATGGAGCGTATTCGCACGCAATACGTTGAAAAAGGTCAATATTATAAATCATTACAGAAGTAAATTTCCGCTGCCATAAGATTGGCAGCTTTTTTTATATAAAATCTAACTTTTTCTTTACAAAACATTATTACTCCCTCAACAAAATCTTATTAAAATAAAAGCTAATATCTCCATATATATGTAGATGAGGGAGGAGAATTTTCATGAAGGTCAGTGGGTTATATAAAATAGAATGTTACATTTTCAGAGGAATTAACCGCTACTTTGATCAAAAAACATTAAATATCTTTTTCAGCAATATTACTCATATCGGTGGCGCGACTTTCTCCATCGCACTCACACTTTTCTTTTTAATTTTCGCAAAGGGAACTTTGCATCAAGCTGCAATTGCAACTGCTATTTCGTTAGCAATTAGCCATATTCCTGTGCAAATATTAAAAAGGTGGTATCCGCGAAAACGTCCTTATTTAACAATTCAGGATGCAAAATATCCAGTCCATCCATTAAAAGACCACTCTTTCCCGTCTGGTCATACAACAGCCGTTTTCTCTGTCTTCATTCCATTTATTTGCTATAATCCAAGCTTACTTGCTTTCCTATTACCCTTAGCATTATGCGTCGGTATTTCACGTATTTATTTAGGACTTCACTATCCGTCAGATGTATTCGTCGGTATGTGCCTTGGCACTTGCTCTGGCATCATCTCTTTTTATCAATTCATCCCACTTTTCACATAAAGGAGTGATATGATGAGAGTCGCCATTTTTACCGATACTTTTACGCCACAAGTTAACGGGGTTGCGAAAACGTTAGAGCGATTAACACAATATTTTCAGAAAGAACAGATCTCCTATTCTGTTTTCGCTCCTCAGCATACAGCTGAAGATAATTTTGTAGCGAATGTGAATAAGATGAGAAGTATCCCGTTAACAATATTATATCCAGAATGTCGTTTTTCTTTTCCTACTCCGCGCATTAAACGAGAACTACTTTCCTTTAAACCTGACATTATTCACATTGCCACACCTTTCAACATGGGACTTTGTGGATTGTATTATGCAAAAAAGTTAACCATCCCAGTTGTCGGTTCTTATCATACTGATTTCGATGCCTATTTACGTTATTACAAAATCGAATTCCTCTCCAATATGCTGTGGAACTATTTAAAATGGTTTCATAGTCATATGCAAAAAAATTTTGTACCTTCCTTTGAAACATTACATCAATTAAAAAACAAAGGCTTTCAGACCCTCTCTATATGGGGACGTGGTGTAGATTGCACACTCTTTCATCCTGCTTACAATACAGACCTATTCCGAAAAAAATATAATATTACAGCGAAGTATGTCCTTTCCTATGTTGGACGAATTGCTCCTGAAAAAGATATTGATACGCTGCAACACCTTATCGTTAAAACAGCACATACTCGAAACGATATTCATTGGCTCATTGCAGGAGACGGTCCTCTAGCAACAAGTTTACGTGAAGCTGTTCCGAAAACAAATATCACTTTTACTGGCTATTTACAAAGTGCAGATTTAGCTGAAGCATATGCTTGTTCTAACATAATGGTGTTTCCATCAGCTACTGAAACATTCGGAAATGTCGTACTTGAATCACTCGCATGCGGTACACCTGTCATTGGTGCAAGTAGTGGCGGGGTTAAAAATATTATTACAGATGGAAAAACGGGAGTTCTTTGTCCGCCTAAAAATGAAGATGCATTTCTATCATCCATTTATTTTTTATTACAAAATGAAGAAAAACTTGAGCAGATGGGAATAGCAGCTTCATCTTTTGCGAAATCAAAGAGCTGGGATGAGATCTTTCGCGGTTTGCTTAACCAATATGAAGAAGTCCTGCAGCATAACGCATCAGAGTTGCTTGCTTAAATAGAAAAACTCCCTTCAAAAAAACGAAGGGAGTTTATTACATGGTCATAAATTTTAGTTTAATAAATGATACATAAGGTTAAACATTGTTTTATTTCTATATTAATTATATCAAAAATAAACATAACTAAACAGACTTGTAATAAAAACCCATAAAAATTAATATATGGTTATACAGTATTTTAAACTGTATAATGATTTTAAGAATTCCCCTTAAAATCAACTTACTCACATACCTTTATACAGCAATTGTTCCCCAATTCTGTATATCAAAAAACCTTTCATTCATTTGAAAGGTCTTTTTGAGCCTGCACATATTCTTCTTTCGTATTTACATTTATAAACCAATCCGCATTCGCCTGTACATCTTCTCCAGAAACATACTTCACATTACATAGTGATAAAAGCTGGCCCATACTTCTTTTTTCTTCCTGAAGTAAAGCATAAATCTTTTCTTTCACGCGGTTATGATACGCCGCAAGTAGCGGTTGTTTTCTTCCATTAATAATAGGTACAACCGCATCATATTCATTGCTCGTTTGCTCTAGTAAAATGGCAAACCATTGATGCGAAACGTTTGGTGCATCGCAAGGCATAATAGCGTACCAATCTGCTTCTATGTATTCCATACCTGATACAATGCCCGCAAGCGGTCCATTTCCTTTATAGTGCGGGATATCTTCTATAACAGGAACTTGTACGAATTGCTCTACTCGCTCTTTTATATCAGTATGGCTAATTACTACAATGTCTTGCAAAGTAGTTCCCATCACTTTCACAATATGCTCAACAAAAGTAGTTCCCTTCCAAATTGCTAACGCTTTCGGCTCACCAAATCTACTCGACATACCGCCCGCTAATACAATTCCAGCACACTTACTCATTGGCGATGCAGCTCAAATGTAATATGGCCTAATTCCGGTAAAATTAATTTATTCATCGCAAGTCGAACCGCTCCGCTAGACCCTGGCATCGAGAAGACTACTTTGCGCCCAATTGTACCACCAATCGCTCTACTTAACATTGCGCTGCTTCCGATATCTTCTAAATAACTAATCATACGGAACAGCTCACCAAATCCAACAATTTCTTTATCTAATAACGCTGATACTGCTTCAATTGTGACATCACGTTTCGTAATACCAGTACCGCCGTTTGTTAATACAACATCTACATCTTCCTTATGATAACCAGCTAACACCGCTTGCTGAATACTTTCTTTATCATCTTTTACAATTTCATAAGAAGTTACTTTATGTCCCGCTTCTTTTAACAATTCATGTAATAGTTGTCCGCTCTTATCTGTTTCTTCCGTACGTGTATCGGAAATCGTAACAATCTTGCAACGCACTTCTTTTGGAGCTTGTTTTTTATGTTCAGTTACACTCATTTTTTATCTTTCCTTTCTTAAAGACTTTTCTTCATTTTATCATACATACCTTTACACAATTATGTATGAAGCCAATCATGCGCCATGATACAATATAAGTATACTAACCCACAAAAAGGAAAGTGTACTTTCTTATACTCCTAGACTACACATCTTTAGCTACTCTTTATATTTTCTACATAATAGAATTCAATTTTAAAACTTGTACTAAAAAATAAATTGGAGGTCTACATAGTATGGAACTTTATAAAAAATTAACAACAACATTTATCCTCTTATTCATCGCTTCAATCACTGTCGGCTTTTCCTTAAAAGGCGCAATTCCATACGCTACATTAGTAAGCATTATATTCGCGACACTATTTTTACTAAGTAGTGCCTTTTGCGCAAGTAAAGCACGTCAAATGAAAGGTTGATTACATATGTTCAAAAAGAAATCAATCTTTTGTAAATCATGTAAAACAGAAATACAAACGTATGAAAAAGCGTGGATTCATATGCCCTTTCCGGCGAATGGCATGACGAATATGAAAAAGTATATTGAATTAGAAGGACAAATTTATTGTAGTTCGTGTGTTGAGATAATGAACAAAAACCAGTAAATACAAAAGGGGTGTTTACATTGTTTGAATCCAACCGTATCCAGTTACGAAAGTTTTCCGAAGATGATATTCTAACATATTATAAATGGCATAATGATATAGACGTTATGAGTTCAACTACACTCACTCTTGATAAATATTCCTTTCAAGACACAGAAAAACTTTGCCGGCAATTTATTCATTCTTCGAACTCTAAGAGCTATATCATTGAAGAAAAAGCTACGCATCTTCCAATTGGTATTACTTCTTTAATTCATATTGATTCGTATAATCGAAACGCTGAATGCATTATTGATATTGGTAAAAAGGATTACTGGGGGCAAGGTTATGGGCAGGAAGCTTTAACCCTATTATTGGATTATGCATTTTTAGAATTAAATTTACATCGCCTTTCTTTACGAGTATTTTCCTTTAACGATAGAGCAGTTAAATTATATAAATCACTTGGTTTTCAACATGAAGGAACTTGTAAAGAAGCTATATTCCGCAACGGCACTTGGCATGACATTGAACTCTTCGCTTTATTCCAACGTAATTATAAATAAAAAAAGCTTTGCGCTCACCGCGCAAAGCTTTTTTTCATATATTATAGACCAGCTTGCTCTTTTAAAGCTGCAGCTTTGTCTGTACGTTCCCATGATAGATCTACATCAGTACGTCCGAAGTGGCCGTAAGCTGCTGTTTGTTTGTAAATTGGGCGACGTAAGTCTAACATTTTAATAATACCAGCCGGGCGAAGATCGAAGTTGTTACGAACTAGTTCTACTAGTACGTCTTCAGATACTTTACCAGTGCCGAATGTATCAACTGAAATTGATACTGGTTGTGCTACACCGATTGCGTATGCAAGTTGTACTTCTGCTTTTTCAGCAAGACCAGCTGCTACGATGTTTTTCGCAACATAACGAGCTGCATATGCTGCAGAACGGTCAACTTTCGTTGCATCTTTACCAGAGAATGCACCGCCACCGTGGCGAGCGTATCCACCGTAAGTATCAACGATGATTTTACGTCCTGTTAAACCAGCATCACCTTGTGGTCCACCAATTACGAAGCGGCCAGTTGGATTAATGAAGAATTTCGTTTCTCCATCCATTAATTCTGCTGGTACTACAGCTTTAATTACGTGCTCTTTTAAGTCGCGATCGATTTCTTCCCATGTAACATCTGGGTGATGTTGTGTAGAAATTACGATAGTATCAACACGTACTGGTTTACCATTTTCATCATACTCAACTGTAACTTGCGTTTTTCCATCTGGACGTAAGTATGATAATGTATCATCTTTACGTACTTCAGTTAAACGGCGAGCTAATTTGTGAGCAAGCGAGATTGGAAGTGGCATTAATTCTTGTGTTTCATTACATGCAAAACCAAACATTAAACCTTGGTCTCCTGCACCAATTGCCTCAATCTCAGCGTCAGTCATTTGACCTTCGCGTGCTTCTAGCGCTTGGTCAACACCCATAGCGATGTCAGCAGACTGCTCATCGATAGATGTTAAAACAGCACAAGTTTCTGCATCGAATCCGTATTTTGCGCGTGTGTAACCAATGCCTTGAATTGTTTCACGAACGATTTTCGGAATATCTACGTAAGTAGAAGTCGTAATTTCCCCCGCTACCAATACTAAACCAGTTGTTACAGTTGTTTCACAAGCTACACGTGCATTTGCGTCTTTTGATAAGATCGCATCTAAAATTGAATCAGAAATTTGGTCACAAATTTTATCTGGATGTCCTTCAGTTACAGACTCAGATGTGAACAGATGACGTTTTTTTGTCATGTGGTAAACCTCCCTACAGTAATTGTATATATTGTACGGAACTCATCCTTAATTTGCCACAAACTGCGACATACATTTATTCTCCCACACAAGCATACAGAAAAACCTTTCCTACTTTACATAGAGGAAAGGTTTAATTTGCTACTTGCATACTGCTTTTTGCCCTTCGCTCTTATCGTTCGAGACCTGTAGCCTCGCACAGGTTTTAGCACCTATTCACCTGCATTTATCAATACAAGTGAGGTTGCTGGGCTTCATCGGGCCTGTCCCTCCGCCAGCTCGGGATAAGAGAGTATCCGTCCCAACCTATACTAAAGAAATGATATTCATTTGTCAATTAATATTCACATTTTCCTGAAAGTTTTTCTCAATACGCCTGAAATGAAATATTAATAGGGAAATAATGCATTCACACAAACAAAAAGAAATAAATAGTATACATTATTTATATAATTGTGTTATACTCTTGTTGGGGATTACGAGAAATATTTCATTAAATGAAAAGGATGGTATATAAATATGAGTACTGTGAATGTCCAAATTGGTTTACACGAATTATTGAACGGAAGCAATGCACAGATTCAACTAAGTGTTCCGCAATTAGTGGAAAAAGTATTAATGCGAAATGAAGGGAAATTAACTTCTACTGGTGCCGTTTCTGCTTCAACAGGAAAATATACAGGACGTTCTCCTAAAGATAAATTTATTGTGAAAGAAGCATCGGTTGCTGACAAAATTGCTTGGGGAGCTGTGAACCAACCGATTTCTGAAGAACATTTTAATAAATTATATACTAAAGTTTTAGAATACTTAAAAGAAAAAGAAGAGTTATTCGTCTTCAAAGGATTTGCAGGCGCTGACCGCAATTACCGCCTACCAATTCAAGTTATTAACGAATATGCATGGCACAATTTATTTGTACATCAATTATTCATTCGTCCAACTGAAGAAGAATTAACGACTCATGAATCAGAATTCACAATTGTTTCTGCACCGAATTTCAAAGCTGATCCAGCTGTTGACGGTACAAACTCTGAAGCATTCATTATGGTTTCATTCGAAAAACGCATCGTATTAATTGGTGGTACAGAATACGCTGGAGAAATGAAAAAATCAATCTTCTCTATTATGAACTTCTTATTACCTGAACAAGATATTCTTTCTATGCACTGTTCTGCAAACGTAGGTGAAGAAGGCGATGTAGCATTATTCTTCGGTTTATCTGGAACAGGTAAAACAACATTATCTGCTGATCCAAACCGTAAATTAATTGGTGATGATGAGCACGGTTGGTCTGATAACGGTGTATTCAATATTGAAGGCGGTTGCTACGCGAAATGTGTAAACCTTTCTCACGAGAAAGAACCACAAATTTTCGATGCAATCACATTTGGATCTGTTTTAGAAAACGTTATCATTAATGACCAAACGCGTATCGCAGACTATAACGATACTACTTTAACAGAAAATACTCGTGCTGCATACCCTATGCATGCGATCGACAATATCGTACTGCCAAGTGTTGCTGGACACCCAAATACAATCATTTTCTTAACTGCTGATGCATCTGGCGTATTGCCTCCAATCAGTAAGTTATCAAAAGAACAAGCTATGTATCATTTCTTAAGTGGTTACACTAGTAAACTAGCAGGAACAGAGCGCGGTGTTACATCTCCGCAAGCAACATTCTCAACTTGCTTCGGTTCACCATTCTTACCACTTGATGCATCTCGCTATGCTGAAATGCTTGGTGAAAAAATTGAGAAACACGATGCGAAAGTATTCTTAGTAAACACTGGCTGGACTGGTGGCGAATACGGCGTTGGTAAACGTATGAACTTAGGTTACACTCGTGCAATGATTCAAGCTGCATTAAACGGTGAACTTGCGAAAACTGAAACAGCTAAACATGACATCTTCGGTCTTGAAGTTCCACTTCACGTACCAGGTGTACCTGACGAAGTGTTAATGCCTGAACAAACTTGGGCTGATAAAGCTGCTTACAAAGCAAAAGCAATCGAACTTGCAAATGAATTCAAAGCTAACTTCAAAAAGTTCGACAGCGTATCTGAAGACATTATTAACTTAGGCGGTCCAATCGCTTAAATTAAAACTTTCTGTTGGAATAACCCTTTACTCATATGAATAAGTGTCGTGTAACCGTAAAGTTTCGCGTACTCACCGACAAAACCCAATGCGGCTTAACGGTTACACACACTTACATAAAAAAGAAGCTTACGTGAAAACGTAAGCTTCTTTCTATATCTTATATAAAGTGAAACGCTAATCTCTTCATCTGTGACCTAGATTATAAAATTACAGCTTCGAATATATAAATTATATCCCTACTCGCTACATCTCTCTGGTTTCACACCACATGGGAGCAAAAAAGGCCCCGACCGCTTCTATCCGTGGCTGGATCATCTATCCCATCTAAAAAGAAGTCTTTTATCTTTTTTTAGCTCTTTGTTAGTTCTTTCTCATCTTTCATGCTATAGTATCCTAAATTAACAACGATTAAGAAATACCCACCCATAATCCCTACTGCAAATGCCCACATAACCATGTGGTGCTCAATTTCGTACATAATAATAGCACCCAAAATGGCAGCTGCAAAACGGTTAAACATACCGAGTGTCGGTGCTTTCGTCTTCTTTACAATACTATCTCCAAGCTTCTCAATTCGTCTCCCTAAAAGCCAAACGCAATACATACTTACAATAAGCCCAATTCCAGCTCCTAAAAAATGTGCCGAAAAAGGTGTTAACATCCAACCTAGTAACAAAATACCTAGTATATAATACGATTGGATTTTAAATGATCTTAGTGACATACTAATCATGCTGTACCTCTCTTCATTCGTTCTTATCTATCCAACAAAAAATTTCTTTCAAATTCATATTCCTTACATCCATTTCACTCAAATTAAAAACAACATAAACAGTATGTTTATGTTGTTTAAATGTTTTTAGGAAATAATATTATACAAGATTTCAAACATCATATTCTCATATTTTGTGACGGTTTTTCAAACTTTTTTCGTCCATTTATGAAAAAAATGATATCAATCTATGAACATACGGATATGATGTAATAAGCACACAAATAAAGGGGGCGTCTAATGATTTATTTTTTAATGGCTCTCATTCACCTCATTATCCCTGCACTTATTGGACTTTCATTGTATTGGTACACGAAAAACCATAGCATTTTTTACGCTGTCCTCGGTGTTCTTCTTCCAGGTATTATTCTTATTACACTCTTCCGTATTCCATTTTTAAACTTAATTCCACTTATTACTGCTATCTTATTTCTCATCTTCTTACCAAAAATAAAAAAATAGGAAAGCAGATCATAGGTGATCTGTTTTCCTATTTTGATATAGGTTCCCCTGCAATAGAATGAACTTTTACTTTCTCCGATTTCACAAACCATAGACCGACAAAAATGATAATTCCACCGATGATTTGTTGAAACGATACATATTCATTTGCCCAGACAGCTGCAAATAAAACCGCTACAAGCGGCGTTATATACATATATACCATCGTATGTGACGCCCCAATTTTTTGAACACCAACATACCACATTACTAGACCAAATACTGTTACAAAGAAAATAGAATATAGTAAAGCAAATAGTGTCATTCCGTGAGTAATGTGAAATGGCATGACAAACACATGTGGACCACTTAACAATAATAGCGGAATCGCACCCACTAATGCAGACCATGCTGTAACACGTAATGCTGAATATTTTTTAATTAATGGTCCTGCTAAAACAGGATAAAGCCCCCAGCATATTGATGTAATCAGTCCAATTCCATTGCCATAAAAAGAACTAGTAAGCGAATGTCCTGCTACTAAAACTAATGCTGCACCAACAAAGGCAGTCATAGAACCGATTAACTTTCGAGAAGAAAACTTTTCTTGTTTCAAGAAAATCGCAAATGCAGTTGTAAAAATAGGTGAAATAGAAATGAGTAAAGAGGCATTTGTAGCAGATGTATATTTGACAGTTTCCATAAATAACGTTTGATACAGTACAATACCTACAATGCTAACGATAATTAATCTAGGTATATCCTTTCGCTCCATATAAACCGACTTTTCAATAAAAAAGGTAAGGAGTAACAGAAGCGGTGCCGCCGCCATCATGCGAAGTGCAGTAAACTCAATTGCTGTAAATTCTAAAAGTCCATACTTCGCAATTGTATAGTTAATCCCCCAAATAATAACAACACTTAAAATTAACAACTCAATTCCCCATCTTCTCATGCGTATCCCCTCCGCAAAGAAAATTATACAGAAAATTCAATCACATGTACATTTCATTATGTGAAAAAATCTTTTTACTATTGAAACGTTTTGGTAAATGAAATTATATCGGCGATTTTCTGAATATATCGGCGCAACTCCATTTATATCGGCGATTTCCCAAATATATCAGCGCAACTCCATTTATATCAGCGATTTTTTCAATATATCGACTTATCAACAAAAATCGACAATAATAGCGACTTATAAAATAAAAAAGGTGATTCCAAAATACATTTTGGAATCACCTTTCCTTTACTATATTCGAACGTGTAACTTCATATTTGGATTATAAAACTGGCTTGGGCTCTTCAACTGAAAAGTTCCTCCACCTTCATGCCAATCAACCGTTAACTTATCGTCCATAAATACAAGCTTTGTACGATCAGCGATAAAGTTCATTGTGCTTGATTCAATATCCACATCGCGCTCATCTTTCTCTGCTACAGCTACTAAATCGATGATTCCGCTCATGACACAACCGCAACCCTCATTATCGTAAAATAACTTTATATATTTCGCTTCACTTGGAATCGTATCCATAATCTTTTTATATGCTGCTTCTGTTACAGTAACGTACATATGTTAATCTTCATCCTCTCTTCTCTTATCATTCATATATTGTATCACCATTTTTCTTAAAAGTTATATACAGAAAATTAAGACTAATATACAATGTATGTGATAAAGTTTCAGCAATCGAGCTTTTATGAGTAGTTCATGCAGGAGAAAGGAGGTTTACTATCCGTGTTCAAACTACAACGATATCCTATGTTATTAGGTCTATTTAGTAGTTTCTTCATTTCTAGCGGAATGCTATTACAGCATGTACTTCCCTATTCTCCTTCTATTAGCTGGATCCTAGGTTTTATTTGTTTCCTATCCGCTTCTTATTTTGCTACGAAGAATACAAACAACTCATAAAGCAAGAATCATCTTAAGGAGGATTATCAAACATGCCAGCCTTAAAAAAAATAGAGCAATCACTCAATCACTTATTCCAAATTGAAAAATACGGAAAAGATAGTGCCTTTAGTCGATTTATCCCAGCCGTATATGATCCTATCAAATTTCCTTGGCAACAATTTTTCGAAGCAAATTTTGTAGATTTATTTAACGGCCTTATGATGCACGGATCTGAAAATGTAAACAAAGTATTTTTAGCTGTATTCCCTACAGATGACGTTCTCGAAACATTCATTTCACAATCCACACCTGGTGATTTACTCTTTATGCACCATCCCCTTGTAATGGAGTGTGGTGATCCGCTTGGAAGATCAGGTCGCGGTTTCATACCAATTCCTGAAAAATATTTGCAAGGAATAAAAGAAAAACAACTTTCTATATATACATGTCATGTACCAATGGATTTTCATCAAACGCATGGAACGAGTATTTCAATTGCAAAAGCATTAAACGCTACTGTAGTGGACGACTTTGCATATGGAGGTCCAGAACAAGAACCAATTGGCCTTATTTGTGAAATAGATGAAACATCAACAGAAGCACTCCAAAAACATCTAAAACAACTCTTCCAGATTCCTTACACAGACTTCGAAGGTAAACGACATGATTCCATTAAAAAAATCGCAATTATCGCTGGGTGTGGCGATGTTGTATCTTTAATGAAGGAAGCAGAAGAAAAAGGTGCTGAAGCATATATTACAGGAGAAATCCACTGCCATATCGACAATGATTACGGCCGACATAAATACTCGCTCATTATGGATTATGTAAAAGAAACGAATATGTCTCTAATTGGTGTGTCACACTCTGCCTCTGAATATTTAGTGAAAGAGACATTAATGTATGAGTGGTTTAAAGAAAATTTTGATGTGGATGTTATTTTGCTTCCGCAGGAGAAATGGTGGCTCTAACGCTATCATTTTTTAAATTTATATACACAATACAATCGACCACAGAAAAATAGAGAAATGTGAAAGCACCACCTGTACCAACGTAAATGCTTTCGTTGTGCCGGAAAACGAACCTACTGGTAGCACCGAGTTTACTGACGCTACCAGTATTACAGCATGAATATATATTCTATTTTTCTAATCACTGACATATAGCAATTCATTTCATAAAAAAAAGACCCGAGATTCGGGTCAACAAATAGAAATATAAATGAACTACAACAAATAACAGACAAAGCCATTATATATTTTTCATAGTAAAACATCCATTATTTTCTTTTTACACTATCAATATATTATTTTTCGTTATCGTCCTCTTTTTTAGAACGTCTACCTAAGAAGAACACAAAAGCATTACTTCCAAATAAGTGATGTTTTTTCTATTTAATGCAGTGGTAACATAACCTCAACCGTTGTTCCAACCCCAACTTCACTTTCAAAACTCATTTTACCATTGTGGTCTTTAATAATTTTTTCTGTAACTACTAAACCTAGACCAGTTCCTGTTTCTTTCGTTGTATAAAAGGCTTCATTTAACTTTGGAATTTTATCTTTTGGAATACCACATCCCTCATCTTTCACTTGAACGATGATTCCATCTTTTACAGTAACTTTAATCGTAATTGTTCCTCCAACTGACATTGCTTCAATTGCATTTTTGATTAAATTAAAAAAGACCTGTTTTAATCGTTTTTCATCACATGTAATGGACGGTAAGTCTTTACTGTAAATACCTTGTATGTGGACTCCTTGTTTTAAAGCAGGCTTTTCCATAACTCGAATAACATAAGAGATAATTTCTTGTATGTTATGAGTTTCTGATTCTAGTGATTTAGATTTCTCAAATCCACTAAGTTCTGTAGCAATTATATGAATCCGATCTACTTCTTGTTTCATAATATCACTATAAATTTTATCCTCTGGATGCTTGTCGGCTTGTTTATTCACAAGTTTTTTTAAGTTTGCTAAAGGTCTTCTAATCTTATAACCAATAACCGTTGCCATTTTTCCAACAGCTGCTAGTTTTTCTGTTTGTTTTATTTCTTTGTCCATCATCTCAAGCGTACGAACGTAAGACTGAACCCTCAAAAATATAATCCAACATATAATAGTAAATACACTATATAATGCCATTGGGATTAAAACGAGAGAAGATTGAATAATGATTCCTGTAAGAGCGTACTTCCCGACAAGTATCGCTGGAACTAACCAGAAATATCTTTTGTTCACAAAGATTGGTGCGAACAAAATAAAAAATACTTCTACTATATTTCCACCGTCAAATTCCGCATCGCTACCATAATAAATCATAATGTTATGGATACAATCTAATACATTATAGCCAATTAGAATAATATACTTTACCACAAAAACATTCTTCCATTTCATAAAGTATATTCCACTGCAAAACAATACTACCGTCAAAAAGTAAAGCCATAAACCTAAACCATCTTCAAACTTTCCTACGCCTTCTTGCTCTCCCGCGATTAAAGGTACGATAAATTCATAGGCAAGATCATACACAAAAAATATAATAAAAAATAAACTTAAAAATACTTTCAACGCCTTTATTTCTTCATTTTTAAATATATAGCCTTTATTCATATGGTAACTCCTAGCTTTTCTTCCACTTGGATTTCAGTATTTCCACACTTCCTTGGGAGAATGATGTCTATTCTCGTTCCAGTATCTCTTTCACTTGAAATATGCAGCTCACCAAGGTGCTCGGCGACAATTCGATTCGCTACCGTAAGTCCCAGACCAATTTTATCTTGTTTCGTTGTATAAAAGGCTTCTGTAACACGGGTTAAGTTTTCTTGCTTAATACCATGACCATTATCGATTACGCTGATTATTACATATTCTTTCCCTTTATTCTCTAATTGCAAATGTAATATGCCACCTTGTTCCATTGCCTCTAAAGCATTTTTTATCGTATATAAAAAGACTCCTCTTATTTTTCGTTCATCACATTCAACTTCTATTGTTTTTTCTTCCACATTAGAAATAAACTGCACGTTTAATTCATTCATTTTTCCGCGAAGACTTGTTATTACTTGTAATACAATTTTTCCTACATCATGTTTCTTATAAATAGAAGGTTTGCATGTAGCAACTTCCATCAACTCACTTATCATATTATTCATATTTTCTATTTCAAAAATCATACGTTTATAAATAGGATCCTCTTCATGCTTCTCTCGTTGTAATTGCGTAAATCCTTTTAATGAAGCCAGTGGATTTTTAATTTCATGTCCAACAGTCGCTGCCATTTTTCCGATTACTGCTAATTTTTGTGATTCACTAGCAATCGCAATACTTTCCTTTACGGCTGAAAGATATTGTAAAAATCGATTTAAAATGATATATGCAACTATTAACATAAGTGTACACATAATAAGGAACATAAATGCTTTTATTTCCTCTAATACAAATAAATAAATTAAATATTTTCCTACAATAGAGGAAAGCAAAAACACATAAAATTTTTTATTTAAAAATATGGGTACAAAGAAAATGAGAATAATTTCTATTATATTTGTCGCATCAAACGCCGCCTTATTATAAAAAATATACGAAACTATATTAGCGATTTCTATCCCTATGTATGCAAATATCCATGCATATTTAACAAGGTTTGCCTTCTCTTTTTTCAGTAAATATATATTCACGCATAGTATTGCTACTCCGCAAATAACTTGCCATATTATGTTGTATCCCTTATCCATTATTGATTTATCTTCTAATACGATTGCATAGAAAATTTGATATACAATAACAATGACATATAACACCCATAAAAGGAGTTTTGCATTCCTTTCTTCTTCTTTATATGATAGAAAACTTTCTTTCACTTCAACACCCCTTCAAAATAACATCTCAAAGAATACCATTTATTATAATAAATGATTTTCATAGACAAACAAAGATAAATCGAACATTTGAGGAAAATCGTACCAAAAACGCAATATATTTAGACTATATACAGAGCATAAAATCTATGATCATTAATACGTATATTATGGAGGATGTTTTATATAGACGGCCTAAAAAGTAAAACAAAGCTTTTAGAATGGAGCCTATTGATAGAACAGGGGGAGTTTTATGTTTGTTACTGTCGAGAAAGATGTGCATATTTTTGTGCAAGACGTTAATCCTGGTCCAGGTAGTAAGACTGTTTTCTTCGTTCACGGATGGCCTTTAAATCATCAAATGTATCAATATCAACTCAATGTTTTACCAGAGCATGGCTTTCGTTGTATCGCCATGGATATACGAGGGAATGGGCAATCTGATAAGCCATGGACTGGTTACACGTATGATCGATTAGCCGATGATATCGCAATTGTTCTAGAAGCACTCCAAGTAGAGAACGCTACATTAGTCGGTTTCTCAGTTGGTGGTGCTCTTTCTATTCGCTATATGTCTCGCTATCATGGGCGCCGCATTTCTAAGCTCGCATTAATTGACGCTGTCTCCCCCTCTTTCGTTAAAAATCAAGAGTCCCCTTACGGTGTACCGAAAGAACAAGCAGATGCTCTCATTAATCAAATGTATGCTAATTTACCAAAATTTTTAAATGACGTATCTTTATCCTTTTTCAATAGAAACTTAGGGGCTGCAACCCTTGAATGGTTTTCTTATCTCGGTATGCAGTCCGCTTCTTATGCCCTTATCAAAATTTTACAAGCAGCTGCAAATGAAGATGTAACGAAAGATTTAAATAAAATTAACGTCCCAACAAAAATCTTCCACGGCGTTCACGACCAACTAATTCCTTACAAAAGTGCTGAGCTTACGCAACAACGAATTAAAAATTCTCAGTTACATGCTCTTACAAATAGTGGTCATGGTTCACCAATCGATCAAGCGGATGAATTAAATAAAGAACTGATAAAATTTTTACATGCATAACAACTGCAATACAAGAACGAAAGTTAATATAATAGATTTTTTCACAAAACATAAAATTCACATATTTCTCACAAATACACAAATAAAACGATTACATTTTCATATATACTAAATGTACAGGTAATACTCCCTAAACCCAGCTTGTCTGGTTACCCCGTTAAATACTATGAAAAAAGAACTTGTATCGTTATACAAGTTCTTTTTGTTTCTTTTATTTAAAGAGGATATCTGTACTATATTGATTTCCAACGAGTAAATCATATTGGAGCATTTTATATTGCTCTAACATTTCTTTTTGTTTCTTTGTTAAATCATTGATTACTTCTCCATTTTTATCAACTTTTAATTCATCTCTAAGCACTGGTATTTCCTTGTAAAGTTCCGATAAAAATTGATAAAATAAGGATTTATTTAATCCTGCATAATCAAAAATAAGATTAGAAAAATGAATTGGGCTTACTAAACCTAAATTATCATTTGGCATATCAAAGTTTGCATACATTAATAGCGGCGTTTGCGCCATCGCTAAACGTTCACTCGGTGTTTTTTCATTCGTTATATACCCGTTTTCTTTATAAAAAGATTTATTTGTTCCTAGTGATGGAAGATGATCTCCAAAGAATACTAATAATGTAGGTCTATCTAAATTATCTAGTTGCTCTATTAAATATTGAAGTGCCTCATCTGAACGTCTTAACCCTTCTGTATACGTCTCTAATTCTCCCTTTGATTCTTCATTTTCTAGCCCGCTAATTTCTATTAGGTTTTCACCAAATCGGCCCTCTGTAAATGGAAAATGATTTTGCATCGTAACTGCATGAATAAATGTAGGCTGTTTTTGTTCCTCTAACTCAGCAATTATCTCTTTACTCATCGCTAAATCACTAATATAATCTCCATCAATATCCACATTTTTCATCGTGTCCTCTGCATTAAACTTATCAAATCCTAACACCTTATATACATCATCACGTTTAAAGAATGTGCGACCAAATGAATGAATTGCACTTGTGTAATACCCTTCTTTTTTCAACGCCGTAGGGATTGATGGAATTTCTTTCTTATTTGTAATAACCTGCTGATATGGTATAGAACCTGGCTTTAACAAACTCATTGAATAACTTGTTAATGCCTCAAATTCAACGTTCGCTGTATTTCCCCCAAATGTAGGAGAAATAGTTTGTCCCCCAGGAAAGTTTTCTATATAATGATGCAAATTTGGTACAGGATCTTCACTAAAAGAAAGGTTGGTTACTTTCGTCGGATCCCAAAACGATTCACTCATTACAAAAATAATATTCGGTTTCTCTTTTTTCTTTTGATTCCCTATATTTCCACTATATTGTTTTTTTATATCGTTTGCTATTTGAAGCATATTTTCTTTAGAATAATTTTTTGGTTTTTCCATAACTGTTGTATCTAAATTGCTAATAAACCCCAGTACAAAACCATTTGAAGCATAGTTCTCATTTTGATTCCACAAAACAAAATCTACACCTGATTTTTGAAATACTTTATTCATAAATGTATTCGCAAAATTACCGTACGCATATAGAACAAAAATAGATCCTACTACTAATAAGGCTCTTATTCCTAGATGAATCTTTACATTTTGAATATACCTTCTCATATATATCCCTGCTACAATACAAGCTACGATACTTACGATAATGACAAAAATATAACTCCAACTAAAATAGTCCATCACCATCGGTATAACAGATTGCATATGCGTAATTTGTGTGAAATCAGAAGGATATAACGGATCACCTCTGAAAATAAGCTTCAAATAATTCACAATACATAAAATGACTAACGTACAGCTCGTTAAAACCATACTTAGAAAAACCTTACCTATTAAATTATATACAAGAATATATATTGCATAAATTACTACAAAACTTAATATAAACTGCATATTATAAAAGTAAATCCAATTCATTGCCTCTATGAAACTCATATTAACTTGCATGACAATATAAAATAACGCTACTGTATGAGCTAATAAAAGTAATATAAAATGCACTCGCAGGGATGCTCTAAGTATAGACATCTCTTTTTTATTGAAATGCGTAATATAAAACGTTATGCCCCATATGAAAATCATCATAACACTTAAAACAAGCTTTTGATTTAAATGATCTTTCATCATGTCTAAATTAAAAACCTTTAAAATCATAAACAGCATAGTTATTACTAATAAAGTCACCATACTACTTATAATGCTAGAAATTAATATATTTCTTTTTGGAAGATGAAAAAGTGTAGAACCATACTTCAATTCATTCCCTCGTTTCTATGTCTTAATTTCCCCCGCATCGAAAGAACTATTTCTATTAAAATAACATATATTACATATTTCGTCTGCATACTTGCTTCTACCATAAATGTATTGTCTTAATATTCCCTTAATCAACAGTTAAATTGTGGTATACAAATTACTCATTCTTGAAAAACTTAATTTCAGCATTCCACTTTATGATATAATAACTATGTTTTGGAAATCCTTAATACTATTAAAGATTTCACATAAAAATACGAAAGAATTAATAAAAAAGGAGTTGCTCATTTTTGCTTACTAAGTTTAAGAGTTTGCCTAAAGCGGTATATGCAATTTTGGCGCTTTCTTTCCTGTTGCACGTTTTTTGTTTAGTAAAACAGCCAGGATTAGATGGAGAGTTAGTCAAAGTAACATATGGTGCAAATGATGCCTTTAACTATTCGTTAACAGCTGAACAACTATTAAAACATGGTGTATTTGGTTATGTGTATTTAGAACCTAGTGAAGTTCCAGGGAAAAATGCATATATTACACCAGGTCAGCCATTACTATTAGCTGGCGCTATGATTATTTCTGATATTACATCAATTCCTTACTATTACGTAGCAACTGTTATTAACATGATCATGAACCTTTGCACAGTGCTATTAGTATTCTTAATAGGAAAAGAATTGTTCGAAAAAAACATTTATGGAATTGTTGCAAGTATTTTATATGCTATTTATCCAAGTAACTATACATACTTCCGTACATTGCTAACAGAAGTTCCATCCATATTCTTATTGGCGTTATGTGTATATGTATTTGTTCTCGCATGGAAATACAATAAAGTGAAATTCCATATATGGTTTGGAATTGTCGTTTCAATTTTACTTATGTTCCGTCCAAATCCAGCTCCAATGATGCTCATTCCTGTTCTTGTTGTGTTATTTACATATGGATTTAAAGAATCCATTCGAATCGGATTGTTATGGTTTATCGGACCTTTCTTTATTATTGGCGCATGGGTTGTTCGTAACTACTTAGCACTCAACCAATTTATTTTATTCTCAACCCAAGGTGCAGATCCACTAATTGCCGGTGCAGATCCATTTAATAAAATTGGATATGAAAATATAGTACATGAAATGAGAGCTAAAGGCTTAGATGACAAAGGTGCATACGCAAAAGAATTAATTAAGAACGGATTTAAGACGGACTTCACTTATTGGTTCTCTTGGTTCACTGTCGGTAAAACAATTGAATTATTCAAAACAGCTCCTGCTGTAGACCAATATCGTATTCACAACTTTATGCAACTATGTCATAGAGTGTTTATCATCGGTACATTCTTGAGCAGCTTCTGCTTCATGCTAAATTCATTTAAACATAAACGCGTTATGATGCTAGTAGCAAGTTCAATTATTTACATTATCTTCTCAAACTTATTCTTAGCAATTAATCGCTATGGATTTTTCATTAATCCTCTTATGTGCTTAATTCTTGCATACGGATTAATTCACATTGTGCAGAAGCTTCCATTCTTCCGCACTAATCAAGCATAATAAGAAAGAGGTCGTCCACCGTTGGACGACCTCTTTCTTATTCCCCCACACTTTACACACGGCCAATTTGTCCATTCTGTAATCACACTTTAATTCCGTATGTATTTGTGTCTGTATTTGTCAAAATATCTTTCACAACACCACTCACTGTTTTACGTATAAATGCAAGTTTTTTACAACTATTACTATAACGAAAAGAGAAAATGATTAGTATGTGTATTATATAAAAGGAAGCAGCCATATTTTCCATACGATACATACGAGCACTATAACTACAAAATCAAAAAAATCTAATCTCGGTCCTTTTTTCATATTCATATGTAGCCACATATGAAACCATTTTATTTTTGTATATTTATGGATGTTTTTCTTTGCAAATCGGTAAATAAGCATTTGCATAATAAAAAATCCGGCCACAAAAATAAATAATAAGATGAGAAATCCAATCACAAAATTCCTCCTATTTTTGTAGCGTTTTTTCTACTATCCGATTTTTCAAAACCCACTCTTCAAACTGGGCACTTCCAAATTCCCAACTAAGATCGCGAGCATGTACAGAAAAAACGTAATAACCGGCATATTCGTCCATAAACCTACCTAACTCTACATCGTCTTTCTGAATACCGTATACTCCAAAATTAAAATACACATCCCATACGTCTTCATTCTTCCTCTTATAAGCGATCGATTCCATATCACATTCTGTCCCGAAATAATCAAGATGTAAATGTACGCTATCATCGTATTCGTACTCCATTTTATCACCCCTTATATTTGTACTTCTTTACCACCCAAAAAATTCCTGCTATCTACACTCACATATGGGCACTTACCTACATATCATGCTTGTAGAGTGACTTCTAGGAGGTGTTATATAGTGAAAAAATTAATCGCGATTTTTTGCATCATGTTACTAGCTGTTTTTACTTTTGCTGCTTGTAGTAGTAAAAAAGAAAGTACGAAAGAACAAACTCAAAACATTCGCGTTGGCGAAGTTACCCATTCTCTCTTCTATGCCCCATTATATGTCGGGATTGAAAAAGGATTTTTTAAAGATGAAGGACTAAATATTGACCTACAAACAACAGCTGGTGGCGATAAAACGATGACCGCCCTATTATCTGGCGGAATTGATATTGCTCTCGTCGGTTCTGAAACGTCTATTTACGTTCATCAACAAGGAGCGAAAGACCCTGTCATTAACTTTGCACAGCTTACACAAACAGATGGGACATTTTTAGTTTCACGTAAAAAACTAGACTCTTTTAATTGGAATGACGTAAAAGGTGTTACATTTTTAGGACAGCGTAAAGGCGGCATGCCGCAAATGGTTGGGGAATACGTTTTAAAGAAAAATGGCATTGATCCTCGGAAAGATACGAACTTAATTCAAAATATCGAATTTGCTAATATTGCAAATGCCTTTGCATCTGGTACAGGAGAGTTTGTGCAGCTCTTTGAACCGACTGCAAGCATATTCGAAAAAGAAGGTAAAGGTTATATCGTCGCTTCATTCGGAAATGAATCTGGTACTGTTCCTTATACAACGTTCATGGCAAAAGAAAGTTTCTTAAAGAAAGATAAAGCTGCTGCTGAAAAGTTCACACGTTCGCTCTATAAAGCACAGCAATGGGTTGATACACATAGTCCAGAAGAGATTGCTGATGCTGTTTCTCCGCTATTTAAAGACACTTCGAAAGACATTACAGTAAAAGTAATTGAACGGTATAAAAAACAACATTCTTATGCGACAAATCCACTACTAGATGCGGAAGAATGGAAACAGCTCCAAACGATTATGAAAGATGCTGGTGAATTACAAAAAGAAGTCCCACATGAAGCGCTCGTCAATACAAAAATTGCCGAAAGTGTTATTAAGAAATAGAGGCGAAGTGTATGAGTTTTTTACAAATACGTAACGTTTCTCACTGTTTTTTCGCAAAAGAGAATGCCAAACTTATTCTCGAAGATATGAGCTTACAAGTGGAAGAAGGCGAATTTATTTCTATACTCGGCCCAAGTGGTTGCGGTAAAACAACGCTCCTCTCAATCATTGCTGGACTACTTGATCCAATTGATGGTATCGTCTTTTTAGATGGTGAACCAATTACAACGAAAACTTCATCTATGGGATATATGTTGCAGCAAGATTACTTATTCCCGTGGAAAACAATTGAAGAAAATATTATGCTTGGACTTCATATTCGAAAGATTTATGATGAACAGATGAAAGAACATACTTTAAATCTTTTAAAACAAGTCGGTCTACATGGGGTAGAAGGACAATATCCTCGTGAACTATCCGGCGGTATGCGTCAACGTGCTGCTCTCGTTCGAACGTTAGCAACTGATCCGAAAATTTTATTACTAGATGAACCATTCTCCGCACTCGATTATCAAACGAAATTAAAACTAGAAGAACTCGTTTTCAACTTACTAAATAAATATAAGAAAACATCACTACTTGTTACTCACGATATTGAAGAGGCGATTGCGATGAGTGATCGTATTTATTTACTGCAAGCGAATCCTGGAAAAATCGCAAAAACCTTTATCGTCCCGGAAAGTATCCGTTCTTTATCACCGTTAGAAGCACGCCATCACTACGATTTCCCAGCCCTCTTTCAAGATATATGGAAGGAGCTGGAACGACTTGGATAATATAAAACAACTACATGAACAATTTCGAAAGAAAGAACGCAGGCGTGCTTGGATTGCTCGCTCATTACAGCTTTTACTACTTATTCTTTTCTTTGCACTATGGGAAATAGCTAGCAAAAAAGAATGGATCGATCCTTTACTCTTTAGTTCTCCTTCGAGTATTTGGGATCTCTTCTTAACGAAATGGATCGACGGTTCACTTTGGGTCCACATATGGACGACATTGCTGGAAACAGGAGTAGGCTTCATTCTCGGAACGGTACTCGGTGCTATTATTGCCACATTTCTTTGGTGGATGCCACTTCTAGCCCGCGTACTTGATCCTTACCTCGTCGTCCTAAATGCAATGCCAAAAGTTGCACTCGGTCCAATCATCATCGTTATTTTCGGTCCAAACATTTCATCTTCTATCGCAATGGGAGTAATCATTTCCATCATCATTACCATTCTCGTTATTTACAGTGCATTTCAAGAAGTCGATTCTAACTATATAAAAGTGATGGACACATTTGGCGCAAATAAATGGCAATGTTATAAGCAAGTCGTTCTCCCTGCATCCTTTCCAGCAATTATCTCAACGTTAAAAGTAAATGTTGGTTTATCCTGGGTCGGTGTTATTTTCGGAGAACTTCTCGTTTCCAAACAAGGACTTGGCTACTTAATTAGCTACGGATTCCAAGTCTTTAACTTCACACTCGTCTTACTTAGCGTACTACTCACATGTGTTCTTGCAACTCTTATGTATGTATTTGTTGAGGCATTTGAAAAAATTCTAATTGGAAAAAGAAAAAGAAGCTGACTCAAAACAGTGCGCTATAGTCAGCTTCTTTCTTTTACCTTTTATCACACATTTTCGTTTCATTTGTAATGTTTCCATCCGCAACCGTAACTGTATGGAAACAGTCTTTCACACGTACTGTAACGACATTATCTTTTCGATCTATCACATGATAATCATTAAACTTTTCATTCAAAGCACTACGAATTTGCTCCCCTTCAAAAATCGGAAAACCGTGAGACATTACCCAAATGAGACCAGCAACAGCAAGAATCGTTTTCATACGTTTCATTACCTCCTCGAGAGTAAACTTATAGTCCCTACAACACGCGCATTATAATTGTGTCTAAATTGTGACATTTTTATACTAATTCTATTTTATACCGCAAGTTCCTTCTTCTTTTTAATAAAAATACAGAATTTTCAATTTTATCAACATAAAAAAACGCAAAGAATTAAAAATTCTTCACGCTTTTCTTTAACGAAACTATATCGAAAGCATAACTCACATTAGTCTCCACTTTGTTGTTCTATCGTTTTTGAAACATCATATAATCCCGACAGCACTTCCGCTCTCATTTTTACAAGCTCAGGGAACTGATAGAAGAAAGCAATTTTTTTATATTTTAACTCTGTTCCTTCTTTCACCTTTTTTGAATCTTGTAAAATGAACGCTGTAAATGTATCTGCGATATCCTCCGTTACATTTGTTGTTCCATACAGCGATACAAAATCATCATGCTTTTCTTTATAAAATTCAATTTGTGCCTCTTCACTTTCTTCTACTTTCTTTTCTGTCCACTCTTGCTCAATTGGTTTCCAAAATTCATTATAAAATTGGTTAATATACGAAGTTTTTCTCGCACATCCATTTTTCAAGAACACCGTGTTACATTTATTTCGATATGATGAAATGTCTTTCTCTTCATCAAACGCCTCTAAATATTTCCTATCCACTGGTACTTGTTTATGCCCAATCGTTAATACGTGAGCCGTTTCATGAATTAATGTTTTCATCACTTCATCTATATTCACCCCAGAATCGAGCACGTCTAAACTAAGCAACCAATCTCTCGGGTCATCCATACTTGGCATGACATGGGCAACAACGCCGTCATAACCATCCGTTATTAAATCCAACCCTGTTATATTCTCACGATATTTCACTGGAATGAGAGTGCGATACATGTCCCATAACGTTTCATGATACTCTCTATCTTGCCGCTGGCTTAACAAATCATCTTTTGCTACTTTGTCATCTGCAAAAACTTTATTCAATCTCTTACGATCCAATTTCTCAAAATAAGGATCTACAATTTCATCATCATCGATATAATAAGAAGCTAAAAAGAAGTAATTGTCATCCTCTTCTTTTTTCTGTTCCGCCTCTTTCATATTCATACTTTCATACTCTTCTATGTCATAATCCTCTACTTTTTCAAGTTCTGAAAGTCCCTCTATCTTTTTATATACTTTTTGTAATGTTTTATCTCCTATTTGCGTGCACTCTTCTTCTGTTTTACAAATTTCTTTTTCATTCGTAACCTCGATAGCACTCTCGCATCCTGCAACTAAACTGCTTGCTATAATACAACACACTAACTTGCCATACAGTTTCTTCATACAATCCCCCATTATTCCATTCTACAAAATATCATAATCATTTTTTTACGAATATGCGATAATTAATTATAAAAACTGCAAGGAGGCTTCCCATGATTCGTGCAATCTTATTCGACTTAGATGGAACACTATTAGATCGGCGCCAATCTTTAGAACAATTTATTTGTGAGCAATATAATCGCTTCGCCTCACATTTGAAGAGCATAGAGAAATCAAAGTATTGTTCTCGATTTCTTGAACTCGATAATAATGGCTATACGTGGAAGGATAAAGTATATGCTACTCTCCTTTCCGAATACAACATTACTACTTTAACGCAAGAACAACTACTACACGACTATATTACAAACTTCCAACATCATTGTATTCCTTTCAAAAACACGCATGAACTACTTCAACAGTTAAAACAGCGAAACATTAAAATTGGTATTATTACAAATGGTTTTACTGAATTTCAGATGAGCAACCTTCGAGCACTACATATACATACGTATACAAACACCATTCTCGTTTCAGAAGCTGAAGGAATTAAAAAACCTCATCCTGAAATTTTCGAACGTGCTTTGCAAAGACTAGATGTGAAGGCAGAAGAATGTCTTTATGTTGGAGATCATCCAGAAAACGATGTGCTTGGTTCTGAACAAGTAGGGATTTTTGGTGTTTGGAAAAAAAATTCGTTTTGGGGTGATTTTAAGCATTCACGTATCGTAGATGATTTGTTGGGGGTGCTTTCGTTTTTAGAGGTGGAGATAAAGTGAAACTTTAATCCGCCCCCACCCGAAAGAAATATATGCAAATAACCAATTCCAAACGACAAAGCAATTATTATAAAAAATAAAGAAAAGTTTAATTTAACCATCGAAACAGTAACAGTCGTTTCTTTTCTTTTATCCATCTTCCCCCTCCTAAAATGTAAATATATCTTTACAAAATTGTATAATATACCCAAAATAATGTGAAGATATATTTACATTTATTCTTACATACAAAAAAAGAAACCGGCTACTTTACTTCGTAAAACAGCCGATTTCTTCTATATGTTTCATCGTACGCGCTAATACGTCATCGCGCATTATAAAGCTAAATTTTCTATTCGTTTTAATGTTGTCAGGAATGTCTTTTAATAAAACAGACCCTTTCGTTTCTTCGTAATGCGTATGTTCTTCTACCGCACTAATTGTTGCAAAATAAATGTTTTTAATGATTATTTTGTCTTTTCCAGATACTTTGTATTGTCCTAAGTAAGTTAAATCAGAAACTATGCCGCCGGTTTCTTCATGAACCTCTCGAACTGCCGCTTCTTCCGGTGTTTCCCCTAGTTCTACTTTACCACCTGGAAATTCAAGACCGCGACGTAAATGATGCGTTAATAACCATTGATCCCCGTACCGGCATACAACCCAAACATGCTTTGGCTCAGGAGAAAATGGATAACGTTCAAACGATAATTGTACAGTGTTGTGGTAATAATCTTTAAATTTGTACATGCCATTACTCCCCTATTGATGGTTACAAGTTTTTCCTACCACAAATTGTAGCATATTCTCGCTTTTCTGCATAATATTATCCAATTACAATCCATTGATTATTCCCATTTGCGCGACTAATTCTTTCGTCTCATGATTTCCTAAATCGTAAATCATTTTATATGCTTTTTGTAGTTGTTCATCATATCGGTCATTATTTGAATCGTGGTGATACTCAACAAATGGAACGTGGGAGCGTACAAATGACCCTAAATCTTCTACATATGCTTGATCAAAGTGCTCTCTTAATTCCGTAATTTCCTCATCATTTGCGGAAATCTCAAAATTATACGTATCCGCCGTCTTCACTTGTGAAATTTGACCATTTCCTATTGATATATAATATGTTTTTTTCGTCTCCATGTAACACCCTTCTTTCATCCTTTTATTTTCTATTGTTTTCATCAATTACAAAATTATGTAAAATAAAGAAAAGGAGGGATTTTATGTTCAAAATATTAATTATCGGTATTATCATCGTCCTAATCATCCTCGTACTCTCCATCATGACAATTAATAAAGGCTATGCTTATAAACATTCCATCGATAAACTAGAAGACAATCCTTATACAAAAAAGAATAAGGAGAATTCCTAATATGCTTCGTATACTTCGCATCATAGTAGCACTCACTGTGATCGTTATGTCGGCAATTGGATTATATACAGGTCAAAATAATTTTTTACCTCTTTCACAATTTCTATTAGGGGCTTTAATGTTTCTCATCGCATTTGAACAAATAAAGAAAAAGGAGGCAGCAACTGGATTTATTTGTATTATTGCCGGTGCTTTCATTTGGATAGTTCTCATTATTACCTACATAAAATAGAGGAGGTCTTTTATGCTAAAAGGGGGTCGGATTACTTTATCACTTATTGCCTTATCTATAGCAATCTATGGATTTTTTACTGGTAGTAGAGAAATAATGCCTTATATGTTCATCTTTTTAGGAGGTATGGCCCTCACCATAAGTTTAGAGGGAATATTAAAACGACAAACAGGAGGTAGTCTGTTCGCTCTACTAGCAGGGGCCGCTGCTTTATTTATTGGTTTCACAGAAATATTCTAGTAAATGGTCTAAAGGAGGCTATACAATGCTAACTCTAACTATATTACGGAGTTTTTTAGCATTTCTCATGCTTCTCTTACTCATTCTAAGCACTTATATCCATGTTACCGATAATTTTTCACTTCTCCCATACGTACAATTTATTCTCAGTTGTTTCTTTATTCTTCTAGGAATTAATGAATTGAAATCCGGACGAAAATCAATGAGTATCCCGTATTTTTTCGTTTCCAGTCTCATATTCTTCTTTTTAATATCAAACTACTTTCGTTATATGTAGAATGAAATTTTGACCAATTTAGCATTTATAATTATTTTCTCTCAGTAACTATTTCTTTCTACTTAAGGGGGATTCCATGTTAAAAAACATTCAAATTATAATCGCCACTATCGCTCTTTCTCTCGCCCTATTTAGCTTCTTTGCAAACTTCACTATTCTTTTACCTTACGTGTCTATCCTTTTAAGTATTATGTGTATCCTTTTTGGAATCGATGAAATAAAGAAGCAGCAAAAAACGAAAGCATTTGTTTATTTTCTCTGTTCTGCCTTTGTTTTATATGTTGGAGTGTCTAGTATACTTTCATAAAAAAAGAACATGTTCGCTCTTAATAAAATAAAAAACTGCCCTTTCACAGGCAGTTTTTCTTTTTATCCAAAAACTTTCTCAAGTTCATCTTTATCTTGGCTTAACCAGAAGTTCATTAAGCGTTGTGCTCCTTCTAAGTCGTGAAGCTTCGCTTGACCACATTGCGTTTCATTTGCAGCCGGAATTTCTGTAATTTGAACTGCATCTTTTAATGTTAGTTCTAATAAATCAATGATTTCTCGTACTGTCGGTGTTCCGCTTACTACAAGATAATATCCTGTTTGGCAGCCCATCGGTGAAATATCGATAATATCAAAGTGCGGATAACGATCAATATATTTACGTAAATTAAATGCTAATAAATGCTCTAACGTATGAATAACATCTGGTTTCATTGCTTGTTTATTCGGTTGGCAGAAACGAATATCGAATTTATTTACAATACCGTCACTACCTACATTGTGAACTCCGCAATGTCTTACATAAGGTGCCTTTACAATCGTATGATCTAATTCAAAGCTTTCTACTGATGGCATACAACATCTCTCCCGCTTTTAATTTAATTCCGTTATATCCAATATGATATAACGGAAATGCACATTAGTAAAGTATTATGTACAGTCGTGCTATAATACTTTAAGAATATGCTGAAAAGGAGACCGTTATGAAACAGATTTTTATTGGGATTATACGCTTTTATCAAAAGTTCATTTCTCCGATGACGCCACCAACATGTCGTTTTTATCCAACTTGTTCTCATTACGGATTAGAGGCGTTTCAAAAACATGGTGCACTCAAAGGCTTTTGGCTTACTTGTAAGCGTATATTAAAATGTCACCCCTTCCACCCGGGAGGATTTGATCCTGTCCCAGATAAAAAGGATGACAAAGTAAATTCTTAATTGTCGTAACCATTCACAACTAAATCTAATTTTCCTGTATCAGGATCTATAACAAGACCGTGAACAGGTACTTCTTCCGGAAGTAATGGGTGGTTGCGAAGTACTGATACGCTATGTTCTACACTTTCTTCCACACTAGAGAAACCGCGCAAGAATTGTTCTAAATCGATTCCAGAATAACGAAGCATATCTAATTTCTCTTCTGTTATACCGCGTTCTTTCATTCTCTCAATCGTACTGCTTGCTTGAATTTTTGCCATACCACAATCATGGTGACCAACTACACATACTTCATCAGCGCCAAGTTCGTATACAGCGACTAAAATACTACGCATAATACTTCCAAATGGATGTGAAATAACAGCGCCTGCGACTTTAATAATTTTCACATCACCGTTACGCATATTCATCGCTTTCGGTAATAGTTCAACAAGTCGTGTATCCATACAAGAAATAATTACCATCTTTTTGTTTGGAAATTTCCCCGCTACAAACTCTTCATATTTTTTCTCTTCAACAAATTTCTCATTGTACTGCAAAATCTCTTCTAATGACTTCATAGTAAAGGACCCTCTTTTCTCTCGTTTACACTACATAAATAGTGTACCAAAATATGAAAAACTCAAAAAGGATATCGCTTTATAGTAAAAATAAGATATTTTCAGATAATCGACATAATTCTTTCAAAATATACACACATCTTTGTAACAAGTTTCACATACTTTAAACGTATTTTCACTATAAACTGATTGTAGATAATGTAAAAAAGGAGTGAATATTTATTATGTCCGACGTTCTGTTACTGAGTCGTTTTCAATTTGCAATTACTATTTTTTATCACTTTTTATTTGTACCTTTGACAATCGGACTTGTCATTTTAGTAGCATGTATGGAAACTCAATACGCCCGCACATTGAATCCAACATACCGTAAAATGGCAAATTTCTGGGGTAAATTATTTACAATTAACTTCGTAATGGGGATTATAACCGGGATTACGATGGAATTCCAATTTGGAACAAACTGGTCTGAGTACTCCAAATATATGGGAGACATTTTCGGATCACCTCTCGCAATCGAAGCACTCGTTGCCTTCTTCTTAGAATCTACTTTCATGGGAATATGGTTATTCGGTAAAGACAAAATTTCACCAAAGTTCCGTGCCTTCTGTATGTGGATGGTTGCACTTGGAACAAACATTTCCGCCCTTTGGATTATTACAGCAAACGGCTTTATGCAAAACCCTGTTGGATACGTCGTGCGTAACGGCCGCGCTGAATTAAATGATTTCTGGGCACTCGTTACGAATCCATACGCTTGGAACATGTTCTTCCATACTGTAGTTGGTTGTTATATCGTAGGTGCTTTCTTCGTTATGGCAATTAGTGCCTATCACTTATTACGTAAAAATGAAGTAGAATTCTTCAAAAAATCATTTAAGTTTGGTTTAATGTTAGGCTTATTCGCCGCAACAATTACACCGTTTATGGGACATCAATCTGGTGTATCAGCGGCTAAATATCAACCCGCAAAAGGTGCTGCAATGGAAGCAGTTTGGGAAACTGGAAAAGGACAAGGCTTCTCAATTGTTCAAATTCCTGATGTAAAAAATGAGAAGAACTTTGAATTCCTTACGATTCCAAAACTCGGAAGCTTCTTCTACACAAATTCATTTAATGGCGAAATTGTTGGTTTAAAAGATATTCCGAAAGATGAACGTCCAAATGTTAACCTCGTGTATTATAGCTTCCGCTTAATGGTTGCACTCGGCATGTTCTTTATGGCATTAACTTGGTATGGCTTCTATTTAAACCGAAAAGGAAAACTAGAAAACTCAAAACGTTATTTAAAAATTACAATATGGTCTGTCTTACTTCCTTATATCGCGATTAACGCAGGATGGATTGTCGCTGAAGTAGGTCGTCAACCATGGACAGTATATAAACTAATGCGTACAGCAGAATCTGTATCGCCTATATCTGTCCCGCAAATTTGGTTCTCATTAATTAGTTTAATTTTATTCTACACTTTACTTTTAATCGCAGACGTATACTTAATGCTGAAGTTCGCGAAAAAAGGACCTGCCGCATTAGAAGAATCTGCTACTGAGGGAGGTGTGGCTCATGTCTCATGATATGCTTGCAATCATCTGGTTCGGTTTATGGGGCGTGATTTGGACAGTTTACTTCATTCTTGACGGGTATGCACTTGGTAACGGAATGATTTTTCCTTTCGTTACGAAAGATCGACAAGAACGAAATCAATTACAAGAAGCAATTGGCCCGTTCTGGGGCGGTAATGAAGTATGGTTAATTACAGCTGGTGGCGCAACATTTGCTGCCTTCCCAGTCACATATGCTAATATGTTTAGTTATTTATATACACCGTTATTCTTAGTATTACTTGCACTATTTGCTCGTGCCGCTGGACTGGAATTCATGCATAAAGATGATTCACCAATTTGGCAAAAAACTTGTAAATGGGCATTTGCAATTGGCAGTTTCCTAATCGCCTTCTTATTCGGTGTTACGTTCGCTAATCTTTATTACGGACTACAAATCGGAAAAAATGGCTATGAAGGAAATTTACTTAGCTTACTAAACCATTACGGTATATTAGGTGGTCTTTTCTTCACTGCTATATTTGTCGTATCCGGTGCCCTTTGGGTCATGATTAAAACGACTGGTGAAGTATCTGATCGTGCTTATAAAATCGCAAGACCATTTTCAATGGCAGCTGCTATTATTTTAGCTATCTTCTATGTAGCAACTGCTAATCGGACAAACTTATTCCAAAACTTTACGGAATATCCGGTACTATTCATTCTTCCAGTACTTGCAATGCTAATGAGTGTACTCGCACTTATTATGGTGTACAAACATAAAATTGGCCTTGCATTCACATTCGTTTGCCTAACAATCGCAATGTTTATGACAACTGGCTTTGCAGGTATGTTCCCAAGAATGTTACCATCTCGTATTAACGATGCATACAGTACAACGTTATATAACGCAGCTGGTAGTCAATTAAACTTAAAAATTATGTTCTTCGTTGCAATGGTTATGGTACCAATCGTTATTGGATATCAGCTTTGGAGCTACAGTATTTTTAAAAATAAAATTCATAAAGACTCTGCTAAAGGGTATCACTAAAGTAAAAAAAGACACTTCGTTTGAAGTGTCTTTTTTTGTACGTATGATTTTCGATAAGATGTTATATTTCTAATCTAACAACTATAATACAGAAGAATCATTAACAGCTCACAGCTAGAGTGTAACATACAACAAACATGTTACTTTATGCAATTTTGCATTTTAAAATTATAACGTTGATTGAATAACTTGATCATACGCATCATTATCCCTTACATCCGCCGTACTAATCCCGCTAAACGTTTGTACTTTCATTCCTGTATTTGATGATCCCGATCCATTATAAGCTTTCGTCTTTTCAATCGGCTGTACGTTATATTTATCCCCTACATTAATTGTTCCATTGCAGTTTTCAATAATAACACCTTCCACAACTGCCGGCATTTTGTCACCCACTTTCATTTCTTTACTTTTATTTTATGAAAATCGCCTAGAAAAATAGCATGTTTCAATAAGAAAAAGCACTCAATTTGAGTGCTTTTTCTTTAAGCATAAAGACAAGTTTGGAGACAGTTGACTTCTTCAAAATTTTATTAGGGGTAATATTTTGAAAAAGAAAGCCTTTCATATGTAGGTTAACACCACTGGAATATATAGTAAATTGATAATATTTATACGGAAGATTGCTAATGTTTAGTATAGATAGTTTACACTATGCTAACAGTGAAAACTATCTATACTAATAAAAAAAGGTGCCTTCAAAAAAGACACCTTTCAAAAACAGACACTATAAAACAGAATTATTTATTGTTATACGATTGTTAGATACAAAAAGTAGAGGGAAATGTTTGTATTAAATTCTGCTTTATAAAGTCTGTCTACAAATTATATTGTAATCCTCTTCATTTGAAAAAAAATATAATATGCACAATTGCATACAAAAAGAAAAAGCACTCTATTGAGTGCCTTTTCAACCATTTTACTTTTAATATATCGCTTTGAATATATTGTAACATATGTATCCATATATTTTATTGAGAAAATTCAAAATCCTTTTTCTTTCATTTTCACTTATAAAATCATGTAATATAAAAGGTATGTCAAATTCTTATACAAATTGAGGTGTACTATATTTATGATGTATTTCGGAATTATTCCTCTTATATTATTTATTATTTTTCTTATCTCATATTTAAAAGATCCGCGAAAAATAATAAACGGCTTTTTATTTAATTCCTTTGTCTGTTTTTTCCTTCTTTTTTGTGTGATTATATCTGTAAATTCAAGTAGTGATGTCCTACGCTATATTATAATTTTACCTATTTTAGCACTTCTTATTATGCTTCCTTTCGGTATTGTTGCTTTAATGTTTGGGCTATTTCTTAATGCTAGAATTTTAATGAAGCGAGAAGGAAGACGGTTCACTAACTGTTTAACACTCCTTGCTGCTTTAGGGATGTTATTCTTTATGTTACTCCCTATTATAAACCCAGCAAGTTTGGTCTCATCGCATTTAGAGCCTATTTTTGCAGCTATTTCTCTTATAAGCTTCTATTTCTTTATACACTTATCTAACTTCTTAAGCGCATATTTTTTATACCAATTCAACAGACCAAGACGTAATCAAGATTTCATTATCGTTCTTGGTAGCGGCTTAATTAATGATAAAGTACCACCATTACTTGCAAGCCGCATTAATAAAGCTATCGACTTCTATTGGAAACAAGCAGCTGTAAATACACCACCAACAATTATTTTCTCTGGTGGTCAAGGTCCAGATGAAGGTCTTCCAGAGGCAGAAGCAATGCAAAATTATGCTGTTGAAAAAGGAATTCCTCTTGAACATACGGTGCAAGAAAATCGCTCTGTAAACACATATCAAAATATGTTGTTCTCTAAAGAAATTATGGATTCTTTAAAACCTGAAGGTAAATATAAAAGTATTTTTACCACAAATAATTTCCACCTTTTCCGCGCTGGCATATACGCTAGACAAGCTGGTCTTAATAGCCAAGGAATCGGGTCAAAAACTGCATTTTATTACTGGCCTAACGCAATGATTCGCGAATATGTTGCGATTGTCGTAATGGGACGTAAGCGCCATATGAAAATATGTGGAACTATTTTAGGTTTCGCTTTATTCGTATCAATACTTAGTTTTATATTTTCTTAATAGCATCCCATCCTTTGAAAGGATGGGATTTCTTATACTGATTTCAAAAATATTTTAAAGATAATATGGTGATAATATTCCCTGCATACATCCATTAAAGGAGAATTTTTTCAAATTAAATGTTAAAATAAAATTTAGGTGTGAATGACGTAACAAATAAGAAACTAGTTTGAAACGAGGAAATTATATGGAGAAAATTATCAAAAACAAGCCCAATAAGCTAAAAATTGCTTCAAAAGCTTTGATGATTATTATTGGGGCATTTATCACAGCGTACGGATTAGAAGCAGTATTAATTCCAAATAACGTATCAGACGGTGGGGTGACTGGTTTAAGTATCGTTAGTTCAAGATTATTTGGATTGCCATTAGGAGCTCTAATCGCAGTTATTAACATTCCTTTCGTTTGGTTAGGGTATAAGCAAATCGGTAAAAGCTTTGCGATTTATTCTATTATCGGAATTGCTTCATTAGCAGTAGGTACCGTTGTCATGCACGGAATACCAGCTATTATTGAAGGCGATACATTATTAGTTACAGTTGTTGGTGGTATTATCATCGGTTTTGGTATGGGACTAGCATTACGTAACGGTGGGGCATTAGATGGAATCGATATGCTTGCTGTATTGCTTTCTCGTAAGTTACCATTTGGAACGAGTGACCTTATTTTATTCTTAAACATGTTCGTATTTATTTTCGTATCAACGGTATTCGGTCTTCAGGGAGCTATCCTTTCGGCAATTGCTTACTTTATCGCTTCGAAAGTGATTCATATCGTTGAAGTTGGTTTAAGTGGTTCAAAAGCATTTAAAATTATTACAAAAGAGCCTGAATTAATGGTAGAAACAATTCGCGATCGTTTAGGCCGAAGTGCAACATATAACGAAGTATACGGTGGTTATTCAAGAGAGAAATTCAAAGAAATTTCTTGCGTAATTAACCGTTTAGAAGAAAGTAAAATGAAAGAACTTATTAATGAAATCGATCCACACGCCTTTATTACAGTTTATGACGTAGCAGAAGTAAAAGGCGGTAATTTCAAGAAACGTGATATTCATTAATCGTTATATAAAAGAGGGTGTGCCAAAATTTTGGCACACCCTCTGTTTATTATTAAGTTGCTATCGTTGTCAGTTTTTGTGGGTAAGTCGATATATTTCAATAATCCCTGATATATTTTAAGTTGTGGTCGATATATTCTAATAATCGCTGATATATTTTTACTTCCCCCCTTATGCCTAAATCGTACCAACTGAAAGGGATTAATTCCCATAACAAAAAAAGACCAAAAAGCAATTTACACTTTTCGGTCTCTACACTATCTTCTCTTCGTAATCTTTCCTGAACCACCGACCCTCGTTTTCGGAGGAGATGTATTCCTTGGCGGCGTTTTAATAGATGATTTTGGCTTCACATCTGATCCGCTTGAACCGCCTGGTGTTTTCGTAATTTTCCCCTTGCTTCCAGTAGAAGGTGGGGGCGTCGTATTACTTCCTTTTTCAGTAATACTTCCCTTATCACCTACTGATGGTTTCGAATCTACATTATCGCCTCGCTTAATGATAGACCCTTTCCCTTCCTTCGTAATTGGAGGTGGGGTTTTCTTTTCTTCTTTTGTAGGTGGTCTTTCTGGAATAACTGGTTGATGATTTTGTCTGTCATTATATCCTCGGTAATCACCGGATGATGATCTTTTTGAACCGAATATATCGTTTAATATGCTACCCATAATATATCCTTGCAAGAAGGACGGTTGGTAATTTTGACGGACAAATTCTTTATTACTTATTTCAATTAACGTATCAGATGGTTTCTCTTTATCCTTTTGCAGGTTATAAATCTTATCAGAATAAACGAGGAACATTTGATTTTCGTCTTCTTTAGATGCTTGCTTCGGTTCTCTTTCGTTAATGAGTTCCTTCGCTACTTCAGGAACTGACCGATTGGCGGCCCTATACACGTAAGATTCTTGTTTACCTTCCTTGGCAACAGATTCAAGTGGATAACGGTCTTGAATCGACTTTGTCTGCCCGCCTTGACAACCTGATAAGGCATAACCAGCAACAACAAGTAATATAACGATAGCAAGTATAGGGATTACAAACGATTTAATCATGGTAAACAATCGGTTTGACATGATTACGCCCCCTTACGTTGCTCTTATAATTTGTACATCAGCAGGAATGATTGCTTCTCCCTCATACATCATTGTGCGACCATTTTGCCATTCAATACGCAATAATTTTCGATTGTCTGATTGGAATTCCCATACGTACTGTTCTTCTGAAGCTGAGAATGGAGTTTTTCCCATAACAACAACACGTCCGTTATATTGTTCTTCCATATGGTACTCGGTATCATCCATTTCAATTGTCGTCGGAATTTCATCAATTGAATCTAAGCGACCATCAATTGGTGTATATAATTTGTAATACGTATTTTCACGATCTTCAATTTTTAAATAACGAATGTCTTTTCCATCTTGCAATGTCAAAACAATTTCCTTACGCGAATGCATACTCGTTTTCCCAATTAATTCATACATAACTAATGACACTTCAATCATATCGCCAGGAGCTAACGTTAAAAGACTCTTTTCCGGCTTCGGTGGCTCTGGGCTTTTCATTATATTTTTAATTCGTTTAAATAAACTCATGATCTACCCCTCCTTTTCTCTTTATAAACAAGCACCTAAAATTAGTGCACCAACAATATGTAATGATCCGGCTAACATCGCATGTGCAACGCTACCTTCTTTCGTACCTTCTTCTAAATCAAGACCAGACATTTTCTTTAATACAAATTCGATAAACATTTCTACCACTAATAAAATAACGAAAGAAACTGCTGAAGCAAGAAGTGCCTGCCATAAGTCATTTGCTTTCGTAATTGATTGGGATAAAATGTACCCTTGTGCAAATAATTTCATAATAAAACGAGTTGTTACAGCTGTATTTCCATTTTTAATTTCTTTTAAATCATTGTATTTTGTAAAAATTGAATCAACCCACATAATTGCAAATAAAAGTACTGCACTCGCTCCAGTCCATACAAGCATGGCAACTACATTCATCCATGTCATTGCAAAACCTCCTCTAAATATAATAGAAAACCGACATGAATATATTTAGACATGTCGGTTCATTTGTCTTTATTCTATATTATTTCTCATACTGCTTCATAATACGAGCTAATTCATCGTCAACAGCAGAATTTTTGTTTAAGCTTGCGAATTCATCATCTAATGATTTTTCTTTCTTATAAACTTCACCGCTTGCTTCTGCTTCAGCCTCTAATTGAAGAGCTTTCTCTTCCATACGGCTTAAACCAGCTTTTGCTGAGTTTGAATCAAATCCAGACATCGCCTGATTAATATTCTTTTGTGCTTTCGCCGCATTTACACGCGCTACAAGTGTCTCACGTTTATTTTTCAGCTCATTTAATTGCTTACGCATTTCTTCTAGCTTTAGGCGCAGGTTATCAGCAGCAGCTTTATTTTGCTCATAGCTTGCTTTATACTCATTCATCTTTTGTTCTGCGTTTTGTTTTTCTTCAAGAGCACGACGCGCAAGATCTAAGTTATTAGCTTGAACAGCCATATGAGCTTGCTCTTCACGTTTTTTCACAAGTGCTTCTTGCTCTTCAAATAATATTTTGAATTTCTTCTCAAGCGCGATTTGAGCCGCTACACTTTTCTCTGCTTCTTGTACATCCGCTTGCATATCACGTAAATATTGATCAGTCATCTTAACTGGATCTTCCGCTTTTTCAATTAATGAATATACATTCGACATTGTTAAATCTCTTAATCGTTTGAATACAGACATCTAAATTCCTCCTATGATATACCTCATATTTCAAATTCACTACTTGGAAAACTGAAAAATCTCCCTTTACAGTAAAGAATATTCATTTTTACAGCCTATGTGTTTATTATAACAAAACTAATATGTCCTTACATGTTATTTCCAAAATACATCCATTATAATATGACATTCTATATACAATATTGTATTTCTAATATATTCTCATTATCCCTCTTTGAAATTAACTTACTTTTGTGCAATTTCACTAAATTACATAAGTGTAATGTTACTGTAAGCTAACTCGATAGTTGCATTCTGATATTTCTTATACACTAATACCAGAAGCAACAAACAAGCTTCTTCACTTGTAAGCAATAATACAAAAATTGTATTTAATATAAAACATATAAAAGGAGAAATCATCATGAAAAAATTAGTAGGAATCGGATTAGCAGCAGCAATTTCACTTGGAGCATTATCAGGTTGTTCTTTATTAGGAGAGAAAGCGAACGGTTTTGTACTGTACGGCTCAGAAGAACAAGTTCAGCAAATTACAGATAAAAACAAAAAAGAAGTGAAAGAAAAAGACTTCTATAAAATGAAAATGACAACATTAGATGGTAAAAAAGTTCTTGTAATGGATAAGAAAACTGGTGAGGAACTAGTGAAAAAAGAGTTACTTAGCAAAGTTGATGAAAAAGACAACACGAAACCACTTGATAAATTACCAGCTGTAACAACAGAACAAGGTGTATTATTTGCAAAAGAAAAAGTAGAAAATGCTACACTTGATGGAGCGAAATTAAAATATGAAGGCAACACAATTATCGGAAGTGGCCGTGCATATACAGATATGTATGCGATTGTCGATGACGCAACTTACAACAATGTAAAAGGTGATGAAAAATCTGTAGGTGTATTAAAATTTGATAAAGACCCAAGTAAAGAATTCCCTGGTTACAACGGCGTCGAAGCTTCTCAACTTGTAAAAATTAAAAAGTAAAACAAAAAAGCTTTGCGACATTCGCAAAGCTTTTTTCTATTTATTATGAGCAACTTGTTCCATATCTGGACTACAAGTTTTCGACTGACATGACTTATTTAAAGAACATGCTGCGCATTTTCCTTTTTTACTTCTCTTTACAAAATTAACTAACGTGTATGCTGCATAACCAAAAATGATAGCTCCAATTATAATATTGACCATCATTATACATCTCCTTTTAGAATCCTAGTAAAGATCCAACTTGGTATATAATAAGCGTTAATACATAAGCAACAACAAGCGGGTAAACGACTGAGAAAATCGTCCATTTCGCTGATCCTGTTTCACGTTTAATAACAGCCACCGTCGCTAAACATGGAACGTATAATAAAATAAAGAACATAAATGCATAAGCTGATAATGCTGTATAATGTGCTCCCATTACGTTTCCAAGCACATCTTCTTTAACTGCATAAATAATTGCCATTGTTGAAACGACAACTTCCTTCGCTAAAAATCCTGTTAAAAGGGATGCTGCAGCTTGCCACGTTCCAAAGCCGAGCGGTGCAAATAGCGGTGCGATAAATCCACCAATCATCGCTAAGTAACTGTCTCCCATATCAACACCAAATCCTGATGGACCTGCATAGTTTAATAACCAAATGACAACCGAACCACCAAAGATGAATGTACCAGCTTTACGAACAAATCCTTTTCCTTTCTCCCACGTGCTCAGCCATAATGTTTTCGCTTGTGGCACACGGTAAGGCGGTAATTCAATTACGAAAATAGACTTTTCCGCTTTCAAAATCGTAAGAGACATAATTTTTGTAACTAATAACGCAAGAACAATCCCTGCAACATATAAAGAAAATACAACAGTCGCCTGACTATGCGGGAAGAATACGCCCGCAAATAATGCATATACAGGTAATCGTGCTGAACAAGACATAAATGGTGTTACTAAAATGGTAAGTAAACGTTCTTTCTCCTGTTCAATCGTTCTCGCAGCCATAATACCTGGAACGTTACATCCAAAACCGATAATCATCGGAATAAAAGCTTTTCCGTTTAAGCCGAAAAACTCCATAATTCTATCCATAACAACTGCAATTCGCGCCATATACCCTGAGTCTTCTAATAATGAAATGAAAAAGAATAGTGCAAAGATTTGTGGTACGAATACTAATACAGCACCAACACCGGCAATAATACCTTCTGTAACGAGTGCTTGAATAAAATGAGAAGCTCCAATACTTGTAAGTCCAGCCGTCACCCAATCCGTAAGCTGGCCACCAAAAAACTCATCTAACATATCAGATAAAGGTGTACCAATCCACGTAAACGTAACCTGAAAAATAAAAAACATAACTGCTAAAAAGATTGGAAGTCCTAAAATTTTATGTGTAATTAATCTATCAATTTTTTCTGAAAAAGGAATTTTTCCTTCTTTCTCATGCTTCATAACATTTGTTTTTAACTTTTCAATATACGCTTCACGAGTTTTGTAAATGTGCTCTTCTAACGTACAATCAAGTTTTCCTTCTAAGCGAGATCGAATGGCTATGAGTTCCTTATAAATTGGTAATGCTTTCATTTCTTTTTCTACTACTTCGTTATTGCTTAAAAATTGAAGTGCTAACCATCTCGGATGCTCGTAATTCGCTGTCTCTAAAAGAGCAATTACTTCTCCAATTCCTTCATCCATTTGTACACCATATGAAATAAGGAATGGCTTTTTCTCTTTTTTGTCATTTTCTTTAAGAGTCGTAAGCAGTTCTTCACAGCCTTTTCCACTTCTTGCAACAACAGGAACGACTGTTACACCTAATAGTTCTGATAATCGTTTTACATTAATGACAATTCCTCTTTGCTTCGCCACATCAACCATGTTTAAACCAATTGAGACTGGCTTACCAAATTCAAGTAATTGCAACGTTAAATGCATATTTCTTTCAAACTGCGAGGAATCTACGATATTTAACATATGATTAAATTCTTCTGTTAATAGAAAGTTTGTTACAACACCTTCATCACGTGAAACTGGATTTAAATCATAAACACCTGGTAAATCAATTAATGTTCCTTGTCTATCTTTTAATTTACCAACCTTCTTTTCTACTGTTACACCGCTCCAGTTTCCTACATACTCATAAGAACCAGTAAGTGCATTAAATAATGATGTCTTCCCTGTATTCGGATTCCCTAGCAAAGCTACCTTATTCACGCTAATTCCACCTTTATCATTTTCGCGTCACAATGACGAATACTAATTAACTGTCCACGACACTCCAATGTACAAGGACCTTTGAACATCGCTTTCTGTTTCAGGCGAAGTTCGCTTCCTTCAGCAAGACCGAAAGCAGCTAGTCTACGCTTTAATAGCTGATCTAAAGACTGAATACTTTTTACTAACACTTTCTCTCCAATTTTAATATCTACTAAACTCATAACCTTCCCCCTCAGAAGAGAATGATAATTATTTTCAAAAAAATTATACCACACCCAATTTCTCTTGTACTATACCCTTTTGCTTCATATTTATTAACATTTCGCTACAATTCTATTTCAATTATTGTCATACTGTATTCGTTTGCCATTCTCATCCATTTCGCTTACAATAAACAATAGCAAATAAAGAATCTCGTTATCACTGGGGGAGCCATGCCGCTGAGAGGGAACACTTCGTTCCGACCCTTCGAACCTGTTAGTTAATGCTAACGCAGGGATTGTGCAAACGTCCGAAATACATACCTCATTTTTATTTACGTATTTCGTATCCTCCTATGATATCTATTCTTTTTTGTACAACTTGGATTTAGGGGGAGACAACATGCGTAACACCAATTTACAAGCGATGATCGAATCTGCTATTCTTGCAGCCTTCGCCATGATTATCGATATTTTACCATTATCACTTAAACTTCCAACAGGCGGTTCTATCTCATTCGCTATGATTCCTATTTTTATTATTGCTTACCGCTGGGGCTTTAAATCAGCTTTCTTAGGTGGTTTAGTTTGGGGACTATTACAAATAGTCGTGGGGGATGCTTATATTTTAACACCTGTTCAAGCATTCATTGAGTACTTCATTGCCTTTGCTTTTATCGGATTTGCTGGCTTATTCTATCGTCCAATTCAAAAAGCACTTTTAACGTCTAATGAAAATAGTGAAGAACATTCAAGTTTAGGTAGTCGCAATGAAAAACCTTCAGCAAAACAAAACCATGGTAAGAAAATCCTTGTTTACATTATCCTTGCTACATTTGTCGGTAGCTTTGCTCGCTATTTCTGTCACTTTATTGCCGGTATTATTTTCTGGGGACAATATGCGCCGAAAGGTCAATCAGCTGTGTTATATTCATTAATCGTAAATGGAAGTACAATGCTTGGTTCTTTTATTTTATGTACAGTTTTACTTATATTTTTATTCCTCACTTCCCCACGCTTATTCAAAAGCATCAGTGCTTATCAAATGAATACACAAAAAAAGGGCGCTTAATGAGCGCTCTTTTTTCATATCGTAATATTAATTAAAAATACAATAAATGCGCAAAAGAAAATAAATACCATTATACTTAGCCAATTGCTATGCACGGTTCATCGACTCCTTACATAACCTCATTTTCTAACCAGATTATATCGCTTAAAAATAAAGATTAGGTAAAGATAATATGAAAATAAATTAAAAAAAGCGTAGCATGCATTATCTACGCTTTTTTCGGTAAGTAAAAGTAAAATAATACACCGTCTTCTGTATTTTTCACTCCATATTCAGCATCGTGTAATTCTAAAATATTTTTAGAAATAGCAAGCCCAAGTCCCGTCCCACCTTGTGAACGCTGACGAGCTGTATCCACTCGATAAAAACGATCCCAAATTTTATCTAATTGTTCTTCTTCAATGTGAGTACCTTTATTTTCAATGCACACTTTTATACGATCCTTCTCATCTATTGTAGAAATAATAATATCTTCTTTATTTGGTGTATAACGTATGGCATTCGTAATGAAGTTAACGATGACTTGTTCAATCCGGCCTTGATTTGCAATCACTTCAAATGAATGTATATTTTTATGAACATGAAGTTCTTTTTTCTCTATTTCCACAGATAGATGTTCACATATATCTTCAATTACTGTATCAATATAAAACGAAGACTTTTTCATTTTATATGTACCAGATTCAAATTTAGCTAACTCAAGCATATCCAAAATTAAAGTATCCATTTTGTCTACTTCTCTCTCCATCGCTTGAAAATAATACTCTTTTTTATGCTCAGCTACCCCGTCTTTTAAAATGGAAATACAACTTTTCATAATACTTAGCGGTGTTTTTAATTCATGCGAAACACCAGAAATGAATTCTTTCCGTGTATTTTCTAACTTTCTTTCCTTTTCAATATCTTCTTCTAACTGTCCAATATGGGAATGGAGTTTATTTGATAGCACATTAATATTTTTCGATAAATCTCCAATTTCATCTTTTGAAGTAATCGGTATTTTTTCTGTAAAATCTAATTGTGCTATTTTCTTCGTCGTATCATTTATTTTTAATAACGGTTTGGCAATTTGTTTTGAGTAATAGAACGAAGCTAAAAAAATAAGAACAACTACAAATGCAATGATATAGATATAGTAATCTTGCACCATTTGTACAGCTTCATCTACGGGCTGTAAAGAAGCCATCGCATAAATATATGTTACTGATCCGTCTTTTTCTATTGGCTTGATTAATAATTTATATTTAATATCATTTTTTTCATAGTCCATTGTTTGTGTTGTATATTGTATGGGCTTGCTCTCTTTTAATAATAAATTAGTTTGAAATTCTTTTATGCTATCTAAGAAGATGCCATTTTTATAAATTGGATTCACAGGACCTTTTACATCTGGTAACTGTACTTTTGTAACACGTCCTCCTATGTAAACATTTAATTCTTGAGCAGCTTGCTCCTGAACAGCTGGTTTCTTTTCCTTAACAAGTTGTTCCTCAACTGCTCTCTTTTTCTCCTCATTTAATTTGCTCATTTTCTCATTAAATGCTTTTTCTAACGGTTTATTAGATCCACTTAAATTCTGCTTAGATAAAGAAAAAGAGAATGGAATAAAACTATCTTCTTTTCTCACTCCAGAAAAATAAATTTCTTGCCCTAAAAACTGCTCTGATAATTTATTATCAATTTCCTCTATATTGACGAGATTACCTAAGGGAATTTTAAATATTTGTTGTCCAAAGCTCTTTTGTTGCCTACGATCTATCGTTACTTCAAAATAAAAATCATCTGCATGTTTTAAATTCCCGTTCTTATCTAATGTCGTAATCCACGTATTATTTTCTCTTAAAAAGTCTTGCTCTAGTTTCTGAATTTCTTCTGCATTTCCTGCATAATTTAAATAATTCTTCTCAAAAGAATTTAAATTCACTTTAATATCTTCCACTTTTCGATTCGCATAATATTGTTTAAAAAATATCGTTTGTCCAATAAATATCGTCGCTAAAATCAACATACATAATGCTGTTGTAAGAGTAAATAATTTTAGTACAATTCCTTTCTTCATACATTCCCCTCAAATTTATAACCAGTTCGTACTACAGTTGTAATATACTTTGCTTTCTCTCCTAATTTATTTCTTAAATTACGAATATGGCTATTCACCGTTCGATCATCGCCAGCAAATTCATATCCCCAAATTCTTGAAATGAGTTGCTCTCGCGTTAAAACGATTCCTTGATTTTTCATGAAATACACCAATATTTCAAACTCCGTATGCGTTAAACTAACATCTGCCTCATCAACAGTAACAGTACGCGACGGAAAATGGACATGGATGCCATGAATCGATAACGTATCATCTTCGTTCTCTAAAGGTTTCTTCGATGCTTTTCTACTTTCTAATAATCGTTTCGCTCTTGCTAATAAAATTGGAGGACTATACGGCTTCGTCACATAGTCATCTGCTCCAAGTTCAAAACCAAGTAACGTATCGTCTTCATCTACACGCGCCGTCAGCATAATAATAGGCACCTCGGACGTCTTCCTAATCCTTCGGCAAACAGACCATCCATCGAGTTCTGGCAACATGATATCTAAAATAACTAAATCAACCTCTTCTTCTTCAAATACAACTAAAGCCTCTTTCCCGTCCCTCGCTTCAAACACTACATATTGTTCACTTAAAAAATAATCTTTTAATATTTCACGTAATATGTCTTCATCTTCAACAATTAAAATGTTTTTTGACATAACTTATATATCCCCCTCTCGCTTTCAGAAACTATAATTTCACTTTGAATAACTGCCAGTTAACTTCGCCTCGATAATATATCTATCTGGTGCATCCCCTATATAATCAAATGGGTAACAAGTTGTCAGTGTTAATATCGGTTCTTCTTTTTTTATAATAACAGTACGATCATCCGCATGAGTAATCCATGTCTTTTGAATTTCATATGTGTACGTTTTATTATCATACTCTAAAACAAGGGTATCCTTTTCTTTCAACTCTTCTAAATCTGTAAATACAGTATCTCGATGTCCACTCAGTACAGTATGTCCCCCTCCAGATGGAGTTGTCGTTAAATCACTAACGAACATACCCACTCCTTTTTTCAAAGTCGTATCATCTGCTCCCCAATATATAGAAAACTTCTTCTTTATTTTCGGTATGTTTAACATCGCTACCTTTTCTCCTTCTTTATTTTCTGTTTGAGAAGAAGGCACTTGAGAAGTTACAGGTGTTTCATGAGAAAGTTGAGTATCTTGTATATTTTTAAGGCTCTTTATTTCTTCTGCCGTTAATTGCCCGGCAGAGCTTCTTCCTTTATACCATTCCACAGCATAATAGGATCCCATGAATAGCCCTATAGCCATCAATATGATACCGATATAATTGAGTAACTTCATTCTTCATTCCTCCATGCCAAAAATGGTAGGAGTAACCTACCATTTTTAATATATGAAATTATCCCATTCTTTATAGGAAAATATTTTATTTACGCTTGAATCTTATTGCGACGATTCAAACCAAATAATGTACCTACCGCTACAAGACATGCACTTAATCCCATCATTGCTACATTATTTGATGCTGTATTTGGTAATTTTTCACCTTGTACAACTGGCTTTGCTTCTTCTTTTTTAGCTACTTCATTCTTTTGCTCGGCTTTTATCGCTGCTTCTTTTTTAGCCATATCGTTTTTTAACTGTTCTTGCGCTATTCTCTTTTTCTCTTCTTCACTTTTTTTCTCAGCTTTTATTGTTTCCTCTTTTTTAGCCATATCATTTTTTTCTTGTACTTGTGCTGCTTGCTTTTTCTCTATTTCACTTTTTTGCTGTTCCTTAATTGCTTCTTCTTTTTTAGCTTTATCCTGTTGTACTTGCGCTTCTTCTTCCTTTGTTACTGTTCCAGTATCCGCACTCGCTACTGAAGAATATCCTACTGTTAAAAGTGCCATTGCACAAATTGGTAATAGTTTCTTTTTCATTTTCACTCTCTCCTTATATTTTATTCACATCTACTCGCATCGGATGTATTACTAGAATAAGCAAGAGATATAAATATAAGATGCAGATGAAATATATTTCATTTAAAGATTTCATTGTAGAAAAAGAAAAAAACATCGCAATATGTACGATGTTTTTTTCGGGTGTGTGTCTCAATTATTTACATGTTACTTTCGCGTGATTTGGAAGTAGAACGGGCCGGAGCGATAACTAATTGTCTCGGCTCAGTTTTCTTGAAGTGATTTTTGACGTTACACTTACGACGTTGAACAACCCACGCTTTAATAGGGTTTGTTAAAATAATCTTTTGCTCTTCGTTAGGGGCCTCTTCTTCAATCTTACAACTCTCGCTCCATTTATTCCATTTCATTGTAAATTTAGAAGAAGAATGATCATTTTCACGATCAAACAAGTGCAAAAAATCCATTTTTCCATCTAGCATTACGGTGTTACTAGTCGCTAAAAAAGAAAAGGTCGTCCAACGTTTCTCCATGCCCTCCTACTCCTTTTTCACATATAGAGTGCCTAAAACTTAATTTACCTAAAATATGCTTGCCTTTTACCTTACACCCATAGTTTATCCAAAATGCTCTTATGCAACTATCGATTTGCCTTACAACTACCTTACATTTTTGTAAGAAACAAAAAAACCTTCACTCTATATAATGAAGGTTTCTCACTTTTTATCTATATGATCTCTCATATCATCAAGTCCAGCTTCTTTTAGCTGCGACATCATACCATGCGAAATTGCTCCTAACACTAAAGTCATTCCAATTAATGAAATACGAATCGCAGGTACATCAATTACGTAAGCCAACAGGCCAAGAACAATTGTTAAAAGTAATGCTTTTATAAATGTTACACTTGTGTACTGTTTCTTCTTCATCATATTCACCCTTCATGGAAGCGTTTTCTTAATACACTTAGTATATCATATCATCAGATGATTTTGTCATTATCTTTGTAAAAAATTACTATCTCCTTTGACTTTTTCTATTCTATCCTTTACAGTCGAAATGTTCATAAGTTTTACACTGTAGGAGGATTACAATGAATATTGAAATAAAAGACACTTTAATTTCTGAAGAACAATTACAAGCAAAAGTTAAAGAATTAGCACTTCAAATCGAACGTGACTTTGAAGGAGAAGAAATCGTAGTTATCGCAGTATTAAAAGGTTCATTCGTATTTGCTGCTGATTTAATTCGTAACATCAAAAATGATGTAACAATTGACTTTATTTCTGCATCTAGCTACGGAAATCAAACAGAAACAACAGGAAAAGTGAAACTACTAAAAGATATCGACGTAAACATTACTGGGAAAAACGTAATTGTTGTAGAAGATATTATCGATTCTGGTTTAACACTTCATTTCCTAAAAGATCACTTCTTTATGCATAAACCAAAAGCACTCAAGTTCTGTACATTACTTGATAAACCAGAACGTCGTAAAGTAGACTTAACAGCTGAATATGTTGGCTTCCAAATTCCAGACGAATTCATCGTTGGATACGGTATCGACTGTGCGGAAAAATATCGTAACTTACCATTCATTGCTTCAGTTGTAACGGAATAATCGTATAACTTAAAAAATCGATAGTACATAAAATGTATATCGGCGATTTTTTAAATATATCGCCTTACCGACAATAACTGACAATCTTAGCACCCAATTAATAGGGAGAAGCTGTTCTAAAATACATGGGAACAGCTCCTTTCTTTCCATTACAAACTACAGGGAGAGATGAAATATGACAAAGACAAAATTTGAAAAAGTACTCCTCATCGTAAATCCGAAAGCTGGTCAAGGTGACTTACATACAAATTTAACGAAAATCGTACCACCTCTTGCCGCAGCTTTTCCTGATCTACATATCCTTCATACGAAAAAACAAGGTGATGCAACAAAATATTGCCAAGAGTTTGCTAGTAAAGTAGATTTAATTATCGTCTTTGGTGGTGATGGAACAGTATTTGAATGCACAAATGGCTTAGCACCTCTCGAAACTAGACCTACACTTGCAATCATTCCAGGTGGAACTTGCAACGACTTCTCTCGCACACTTGGTGTTCCGCAAAACATTGCAGAAGCGGCAAAACTTATTACAAAAGAACATATAAAACCAGTTGACGTTGCAAAAGCAAATGAACAACATTTCTTAAACTTCTGGGGCATTGGACTCGTATCTGAAGTATCAAACAATATCGATGCAGAAGAAAAAGCAAAGCTTGGTAAAATCGGTTACTATTTAAGCACAATTCGAACTGTAAAAAATGCTGAAACATTCCCGGTAAAAATTACTTATGACGGACAAGTATATGAAGACGAAGCTGTCCTTGTCATGGTTGGAAATGGTGAATATCTTGGTGGTATTCCATCCTTTATTCCGAACGTAAAATGTGATGACGGAACACTTGATATTTTCGTAGTCAAATCAACAGGTATTCAAGCATTTAAAGATTACATCGGAAAGAAACTATTTGAAGACTCAAATGAAAATGACATCTTCCACGTAAAAGCGAAATCCATTCATATTGAAACGAAAGAAGAAAAAGAAGTAGATACAGATGGAGAAAGCTCGCTTCATACACCTTGTCACATTGAATTATTACCAGGACACTTTACGATGATTTATAATCCTGCGGTTGTGTAATAAAAAAACGAGTGCTAGCACTCGTTTTTTCTCTTCTAATCTAGTTATATTGTTGGATCATTTCCTCTATTTCTTTAACTCTCTCTAAAGTAATTCCATTTCTTTGTTCGATCGCTAAAGGATGCTCGGTTGGCTCTAATTCAACATACGGTGCCATTCCAACTTCTCTTATATGTACATTTGTTTTTAAATTTAATGTTTCTGGATAAACTGGTATTTCTACAGATAACCAACCAAAATAAGGATCACTATTTTCTCGGCCTCTCTCATCCCACTTTTCTAATACTTCATCATAACTTTCTTTACTAAGTGATACCCACACAGTCCATATGAAATTTTCGTGGTAGTCAATTATAGGAATCTCTAAACATCCTCTAATAAAATAGAAGAATGGCTTGTTTGCATACTCTAGTTCTTTTTATGTACAATGAAGGAAAGAAGCACCTTCATATAAGGGAGAGGACAAACTTTGTTCAACCAACAGTTAGTTAATTTACGCATTGATTTTGCATTTAAACAATTGTTTGGTACGAATGGTAGCGAAGATATTCTAATTGCATTTTTAAATGCTATGTTACAAGAGTCTTTAGAGTCGCCCATTGCTTCTCTACAACTAGAAGATCCACATTTACACAGGGAATATGAAGAGGATAAGTTATCTATTTTAGACATTTCAGCAACATTAGACACAGGAACAAAAGTCAATGTAGAAATACAACTCAATAATAATCACGATATGGTTAAACGCAGTTTATATTATTGGGGAAGACTATACACATCTCAACTACAAAAAGGGATGCCCTACAGTGCACTTCACAAAACCATCACCATAAACTTACTAAACTTCGTAATGTTTTCGGAACACCCAGCCTTCCATACAACAAGCATATTATGGAATACACAACAACAAAAACTCCTGAGTGACGACATTGAAATCCACATTATAGAAATTCCAAAGTTAACTGAACAATGGCATGAAGAAAAAGTAAATCCGTGGAAAGATCCATTTGTTCGTTGGCTTTTATTGCTTTCAGCAAATGAGGATGAGCACTTAACTAAACTATTGGAGGATATTGCTATGAACCAAGACCCTATTTTACAAAAAGCGATAAATAAATGGGAACGTATGAGTCAAGATTCATCTTTCCGACAAGCCTATGACGCAAGGGAGAAAGTTTTAATGGATGAAGCAGCAAAATTCGCCCATGCAGAGACAGAAGGAATAAAAAGAGGAATGGAACAAGGGATGAAACAAGGAATTAAAAAAGGCATTGAACAGGGCATTGAACAGGGCATTGAACAGGGCATTGAACAAGGTCGAAAAGAAGGAGTTCAGCAGGGAAAAATTCAAATGATTAAAAATATGTATGATCTTGGTATACCACTTGAAACGATTGCTAAGGCAAGTAAATTAAGTTTGCATGAGATTGAGCATATTTTAGGACATAAATAGTGATAAAAAAAGAGCTTGAATAGTTTCAAGCTCTTTTTTATCAACTCTCCTCAATATCATCCAATTGAGTCTTATAACATTCATCACACTCTGGCCTCGTAGGAAGAATCCCTCTTTCATCAGGTAATAAAACCCTCAAAACTTCTCGATCCATCTCTACGAAAGACTTCATAATAATGGGATATCCTTCAATAATATTCGTATACTCAATCCCTTGTTCAAACTTTTTTCCGCTCTTTATTTCTTCTATTATGGTACAAAAAACACTATGCGCGACTTCAGGATCCATATTTAATGCTATTTGTAAATCTTGATGATTAAAGTTATCTCTTAGACCATGCGTATGATAATTAGCATGGATGCCATCAATATCTTTTGCTAATATGCTATGCATGTACCATCCATACTCTTGTAGCATATTTTCTTCCCATTCATCTGCATCCTCTTCTAAATCTTCATCAAACAAATTCGAATCATACCACACGTCCTCGTAATCTCCAGCAATTAAAAATCTCCAACCAGGTGGTAACCCTAAATACTTCTTTATTTCAGGTGCCCATTCATCAATATGTTGAACGTGTAAAGGAAGAAAGAAATCTTCTTCTGTCCCCATTTCTTCACCAGCCCAAATGTGCCAACCTGTCGTTCCGTTTTCTATAGGCATTCGTAACCCATTAATCGGAGCGATACCATCTTTCACATTTTGCGCTATTCCTAATTTCAAGTCATTCGGAGATTCTACATACTCCGCTTTATATTTATCACATATACTCCTCTGTTCTTTTATGTATTTTTCCATCCTTTTAGCACACTCCCCAATTTTTGAAAGATAGATTTCTTTGCCGAAGCACTCTCTAACTTCCATACCCCACACGGATTATAAAATGGATCCTCTTGTTCATATATATCAATTTCAAAGCCAATCTCTTTCTCCTTATGGTGCATAACATTTCCCGCTAATATATAGTTACTTTTACTCACAACTTCTTGTATTAATTCTGTTCTATCTTTCCATAAACCAGGTACTCCAATAACGATTTGTGTCTCCATCATATGCACTCCACTTCTCATCTATTTTCAATCTATTCTTTCAATCTTCCAAACTAAATTAGCTGGGATATCTTTCTCTAAAAAGGTTAACATCCATACAGTTTAGGCATCCTACTATGATTAAAATCTCCAAATATAACACTCCATGTGTACATTTATATTTATTTTCGTTTACATACTATTGTTATTCATAATCCATTTTAGCTAATAAACAAACGAAAGAGAACTAGGTGGATTAATGTTTACTTAAAAATAAAAAGTCCGAAACTATATAAAGTGATTTCGGACTTTTTATTTTTAAAATATTAAATTACATTTCGAACAAAAAGGAGCTGAATTTCCTCTTCTAATTTTCGTATCACATTTTGGACAATATACATATCGTTCCTCTACCTTTTGTCGTTCTATCATGTGTAAGGATACTATTTTCATACTGCACATAATTCCAATTAAGATAAGGCTAAAAATGAGTAGCACAACGCTCTTCCTCCCTTAACTAATTACCTATATTTTACCATTAAATAAAGATAATTTTATACTTATAATCCTATCTTGTCCTTCATACTGGAAGAAACTTTCTTTACTTCTATTTACTCATCAGTGTGATTCTTTTTTTTCTATATAAATAAAGAATACCTGTAACTATAAAAACAATCACGCCAAAATACACACCATATTCTATCGCGATCGCTACAATACTTTCAATATGTTGTCCAAATAAAGCACCGAGCACAAAGTAAACGAGTGTCCAAACAAATCCTGTCATATAAGAATACAAAGCATACGTCTTAAATGACATGTTATTCATTCCAACTAAATACGGTACGATATGTCTTACAACTGGTATGAAGTAACTTGTGACTAACGCATAATGACCATACTTCTCTACCATTTGTTGAGATTTCAAAAGATATTTCGCCTTTTTCTTTTTCATTAGCTTATCAAGTACTTTCGTACCAAATATTTTCCCTAATATATAACCTAAAGAAAGCCCAGATACAACACCTAAATATGTTAATAAAAATGCAGGAATGACACTTAATATCCCTAGTGAAGATACAAAGCCACCACTCATTACGATCATTTCGTCTGGAATTGGCATACCAATAATACCTAACCATAAACAGAAAAATAATGCCCAATAACCGTATTGTTCAATATAAGATAATAATTCATGTAATTCCATTATGCATATGCTCTCCTTAGCTCTTTTTTACAGCTAAAGACATACGCTGGTGGGAAATTGAGCCACACTTTCTCTAGCGTAATTTCAGGAAAGAAGTGCTGTATAAATCCTTTTTTCACAAGTGAATATTGAAATGTAATAAATTCACCATTCTCATGTATCCCTTCCATTACATTGTTTAAAATACGCTTTGAAACTTCTTCTGGTAAAGAGGTAAAAGGTAATCCCGATAAAACGTAATCCACGCATTCTATATTGAGATCTTCTATATACTTTTTTATATTTTCGGCTGAACCGTGTACAACAATGACGTTCTGCTCATCTTTAAATTTTCTCTTTAGTTCCTTGCAAAACACTTCATTAATTTCAATAAGAAGAAATATTGTTTCCTTCTTCTTTCTCTTCATAATTTCTTTCGTAAAGACTCCTGTACCAGGACCTAACTCTACAATGCATTTCGCTTTATTAAAATCAATTACATCTACCATTTTCTTTGCTAATATTTTTGAACTTGGCGCAATTGCACCAGTATGTTTCGGATGTTTAATAAATTCATGTAAGAATGTTATGAGTTGCATATAAACCTCTCCTCATTCGTTCAATAGTTTTTAACTTGTTTCTAAGTATAACTATTATTTCTTAACAAAAATTGAGGAGATTTCTTAAGATTTTATGAAGAATAAAAAAACAGCTATCGCCTCTAGCGATAGCTGTCCCTTATTACTTCGCACTCACGATCTTATAATAAGAACGAACCGTTAAGAAGTAATATCCAATATAAATCGCGCCGTATACTCCGATACTAATTAGAAGCGGAATCATAATTTCAAATGGTAATATATTTGATAAACCTTTTAGTGCAAATAGGCTGTGTAAAATACCAATTACTAACGGAATAGCAAAGATAAAGCTCACTTGTTTTGCGATAGCTCTCTTCATCTCTTGCTTCGTTACACCAATTTTATGAAGAACAACGTAACGATCATGGTCAGCACTTGCTTCTGTTAATTGTTTAAAGTAAATGATTGAGCCTGTTGCTAATAGGAATACTAATCCTAAGAATAACCCAATAAACATCATTAAGCCTGTTGTTTCAAGCCCCATTTGGAATCCTGTATAGAAATCGTTAAATGGTTTTAAAACTTCTGATTCTCCAGCTGGCATAATGCTTGCTAATTTTGCTGTTAACTCTTTACTATTTCGCTCACCTTTTACATCAATATTTTTTACAGTACGCGTTTCGTTTACTTGTTTCACTTGCTCATATGTTTTATCAGGAACGATTACAAATAGTTCATTTAAATTTGTAAGGCTTCTATTATTTACACCTTTAATTTTTAATTCTTTTAATTCTTTTGACTCGTTTCCAACAGGGAATACAGCTGTATTTCCTGTATAAAGAGGACCAAAATCAAGTTTCTCAATATATAAGCTATCATATACGAAAGCTTCATTCGCACTTAAATTTACAGGTTCTACATCTAAATGTTTCACAAGTGTATTAAAGCTTGATTGAGAAATAAGCTGGTACTGATTCGTAACATTATAGTGTGTGTTCAGAACTTGATCAGCTCTTTCACCTTTAAATGTTCCCTTCACAGGAATCATTTCAACTTCTGATTCATATGTGACTGGGTGATTATTCTTCTCTCCAGCAAGTATTTCATTTACTTTTTTATCTAATGCTGCATCTTTTTTCTCATAGGAATAACTATACGGCGCAGCAACTTTTGATTGCGTAAATGTGTTGTAATACATCGTAACTGACGTACCAACCGCTGTTAATGTTACCGCACTTAAAATAGAAATTGTCGCAAGTGATTTTGCATTTCCTTTAATACGATATAGTAGCTGTGACGTCGTTACCATATTCATACCGTTATAAAACGATGATTTATTATTTCTTGCACGTTTCAATACAAATACTGTGAAGAACATGAACAGTAAATAAGTCCCTGCTACTGTCGCTAATAAAATATATAATGCAACGACCATAAAGTCTGCATACATAACTGCTTTCATGTACATTAATGCTAAAAAATAACCTGAACCGATTAAGAAAACTGAAATTAATGCCATGATGACAGATCCTTTTGGCATTGCTTCTCCTTCACGTTCTGCACGGAAAAGTTCAATTAACTTAAAGCGATAAATTAAACGATATCCTTGAAGTGATGTATATAAAATAATCACAAAGAAAATAATTGCTGTATCAATAATGGCAGCCATCGGTACTTCAAAATGAACGTTTAAATTTAATCCCATCATATTTACTAATAACTCAAGGAATAATTTTGAAAGGACACTACCGATAGCAATCCCAATTACTAATGACATTAATCCCATTAACATATTTTCATAAAAGAGCATTTTACCAATTTGTCTTTTACGAATACCTAATAAGGAATAGAGTCCAACTTCTTTTTTACGTTTACGTGTAAAGAATCCGTTCGAATATATAATAAACACTGCTACGAAGATGATAAGCATCACACTTGAAACTTGGAACGCTCCGCTAATCTTTTTAGAAGCTTCTGCTGCTTTTTCCATTTGTGAATTATATTGCAGTGCTTTAAATGTAAAATAAATAACGATACTAAAAATCATAGATGCAAAATATACAAAGTAGTCTTTAAAGTTCCGCTGTATGTTGCGGAGGGCAATGCTAGATAAGGTCATCAGCCATACCTCCAGAAATAGAAGACATTACGTCAACAATTTTTTGGAAGAACTGTTTACGCGTCGATTCACCGCGGTGTAATTCTTTATATAGTTCACCATCTTTAATGAAAATAACTCGTTTACAATAACTTGCTGCAAACGCATCGTGCGTTACCATTAAAATTGTTGAGTTATCATATTCATTTAACGACTTCATACTTTCAAGTAAATCTGTTGCAGATTTAGAATCAAGTGCTCCAGTTGGCTCGTCTCCGAAAATCATACTTGGATTCGTAACAATTGCACGCGATGCTGCACAGCGCTGCTTCTGTCCACCAGATACTTGATATGGGAACTGACTTAAAATATGATCAATACCGAATTTCTTTGAGATTTCAAGAACGCGGCGATCAATCTCACTCGCTTTCACCTTTGATAACGCAAGTGGTAAAGCGATATTCTCTTTCACCGTTAACGTATCTAATAAGTTATAATCTTGGAAAATGAAACCTAAATGATCACGGCGGAATAACGCTAACTTATCATCATTCATCTTTACAATATCTTTTCCATCAATTAAAATTTCACCGTTCGTCGCATTATCAATTGTAGAAAGAACATTTAGTAAAGTCGTCTTACCAGAACCAGAAGGTCCCATAATTCCAACGAACTCACCTTCTTTTACTTGTAAGTTAATACCTTTTAACGCTGCAAATTTATTCCCACCCGTGTCGTACACTTTTTCAATATTTTTTGCTTCTAACACTGTTTTCATCTCGACATCCCTCATTTCTTCTATTCTCTATTTTCAACTATATACACTCTCTACTCTTGCCACTATCGATGTTTCTTACACAAACATGACAGTTATGTAAGACGCATAAGTAAAGATATAAAAATTTAACCTACTGAACAAAAGTACTTTGTTACTATAACATTGGGATATCATACCATCCATTCATTCTCCTTACAGGAACATTACAATTTTGTAAGGTTAAAAATGTCCCCTACAAAGTTGTGCACGAAATGTCGGATGGAGCTATTTCGTTCCTGCTATTCTATGTACAGAGGAGGTCATAATATGGATTCACTTAAAAATATGAATACTGCAATGCGCTATATTGAAGATAACCTTACGAATGAAATTGTTTTTAAAGAAGTTGCGAGGCTAGCTCTCTGTTCTGAGTATCACTTTAAAAGAATGTTTTCGTTTTTAGCAGGTATATCACTATCTGATTATATTCGCTGTAGACGTCTTACTCTCGCTGCCTTTGAACTAAAAAATAGCGATGCAAAAGTCATTGATGTCGCTATAAAATATGGCTACAACTCACCAGATTCATTCGCTCGTGCATTTCAAAACTTGCACGGTATAACACCTTCAGAGGCCCGAAATAGTAGCCATTCTTTGAAGGCTTATTCACCAATGACCTTCCAATTGTCCATTCAAGGAGGAAATGAAATGAACTATCGAATTGAAGAAAAAGAGCCATTTCGAATTATAGGTATTACAAAACGAGTACCAATCGTTTTTAACGGTGTAAATGAAGAAATTGCTTCTATGTGGAAAAGTTTAAACCCAGATTCTATTCAAACATTAAAGTCCCTTTCAAACATTGAACCTACTGGAATTATTAGTGCTTCTACTAACTTTTCTGAAGGAAGAATGGAGGAAAAAGGCGAACTCGATCACTACATTGGAGTAGCCACAACAAAGGATTGTCCAGAGCAGTTTAAACAGCTTGAAGTTACTGCTTCAACATGGGCTATATTCGAAGCTGTCGGTCCATTTCCTGATGCATTACAAAATGTATGGGGACGTATTTATTCTGAATGGTTCCCTTCTTCGAACTATGAACTAGCGGAAGGACCGGAGATATTGTGGAATAAACAGAAAGATATATCTTCTCCAAACTTTAAAAGTGAAATTTGGATACCGGTTTTGAAGAAGTGATAAAAAACAAAGCTGCTCTTCCCTAAAAGGAAAAGCAGCTTTATTTACATTTTCAACTCTTCTTTATAAATACTATATGACTTTATTGTTGATACGATAATGCATATTAATATGATTCCAATCCCTATAAAAATATTAAATGGATCTGGAAGCAAAGCCCCGGCATATATACAAAGTGAACCTATTACAAATACCCTCGAAGCAAATCTATGTGTTTTCCTCCAAACTACAGGATTTTCTAATGTCCAGTCCATTCGAATGCCTACTAACCCGTTTGGCTTCGTTTGTTGCATGTAATTACCTAGTACAAGAAACAATGTTCCAAGTCCAAAATTAAATGCAATTGAGCCCGATGCAATATAATTAGACGCTGCTAATAGCGCAAATAAGTTACAGCCGAATCCTATCAAAAGAATAGCATAACGGATTGCGGAAAGGACTTTAGCATGCTGTTTATACTTATCTTTCGTTACGTCAATATACCCAAGAGCTAGCCATATCAAATACAGCAACATCATGCTTCCTATTGAAACAGAACTTGCTTCTACTTTAGAAAAATATCCATCTACTACTCCTGCTGCATTATAATGGCGTGGAATTTGTTCTGGTAAATATGGCCATACAATATACCATCCAATTACAATGCCAATAATTAAACTCCATGGTAATACGTGTCTTTTCATCCTCTCTCCCCCATAATTTTTTATTAGGCCCCTATTTCTTTTTTATAAGCAATATATGAATATCCCATTGTTAATCCTACTGCACCAATAATAATTCCAACCATTACGAAAGATTTCCACGTTACTGGTACAAAAACACTTAGAATCATAATAACTCCTAATACAACAAACACCTTCCCACTAAAACGGTGTGTCTTTCTCCATACTTCCTCGTTACTTAATGTCCACGGTGTTTTTATACCTACAAAGTAATTTGGTTTACATTGTGGTAAATAGTTTCCGATGATTATAAATAAAAGACCAACAAGAATATATGGTGTACTATTCATTGGAATGTCATAACCTAATCCAGCTCCAATTCCAATGATACTTACTAAAAATAATAGGAATAATACGCTATAATTTATTACATTATACCCTTTAGAAAATTTCTCATAATTCTCATGCTTAGGATCTATCTTAGGCAATAAAGTCAATAAAGCATATATAAAAACCATAACTGCAACATCCAAAATCATCATGCCCATTTTTGACATACGCCCATCTACCTCACCAGACACATTCCAATGACTCGGAACCTCTCCCGGTAAATGCGGCCACGCGATGCACCATGCAATAATCGTTAAAGCTATTAATAGTAACGGAAATATATGCTTTCTCATTTCCCCTCTTCCCCCTTATTCGTAAATGTAAACACCCAAGTCAACAAATCTTGAAAGACCGTTGTGTTTAAAGAGTACACAACGAATTGCCCTTTCTTTTCATCTTGAATAAGTTCAGCATTTTTAAGTGCGTTTAAGTGGTGTGAAATACTTGGTTTTGTCATATTGAAATGTTCAGCGATCTCACCAGCGGTTAGATCACCTTCTTTTAATAAGTCTAAAATTTTTCGCCTTGTTGGATCTGCTAATGCTTTGAATGCTTGATTCAATGTCTTTCTTCCTTTCGATAATTAGACATTTAGATACTTATCTAAATGTTAAAATGATTTCAGTTGATTGTCAATTATATACGAGGCCCTTTTTACTTTTCTCACTTTTATCCTATACTGTTTACTAGCTTATCTTTCAACATAATGAAAAGACTTGAAACACATGATACACTATAGCTACAATTGTTTTTCTGAGGAGGAATATACATATGTATAAAATTTTAATCGTTGAAGACGATCCAAATATTTCATCATTACTGCAATCTCACATTCAGAAGTACGGTTATGAAGCTGTTGTTGCAGAGAATTTCGATGATATTATGGAATCGTTTAACGCTGTGAAACCACATCTTGTTTTACTTGATGTAAACTTACCGAAATTCGATGGTTTCTACTGGTGCCGTCAAATTCGTCATGAATCTACTTGTCCAATTATTTTCATTTCAGCGCGTGCTGGTGAGATGGAACAAATTATGGCAATTGAAAGCGGTGCGGATGATTACATTACAAAACCATTCCACTACGACGTTGTAATGGCAAAAATTAAAGGACAATTACGCCGTATTTACGGTGATTATGCACCAAATATTTCTGAACGTATCGTTGAAGTAGAAGGTTTAAAACTATTCCCAGAACGTCCTGAAATTCACTTCGGATCTGAACAAGTTCTTTTAACGAAAAAAGAAGCTATTTTAGCTGAAATGTTATTATCTAAATTCCCTCGTACAGCAAGCCGTGAAGATTTATTAGCTGCGCTTTGGGATGACGAAAGCTTCGTTGAAGAAAATACATTAAACGTAAACATTACGCGTCTTCGTAAAAAGTTTAATGAGCTTGGTATTGAGAACTCTATTGAAACAGTACGTGGACTTGGATATCGCTTTAACGCAACTTGGAGTGAATAAGCATGAAGCTATTTTTACGTGATCATTTTGCATTTTTCCTACTGTACGTTTTAAACTTCGGTATCATTTTCGTTCTTTATGATGCAGTAGATGGATTTCAAAACAATAAATTTTATTTCGTCGTTTTAAGTTTATATTTATTTATTTGTTTCCTCGCTTACCGTTACGTTCGCAATCGTAGAATGTACCATAGATTAAGCGAGCAACCAGAAAAAATGGAAGATGCGTTTATTGAAAGAGCAACTGCTCCGATGCCTCACGGTGTCAATGAACTCGTGCGTACGCAGTACCGCCTCTTCCAAAAAGAACTACAATCGTATGAAGTAAAACAACAAGAACATCAATTATTCATTAACCACTGGGTACATCAAATGAAGACACCTGTTTCTGTTATGCAGCTTATGGTGCTAGAAATGGAAGACGAGCATTTAATTCCAAAGTTTAAAAAAGAATTAGAGCGTCTAAACCAAGGGCTTGATATGGCTTTATACATGGCTAGGTTAAATAACTTCCATGAAGATTTCCATGTTGAGACGATTTCATTAAAAGATACGGTAACAAAAAATATTAACGGATTAAAAGAACTATTCATTCGTAATGGTGTCTTCCCTGTTTTAGAAGTCCATTCTGATTTAAAAGTTGCTTCTGATGCGAAATGGCTAAAATTTATCATCTATCAGTTAATGACAAATGCTGTTCGTTACTCTGGTGAGCGCGGAAAGAAAGTTTTCTTATCTGCTTACCGAAACGGAAAGGATATTATTTTAGAAGTTCGTGATGAAGGTGTTGGTATTCCGCAAGAAGATATTCGAAGAGTATTTGAACCATTTTACACTGGGAAAAACGGTCGCGCATTCGGAGAATCTACTGGTATGGGGCTTTATATTGTAAGTAAAATTTGTGATTATTTAGGTCACTCTGTCAAACTAGATTCTGAAGTTGGTAAAGGAACGACGATTAAAATCATCTTCCACAACGCTGCAAATAATCAAGCAGAACATACGGAGAAGGTGACCGAAGCATGATCGTAACATATGCAAGCAAAATGTATGAGAACACACTCTCATACATTTTTTGCAATACAACTACTTCTATATCTTCTAGCCGGAGGTATAATCTATGACATTTTGGCAATTTGCATTTAAAAACGTCACGCGCAACTCGAGAGCTTATTTTGCTTACTTTGTAAGTAGTTCCTTTTCCATTGCTGTGTTCTTTTCGTTTGCTGTTTACTTATTCCATCCGAAATTACAAAACTTTGACATGACCTCTGAAATTTCAGGATTAATGATATTTTCAGAAGTAGTAATTGTATTTTTCTCTTTCTTCTTTTTACTATATTCCATTGGTACTTTTTTAAAAGTTAGAAAAAAACAATTTGGTGTTTTGACCATTTTAGGAATATCAAGAAAACAATTACATCGTCTTGTTTTTATGGAGAATATGTTAATCGGGATTTTATCTATCTTTTTCGGCATGCAGTTTGGAGTTGTTTTTTCTCAATTTTTTTTATTAGTAACAGCCAAACTTACGCATGTTCCAGGAATATATTTATACGGTCCTACTAACGCGTTTATTTTAACAACCATTGTTTTCCTTAGTCTTTTTATCATTGTATCTGCATTCACACCAATGCTTATTCGTACAAAAAAAGCGGTACACCTTTTAAAAACAAATGGTGGAAAACAAAAAGAAAGAAAACCATCCATACTTGTTTCATTATTTGGTGCGATTTGTTTATTTGGTGGTTATGCGTTAGCTGGAAATCCTAAATATTTCGTATCAGTAAGCCCGCAAATCGGTGTTATATATATGGTTTCGAGTATTTTCGTTATCCCAATGCTTGTTACAATAGGAACATATTTTTTCTTTTCTCAAATTAGTTTCTTACTGATTTATATTTTAAAGAAAAGAAGAAGATTTTATATGAAACGGATTAATATGCTTTGGATTTCAGATTTAGCAAACCGTATTCGGACGAATATTAATATGCTTTTTATTGTAGCGATGCTCTCTACAATTGCTTTCACAATGATCACGTTCCTATATGGATTCGGGAAATTTATTAAGCTAGAGGTGAATAGAACTTCCCCTTTCCCAATTTCTTATTTCTCTTATGATGCGAACCCTTTTGTTACAGAGCATTTAAATTGGCTTGAGCAACAATTACAAAAAGAGCATTTCCCTTATCAAAAAATAAAAGCTGATATATATGAAACACCACTAAAAGAAGATAAAGATATAGCTATTTATAATGACGTATACGCAATTAAGCAAAGTGACTATAACAAACTTGCGAATTCTTTACGAATGAAACAACTATTTATGGATGATAACGAAGCATATGTGTTAACAGGGACATCTTATATCACCATATTCAACGAATTTGAGCAAAGCTACAATAGAGATTACATTACACTCTCTAGTACAAATACGAAATTAAGAGTTAAAGGCTATGAGCATGTAAACGCAATCCCATCTGACTTTTCATATCAAACGATAGTGTTGCCTGATGTTATCGTAAATAACTTACCTAACACCGTAAAACATATATCAGCATACAATTACAAAATTCAAAACTGGGAACAGACATATGAAATTGCTGATAATTTTATAGAAAAAGTGCAAAAAGATCGAAATAAATACCAGTATGAAGGGCCTCTTATTCGTTCCTTTGAATCAGCAGGATCGTTATACAAAATAACATCAAGTAGTGCCGCGTACTTCCTAATCGGGACATTTTTAGGAGTTATTTTCTTCATTGGAGCTGGTAGCGTTCTTTACTTTAGAATGTATACGGATTTGACGAACGAACAAGAGAAATATATAACGATTTCTAAAATCGGTGTAACAGATACAGAGATGAAACGATCTGCAACCATTCAACTTAGTATTTTATTTTTCATTCCGTACATTATGGCATCCATTCATACAATGTTCGCAACAAAAATGCTACAAGATGTAATTGGTTTATCTCTGTTCAAAGAAGTTTCAGCCGTTCTTATTATTTTTGGATTCGTTGAAATCGTATTTTTCTTATTCATTCGTTCACTTTATATGCAAAAATTATCACATTACACGAGTGGACAAAATATTTAAAACAAACTTGATGAAAAGAGTATCTCTCATACTCTTTTCATCTTCACCCTATTAGGAGGTTTAGGTGAATGACATTTTGGCAGTTTGCATTTAAAAACGTCACAAGAAACGCCAGAGCTTATTTCGCCTATTTTGTAAGCAGTGCGTTCTCCATCGCAATCTTTTTCTCATTTGCAGTTTATTTATTTCATCCTAAATTGCATATGACAGACGTGAATTTTTCTCTGAACATATTAATGACAATTTCAGAAGTTGTCATTGTGTTCTTTTCATTTTTCTTTTTACTGTATTCAATCGGGACGTTTTTAAAAGTACGAAAAAAACAGTTCGGGATTTTAACAGTGCTTGGCATATCTCAAAAACAATTAAAGCGACTCATATTTATAGAAAATATGTTAATTGGTGCTCTTTCTATATTTTTTGGCATTCAACTTGGACTTGTCTTTTCACAGTTCTTTTTGTTAGTTACCGCCAAAATTACACACGTACCTGGTTTATATTTATATCCGCCTACAAGTGCTATCGTTTTAACTATCATCATCTTTCTCGGCCTCTTCATTCTCGTATCATCTTTTACACCGATGCTCATTCGCACGAGAAAAGCCGTACGTCTTTTAAAAGAAGGAAAACAACAAAAAGAAAGAAAAGCATCCGTGCTCATCTCTCTATTTGGTGCGATCTGTTTAATATGTGGATATGCGTTAGCCGCAAATCCGCTGTATTTTATGTCGCTAGGTGACATAATTGGACTTTTATATGCCGTCTCTAGTATATTTGTCATCCCATCGCTTATTGCAGCTGGAACATACTTTTTCTTTTCACAAATTAGTTTTTTACTTATTCGTATTTTAAAAATGCGAAGAACGTTTTATATGAAACGAATTAATATGCTTTGGATTTCTGATCTAGCATCACGTATTCGGACGAATATTAATATGCTCTTTATTGTGGCGATGTTATCGACGCTCGCTTTTACAATGATTACATTCTTATATGGCTTCGGGAAATTTACAAAGTTTGATGCGATTAGACAAAATCCTTTCCCGTTTACTTATTTATCGCATACTGAAAATACGTTAGCTGATGAACATTTAAACTGGTTAGAGCAGAAATTTAATGAAGAGCACTTTACTTATACAAAATTTAAAACAGATATATATGAAGTATCTTCAGCTGAAGATAACACGCAGCTCTATTATGCCATTAAACAAAGTGACTATAATGTACTTGCTAAAGCGTTAAATTTGGAAAAACTCACGGTAAATAAGAATGAATCTTATATTCTTATGAAAGACTTAGATGATCAAGTTATTGGAACACTTCACAATAAAGAACAGAAAAATACTCTTACACTTACTCAAAACAATTTACAACTACAAGTGAAAGAATATAAAAGTTATAGCCCATTCCCAAACAGCTTAATATACCAATTACTCATACTATCTGATGAAAATGTAGAAGCCTTATCCACAGTTTCCAAACAAATGAGTGTATATAACTTCAAAGTTACAGATTGGGAAAAAGCACATAATATCGGTTCATCGTTTATAACAAAAATCCATAACGATAATGCAGCAATTCAAGCAGAGCATCCACCTTTCCATGCAAGTGAAGCGAGCGATTCTCTATATAAGACAAAACTAAATGTCGCTTCGTTCTTCTTAATTGGTACTTTCCTAGGAGTTATTTTCTTTATCGGTGCTGGCAGTGTTCTTTACTTCCGGATGTATACAGATTTAACAAATGAGCAAGAAAAATATATAACGATTACGAAAATCGGCTTAACTGAGACTGAAATGAAACGTTCAGCGACAATTCAGCTTGCGATTCTTTTCTTCGTACCTTACATTATGGCATCAATCCATACAATGTTTGCGACAAAGATGCTACAAGAAATATTACATCTCTCGTTCTTCGCTGAAATTACAGTCGTACTGTTGATTTTTGGAACAGTTGAAATTTTATTTTTCCTTTTAATTCGTTCCTTTTATATGCAAAAATTATCACAACACATTAAGTTTTAAAAAGTAGAAAGGTGATTACTATGGAAGAAGTATTACACATAAAAAACGTCTCAAAAGTATATGAGGGGAAAGTCCCTCATACTGCTTTAAAAAATATAAATTTACACGTGGATAAAGGGGAATTCGTTGCCATTATGGGACCATCTGGTAGCGGAAAATCTACATTTTTAAACGTTATCTCTACAATCGATTCTCCGACTTCTGGTGATGTCGTGATTAACGGAAAAAAACCGCACATATTTCGTAGAGAGAAGTTAGCTATTTTCCGAAGACAAGAGTTAGGATTTGTTTTCCAAAACTTTAACTTACTAGATACACTGACAATCGGTGAAAATATCGTACTACCTTTAACATTAGATAATGTTCCATTAAAAGAAATGGATGAAAAGCTTGATAACATTTCAAAAAAGCTTGGAATTGATCATATTTTGGACAAGCGTATTTTTGAAGTTTCTGGAGGACAAGCACAGCGTACCGCAGTAGCACGTGCTGTTATTCATCATCCTTCACTTCTACTAGCCGACGAACCGACAGGAAACTTAGATTCAAAAGCGGCAATTGACGTAATGGAGTTATTTACGAAATTAAATAAAGAAGAAGATGCAACGATTTTAATGGTTACGCACGATCCGTTTGCAGCAAGTTATTGTAACCGTGTTATTTTTATTAAAGATGGCGAACTTTACAATGAACTGCACCGCGGATTATATCGCGAGAAATTTTATCAAGAAATATTAGATGTTTTAGCATTATTAGGAGGAAGACGTGGATGACATTTTGGCAATTCGCATTTAAAAATGTCTCACGTAATTCGAAAGCATATTTCGCCTACTTTGTAAGTAGTGCGTTTTCTATCATGGTTTTCTTTTCATTTACTGTATACGCGTATCACCCGCGGTTACAAAGTGTACAAAGTTTCCAAGAACGTGATCCTCTAATGAACTTAGCTAGTACAGCACAGCTTGTGATTGTTATGTTCTCGTTCTTCTTTCTCTTATATTCAATTGGAACATTTTTAAATGTACGGAAACAGCAATTCGGGATACTCACTATTCTTGGTATCTCACAGAGACAATTAAAAAGATTGTTATTTACCGAAAACATGATAATTGGGATATTATCTATCTTTATCGGCATTCAAGGTGGACTTGTATTTTCTAACTTTTTCTTATTAGTCACTTCGAAATTAACAAGTGCGAAAGGTCTCTATTTATATTGGCCAACAGAAGCGATTATCGTTACAACCGTAACGTTTATCATTTTATTTTTAATCGTTTCTACATTTACACCAATGTTTATTCGTACTCGAAAGACAGCCCACCTCATTAAAGGGAACAAGAAAATGCCAGCTGAAAAAAGACCATCTATACTCATCTCTTTATTCGCTTTAATTTGTTTAGGGCTATGCTATTATATCGCTGGTTATCCGCGAGGCTACGTAACGGAAAAAAATGTGCAAAATGGATCTGTCTTTTTTATTATGTTATCTATTTTACCGCTCGTAATAGTCGGGACATATTTATTCTTTTCACAAACATTCCTTCTTTTCATCTATATTTTAAAGAAGCGCAGAAAGTTTTATTTGAAACAAATAAATATGTTATGGATTTCAGATTTAGTTTCTCGTACACGCAGTAATATTAATGTACTCTTTATTGTTTCTATGCTATCTGCACTTGCATTTACGATTATTATTGGATTATTCGCCGCTAATAACAATACGAAGGCATCAGTATTAGAGCGATATCCCGTTCCCTTCACGTATACATCAGAAGGTGACAATTCCCTTGAACAAAAGCATATTTCTACAATTGAAACGGAGCTTACAACTAATAATTTTCTTTACAAAAAATATAAGTTTACAGTATTAAAAGATACAGCTTCCAAAGAAGATATTATGCTTATGAAGATGAGTGATTATAACGCAATTGCTAAACAATTGAAAAGACCGGAAATAACAATTGATTCTACAGAAGTGTATATTATTTCTCGCCACTCACCAGAACTTCTCGATCTCGTATCTAATCCATTTGCAAAGCAAAATACGATTACACTTGGATCTAATAAAAAAGAATTTCATATTAAAGGGTTTATTAATAAGGGAATCGAACCATCATTTGCATTCCCTCATTTAGCTGTCGTACAAGATTATGTATTTGATAATATGATTCCTCATATTGAAACAACTGTAATCTATAACTATTTCGTAGAAAACTGGGAAAATGCAATCGTTCCAACAAAAAATATGTTACGTGTTATTAGTGGTGATGCACGTGAGTTCTACGAAAAGCATACTGAAGAGAACGCTCAAGTTCCTTTCTTCATACATACGGCTACGGATGAACTTATTTACGGTAAAGGAAATGCAGTTGCTCAATTTTTTATTTGGGCATTTCTCGGCTTTATTTTCTTTATCGGTGCGGCTAGTGTTCTATACTTCCGTATGTATAATGACTTAACAACTGAAAGACAAAAGTATATTACGATTACAAAGCTTGGCTTAACTGAATCAGAAATGTTTCGCTCTGCAACGATTCAATTAGGAATTTTATTTTTCGTACCTTACATCGTTGCTGGTGTTCACACGTTATTTGCGGTTAAGTTTTTACAAAGCATGTTTTCTTTCTCATTACTAAAAGAGACATGTATCGTACTCACCTTTTTCGGGATTATCGAGATTATTTTCTTCTTCTTAATCCGCTCTCTGTACATTAATAAATTATCACAGCATATAAAAATATGAATAAAATGGCCTTGTGCATATTGCACAAGGCCATTTTCAATAGTTTTTAATAATTAGCAGCAATATCCGCCGTAGCCACCATATCCGTAGCCGCCGTAACCGCCATAACCACAACCGCCGCCTCCGCCGAAGCAGCTAGCACCGATGATAATTAATAAAATAAACAATACGATTAGAAGCGCAAAACCGCCTCCGCAACCATGTCTGCGGTTACAATCATCATGTCTGTGTTCACACTTTTCGCTCATTACCCTATTCCTCCTTTAGTATCATTCATAACAAGTTCACCTTGCTCTAAATGAGGGGATTCCATTTATATTATGTTTTCAGGGCGAATAGGAAGCTTGGCTTACCTAAAAACGGGCTTGTTTCAGAAAATGAGCCTTATCAAGATGTAGGTATAAAACATTTGACATACTAATAATTTCTTACTAATATTTAATTGAACGATCAATTAATTTTTTGATTATACATTCAAATTATATAAATCAGGAGTTGAATAGCATGACTGATTCTTTTATTGCAGAGGCTAGGCGTGAACAAATTATTCTTGCATGTATTGATACATTAGAAGAGGTTGGATATAACAACTTGAGCTTAACGAAGGTAGCAAAAAAAGCTAAGATTAGCACTGGACTTATTTCTTATCATTTTAACGATAAGCTTTATCTTATGAATCGGACATTACAATTTTTAGTTGATAAACAACATGAATTTATTAGTAATCGAGTACTATTAGCCCAATCTGAAATAAACAAACTAGAGGCTTTTATTGAAGCACATTTGACTTATCAAGAAACTCATTACAAAAATAATATTGCCTTAATTGAGATTGTCTTTAATGCAAGAAATGAAGAGAATGTTCCTTATTACAGAATCGAAGACGACGACGAAGATGATGCTCTTAGAACGATGTTATTAGATATTTTGAAGACTGGACAACAAAATGGTGTGTTTTCTAACTCTTTTCAAACCGACACATTAGCTTCATTTATTTTAGGAGCAATCGAAGAAAGAATGTTGAAGGCAAATTCATCTATATCCATAGAAAATTACTCAGATGAGCTCATAAAAATGGTGAAAAAACTCACTATTTAAAACATGCCCTGGTTAAAAAATATATATAAGAAAGGATGAACTACACATGAAAAAGGCATCTGTCATTGGATTAGGTTTTTTAGAAAAGTTACTTGCTATAGTAAGTCCAATCCTTTTAGGCGTTATTGGATATTTTTCACCTAAATTAATAGAGATTATAAAAAAGATTCCTCTCTTTTCTGATTCAAAAATTATAGAACTTTTAAATTTTATTAATCCCTTCTGGCTTCCTATTATCCTCATGCTAATTGGTGTTATTGCAGGAATTTTATTTTCTTTAATTATTTATAGTGAAGCTTTAAAAATGAACATTACTTCGGAAAGCATTCACGTGAATAAGGACGATCAAAAGAAACAAATCACCAGATCAAATGTAAAAGCCGTTTTTGTAGATAAGCGTCAAGTGGTTATCATTGATCAAGAAGACCGAGAATGGTTACGTGAAACATCTGACATTACCCCAAGCAAAATTAAAGATACTTTCTTAATGCACGGCTTCCCCTGGGTGGAACAAGATCCTTATAAACATGAGTATAGCTTATGGAAATTAGAGGATGCGCGATTTAATAAAAGCATAAATACTATTTTGTATGAAAGACGAAATGCCCTTCGAGAAGGAAACTCGAAAAAAAAGAAGCATTTACGCAAAGATTTGAATGAGCTAGGAGTCTTTGTCAAAGACGATGGAGAAAATCAGTATGTCCGTTCTATTAAATAATAGGACAATAGAAAAAAGATATAAAAAGCACCTTGCCCTGTATATTTGTAAGTAACTACGATTAAAAAATAGCAAAACCCACAGAGAAATTGAATTTCTCCTGTGGGTTTTATTAATTAAAATAGGCTTTTCTCCCTAAAGAAACATATTCAACAAAAGAGCAAAACCAAATGCAATAAATGATAACAATGTCTCGAGTACCGTCCACGTTTTAAACGTTTCCTTCACCGTCAAACCTAAATACTCTTTTACAAGCCAGAACCCTGCATCATTTACGTGAGAAAACATTAATGATCCTGCACCGGTTGCAATAACTAGCAACTCTAAATTCACACCAGACATGTGCTGAATAACTGGTGAAACAATCCCTGCTGCTGTCGTTAATGCTACTGTAGCTGAACCTGTTGCAATTCGAATTAAACCAGCTACCATGAAAGCTAATACAATTGGTGATAACGAAATATGTTCTGCCATTTGTGCAATAGCTGTTCCAACGCCGCTTTCAATTAATATTTGTTTAAATCCACCGCCTGCACCAATTATTAAAATAATAGAACCGACAGGCAATAAACTTTCATCTGTTAATTTTTTAATCATCTTTTTATTAATACCTTGTTTGATACCAAGTAAATAAAATGCTGCGAAACATGAAATAAGTAAGGCGATTACTGGACTCCCTATAAACACAAAAAATTCAGTCAATTTTTTCGGTAATGAAATATATGGTGCAACTACTGATAAAATCATCAATACAACTGGTAATAAAATAATAAAGAATGAAACTTTACGACTTGGCAAATCAGTTGATACTGTCGTAACTCGAACAAGCTCCGGTTCATTTTCAGGTATAACCCTCTTATGTACCCACTTTGCAAATATTGGGCCTGCGATAATGGCTGTTGGTAACGCGATAATTAATGAATATAAAAGTACCTTTCCTAAGTTCGCGTTATAAATACCGATTGCTGTCATCGCCCCTGGATGTGGTGGTACGAGCCCGTGAACAATAGATAATCCTGCAATGACAGGTAACGCAATTAATAATATATTTTGCTTCGTCGTTTTTCGAATTGAAATAACGAGTGGTAATAAAATGACAATCCCCACTTCAAAAAATACGGGAATCCCTATAACAAACCCTGCAAATAACATAGCCCAAGGTAGTTTCTTTACACCGAAAAATCGAATAAAGAAATCTGCCACTTGCATGCCGGCCCCTGAATCGGACATCATTTTCCCTAAAATTGTTCCGAGAGCTAAAATACCAACTAAATGCCCTAGTACACTACCAACACCAGTTTCATAGGCAGTCACTATTTTCGTTACATTCAGTCCAGACATAATGGCTAAAAATAAACTCGCAACTGTTAAACTAATAAATGCATGCCATTTCCACCATGATACCCCTAAAATAACAATTGTGATCGCAAGTAACGTGACGATTAATAAGTATATATCCATCTCCCATTCCCCTTACTTTTATCCCGATTGGTGTGAGCTAATAATTAGTGGATGATGCCCTCCTCCACTAATTAAAGTTTTACTTTATAAAAAAAGAGGGAACATCCCCTCTTTTTTATACGTCATAATTCACTACATAATGCTGCATCTCTGTATTGTAGTAGCCTTCGCTATATTCAATTACTTCGCCAACTTCATCATAAGAATAGCGCATACGTTTTAATAACGCTGTCCCCTCTTTTTCACCTAGCACTTCTGCAACGAAACTAGGCGCGAGTCCAACAGCGAATTCATCTCTGAAGTTTTCTAAGTGAATGCCTCGGTCTTCAACTAAATCATAAAGCGATTGCAAGTCAAAGTCCGATAAATCTGTACTTGCCATTCCTGCTGAGAAATAGTGCGTATAATGAATGTAAGGTGCATCATTTAACGTATATAAACGTTCAATACGAAAACTCTCCTTGCCGAATAATCGAAATGGCACCGTTCCTTCTTCATTATGAACGATTTCTGCTTTTAGCAATTTTTTTTGTACTTTATATCCTTCTTCCACTAACACTTCTGTAAATTTCTTACCTTTTGACAACTTTGTCGCAGAAGTATTGCGGATAACTTTCGTTCCTTTACCGCTTTTCTTTTCTAAATATCCTTCTTGAGCGAGTTCTTTAATCGCATTACGCACTGTAATTTTGCTCACTTTGAACTCTTCTTCTAACTGCGGTTCGGAAGGAATATTCGTATGAATCGCATATACACCATGCAATATTCGATCACGAATAATATTTTTTATTTGTAAATATAATGGTCCTTTTTTTCTCGTTACGTTCACCGTTACACCCACTACCTTTCTACATCACCTACTGATGCCGTCATTGCCCGAAGTATATCCTTCTCTGATGACATTGGCGTATCACCGACGATTGTATGTGCAAGCATTCCAGCTGCTGACGCAAATGAAACAGCTTTCTCTGGTGCAAACTCTTCTATCTCGCCATGAATAATCCCGCTCGTATAAGCATCTCCAGCACCTATTCTATCATATACAGAAAACGTAAGTGTTTTTGCAAAAGTGAACGCGCCATCTTTACATATAAATCCGCGAAGCGAATGTGTATTATCACTGTTAATAGAGCGATGAGTACCAGCGATTGTAGCGATATGATACGTTTCAGCTACCTTTGGAATAAGATCAACAAGTTGCGCCTCTCGCTCCGTTTCTTCGGTTTTTATTCCTAAAACAAACATTGCATCTTTTTCGTTCATCATAACGATATCAGCAAGTCCCAGCATTTCTTCATAATGCGGTTTTGCCTGTTCATATCCGTCTTCTCCCCAAAGTGATGGACGATAATTACAATCAAAAACGACGGTTCCTCCGTTTTCTTTAACTGCTCTCGCTAAAGACTTCATATGATGGCGCACCGTATCATTCATCGCAAGTGTAATACCGCAAAAATGAACGATATCAATTTCCTTAGCAATTTCTTCAAATTGGTACATCTCTTCAGACGCCGTATTGAAGCTACTTTCTAGTCGATTCGAATACGTAACGCGGCTTGCACGTGCACCAAATCCATTTTCTAAAAAGTACATGCCGACATATTTGCCACCTCTTGAAACAAGTGAGGTTTGCACACCTAACTTTTGAATGTAAGATAATGCAGCATCTCCAACCGAATTTTCTGGTAAAGTTGAAATAAGAAAGCCTTCATGCCCGAGATGAGAAAGTGCCGCTGCCACGTTCACACCTGTACCAGAAAAGGAGTAATTTAATGTGTTAGCTTGCGACAATAACTCATATCCAGGTACTTGCAGGCGCATCATTACTTCGCCGAATGCTGCAATTTTCTTACGCATATTGATCAACTAACTTCTTCACGACTGCTAATAATTCACGCACATCTTCTACTTTCGTGTTACCAGTTTCTTTATCAATAATAGAAGAGTACACGTGCGGGATAACTTGCTCTACATTTGCCTCAAGCGCAATACGTACAATTGTTTCGAAGTTTTCTTTATCAATTCCGCCTGTTGGCTCTAATGCAAATCCTTCTTCTGCACAAGCCTTCGCAACTGCGCGATATTCTTCCTCATGAGCTAAACCTTTCATTGGGAAGTATTTCAATGAATTTCCGCCCATATCACGTACAAGTGCAATTGCTGTTTTAATTGGAACGATTGCTTTTTCTTCTCCAGCTGCGCTAATTGGACCAGTAGAAATATTTACGTAACCCACTTTTCCTGTTGGGGATACTAAACTATTAATCCAGCTATCTTTTTCGCCAAGATTTGCACGTGTCGCTCCAACTGAAGGGAACACTTGGTTAATATGGCTGCCAGGATAATGCTTCGCAATTTCAGCTACAACTGCCGCTTGGCGATTATCTCCTGCTCCTAGTCCGATTGATACAGCGTCATCAATTTCTTTTCCGTATGCTTTCATCGCTGTAACGGCTTCTTCTACTGTTGGGTAGTCTTTTGATAATACCCCCACTACTACATACCCTTCTGCTGCTTCAAAAATATCTTTCGCATTTCGGGTATTGTTCGCTAATACATTTAATGCTACGCGGCCTTTATAAAAACGTTTTTGAATATTTGTCATTTTAGTTTCCCCCTACAATTTCTCTCAATTTTTCTTCAATTACATGTATGTCATCACCTTGAAGTGGACGTGGATCAATATCAAAGAATCCTTGTCTTACTCCGTAATCACGTGTATAGATTGCGATTTCCCCTTCGCGTAATGCTGTCACAACGTCTTTTGCCGATTTATTTAACTCTTTTTCGTTAATATGAATACGTGCTCTAAAGATTGCTCTTCCGGCTTCATCTTGAACGATCGTTACATTTACACCTTTTAATTCTTTTAGCGGTATAAGTACTTGTAGCAATTCTTTTTCTTGCTCACTTTTATCTTCTTTTACGCCGTACTCATCAAGCGCTTGAAGTAAGCCGAAAGTTGTTTCTTTCCCAACTTTCATACTTCTTCCGATGCAATGTAATTGCACTTTCAGCCATTCGATATATTTTCGTTTACCGCCAACAATACCAGAAGTAGGTCCTTCAATTGCCTTTGAACCACTATAAATGGCAAGGTCTGAATACTTCACATATTTTTGAATGTCTTCTTCAGCTGCCGCATCAACGATAAGTGGTACGTTATTTCGCTGCGCTACTTCCCATGCTTCTTCAACAGAAATCATATTTTTTTGCACTGCATGATGTGATTTCACATACAGAATCGCTGCTGTATTTTCACCAATTGCATCTTCAATATGCTCTGCTTTCCCTTCATTTGCGTAACCCACTTCAACAAGCTTACCGCCGCCTAAATAAATCATCGTTTCAACTGGAGCACCGTATTGAACGTTATGACCTTTTAACATAATTACTTCGTTTTTCGCGATTACTTCTTGATGAAGTCTTTCACTTTTACGGCGATTTCCTTCCGTCACGATACCAGCGATAGAAAGCGCAATTCCGCTCGATGCTGAGTTCACAACGACCGCTGCCTCTGAATCTAGAATTCTCGCAATATGGTCTCCCGCTTTATCTACTAAATCAGCAATTTCCACATAATTTTGTCCACCATGTTTCATCGCATCCATAACTGTATCTGTAGGAGCGGATACACCTAAAATACTCATTCTACCGCTCGCATTAATTACTCTTTTTAATCCGTACTTAGCATTCAATGAATGACCCATTGATTACAACCCCTTTCGTATCAATCCTTCTTTCAGCAATGCGCTGATCCCCTTCTGAATCAATTAACGTAACCTTCTCATCTTTCACTGTAAATAAAGTTAAGTTTGCAATATCTCCTTCTTGAATACGGCCAAGCTCTGGTTTTTTCAGCCACTCTGCTGCATTTTTCGTAACCGCGTCAATTACTTCTTCTAGCGGATAACCTAAGTAAAGGAATTTCGAAAGAACGTGAGCCATACTATACACGGGACCGTGTATACGATTCTTCCGGTAAATATCTGTACTAATTGTATTAAAAGCAATACCGTGATGCTTCGCCGCCTCTGCTACTTTAAAAGAAAAACTAGCATTACCGTGACCAACATCTAAATGAACACCACGATTCACTGCATCTAGTAATACAGGTAGCGGTTTGCCTTCTTCATCGAATAAATTATTTTCTTTCCCGTTTAAGTAATGTGTAATGACATCATCTTTTTCTAAAAGAGGTACAACTTCCTCAATGTGAGGAGGCGCTGAACCGATATGTACCATAATTGGTAATGATGTTTCACGGGATAAAGAGCGTGCAACATGAAGCGGTTCAATTCCGCTATCACAAACGACACTTTTACTCATTCTCGCCTTTAACCCAACGATTACATCTTTATACTTTTCTACTGCTTCTATCACTTTCTCTTTATCGATCCATTCCATATTGGATAGTTCATCAATTCGTTTCAAACCGATGCGAGAAATATTTAAAAAGGCAAATAAATTCGTTTTTGCCTGCTCTCTACTTTTTACTAAATCTGCAATACGATCAGCTCCGCAGCTACCCGCATCAACAATTGTCGTTACCCCTTGCTTAACGCCAATTTCATCCACCTCATCGCCATACGGATCAAACTCCGGAAAAGCATGAACGTGCAAATCAATCCAGCCACTCGATACGTAAGTACCTGAGTAATCAAGAACCTTTCCACCTTCGCCAGCACCAGCTTTCGTCACCTGTGCGATTTTATTATTTTCAATTACAATGTCAATCTCTTCCCCGTTCACACGTTTTACATTACGTAGTACGAATCGTTCTGTCATTGTACTTCCACCCTTTTCTATAAGAAGCCATAAGAATACGCTTACATTAAAGTTTCATTTTATATGTCTTTCACACGTTTAGCGTAACACAAAAAAAGGGAGAAGTAAATATAACGTTATAATGTTTGAAAGTGAATAAAAAGATGCTCCTCCAAAATGGTAATAGTATAGGAAATTATATCAACGATTTTTTGAATATATCTATCATAACTTACAATATATCAACGATTTTTCAATTATATCTATCATAACTTATAATATATCAACGATTCGACAAGGAATATCGATTTACCGACAAGAAACGTCAATTCCTTTCTTATATAAGAAAAGGCTGTCCCAAATGGCACAGCCTTCTTCTCTATTCCTGAACCGTCACAATAACCCCATCCATATTGTTCCCGGAAATTTCATACTGCTTGTTTGCTGGAACGTTCACTTTCGTATTCTCAGAAACTTTATAATAAGAAACAGTATATTTCTTACCTTCTACTTCAGTTGAAACCTCTTTTTCCTCTTTTAAAAACTCTAAATATTCCTCTAGTGTGAAATTCTTTTTTTGCATAATTGCGCTATGAGGTAGGCCAACATAACGGATATGCCATGGCTCATATTGAATTCCAGTAATGTTACTTTTATTTTTCGGATAACGTAATACAAAGCCATGCTTCCATACGTTCTCTTCGATCCATTTTCCTTCAGGCGCTTTCTCCATCTTCTTTTGCGTTGATCCAACGTCTAGTGATAATCCTAAATTATGTTCACTATATCCTGCTGGAAGCGCGTAATCAGATCCCATTTCTTTATATAATTTACTTTGTTCTTTAAAATCTCGATACCCACTACTCATTAAGAAATGCTGTACGCCATCTTTTCCAGCCGCATCGACAACGTTCAAAAACTTTTTTACAACATACTTTGATAAACGAAGATTTCTATCAAATATTACGTAGCCTCTTACTAATTCACTATTATGATTTACATTTATAATATCAGACCTAATACTATCTTTTTTTACTGGATAATCCCTATTAACTAATAATAAATCACCCTTATAAATTTGTTCCTTCGTAATCTCTTTCCTCTCGGTATTTGCCGCCTTTACTAGCTCATCTTTTCCGACAATTTTAACATCGATTTCCTTTTGAAATAACGGTGATATATAAAAGCCTACACATACTGTGCATGCTATAAAAAAAGAAATAAATACCCACTTTTTCATTTCTAGTTCCTCCTTAACGTAACTTACGTATAGAATAGAAAAAACTATTAAAATAAAAAGTGGGGTAAAGTTTAAATTTTTATTAAATTGTTAAGTTCTCGTCTTTTGGCAATCGCACTTCAAACATTGTTCTAACTACATTACTTTCAGCAGAAATTGTACCGTTATGCTGCTCAACAATATTTTTCGCAATAAACAGTCCAAGGCCTGTCCCGCCACGGTTCTCAGTTCTCGATTTATCACCTGTATAAAACATATCAAAAAGATACGGTAAATCTTCTTCTGGAATGCTGTCTCCATAATTCATAACTTGTACGACAACTTCTCCATTATCGATATACCCATTCAGATCAACAAATTGCCCATCATATCCGTATCGAACGGCATTTGTTAACAAGTTTTCAAATACTCTAGCTAACAATTTTCCATCACCGTTAATTGGCAAATGAGGATCAATATTCAACCTAGCTTGTAAATGATGTTTCTCTAATAAAGGATACAATTCCTCATCTAACTGTATAAGTAGTTCACTTATATCAATCGGCTTTTTATCCAGCTTTAGCATGCCATAATTCATACGTGTAATTTCAAATAACTCATCAATTAAACTTTCGAGCCTTTGCGATTTCGTATATGCAATTGTGGAGAAATGTTTAATTTGTTCTTTTGTTAAATTCTCATCTTTAAGAATTAAATCTAAATACCCTAACACGGATGTTAATGGAGTTCTTAAATCATGAGCTAAGTTTACAACGAGCTGATCTTTACTACTTTCAGCAAAGTCTCCTCTTTCCACCGCTTCTTTTAACTTTTCACTCGCAACATTTATTTCACGTGCGATATCTCCAAACTCATCGTTTGATGAAACTTGAACTTTATTCGTAAAGTTACCGTTCGCAAGATGATGAATCCCGTTAGAAATCTCACTAAAATACTTTAAATACGGTTTTGTCAAAAAGAAGAAAAAGATAATAGATAACGGAATAAAGAAAATTAAAAAGAAGTTAATGTCTCCAAATTCCCTTACCACTGACCTAAATTGCGCTAAAGGCTCTTCGTAGCGAACCATCGTTTTATAATACAGCTGCAATCCTTTATAAATTATATAAGTTACAGTTGCTGCAAGCACCATACTTAACGCAAATAAGGCAATCATTTTAAATCGAAAACTTTTCATCATATTAGCCATTGAAAGTATAACCTACTCCCCACACTGTTTTTATTAATTTATCCTTTCTTTTATCTTCCCCAAGCTTTTTCCGCAACGTACGAATATGTACCATAACTGTATTTCCGCCTTCATAATAACCATCTGCCCATACTTGCTGAAAAATATTTTCCACATTATACACTTTCTTCGGATGGCTCGCTAATAAATATAAAATATCAAACTCTTTCGGTGTTAACTCAATTTGCTCTCCATAGACGTTCACTGTTCTTCGCTCAGGATCAATAATAACTCCGCCTATCTCTAAAGCAGATTTATTCTCCGCTACTTTCGGCTGATTTAATGTAAGAAACCTACGTAATTGTGCATTTACACGCGCAACTAATTCAATCGGTGTAAAAGGTTTCGTCATATAATCATCTGCACCTAATACAAGACCTGTCACCTTATCAAAGTCCGAAGTTTTCGCACTTAAGAAAATGATTGGCATATGGTGCTTCGCGCGAATTTGACGCGTCACTTCATACCCATCCATTTTCGGCATCATAATATCTAAAACCACTAAGTCGATTGGCTGCGTTTCAATAATATGAACAGCCTCTTCCCCGTCTTCTGCCTTCACGACGTGGTACCCTTCTTTTTCTAAATGTATCTCAATTAAATCAGCAATTTCTGCCTCATCATCCACTATTAAAATTGAAATGCGCTTCATTTTACTCCCCCTTTTATACGCTCGATTGTAAACTAGTCTATCCAATTTGTACAATACGAAAAGGTTACCCGTTAGAGTAACCTTTGTAAATAAAATTATATCAGCGATTTTCCAAATATATCGACCATAACTTGAATTATATCGGCGATTTCTCAATTATATCGACCGTAACTCGCATTATATCAGCGATTATTGAAATATATCGACTTACCGACAATTAACAACGAAATTCGCCCGCTACTTTAAAGACTCAAGTTACCGCTCCAAAACAATTCGCTGTTTCGTGATCTCCGCCAACCTTCCGCGGTCTACTTCATACTCAGCTTCAACGCTTTGTGGTACAATCACTTTTCCGCCCTCAAGCATCACTTCCGGCGAAATAATATCCTGCTCCCAATGTCTGCTAGAAGCAGATATATCGCCTGGAATCGTAAAGTTCGGCAATGAGGCAAGCGCAACATTTTGTGCTCTTGAAATCCCCATCTCCACCATACCGCCACACCAAACGGGGATATTATGCTTCATACAATAATCATGGATTTGAATCGACTCCGTTAATCCGCCCACTCGCCCTGGTTTAATATTTACGATGCGGCAACTTCCAAGCGTAGTCGCAACGCGCGCGTCTTCTAAACTATGGATACTTTCGTCTAAGCAAATTGGCGTTTCGATTTTCTTTTGCAGCTGTGCATGATCAAGAAAATCGTAATCCGCTAACGGTTGTTCAATCATCATCAATTGAAATTCATCTAATCGTTTCAATTTCTCCGTATCCGCTAACGTGTACGCTGAGTTCGCATCAGCCATTAACGGGATGTGCGGGAATTCTTTACGAATCTCTTTCAATAATTCGTAGTCATGCTCTGGCTTTATTTTCACTTTAAAACGCTCGTACCCTTCTTCTGCGTACTTTTCGATTTGTTTTAACATAACCGGAATTGTATTGATACCAATTACAACACCGACCTCAATTTCAGGTCTAGTCCCGCCTAGTAATGTCGCTAATGACTTCTTTTGTCGCTTCGCATATAAATCCCAAACAGCTCCTTCTATTCCTGCCTTTGCCATTCGGTTTCTTTTTATATGCTGGAACAAACTTGGCACTTCATTCGGATGAGAAATTTCAGCCTTTAATAAATCAGGTAATAAAAAATCTTGCAGTACATGCAATGCTGTCTTCACTGTTTCTTCCGTATACCACGGTTCAGAGAAGGCGACGACTTCGCCAAATCCAATGTATCCGTCCGTATCCTCTAATTTAATAACGATGCTCTCACGCTTCTCATACGTTCCGTAGCTTGCAGCAAACGGGATTACGAGTGGCATTTCTGTTATATGAAGTGTCGCTTTTTTTATTTCCACCTACATCTGCTACTAAAAATATAGACAAATGTATATTCTTAGAGTATTCCTGCTTCTACGTGCCCTGCCTCGCTAATCACTTGCTACTACAGTTTGCTGTGACACTCCACAGGCGTAAATTCCGATGTAGCCCACCGTACATATATACAATCTATTTACGTTAGTATTGTATATTTTTTTGCTTGTAAAAGGTTGATAGATGCATTTAAATCTCTATCCATTACATTTCCACAATCACATGTATATACTCGGTCAGACAGCTTTAAATCCGACTTTTTTTGACCGCAACATGAACATATTTTAGAAGATGGATAGAATCTGTCCACTTGCCGTAGTTCAATTCCATATTCCCTACATTTCGTTGATAACCATGTTTTAAAAGCATAAAAACATTGTTGCGCTACAGCTTTAGATAGATGTTTGTTCTTCATCATACCTTTCACATTCAAATCTTCTACTGTAATAAACATTGGCTTGGTTTTCACCACATCATTTACAATAGACTTTACATACGCTAATCGAATATTTGCTAGCCTAGCATGTAGCTGTTGCACCCTAAGAATATTTTTGTTTATATTCGCTCTTTTATTAGTAACAGGTTGTTCACCTCTCTTTCTTATATTTTCAAATTTGCGTGATAAAGAGCGTTGTTCACGTTTTAACCGTTTTTCTATCTTTTTTACTTGTACTGTTTTATTTATATTTTTGTGAGTTTTTCCATCGCTACGTACAGCGAAGTCTTTAATTCCCAAATCAATTCCTATACCTACTGCATTGAGAATTGAATTTGGTTTTACCTCTTTCACTTCACAGAGTATAGACACATAGTATCTTCCTGCTCTTTGATATACTGTACCACTTTTTACAGTTGTATTTTTTGAAATATATCCATACTCTTTTAACCTTATCCAACCAATTGTAGGGACTTTTACTCTATGTCTTTCTACTGTCCAATCTGTTTTGTTGTTTTTCGGAAAGTAGCACTTCACATCTTGCTTCTTCTTTTTTTTATATCGTGGAAACTTAGATAAACCTTTAAAAAATCGCTTAAAAGCTTTATCTCCATTCATAATCGCTTGTTTTACCGCTTTGCTCGACACTTCTTTAATCCACTGGTCACACTCTTTTGTATGAATGTTGTTTAACCATTTAGAAAAGTCATAGCCACTAAGAAATTTCCCATCCGACTCATATGCCTCTTTATTTTTAGAGATATACAGGTTATATACATATCGACACACCCCAATAGTTTGACGGATTTTACTAACTTGTTCAGTTGTCGGTTTGATTTCTATTAAATATGCTCTTTTCATAAATCTTCATCCTCCGACATTTTCTTTTTGTATTTTCTCAACCCATATATTCTACCGCTAAATACATGAATGATAGATATTAAATCCTGCACAAGTTCTTCTTGAGGAGATAGTTTTTCATTGTTAACAATCATAATTTCCACTCCCATTTTACGAAGAAACTTTTCAAACCACTCATATCCAAAACGTACAAATCTATCTTTGTGTGCAATGATGATAGTCGAAATATTTCTTTCCATACAACTGTCAATCAGGTTATTCCACTGTTTTCTTTTGTAGTTTAATCCGCTACCAATATCTTTGATAACTTCATCTACAATCATCCCTCGTGCATTTGCGAATGTTTTTAAAAACTCAACCTGATTTTCTAAATCATCTTTCTGACCTGGATTTGATACTCTTGTGTAAATAACTACTTTGCCTACTTTATTTTCTTCTTGAATACCCATATATTCCTTATACTGTTCTTCTGTATAGTATCATCTTCCTTTTTGGTTTCGGTAAGCAGTTAAAACACCTTGATTGTCCCACCTTTGCAATGTCTTAACAGAGACATTAAGCATTTCTGAAAATTCTTTTGGTTTATATTGTTTCATAATTACTTTTTATTATATATGCCTACTTTTGTCTATGTTTTTGTTTACTGTTTCTTTCTCCTCCACTAATTCTCTTAACTCTCGTCTTAACAATTTTTCCGAAGCGTTACGTGGTAATTCCTCTAAGAAACATGCTTTCTTCGGCACTTTATATTTCGCTAATTTCTCCTCGCAAAAGCGAAGAATCTCTTCTTCTGTTACCGCCCCGCTTTTCACAACAAAAGCAGCGGGTACTTGTCCCCATTTATCATCAGTCATACCGACAACACCAGCTTCCGCTATCGCTGGATGGGACAGCAACACTTCTTCAATTTGAGCCGGATATATATTCTCTCCGCCAGAAATAATTAAATCACTGCGGCGATCTAATACGTATAAAAATCCTTCTTCATCTAAATAACCGAGGTCGCCAGTATGAAGCCATCCGTTTTGAATAGTCTCACGCGTCGCATCTTCACGGTTAAAGTAACCACCTGTTACGTTCGGTCCTTTTACTACGATTTCACCTTCCGCATGTGGCGGCACTACTACGCCGTCTTTTTCAATACGAAGTTGGCACTGAAATAGTGGCTTTCCAGCTGATCCTACTTTCGTTAACATGTAATCTGCGGACAACGTACAAATTTGCGAAGACGTTTCTGTCATACCGTACGTTTGATACACAGGAATTCCTTTATCTACACATGTTTCGAGTAACGGTTTTGGCGCTGGTCCTCCGCCAAGTAACATACATCGTAAAGAAGAAGGATATGTTTCTTCTCCAAGTCTCTCTAATAAATCAGTTAACATTTTTGATACGACTGAAATAATCGTTACGCCTCTCGTTTGAAGTGCTGTATGAATAAAATCAGCATCATATTTCGGAACGAGTAAAATGCGCATGCCGTACATAATATTTTTCATTAGAAGAGATAACCCGCCAACATGGAACATCGGCATACACGCTAACCAGCAATCATCATCACGAAGTCCTAAATTAAGCGAAGAGCCAACCGCGCTGGCCCAGTGATTTCCATATGTTAAAATAACGCCTTTCGGTTTCCCTGTCGTCCCTGACGTATAAATAATCGTCATCGCTTCTTCTAAAGAGAATTCTTCTTGTATAGAGGCTTCCTCTTTTGGTCCATTCATCACTTCGGCGAATGAATAGACAGGAACATCTTTAGCATCAAATTCTTGATCGGTCACTAAACAAATAACTTCAGCATCATCCATTTGCCAAAGTAGCTCTTCTCTTGAAAGACGCGTATTTAAAAGCACAGCTACTGCCCCTACGTACGATAGGGCGTGAATAACTGTAATCATCTCCATACCATTTTTCATCAGAACAGCCACCTTTTCCCCTCGCTTCACTCCTACATGCGTGAGGTGTTCACAAACAGATACTACCTTTTCATGCAGCTGCATAAAAGTAACTTTCTCTTCCTCTATTTCAATTGCAGTACGATCTGGTGTTAAAAATGCACGTTGCTTTAACCAATTTGGCATCGTCTCCATCATACATTCTCCTTTCATGAAAGAAAGAGACTTGATGTGACATCAAGTCTCTTAGTTGTTTTGTTTCCGGTTTGATCTCATCTAGCTACAGCGGCTAGAACAGTCGGTCGTTTCACGCCTTCCTACGAGGCAAAAAGCGCCTCTACGTCAGGAGTTCCAACGCCCTCTTGTTCTAAGCGAGCCGCTTCCGCTTTTAATTTCATCCAGCTACAGCGGCTAGAATGTTCGGTGGCTTCACTTCTTCCTACGAGGCAAAAAACGCCTCTACGTCAGAAGCTCCATTCCCCTCATATTCTAAGCGAGCCGCTTCCGCTTTTTGTTTCATCTAGCTGCGCCTCCTAGCCCCTTCCGTCTAAGAACCTTCCGCACGAGAAAGTAAAAAACACTTTCTGTGCGAAAGAACCTTAGCCTACGAGGCTAAACAGTCGGCTCCGCTTTTGATTTGATCAAGGGAAACGAGGGAATTGACCGAAGTCCGGACTGCGTTTTTCTTTGAATGCGTCGCGACCTTCTTTTGCTTCGTCAGTTGTGTAGTACAATAACGTTGCATCTCCAGCTAGTTGTTGAATACCAGCTAGACCGTCTGTGTCTGCGTTGAATGCAGCTTTTAGGAAACGAAGTGCCATTGGGCTGTTTGCTAAGATTTCTTGTGCCCATTGTACTGTTTCTGCTTCAAGTTGTTCTAATGGTACTACTGTATTTACTAAGCCCATATCAAGCGCTTCCCCAGCACTGTATTGACGGCATAGGTACCAAATTTCGCGAGCTTTCTTGTGGCCTACCATACGAGCTAAGTAACCAGCTCCGTATCCACCGTCAAAGCTTCCTACTTTAGGACCTGTTTGTCCGAATACAGCATTTTCTGCAGCGATTGTTAAGTCACATACGATATGAAGTACGTGTCCTCCACCGATTGCATAACCTGCTACCATTGCGATAACTGGTTTAGGAATTGCACGAATTAGACGTTGTAAGTCTAATACGTTTAGACGTGGGATTTGGTCGTCACCTACATATCCACCATGACCACGAACTTTTTGGTCGCCGCCAGAACAGAATGCACGTCCACCTTCACCTGTTAAAATGATAACGCCAACATTTGCATCATCACGAGCTTGTGCAAAAGCGTCGATTAACTCCATTACCGTTTTTGGACGGAATGCGTTATGTACTTCAGGACGGTTAATCGAAATTTTTGCGATACCATTGTATGTTGAATAAATAATATCTTCGTAATTGCCTTCTTTTACCCATTCAATAGCCATTACAACTACCTCCTTGTATATTTCTGATCTCCTCTATAAGTGTAACTTCATTCTTAACTGAAAAAAGCATCACTGCATAGTTTTTAGAAATCCCTTTACTATTGTATCAAACTTTTCCGGTTGTTCCACATGAATTGCATGGCCAGCACCATCAATTTTGACAATTTTCGCATCAGAGACGCATTTTTCGATGTTTTTTAATATGCGAAAGAACTTTTCATCATGCTCTCCGTTCATTAAAAGAACAGGTATTTTTAAGTTTTTTAGCTCATCCCACCATGAAGGCTGAGCCCCAGTTCCCATGCCGCGCAAGCTATTTGCGAGCCCTTTTGGGTTGTTAGCAAGTCGTTCTTTTCGCACCGCTTCTTGTACGTTTTTTGCTAAACGTTTTTGCGTTTCAAACAGCGGAATATTTTCCCACATCGATACAAAACTTTCTATGCCTTCTCGCTCAATTTTATCGGCAAGTCGCTCATCTTTTTCACAGCGTTCTTTTCGCTCATCTTCACTTTTGAGTCCAGCTGTACAATTTTCTAATAAAAGAGAACGTACATATTCTGGATATAGACACGCCATCGTAATCGCCAGTCTACCGCCCATTGAATAGCCAAGTATATGTGCTTTTTCAATATGAAGGTAATCTAATAGTTCTTTCATTTGCAATGCCACATTTCGAATGTCATAATGCGCAACATCTTCAGGACTCTCGGTCTTTCCGTGTCCAACAAGATCCACTACAATAACTTGAAACTGCCCACTCCATGAAGAGATAAAAGAACGCCACGTTTCCATGCTTCCCGTAAAACCATGAAGAAGTAGAAGTGGTTCCCCGCTTCCGACTACTTCATATTCATACGATACACCTTGCAGCGTTACTTTCATTTTGATTCACCTTGCAATGATGTAGTAATTACGTCCTGTGTTTTTGCCCATAACGTACGGTGCAACGTTAAGTTTTCATCACGGTTCGTACAAATTTCTACAACGTGTAAACCTTCTGTCGTTGCTCCCTTTTGTACTTCCTCCCGGAATTGCTCCCAACCATTTACACGGCTAAATGAACCACCGTACATTTTAACAACATGCTCATAGTCAAGCCCAATCGGCGTTCCAAATAACGATTCGAAGTGTTCCTTTTTCTCATATTGTGGTAAGAATGAGAAAATACCCCCACCATCATTATTTACAACGACAATCGTTATATTTAATTCATGTAATTTTGCAGCTAATAGTCCATTTAAATCGTGATAGAATGATAAGTCACCGATGACTAATACGAGCGGATCGCAAATCATGCTCGCTCCTAAAGCTGTCGAAATGATGCCATCAATCCCATTTACACCGCGGTTTGCCATCACTTGAATATTTTTATCTGATGTGAAGAAGAATGAATCTGTATCACGAATTGGCATACTATTACTCGCAAATAACGTTGCTCCTTCTGGTAATACGCGTACAATATCTGTAATGACTTTTCCTTCAAATGCAGTTTCATATGTTTCCATTTCACGAAGCGTTTCCTTCGTTTTTTCGTTTATATGTTGCCACATTTGGGACCAATCATTCTTTTTCATAACTGGCATTTTTTCTATTAATGTACTGCAAAATGCAATATCACTTGCCTGTACAACTTCTGTCGCAACAAGAGCTGGATCTCTCCATTGTCCGGATTCGTCAACAACGATATGAACAGCTTTCGTTTGTTTTTTAATGAACTGCGTTAATGCTTTCGAAACAGGCATACCACCAAAACGAATTAAAACGTCCGGCTTCCACGTCTCTTTTAACAATTCATTTCGTAAAAATGTATCATAACAGTCGATTACCATCGTTTTATCGTGGTGTCCGCTACGAATATTAGAAAGTGGGTCTGCTAATATTGGGTATCCCGTTTTTTCAGCTAGTTGCGTTGCAAACGTTGCGATTTCTGAATGACTATCATCTCCACAAATAATAAGCCCCTTTTCCATATGTGAAAGGCGCCCTACAAGAGAATCTACATATTCACTCGGCATCACCACGTTCCCTTGCTGAACTACTCCTGTATATTCCCCGCGTCCTTTATCCCATAAACTTTCTAATGAAAAGTCCGGGATAAGCGGTTCACGAACTGGAAAATTAAGATGAACAGGTCCTTGCGGCGCTAAACAAGCACTTGCTATCATGCGCTGCGTTGTCATGCGAGCGTAGTGGTACATCGCTTCACTCGCTTCTGGAAGTGCCATCTCTGTAAATTGCTTCACAAACGTACCGTATAAATTAAATTGATTCATCGCTTGTGGTGCACCGACATCTCTTAATTCATGCGGTCTATCTGCTGTTAAGACGATAAGCGGCACTCGTGAATGGAAAGCTTCACATACAGCTGGATAGTAGTTCGCTGCTGCCGTTCCTGACGTACATAATAATGCAACCGGACGTTTTTTCGCTTTTGCGATACCGAGCGCAAAAAATCCTGCAGATCTTTCATCTACATGTAAATATGTGTTCATTCCTTCGTGTTGTTCCATTAGTAGAGCAATCGGCGTTGACCGTGAGCCTGGACTAATGACAACATCACATACATTTAGACGCGTCAGTTCATCCACGAACGCGCCTAAATAATATGATAATGCTTCTATATGATTGTTCATTTCATTAATTCCTCCAAAGCACCAAGCATCGGTCTAAACTTCAAACTTGTCTCTTCATATTCAAGTTGCGGTACTGAATCAATTACAATCCCGCAACCGGCAAATAAGGATGCTTTCTCGCCATTTAATAATCCGCAGCGAAGTGCAACCGCAAATTCACCATTTCCTTCATCATCTATCCAGCCAATCGGTGCACCATATAATCCTCTGTCTAACAATTCAACATCACGAATCAGTTTCATCGCTTCCAAACGAGGTGTCCCGCCAAGAGCTGGTGTTGGATGTAATTCTTCTACCATCGTTAAAAGACTCGCAGTGCCTTTTGCCTCTACAGGCGTATATAAATGAATTAAGTTTTTCGTTGTTAATAGACCTGGACTCTCCGGAATATTAACGTATTCGCAGTGCTCATTTAATACCGACCTGATCATGTTCACAACATAACCGTGTTCAGCTAAATTCTTTTCATCATGAAGAAGCGCATTACTATTTCGCTTACTTTCTTCTATAGATTGACCATGACCAGTTGAACCAGCAAGACACATCGAAGTAAACTTCTTATCTTCTTTGCGAATTAACCTCTCTGGCGTCGCTCCTAAGAAGCATGCTCCTTTATAATCAAAAGAAAATACGTAACAATCCGGTTGCCCAATGCGAAGTGCTTCTAAAACAAGAGCAGAATCAATATGATGATCCATTTCTACTTTTAGCTCCCTCGCTAATACAACCTTCTGCACGTTACCCTGCTTCATCTCATCTTGCACTTTCTCAATGGCTTTCATCCAGCCTTTCGGATCCACTTCTACTTTAGAAATAACAGTTAATTTCGATCCGTTTAGCGCACATTTACTCTCCCCAAAAATTTTCTCTTCTAAAGAAATCATTTCGTTATAAAGAGTTTCTGCACAATCTGTTGCTGAAACGAATGTATTCATTGTTAACCATGCTTTTTCATTTTTTACAGTTAATAAAAATGCTGGTAGTGAAAATGTCGTATCATCGAATTCTTTCCATAAGTCCGTTTTCTCTTTTTCTTGGTCAAATGAAAATCCACCAAATAAAAGAGGACCTGTTCCAAATTCATATTTTTCTCTTTGTACAAATGCTTTCTCTTTTACTTTATTCCACTCGTCACGAGCCGCTTGAAAGCGTTTGTGAGAAGAATTTGCTATAGTGAAAACAGAGCCAATTCCAGCAAATATTACATGCTGAGCTGGATCTGCAAAATAACATCTATTTTCCAATGCAATCCTTTTTCCTGCTGCATAAAACAGAAGCGGATCCATCCAGTCTATTTGTTTTACAAAACTAACCAATATTTTTTCATCAGTTGCATGCTTAATGGCTGCACTAAGAACTTCTTGCAAGCCTTTTTGTTTCGTTTGAATCACAATTGTCTCCCCCCTATGGGCGAAAAATAGTCATAATTACGCTTGATTTTAAGATACACCTCAAACGAAAGGCCTGTCAACGTTTAGCATTTCTGAGAAATTCACCTTCTCTTCCTAGAAAATAAACGTTGACACTAAATGATGCTTTTTCTACACTTAGTTGTGTACAATATGTGACCAAAGGAGGATTCAACATGGAAATGAACGTCGAAACGAATTCCTCTCCTACGGCGCCAAAACCAAGCAAGCAAACAGGCTGGCGCATTTGGTGGAGTTTACTACGTCCCCATACATTAACAGCAGCTTTCGTTCCTGTTTTCATCGGAACAGCCTATGCAATGCAGGTCGGAGGTATAAATCGAATACATCTCCCTCTTTTCCTTATAATGCTTCTTGCTTGTCTTCTCATTCAGGCAGCAACAAACATGTTTAATGAATACTTTGATTATAAAAGAGGACTCGATCACGAAGGTTCAGTTGGTATCGGCGGCGCTATCGTTCGCGATGGCATTCAGCCAAAAACAGTGCTTAACTTAGCATTTGGATTTTTCGGCATCGCAATACTATTAGGTGTTTATATTTGTATGAATTCTAGCTGGTGGCTTGCTGCAATCGGTCTTGTTTGTATGGCCGTTGCTTACCTTTACACGGGTGGCCCACTTCCCATTGCCTATACACCATTTGGAGAGTTAACAGCCGGATTATTTATGGGTGTTATCATTATTGGAATTTCATTCTTTATTCAAACTGGAACTGTAACATCAGAAGTCATTTTACTATCTATTCCAAGCTCCATTTTAATTGGTGCCATTTTACTAGCTAATAATATTCGTGACTTAGATGGCGATAAAGAAAACGGTCGTAAAACGTTAGCAATTCTCGTTGGACGTGAAAGAGCGGTTGGTGTACTTGCTTCTATGTTCATCGTTTCCTACATTTGGACAATTGCTTTAATTATCGTGGGCATCGTATCACCATGGATGCTTATCGTATTTTTAAGTGCACCGAAAGCATTTAAAGCAACGAAAGGCTTTATCGGCAAAAGCATTCCAATGGAAATGGTACCTGCGATGATTGCAACAGCAAAAACAAATACGATCTTCGGTCTCCTCATGGGAATCGGATTATTACTTGGATACTTTCTATAAAAGGAGCTGCTTATGCGGCTCCTTTTTCATATCTGAAATTCATCTCATAATTCCTACTCGCAACGCTCATACTATGTAAAGAAACTGAATTGTAGGAAGGTGGACGACTATGTTAACTCCACAACAAATAAATCAATTTAAATCCGTTTTAGAAAAACAAAAACACGAACTAGAGCAAACGATACAAACTCATGAAAATACAGATCGTGCTTCTGAACGTGATTCCGTTGGAGAATTATCTAGCTATGATAACCATCCAGCTGATATGGCTACAGAGCTATATGAACGGGAAAAAGACTTCGGGCTTATTGAGCTTTGGCATAAACAGCTTGAGGACACGAAACATGCCTTGCAAAAAATAGAAGCGGGTACGTACGGCATTTGCGAAGTGTCTGGTGAAGAAATTCCATTTGAAAGATTGGAAGCAATGCCGACTGCTACAACATGCGTTCAGCACGCAATAAATAAATTAAACATGGATGCGCGTCCAGTTGAAGAGGAAGTGTTATCTCCTTCTTTTCACAAGCATGATGAGGACCATTCTGTTGAGTACGATGCGGAAGATGCGTGGCAAGATGTCGCAAATTACGGAACATCTGAAACGCCGTCTGATTTAGAAAGACAAGATTCGAAAAACTATAATGGCATGTACGTAAACAGTGAGGAAAATGTAGGATACGTAGAAGATTTCGAAAACTTTATTGGTACAGATATGTATGGAAAAAATCCGCAAGTTTTCGCTACGGAAGAACATGAAGAATATGAACAAATGCTTGATGACTTTGAAGAGCGTACCTTCAAAGGTGAATTATCTTCAAATGAATCTAGTTCCAAAGAATAAAAAAAAGCATTCCGAAAATCGGAATGCTTTTTATCGCTAGCTAATTAGTTTTTTGTAACGTTAGCAGCTTGTGGTCCACGGTTACCTTCAACGATTTCGAAAGAAACTTCTTGACCTTCTTCTAAAGTTTTGAATCCGTCACCTTGGATAGCTGAGAAGTGAACGAATACATCGTCTCCACCTTCAACTTCGATGAAACCGAAACCTTTTTCGCTGTTGAACCATTTAACTTTACCTGTTTGCATGTCATGTACCTCCTAAATAAAAATGAAACTATGAATCCACATGAAAAGGTGGATATAAAGGACATGAATGTATAACAAGCTTACAGCCTTTAATTCAACGTGCTTTATTTCCGTACCACATTATGTAGCTCAATAGTGACTTCACTATATCACGCTATATCAAAAACGTCAAATGAGAACACTTTCATTCCACCATTTTTTTATAATTTTAATATAATGTTGAATTTCCATATTCATATTTTATTGGAAAATTAACAAAACTATAGTGTGCTAATTCTAATAATTTCTGTACAATATAATTACTACATATTTATGAGGTGAGAAAAATGCAAGCACATGAAATCGAGTATAAATTATACGGCGATGATATGCAGTTTGTTGAAATTGAGTTAGATCCAGAAGAAAGCGTGATCGCAGAAGCTGGCGCAATGATGATGATGGAAGATTACATAGAAATGGAAACAATCTTCGGTGATGGTTCTGGCCCATCTGGAGGTTTATTCGGAAAATTAATGGGCGCTGGTAAGCGTCTCGTTACAGGCGAAAGTATGTTTATGACTGTATTTACAAATACAGGTCACGGCAAACGCCACGTCTCATTTGCTGCTCCTTATCCTGGTAAAATTATTCCTGTAGATTTAACAGAATATCAAGGAAAAGTAGTTTGTCAAAAAGATGCCTTTCTTTGTGCCGCAAAAGGTGTTTCTATCGGAATTGAATTTACGAAAAAAATAGGAACTGGTTTCTTCGGTGGTGAAGGTTTTATCATGCAGAAACTTGAAGGTGACGGTCTTGCTTTCATGCACGCAGGTGGAACTGTATATAAACGTGAATTAAAACCTGGTGAGAAACTTCGCATTGATACAGGTTGTCTTGTTGCTATGACAAAAGACATTAACTATGATGTCGAGTTCGTTGGAAAAGTAAAAACAGCTCTATTTGGCGGCGAAGGTTTATTCTTCGCAACGTTAGAAGGACCTGGAACAGTTTGGATTCAGTCCTTAACACTTAGCCGATTAGCAGCACGCCTTACAAGCCCAGCAGCGCAAAGTACTGGCGAAGGTAGTGTATTAGGTGGCCTTGGTCGTTTATTAGATGGGAAAGAGTAAACTGTGCCCTTATGTGGGAATGGCCATCAACTAATAAAATAATAAAATTAAAACACCCTTGCTTGCAGTAATGCAATGAAAGGGTGTTTTAATTTACGTCTACAAACGAGAAAAAGCAGTTAAAATAAAGTAATAAGGTTTACTTCAGGAAAATAAGGTATATTATATTTGTTGAGTAGATTCTCTTTAGAGACAAGAAAAGTAGGTGAACAAAGTGGGAAAATATCAATTGGATTCCAAAAGTCAGGTAGCTGTGGCAAAGTTCCATGAAAAACAGAAGCCTGCCAAATTTGATAAAAAGCAGCAACTTGAAAAATTGCGTACGGAGTATTTGAAAAAGAAGCAAAAACAAACAGATAAATAATATGTTTTATTTTCCGAATTTTTTCTGTATGTAACGCAAACAAACACAAGAAAATAGGTAAGTTATTCATCATTCAAATATATACAGGCTATTTTTTCAAACCTCTTACTTATGCAACTAACGCATGCGTCAGTTCATTAAGAATAACTAAAAAAGTCGATTCCTTGAGATGAAAAAGAGTAAACAGTGCCCTTATCAGGCACTGTTTTATTTTGACATTATAATTTCCTCCACTGATTTAGGTAAGCGATACAAGCTATTCCCCACCTCCAAAAGAATGAATCAAGTTCCTCACCGCATATATTAAACTATACCTTTTCTTAAGGAGGGCTACCTTAATGCGTACTCCTTTATCCTTTGATAAAGAAACTGCCATACTGTTAGCTTCTTGTTGTGAGTTAACGTATGAACAATATAAACAAAATGGTATTTTCGAAATACCAGATGGTTTTCAATATGTACAAGGTTTTCAAGGAAAGGCAATTCAAACAACAGAATGGTTCGGATTTATATTAGAATCTGAGGATACAATTATCGTTGCCTTCAGAGGCACTCAAACAGATCCAGATTGGATTATTGATTCTCTCGTCAATCAAAAACCTTATCCTTATGCTTTAAATGGCGGAAATGTCCATAACGGTTTTCTCTCTATTTATGAGTCTTGTCGTGATTCTATTATGGATATGCTCGTATCATTGCCAGCACATAAAAAACTGCTAGCTACTGGGCATAGTCTAGGTGGCGCGCTTGCCACATTACACATATTAGATGCACGTATAAATACTGCCTTCGCACAGTATGGACTTTATACATTCGCTTCTCCAAAAGTAGGAGATATCGCTTTTCGAAATTATTATAAACTACAAGTAGCTAGTAGCTTTCGTTTCGTCAACTTATTCGATGTCGTTCCACTTCTCCCTCCCCGAAACATAAATTTTAATGATCATGACTGGGAGTATGCACACGTCCATCACAACATGACATTTACAAAAAACACAAAATCCATTACAAATAATCATTCCATTACAACATACAAAACATGTCTGACTTCTCATTTTTAACCAGTAAACAATTGGAAATAAAATATTCGTATACTATAATAATCTATGAAGTTATTTTTGGATGAGGGGACCTTACATGTTAAAATTTATCTTCGCATTTTTCCTTATTGTAATTTTTACGGTTACAGGTTTCTTTACATTTTCATACTTTGCGACAGGAGAGTATGATGGGGCAGGTATCATATATACCACTGTTCCATTTCTTTCTTAAGCAAAATAAATAAAACGAGCTTAATTTTATTAAGCACGTTTTATTTATTAATATCCATTTCTGTTGGTAAATCGATAATATATCTCCCAATATAGCAACCTCTTTAAAACTGTTTAACTGCATTACCAATACCCCAAATTTCATTACTGTACTGCAAAATCGTTCGATCGCTCGCAAAATGACCAGACTGTGCAATATTTAAAATCGACATTTCTAGCCACTTCGTTCGGTTCTCATAAGCTCTACCGACAGCTTCTTGTCTTTCAGCATATGGACCAAAATCTCGCAGAACGAAATATTCATCATTTTGAATAACGAGAGAATCGTAAATTGCTTCAAATTCGGCTCCCGACTGTGCAAAGAAACCATTCGTTAACTGATCTACTACCTTTTTAATGTGCCCATTGTGGTGATAATAATCACTTGCACGATATCCACCATTTTGATAGTAATGAAGAACCTCTTCGGCTGTTAAACCGAAAATGAAACAGTTATCATCACCGACCCGGTCTTTTATTTCAACGTTAGCACCGTCTAGCGTTCCGAGTGTAATCGCACCATTCATCATAAATTTCATATTACCTGTTCCCGATGCTTCTTTACTCGCCGTTGAAATTTGTTCACTTACATCCGCTGCCGGGAATATATCTTCTGCTAAAGAAACTCGATAGTTTTCTAGAAAGATAACTTTCATATATTGACTGACATACGGGTCATTATTTACTTTTCTTGCGAGTTCATTTATTAATTTAATAATTTTTTTCGCGTAATAATAGCCAGGTGATGCTTTCGCTCCAAAAATAAAAGTACGCGGATAAAATGTAAAACTAGCATCCTCTTTCAAACGGTTATACAAATATAAAATATGAAGAACATTTAATAATTGTCGTTTGTAAGCATGTAATCTTTTCACTTGCACATCAAAAATAGAATTTGGATCAATGGTAATCCCCATTGTATTATGAATACGCTCCGCTAAAATCTCTTTACGCTCTTGTTTTACCTCTGCAAATTTCTCTTGGAAACTCGCATCATATTGAACTAATTGTAGCTCTTGAAGCTTAATCGGTTCTTTCTTCCACTCTGTTCCAATCGCCTCTGAAATGAGATTTGTTAACTGTGGATTTGCTTTCATAAGCCAGCGCCTATGAGCAATTCCATTCGTCTTATTATTAAACTTATCTGGATAAAATTCATAAAACAATCGCATTTCCCGCTGCTTTAATATTTCCGTATGAATTTTCGCTACACCGTTTACGCTATGGCTACCGACAATCGCTAAATGAGCCATTTTCACAAGGTCATGTGCAATAATCGCCATTGCTTCAATACGATCCCACTCATACGGATACTGTTCCCACAGTTCATGACAGAAACGTTCATTAATCTCTTCAATAATCATATAAATTCTCGGTAATAACGGTTTAAAAATGTGAATTGGCCACTTTTCGAGCGCTTCTGATAACGTCGTATGATTCGTATAAGAAATCGTCTGCGTCGTTATGTGCCAAGCTTCTTCCCATGCTAACTTTTCTTCGTCTAGTAAAATACGCATCAGTTCCGGAATTGCTAAAACCGGATGTGTATCGTTAATGTGGATCGCAATTTTTTCATGTAGTTGACGAAGGTCACCGTATCTTTCTCTATGCATTCGAACGATATTTTGCAAACTTGCTGATACGAGGAAATACTGTTGTTTTAAACGAAGTATTTTTCCCTCATCATGCGTATCATCTGGATATAAAAACTCCGATACAGCCTCTGTTTCACGCTTATATTTCAAAATATCTTTGCAGTTTTGCGGGAAAGGAACTGGTTCAGCATTCCAAAGTCTAAGTGTATTTACAGTACTCGTCTCATAGCCAACTACCGGCACATCATATGGCACGGCCATAATGACTTCTGCATTTGTATGCCTAAACTCTAAACGCCCGTCAATTTCTAGCGGTTCAACACTGCCGAAATAACTTACTTCTACAGCTTGATCATGCCTTCTTACTTCCCATACGTTTTCATGAAGAAGCCACTGTTCTGGAAATTCGACTTGATAACCATCAACAATTTTCTGATCAAACAAACCATGTTTATAACGAATTCCACAGCCGTGTCCTGGCAAGTTTAAAGATGCAAGTGAATCGAGAAAACAGGCTGCTAAGCGTCCAAGCCCACCATTACCAAGGCCTGCATCTGCTTCCACTTCTTCTAACTCTTGTAACGAAATCCCTAGTTCAGATAACCCTTGCTCGCATACATCTCTAATACCTAAATTCAAGATGTTACTTCCAAGCAAACGTCCAAGCAAAAACTCAATAGACAAGTAATACATTTGCTTTTGCTCTCCGGATCGATAACTCTCATTCGTTGCAATCCATTGACTATTCATATACTCACGTACCATATGGCCGAGCGTATTATATTGATCACGAGTTGTAGAATCTTTGAAACTTTTCCCATACATCGTCTCTAACTTTTCTAGAAAAGTTGATTTAAAACTTTCAACATGAGTAAACATTTTTTCACCACCTACATGTTATTCCATGAGACTTTTATACAATTCCTTATAAGCAAGAGCCGATTGCTCCCAGCTATAATCTTCAGTCATCGCTTGTTTTACAAGCTGCTCCCATACCGGTTTATCGTGATAGAATTCAATTGCACGATGAATCGTATGCAGCATGTCATGTGCATTAAAATTCGTGAAACTGAAACCATTTCCTTCGCCTGTTTCTTCATCATAAGAATGTACTGTATCGTTTAATCCACCTGTTTCTCTTACAATTGGAATCGTACCGTACGCTAATGCGATAAGTTGTCCAAGTCCACACGGTTCAAACAGCGATGGCATTAAAAACAAATCGCTTCCCGCATACACTTGGTGAGCTAATTCTTCATTAAATCCGATATAAACTTTTACCTTCTCCGGATACTCATATGCCATCCACTCAAAGAATTGCTCATATTCCGAATCACCTGAACCTAAAATAATACATTGTACATCTTCTTCCATTAGTTCGCGGAATACAGTACGTACTAAATCAAGCCCTTTTTGCTTCGTTAATCTCGTTACCATTGAAATAATTGGTGTATCCTCTTTTTCTGGCAAACCAAAATAACGCTGCAAAGCGCGTTTATTTTCACTTTTTTCATATAATGACTCTGCATCATACTGAGCCTTAATATACGAATCCGTTTCTGGATTATATACGCTCGTATCAATGCCATTTACAATACCGCTAAGCTTATCATTATATTTTCGCAGTAATCCATCTAACTTCTCACCGAAAAATTCATATTGAATTTCTTCTTTATACGTCGGGCTCACCGCTGTAATTTGATCCGAAGCGATAATACCGCCCTTCATAAAGTTCACATTCCCATAAAACTCTAACTGCTCACTGTGGAAATATTCATCACCAAGTTCTAACAAGTCGTACATTACTTCAGGAGGAAATACACCTTGGAACTGTAAGTTATGAATTGTATATACCGTTTTAATACGCTCATATAACGGGTTATCTTGATACTTTTCACGAAGTAAGAAATTAACCATAGCCGTATGCCAATCGTGGCTATGAAGAACATCCACTTCAAAATCAAGGTGCGGAATACACTCTAACACCGCTTTTGAGAAATAAGAAAAACGCTCTCCGTCATCATAATGACCATACAGAGAATCTCTCTTAAAATAATATTCATTATCTATTAAGTAATACGTAATTCCGTCTTGCTCACCTTTTAAAATTCCACAATATTGATTTCTCCACCCAAGCGGGACGTTAATTACTTTATGTAACGTACATCCATCTCTTAACTTTTGCGGAATGAGACTATAATTCGGAAGTATAATACGAACGTCCACTCCTAATTTTTTCAGCTCTTTTGGGAGCGCACCCGCTACATCAGCTAATCCTCCCGATTTCACAAACGGTACACATTCTGATACTGCAAATAAAATATTCACTTGTTGTCCCACTGCGCGAAAAGTTTTTATTACTCCTCTTGCAGCTTCCTCCCTTCGAGTTTTCATTTGAATTAAAACTTTAATCAGTGGAGGAAGACCCCCACTGATTCTTTTAAGAATAACTATTAATCGTACTGTTTTGTACGCTTCCTTTTTCTACAACATACGGCCCATCGGCGTTTCCTTTTAATACGACACCGTCACCAATTTTCACGTCTTTATCAATAATAACACCATCTATTATACAGTTATCTCCAATTTGGCTCTTTTGCATAATAATACTGTTACGAATAATTGAACCTTTTCCAATTTTAACTGAACGGGAAACAACACTGTTTTCGACTTCCCCTTCAATAATACTACCGTTTGCAATCATTGTATTTTTCACGACTGCACCCTTTAAATAACGAGTTGGTGGCTCATCTTTTACTTTCGTAAAGATCGGTGCTTCTTTCTTAAATAATTGCTTCCAAATAGCAGGTTGCAAAATTTCTAAGCTATGTTTATAGTAACTTTCAATCGAGTCAATAATTGCTACATATCCAGTATGTTCATATGTAGCAATGTGTAATGATTTCCCGCGCTTTTCTCTCACTACATCAAATAAACTGTATTGTTCCACATCTTTATATGACTCAAATAAGTCTAACAATAATTGTTTCTTTAACACATATGTTTGAAGTGAAACCCCTTCATGGCAAACTTCCGTAATATCAGCTGCCGTATGTATATGTCGCTCTAACACCGCTTGAAAATTTAATGCTGTTACGAGATGGCTATTCGTAATAACAACGTACTCTTCTCTGCTTCTTAGAAAATAATCAATATGTCTTCTAAAGTGTGCAAAAGACCCAAATTCATCTTGGTCACATTGGCAGTTTGGCGGGAATAAAAATAGTCCGTCTCGTTTTCTATCTAAATCCCACTGTTTTCCTGAACCAACATGGTCCATTAACGAACGATTTTTATGGCTTGTAAAAACTGCCACACTATGAATACTAGAATTCACCATATTTGAAAGCATGAAATCAATGAGTCGATAACGGCCCCCAAACGGTAACGCCGCTAGTGAACGATGCCCTGTTACTTTCTTTAAGGAAGGAAAACTTCCCGTTGCATTAATAATCCCTAACATTTTTTCTCCCATTCATTTCATCCCCCTTTTCTATTTCCCTTCAGCAATTAATACTACATCGTCAACATTCTTTTCTGGACGAATGATTGTTCCATCCTCGATAACCATTTCTGATCCAACAATCGCTCTTTCAATCACAACATTTTTACCAATCTTAGCCCCTGGCATAACGACAGAATCAATCACCATACTTCCTTCTTCCACCGTCACTCCTTGGAATAACACAGAATGCTTCACGTCCCCTTCAATGACGCACCCTTCGTTAATAAGCGATTCTTCTACTTTCGCCTTTTCAGCAATATATTGAGGCGGTTCGTTTGGATTGACAGAGTAAATACGCCAATTACGATCGTTTAAATTCAGTGATGTTTCATCGCGAAGCAAATCCATATTCGCTTCCCATAAGCTCTTCACCGTTCCAACATCTTTCCAATATCCTTCAAACGGATACGCCATTAGCTTCTTCCCTTCATCCAATAAAAGCGGAAGTACGTCTTTTCCAAAATCGTTACTAGATTCAGGGTTTCTTGCATCCATCTCTAAATACTCTTTCAAAATTGACCAATTAAAAATATAGATTCCCATTGATGCAAGATTACTTCTTGGAAATTGTGGTTTCTCTTCAAACTCAACAATCTCCATTTCTTCATTTGTATTCATAATGCCAAAGCGACTCGCTTCATCCCAAGGTACTTCAATAACAGAAATGGATACGTCCGATTCTTTCTGAATATGGTAATCTAGCATCTTACTGTAATCCATTTTATAAATATGGTCGCCTGATAAAATGAGAACATACTCCGGTTCATACTGACTTAAATAGTTTAAGTTTTGATAAATGGCACTTGCCGTACCTGTATACCACTTAACCCCTGAAGACTCCGCATAAGGAGGTAAGACTGTGACCCCACCGTTTACTCGGTCTAAATCCCACGCATTTCCGATTCCGATATAATTATGAAGTTCGAGTGGTTGATATTGCGTTAAAATCCCAACCGTTTCAATACCAGAATTCGCACAGTTACTTAGCGTAAAATCAATAATGCGATATTTACCACCAAATGGAACAGCTGGCTTGGCTAAATTCTTTGTTAATGCACTTAAACGACTACCTTTTCCCCCTGCTAGTAACATTGCTACGCACTTTTGTTTTTGAGCCATCTTGTTTTTTGCTCCCCTTTCTCGTCTTCACTGGTCGTAATATGGATACGCCAAATGGTGGAATTGTAATCTCTACATGTGCTGCTTGATTATGGTACGGTTCTAGAATCGTCTTAAGACGTTTCTTATTCACTTGTCCCGAACCGCCATATTGCTGTGCATCACTGTTTAAAATCTCGTTATAATACTCGAAATCTGGTACACCTACTTTATAGTTTTCATATGTAGCTTTCGTAAAATTACATACGATAACTAACGCATCTTCTTGTTTATCCCCTTGGCGGATAAACGAGAAAATACTTTGCTCGTTATTATTAGCATCAATCCACTGAAAACCTTCAGGCGAATGATCAAGCTGCCAAAGTGGTTTTGAGCGCTTATACAATGCTATGAGCTCTTTAAAGTAATCATGCATATAACGATGCATTTCAAAATCATGTAAATTCCAATCTAAATCTTCAAGGTCTTTCCACTCATCAAACTGCCCGAATTCTCCTCCCATGAAAAGTAATTTCTTTCCTGGGTGAGTAAAGAAATATCCATATAACAAACGAAGCTGAGCAAACTTATCCCAGTAATCACCTGGCATTTTATTTAATAACGACTTTTTCCCATGAACGACTTCATCATGAGAAAGGGGTAATATGAAGTTTTCAGAGTAAGCATATAGTAAAGAGAACGTCATTTTCTCATGAATATATTTTCTGTACTCTGGCGCACACTCCATATATTTCAGCACGTCATTCATCCAGCCCATATTCCATTTGTAATTGAATCCAAGCCCACCTTCATACGTTGGTGCTGTTACAAGTGGCCAAGCTGTTGAATCCTCTGCCGTCATAAGAAAATCTTCATCCTCTGCAAACACTGCTTCATTTAACTCCCGTAAAAATGACACAGCGTACTCATTACTTTGCTCTTGTCCTTCTTTATTCCAGTACAACATGTTCGCAACTGCATCTACTCTGAAACCATCAATATGGAAATATCTCATCCAAAATAACGCATTTGAAATTAAGAAATTACGTACCTCTCTCTTTCCTAAATCAAAATTGACAGTTCCCCATACTAGATTTTCTTGTACATCTTTATCTTTATATTCATAGGTCGGTGTGCCATCAAACAAATATAAACCGTGAGCATCTTTACAAAAATGCCCCGGTACCCAATCTAAAATGACACCGATTCCATATTTATGACACTCGTCGACAAAATACATTAAATCATGCGGTGTACCAAATCTACTCGTCGCTGCATAATATCCCGTTCCTTGATATCCCCAAGAACGATCATATGGATGCTCAACAAGCGGCATAATTTCAATATGTGTAAATTGATGTTCCACCACATACGGAATGAGTTCTTCTGCCATTTCCCTGTAAGAATATAGTGTTCCATCTTCTTTCTTTTTCCAAGAACCAAAATGTAATTCATAAACTGTCATCGCTTCTTTATAAATCGGTTTTTTCTTTTTCTTACGATTCCAGTTTTTATCATTCCATTCATATCCTTTTATATCAAAAACTACAGATGCCGTATTCGGTCTTACTTCTGCATATATAGCATACGGATCTGCCTTTAAAATGACGTCACCAGCCAACGTTTCAATCGCATATTTATATATTTCTCCTTCTTCAATATGCGGTATAAATAAGGACCAAATCCCTTCTTCTGTCACTTGTAGCATCTTATGTTGCTCATAATCCCACTCATTAAAATCTCCAACAACACTCATTGCTTTCGCATGAGGAGCCCAGACTGTAAATCGTACCCCTTGAATCTCATCTTCCGTCACAACATGTGCGCCAAAGATGTTATAACTTTCATAGTACTTTTCTGTATGAAACTCATCTCGTTTCACTTCTTCACAATTTATTACACTCAATATGCTCACCTCACTTAGATGACAGAATTTTTTATACTTTAACTATTTCTGCGAAAAACTGCAATATCCTTGTTAATTTATAAAAAACATTCGTTTTTTTCTTAAAAATGTTAGTTTTTCTTCACATTTCCGTGTAAAATATCGAATTTTGACGAATATTCATTGAAAACGCTTTATTATTCTTCTATATTTTTACCAATTATTTTTTCTCAACCTTTATTTTATTATGTTTATCCTATTTTTCATGCTATTTTCCACTCAAAATCAAAACAAAATAATCTGTCATAAAAAAATGTTTCTCAATATTTTTTGTCACAATGTTATTGAAATGCGAAATTTAATCCTGCTTTTGAAAAGCTACTTTCCGAAAAAGGAGTAACCGCAAAAGTAAATGAACCGAAATTAGAGGCAGGTTTTGTTACAGTTGGCGGCGCTATCGATGACAAAAACTTTGCTGGATTAGATGGTGATTTCCCGTTCATTGATGTAACTTTCAAAGCAGAAAATGATGAATTTTATGAAGCAAACGCTCAATTAGAGTCACCAATTTTTGTTTACTGGAAACAAGGTGAATCAGAACCAAATAGAATGCGTGTACTTCAAGATCAAACATTCTCAGTTATGTCCTTAAACTCACTAGTAGAAGGAAATATTAAACCTGGTGCGTTCTTAAATGAACGCGAATATTTAGATGAAAAGTTCGATTATACAAAGCTTGGCCTAAAAGTATATGCGACTGATTCTTACCGTCATAAGTTTGAAGGCTCACTAGATAAATACGGATACTTCAAACTAAATGGACTTCCAGTTAATAAACACGACTATAACTTATATGTAGAGGTGCCAGGACATTTAACAAGCCGCCTAACAATGAAACTTGGTACTGAAAAAGACGGTAAGCTGCTTGGCCAATATTATTATGCAAGACCTGATGAAAACCTTACCGGCGATGTAAATGCTGATAAAGTAATCGATATTAAAGATGCTGAAATTATCGCTAGCAACTATGGTAAAAAAGGAGTAACTGTAAAAGACGGAGACCTTAATAAAGATGGTATTGTCGACGAAAAAGATATTCGCTTCGTTGAAAGGAACTTCTTGAAAAAAGGTCCAGATGCATCTAAATCACAAACACCTGTAGAAAAATCCAAAAGCGGTACACTGGCAGATATTTTAAAGAAATTAGGATTAACACCTAAAAAATAATAAAATGAAACTTTAATCAGTGGGTTTTTACTGCCCGGCAAATAGCGGAATAATAAAGAGCACTCTACGTAAAATAGAGTGCTCTTTTCTATAAACGACCCTTATCCAGCAAAAGGGGTATATTGGGGATATACAAGGGAAACCGGAAAAGGAATTTATATTAAATTATATAAGTTCAGAGGTAAGAAGCAGTTTCCCACCTCTGAATTATTTAGCAATTATTATAGTACTGGTGCCATTGTTTCTTTTAATACTTTTACAGAATGAGCGAACTTCACTTTTTCCTCTTCATTTAGCTCAAGTTCTACGATTTCACGTACACCTTCGCGGTTAATTACAGCTGGAACACCTACGTAAGCATCTTTCTCGCCGTATTGACCTTCAAGGTATGCAGATACAGTTAATACGCTGTTCTCGTTGTTTAAGATTGCTTTAGTTACACGAAGTAGTGACATACCGATTCCGTAGTAAGTTGCACCTTTACGCTCGATGATATGGTAAGCTGCATCACGTACGTTTTCGAAGATTTTGTCTAAGTCTTCTTGTTTGTACTGTTCGTTGTTAGCTAAGATTGTTTCTAATTTTTGTACACCGATAGTAGCGTGGCTCCATACTGGAAGTTCAGTGTCACCGTGTTCACCAACGATGTAAGCATGAACGTTACGTGGATCTACATCTAAGTAGTCACCTAACATGTAACGGAAACGAGCAGAGTCTAAAGTAGTACCAGAACCGATTACGCGCTCTTTCGGTAAACCAGATTCTTTCCAAGTTACGTAAGTTAAAATATCAACTGGATTAGTTGCAATTAAGAAGATTCCATCGAATCCGCTATCCATAATGCCCCGAACGATTTGTTTAAAGATCTTTGTATTTTTCTCAACTAAGTCTAAACGAGTTTCACCTGGCTTTTGTGGTAACCCAGCAGTGATAACAACTAAATCTGCATCTTTACAATCTGCATAGCTACCGCTCCAAACTTTTGTTGGTGATGGAGAGAATGGTACCGCATGGCTTAAGTCCATTGCTTCCCCTTCTGCTTTTGCTTCATTAACATCTACTAATACGAATTCTTCAGCTACACCTTGGTTGATCATTGAGTAAGCGTAACTACAACCTACAGCTCCTGTTCCTACTAATACTACACGATTGATACCTTTTTTCATGGTAATTTCCCCTCTCTATTGTTCACATATATTTTTTTATGATTGTTTAAGTAATTAATTAAAATACTAATTTAATGTTGTTTAACTTCTTTACATTCATATTGTAGCACGTATTATTGTGAATTACTTCACAAATTATGACCTATTTGTGAACTTTTTCACATAGAGTGTAAAGTTATTGGAATAGGTGTGGAATCCATTTCAATGGAGGCGTTTTCTTTAGATTGTGAAAGGGTTTTTCTTGTGGTTTTCATTGGTAAGTGAAATTATATCGGCGATTTTTAGAATATATCGACCGTAACTCCAAATATATCAGCGATTATTAAAATTTATCGATCGTAACTCAAATTATATCAGCGATTTTTGCAATATATCGACTTACCGACAAAACTCGACAATAATGACAACATAAAAAAGCTGTCTCCAGTAGGTCACCCTATTGAGAGGCAGCTTCTTCTATATATTATTTATTTTCCACAGTAGCTCCCGGATGTATTTTCATCGGTTTCTCCAAGTGTAGGAGGCTACAGCCATACAGCTGGGGTAAAAGTTCAACTTGAGGTATCATTTTAGATAGATAGTTCCTTCATATTCATACAGGCCCAAATAAACAACATAATTGTATTTACGGCTCTATATACCCAACTGCAACAGCCCATACTTCATATTTCTTCTATTGCATAAAAAAGCAGACTATCCAAAGTTCACTTTTATACAACAAAAAAAGAGATAGCAGATTATGCTATCTCTTTTAGTATGACCCGTACGGGATTCGAACCCGTGTTACCGCCGTGAAAGGGCGGTGTCTTAACCACTTGACCAACGGGCCAGTTCTGGCAGAGAAGAAGGGATTCGAACCCTCGCACCGCGTTCGCGATCTACTCCCTTAGCAGGGGAGCCCCTTGAGCCACTTGGGTACTTCTCTATAAATATGGCTCCGCAGGTAGGACTCGAACCTACGACCGATCGGTTAACAGCCGATAGCTCTACCACTGAGCTACTGCGGAACAATTATGGTGGGCCTAAATGGACTCGAACCATCGACCTCACGCTTATCAGGCGTGCGCTCTAACCAGCTGAGCTATAGGCCCATAATTAAAAAGCGGGTGAAGAGAATCGAACTCTCGACCAGAGCTTGGAAGGCTCTTGTTTTACCACTAAACTACACCCGCATTAAATTGTAAATGGTGAGCCATGAAGGACTCGAACCTTCGACCCTCTGATTAAAAGTCAGATGCTCTACCAACTGAGCTAATGGCTCATTTTGAAAGTGGTGCCGACTAGAGGACTTGAACCCCCAACCTACTGATTACAAGTCAGTTGCTCTACCAATTGAGCTAAGTCGGCTCGCGATTTCAAAATGGTGGCTCGGGACGGAATCGAACCGCCGACACGAGGATTTTCAGTCCTCTGCTCTACCGACTGAGCTACCGAGCCTTTATGTAAAAAATGGCGGTCCCGACCGGGGTCGAACCGGCGATCTCCTGCGTGACAGGCAGGCATGTTAACCACTACACCACGGGACCATTTGGTTGCGGGGACAGGATTTGAACCTGCGACCTTCGGGTTATGAGCCCGACGAGCTACCGTGCTGCTCCACCCCGCGATGATAAAATATTCACTTTAGAAAAAAATGGAGGAGGTAGAGGGATTCGAACCCCCGCGCGACTCTCGCCGCCTGTCGGTTTTCAAGACCGATCCCTTCAGCCGAACTTGGGTATACCTCCGAGATATATACGTCTAATGGTGGACCTTGTAGGACTCGAACCTACGACCGGACGGTTATGAGCCGTCTGCTCTAACCAGCTGAGCTAAAGGTCCTTTATGGTAGCGGCGGAGGGGATCGAACCCCCGACCTCACGGGTATGAACCGTACGCTCTAGCCAGCTGAGCTACACCGCCATAAATGATATTAATATAAGTGGAGCCTAGCGGGATCGAACCGCTGACCTCCTGCGTGCAAGGCAGGCGCTCTCCCAGCTGAGCTAAGGCCCCATGTTTTTTAGGAATATCGGGAAGACAGGATTTGAACCTGCGACCCCCTGGTCCCAAACCAGGTGCTCTACCAAGCTGAGCCACTTCCCGTTAATAAAAGCGCGCCCGAGAGGAGTCGAACCCCTAACCTCTTGA